>NZ_JAPVQY010000030.1 GCF_027257875.1 Burkholderia sp. IMCC1007
CATGAGGCGGTCGTTGATCTCGGGCGGTCGCACGTGAATGCTGACCATGTCGGGAATCGCCCCTCGCCGATCGGTGCCGCGCGATCGCGGCAGGCGTTTGTTGCGGTGCTGGCGCAGGCAGGCAATCAGTTCGCGGCGCAACTCACCGCGAGGCTGGGCGTAGATGGCGTTGTAAATCGTTTCGTGGGACACGTGCAGACTCGGATCGTCGGGGAAGGTGCGCTTCAGGGTAGCGGCAATCTCCTGAGGCGACCACTGGCATTCGCGCAAGCGCTGGCAAACGACACCCCCAAAGAACCGAATCGCGTGCGAGCTTCAACGGCGGTCGGGCGGCTTGCCGTCGGGCGTTGCGAGACGCTTGGGCTACACGTGGGCAGTACAGACCGTTGGTCTGCGCGTTGCGGGCCAACTCGCGACTCAACGTCGAGGGTGCACGATTGAGCTTGCGGGCGATCGCCCGCAAGCTCAATCCCTCGTCCCGCCAGAAATCGATTCGCATACGTTCTTCAGGTTGCAGTTGTTGGTACGTGCTCTTTGCCATTCGCGGACTTTACCGGCTGGCGAGAGTGTTGCAGTTCAGATTTGAGGCCGCCCTGGCTTCATTTTTCGATCACCGTGGTGTCGTCAAGTCGATCGATCAAGCGTAGATCGTGCGTCGCGTATCTGTCGCATAGTCGACGCAAATCGGGCGGCAGCGCGTTGGAGAGTTCGCGATTTAGTGCGCATGCCGGGAATGTAGCTCTCGCCGCGTTTGTCGATGCCTTGCCGGCGCGCCGCTCGCCCAACGTGGTTGCGCGATGCGGGCGGGCAGCTATCGCCGGAGGCTGTCGGTGGGTTTGACGTCGCGGATTTCGCGGCGGGTCGACCGGAATGACGACGGACCTCGTCGCGTTGCTTGGGATTGCCTTCGGTTTACGTTTTCGGGCTTGGACGATCATTGGCCATCAGCTGGCCGGACCTGCACAGGTTGGCATCGCGACTGCCTCAGTTCGAGCGCTGCGAACGATGGGTGGATTGATCGGTGTTGCGGTGACCGGCGGGCTAACCTACGCCGAGGGAAGAATGCGCTTTGATGCCCGTATCGTCGCCAAGCTGCCGAACGGCGAGCACATGACCTTTGAGGGATTTCCCGGGCTTCGCCTTCAGGTTTCCGCGAGTCGCAAATCGTGGACGTATCGCTACAAATCGCCGGTCGACGGCCGCATGCGGCAGGTGAAGCTCGGCGAGTGGCCCGCGATGGCATTCGCTACAGCGATCTCCGTGTGGGAAAAGAGTCGTGCCGAGCGCGATTCTGGCGCCGAGCTTTCCGTTCCACGTCGAAAGCGGGAAGAGGCGGCTGCTCGTCCGTCACCGACCAGCTACACCGTCAGGGAACTGTGCCGCGACTATCTGGAAGGTCATGTAGAACCAAATCGGAAGACGAAGGGAGCAGTCGAGGTCGCCCGTATATTCAAGGCGATGCTGGGGCCTATTGCAGACGCTAGCGCGGCGACCATCACACGCGCCCAGGCGTTCGATTTTCTCGATTCATATAGGTCGACGCCTGTTCTCGCGGCGCGCCTTCGCATGGAGCTTGGTGGTGCCTGGAACTATGCGCTTGATGCCGGGCGCCTTCCCGACACCACTGCGAATTGGTGGAAGGATGTTTTAAAGGGGCGATTGAAGAGCAAGGGCCGCAAGGTCGAGGGAAAATACACGGGGACGCAGAAACGAGTGCTCTCGGTGGATGAACTCGGCACATTGATCCGCTGGCTGCCGAATTTCAGTTTGACTGTCGCTGATGCGCTGACGCTCTATCTTTGGACCGGCACGAGGGGTGGCGAGATCGTCGCCATGGAGAGTTCCGAGGTGGCGGAGGAAGCGGACGGTCTTGGGTGGACTATCCCGAAACACAAGACCAAGGGGTTGCAAAACGAGAGGGCAACGGATCTGCGCGTGCCGCTCATAGGTCGTGCTGAGGTTGTTGTGCGACGGCGCCTCGATCAGGCGAAGGGAACCTTTTTGTTTCCTTCGTCGCGCGGAACGGCGATGGACCAGACCGTGGTCCAGCACGGCGTCTATTATCATCAACCATATTGCAAGATCGCGCCGAAACATGACCGGCCGCGTTTGCCGGTCACGCATTGGTCAGCCCATGATCTTCGACGTACATCTCGGACTCTGCTTGCAATGCTGGGATGTCCCAATGAAATCGCCGAGGCGGTCCTCGGTCATGTACAGCCTGGAATCATCGGCGTCTACAACCGACACACGTATGACGGCGAACGGCGCGAGTGGCTCACGCAGTTGTCGCTTCGATTGGAATCTATCGCAGTGACGTATCCTGCTGGAGGTACACCGCGCGTCGATTGCCAGGCTTGAACTGGCAAGACATTCGTGTATTTAGGTCAATATCCCGAATACGCCAGGTATGCTCGAAGGACCATGACCCGCCTGGGGATCGGGCGTTGCGGCCGATATTGGATTGCCGCTGAGCCCAATATGGGTAGGATGGTGGGTAGGAGGCTATCTGCAACTGCGGGAGTCTTACCTGGCGGGGCTGCGCGAGCGATCGTTGTAGTCGGCTGCCTTCCGCCAAGGCTCCCGACAATCTCCCGATGAAACATGGGTAGCGGGTTGGGTTTTGTGGGTAGGAAAGGAGAACGACATGTCGGGACGACACTTGCATCGGCTTAGCGCACTGCGCGGTGTCTCCTCGACCGTGCAGTTGTCAATGGCACATGCGTCTGAGCGGCCGGAACGAGACCGCATCACTTTTTTGTGCGCGGCTCTGCAGGCGCGAAGCGAGGCGCACGCCTTTCGAGATTCGCTGCCACCGCTTCGCGTTGGTTTGCACCGCCGATCAGCATTTCCTGTTCGGCGGATTCGGCCAGCAGAGTCGCTGCCGCGTCGCCGCGCGAGGCCACCTGCATCAGATGCTTCGCGGCGCGAATTGCGTCGGGGCTCTTCTGCGCGATCTCCCGTGCGGCGTCGAGTGCGAGCGCAAGGGGATCACTGGTCACGCGCGTGGCGAGCCCCAGTTCGACGGCTTCCGCGGCCCCGACGATACGTGCGGTATAGATCAGTTCGCGTAACCGGTCGTCGCGGATCAGATCGCGAGTGAGCACCATGCCGCCCATATCGGGGACGATGCCCCATTTCGTTTCCATCATCGAAAGGCGGGCGTCGGGCGCCACATAGCGCAAATCAGCGCCCAGCGCGAGTTGCAGCCCTCCGCCGTACGCCACGCCGCGCAAGGCGGCAATGACTGGCACGGGCAGTTCGCGCCATAGCGTGCAGAGATACTGGAAATCGTTGCTGACGCCGTGCGTTCGTTCGACCAGCGGCGTCTTCCCGCTCGCTTGCGCAAGTGCGGCCATGCTCTCCAGGTCGAGGCCCGCACAGAAGGCTTTGCCATTTCCCGAAAGCACGATCGCGTGCACGTCGGGCGCCTTCGCAAGATGTTCACCCACCGCGATGATTGCGTCAAACATGGCGGGATTCAGTGCGTTCATCTTCTCGGGGCGGTTCAGGCGCACATCGGCCACGCTATCCGCGATCGTGATATTGACCAATGCGCTGCTACCGATACTGCTTATGCTCATGGCGTGGCTCCTGATTGCTTACCGTGTTGGATGTCTAAATTAACTGCGCCGTGTCGTGAAGCTCGAAGGCGTCGATTGCTTGTGCAGTTGCCCTGGCTTGATCCTCGAGCAATCGCGCGGAAGCTGTAGACCCCTCAGCCAGCGTGGCATTCTGCTGAGTCCTCCTGTCCATCAGCGCGACCGCTAGCCAATTTGATCGATGCCCCGGCTTTTCTCAATGGAAGCGGCGGCGATCTCGTGCATGATCTCGGTAACGTGAGATATTGAAACGCTGAGTTCCTGCATCGTTACACCGGCATCGCTGGCCAACTCGCGCCCATACTGAGCTGGCTTACAGGCGCATCGATTCATTCCCGAGGTTATGCGGTGCGCAGGGGCATTGACGTCGCGCTCAGATAATTGCGGAGACGCCGCCGTCGATCGCCAGCACTTGGCCGGTAATGTGCTTGCCTGCATCCGACGCAAAAAGGGCGGTCGCGCCCTTCAGATCTTCTTCGTCGCCGAGTCGCTGGAGCGGCGAGCGCGCCACCAGTGAACCATTCGCGCTGTCTTCGAGAAAGCCGTGGGTGAGCTTGGTGGGAAAGAAACCAGGCGCCAGCGCATTGACGGTGATGCCATATTGGCCCCATTCGCCAGCCAGCGTGCGCGTGAAGTTAATCAGCGCACCCTTCGAAGTGTTATAGGCGAGCGTTTGCATCGTTCCCGGTGCATTGCCGCCAAAACCGGTAATGGAGGCGACGTTGATGACGCGTCCATACCTTCGGGGAATCATCGTGCGCTTTCCGATCTCCTTGGATAGCAGAAAGACGCTGCGCACGTTGAGGTTCATCACCTTGTCCCACGCCTCGGGAGGATAGTCTTCCGCCGCGGCATTCCAGGTAGCTCCCGCGTTGTTGACCAGAATATCGATGTGCCCGATCTGTGCGAGCACGGCATCGACCAGCGGCGTAATCGATTGCTCGTCGCCCAGATTCGCGGAGATCGAGCTGGCGTGAATGCCCTTCCGCGTGAGATGCGCCACCGCTTCGTCGAGGTCTGCCTGCTTGCGTGACGTCACGACGAGCCGTGCGCCTTGCTCGCCGAGCGCTTCGGCAATTTGAAGCCCGAGGCCGCGTGAGCCACCCGTCACTAACGCTGTCTTGCCGGTCAAATCAAACAGCTGCTGCACTGCTCTCATGCTGGAGCTCCACTCGGTTGTATCGGATCATTAAATGAGAATGAACGCGTTCGACGTATAGTGGTCCGGGTTAAGGACCGTCCTGGCAGGCCAAACCGTATGTGCCTTCGCGTCAGAACCACTCGATCGCCATGGTGAGCGGTGTCGTTTCCACGGGATCGAGGACGGCAAGCCAAGATTCGACCTTGGGCATTTCCCAGCCAAAGTAATAGTCGCAGCTTGCAAGCTTTCCGCGATAGAAGTCACTGTTCGCGGTATCGTCCATAAGCTGCGCGGCCGCGATAGCCTGATCGAGTAAAAGCCATCCGACTACGACGTGACCATATGCTTCGAGATAAGGTGCGGCGTTAGCCAACCTCAGGTCAATGTCTTCGAGGCAATTAAGCTTCTCGGTGACTTCACTAAGCCGATTCCAGATTGCACTCAGCTTTTCGGCGTGTGCCTTAAGGGACGCCGTTGTCGAGGCAGTCGCGATCGTCTCGAACACGCGTGCTTGGAGCAGACGTACGGCAGCCCCATCGCGAATCTGTGTTTTTCGCCCGAGCAAGTCGAGCGCGTGGACGCCGAAGGTACCCTCGTGAATGGGGTTGAGCCGGTTGTCCCGATAGAACTGTTCGACGTTGTACTCACGCGTGTAGCCGTAACCACCATGGACTTGGATGGCAAGGTCGTTCGCCGCCAAGCCCCATTCGGACGACCAGCTTTTAACGATCGGCGTGAGAAGATCCAACAGCAACTGGGCATCTTCGCGCGCTTTGACATCGTCCAGCGAATGAACGTCGTCGTTCAGTTTCGCCGCGTAGAGGCACAACGCAAGCGCGCCGGACGCGTATGTCTTCTGTGCGAGCAGCATCCGACGGACGTCGGCATGCTGCACGATTGCCACCGGCTTCGTGGCCGGATCGCGTTCACTGCGCAGGCGGCCTTGAAGGCGGGTCTTGGCGTAATCGAGAGCGTGAAGAAAGCCGGTATAGCCGAGTGCGGCTGCACTCAGGCCGACGGTAATCCGCGCCTCGTTCATCATGTGGAACATATAGGCCAGTCCCCGGCCCGGTTCTCCCACGAGATCGCCAATTGCACCTGCCTCGCCGTCGGGTTGATAACGGCCTTCTCCGAAGTTCAGGAGGCAGTTCACTGTGCCCCGGTACCCCATCTTGTGGTTGATACCGGCCAGGGTAACGTCGTTACGCTGGCCCAGCGTGCCGTCCGCATGGAACAGACGGCGCGGAACGGTGAAGAGCGAAATACCTTGCACCCCTGGCGGTAGTTTCCCGTCTTCGTCGGGAATCTTCGCCAGCACGAGGTGGACGATGTTCTCCGAAATCTGGTGATCGCCACCGGAGATCCACATCTTGTTGCCGAAGAGCCGGTAGCGACCGTCTGCAGAGGGGACCGCCTTCGTGCGGATATCAGCGAGGCTGGAGCCAGCTTGCGGCTCAGAGAGGCACATCGTACCGAAGAATCGGCCCGCGGCCATGCCGTCGATGTACGGCGCCACTTTGTGGCGATCTCCATACGTCATGAGCAGGTTGGCGTTGGCGATCGTCAGAAACGCGTACCCGGCCGTACCGGGATTGGCGGCCATCAGATAGGCCATGCCCGCACGTTCGACAACGGAAGGCAGGCTCATGCCGTTCCACTCCGATGGGAAACCCGCCGAAACGAGGCCCGCTTCGGCAAATGCCTTCAGCGCCACTCCAACTTCGGTATTGACGGTGACGTGCTCGCCGTCAAACGAGGGTTCTACGTGGTCGTTCTTTTTGTTATGCGGCGCGAAAAGCTCCGAGGCCAGCTTGCTATAGACGTCGAGAACCGATTCGTAGTCGAAGCGGTCCTGCCCTGCGTATCGGGCTCGCTGGCTGAGCGAATCAATACGCAGCCAGTCGAACAGAATGAAATCGAGGTCTCGACGCGAGAGAATCAGATTGCTTGACATGGTGTCCAATGATGGAGGTTCATGCGGGGCCGGTCGATGCCGTGAAACTGGCGGTAGCTAGCCGGCCGTCGGCCCTGCAATCGGCTTAGACGTTGGCAATAATCACCCACTCGCCGACGAGTGCGGGTTTTACTTTCTGCTCGGTTTCGACGGAGACGTTCACAGTTAGCTGGTAGCTGTTTTCGCTGCGGCGGGTGATCGCTTTCAGACCAAATCGGCCTCTGATGTGTTCGCCGCTCCTCACGGGGCTGACGAACCGCAGGCTGTTGAAGCCGTAGTTCACGGACGAGGTTGTACCCGCAAGCTTCGGGATGATCCCGGCGGACATAGCCGATAACAACGACAAGGTCAGAAACCCGTGTGCGATCGTCCCGCCGAATGGGCCAGTGCGGGCCGCCTTTTCGTCCACGTGGATGTATTGCCAATCCCGAGTCGCATCAGCAAAGGCATTAATGCTCTCTTGGCTTACCAGTATCCAATCGGATACGCCCAGTTCCTTTCCCTCTAACGCGGAGAATGCTTCCAGAGTCAGTGTGTTCATCGCCAGCTTCCCAATTGCAGTGCGACAAGACGCGGATAAGCGCCGTGAAAGCGTTTATGCGCGAACAAGTTCCGCTCCAGCACTCTGCATAGAGAAGCCGGCCTTGGAAAGTTCGACATCGCCCTGAACAGAGCCCGCCGCAGGGACGATTTCACCGTGACGGTCCAGGATTTCCGGCAGGCGCTGCGCGAGCTCATGGGTGACGTCGTCACCCATGCCGAGATGAAGGCCTGGTGTCAGCGTGATATTGGCAGTTTCGAAGCTGCCGGCGCCGGCGCAGAGAATCATACGCGTGGGGGCGTCTTCGCCGACGAGAACACCGATGGCAGGGCTGACCGCGGCAGGCGAGAGTGCGTCGAGCATCGCCTGCGGCATGAGGCCCTCGAGCATGCGCGTGCCGGCGGTGGGCGCAATGCAGTTGACGCGGATATCGTACTTTGCGCCTTCGAGCGCGAGTGTTTGCATCAGGCCGACGAGCGCGAGCTTCGCTGCACCATAGTTCGCCTGCCCGAAATTGCCATACAGACCCGACGAGGAAGTCGTCATGACAATGCGTCCGTATTTCTGTTCACGCATCAGATCCCAGACCGCCTTTGTGCAATTGACGGCCCCCATCAGGTGGACTTCGAGGACGTCGCGGAAATCCGCCAGCTCCATCTTGCTGAAGGTCTTGTCGCGCAGGATGCCGGCATTGTTGACCAAAATGTCGACACGGCCCCAACGCTCGACGGTGTCGTCAATCATTTTCCGAACGGCTTGGAAGTCAGTGACCGACGCGCCGTTGGCAACCGCTTCGCCCCCGAGTGCCTTGATTTCTTCCACGACCTTCTGAGCAGCCGACCCCGAGCCGCTCTTGCCGTGGACATCACTACCCAAATCATTGACCATGACTTTGGCGCCCAAGCGCGCCAATAACAGCGCATGTTCACGTCCCAGCCCTGCGCCCGCGCCGGTAACGACGGCGACCCGATTGGTCAAATTGATTGTCATGGTACGAACCTATGGTGAGAAGTCGACGTGCACTGGCCTGAAGATTGGCCAGCTCTCAAATATCCATCCGATCTTCGCGCCATCGAGCCAGGTAATGAGGTCAACGCTAGGCCAGCTCTCATTCGGAGAGTCAATCTCAGCGAAAACTGCTCGTTTGTACCAATTTCAAAATGATAGATGACCGGTGAATAACGGCACGCAATTGTGCGCGCCGATGCATGAATCGTAGGCGCACATCAAACGACGGTCAACACATTTATGATCGTTTGTACGAATTTATGGCGTGCCCGAATGGTCTACCGGGCATGCGGCTGAAGCCCCAGCCAGAATTCCGAGCGCACTTGGGAGATCGCTAGAGAGTCCGCGCCGGTGGAGAGCAGTCGAACCGCGATGCCGTTGTAGAGTGCGCATGCCTTCAGTGCATCCGCCGGTTGCGTGCGGACATCGGTATGCGAGAGCAGGCGAAGCCACCCGCGGGTCCTGTCGATGAACCATTTGCCGACCATACTTCTATGCGCCGGCTGGCGGGCGGCTTCAACCTCGACAGACAGCGTTGCTATGTTGAGTCCACTGTATTGAGTGACCTCTCGCACAAGAACCGCCGCACTGAGGTCGACCACTTGCTCGAACGACAGGGGGCGTGGGTCGATTTGCGACACCCCCTCTCGATATCGCGCTTTGGCCGCCTCATAGAGTTCTTCTCTGGCCGCGTCAACGAGCGTCGATATGGGCTTGAAGTAGTTCGCAGGCGTGCCCGCCGCGAGCCCGGCCTCAGCGGCTACCGCGCGACCGGTCACGGCGGCGGCACCCTGCGTCGCCATGATGCGCTTCGCGGCGTCAAGCAGTTGCTCTCTTGTCTCACGGGCTTTGCGGCTTTCAGTGGCGGGCGCAATGGGCGGTGCGGGTGGCAGTGAATCGATCA
Source organism: Burkholderia sp. IMCC1007 (assembly GCF_027257875.1). Lineage (GTDB taxonomy): Bacteria > Pseudomonadota > Gammaproteobacteria > Burkholderiales > Burkholderiaceae > Burkholderia. Next base: position 9,151 of record NZ_JAPVQY010000030.1, read on the forward strand.
GGGCTGGATCCAGGCCCATCCTCAGTGCCGCTTCGGCTTGCTCTGGGGGTAAGCCCAGTGGCACCACGATGAACAGCAGACCAACAGTGCGGTCGATGGCGGTCTGCACGTCGAGCGGATCCGTGCTGGCGCCCAGCACCGCAAAGATCTCGGTCCAGATCTCTTGAAGATTGGCATACCACGTTCGTGCGAGTGCCCGCGTTTCGGGGTGGCGGGCGCACGCCAGCAAGATCTCGCACCAAGCGATCGTGAGTAGCCGGTCCTTGCCGGTCGCACGACGCAACAGACGTGCGAAGAACGCTTCCAGGGAGACACGTCCCTCGACTTGCGCAAGTTGCCTTGCCGCGAACTGGTGGAATCTGTCCACATAGTTCGTCAATAGCGATGCGGACGCATCGGCTAGCAAACTGTCTTTCGAATCGTAGTAGTAGGTGGTCGAGGCAAGGGAAACGTTGCCGCGCTCTGCAACGGCACGATGGGTCACACCCGCTTCGCCCACCTCGCCGAGCAGTTGTACCGTCGCTTCGGTCAGCCGTTCCTTGGTCGCGAAAGAGCGTTGTTGCTTCGGGGTCTTGGACGTTGAACCGGTGGCGGGCATGTCGGCGAGGCAATGAGAATAGGGGCGCTTGCTGCTGACGGATTGTACCTCGGCAAGGCTGCCCGCCTCCTGGGGGAACGGGAAGGCGGAAACAACGAAACGCTCCTTTATCTAGGGAAAGCCCGCGATTGACGGAAAGGTGTCAGGGGGCCTAATCTCGTTCGATCTTAGCATTGTTAAGATTGAAGGCAAGCTGCTGGATGCCGGTGAGGGAAGACCTCTGAAGCAGGGCTGGCTCCATAGAGATCACGCAATCAGATAAGGATCACCATGAGCAAGGACATCGTTATTTGCGCGCCAGTTCGTACGGCTATCGGCAGTTTCGGAGGCTCGCTGAAGAGCACATCGGCCGCGATGCTGGGTGCGCATGCCATTGCTGCGACGCTGCGCCGCGCCCGACTCGATCCCGAGCGAGTGGACTCGGTCGTGATCGGCAATGTCGTGCAAGCCGGCAACGGGATGAATATCGCGCGGCAAGCCGCCATTCATGGGGGCTTGCCCGTGACAGCTCCCGCGATGACGGTCAATCGGGTGTGCGGTTCGGGCGTGCAGGCGGTGGCGACGGCCTATGCCGAAATCGCAAGTGGTCTTTCGCGGCTGGTTATCGCTGGCGGGACCGAGAACATGGAGCGAGCGCCGTACTTATTGCCCGGACTGCGTTCCGGGGCGCGCATGGGCAACACGGAGGCCGTGGATTCGATTCTGTTCGACGGACTGAACGATGCATTTTCGGGCAAGCATTCGGGCTGGCACACCGAGGATCTCGTGCTGAAATTCGGGATCACGCGCGAGGCCCAAGATGCATTCGCGGCGCAAAGCCAGCAGCGTTTCGCCAAAGCCAAGGCTGCCGGCTGGTTCGAAGCCGAGATCGAACCGCTGACGGTGAAGGGGCTCAAGGGGGCCGCGATTCAGTTCTCGGAGGATGAAGCCAACCGGCCCGAAACGACGCCTGAGACGCTTGCCAAACTTAAGCCGGCCTTCCGTCCGGATGGGACGATTACCGCGGGCAATTCTCCCGGCGTGAACGCGGGTGCTGCCGCGATGATCGTTTGCGACGAGAACGTGGCTCGCGCGCACGCGTTACAGCCTATGCTCACGATTCGCGGTATCGGCATCGCAGGAGTCGAACCGGGCTTGTTTGGACTTGGGCCGCTTCCTGACGTGCGGCTGGCACTCGGCCGGGCAGGGTGGAATGCGCAGGACGTTGATCGTTACGAGGTCAATGAGGCCTTTGCCGCCGTAGGGATCGCCGTGCGTGACGAGCTCGGCATCGATCCGTCGAAATTCAATATCGATGGCGGCGCGATTGCACACGGACATCCAATCGGCGCCACCGGCGCGATCCTCATCACGAAGGTTGCGCACGCGCTCGAGCGCACCCGCGCGCGCAAAGCGGTGGTTTCGCTATGCATTGGCGGTGGACAGGGGATCGCCCTGTGCCTGGAGCGATGCTGACTTCAAAGGTAGTAGCTGCGCATTGGCTGCGTGTTGGCCGCCGCCTTCGGCGCGGCTGCAGCGGCCGGGGCTTGGCGTCGTCTGCCGGAATGCTAAACAATAGGAATTTCTCATGAAGACACGTATCACCGAACTCTTCGGCATTGCCTATCCGATCATCCAGGGAGGCATGCACTATGTCGGGTTTGCGGAACTCGCCGCCGCCGTCTCCAATGCAGGCGGCCTTGGGCTTATCACGGGATTGACGCAGAAGACACCTGAACTGCTCGCCAAGGAGATTGCCAGATGCCGGGATATGACCGATAAGCCGTTCGGTGTGAACCTGACCTTTCTGCCTTCCTTTTCCGCGCCGCCGTACCCCGAGTACATTGCCGCCATCGCGGAGAGTGGCGTGCGGATCGTCGAGACGGCCGGGCGCAGCCCCGAGGAGCATATGCCGGCCATGAAGGCGGCCGGCATCAAAGTGGTCCACAAGTGCACGTCGGTTCGACACGCCTTGAAGGCTGAACGCATCGGTTGCGACGCCGTAAGCGTGGACGGCTTCGAGTGCGGGGGGCATCCGGGGGAAGACGACATACCCAACATGATTCTGTTGCCGCGGGCCGCTCAGGAACTCAAAGTCCCGTTCGTGGCTTCAGGGGGCGTGGCCGACGGACGGGGCCTTGTCGCGGCACTGGCGTTGGGTGCCGACGGGATCAACATGGGTACGCGTTTTGTTGCCACCAAGGAAGCGCCTGTGCATGAAAGCGTCAAGCAGGCGATTGTCGGGGCAACTGAACTCGATACGAGACTGGTCATGCGCGGCATGAAGAACACTGAGCGCGTGCTCAAGAATGCCGGTGTCGATCGTCTGCTGGAAATCGAGCGGGAGAAGGGTGACAAGCTCGTCATCGGCGATATCTACGAGCAGGTGGCGGGCGTCTACCCCAAAGTGATGGTCGAAGGGCAGATGGATGCGGGCGCGTGGAGCTGCGGCTTGGCTGCCGGCCTGATCAACGATATACCCACGGTCAAAGAACTCATCGAGCGGATCGTGTCGGAGGCGGAGAAGTTGATCCACGGCCGCCTGACGAGCGCGCTCCCCCGGTCGTCAGAAGCGGGCGCTGTGGCGACGCTTTGATAGGATGCGCTGGAGCGGCCGTGCAAGGGCCGCTCCGTTTCAGCAGGCTCCCCCCACCCTTCACCCCTGAACCGCATCTAGCGGGATAACCCGGATTGTTCTTAATCTTAGCGGTGATAAGATTAGGTTACGTTGCTCCTATTCAGATGTCGTCGGAGCGTGGTCTTCCGATAGTGCTGCGGTGAAGGGGAATATCGTGGATAAAGGCGAGCGGTCGTTGCGCCTGCTGGTTCAGAAGTGGTTGGCGCTGGCTTCGGCGAAGCCGGCGAGGGTGACCAGAGGCAATTGTCGCGAGGGCGGCCGGTATGTGTCGGTCGAGGTGCACCGCCCGTCGGGACCTTTGGTGATCCTCTTTTTTCAAGCGCCTGATGGCACGTGGAGCGTGGTGCCGTCTCAGCCGCAATACCAATGTCTTAAAGCCGCGTAATGCCAATTGCGCGGCGTCTTGAGCCGGCTAGCATCTTGGCGATGCCGGCGTGGGCGCCAGTGGTGCCTCATCGTAGAACACCCTTCTCCGTTGCATGAGCTCGACTCGTTACCGAGTCTTTCGGTTCGTGGGGTCGCGGTCGAGAAGCCGCTTTCCAGCCGGCCCGAGCTGGCTTGCGATGGTGGCCAGGCTCTTCGGGCCAGCGGCGATGCCGTTCAGCAATAGCGAAATAGAGAACGGGAGCGCCATTTTTTTGATATCCATTTTGTATCCCCAAGTGGGAATGCGATCGTTCAGCAGCAGCATCGCGAGGCCATGCTCGACGGACCACGCGGCGTGAACCACCAGATCCAAGTCGTTTTGCGCCCATCCCTGGGTGCGCGCGTAGTCGCAGACTGCAGACGCAAACAAGTCGAACGACGACATGACCGACTCGACCAGCTCTTTAGCGTCTTCCCGTTCGAGGATTCGCGGCCCGACCATCAGATTGAACAGTCCCTTGTGCCGCTCGGCGAAGTCGACATAACACTCCATCGTTCGGTACGTCCGTTGCAGCGGATCTGCCGTGGATGCGGCGATTGCGCTGCGTAGCGCGGCCAATTCGGTGAAGCCGTTCGCTGCGATCGCTGCGAGCAAGCCTTCCTTATCCCCGAAGTGATGAAACGGTGCCGCGACCGACACCCCCACCGAGCGCGCTACCTCGCGCAGGCTCAAACCTTGAAGCCCTACCTCCTCGAGTACGCGGCGGCCCTCGGTGATCAACGCGTTGCGCAAGTCGCCATGGTGATACGTGGGCGCGGGCGCCTTGGGCGGCCGCGACGTTTTCCTGACGGCACCTGTCGCGCGCTTCGCCGAGGAATTGATCGGCTCAAGTGCAGTAGGGTCAGCGGTAGCCTTTTTCTTTGATTTATCCATGACGAAAAATGTCTGGGCATTTCTGCCGAAGGAGTGCGCATCTTGACCGACAGCGTTCGAAGAACGGCTCCTCGCCAGTCGAGCGGATGGGTTGAATCTTAGCATCGGTAAGACTCCCAGACCAATGCTCGCGGCTTTCCGTATGAGCAAATAAAACAAGGAGAGGCGCGGTTGTTTAGGGAAAGCCCGTGGTTGACGTCGGTCTACCGAAAACCTAACCTTCATCCAATCTTAGCAGCGATAAGATACTCGAAAGACAAGGAGAAATCGGATGAGCGAGGACATTGTTCTTAAGGAAAAGCACGGGTACGTGACGGTGCTGTCCATGAACTACATGCCGTACAACCTAATGAACGAGACGTTGCTCGCCCCCTTGGTGGCGGCGATGCGTGAGGCTGTCGAAGCAGGCAGCCGCGCCATCGTGCTTCGCAGCAACTTGAGGCACTTCTGCGCAGGTGCGGACGTCGACCAATTCAACGGTCTCATTCAAGCCGCCAAAGGGTTCGAGCCGGAGGGGCAGGCAGGCAGTGCAGAGGAGGCGATGACGCCCATCGATGTACTGAGCGCGTTCGAATCGCTTCCGGTCCCGATCGTGGCGAGCGTCAACGGCGCCTGTCTGGGAGGGGGGCTTGAATTGGCACTCGCTTCCGACTATGTGATCGCGGCGAGATCGGCCAAGCTCGGTTCGGTCGAAAGCGCGCTGGGATTGAATCCACTGATGGGCGCGATCCAGCGGCAGGTACAGCGCATCGGTCTCGCACGTGCCAAGGAGATGTCGATGCTCGGACGCCGATACGACGCGGAAACACTCGAACGGTGGGGCCTCATCAATTTGGTCGTTGCGGACGACGACCTGGAATCGGCAACCCTTTCGGTGGCTCAGGAATTCGCAAATGGGCCGACGGTTGCGCATAGGGTAACCAAGCAGATCGCAGCCATTGCAGCCAACGAGGGTGTACGGGCGGCTGACTTGGCGATGGGCGAATTGCAGAAGGCGATTTGGGCATCCCGGGACGTCGAGATCGGGCTCAAGTCCTTCCTGGCGGAAGGACCCGGCATGGCTAAATTCGAGGGGTGCTGATCATGGCCGGACCACTGCAAGGGCTGAAGGTCGTCGATCTGTCGCGCGTATTGGCGGGGCCGCTGTGTGCACGCACGTTGGCCGACCTAGGCGCGGAAGTCATCAAAGTCGAACCGCCGCGGCCCGATGTCTCGCGCTTTTCCTTTCCCTGCACCGATGGCATGTCGGGCTACTACGCGCAGCAGAATGTCGGCAAGCGCAACGTCAGCATCGATCTCAACGTGCGCGGCGCGCGCGAACTCGTGTTGAAGCTCTGCGAGGATGCGGACATCTTTGTCGAGAACTTCCGCGCGGGCACCCTGAAATTCTTTGGACTCGACTACGAGGAAATTTCGAAGATCAACCCGAGGTTGATCTACGTGTCGATCTCCGGGTATGGCCAGGCGGGACCCTGGGCATCACGCATGGCCTATGCGCCAACCGTGCAGGCAGAGATCGGCTTCACGCACAACACATTGCGCCACTATGGCGATGCGCTCGCCAGGCTGAGACCCGACCCGCTATCGCATGCCGATGTCTATGCGGGCCTGCAGGCCACCATTGCGGTGCTGGCCGCTGTGCATCGGAGGGAGGTGACCGGGCACGGTCAGTACATCGACGTCGCAATGGCTGCCGTCATGATGGCGATCAATGAGCGCGCGCACGTAGACATTGCGGGCATCGATACGGGCGCGGAACCGGCCATCCTCGGCGCCACCGATGGCGCATTCTTTGTCGGCCCGCAGGGCGAGCGTTTCCTCACGCCGGCAAGCCTGGTCGGGAGCCTGACGTTCACGCAGTATCTGCGTGCGATGCGCCGTAATGATCTCGGAAGCGATCCCCGTTTCGCGACTGCGGCACTTCGTGCTCAGAACTACGACACGCTTCATGCCATCGTCCAAACATGGATGTTGACCTTTCGCGACATGGCCTCGCTTGATGCCCAGCTGGACGAGTCGAAGATCGCGATCGGTGAGATCCGCACCATGCAGGATGCGGCGGAAACTGAATGGGCGGAGTACTGGGGCGCCGTCATCGACGTGCCTGACCGCCACGGCGGCACCTATCGCCTGCATGGGCGGCCATGGCGATTCTCCTCGGACGAGCTGGATGCGCCGTCCGCTCCTGCATTTCGCGGCGAACACAACGCCGATGTATTCGCTGAGCTGGGCATGAGCATGTCGGAGATCAATGCCTTGGTCGAGGCGGGGGCCCTGGTCGAGCACCCGCATCAACGTCCGAGCGTGGAGAGCCACGTATCGCCAGCCACGTTGGCGGCCGATGCGGCTGCCGGCACCGTCGCGGCATGCGCTCAATAGGCAACGTCATGAATCAAGCGATCGATCATACCCACGACCCGGCTGCATCCAGTTGGGTGGATGGCGCCCATTCGCCGAATACGGAATTCCCGATTCAGAATCTGCCGCTCGGCGTATTCGAGTACGGCCTGTCGACGCAGCGCCGGATCGGTGTGGCAATCGGCGACCACGTTCTGGATATCGCCGCTGCCGTGGATAGCAACCTGTTACCCGAGCTGGCCGAGTTCGCAACCGAGTTGCGCATGACGGACCTCAATGCGCTGATGCGGCATGGCCGCCGTGCGAGCGGCGCACTGCGGCACGCCCTGTTCGGGCTGTTGCGGGCGGACAGCCAGCAAAAGGAGGCGGCCGCCACGTGCCTGCGTCCCATGCGCGAGGTGCGCATGCGGCTACCCGTACAGATCGGCGACTTCACAGATTTTTTCACGTCGATTCACCATGCGCGTCGCGCTGGGGAATTGATGCGGCCCGATATGCCCGTGGCGCCGAACTTCAGGAACATGCCGATCGCCTATCACGGCCGTGCGTCCAGCGTGGTCGAGAGCGGAGTCCCGTGTGTACGGCCCCGCGGACAAACCGCGCCTGCCGAGGCGGCGGTGACGGCGCAGCGGTACGTGCCCACCCAATCGCTCGACTTTGAACTTGAAGTGGGGTGTCTGATCGGGCGCGGCAACGCTCTGGGATCGACGATTTCAATCGACGAGGCCGAGGACCACCTGTTCGGGCTCTGCCTCGTCAACGACTGGTCGGCGCGCGATATTCAGTTCTGGGAAAGCTACCCCTTGGGGCCGTTCCTGGCCAAGAGCTTCATGACGACGGTGTCGCCGTGGCTGGTCACGCTGGAGGCATTGGCGCCTTTCCGCGTAGCGGCGCCGGCTCGGGGCCCGGAAGACCCGCCGCTGCCGCCTGCGCTCACTTCGCCGAGGCATGCGGCCGAAGGGGCGATTTCGATCTCGCTCGAGGTGCATCTACAGACTGCCGAGATGCGGGAAAAGGGTTTGGAGCCGGTGGTGCTCACGCGTCCGCAGTTCAGTGAGCAGTACTGGACGCTGACGCAGATGGTCGCCCACCACGCCAGCAATGGATGCAACCTGCGCACGGCGGACTTGCTGTCCAGCGGAACCGTCTCGGGCATCGAACGTGAGAACAGCGGCTGCATGTTGGAACTCACCGACGTGGGCAAGACGCCGCTGCGCTTGCCGTCGGGGGAAACGCGCCGCTTTCTTGAAGACGGCGACATCGTTTGGCTGCGCGGCGTCTGCCGTCGCGACGGCTACAAGTCCATCGGTTTCGGTGCATCGACTGCGCAAATTGAGGGGGCGAGATGACGCGGCAACCAGTCACCATTACGGTCAACGGCGCACCGGTAAGCGCAGTCATCGAGCCGCGAGAACTGCTTGTGCATTTTCTGCGGGACCACGCGGGCATGACGGGAACGCATATCGGCTGCGACACCTCGCAATGCGGTGCCTGCACGGTTCGAATGGACGGTAAGACAGTCAAGTCGTGCACGGTCCTGGCGGTTCAGGCGCAGGGGCACAGCGTGACGACCATCGAGGCCCTGGGCACGCCGAAGAACATGACGCCGCTCCAACAAGCTTTCACCGAAATGCACGGGCTGCAATGCGGCTTCTGCACGCCCGGGATGATCTTCGCCGCACAGGCGCTGTTGGATCGGGTTCCCAACCCGAGCGAAGATCAGGTACGCGACGCATTGCACGGCAATCTGTGTCGCTGCACCGGGTATCAAAACATCGTCGATGCGGTTCTGCTGGCCGCGAGCCGTCGCAATGAGGCGGTCGGCGCATCCGGCAAGCCGCAAGAGGGGACGCTATGACCAAGTTCGATCATGCAGCGACACCGACACGCTTCGTCGGGCAACCGGTGATCCGCCGCGAGGATCCGCGGTTGCTGACCGGTCGCGGGCGGTTTACCGACGACATCGCGATCGACGGGTTGACCTGCGCAATGGTTTTGCGCTCGCCCCACGGACACGCACGAATCAAATCGATCGATACTTCACCGGCGCTCGCCATGGAAGGCGTGGTAGGCGTGTTGACCTATGCGGACCTTCGCGGCAAGGTCGGCGACATCCGACCGAATTGGGTTGTGGGGGACGCGAAGGTTCCACCCCATCCTCCGCTTGCCGATGACCGCGTGCGTTATGTCGGCGAAGCGGTGGCGTTCGTGGTGGCTGAGACACGCCAGCAAGCGGCCGATGCGCTCGAAGCCATCATCATCGATTACGACGTGCTGCCGGCCGTGGTCGACGAAGAGGCCGCGCTCGAGCCGCAGGCGCCGCAGCTGCACGACAACGTGCCGGGCAATCTGATCGGTGTGTACCGGGCAGGCGGCGGCAATTATGCTGCTGCGGCCGCCTCAGCCTACAAGCTGGTCAAGGTGCGGCTGGTCAACAACCGGCTGATTCCGAGCCCGATCGAGCCACGCGCGGTCCGGGCGGTGTTCGACACGAATGACGACAGGCTCACGATCTATCTGCCATCGCAGGTTCCGCATATGTCCCGGCGCTGGCTAGCGGAAACGCTGGACTGGCCGGAGCACAAGATTCATCTTGTCGCGCCCGATATCGGCGGCGGGTTCGGGGCCAAGATGCACTTTTACGCCGAGGAGATCCTTGTTGCATTCGCCGCGAGGCATTTCGGGCGGCCTGTCGGCTGGACCGAGACGCGCAGCGAGGCGCACATGGCGACCACCCACGGCCGTGCACATATCGAATATATCGAAGCGGCCGTCAGGAAAGATGGGCGCGTGCTCGGCATCAAGATGCGCTCGTTGGCCAACCTCGGTGCCTATCTGTCGAACATGGGAACCGGTATCCCGACCATTAACACGGTGTCGTTCGCGTGCGGAAACTACGACATACCGGCGCTCGACGGCGAGATGCGCCTGGTGACGACGAACACGACGCCGGTGGACGCATACCGCGGCGCCGGTCGGCCGGAGGCCAGCTATCTCATCGAAAGAACGATGGACGCAGTCGCGGCCGAGCTCGGCATCGATCCGGTCGAGCTGCGCCGGATCAATCTGATCCGAAAGCATCAGTTTCCGTATCACCCGTACGAGCATCCCGTTTTCACATGGGACACCGGTAACTACGAGGGTTGTCTCGAAGCCGCGGTGAAAGCCATCGGTTACGGCGAATGGCGTGAGCGGCAGGCCGCCTTGCGTGCGCAGGGGCGCTATGTGGGCATCGCTGTCACCTGCTACATGGAGATGGTCGGCATGGGCAGTTCGATCGCGCTCAAGTGGATTGGATTCGATCGTGGCGGGTGGGAAAGCGCGCTGTTGCGTGTCCATTCCGATGGCAAGGTGACGCTATTCACTGGTTCGATGCCGCAAGGGCACGGACATGCCACGTCGTACGCCCAGATCGTGGGCGACGCCCTGGAGTTGCCGATGGATCATATCGACGTTGTCTACGGCGATACCGATCGCGTCCCGGCCGGGCATGGCACGTTCAATTCGAGGTCCATGCCGGTTGGCGGCTCGGCAGCGCATATGGCGGCCAAGAAGGTGATCATCAAGGCCACGGCGATCGCGGCTGAAATGCTCGAAGCGAAACCCGAAGAGGTGCGCTATACCGCGGGAGCGTTCTTTGTGAGTACACAGCCCGAGCGCTGCGTCGAATTCGCACGGGTCGCGCGCATGGCATACGTGAGCTCAGTTCTGCCGCATGGCATGGATCCGGGCCTGGAAGAAACAGTGTTCTACCAGCCGGAAAACGGCGTCACGCCGTTCGGCAGTCATGCCGCCGTGGTGGAGGTCGACATCGAAACCGGCGTCGTGAGCATTCTCGACTACGTCGCCGTCGACGATATCGGCAACATCATCAATCCGTTGTTGTGCGATGGGCAAATGCACGGCGGCATAGCACAGGGCATTGGCCAGGCGTTGTATGAGGGCGCCGAATACGACGAAAACGGACAACTGCTGACGGGGTCGCTACTCGACTACGCGGTGCCCAAGTGCGAGCAGATTCCACGGATGCGCACCCGCTATCAAGTCACTGCGACGCCATTGAACCCGCTCGGCGTCAAGGGTGTTGGCGAAGCCGGTTGCGTGGGCGCGCCGACCGTCATCGTCGGCGCAGTTTGCGATGCGCTCAAGGAATTCGGCATTACCCACATCGATATGCCGTTGACACCGCCGAAAGTGTGGCGCGCCATCCGCGCCGCATCGGCAGAAAAAGGAGGCCAGCGTGATTCCGCGTGCATTTGACTACGTGCGTCCGAGCAGCGTGTCGGAAGCAATTGCCTTGCTGACCGGAGGGGGCGAGGGCACCAAGTTGCTTAGCGGCGGGCATTCGCTTCTCCCGATGATGAAGCTGCGCCTCGCGGATCCGAGCACGCTGGTCGACGTCAGCGAGTTAGCCGATCTCCGTGGCATCACGATCGGCGCGAGCGAGATCGTCGTCGGCGCCGCGACCACTCATGCGGAGCTCGAGCACCATGCCGAGCTGGCCAGCGTCGCACCGATGTTTGCGGTCGTTGCTCACCAGATCGCAGATCCCACGGTGCGCAACCGCGGGACGCTCGGCGGCTCTCTTGCGCACGCCGATCCTTCCGCGGATTGGCCGGCCGCCATGCTAGCCCTGGACGCGACGATCGACATCGTCGGTGCAAAGGGACCGCGTTCGATTGCGGCAGATTCATTCTTCAAGGGTCTCTTCGAAACCGATCTGGCTTCCGACGAAATCATAGTGCGGGTGCGCGTTCCGGTGGTCACCGCCCAGCGTGTTGCGTATCGCAAGTTTCGCCACCCTGCGTCAGGCTACGCGGTCGTCGGCGTGGCGGTTGCCCTCGGCATGCAGGCGGGGCGATGCACAGGAGGGCGCATTGCGGTGACAGGGTTTGCCGACCACGTCTACCGCGCGAAAGAGGCTGAGGTAGCGCTGGCTGGATATACAGGACAGTCGGAGCAGACCGGACATTTGCTGGATTTGGCGTTCGACGGGATCACCGCGCTCGAGGATCGCTTTGCGGATGCGGATTACCGGACACAGCTCGGCCGAACGATGCTGCGGCGGGCACTGGCTGACGCGATATCGACGGATGGATCTCATTGATTTCCGCGGGAGAAACGAATGGAACTGACTGGGGAAAGATTGATCCCTGCGCCGATTGCTTCGACGTGGGAGGCATTGAACGATACGGAAGTGCTGAGGTCGTGCATTGCCGGATGTGAGTCGCTGGAACGGGTAGAGCCCGACGTGATGATGGCTGTACTCGCGGCCCGGGTCGGGCCCGTTAGTGCGCGCTTCAAGGGAACGGTGAAATTAAGCGACGTGCAAGCGCCGAATCGCTATGTATTGTCTTTCGAAGGACAAGGCGGAATCGCCGGCTTTGGCCGAGGCTCGGCGGACGTCCTCCTGACGGAGCGCGGCGATCATACGCTGCTGCGTTACTCGTCCCGGGCGCAGGTCGGGGGACGCCTGGCACAGGTCGGTTCGCGTCTGATCAATGCCGCCGCATCGAAGATCACGGAAGACTTCTTCTCCGCGTTCGAAGCGCGCTTGGGACCGGCAGGGGGCGATGCGACCGCCGATGATATCGATGCCGGCCACAAGAGCGGTGAGCCCAAGACGTTGCGGCTGATCGCGGATACTTCAGCTGCGCGGACGGCTGACCTCGCGTCGGTGCTCGAGGCTGGAACGCGTCCGAAACGGATCGAGCAAAAGGACATCCGAGATGAGGTGAAGGTTGAACCTTCAAGGGAGAAACACTCCGCGAAACCGCGTCGCATCGATGCCGGTACAGCGGTGAAACTTGTCGGAGAACAATTGATTCCGGCGCCGATTCTCCCGACCTTCAATGCGCTCACCGATCACGAGGTGCTCAAGGCATGCATTCCCGGGTGTCAGTCGTTGGATCGGGTGCGGTTGGATACCTTGGCAGTCGTCCTCGCGCCGCTCGGGCCGCTGGGTATGCGGTTCGGGAGCACGCTTCGAATCAGCAACGTCCACATGCCGACACGGTACACCGTGTCGTTCGTCGGGCAGCGGGGGACAACGGGCTCGGCCACCGTCTCCCTGATCGATGAAGGCTCGCGGACGCGCGTGCGATATGAGCTGCACGCCGAGGTTCGCGGTTACGTTGCGAAGGCCGGATCAAGGGTGATCGAGGCGATCGCGTTAAGGATCGGCAAGGCCTTCTTTTCGGCGATCGAGGCGCAGTTGCGGGCGTCAGTGGAGCGCATGGCGGAGGAGCGATCTGACGTTCCTGGCACACATCGATCGCCGGACGCCAAAAAATTGTGGGCTTTGATGGCGCTAAGCGCGGCCGCAGTGACTGCATTCGCGCCGTGGGTTCATTGATCATGGACGCCGACGATCTGCACGTCTTGCGGACCTGCGTCGCTTGGCTCGAAGGGCAGCACGCAGTCTTGCTGGTTACCGTCGTCCGTACGTGGGGATCGTCGCCCCGTCCCATCGGCGCAATGATGGCGTTGCGCGATGACGGCCGTGTGGCCGGATCGGTTTCGGGCGGTTGCATCGAGGACCACCTGATCGCCGCCGTGCAGGAAAGCGGTTTCGATTCGTTGGTCCCTGATGGGTTGCCGTGCTCTGTCAGCTTCGGTGTTGCGGCGGAGGAAGCTCACAAGTTCGGCCTGCCATGCGGCGGAACGCTGCAACTCGTGCTTGAGCCATTGGCGGAACGCAGTGCGGTCGCGCAATTGCTGAGCCGGGTGTCGGCGGGGCAGCTGACGCGTCGCCGGCTCGACATGTCGACCGGCGCAGTGGAGATGAGCGTCCCGATCCACGTAGCCGAGCTCAGCTTCGATGGCCGCTATCTCGATCAGGTAATAGGCCCGGCCTTTCGGCTGCTTGTCATTGGAGCAGGGCAGTTGTCTCAGTACCTCTGCGAATCGGCGATCGGCCTAGGCTTCGACGTCACGATCTGCGATCCGCGCGCCGAATACGCCGACGGGTTCGAGGTGCCTGGCGCGACGCTATTGCGTTGCATGCCCGATGACGCGGTACAGGCGATGCAGCTCGACGAGCGATGCGCCGTCGTCGCCTTGACTCACGACCCGAAGCTGGACGATCTGGCGTTGATCGACGCCTTGAAAACTCGCGCGTTCTATGTCGGTGCGCTGGGCTCGCGAGCCAATAACGCGCTACGGCGCGCACGCCTCAAAGAGTACTTCGATTTGGCCGACGAACAGTTGGACCGGCTGCGCGGGCCCGCCGGCATTTACATCGGCAGCCGTACTCCATCGGAGATCGCGCTGTCGATTCTTGCCGAAATCGTGGCGACGAAGAATGGCGTCGAGGTGCCGAGCTTGCTTTTGGTGGCCGGTGCGAAAGAGGCCAGGACCTTGCCGGCGTCCCCCCATGTTTGCGCTCCTCGCTGCGATGCGGCTTAGCGCAATACGACGGCCGACTTAAGAGTGCAACACGAGGAAGCTGCCCGGACAAGGCATTGAGGCATGCCTTGCGGTCAGTCACATACATAGACGGAGATAGGTGGAGACACATGATGGAACGCAGCCAGAAAATCACTGCACTGCTCACGGGGTTATCGATTGCTTGCGCATGCGTCAGCGCGCGAGCCGACGAATCGGAAAACGGCCAAACCGACGAATTCTCGAATACGGTGAAGCTCGGGGTGGCTCTCGCCCGTTTCAACACTCAATCGGGTGATCTATCGGGGCCGCCGGGTACCACCCCTCCCGGTGTTCAGGTTGGTTTAAAGAACCCGACCATGGTGGCGTTCAGCTATCAACGGTGGCTGTCCAATCACTGGTCGATCATGTTCCAAGGAGGTATTCCGCCGACCGTGCATATGCAAGGAGCCGGCAGTGCAGCGGGATCGGGGGATATTGCCACGGCCAAGGTCTGGTTTCCGGCGCTGTTTGCAACGTACACCTTCACAGACTTCCATGGAATTCGGCCTTACGTAGGGCTCGGTGTGCACTACACATTCATGACGAACGGCAGTGTCACGTCCACCTATACGAATGCATTCCACGGGACGTCCAGTTCGATCAAGTTTAAAGATGCTTGGGGACCCGTCGCGAGACTCGGAGCGGAATATCTGATCACCAAGCGTTGGGTGCTCGATCTCTCGTATATCCACTACTGGATGAAATCGACCGCCACGATCACCACGGCCACCCCCGGTTTCGGCAACATCTCCCGAACCATCGATGTCAAGGCCAACCCCGACGTATTCGGTGTGATGATCGGATACCGGTTCTGACGGCGCCCGCCTCACATGCTTGATTCCGGGCCAACGAAATAGAAATGACTCAATCAGATTAAGGATCACCATGAGCAAGGACAGCGTCATCTGTTCCGCCGCTGACACCATGTCGCGCTATCCGAAGAGCCCGGTAATGGGCCAGATGATGAGCCAGCCGCTGCTCATCTCTAACATCATTCAGCACGCGGACCGCTATTTTGGCGGTAACGTGATCGTGTCACGGTCGTCCGGGCGCGACTTTCATCGGTACACCTATCGCGACTGCCACCGGCGTTCGCGCCAGATGGCCAATGCACTCGAGGGTCTGGGCGTACGCATGGGGGATCGCGTGGCCACGCTGGCGTGGAATGGATACCGGCATTTAGAGTTGTATTACGCGATTTCCGGCTCAGGGGCGGTGATGCACACCATCAATCCACGCCTGCACGCTGACCAGATTGCGTACATTGCGAATCATGCGGAAGATCAGTATCTGTTCTTCGATGCCGCCTTCCTGCCGCTAGTCGAAGCGTTTGCTGAGCAATGCAAGACGATCAGAGCTTTCGTGATGATGTGCGAGCGCGCAAGCATGCCGGTGAATAGTAACATTGCTAACCTGCTGTGTTACGAAGATCTCATCGCGCAGGGCTCAGACAGGTACGAATGGCCGAAGTTCGATGAGCACTCCGCCTCGAGCTTATGCTACACGTCGGGCACGACAGGCAATCCGAAGGGCGTGTTGTACTCCCATCGCTCTACTATTCTGCACTCCTACTCCTCGGCGATGCCGGACGCATTGTGCGTCTCCTCGCGCGATGTCATCGCACCTATCGTACCGATGTTTCATGTAAACGCCTGGGGCCTCGCGTATTCCGTGCCTATGGCGGGGGCCAAGCTTGTCCTTCCCGGTGCCGCGCTCGATGGAAAGTCGATCTATGAGCTTTTTGAGCAAGAGGGCGTCACGTTCTCCACCGGCGTGCCCACTGTTTGGCTGGGCCTGCTTACGTACATGAGTGAGAACAATCTGAAGTTCTCAACGCTCACACGCGTCAACATCGGCGGCGCAGCTTGTCCTTCTGCCATGATCAAGACGTTTCGTGACGAATTCGGCGTGGATGTCTGGCACGGATGGGGAATGACCGAAATGTCACCGTGCGGGACCATGTCCACGCTGCAGAATCGCCACTTGCCACTTTCGCAGCAGGAAAAGGATGCTGTTATCGCCAAGCAGGGACACGTGCTGTTCGGCGTCGATATGAAAGTCATCGGCGATGACGGCAGCGAACTGCCGTGGGATGGGGCGGGTTCCGGCCATCTTTTGGTCAAGGGTCCCTGGGTCGTCAACAGCTACTTCAAGGGCGAAGGGGGCGACGTGTTGGTGGACGGGTGGTTCCCTACCGGGGATGTCGCAACGATCGATGCGGATGGCTACATGCAGATCACCGACCGTAGTAAGGACGTCATTAAGTCCGGGGGCGAGTGGATCGGCTCCATCGACCTGGAAAACATCGCGATGGGGCACCCGGCGGTGCATCAAGCGGCATGTATCGCTGTAGCTCATCCCAAGTGGGAGGAGCGCCCGGTATTAGTCGTGGTGAAGAAGCCCGGCATGGAAGTCAGCAAGCAGGAGTTGATCGGATTTTATGAAGGCAAGATCGCCAAATGGTGGACGCCGGACGACGTGATATTCGTCGAAGAGCTGCCGATCGGCGCAACAGGTAAGGTGCTGAAGAACCGTATTCGAGAGCAGTTCGGGGGCCTAGAGCGACCGACGGCCTAAGTGCCGACCCTGTAACGGATGCAATGACGACTATTTCGATTACACATCAAATCATACCGGTCGATGTGGAGCATGTTTGACCAAGCTCCGCGTGCGCCGGTACTTATAAATAGGAATGCAAAATGAAAGAAGCAGTGATCGTATCGACCGCGCGTACGCCTATTGGTAAAGCATTTCGCGGATCGTTAAACAACATTAAATCGCCAACGATGCTCGGCCACGCCATCCGCCATGCCGTAAGCCGTGCCGGTGTTGACAGCGAGGAAATCGAGGATATCGTTATCGGGTCTGCGCTGCCCGCCGGAACCGCGGGAATGAACCTCGCGCGGATCGCCGGGGTGGCTGCAGGCCTTGGCGTCGGTGTGGCTGGGCAGACCATCGATCGCCAATGCGCGTCCGGATTAATGGCTATCGCCACTGCGGCCAAGCAGGTCATGATCGACGGCATGGATGTCGTGGTTGCAGGGGGGCAAGAGAACATCTCGGCATTGAATGGTCCCTATATCGAGTGGGTTTATAAGGAGCGGGACGAGAACGCCATTCGTAATGCTGACCATATGTACATGGCGATGTTGCAAACGGCCGAGGTCGTTTCGATGAAGTACGGCATAACTAGAGAAAGGCAGGACGAGTATTCGCTGCAGTCCCAGCGGCGCACTGCGGCGGCTAAGGCAGCGGGGAGATTCGATGACGAGATTGTCCCCATCACGACCACGATGAAATCCTTGGAGAAGGCAACAGGTGCCGTGTCGTACAGAGAGGTGACACTGTCCGAAGATGAGGGAAACCGTCCTGATACGACGCTGGAGGGGCTCGGCGGACTGAAGCCGGTGGTGGACGGCGGCGTCGTCACCGCCGGAAATGCCAGCCAGCTGTCAGATGGCGCATCTGCATGCGTCGTCATGGACGCACAACTTGCCGAACGACGCGGTCTTGAGCCACTGGGGATCTATCGTGGCATCGCCGTAGCGGGCCTTCCGCCCGAGGAAATGGGCATCGGTCCGGTCTTTGCGGTTCCTAAGCTGCTGAAGCAGCATGGCTTGAGAGTCGACGATATTGGGCTTTGGGAACTGAACGAGGCCTACGCATGCCAGGCGATCTACTGCCGTGACGTGCTCGGCATTGATCCCGATACGTTCAATGTCAATGGAGGAGGGATTTCGCTCGGACATCCCTACGGGATGACGGGATGCCGTCTCGTTGGGCATGCCCTAATCGAAGGGAAGCGACGGGGCGTGAAATATGTGATCGTCACCATGTGCGTCGGCGGTGGCATGGGCGCAGCCGGCTTATTTGAAGTCGCGTGATAGTTCCGGGCGCCTTCATGGAAAACCGGTTGCCGTTGCGGCTTGCGTATCCTCCGCATGGGCCGACGCATAGGCGGCTCGGCTGGTACGAACTAGAACCGACCCACTCCTAAGCGCGGCCGATATGGTGTGGACGGTAGAGGACATCGGTCTTGGCTGCGCCGGCGTGCAAATCAGCGAAGCGGCGCATGGCCAGTCAGGGCAGATATAGGCTGCGAATACGCCTTCAGCCCGGGCGGCGGCTACAGGAAGCGCACCTATGGTGGAGGGCTGATTGACGACGAGCAGCAGTCGACCGTGAGTCTTGAGTTCGGCGATGAGGGCGCGCGGATTGGCCTCGTCGTCTGGCGGCGATAATCAAGCCGGGCTTGCTGGCCAAAGCCCCGATTATCGGGGCGTGAAGACAGTAACGGGGCCGAGAGAAAACTGCTGCCGTGGAAGCACGGGCGGGGAGGCTCAAAGCAGAAAGTACGATCAAGTCGACGGCGGCGGCGATGTAACTATATTCAATATGGACACCGGTCGTCCAACAACCTTCTGGACATTCAGCTTGCCATGAACAGGTTCTCCTCATCACCCCGACCGTCCCCGTTCCCCATGGAACATGAGATTCGTGTCCAGATCGTCAACGCAGCCACGGATTACTTTAGTAGGTACGGTTATGAGAAGACGACCGTTTCAGACGTCGCGAATGCAATTGGCTTCTCGAAATCGTATATCTACAAGTTCTTCGAGTCGAAGCAGGCTATCGGTGAGGTGATCTGCGCGAACCGGCTTTCCGCCATCGTGGTTGCAGCTCGTGACGTCGTCGCCGAGTCGCACGCTGCGACCGTAAAATTCAGCCGCTTCTTCACGATCTTGGTTATGGCCAGCAGCGAACTATTCTTCGCCGACCGCAAGCTTTACGACATCGCTGCCGTCGCCGCAGCCGAATCCTGGCCGTCCGTTGGAAGCTATGAGGCGCAAATTCGGGACATCTTGACGCAGATTGTCCGTCAGGGGCGCGAATCCGGTGAGTTTGAGCGCGAGACCCTCCTGAACGAGACGGTGAACTCGATGTTGCTTGTGATGAGGCCCTACTTTAACCCCCTGATGCTGCAGTACAACCTCGATTCTGCGGTAGATTCGACGATACAACTTTCAAACCTCGTGCTGCGTAGTCTCGCGCCGTGATCAGTCTCGCGACGTCGTCGGGGTGAGACACGCGAGGCTGGCCACGCTTGATGCGGAGTGTCGGCAAACCCGTCAGAATGTCGCGATGACCGCCGGACGTGCCGGGCGCGCATCATCGTGCTAGCCACCCGGCGTCGCTTTACCATTAGGCAGCAATGTTTTCAGATAGGTCGCCACGTCGGCGATCGCCGCGTCGCGCCTGCGCATTACCTCCAACGTGCGGGCCCGTCTCAACGCAACCGTCGTCGAAGCAAAAAGGGAACGCCGGTCGCTTCGTTGACCAGCTCGCCGCGTTCGTTCTCGAAGATGCGGCATGCCCGCACCCTTTACGACGATAGTGGGCATGGCGTACGGCATGTCGAACGCATGCGATGCGTGCGGAAAGGCTGTCATGGTGGCGTCTCTGCCAGCCTTTTGCAGCCGCTCGACGTAAGTCGCACAGGAAGACAAGACTTTGGTGAATCCCGCGCATCCCGACGCCATGCGAATCGTCGTGACGCTATGCCGCGATCAATTTGCGGTAGGCCGCAGGGATTACGCCGTCTCCGAGAGAACGTCAGCTTTCGCGCCCAACTTCCGTGGTATCTCCAATCGCAACAATCGCTCCAGCCTCGAAAGACTCTCGCCGTAACCGATGCGTCGATCGGCGCGTTACGTAAGGCGGCCTGGGCCTAGCGGTGTAGCCGTGGGATCGAGAATCGGCAGGCTGGCGCTGGAATCGGCGTGCCGTGCGTCGAATCCAGCGTTTGCCCGTCAGGCGCCGTCCGCATCACGCGATAAGTACTTTCAATCCCTTGGCTTCGAGGTCGTGCCGGTATGCGTCGGGGATTCCGGAATCCGTGACGACCGTGTCGAAATTGTCCACTCCGGCAAAGTTGCACGTCGACACCTTTCCGAACTTCGACGAATCGACGAGCAGGATTCGCTCGACGCTCGATTGCATGGCAGTCTGTTTCCACGAGCAGTCTTCAACGTAGCTGCACGTGAGGCCGTGTTTCAGCTCATATCCCGTCGCGCCGATGAAGGCCTTGTTTGCGCGATAGCGCTGCAACGCCTGAACTGCATCGGGCCCGGAAAATGTATACGACTTCGGAGACAAAACGCCGCCCAGCGAGATCACGGTCGTGTTCTCGCGCTTTGCGAGGACGTTGATGGTGTTCAGGCTATAGCAAATGAAGGTGTATGCGCCGTCGGCTGGCAGGCTTTCGGCGAGCTGCTGAATGGTCGTGCCGGAGTCGAGGATGACGACGTCGCCGGGGCTCAGCAACTTGGCGGCCGCGTTAGCGATTCGCTTCTTCTGCTCCGCATGCTGACTTCGTTCCGTTTGTGCGTTGTAGCTCGCAGTCGCCCCGGCGTTCTCCAGGGATGCGACTCCACCGTAGACGGCCCGCAATTTGCCCGTGTCCGCGAGCTCGCGAACGTCACGGCGGATCGTCATTTCAGATACATCCAGCGCCTTGGCGAGATCCCCGATGCTCATGAAATTGCGGGCGCCGACCATCTCGAGGATGTGATCCGTCCGTTGCGTTTTGCTCGTCATATCGTGACTGTGCCCTATGGATGTTCCAACCGGGTGCTGTCGGCGTACTGCCTGGATCCTTGCCCATAACGCGTATCGTCCGGAGCAAAATGTTAAAACAGCACGCCGAAATGTGCGACATCGAACATTTTAACGTATTTGTTGGTGGACTGTGTAAGGAATTCGATACCGTTCCGTCCGCTCGGCTTCCGCGGTTCTGAAGGCGCGAGCCGGGTGTCGCGACCGGTGCACCTCTGCGGCGAGACGCTTTTCCGCGTTTCGAAGCGGCCCGCAGGTCGTGCCTGATCTGGGCGCGGCCTTCTTTCCGCCGGACGCCGCTGCGTCGCACACGCAGCCGTCGGCTCAGCGCAAATCGGGATGCTGTCCGATCTCGCTGTCGATCAATCGTCGCGCCGCATCGACGAGTTCGCGCTTCAGGTCCGCACTGCCGTATGTCAGCGCGGACGCATAGGCGCCTTCCATCAACAGCGAAAGCTGGTTGCCCAGGCGAACCGGGTCTCCGGCGCCGAGATCCCGGCACAGCGCATGCAACCGGCTACGGACTTCCGACTTGTTGGCGCACGCAATGGCGGTGCCGGGATGTTCGCGATCGGGAAACTCCGTCGCGAGGTTGACGAACGGGCACCCGCGGAATCGCGGGCTCGAGATCAAACCGGCAACGCCCGCGAACAATGCATCGATCTGCTCACGCGTGCGGCCGACATGGGCGGCAACGATCGCATCCCACCACACCCAGAAGCGGCGGTTCTGCTCGTCGGCGAATGCCGCGATCAGTTCATCCTTCGACGCGAAGGTGCGATAGAGCGACGACTTCGACACGCCCGAGCGTTCGAGCACCGCGTCGATGCCGATCGCGCGAATCCCGTGCTGATAGAACAGCTCGATCGCGGTCTCGACCAGCCGCTCACGCGCGGAAGGCTCGCCGCGCCTGGGTGCGCCGCGTCTTGTGGTCGTGCTCGTCTTGCTCACCGGATTCTCCGCGCAATTGTGGTTGACAAAAGTACACCAGACATCCATTCTGAGTAAAGGAACAGATCAGTACCTTTATCGGGCAGGCCACGGCACCCGAATTAATGCCATCACGGATCGGAGCAGCGAAATGACGACAGCAGAGAAGGCGGCGGCAAACAAGGCGTTGGTGCTGGAAGCGATTACGGGCGTGTTCGTCGACCGCGATCCCGCCGTGCTCGACCGGTTGTTCAGCGATGACTATCGACAGCACAACCCGCAGCTTCCGAACGGAACGGCCGCGATCAAGGCGCTGTTGGGCAAACTGCCGGCGGATTTCAGGTATGAGCCGGGGCTCGTCGTGGCGGAGGGCGATTACGTCAGTATCCACGGTCGCTATGTCGGCTGGGGACCGGAACCGATGGTGGCCGTCGACATATTTCGCGTGGATAACGGCAAGGTCGCCGAGCATTGGGACGTCATGCAACAGGAGGTGCCTGCGACACAAAGCGCGAACGGGAACAGCATGTTGACGTCGGTGCAGGATTAGCCGAGCGCGGGAGCAGGCCGTCGCCGTCGCCTGACGGCACGGCGATCGGTCCGACTCGCGGTCGGCAGGCCGCGGCGCGCTACCTCGACCGTCATGGAGGAGCAGGTGGCTGGATGGGGGCGTCGCGTGCTGCGGCGTTTCATACCGCATCGACGCAGCACGCCTCTTGCAACTCGCCGCCGCACTACGCCGTCAGCGCGTGAAGGGCCGGGTAGTCGGTATAGCCGTCGGCGCTCGCGCCATACACCGTCGGCCAGACGACTTCGGCCAGCGGCGCATCGATCGCGAAGCGTTCCGGCAGGTCCGGATTGGCGATGAATGCGCGGCCGAATGCCACCATGTCGACCAGCCCCGCGCCGATGAGCCGATTGCCGTTCGCGCGGTCGAAATCGACGTTGGCGATGATGTTGCCGCGGTAGAGGTCGCGGAAGTGGCGGAACATGCCGTCGCCGGCGAGCCCCGCCAGCGGCGTTGCCGACAGGTCCGACATCGCGCCCATCAGCAGCAGATGCGAAAGGTCGAATTCGTTGAGCCTGCCGATCACGTATTCGGAAGTCGCCAGGGTCTCGTCGGTTGAAACGAAGGCGCCCGTCTCGGACGTTGCCGGGCCGGTCTTGATGCCGGTCCGATGCGAGCCGGCCACTTCGACGACGGTCTCGACAACTTCGAACAGGAAGCGCGCACGGTTCTCGACCGAGCCGCCGTATTCATCCGTGCGCAGGTTGGTGCGGACGTTGAGGAACTGGTTGAACAGGTAGTGATAGCCGCCCTGGATCTGCACGCCGTCGAAGCCGGCCGTGATCGCGTTGCGGGCCGCCCGGCCGAAATCGGCCACGGTGCGGCGGATCTCGTCCTTTTCCATCGCGCGCGGCACGACGGTGTCCTTGCGGCCGGACGCGGTGACGCTCTGCTGCCCGGGGTTGACCGCCGACGCAGACAGCGGCGCCTTTCCGTCATGAAAATCCGGATGCCCGATCGAACCGGTATGCCAGAGTTGCGCAACGATGCGGCCGCCCGCGCGATGCACGGCATCCGTCACCAGCCGCCAGCCGCGCACCTGCGCGTCGCTCCACAAGCCGGGAACGTCGGCCCATCCGAAACCGGCGGGACTCACGAACACGCCTTCGCTGATGATGAGTCCCGCGGACGCGCGCTGCGCGTAGTACTCGGCATGCAGCGCGGTCGGCGCGTGCTCGGGATTCGCCGCGCGCATCCGCGTGAGCGGCGCCATCGCGATGCGGTTGGGTAGATCAAGCTCGCCGATGCGGATCGGTTCGAGCAACGGCTGGTTGTCCTGCTTCTTCATTTAGTGCTCCTGCAATGTAAAGGGCGTCGCGCGCTTATTCGGTATGAAAATCGATGCTGCGGATGTCGATGGACACGAGCAGCGGTTCGTCGATCTTGTCGCTTGCATCGTCGTAGGCAAAGACGCGGCGCGCCATCGGCACCATCACGCCGCGGACATTGCGATAGCCGCACGCATAGTTGGCACCGCGCGCTCCGCCCATCACGTCGACCGTGTAATCGTGGCGGCGCAGCAGTCCCTCTTCGCCAAAATAGGAAACCTGCTCGCGACTGTGGCTCGCGATCGCATCCGGGAACGTGACTTTCAGGCGCCGCCAGGTCTCGCCGTTCTCGTGCCAGTCCGGCAGTTCTTCCGTATGGAAGCCCGGGCTGGCGTAGAGGAACGGAATGGTCAGGTAGGTCCACAGCGCGTAGCCGGTGAAGTACAGCGCATGCAGGCGATCCCAGCGGGTTTGCTGCGTGTGGCCTCGATAAGTGTCGCGCGGCGCGCGCCGTGTTTCGAGTTCATCGCCATTCACGGTGCCGATGCCGACGGCGTCCGGCTCGAACGTGCCGCGCCAGCCGCCGGCCGGCGACACGATGGCGACGTGCTGGCGCCGCAGATCGCCGACGAGCTCGATCCCATGGAACAGGCCAGGCTGTTCCTTCAGGTGCCAGACGGCGCCACCGATGTCGAGTTCCGCCGAAACCGTGCGGAATCTGTTCCAGTTTTCAATCCCGCCGTGGGCCTGGATCGCCTGTTCAAGCAGCGTACTCATTGCGTCCTCCGTGTGTCGAGCGGTCGCCGCATGCGCGTCAGCGCTCGTCGCCGAACGTGTCGCCGAACATCGGATAGCCGCCGGCGGATTCGCCGCGCACCGCTTCGTCTTGCAGCACATCCCAGTGTTCGACCAGTTTCCCGTCCTCGATCCGCACGATATCCACGCCGATCAGTGCGGTCGGCGACGCGGAGTGGCTGTAGCGGCTGTGGATCCAGACGAACTCGCCGCCGGCGGCCACCATGTCGTATTCGAAACGCACGTCGGGCATCGAGTCGACGAGGCCGAACAGACCATCGCGGCCTGCCGGTACGACCCGGCTGTGCTGGATGTAGGTGTCGGACCAGAACTGCGCGGCCTTCTCGTAATCCTTCTTGTTGAACAACGTGTCGAGCGCGTCGAGCACGAGCGCGATGTTCTTGTCTTCCAGTTCCTTGATCATGATTTGGACTCCGATGGTTTTGGGTGTCGTTCAGTTCAGGGATGGTCCGGAACGACACGCCAGGGTGAGGGTGAACGCAACTCCGATACGGCTTCTTGCCGCGAACTCGGAGCGCTTGCCGCAGTCAAGCGACGGGAATCGGGTTCTCGACGATGAACTGATTGAATTGCTCGACGAACGCGTGTTCGTTCGGCCCCGCGTTGTCGCGCAGCGGCCTGGCAGCCTCGACGACGACTTCGGTCGTCGCGGTTTCCAGCAGCTTCAGCGTTTCCGCGACGAACGCGTCGACCGGCATCGCGCGAGGGTCGCCGCTCTTGTGCACGAGATCGGTATCGACCCACGGCGGCGCGATTTCCAGCACGCGCACGCTGGTGTCGCGCAGCGCGAAACGTTGCGACAACGTGTACGAATGGATCGCGGCCTTGGTCGCCGAATAGAGCGCCGTCGCGGCGAGCGGCACATACGCGAGCACCGAGCTGTTGTTGATGAGCGTCGCATCCGGCTGCTGCTTCAGATGCTCGACGAATGCCGCACTCACGCGTACCGGCCCGAGCAGGTTCGTGGTGACGAGCTTGACAGCCTGTTCGTCGTCGAGCGGGCCGCCGGCATCGTCGAACGGCATGATGCCGGCGTTGTTGATCACGACGTTCAGCGTCGGATAGCGCGCGATCAGTCGCGCGGCGACCGTGCGAATCTGCGCGGCGTCCCCGACATCGAGCTCGACGGTGTCGATGCCCGGGTTCTGCTTCGCGACCTCGTCGAGCAGTGCCTTGCGGCGGCCGGCGACGATGACCTTGTTGCCGAGCCGGTGAAACGCTTCCGCCAGCGTGCGGCCGATGCCCGACGTGCCGCCGGTGATGAAGATCGTGTTTCCGTTGAGTTTCATGATGCGCGCTCCTGGGTGGGTGGAAGGCAGTGACATGCATTCGCGGCTGTCAGCCGCCCGCGAGATGGCGTTGGAGGAAGCCGCCGACGGCGAGCAGCACGGGCGCGTGCGTCGCGATGCCGGCGCGGGTCGTGCCGGCGTAGCGCGCACATTCCGTCGGCACGCCCGCGGCGATCAACGACGCGGCGTAATGTTCCGCTTCGAGATGCAGTGGATCGTGCTCGACTGTCGCAATGAACGTGGCCGGCAGATGGGTCAGGCGGCGCGATTCGAGCGGCGCGGCGTACGGATGCACGCGCTGCGACAGCGTGGGCAGATACGCGCGGTAGCTGGCCGTCAGCGTGTCCATCGCAGGTGTCGCGTGGACGGCCGACTGCCCGATGCGCGTCATGCTCGGATCGAGCAACGGCGCGAGCAGCACCTGCGCACGGACGCCCGCGGTGCCGCGGTCACGCGCAATGGCGGCAAGGCCCGTGGCGATGTTGCCGCCGGCATCGTGGCCGGCGACGGCCATCTGCCGCTTGTCCGCGCGCCTGCCCCTGGCTTCCGAGCATGCCCACTGCAGCGCGCGATACGCGTCTTCCACCGCATGCGGGAAAGGAAAGGCCGGCGCGAGCGAGTAGCCGACGGACAAGACCCACGCACGCGCATGCGACGCGAGCGTCTCGCAGACGACATTCGTATCGTCGAGCGAGCCGGCGGTGAACAGGCCGCCGTGGAAGTACAGGACGATCGACAGCGGATGCTTGTGCGTCGACGGCCGGAAACTGCGCACATCGATCGGTTGGCGATAGCCGTCGATGCGAGCATCTTCGACCAGCAAACCGGAAAGGGAAACGGTAGACATACCAGTCAACGCAGTGCGTTCTCGTTTGCTTGAACAATGAACGCATTCTGGTTGTTACCGCAAAGCGGATAAATCGCGTACTTGCCTCAACAGTGTTCTCTCGACGAGAACAATGCTTCGCCGTTGCGGGGCGGGGCTCGCTTACGCGATCGGCGCTTCGCCGTCGCCCGGCAGGTCGACCATGTCGTCATCGTCGACCTCCGCGCTCGCCGGGCGGTACCATGCTTCGGATTCCAGGCTGCCATGCAACGACGGGTTGTCGCGAAAGAGTTCCGCGATCCAGTCGATGAATGCGCGGACGGTGGCGGACAGATGGCGGTTATGCGGATAGACGGCGGAAATGGGTTGCGGCGGCGGCTTCCATTGCGAAAGGATCTCGACCAGCTCGCCCGATTCGAGGTAGGGCTGCGCGAGGAAACGGGCGCTCTGGGCGATCCCCAAGCCTTTCAGCGCGCCGACGGTCCAGGCTTCGAAATCGTTCACCGCAATGGCGCCGCGCATCCTGACTTCGACCGCCTTGCCATCGACTTCGAACGTCAGCGGTGCGATTCGGCTCGTGCGGCTCCAGTAGTAGTTCACCGCACGGTGATTGGCGAGTTCGTCCAGCGTCTGCGGCGTGCCGGCGCGGTCGAGATACGCGGGACTCGCGACGGTGATGCCCTGGTACATGCCCACCCGCCGCGCGACGAGCGACGAGTCCTGCAACGCGCCGATGCGCAGCACGCAATCGACGCCTTCCTGGATCAGGTCGAGCGGCTTGTCGCCGAGGCCGAGCATCAGGTCGATTTCCGGATAGCGCTCGTTGAAATCGCTCAACGCGGGCATCACGGCGATGCGCCCGAGCGCACCCGGCATGTCCACGCGCAGCTTGCCGCGCGGTGTGCGCTCCTTGCCGAGGAACGAATTCTCGAGATCGTCGATGTCCGCGAGGACGCGCACGGACCGCTCGTAGTAGGCCGCGCCGTCTGCCGTGAGGTTGAGGCTGCGCGTGGTGCGCTGCAGCAGGCGGGTTTTCAGGTGCGCTTCGAGGCCCTGGACGATGACGGTCACGCGGCCGCGCGGCATCTCCAGCGTGTCGGCCGCGCGCGTGAAGCTCTTCGTCTCCACGACGCGCGCGAACACTTTCATGGCCTGCAGGATATCCATTTGCCCACACCTCATCGAGACTGCGCGTCGACCATGCACACGACCGCCAGCGCGCGGCGGGCGCGCTCGCGGCAGAGGTTGGCGGGCGCGTGAGGCGTCGATCGACGTTGCGGCGCAACGTGCGATGCGGTTTCGCCGGTACGCCCGGCGAGCCAGTCTATATCGGGGCAAAAAATGCCGCCAGAGGCTCGTGCGGACCGGTTACCCGGTCGCGCGGCCGGTGGCGACAACCTGTCTCATGCCGCGACGGGCTCCTCGGCGTAGGCCGGATAGTCCGTATATCCGGCGTCGGTACCGCCGAAGAAGGTCGCGCGGTCGTACGCGTTCAGCGGCAGCTTGCGACGCAGACGCTCCGGCAGGTCCGGGTTGGCGATGAAGTGCCGGCCAAACGCGACGAGATCGGCATCGCCGGTCTGCAGGATGGCTTCGGCGCTGTCTCCATCGAATCCGCCGGCTACGATGATGGGCCCGTGGAAGCGCGCGCGGAGCATCTTTGCGGCGACCGGGTTCTGGTCACGTGTCTCGTCCTCCGACGCACCGGCGATGCGCGGCTCGATGAGATGCAGGTATGCAATGCCAAGCGTGTCCAGCTCCGACGCGACGTAGGTAAACAGCGCGTGCGGGTCGCTGTCGGACATGTCGCCGAACGAGCCGCTCGGCCCCAGACGAACCGCGACCCTGTCCGCACCCCATATCGGGATGACGGCGCGCGCGATATCAAGCAGAAGACGCGCACGATTGGCGATCGGGCCGCCGTATTCGTCGGTGCGTTTGTTGCTGCCGTCCTGCAGGAACTGGTCGAGTAGGTAGCCGTTGGCGGAGTGGAGTTCCACGCCGTCGAAACCGGCCTTTACGCCGCGTTCCGCAGCCGCGCGGAAATGCTCGACGATGCCGGCAACTTCCCCGGTGGTCAGTGCGCGGTTCGGCGTGTTGGGGACCCAGCCGGCGTCGGTATGGGCGACGCCGCTGTGCGGCACTTCGGACGGACCCACGGGGCGTGCGCCATCGGGTTGCAGATCGGCGTTCGACTGGCGGCCCGCATGGTAAAGCTGCAGGAAGATCCGGCCGCCCTTCGCGTGCACGGCGTCGGTCACGACTTTCCAGCCCGCAATCTGGCTGTCGTCGTAGAGGCCGGGCGCGCCGAGATAGCCGTTGCCGTTCGGCGCGACGATCGTGGCTTCGCCGATCAGAAGCGCGCCGGGCGAAGTGCGCTGCGCGTAGTACTCCGCCATCAGCGGGCCGGGGCGAGCGCCGGTTTCGGCGCGCATGCGGGTGAGCGGGGCCAGAACGACGCGGTGCGCGAATTCATGCGGCCCGACCGCGATTTTTGAAAAGAGCTTGGACATTGTCATTCTCCACGACAGGGTAGTCGGAAAGGACCTGATGAACTTCGGCCGAACATGCCGACGACCGGCGACGTCTGGCGACAATGTAGAGGTCGACCGGCGCAAGAAAAACGGCCCGGCGGTTCACTCATCCCGGACCTGCGTGTCCGCAATCGCCGGGGCACGCCCGGCGGCCGCCGGCGTTCGGCGTGCCGGTCATTGTTCCGTGGGGGAGAATTGTTCTGTCCTTTTGCGTGGATTTATTCGCTGAACGTCGGCACCGATAATTCGAGCCATTCTGCGCGGCGCGCCGCGGTTCGAACCGTGACGCGGCTGTGTTCCGCAGGATCGAACCAAGACTCCTCTTTTTCGGAGATGCGCTGTGACGACCCAGATGGATACCGCCTCGCGGGATTCGATTCATCGCGACCTGTCCGCCGCGACCGGGCGCACGAGCGGCGCGATGGATCGCATGAGCGGCATCGCGATCTTCACCCGCGCGGCAGAGGCGTTGAGCTTTGCCGAGGCGGGGCGCCAGTTGGGGATCTCCGCGTCCGCTATCGGCAAGGCTGTTGCACGGCTCGAGGCGCGCCTCGGTCTTCGATTGTTTCATCGCAGCACCCGCAGTGTGCGTCTCACGCCTGAAGGCGAACTCTTTCTGGCGCGGTGTCAGCGCATCCTCGGCGAGATCGCCGACGCGGAGGCCGAGCTGGCCGTTTCGCGCGCGACACCCACGGGCCGCCTGCGCGTGAGCGTTCCGCTGGTCGGCATGCTGTTGATGCCGGTGCTGGCGGCGTTCATGCGCAGGTATCCCGAGGTGCAGCTCGACATCGACTTCAGCGACCGCATCGTGGATGTCATCGAGGACGGTTTCGACGTGGTTCTGCGAACCGGCGAGGTGGTCGACTCGCAACTGACCACGCGCACGCTCGGCCATTTTTCCCATGTCGTCGTGGCGTCGCCGGCGTACCTGGCCACGCATGGCACGCCGGTATCTCCGGAAGACCTGGCCGAGCATGCGTGCCTGCAACATCGCTTCCTGCGAACCGGACGCCTGCGGCCGTGGTCGTTCATGCGAGACGGTGCGCCGTTCGAGGTCGAGCTTCCTGCCACGGCAATCGCAAGCGCGGTCGGACCGCTCATCGCATTGACCGAGGACGGGCTCGGCCTTGCCAGCCTGCCGGACTTCTCGGTGCGCGCACAGCTCGCCAGCGGTTCGCTCGTGGCCGTGCTGCAGGACTTCACGGCAGACCGCATTCCGTTTCGCGCGCTCTGGCCGTCGGGGCGCATGATGCCGCCGAAGGCGAGAGTCTTCGCGGATTTTCTGAGCCAGCGCCTTTTCCCTGACACCGGGGAACGCGCGACATCGCTGCTCGCGTGAGTGCGTCATGACCATCAATCGGGTGAATCGAGAAGGAGCGAGAACGCCGCAGTGATCGGTCTTGCGCGATCGCAGGAGTTCGGGCCGTCCCGGGAGCCCGGGGCCGCATTCGTGATGGATTGCGGCTCGATCTGGATGGCTGTCGTCCCGACGTAACGAGGGCTCGTGTATCTGTGCTGGATTACGCGGCTGTTTCGCCACGCACCGCCGGAAGTGGCGATCTGAACGGGGCCGGCATCCGGTCCCGGTATTGGAAAAACCGCCGTGCCGGCCGGGCCGGCGAACTACTTGCGGCTGCGCGGCGCTCGCCTGGCTTTTGCCGGCGGCGGCGCGCCGTCGGCATCAGCGGCCTCCGGCGCCACCAGCTCTTCCATCAATGCCAGCATGCGCAGGCAGAATTCGTTGCCGGCCGAGCGCTCGGCTTCCGAAAAATGCGCCATCGCGGGGGCGATCGACGATTCGTTCGCCAGTTTCACGACGGCCTTGTCGACGACGTCGAGCCCTTTCCGGGTCAGGCGCACGATGAATCCGCCCGCATGGCCCGGGTCCGGTTGACGCTCCACCATCCCGAGGCTCGCGAGCCGGTCGATCTTCTTGGTGATGGCCCCCGACGTCACGAGCAGCGCGCGGTACAGATCGGTCGGCCGTTTCGCGTACGGGTGCCCGCTGCGGCGCAACGCGAGCAGCACCCGCATGTCCGACCCGCTGATGCCCCACATGCGTTGGCACATCTTGTCGAACGACTGTTCGACGAGCGTGCCGATCCGCATCAAGTAGATCGCCATCAGGAAATTCGACAGATCGAGATCGCTGTGCTCGTGCTGCCACTGCAGCGTGATGAGTTCGATCAGGCTGTTGCGCGGCAGACTCGCCTTCGGCCTCGATTCAGCCGGTGCCGACGGTGTTTTCGTGCCGGGTCGGCTGCGGGCGGGCTGCTTCGCGTCTGCGGTGCTCATCTTTATGGCTTCCTTGGAAGGGCATCCGCCCCGATCGATCGGGGCAGGTGCGACCGGCGTCGCTGCCGCCATTGTACGGAAGTTACCCGGTCGCACGTTCTTCTGTATCGCTACGCGGCCAGCACGGCGGTACGCAGCATGTCGGCGACCTGCCGCTGGGCCAATGCGGCGGCATCGACCTCGCCGCGCATGCCGTAGAACGTGTGCAGCATGCCCGCATAGCGCACGCAGGCCGTCGGTACGCCCGCCTCCGCGAGCTTGCGCGCATAGGCTTCGCCGTCGTCGCACAACACGTCGCACTCGGCGGTGATGACGAGGGCCGGCGGCAGGTCCGCGTGGCTGTTCGCATGGAATGGCGACAGCGTCCACACCGATGGCGACACGCCGTGATCGAGCGCGTACTCGCGAAACGCATGCGCGACATCCGCGCTGCGCTGCAGGAAGCCTTCCGCGTAAGGCGACTGCGACGCGTGGTGTTGCTCGGCGTCCGTGGCCGGATACACGAGCGCCTGCGCGAGAACGCGCGGCCGGGCATTTTCCCGCGCGAGCAGACACACGGCGGCGGCGAGATTGCCGCCGGCCGACTCGCCGAATACCGTCAGGCGCTCGGTCGGCAGCCCGTGCTCGTGCCCGTGCTCCGCGGCCCAGCAGGTGGCCGTCCATACGTCCTCGAGCGCGGCCGGGAACGGATGCTCGGGCGCGAGCCGGTAGTCGACGCTGATCACGGCCAGACCGGCGTCGTTGGCGAGGTGCCGGCACACGGCGTCGAAGCTGTCGAGATCGCCCATCCGCCATCCGCCGCCATGAAAGGCCAGCGCCACGCCGGCGGCGCCGTCGGGATGGTAGATCCGCACCGGAATGCCGCCGCCCGGGCCCGGAACCGCGACGTCGAAGACCTTGTCGATGCGCGGGCCGGGCGCCCGCGTGGCGGTGCGTGCGGCGATGCCGGCGCGTGCTTCGTCCGCGCTCATCTGTGCGAGGCTCGGCCGCCGGGCGGCCGACTCGGCGAGCGCGCGCAGCGACGGATGGAGCCGCTCGTACGGGGTGGGCTCTTTCATCGTGCTCATGGCGTGGGCGTTGCCGACGGGGCAAACGTGATCGCGGGAATGGCGGCCTTCACGCTGAGCCCGCCATCGACCGTGACGATCTCGCCGGCCATGTGCGCACTCAGGTCGGACGCGAGGAACAGCAGGTGTCCGGCGATTTCCGCCGGGGTGGCCGCGCGGCCGATCGGGATTGCGTCGCCGACGCGCGCCCAGGTCGCCGCATCCAGCCGCTGGTTCAGTCGCGGCGTGCGCACGAACCCCGGCGACACCGCGTTGATGCGCACGTTGTACGGCGCGTACTCGACGCCCGCGCAGCGCACGAGGTGATGCAGCGCCGCCTTCGAAGCCGCATACGCGACCTCGCTGGGTACCGCGCGATCGCCGGCGAGCGAGCCGACGAACGCGAACGTGCCGCCGCCGTCCGCCTTCATCATCTCCCCGCCGATCTGCAGCGCGAGATACGCATGACGCACGACGATGTCGAACTGCTGGTCCCACGATGCATCGTCGACGGCGGCCAGCGGCTTGATGCCGGCGACGCCGATGATGTCGACCACGCCGTGGATGCGGCCGAATTGCTCGCGCGCCGTGTCGAACACGCGCTGCATGTCGTTGCGCGACGTGGCGTCGGCCACGCACGGGATGCCGTCGACGGCCTCGGCGATGCGGCGGGCAAGGGTTTCGTCGCGGTCGACGCAGAGCACGCGTGCACCGGCCTGGGCGAGTGCGTAGGCCGTCTGCTCGCCGATGCCCTGGCCGGCGCCGAGCAGGACGAAACCGCGTCCGTCGAGGCGCAGCAGGGACAGGTAGTCCGGCGTGTGGCTGCGGGTGGAGTCGTTCGTCATCAAGGTTCTCCTTACGCTTCGGCGGCTTCGATGGTGTCGCGATGCGCGGGCAGCAGGTCCTGCCACGCCGCATCGTCGGCGAGTGTCCGGTCGCACGCGCTGACGCCGCGCAGATCGAGCCCGAGCGCGGGCGGCTGCTCGTCGTTCATCACACGCTTGACGGCTGCCAGCAGTGCGCGGCGCACCCGCACGACGGCCTGGTCGGCGGGCACCAGATGCTCGCGCGAGCGGTCGTAGAGCGGGCCCTGGGACAGCCCGATCGTCGCGTCCTCGACTTCGACGCCGCGCAGCCCGGTCCAGTTTTCCTTCATCCGCTCGCGGCTCTGGCCGAACGAATCGGCCCAGCTCGCGTTGAACGTGCAGTTCTTGCGATCGTAATACTTCGGGTCGTCGAGGCCCAGCAGCTCGATGATCTTCTCCTCGGTGACCGGCGATTCGCCGTGTACGACGATGTAGGTGCTCGTGTGCATGTCGTCTTCGGGCACTTCGAGCACGGTGAAGAGGAACGCCGGCGCGGGAATGATGCGACCGTACGGCACGATGAACGGCACGACACGCGCGTTGCGCACGCCCGGCTCGTCGGTCTTGCGCAGTGCGACATAGTGAAAGCCGAACGCCGTGTCCTCGATCTTCAGCGACGGCTCGAGGTCATTCGATGCGAGTGCGGCCGGATTCACGACGTCCGGATTGCGTGTAAACGAGTCGTCCTTCCAGCCCGGCCGCGCCATGTTGGTGTGCAGCACGCCGACGTGCGAGCTGTCCTCGCCGCCTTCGACCAGCTGCAGGTAGTTGCACGCGACATTGATGCGCAGCACGACGCGGTGATCGGGCGCCGCGTCCATGAACGCGTAGCGCGAGAACGCGGGCTCCAGTTCCTTCGGGCCGACGTAGGCCCACACGATGCCGCCCGCCTCGCGCACCGGGAACGCGGGTGCCGTCATCCGAGCCGCATACTTCGGGTCCGCATGGTTCGGTGTTTCCAGCACCGCGCCGGACACGCTGAATTTCCAGCCGTGATACAGGCAGCGGATGCCGCCTTCCTCGACGCGGCCGAGCGCGAGCGATGCGCCGCGGTGCATGCAGAGCTCCTCGAGCAGGCCGACCTGGCCGTTCGAGTCGCGGAACGCGACGTACTGTTCGCCGAGCAGGCGTACGCGCAGCGGTGCGCAATCGGGCGCCGGCAGTTGCGCGGACGTGCAGACCGGGTGCCAGTAACGCCGCATCAATGCGCCGCCGGGCGTGCCCGGGCCGACGCGGCACAGCATCTCGTTATCGTCGTGGCTCAACATATCGAACTCCTGTTTCGAATGGGGTTATGTATTGCGGTGCGTGCGTGCGCTCGAGGATGAAACGATCCGGTGATGCGGAACCAGCCGCCGCCAGTCGTCGCCGGGGCCGATCTCGCCGGACACGCCGATCGCGCGGCCCGATTCCGCGCGCAGCGCCGGAATGTCCTGCTGGTCGCGCGCCGCACGCGCACACGCGAGCAGCGTGCGATGAAGGCGGCTGATCGCGAGATCCGCCGTCGACAGCATTTCCCGCGACCGGTCGCGGATCGCGCCGCTCGAGATGCTGCACGCGGCGTCTTCCTGCGTGATGCTGTCGAAGCCGGTGAAGTGGCCGTCGCGCTGCGCGCGGCGATCCTGACGGTAGCCGTTGACGAACGACATCGCAGCCGGTGAGTCGCAGGTGTCGAGCGTCATTCCGTATTTGCGCAGCGTCGGCTCGTCGAGGCCGACGAACTGGAGCTGCGCGCTGCGCAGCGGTTCTTCGCCGACCGGCTTCTCCGCATCCCACCACACGTGGAAGAAGTAGCAGCGCTCGTCGTTGATCGGCACGGCGGCGAGCCACACGTCGCCGTTCGCGTTCGCGATGAAGCTCGGTGCGATGAAGGACGTGACGCGGGCGATGCGATTGTCTCCGGCCTGGCGGATCGCGACATAGTGAAAGCCGAAATCCGTCTCGTCCGCCTCGATCGTCGGAGCGGCATCGAACTGCATGTGCGTGATCTTCCCCGCGTAGTCCAGGTCCGAATCGTTGGTCCGGGCCAGCGCGGAGCTGTGCAGCACCGTGAGATGCGACGAGTCGACCAGCCCTTCGATCACCTGCACGAAGTTGCAGTTGACGATCGCGCAGGCGTTGATCCGATGGGCATCCGGCAGATCCATGAACGCGCGGTGCGGGAACGGCGGCGCGTTGCCTTCGGGGCCGAGGTAAGCCCACATCAGGCCGCCCGCTTCGCGTACCGGATACGTTCGGCCGCGGATGCGCGCCTTGAACTTCGGATCGGGAACGTTCGGCGTGTCGAGCACCGTTCCGTCCACCGCGAATTTCCAGCCATGATAGATGCAGCGCAAGCCGTCGCCGTCCGCGCGGGCGAGCTGCATCGACGCGCCGCGGTGCAGGCAGGCTTCGTCGTAGAGGCCGGGCCGGCCGTCACGGTCGCGCCAGACCACGAAGCGTTGCCCGAGCAACTCGATCGCTCGCGGGTCGCCGTCCGGCTGCGGAAGATCGGCAGACTGGATCACCGGCAGCCAGAAGCGGCGCATCGCATCGCCCATCGCGGTGCCCGGGCCGGTTCGGCACATCAGTTCGTTATCCTGCTTGGTCAGCATGTTGAGTTCCTCGTTTCAGTGTTCGGCGCGGTGGCATCAGAGTTCGAGCACCAGCCGCGCGGTCTTCGCACGCGAGCAGCACGGCATGAAGCTGTCGTTGCGCGCCTTCTCTTCGTCGGTGAGATACAGATCGCGATGGTCGGGCACGCCTGCGAGCACACCGGTCATGCAGGTGCCGCACACGCCTTGTTCGCACGACAGCGGCAGATTGAAACCCGCGTCCAGCAGCGCATGTGCGGCAGTCTGGCCGGCCTCCACCCTGATCACTTCGCCGCTGCTCTGAATTTCGATTTCGAACGGGCTGTCTTCGTCGGATGACTCGACAGGCGGCCCCGCGAAGTATTCGCGGTGCAGATGCGCTTCGTCCCACCCGAGCGTGCGCGCGGTCTGCAGGATGTGATCCATGAAGCCCGTCGGCCCGCAGACGTACAGATGCTTGTCGGCCGACGCCGGACCGATCGCGGCGCGGGCATCGAGGTGCTGGTCGGACGGGCCGTCGTCGACGTGAACCTGCACGCGCGTGCGGGGCGCGTCGATGGACGACATGCGCTCCACGCGGTCGACGAATGCCATCCGTGACAGCGAGCGCCCGCAGTAGTGCAGCGCGAACGGCCGGCCCTCGCGTACCAGCTGCTGCGCCATCGCGAGGAGCGGCGTGATGCCGATGCCGCCCGCGAACAGCAGCGAGCGCTCGGGGCCGCGATGCAGCGCGAAGTGGTTGCGCGGCGCGCTGATCGACAGCGTATCGCCGGCGCGCACGTCGTCGTGCAGGCTCGCGGATCCGCCGCGCGAGTCGGGGTCGCGCAGTACACCGATACGGTAGCGCGATGGCAGGTCGGGCAAGTCGTACAGCGAGTACTGCCGCACGATGCCGGAAGGCAGCTGCACGTCGATATGCGCACCCGCTTCGAAGTCTGGCAACCGGTCGCCGGATATCGGCGCGAGGTCGAAGCCGACGATGCCGTCGGCCAGCCACGTCTTCGCGGTGACGCAGACTTGCAGCGATGCGTTCGACGGGGAGATGTTCAGTTCCATGATGACCGCTCGTATGAAATGGAGGGCGCGCGTGCGTCAGGCCGCGACGGCAAGGCGGCGCCGGATGACGACCGGCGCCGCGCCCAGTTGTTGCTGAACGAGCCAGCGCGCGAGCCCCTGGTCCATCACGCGCACATGCTCGGGAAACCACCCGGCCAATGCGCGGGCAAATGAACGGACGACTTCCGGCCGCCCGTCGGCCAGTGCGGCGCGCACCTCGTCGGTCGACTGCAGCACGGCCGCGTGCTCGTCGATATGGCAGCCCGCGGACGCGTAGGCCGTCTCGCGCATCGCGGCATCCTCGTCCGCGAAATGGCTGCGCGCGTGCGCGGCAAAAGCATCGAGCGCGCGTCCGAGATCGTCGTCCGGCGTCATGAGCAATGCGTTCACGCATGCGACGAATTCGTGGTGCGTGTCGTCCATCGCGCCATGACCGAGCGCGTAGTCGTCGCTCCAGACGAAGCCGGCGGCTTCCGCCGGCGGCGGCACAGGCCCGTTTCGGGCCGCCGTACGATGATCTTCCGATGCCTTCATTCTCATGCCTCGCTCAATGAACTCGATCAGACGAATTATTGTTGTCTTCCACGGAAGATAAATTGTGGCGAACCGGAAGTCGAGGTAGGGAAAACTATGACGCCCGTTAGTTTCCTTCGATAGCCCCGTGTGCGGGGCGTGTCGGGTCAGCGTAGGGGTAACCCACGATCCGTCGATCGGTTGACATGGAAGATGCGAGATTACTATCTTCCATGGAAGAAGAGAATTACATGGAGGTTGAAAATGAGGCGGTGGAAAAATGGGTTTGGAGAAGGGTTGGTGCGCGGCAAGGCGATGTGTCTCGGACTTTCGACGCTAGCGATGTTGGCATCGGGAGCGTCATATGCGCAGTCGAGCGTGGCGCTGTACGGGATCATCGATACCGGCGTCGAATACATCACGAACGTCGGTCCCCAGAAGCAGAGCGTGGTCAAGGTGCCGCAACTCACCGGTTCGCTGCCGTCGCGATGGGGCATACGCGGCAAGGAGGATCTCGGCGGCGGCCTGAGCGCCGTCTTCGTGCTGGAGTCGGGTTTCTCGCCGGGGCAAGGGACGCTGAACCAGAGCGGCCGCCTGTTCGGCCGGCAGGCATACGTCGGGTTGTCCGGGCGCTGGGGCACGCTGTCGTTCGGTCGCCAGTATTCGCAGATCTACTGGGCGATACCGGGCGACACGATGGGGCCGAACATCTACGCGGCGGGGCTGCTCGACACGTATCTGGCACAGGCGCGTCTCGACAACACGATCGTCTACAGCATTACGGCGTCCGGCTTCACCTTCGGCGTCAGCTATTCGCTCGGGCGGGACGCGGTCGCGCCCGCGGCCGCCGGCGGATGCGCGGGCCAGTCGCCCTCCGATTACCGCGCGTGCAAGACGATCGCCGCAATGCTGAAGTACGAGTCGGACAACTGGGGCATCGCGACCGCGATCGACCGCAACAATGGCGGAGGCGGCACCGGCTCGCCGCTGCCGAGCAGCTCGCAGACCGACACGCGGGCCGTCATCGACGGCTATGTGAAGTTCGGCACCGCAACGATCGGCGGTGGCTTCCTGCACCGTATCAATCACGGAGAGCTCGCACCGGGCGTCGTCGATGCGAACAGCAACTACTGGTGGCTCGGCGCGACCTATCTGCCGGTGCCGAGCGTCGTCCTCGACGCGCAGTTCGGCCACCTCACCGTGAGCGGGCACGATGCCGGCGCGTCGGTCATCGCGGCGCGCGCGATGTACCTGCTGTCGAAGCGCAGCTCGGTGTATGTGACCGCGGGGCGCATCTTCAACCAGCGCAATTCCGTGCTGACGATCGATGGCGGCACCGCGGGCACGTCGTCGTGGCCGGCCGCCGGCGTGGATCAGACCGGCGTGATGCTCGGCATCCGTCATATGTTCTGAAGGAACGGCGCGCGCGTTGCGGCGCGTGCGCCGGTGATGATCATTGCCAGTTCGCACGACCGACGCGGGGGCTCGGCAAACTGCTTCCTTGGATGACAAATGCCGGAAGCGTGTGGTGAATCCGCGCAGGGTTCTACGCCATTCCATCGGAATGGAGTTCGAGATGTCCAGTTTTTCCCAAGAAAGATGGGATGTTTTGCGTATTTCATGTTCATGGAAGATCAGGCCAAGTTCGCATTGACGTCTTCCGGGGAAGATGAAATGATGGTTTACGGGAAAGGCGGCCGAGCGCCACGCACGGCGATCCTTGCGCCACCGAAACTCTGGAGACACGCATGAAGATGGAGACTGGAACACCCGGGCCGGGTGCCGACCCGACGCTGCCGGTCGGTGGGCTGTCCTACGTCCGGGGCATCACCGATTCCGCGTTGAGTGAACTCACGGTTCCCGCGCTGCTCGCCGATACGGTGAAGCGCCACGCACAACGCCCCGCGGTCGTGTTCCGCGAGCAGGGTGTGCGCTGGAACTGGCAGGCATTTGCCGACGAGGTCGATGCGATGGCGGCCGGCTTGCATGCAATGGGCCTGCGCCGGGGCGAACGTATCGGCATCTGGTCGCCCAACCGTTTCGAATGGACGGTCACCCAGTTTGCATCCGCCCGGCTCGGCCTGATTCTGGTCAACGTCAATCCGGCGTATCGGCTCGCGGAGCTGGAATATGCACTGAACAAGGTCGGCTGCAAGGCCATCGTTGCGCCCGAGTCGTTCAAGACGTCGCGCTACCTGGACATGCTGCAGACCCTTGCCCCCGAACTGCGGCACTGCGAGCCCGGCGAACTGCATGCGGCCCGGCTGCCCGCGCTGCGATGGGTGATCCGGATGGAGGATGTGCCCACCGCGGGCATGCTGACGTATCGGCAGGTGCTCGCGCGCGGCGCCGACGTGTCGAAGGACGAGCTCGATCGGATTGCCGCGACGCTCGACGCCAACGATCCGATCAACATCCAGTTCACGAGCGGCACGACCGGTGCGCCCAAGGGCGCGACGTTGACACACCGGAACATCGTCAACAATGCCCGCTTCGTCTCCGCGGCCATGAACCTGCGGGAAGCCGACCGACTGTGCGTGCCGGTGCCGCTGTATCACTGCTTCGGCATGGTGATGTCGGTGCTGGCGTGTACGGCGAGCGGCGCGTGCATGGTCTTTCCGGGAGAAGCGTTCGATCCTCTCGCCACCATGGCGGCCGTAAGCGACGAGCGCTGCACGGCGCTGCACGGCGTCCCGACAATGTTCATCGCGCAGCTCGATCATCCGGATTTCGCCCGGCACGATTTCTCCAGCCTGCGCACCGGCATCATGGCCGGCGCGCCGTGCCCGATCGAGGTGATGAAGCGGGTCGTCGCGAACATGCACATGACGGAGGTCACCATCGCCTACGGCATGACCGAAACCAGCCCGGTCTCGTTTCAGAGTGCGACGGACGATCCGCTCGACAAGCGCGTGTCGACGGTCGGTCGCATTCAGCCGCATCTGGAGTGCAAGGTCGTCGACATGGACGGGAACCTCGTGCCCGTCGGTCAGACGGGCGAGCTGTGCACGCGCGGCTACTCGGTCATGCTCGGCTACTGGGACGACGAAGGGCGCACGCGGGAATCGATCCGCGATGGCTGGATGCACACCGGCGACCTCGCGACGATCGACGCGGACGGCTACTGCAACATCGTCGGGCGCGTGAAGGACATGCTCATTCGCGGTGGGGAGAACGTCTACCCGCGCGAGATCGAGGAATTCCTCTTTCGCCATCCGAAGGTGCAGAGCGTGCAGGTGTTCGGTGTACCGGACCAGAAGTATGGCGAGGAGATCTGCGCGTGGATCGTGCTCAAGCCGGGCCAGGATGCGTCCGAGGACGAGATCCGCGCGTTCTGCCGCGATCAGATCGCGCACTTCAAGATCCCGCGTTATATCCGCTTCGTCGACGACATGCCGATGACGGTGACCGGCAAGGCGCAGAAGTTCGCGATGCGCGAAAGCATGATCCGCGAACTCGAGTCGCACGCACGCGGCACGAACTGAACCCCGCACCATCCCCCATCAAGGAGACAACACATGACATCCGTCCGTTTCGAGCGCCACGGCTCCGTTGGCCACATCGTGCTTGCCAACCCGCCGCTCAACCTGATTGCCGCGGCGTTTTCCGAACACCTGAGCGACGCGATTCACGCAGCCAGCGAATCGGATATCCGCGTGCTGCTCGTGCGCGCGGAAGGTCCGAACTTCAGCCAGGGCGGCGATATCCTCGACTTCATCGACAAGGAGTTCAACGCGTGGCGGACCTTCATCAGCGACATGCATCACAGCTATCGCAAGATCGAGGCGCTGCAGATTCCGACCGTATGTGCCGTGCGCGGCCGCGCGTGGGGCGGTGCATTCGAGCTGGCGCTCGCATGCGATCTGGTCGTGGCGGCGGAGAACGCGTCGTTCCGCTGCATCGAGCCGTCCGTCGGCACGATCCCCGTGTGCGGTGCCGTTCAACGGATCGCGGAACGGGCAGGGCCGGCGCGTGCGGCGCGCTACGTGATGTTGAGCGAGATCATGACGGGGGCGACGGCCGGTGATCTCGGCATCGCCGCATTCGTGGTGCCGGAAGGCGACGTGGAGCAAGAGGCGCTCGATCTGGCGAACCGGCTCGCGAACGGGCCGACGCGCTCGTATGCGGCGATTCGCGCGCTGCTGAAGGCCTGGGCGGCGGGCGGTGTGCCGGGCGCCGACCAGGTGGTGCTCGATCTCGGGATGCCGCTGCACAACACCGAGGACGCGCGGCGCGGACGGACGGCGCGCGTCGAGGCGATGAAGCGCGGTGTGGAGCCCGAACCGGTAGCCTTTTACGGCCGCTGATACGCGCACTTCGCGCGCAGGCCGAGCCGGTGCGGGAAGCAGCGCTATCGGGAACGATTCAGTGCTTCGAACCCTTCGACGAGCGCGTCGAGCAGATGACGAACGGCGGGGACCATCCCTCGCCGTGTCGGAAAGATCGCATGCACGAGCCCCGGCGTCGTGGAGAGTTCGGGCAGCAGATGCAACAACCGGCCGGCCTGGATGTCGGCCGTCACCAATTCCCGCGGCAGCAGGACGACACCGACGCCGCGCATTGCGGCTATCCGTAAGCTGGCTAGATCGTCGGTCACCAAGCGCGGCCGATGTGCAAAGGACATTTCCCGGCCGTCGGCCGAGACGAGATTCCAAACGTACTTCTCTGCGCCGCTGCCCATCGAGAGCGTCGGCCAGTCCTTCAGCGATTCGAGCGACGTCGGGGGCCGATGGCGTGCGACCAGCGCCGGGCTGGCGACCAGGATGTGTACCGACAGGCCCAACTGACGGACGGCCAGATCGGTGTTTTCCAGCGGCGGCAGCCTGACCCGCAGCGCGAAGTCCAGACCTTCCTCGACCACGTCCACACGGCGGTTGGTCGCGTCGACCCGCACC
The DNA here is from genome assembly GCF_027257875.1 of Burkholderia sp. IMCC1007. Taxonomy (GTDB): domain Bacteria; phylum Pseudomonadota; class Gammaproteobacteria; order Burkholderiales; family Burkholderiaceae; genus Burkholderia. The sequence continues at coordinate 51,542 of NZ_JAPVQY010000030.1, forward strand.
TGCACCTGCGGATTGCTTTCGATGTACCGCGCAAGGATTTCGGACACGCCGGAACTGAGTAGCGCGACCGGACAACTGAGGCGCACGGTGCCCTGCGGCTCGGCGCGTGTGCGATCGACGATGTCTTTCGCAGCGTGCGATTCCGCGACGAGCGCAACGCAATGTTGGTGGAACTGTCGGCCGGTTTCCGTTAGCGACAGACTGCGGCTCGTGCGATTCAGCAGTCGCACACCCAACTCGTCTTCCAGCGCGCGGATTCGCCGACTGAGCTTCGACGTCTGCGCGCCCAGGCTGCGGGCAGCAGCCGTAAAGCTTCCATGTTCGACCACTTCCGCGAATAGCCGGAGATCGTTGAGGTCGGTGATTCGATTCATGGACACGGCTCCACTGAGTGAGATCGTTCTGTCAGGAGCAATGATACGTTGCGAAGCAGGAGATATGCAGACGATCGTTGCGAAAATAGCATTCTCACATGGCTCGGCGCTGCACGGAGGTCGATGTGGCTGACCGGGAAACGGCTCGCGCGGCGAGCGACTGGAAAAGGACGGAAACATGCTCACCCATCGACGCTGGACATCACTGGACGCACGAGCCAGCGGCTGGCTGCGCGCGAAGCACCATTTCGCGGTCGGTGCGGACGGCAATCCCGAGCATCGCGCGTTGGGTCCGCTGATCGTCTGGAACGACGACGAGATTGCCGTCGGCGCGGGTTTTCCGATGCACGGCCATCGCGACATGGAAATCATCACGTATGTGCGTCAGGGCGTGCTCGGCCATCGGGACACGCTGGGCTCCGATGGAACGATCGACGCGGGCGACGTGCAGGTGATGAGTGCCGGCACGGGCATTCGCCATGCCGAATTCAATATGGGCGACATCCCGCTCAAGCTTTATCAGATCTGGCTGCTGCCGCGCGTACGCGGCGGGATGCCCGGATGGGGAACAAAGCGTTTTCCGAAGCACGATCGGTCCGGCCGCTTCGTCGTACTGGCGAGCGGCTTTCCCGACGACGAGGGTGCGCTGGCGATCCGTGCAGATGCGCGTGTGCTCGGCGCGACGCTGAAGGCGGGCGAGCAGATCCGGCAGCAATTGAGCGCGGCTCGCCGTGCGTATCTCGTGGTTGCGTCCGGAAGCGTGGCAGTGAACGGCGAACGCGTGGGGCCGCTCGACGGCGTCGTGATCGCGCATCTGGCGGCTGCAGACATAGCCGCTCTCGAAGATTCTGAGCTGGTGCTGGTGGACGCCGGCTGAGTGCCATTCCTTCTCAGTCCACCTGTTCATGTCATTTCAGGAGTTGATCGTGGATCGTTACAAGTTTCTTCCGTTGCTGGGCCGCATGCTGATCGGTGCGCCGTTTCTCATGAGCGGCTTGAGCAAGCTCGGTGCGCACGATGGAACCGTCGCATACATCGCGGCCGCGGGCCTGCCCGCACCGTCTCTCGCGTTCATCGCCGCCGTGCTCGTCGAGGCGGGCGGCGGCCTGTTGTTGATGTCGGGCTATCGCGCGCGCATCGTCGCGCTGGCAATGGCGGTCTTCTGCTTGGTCACCGCGGTGTTCTTCCATCACAACTTCGCGGACCAGAATCAGATGATTCACTTCCTGAAGAACGTGATGATGGCCGGCGGGTTGCTGCAGATCGCCTACTTCGGCGCAGGCGCGTTCAGCCTCGATGCGCGTGCATTGCGTGCGACGTCACGCACGGTCACGGCGTAAAGCGGACGACGCGACGGATCGAGTCGATCACCGGGCCGACCACCTGGATCGGCTCGCCCACGCCGGTGTCTCCAGCTCGTTGCCGCCGCGACGCGGGAAGTGCCGTGTCAGCTCCGTGCAGGCACCAGGCCCGCCTGACATGCCTCGGCGCATCCTCGCGTCGAGGCCGCTATTCCGCCCCGGAATGATTGCTATTGCCTCATGGCCTCTACCGAGCAAGCAACGGCAAAGCCAATATGGCCACACCCCATACCTTGTCAGGATGATGTCATGAGCAAGCTTTTCAGTCGTACGAGAGTCGGTCATTTCGATTTGCAACACCGCGTGGTTCTTGCTCCACTCACGAGAATGCGGACCGAGCCGGGCAACGTTCCGGGCGATCTCATGGTCGAGTACTACACCCAGCGCGCGACGGACGGTGGCCTGCTCATTTCGGACGCGACGGCGGTGTCGCAGCTCGGTATCGCGTACGTCGATGCGCCCGGGATCTACACCGACGAACAAGTCGACGGCTGGAGGCGAGTAGTCGACTCCGTTCATGCCAGGGGCGCGCGCATCTTCCTGCAGTTGTGGCACGCGGGGCGTCAAGCGCATCCCGCCAACACCGGCGGAATCACTCCGGTTGCGCCGTCGGCATTGCGTTCACTGGAGCATGCCGCGATTCGCGACGAGAACGGTCAGATCGCCGAGGCGGAACTGATCGTGCCGCGCCCGCTCGAAACCTGCGAAATACCCGCTATCGTCGAGCAGTTCCGTCGCGGCGCCGAACTTGCCAAGCGGGCCGGCTTCGATGGCGTGGAACTTCATGGCGCGAACGGCTACCTTTTCGAGCAGTTTCTCCTCGACGGCACGAACCACCGCACTGACGAATATGGCGGCTCGATCGAGAACCGCGCACGGTTCCTGTTCGATACGCTTGACGCGGTCGTTTCGGTTTGGGGGCCCGGGCGCGTCGCGGTTCGCCTTTCGCCGAGCGGGACCTACGGCACCATGTCCGATAGCGATCCGCATGCGACCTTCGGTCATGTCGCGGAACGCCTGAACGGTTACGATCTCGCGTACGTCCACGTGATCGAACCGCGTATTCGCGGCACGATGGAGCAGGCGACCACCGACGCGGATGTGTCCGCGAAGGACATCCGGCGAATCTATCGTGGCACGATCATTGCCGCCGGCGGCTTCACCGGCGAAACCGCGGAGCGGATCGTCGTGGATGGTCACGCGGATCTCGTCGCGTTCGGCCGGCTGTTCATCTCGAACCCGGATCTGCCGCAGCGGCTGCGTACCGGCGCCCCGCTCAATCGCTACGATCGAACGACGTTCTATGGGGGTGACGCGCGGGGCTATACCGATTACGGATCGATCTCCGAAGGCATTGCAGCCTGAGCGCATGCGCGGGCCGGGGAGTGCGATACCGGTATGGCTCGCGTGCGTCGCGTCCGCTTCCCGCGCGATAATTCCGATCGCAACCGGAAGCGGTCCGCCGCGTACAACGACCTTCACCGATCTGCCTCGCCGAATCCATCATGACGATCGACTCCGACTGGCTCAGCCGCTTCATGGCGCTCGTCACGGTCACGGGAAACCTCGAAATCCGTTGCGCGTTCGGTGCGCCGTGGGCCGTCGCCTACGAGCGCTCGCCGGCGCGCGAGATTCCGTACCACGTCGTGCTGCGCGGCCGCGCGATCCTCGAGAATCCCGAAGACGGCACGATGCGCGAACTCGGCAGCGGCGACATCGCGCTGCTGCCGCACGGCGCCCCGCACCTGCTGCACGACGGCAGCGGCCTGCCGCCGGTGCCGGCGGTCGCGCGGCCGGGCGGCCATGTGCTGATCGGCGAGAACGCGGGAACGGGCGAGCGGCTGGACATGCTGTGCGGGCGCTTCTACGTGGCGCCGCCGCATGATCGTCTGATCCGGCGCCACTTGCCACCGAACCTCGTCGTGCGTGCGACGCCGGACGGCGGCACGGCCGATCCGGCCGGCTCGCTCGACGCGGCCGCACGTCTGAGCGCGCTCGTGGAGCTGATGCGAGCCGAATCGCTCGCCCAGCAACTGGGGGGCATCGCGATCCTGAACGCGTTGTCTGCGGCCTTGTTCGCGCTCGCGCTGCGGGCCGTCAGTGAGTCGGGCCACGCGCCGGCCGGTCTGCTTGCGTTGGCCGGCCATCCGCGTCTCGCGCCGGCGATCGCTGCGATGCTCGACGATCCCGCGAAGCCGTGGACGCTGCCGGAACTCGCGGCCCGCTGTAGCATGTCGCGCGCGACGTTCATGCGTCACTTCCAGGCGAAGCTCGGGCACTCGGCGCTCGATCTGCTGACGGATATCCGGATGAGCGTCGCAGCGAATGCGCTGCGCAGGCCGTCGGCGAGCGTCGAGGCTGTCGCCGGCGATGTCGGTTACCAGTCGGTCTCGGCATTTCGCCGCGTGTTCACGCGCTGGATGGGCATGACGCCCGGCGATTGGCGGCGGCAGGCGTTCGACGGCGCGGCGCCCGCCGATCCGTCTGACAAACTGCACGGCGACGCCGCAGCCGGCGCCGGATAGAAGCGGCCCATGTGCGGGCCGCCGCGGTGTAGCGCAGAGCACGGTTCGCGGCGACAGGCATTATTGCCGCAGCCCGATGGGCCGGCGGCGCGCGCGACGATCGCGGCGTACTACAATTTGCGCCGACGCCCCCGAACCTGGAGATGCAGCCGATGGACCGCCTCGCGGCAATGGAAACCTACGTCAGCGTCGTGGAAGCCGGTTCGTTCTCGGCCGCGGCGAAGCGGATGAATCTCGGCCAGCCCGCGATCTCGAAGTCGATCGCGCAGCTCGAGGCGCGGCTCGGCGCGCGCCTGCTGCTGCGCTCGACGCGCGGGCTCACGCCGACCGACGCCGGCCAGCGTTTCTACGAACATGCGAAGCGCGTGATCCGCGAGGCGGATGAGGCCGAACACATCGTGCGCGATGCGTCGTCGAGCCTGTCCGGCAAGCTGCGCATCAGCGCGGCCGTGTCGTTTACCTGCCTGCATGTGCTGCCGCTGCTCGACACATTTCTGAGCCGTCATCCCGATCTGGAGATCGACCTCGTGCTCGACGACCGCAACATCGATCTGCTGGAAGAGGGCACCGACGTCGCGCTGCGCATGGGCACGCTGATCGACTCGTCGATGATCGCGCGCCGCATCGCACGCAGTCCGCGGCTCGTTGTCGGCACGCCCGCGTATTTCGAGCGGGCCGGTGTGCCGAATGCGCCGGCTGAACTCGCGCGCCACCAGGCGATCGTCTATTCGCAGCGCGGCGGCGGGGAAGCGTGGTCGTTCAGCCGCAATGGCACCGAAGTCGCGGTGGCCGTGTCCGGCCGGTTGCGGGTGAGCGCGGCCGAAGGGATGCGGACCGCCGTGCTGTCCGGCATGGGGCTCGCGGTCGCGTCGCGCTGGATGTTCTCGCCGGATCTCGCATCGGGCGCGGTGCAGGCCGTGCTGACCGATTGGGAATTGCCGCCGATCGACCTGTGGGCCGTCTTCCCGGCCGGCCGGCTCGTGACCGCGCGTGCGCGCGCTTTCGTCGAATTCGTCGAGCAGGTGCTCGCCGGGCAGGACGTCGCGCCGGCGGCCTGAAACCGTGCATCGCGCGCGCGGTTGCGCGCGCGTCGTTCAGAACGGTGCCTTGCCGATCGACGCGCCGCCGTCGACGTAAAGCGTCTGCCCGGTCATGAACGCTGCGTCGTCCGACAGCAGGAACGCGATCGTCGCCGCGATTTCGTCGGGGCGGCCGAATCGCCCCATCGGTACCGCGGACAGATAGCGGCGCTCGCCTTCGCTGCCCGGCGCATTGTTGGCACGGAACAGTTCGGTTTCGGTCGGCCCCGGTGCGACCGCGTTGACCGTGATGCCCGTGCTCGCGAGCTCCAGTGCCCACGACCGCGAGAAGCTCACGAGCGCGGCTTTCGCGGCCGCGTATGCGGTGCGTTGCACGATGCCGAGCACGGTCAGGCTCGAAATGTTGACGACGCGCCCCCAGCCGCGCTCGCGCATGCCGGGCAGCAGCGCCTGCACCGTCTGGACCGCCGGGTGGAGGTTCAATCGCAGCACGTCGTCGAGGTCAGCAAGCGTCACATCGCTGATCAGTTGTGGTCGAACGAGGCCGACGTTATTCACGACGCCGTCGATCGCGTGCCGCCGCAGCAGCGCGGCCAGGACGGCATCGGTCGCTGCGCGGTCGCCGAGATCGACGCGGACGAGCTCACCGGGAAAATCCGCGTCGTCGCGCGCGAGGCCGATCACATGGTGGCCGCCGCGCACCAGACGTTCGGAGAGGGCGCGTCCGATCCCCTTGGTCGCGCCGGTGATGAGAAAAGTGCGTGAAGTCATGAAGGAATCCGTATCGATGGATGAACTCGAACGCGCCGCTGGTGCGTCGCTCACGCGTGCGTGGCGTTTTCGATCACCGGGAACATCTCCGACGGATCGGGACGATGCGTATAGTCGGGATTGACTTCCGAATACAGCACGATCCCGTTCTGGCCGATCACGTAGCGCGCGGGCATCGGCAACGTCCAGCTCGGGTCGTTGTTGAAGGCCGGCAAATCGTTCTTCAGTGCCTTGTACAGGTCGACGAGATAGTCCGGCAGCGCGAAGCGCAGCCCGAACGCGGCGCCCGTCTCGCCGTTCACGTCGCTCAGTACCGGGAAGCCGAGCTGGTTGGTGCGGACCGACTTGCGGCTGTTGACGGCCGTCTGCGGCGAGATCGCCACCACGTTTGCGCCGAGCTCGCGGAGCGCCGGCAGCGCTTCGTTCAGTGCCTGCAATTCGAGGTTGCAATACGGGCACCATACGCCGCGATAGAACGTGACGACGAGCGGCCCTTTGGCGAGCAGGTCCGCCGACGATACGTCGTTGCCGTCCTGATCCTTCAGGCGGAACGTCGGTGCGAGGTCGCCGGCTTTGATCGCGCGCGCGGCCTGGCCGCTGGCAATCAGCTCGGCCGTCGCGCGCTCCATGATCGGGTGGATGTCGGGCGGTGCATTGTACGGCGGCTTGCCCGCCTTGAAGTCGGCCTTGAATGCGTCGAGTTTGTCCTGGAGCGACATGGCGAATCTCCTGTGTGTGGAAGGAGCCGGTTGGTCCGGCCGGCGAGCGGTGGCTCGTCGTGGAACCCATCTTCGTCGACGCCCGAGCGTGTCGGTAGCAGGGCGGGGTGAATAACTCCCATTCCCGGCAGGCATGGGGGTGTCGTGACGTTTGTGGGCGCGCGATGCCGGGTAGCTGTCGAACGCGCGCGCCCGTCGCGGCGAGGCAGGTGGGAACGGGCATCCGGCGACGGGCGTCCGGCGACGGGCATCCGGCGACGGGCGCGATTGATGCCGTGGCGTCGAACCGCGTCCGGACCGGATGCCGCTACCGCTTACTTCACGGGCGGGAAATCGACGACTGTGTCGTTGATGCGGTTGAACGTGTTGGTGAAGATCGTCAGCGCGATGGCCAGCGAGATTTCGGCCAGCTGCGTGTCGGTGTAGCCGGCTTCGCGGATCGCGTCGACATCGTCTTCGGAGAGCGTCCCGCTCGTGCGCTGCAGGGCGGATACGAAGCGGATCAGTGCATCGCGCTTCGGGTCGCCGGTGTTCGCGTGGCCCGAGCGGATCGCGCGCAGCGCATCGGCCGATAGCCCGGTCATCTTGCCGAGGAGGTTGTGTGCGGCGACGCAGTAGTCACACCCGGTCTCCGCGCTGACGAGCAGCTTGATCGTTTCGAGATCCTGCTTGCTCAGCGAGCCGCCCGCGAGCGCGCCTTCGGCATTGAGCACGGCGGCGAGCGCGTTCGGCGCGAGATGGCCGACGGCGGCGAACAGATTGGGGACGGTTCCGCCGGCGATCTTGCGGACTTGTGCGTAGACGTCGGCGGTGGCACCGGTAGCGGACTCGACGGCGGGGATGGCGATGCGGCTCATGACTGGCTCCTTGATCGGAAAGTAGAGGCCCGTTGGTTCGGGGTGACTCCACTTTAGAAGCGCAGGCTGATCCGGATAAGCCGCAAAAGTCGCATTTCGATGCTCAAAAAGATCAAAGGCGGCGGCGCAGGCTCATGGCAAGCGGTGCGCCCGGCGTATCGTGGTCGTAGTACGGGATTCGCGAAGTGTGCCGCCGCGCGGCCTTGGCCGATTCATGTCGTGACCTGGGCCCGGAATCTCGCGGGAAGGGGGCCGATCACTCCGGCTGATGATTTGGAACACGCGTTGACTGGGATCGATTCGACCGCAGCCCGGGTTTGAAGAACGGCTTGCTGTCCGGGTTCATTGCGGTTCTGGAGACGCGTCGTCATCGGGTGATGACGGAAAGCGCTCGCGTTGCTCCGCCCATTTCAGCATCGCATCCAGGGCAGGGCACAGAGCCTGTCCCCAATCCGTGAGTCGGTACTCGACCTTCGGCGGCACCTGCGCATAGAGCTTTCGCGAAACGATTCCGTCGGCTTCCAGTTGCCTCAGTTGCTGCGCCAGCATCTTTTGAGAAATACCGGGAATCAACTTCTCGAAATCAGAATAGCGTTGCACTTTCCCGCCGAAGAGATGGAAAAGAATAATCAATTTCCATCGGCCTTCGAGCAGCTGGATCGCTTGTTCTACCCCCAGCGCGGCAGTCGCTGGCGTGTATTCCTTTCCCATGGTTCAGTAGCTTACTTTTCAGTGCGTTCTTGTGGAATGGTTAGTCTATGACGAGAATACCCGGCAGGATAGCTCACAGCGAGAATGCAGCCATGATCCTTTCACTACCGGATTCAATTCGCACCTACTTCGATTTCAGCAATGGCTCCGACACGGCTCGGGCGGCTCAATGCTTCACGCAGGACGCGGTCGTCGTCGACGAGGGGCACACGTACCGCGGGCACGACGCGATCGAGTCGTGGAATCTCGAGTCGCGGAAGAAATACGCGTTCACGGTCGAGCCTGTCGCCGCTTCCGGAAGCGGCGAGCGATTGACGATTGCGGCCCGGGTTGCCGGCAACTTTCCCGGCAGCCCGGTGCAACTCGACCATGTGTTCGATCTGGCGGGCGACAGGATCAGCGCACTGGAGATCCGCTGATGTCGATGACTTTGGAATTGAAGGACAAGCGTGTGTTGGTGACAGGCGGCACCATGGGTGTCGGAAAGGCCGTCGTCGGCTTGTTTCGCGAACTCGGCGCGCGGGTACTCACCACGGCGCGAAAACAACCGGCCGATACGCCGGCCGACATCTTCGTCGCGGCGGATCTCGCGACGGTCGAGGGCTGCGACGCCGTGGCCCGGGCAGTGCAGGAAAACTTTGGCGGCGTTGACGTCATGGTCCACGTCGTGGGCGGTTCAAGGGCACCGGCCGGAGGCTTCGCCGTATTGGGCGAAGACGAGTGGCAGAACGAGTTGAACCTCAATTTGTTGCCCGCCGTCCGACTGGATCGCGCATTGTTGCCGGGCATGCTGGCACAACGCGCGGGGGTCATCATTCATGTCACGTCGATCCAGCGCGCGCTTCCGTTGCCGGAATCGACCACGGCCTATGCGGCGGCGAAGGCCGCGCTTTCGACCTATAGCAAGAGCTTGTCGAAGGAAGTCTCGCGCAAGGGCATTCGTGTCGTCCGGGTGGCGCCCGGGTGGGTCGAAACCGAAGCCGCGGTCGCTTTCGCGGAGCGGCTCGCCGAGCAGGCGGGCACCGACTACGAAGGCGGTAAGCAGATCATCATGGATTCGCTTGGCGGCATTCCGCTCGGACGGCCATCGACGCCTGCCGAAGTGGCGAATCTCATCGCGTTCCTGACGTCCCCGCACGCTGCGGCGATTACAGGAGCCGAGTATGTGATCGATGGCGGCACGATTCCGACTGCATGAGCATGCGAGCGCGTATCGACAACAACGGACGATAAACGAATGATCGACAAGAGACCGGTCACTCGCTGCGAGTGGGCTGACGGCGATCCGCTGATGCAGGCGTATCACGACCACGAGTGGGGCGTGCCGATTCGCGACTCGCGTCTCATGTGGGAAACGCTGATGCTTGAAGGATTTCAAGCCGGGCTGGCCTGGATCATCGTGCTGCGCAAGCGCGATGCGTTCCGCAATGCGTTTGCGGGCTTCGATCCGGCGACGGTCGCCCGCTACGGTGAGCACGACATCCTGAGGTTGATGGCCGATCCTGGCATCATCCGCTCCCGGGCAAAGATCGAGGCCACGATTCGCGGAGCGCAGATTTACTGCGAAATGGAAGGTCGGGGCGAGCGCTTCAGCGACTTCTGTTGGTCATTCACCGATGGCAAGAGCTTGCAGGGGGATGGGAAAAGCTGGATATCGCGTTCGCCTCTTTCCGAGCGAATCTCGAAAGATCTGAAGAAAAAGGGATTCAAGTTCGTCGGGCCGACCATCGTGTACGCATGGATGCAAGCCGTAGGCATCGTCAACGATCATTCGGCATGCTGCTACAGACGGACGGCAGCCCGTCATAAAGCAGTCAGTTGACGAACGGCCCGGCGAAACGGCACAGCCAATGTGGGGCGTGCCGGCGATGCAGCGTGTCGACAGGATCGTGCCGATCGCACTGCCTGGCGCCATGGGCGGTCATGTCCCGCTCAAAAAACACTATCGGTCGGACGGGCGCTTGGACATCGATGACGCCGCGTCTCGACGCCGTCCCGACTGGCGGGCAGCGCTGACCAGAATGACGTCACGCGCCATGGCTGCCGGCAGATCTGCCTTCAGCAACTCGATCCACGCGTGCGTCTTTGCTTCGAGAAACTTGCGTGATGGCATCAGCACATAGACGCCGACGTCCGGCGAGCGCCATCGCGGCATGACGTGCACGAGTTCGCCGCTGCGCAACGCGTCGACTACCGCGAAGCCCGGCAGCAGCGCAATGCCCAGCCCGCGGCATGCCGAATACAACACGGCCTCGGGATGATCGCCCACCAGTGGCCCTTCGGGCTCGATCGAATAGCTGGCCTTTCCGTCGGTCAGCTCCCAATGCGGCGTCGTGGATGGATTGACGAGGCGCAGGCAAGCATGGCGAGCGAGATCCTCGGGGGTCTTGGGCGAGCCGTGGCGTTCGAGGTAGTCGGGCGCTGCGCACAGCACGCCGTGAATCGCGCCGAGCTGCTGCGCCACCATGCTGGAATCCGGCAGCTTCCTTGACAGATAGACACTGACGTCCACCCCCTCGGCCAGCAGATCCGGCACATATTGCGACGCACTGTATTCAACCGTGACAGCCGGATACATCGCGCAATACTTTGCCACGAGCGGCACCACGTAGCGGTCGCCGAAACTCGCCATGCACAGCACGCGCAATCGGCCGGTCGGTTGAATACGTGCTCCGCTTGCTTCGTCTTCGGCTTCAGTGACCAGTTCCAGGATGGTGCGGCACTGATTGGCGTAGCGCTCGCCGGCACTTGTGACCGAGAGACGCCGGGTCGTCCTCTGCAGCAGTTTGGTCTGCAAACGGTTCTCCAGCTCTGAAACGAGCCGCGACACCTGCGCGGTCGTGAGCCCCATGTGTTCCGACGCAGCCGTGAAGCTTCCGGCGTCCACGACCCGCAGGAATGCGGTCATCGCGTGGAGTAACCCATAGTCGAGATTTTTGCGCATGACGTAACAATATTTCGGATCTGGCCGTATTTTTGCAGAATATCCGAAAAGTTAGGATCAGCGCATACGGTGTTGCACGCAGTCCGGCGCGGTGCGGTTCGATGCTGGTCGAGGCCGTCATCCAGGCCCCGCAGTATCGCAGTCGGTCGAACGTTTCCACCTACGGCGATCAGGATATGTATTCCTGATCAACCTGAAAAAGGTCCGCCACCTGGCGTGACGCTGAACGATCGGAGTCCTGTATGCCAATGACGCACGTTTCGATGCGCAAGGGAAAGTCGCCGCAGTTTCGTACCGCGGTTATGAAGGGAATCCACGCGTCGCTGCAGGCAGCCCTCGGGGTTCATCCGCAGACGTTCTTCATGACCGTCACCGAACATGAGGACGCCGATTTCCTCGCGAACATGACGTTTCCGTTCGAGCGCAGCCCGGGTCTCCTGCTGATCCAGATCACGCTGACCGCCGGGCGCGGCGCCGAGGACAAGCAACGCTTTTACCAGCACCTCGTCGAGACGCTGCAGTCCGATCCGGGCGTCGAGCCCGCGGACGTGTTCGTCAACCTCATCGAAGTAGCGAGCGAGAACTGGTCGCCCGGCAACGGGCTCGCCGGCCGCAATGCAGTGATCCGGGGCGACAACGCTCGCACCACCCCGGACGCCAGCTGACGCACATGCGTCGATTATTTTTGTTCACTCATCCTGGAGTCATCATGTCCAAGCCGTATGCCGTTCCTTTCTCGCCCCGCGGTCTGTCGAGCATCGCACCGCCGCCGCCGTGGCACTACTCGGGCGACTTTCTGCTCGTCGAGTTCTGGGCCGATCCTGCTGCTGTGGCGGCCGTGCTGCCGAAAGGGCTGACGCTCGACCCGGCATCGCCCGGCCACGCGACAGCGCTTTTCATCGACTGGCAGTTCACCGGCGAGAACGATGAAATGCTTGACCCGGCGCGCTACCAGTACCGCGAATTCTTCGTGCTGGTCGACGCGATCTACGATGGCAAGCCGGTTTCGTTCTGCCCGTACATCTTCGTGGACAACGATTCGGCGATCATGCGCGGCCTGATTCAAGGCTTCCCGAAGCGCTACGGGCAGGTGCATCAAACGCGCTCGTTCGCGGCGCCGAGCCCGGCGGCCGCACCGGTGGCAGCGGGTACCCGCTTTGGCGCGACGGCGTCGACGGCAGGGCAGCGCATCGCGCGGGCGGAGGTCAAGCTGCAATCGGTGGTGGAAGACGTGTCGACGCTCAGCATCGCCGGGAGACCGGTGGTGAACCTGCGGTACTTCCCGCGTCTTGCCGCGGGTCAACATGACGCGCCGGCAGTGAACGAGCTGGTGCTGTCGGTGACGGACAACGCGCAGATCGCGAACGTGTGGGCCGGGGAGGGCAAGCTGGTGTTCCCGCTCGTGGATGGCGAAGAGATTTCGGATCTCCAGCCGCTGCGCGTGGGTGCCGGCTTCCGCGGGTCGCTGGCTTACAGCGTGACGGATCTGAAGCTGCTCGCTGACAACACGAAGTAACGCGCCGGTTGAGTCGGGATCGAGACGCTCGGCGATCGGTGTTGGGGGCGCGCGTGCGGCGAAGCTTTGCGTGGACCGCGTTCAGGCGGCGCAATTCAGTGCCTACGATGGCCCCCGCTTGACCGACACGCGCTTGATCTCGACCAGCGAGCCCGTATGTGCGAGCACACGCAGTGCGCGTCTCTCACGACAGCGGGTTCGAAGCCGTGGATTCAAGGAATTTTCCGACTTCATGCCTGAGAAGTACGTCGGCCGACGTATCGCCTTGATTGGGGATGCTGAAGCGCTGGCGAGGCCCCACATAGGCTTGGGAACATCAAAGGCCGCGGGAGATGCAGTTGCGGCGCTCGCGACCGCTCTTGAGACTTCATCGTCGGTGGACGCTGCGCTTGTACGGTACGAGCAGGCACGCCTTTCGTCGGCGAGAGCTCTCGTCCAGCGCAGTATCGATATTGGTATATCACTTGCGCTGGCCGATGAGGCAAACGCGTGATGGCTGAATGTGTCACCACGCCATATGCGAAAACAGTTCCGACTGCGCAGTGAGCAGATTATGTTTGTATCTGCTTCATCTGCTGATCGAATGCGGCGGGGTCGAAATAGTCACGCCATACGGTAATGATGCCGTTCTCTATGGTCAGCGTACCCATCACCGGAAGCGTGATTCTTCCGCCGCGTTCGTGAACGAAGACGTCGATACGCTCGTTCAGTACAACGTTGCCGTTCGCGGCAATTTGTGTAACCTTCCAGTCTACGGTGAAGGTGCTTCCAATGCCGAAATCCTTGTGGAATTTACGCACATTCTCACGTCCAGTGATGTCGGGGAAAGGCACGTTATCGTAGAGCACGTCCTCCGCTAGCATTGAAAGTGCCTCGTCGATTCGATTGGCACTCCAGCGATTAAAGAATTCGATTGCGACTTCGATAGGTTTGGCTAGCATGGTTTCTCCGAAGCGAGCGCGCTCGAATCGCATCAACAGTCGATTCGATTGGCGCGCCGTTACGCGGTAGCCCGCGCAAGTTGTGAAGTTAGGCTTTGCTGAAGGCCAGCAGTTCGGCGTTAAGCACGTCCGCATTTGCAGTCGGCATGCCGTGCGAGAATGTGCTGCATCGTCTGAAACGTGGGTTGCGGATCAGCCGAACTTCACGAGATTGAGAGATGGCAAGGGGCCGCCGGGGAATTGAACAAGGCGCACCCATCGCGAGAGAGCCCAGGTCAATGCCGAAAAAACCAAGTCGCTCAATCAATGCACCGACGACGTGCTTGGCTGCCAAATCGTCGCCGGAATAAAACAACACGCGCTTGCCTCCCTCACTTGAGGGGTCGCCAGACAACAGGTGTGGTTGGAGATGGTTGAATCCTTTAACCACCCGGGCACCGGGAACCAAATCGGCGACAACTTCGCTCGATGCGCGTGTTCCAAGGTCTATAGGCTTGAACAAAGGTGCTTCAATCGGATTGTTGGTGTCGACAACGACCCGTCCTTCGAAGTTGGGCAGTCCATCAAGTGCAACTGGCAGTCATGCGGAAAGTGCTGGCATCATCCTTTGCCGATCGAGTTCGAAAGGCAAAGGCGATTGGAGTAACGCACCCACCCCGATAGCGCACTAGCGGGCAAGTCGGGTGCGATTGATTCCGTAGTCGTCCGCGCAGCGTTCACGTGCCCGTGGATCCCACGCATCCCGACGCCACGCGAATCGCCGTGACGGATCCGCAACCCGTGGTGTGGGATGAACGCCTCTTTGTGATGCCACCGCCCGGGCAGTCATAGATTCACGATGGTGGTCCGCACGTGGCCGCAGGAGGGAGCGGAAGGGTCGGGCGGCGCGGGCCGGAGGCAGAAATTGCAACGACGCCAGAAAAAACACGGCGCCGGAAGCGCGGCCCGTCGCGGCGTCGCACCGGATGAGACACGCGCACTCGGAAGGCTGGCGACGAAGCGTGACGAAGGCAAGCTCGGGCGATCGCACCACACCGCAACGCCCCGCAATGCCGAGGCGCTCGGCAAGCCGGCACACGCGTATCGGTCGCGTGCCCGACCCGAGAGTGGAAGAGGGCGTGTCGCGCATCGGCGGCACGCCGTTCCTGACGCTCAGCGCGTCGAGCCGGAGGCGGGCGGTTTCACTTCGGACAGGTCGTCCTTGCGAACCTCGGCCTGACGTACCGTCGTGCCTTCGTCGTCGGTTTCGGAAATATCGGTTTCGAACGTGGATTGCGCATCGTCGCTGGACTGCGCATCGTCGCGCTTCTCAGCCGACTTCGCACCCGACTTCTCAGCCGACTTCTCGCCGGACTTCTCACCCGACTTCTGAGCCGACTTCTCAGCCGACTTCTCAGCCGACTTCTCGCCGGACTTCTCAGCCGACTTCCCGCCGGACTTCTCACCCGACTTCTCGCCCGGCCTCTCACCCGACTTCTCGCCGGACTTCGTGCCGCCTGCAGGTTTGCCCTTCTGTTGCTCTTGGTTTGCCATTTCAAGCTCCTGATCGCAACCTGGGATGTTGCGCATCCAGCGGGGAGCAAGGCGCGGGCCGCGTGTCTTCGTGTCACTTCCCGATCGGATCGGTATCGCGCTACTTCAGGTCCCGTGCCACGCGAAACCCGTTCGCGGAATAACGTACGCTGCTGTCGTACTTGAAGCGTGTCGAGACGGGCATGTAGCCGGCACCGTCCCGCCACGAGCCGCCGCGAATGACGCGGACCTGGCAGTTCGGCTCGTCCCACGAGCGGCCGTCGGCAGGCGCGTTCTTGTACGTGGCGTGCCAGCAATCGCTGACCCATTCCCATACGCCGCCCGCCATGTCGTAAAAGCCAAGCGGATTGGCCGCGAACGAGCCGACGTTGTCCGGTGCATCGGCGTGCCACGGTGAACCGCAATCCTTGCAGTTCGCGTTGCCCGGGCGCATCTCGTTGCCCCACCAGTAGCGCGTCGCGGTGCCGCCACGGGCCGCGAACTCCCATTCAGCCTCGGTCGGCAGCCGGTAAGGCTTGCCGCTTATCTTGGACAGCCACTTCACGTACAGTTGCGCATCGTCCCAGCTCAGGTCGCGCGCAGGCGCATTCGCTGCCGCATTGCTGTCGCTGGACAGGCGCGGACACGCGCCCGCATCGCGGCACGCGTTCCATTGCGCGACCGTCACCACATACTTGCCGAGCGCGAAGGAATGATCGAGCGTCACGCGATGCGCAGGTTTTTCCGATGGATCGCCCGAGTTGCTGCCCATCGCGAAGGCCCCGGGATTGACCGTCAGCATGGCGGGGCATGCAGGGCAATCCCGGAATTCACCGGCGGCCGTCGCACCGCCTTTCTGCGGTGCTGCCGATGGTGCGGCGACTACGGCGGCAGGTGCAGCCTTCGTCGGTGATCCAGGCGTATGCGCAGGCGGTGCCGACGTCGATGCCGACGGCGGCGGCACGTGCGCCGGCGCCGGAACGGGGGCAGGGGCCGGTGCGGGACTCGCCGTCGGTGCGGGTGCGGACGCCGCGGATGCCGCGGGCGCCTTCGGCGCGGTCGCGCGCAGTCGTGCGAGGCGCGCCTGCGCCAACTGCGCGAAGCGCCCGTTCGGGTAGGTCTTCAGATAGGCTTCGTAGTCGCCTGCTTCCTTGCTGTCCTTGATCGACTCCCAGAAGGTGATTTCATACTGTTCGGTACTGTCTTTCGGCATCACGCCACGGCTATCGAGCGCGATGGCACCGACATCGGCCAGCACGGCGGATCGTGGTTCGCTGCTGCCGGCTCCCGAGCGACGCGACCCGCTGAACGCCAACGTCGCCGCGGCACCGGAAAGGGACGACGCGACCCACGGCATCTGCCGATGCCCGGTGGCATGGTCGACCATCGCGCCCGCACGGTCGAAGACCTGCGCGATACCGAGCCCCGGCATCGCGAGCGTCTGCAGCAGCGCTGCCGTGTAGACGCCATGCGTTGCACCGTCGGCCGCGCCTTCGCCGGGCGCCGCCGCGTATGCGACGAGCGTATGCGGCGGCGGCTTGTCGACCGCCGCGCTGCTGGCGCCGGCGAGCGCAGTCAGGCAGGAATCCAGAATGATCAGATCAATGCGCTCGCGGTGCGGCCGCAACGTCGTCGCATCGAACACGGTCTGCAGGTCGATCCCCGTTCGCGACAGGCCGGCCGCGGAGCCCACGTCGGCATCGACCGGTGCGAGCCACGTCGTTCCACCGACGCGCGCGCCGTGGCCCGCAAAATAGACGAGCCCGGTGCCGCTGGCCGCGATGCGGTGCTCGAACGCGGCAAGCCCGTCGAGCATCTGCTGACGGGTCGCGTCTTGCAACGTGATGACATCGAAGCCGAGCGCCTGCAGCGCATGGCCCATCGCATCGGCGTCATGAACGGGATTGGCGAGCGGATGGTCGCGATATGCACCGTTGCCGATCACGAGCGCGACGCGATGCGGCTCGACCGACCGCGCGCGCGCGGAAGCGGCGGGCGCTGCTGCAACAGGATGTACGTCTGCCCCGGAGCAGTTGCTCGACGCCACCGTGATCGACGCAAACAGGCATGCGGGCAAGAGTATTCGCCACATATTCAGCCCCTCGAGATGCGCCGTCGGACGAGGTGCCGAAGGCGGAGCGCAGCCGTTGCCGGGTGTCCGGCCGCGGGCGGGCAATGCCGGCTTGCGGCGGGCCCGGGCACGGCAGGACACATTCAAGATAGCACGTGCAATTGGCGGCGATCACCGGATCCACCCGCGGCTTTTGCAAAAAACAGACATGTGCGCACCCGCATCGCTATCCGCCCATCACCATTCGCGATCCGTTTGTGTGTTCCGCCGATTACGTCCTAAGCTGTTAGACACGCTCCACTGTCCGACGCCGCGAGCCGCCACCCACGCGAGGAGCAACACGATGCGAAGAAGAGCTACGTTGTTGGCTTTGGCCGCCACCGTCCTGACGCCGAGGATCGCGTTTGCCGCCGGACGTACGCCTTCGCCGCCCGGCGCCGAGGTGTACATCATCTGGCCGTCGGACGGTGCGACGATCACGGGCGGCAAGTTCTGGGTACGCATGGGCTTGCGCAACATGGGTATCTGCCCGAAAGGCATCGAGCGGCCCAACGTGGGCCATCATCACCTGCTGATCGATGCCGATCTCCCGCCGCTGGACCAGCCGATACCATCGGACCGGAATCATCTCCATTACGGCGCCGGTCAAACCGAAGCGCGCATCGAGCTGCCACCGGGCAAGCATACGCTGCAGCTGCTGATGGGCGACCACGATCACGTGCCGCACGATCCGCCGGTGTACTCGAAGAAGATCACGATCACGGTCAAGTAGCGCGCGACGCCGCGCCTGCCGCCCGAACCGGGAATTGACGCCATGAACAAGCTCATCCTCTTCGCCGTTGCCGTGACGCTGCTATGGTCGGGGCCAACGACCGCGCAGACCGGCGCGCAGTCCGCGAAGGCCGTCGTCTACATCGGCTGGCCCAACGACGGCCAGGTGCTGCCGGCCGGACGTCCGTTCCGGGTGTGGTTCGGCTTGCGCGACATGGGCGTCGCGCCGTCGCACGTGCAGTTTCCGAATACGGGCCACCATCACCTGCTGGTCGATACGGACCTGCCGCCGATGGACCAGCCGATTCCGTCCGACCGGAGTCACCTGCATTTCGGCGCGGGCGAGACCGAAACGACGCTGGAGCTTCCGCCAGGCAAGCACACGCTGCAGCTGTTGATGGGCGACGCCAACCACGTACCGCAAAAACCGCCGGTCTACTCGAAGAAAATCACGATCTACGTGAAGTGACGTCGCGCCCGGCGATCGATGCTCGCGCAGCCTGCGCGTGCGCGTGCGCGTGCTCGCGCGAGCGAATAGGCGCCGCACGGCAACGCGGCCGCCCGTGGCACGAGTGTCGGTGCGTACGCGACGTCCCGAGCCCGAACCATCTGCGACGAACCATCACGCACCGTTGATCCGGGTGTGTCGCGCACGTCGACAAAACCGCTCCGAGTGTCGGTGCGTACACGACTTCCCGAGCCCGAACTGTCTGCGACGAACCATCACGCACCGTTGATCCGGGTGCGCCACGCACTTCGACAAAATCCCATCGTCGCCACGCGGGCCCGCGTCTGCACGCCGCCCCGCGCGATTCCCGCCGATCCCGCGCGCGGCTGGCATGCCTCATGCGAGATGAGACGCGAGCGTGCCACGCTGCCGTACCGACACCAACACTTCCATCCGTGTCCAGCGTCGCCGCCGCGTTCCTCCAAGGAGTCGATCGTGAACACTCATCCGTCGCCGACTGCCACGCACAACTGCCGCGGCCTCATACGTTCGCTGGCCCGCATTGCGGGTTCCGCCGGCGCATGTGCGGCGTTGCTGTCCGGCTGCATGGACCTGAACATACCCGCTTACCAGCGCCCGGAGATGCCGGCAAAAGCGACGTGGGCGCACGCGCACCAGCCGGTGTCCGCGTCGGACGCGGTCAACGCCGAATGGTGGAAGAGTTTCGACGATCCGACGCTCGACGCGCTCATCGACAAGGCCATCGCAGGCAACGTCGATATCAAGGTGTTGGCCGCACGCATCGGCGTGGCCGGCGCGCAGGTCGGGGAAGTCCAGGCCGGCGCGCTGCCGAGCGCCGACCTCGGTGCGGGCGTGGACTTCGAGAAGAACACGCATCAAACGCTGTCGAAGTCCTACAACCTCGGCAGCCAGGTGAACTGGGAGATCGACGTCTGGGGCAAGGTCGAGAAAGGCGTGCAGGCGCAGAAGGCCGAATACCGCGCGACCGAGGCGGACTGGCGCGCCGGCTACCTGACGCTCGTCGCCGACGTGTCGAGCACGTATTTCCGGATCCTCCAGTTCGACGACCAGATCGAGCAGGAGCAGCGCACGCTCGACAAGAACCGGAAGATCCTCGCGATCTACCAGTCGATGCTGGCGAACGGCGTCGCGCCGCAGACGGAAGTGCTGCGCCAGAGCGCGGAGATCAACGGGCTCGCGAACGAACTGATCGAGCTGCAGCGCTCGCGCGACACGGCCGAGAACGCGCTCGCGACGCTGCTGGGCGTGCCGGCCGGCGAATTCAGGATGCCTACGGGCCATCTCCGGCAGCGCGTCAAGCTGCCGGACGTGCCGATGGGGCTGCCCGCGCAACTGCTCGCGCGCCGGCCGGATGTCGTCGCCGCGCAGTATCGCGTGCTCGAATCGTATGACGAAGTGGGCGCGGCGAAGCTGGCGCAACTGCCGTCGATCAGCCTGACGGGGCGTGGCGGCACCGCGGCGTTCGCGCTGTCGGATCTCTTCAAGGCCTTCACGTTCAGCTTCCTGCCGAGCATCAACCTGCCGATGTTCGACCCGGGCGTGCGCGCGCACATCAAGACGACCGAGGCGCAGACCAAGGTCGCCGAGCAGCAGTACCGGCAGACCGTGTTCACCGCGTTCAAGGAGGTGGAAAATGCCCTCGTCGATCTCGACGCGCACAAGCAGCAGCGCGTGCAGCTTCAGCAGCAGAGCGCGCGGCTGCGCACCGTCGCCGCGCAGGTCGAGGCGCAGCTCAAGGAAGGGCTCGTGTCGCAGCTCGAAGTGCTCGAATCGGAACGCTCGGTGGCGTCCGCGGAACTCGCGCTGCTCGCGAATCATCAGCAGATTCTGACCGACACGGTCACGCTCTACAAGGCAATCGGCGGCGGCTGGCGCGCGGTCGAAATCTCGAATGCGGACAGCACGCCGGTCGGCCACGCGATGCAATGAACACGCCAGCCCTGCGCAGCCGTGCGATCGATGCCGGCCGATTGACTACCGCCATCCGTCGCCTAAACTTTTTTCACGATCGTGCTGCCGCGTGCCTCGGCGGCACGGCTTCACACGGGTGGTTCGAAAGCGCGTCGCGTTTCTTGCGCCGCATGTCCATTGGCGGGCGCATGTCGATCGTTGGCCGAATCATGGTTCCAGACGCCGCTTCGATTGCCGAGAAACAAGCCGCGGTCGAACGGCAGTTCGACATCGTGCTCAAGCCGGTTTCCCATCCGGAGCTGAGCGAGATCCGGATCGACAACGCGCTGTTTGCCGTCGGGCGGACCAACACGCCGTTCGCGTCCGCGCGGCCGGAGTGGGTGGCCGACCTGTCGCGGCGGCACGCGCGCATCTTCTTTGAAGGCGGCGCGGCCTACGTCGCCGATCTCGGCAGCAAGAACGGGACGGCCGTCAACGGCGTCGATGTCGGCGAGAAGCCGCACCTGCTGCGCGACGGCGACGAACTGCGCTTCGCCGGTGCGCTGGCGTACCGCGTCGCGTTCGTGCCGCGCGCGACGCATCAGCCGGTGCGGCCGGCCGTCGTCACGCTGGCGCCGGAGCGTGCCGATCTCGGCCTGCAACCGGTCATCATTACCGCCTTCCCGTTCCTCGTGAGCAAGACCGACGACACGTTCGCGTGCTACCGGAACGCGTATCCGCATCAGGTCAACTATCTGTCGCGGCGTCATGCACATATCTACGTGCAGGACGGCGACGTGTTCGTGGAAGACCTCGGCAGCACGAACGGCACGTTCGTCGACGGCCGGCGCCTCGACGAGCATGCGGTACCGCTGGCCGACGGCGCGATGCTCGCGTTCGGCGGGGATCATTTCGTCTATCGCGTCGGTGTGCAGCGCGAGCCGGGGCCGGACTCCACCGTGACGGCGTCGTCGGCGCCTGACGGCGCCGCGCATGCGGCTGCCGTGGACCCGGACCGGACCACCTTCGTCGATACCGCGCATTCGTTCCTCGACATCTTCTGCACGGTGCCGGCCGTTCAGCAGGACGACGAGGTCAATCCGCAAGCCGCGCATGGCGCCGCGGAAACCGCGCATGACGCACGCCACCGGCGCGGCAGGATCGAAGTCTTCCTGTCGGAGCTGAGCGAGGCGGTCGGCGGCAGCGGGCACGTCAACCTGCGCCGGCTGGGCTGGTGGAGCGGCGGGCTGCTCGCGGCGGTCGTCGTGCTGTTCGCGACGCTGTATTTCCGTGATGCGCCGCTGCGCGAGATGCACGCGCTGCTGGCGCGCGGCGACACCGCGCAGGCGGCCCAACTCGCCGACCGCCAGCTCGTCAGCCATCCTGACGATCCGGCGTTCGTCGCGCTCGGCACCGAGGCGCTCGTCCGGTCGAAAGTACCGGAGTGGATCGCCGCGATGAACGCGCGCGCGTTCGACCGCGCCCGTGCCGTCGTGCAGGACATGCGCACGCTCGCGCGCCACAACGCCGACGCGCGGCCGCTCGTCGACGAAGTGGCGTGGATCGGCGAGCTGCAGGCGTTCGTTGCCGGGCGCGGCGGCCCGGAAGCGCCGATCCGCATCTACCGCGACGAGGCGCCGATCAAGGCGCTGACCGGCCGCTGGAACGATGACCCGGGCGCGCATCAGCGGCGCCTCGACCGGATTTCGTCATACGTTCCCGCGTTCGCCGCGCCGTATGCCGACGCGCTCAGTGAGCTGCGCCGGCTGCAAAGCGACAACGCCGTCTACGTGGCCGCGCTCGAGCGGTTGCAGCGCGCGATCGGCTCGGCGCTCGACGACGACCGGCTCGACGGTCTCCCGGCGCTGCTCGCCGACGACGAGCAGCGCTATCCGCGCCTCGCCGGCCTCGACGCCGTGCGTGCCGATCTGCAGCAGTATCTGCAGTTCGAGAGCGACGCGCGGGCCGGGCACGGGCGGGCCGTACTCGATCGTCTCAAGCAGTTCCGCTTCGCGACGCCGCAATTCGCTGCGCATGTCGCGACGCTGGAACGGCTCGCTTCGTCGGGAGGGCGCAGTGAAGCTCGACAATCTCCTTAAGCGCGCGCGGCAGCCGGCACCGCCGGAGCCGCCACGCTCGCTGGGCGAGGCGCTGGAGGATCACAGCGCCGAAGGGATCGCGATCCTGACCGCGCGGCCATGGCGGCTCACGCAGGCGACCATCCTCGCGATGGTAGGGCTCGTGGTATGTGCGCTGCTGTGGTCGTTCGTCGGCCGCGCCGATGTCATCGTGACGGCGCAGGGTGCGCTCGCGCCGGAGTCCGAGGTGCGCCGAATTTACGCGCCGGTCGACGGCGAGCTGGTGGACATCTATATCGCCGAAGGCCAGCCGGTCGAAAAGAACGACGTGATCGGCCGGATCAACGCGCGCGGCGCGATCGAGGCGGCGACCAACGCGCTCGATGCGCGCCTCAAGCTCGACGACGCGGAGCGCGAATGGAAGCAGTTTCCGGACAAGAAGCAGCTGATGGAGCGCAAGGCCGACGCACTGAAGCAGCAGATCGAGGTCGAAGAGCACCTGCATCAGAACCGCATTGCCGAAGGCACCAGCAAGCTCGCGCAATCGCAGCGCGCGCAGATCGACGAAGCGCGCAGCAATATCGACAACGCTCGCCACGCACTCGATCTCGCGCGGGACGAACAGGACAAGTACGCGCGCCTGTTCGCGCTGCCGGGCGGCGGCGGCGTGTCGCAGAGCCAGGTGGAACAGAAGCGCAGCGCGTACCTGCAGGCCCAGGACAGCTACCGCGTCGCGCAGGCGCGGCTCACGCAGCTCGACGCGCAGCAGAGCCACGAGTTCGCGCAGGCGAAGGCGCAACTCGAAGGCAGCGGCGAAACGCTGACCGGGCTGCGCATCCAGTACGACGCAACGGTGCGCGACATCGCGAACACCGAGGAGAAGCTGCGTCTGCAGGTGCAGACGGCCCGCCTCGCCGCGGATGCCGCCGCGCGCATCCGCTTCGAGAACATCGACAAGGACAATTTCCTGCTCGTGCTGGCGCCCGTCTCCGGCGTGATCACCGATGTGACCACGACGCAGCCCGGCGACAAGATCCTCGCCAACACACCGCTCGGCAGCATCGCGCCGTCCGATGCGCGGCCGGTGGTGAAGGTCGCGATTGCGGAGCAGGACCGCGCGTTCCTTCATGAAGGCTTGCCCGTGAAGCTCAAGTTCAATGCGTTTCCGTATCAGCGCTACGGCGTGATCGACGGCACGCTCGAATACATCTCGCCGGCGACCAAGCCGCAGGCGCAGACGAAGGAACCCGTGTACGAAGGCCGCGTGGCGCTGGTGCGCAACGCGTACACGATTGCCGGCACGAAATACCCGCTGCGCTACGGGATGACGGCCACGGCGGAAATCGTGGTGCGCGAGCGCCGCCTGATCGGGTTTGCGCTGGACCCGTTCAGGCAGATCGCGGGCTGATGGCGACGGCCACGGCGTTGTGGAACGCAGGCAGGCGGTGACAGGTGACGTGAGGCATCGGCGGCGCATCAGGGCGAACCGCCGCTGACAGGATCAAGGGGAACGAGATGACGGCAATAGTGCGTATCGACGACGAGGTGATCGGCACCGACGATTTCATCCGCGTGCTGAAGCTCACCGGGCAGTTCGAGAGCCTCGTCGAACAGCAGGTCCGCGACCGGCTGACGGTGATCGCGGCGCGGAAGATGGGCGTGCAGGTGACGCCGGAGGAAATCCAGGAGCGCGCCGACCAGTTTCGCCGCGTGCACGGACTGCACCGCGCGGCGGACATGAATCGCTATCTGGACGTGTTCGGCGTCAGTCTCGACGAGTTCGAGCGATTCATCACCGATACGCTGTACCAGGAAAAGACGCTCGACACGGTGTGCAGCGATGCGGCCGTCGAAGCGTACTTCAAGCTCAATTCGCCGAAGTTCGACAGCATCGAGGTCAGCCACATCGTCCTCGATTCGGAAGGCAAGGCACGCGAAATGATGGCGATCCTGGAGGACGACCCGAGCGCCTTCGGCGACATGGCGCGCGAGCATTCGATCGCCGATACGAGCGAGCGCGGCGGCGTGATCGGCAAGGTGCTGCGCGGCTCGCTGAAGACGGATATCGAGGCCAAGGTGTTCAACGCGCGCGTGGGCGACCTGCTCGGGCCGTTCGCGGCGCCCGACGGTTCGTTCTTCGAAATCTTCTCGGTGACCGCGAAACATCCGGCCGCGCTCGATGCCGACGTCGCGTCGGAGGTGCGCCGCCTGCTGCGCGAGGCGTGGCTCGCCGCGCGCGCGCAGGAACACATCATCGACGCACGCTGATCACGGAGAACCGCAGCGATGGACGCACAAGCTCCCGCCCCGGCCAGCACCCCATCGCTCGCGGCGTTTCTCGCGTCGGTGGAACCGCTGTCGCTCTTCTCGCCCGACGAACTCGACCGCATGGCCGCACACGCGCAGGTGCGCACCTACGCGTTCGGCGACACCGTCTGCAATCGCGGCGAACCGGCCGAGGGCCTGTACGTGCTGCGATCCGGGTCCGTGCGGCTGATCGCCGACGAGCGCGGCAAGGAAACCAGCGTCGGCGTGCGCAAGGAACGCGAGGTGTTCGGCGAAATGGCGATGCTGCGCGACTACTGGCACGAGGTGTCGGTGCGCGCGTCGACGAAGACCGAGGTGCTGTGCATCCCGCGCAGCGCGATCGAGCCGATCCTGCGCGAGAATCCCGCCGCGCAGTCGTTCGTGACGAGCTATGTCGCGATCAGCTCGGCCGGCGGCTTCGTGACGCGGCTGTTCGACCTGCGCGGCAAGCTGACGCGCGCCGAGCTCGAGGAGTACGTGTCGAGCGTCGGCGTGAAGCGCGTGGCGGCCGGCAAGGAGATCGTCCGGCAGGGCCCGGGCGGCGACCTGCGGCTCTATGTCGTGCGTCAGGGCGAGGTCAGTGTCTCGTGCCACGAGGACGGCAACGACTATCCGCTCGCGACGCTCGGCGCAGGCGAGATCTTCGGCGAACGCGCGTGCCTGTTGCGGCAGGAGCAGGCGGCGACCGTCACCGCCGTCACCGATACGCGCCTGCTCGTGATTCCGGAAAAGACCGTGCACGTCATGCTCGAGCGCAACCCGAAATTGCGCGAGGTGCTCGAGGAGCGCATCCGTTTCGTCGATCAGGAACTGAAGCGCCAGAAGAAGCTCGCCGAACGGCGCCGCCACCCGCTGCAGATCGATATCGGCGCCGACGCCGCGTTCGGCGAGCGCATGATCAAGCGTTTCGTACTGGTCGAGCAGGCGGAGGAAATGGATTGCGGGGCAGCGTGCCTCGCGATGATCTGCCGTCACTACGGCGTCGCGATGACGCTTGGCAAGCTGCGCGATCTGGCGAACGTGACGACGCAGGGCGCGACGCTCGACAGTCTCGCGCGCACCGGCGAGGCGGTCGGCTTCGCGACGCGCGGCGTGCAGTGCACGTACGAGGCGCTGCTCGGGTTCGACCTGCCGTTCATCGTGCACTGGGAGGGATACCACTACGTCGTCGTCTACGGCGTATCGAAGTCGTGGGTGCGTATCGCCGATCCGGCGCTCGGCTTCAGGAAGCTGAGCGTCGAGGCGTTCGAACGCGGCTGGAGCGGCACCTGTCTGTTGTTTACCGCGAGCGGGCCGGCCGCGGCGCCGGCCGAGTCACGTTCGCCATGGGTACGCTTCATCGGCTATCTGCACCCGTACCGGAAGATCCTCGCGTATCTGTTCCTGGCGACGTTCGTGATCCAGGTACTGGGCGTGATACCGCCGCTCATCATCCAGAACATCCTGGACGGGGTGGTCGTGCACCAGAACGTCAGCCTGCTGCACCTGCTGATTGCCGGGCTCGTCATTTCCAACGTGTTCACCCAGCTGATGACCACGATCCGCGCGCATCTTTCCAACTTCATGGTGCGCAGTCTCGACTTCGCGATGATGTCGCAGTTCTATAAACATACGATGTCGCTGCCATATTCGTTCTTCGCGCGCCGCAAGAGCGGGGACGTGTTCGCGCGCTTCCAGGAAAACCAGACGATCCGGGCGTTCCTGACGGAGTCCACCGTGACCACCGCGCTCAATCTTCTGATGATCTTCATCTACTTCACGATCATGTTTCTCTACAACGTGAAGATGACGCTGGTGCTGATCGCGTTCGTGATTCCGATCATGGCGCTCACGGCACTCGCGACGCCGAAGCTGAAAGGCTATGCGCGCGAGGTGTTTGCCGCGTCCACCGATGCGAAGTCGCTGCTGATGGAGACGCTCGGCGGCGTCGAGACCGTGAAGGGCATGGGCATCGAGCGCTCGGTCAGGCTGAAGTGGGAGCGCAAGTATGCGAAGGCCCTCGACGTCCAGTACCGTGCGCAGGCATTCAATATCGTGGTGGCGCTGGGCAGCCAGCTGCTGAATGCGGCGACCACCATCGTGATCCTGTGGGTCGGTGCGAACCTCGTGCTCGCGCATGAACTCAGCATCGGGCAACTGATCGCCTTCAACGCGTTCATGGGCAGCGTGCTGGCGCCGCTGATGGGGCTCGTCGGGATGTGGAGCCTGATGAACGACGCGGCGGTGGCGATGGAGCGGCTCGGCGACGTGCTCGACATCGAGCCCGAGCAGCAGCCGTCCGAACTGGCCTCACGCGTGTTGCTGCCCGACCTGCAGGGCGACATCAGTTTCGACGGCGTGTATTTCCGCTATGGCGGCAACGAAACGCCTTACGTGCTCGAGAACATCAACTGCACGATCAGGCGCGGCGAGATGGTGGCCATCGTCGGGCGCAGCGGTTCGGGGAAGACCACGCTGGCGAAGCTGCTCGTGGGGTTCTACGCGCCCACGGACGGCAAGATCATGGTCGACGGCTACGACATGAGCGCGATCGACAAGGCTTTCTACCGTGCGCAGATCGGCTACGTCATGCAGTCCAATCTGGTGTTCTCGGGCTCGATCGCCGAGAACATCGCATGCGGCGACACGAGCCCCGACTGGCGCCGCATGGAGGAGGTCGCACGGATGGCCGACGCGCATGCATTCATCAGCAAATTGCCGCTCGGCTACGAGCAGGTGGTGGGCGAGCGCGGCGTGGGCCTGTCGGGCGGGCAGATCCAGCGGCTGTGCATCGCGCGCGCGCTGTATCACGATCCGCGCCTGCTCGTGTTCGACGAGGCGACCTCGTCGCTCGACACGCAGTCGGAGAGCAACATTCTCGCGAACATGCACGAAATCCTGCAGGGGCGCACGGCGGTGATCATCGCGCACCGGCTCAGCACCATCATGCGCGCCGACAAGATCCTCGTCCTGTACGAAGGCGCGATCGTCGAACAGGGCTCGCACGACGAGCTGGTTGCCCTCAACGGCATGTACTACCAGCTCGTGCAGAAACAGCTGGGTGCCGCATGAAACTCTTCGACCCGCACGGATTCGGCAATTCTGCGATCTCGTATGCCGGCCTGCTCGAGAAGATCGAGATCCTGCGCTCGATGTTGCGCTGGGCACCCAAACTCGAGCGTGTCGACATCGAGAAGCTGCTCAACCAGGCGAATGTCCTGCGCGACGAAGTCATGCAGATGTCGCGCAAGGAGCGCTTCGTCGAGGCCGCCGTGGCCGCGCCGCAGACGTCCGATGCGGCCGATGCATCCGGCGCACCTGAGGCGCCCGATGCGCCGGAAGCGGCCGCGCCCCCGGCGCAACGACGCCGACAGGCACTGATCGAGCGCAGTTTCATTTTCGAGGGTATTTTTGGCGACAATCCAAAGCTGCTCGCCGCGCTCGAAATCGCCGAGAAGGCCGCGCCGACCGATCTGCCCGTGCTGATCGACGGCGAGAGCGGGACCGGCAAGGAATTGATGGCGAAAGTCATCCACGCGAACGGTGCGCGCGCCGACCGGCCATACATCTCGGTGAACTGCGGCGCGATTCCCGACAACCTGCTCGAGTCGGAACTGTTCGGCCATCGGCGCGGCGCGTTCACGGGTGCCGCAAACGATCGCAAGGGCAAGTTCGAGAGCGCGCACACCGGCACGATCTTCCTCGACGAGATCGGCGAATTGCCGCTGTCGGGCCAGGTCAAGCTGCTGCGCGTGCTGGAGTCGCACGAGATCCAGCGGGTCGGGTCGGACGAGCCGATCACCGTCGATACGCGCATCGTCGCCGCCACCAACAAGAATCTGCGGCAATTGAGCGAACAGGGGCTGTTTCGCGAGGACCTGTTCTATCGGCTGAGCGTCATTCACCTGACGTTGCCGGCGCTGCGCGAGCGGCGCGACGAAATTCCGCTGCTGCTCGCGTACTTCGGCGACGAAGCGGCCGGGGCACTGAAGCGCAGGCCGATCAGGACGACGCCGAAGCTGCGCGACTTCCTGCTGACCTACGCGTATCCGGGCAACATTCGCGAATTGCGCAACCTCGTCTACCGCCTGTCATGCCTCGCCGGCGAGGTCGCGGATATCGAGCACCTGCCCGAAGACATCCGCCCGAAACTCGCGTCGAGCGCGTTGCGTGCGACGAGCGACGGCACGTCGGGCAGGCCGATGTCGCTCAGCGACGCAAAGCGCGCCGCGAGCGACGAAGCGGAGCGTGCATTCCTCGAGCGCGGGCTGCAGGAGACCGGCGGAACCGTGGCCGAGCTCGCGCGCCGTTGCGAGATGAACCGGTCGCACCTGCAGATGCTGCTCAAGAAGCACGGCATCCGTTCGAAAGCGTTCCGTCATCCGGACGGCACGGCGACCGACAAGGACGCGTGAGCGTCGCGCGCGTCCGCTCGCTGCCCGATCGATCAGCGTTGCACGGCAGGGTTGGCGAGCGTGCGGTCCGACGCATCGGGATCGTCGGCGCGGATCACGATACAGGTGACGTTGTCCCGGCCGCCCTCGCGCAACGCGAGCTCGACCAGCGCGTCCGTTGCGCGCGCGCAATCGCCGCAGGCGAGGGCGGCCGCGATGTCGGCTTCTTCCATCTCGTTGCTCAGGCCGTCGCTGCACAACAGGAACATGTCGCCGTCGCACACGTCGATGCGCCGTTCGTCGAGATGCAGTTGCTCGGCCGCGCCGACAGCGCGCGTGATCAGGTGCTGTGACGGGTGATGGCGCGCCTGCTGCGCGCTCAGGTGGCCCTGCGCCTGCAGTTCCGCGACGTGGCTGTGGTCGAGCGTGAGTTGCGTCAGGTGCGCGTCGCGGTACAGGTAGATCCGGCTGTCGCCGGCCCAGAGCCAGCCGCATTGACGGCCGCTCGCAAGCAGCACCGCTACCGTGCTCCCGATCATGCGCACGCCGCGCTGGGCGGCCGCTTCGCGCAGGTGCGCGTTGACGGCATCGAGCGCGGTGCGCGCTGCGTCGACGAAGTCCGCCAGCGTGGCCGGTGCGGCCAGCCGCTCCAGCGCGTGCACGATCATCCGGCTCGCGAGATCGCCGGCCGAATGTCCGCCCATGCCGTCCGCCACGGCCCACAGGCCACGGTGCGGCAACGCGAGGCACGCGTCTTCGTTGATTTCGCGAACCAGGCCCACGTCGGTGCGTGACGCCGAAGTCCATTGCAGTTCTGCGCTCACGGCGCGCCATTCCTTTTCGTCCAGGGCGTGTCGATGCCGATCACGGGCTTGCGAACCTGCGTTGCCGATTGGCGGGAACCGGCGCTAGACGAGCCGGTTCCTGCCGTCTGCGCCGACCCCGACCACGATGTTCGCGCCGGGCGCCGAATTCGCGACGTCGATGTTCTGAACCTGGTTGAGGACCTGGTTCGCGTAGAACGTGTTGTACGTCTGATAGAGGTTGACGACCGGCCCGAACGCCGGAGCCGGCGGCGCGTAGGGCTGGATCCAGCCGAATACCCACGGCGCGCCTGCGCCGCGGATGAACGACATCGTCTTGCGGTCGAGGTCGTGCTGCATGTGAAGGTCGGTAATCGCGAGCGTGGTCATGATGAGTCTCCGGATGGGCTTGCCGACGGATCGGGTAAGCCGATACGTGCAAACCTCGTGCCATGCGTGACACAACCCGCGTGCGTCGTGCGTCGATCCGGTGAGCGCCGCATGCGGCAAGGCACGGCGTCATCGACACGCGTTGCTTGCATGCTAGTGCGTCGCGGCCTGGTCCTGCAATGGTTGGATGCACGACGACAGTCGGGTGCGCGAACGTGGTCGCGAAACCGACACATGCGCTGGCGAACGCGGACGGCTGCCCGGCGCGCCAACTGGTGTTGCCGCACGAACGAAATCATCGGCAAATGGTTGGCCGCGCGCCGACAGCGCGGCGCCCGGCTCGCCGGGCATGCCGCGCCAGCATTGCGCGGCGGGCGCCGGGCCATTGGCATGCTTGATGCAGGTTAGTTGGCAACCGGCTGACCCTTCGGCAACACGGGCGGCCGCCAACCTGCAGACGGAGCCCGCCATGGAACGCGACCTTCAACCCGTGAACAGCACTGTGTCGCGCACGGCAGCCTGCGCCGCGGACGCAATCGCGCATGCGGCTTCGCTTTCCGGCGGCATCGACACACTGCCGCTCGGCGCACACCTGGTTTCAGATCGCGACGGCTACAGCCATCACGGCATCTACGTCGGCGACGGGCGCGTCGTCCACTACGCGGGGCTGTGCACGTCACTGCATCGCGGCCCGATCGAGGAAGTCACGCTCGAACGCTTCGCCGCCGGTCACGCGGTTCGCGTCGTGCCGCATCCGTACGCTGCCTATGCGGGGCGCACCGCGGTGCTGCGCGCGCGTTCCCGTCTCGGCGAAAACCGCTACCGCCTGCTGACGAACAACTGCGAGCACTTCTGCACGTGGTGCGTGGAAGGCACGGGCCACAGCGAGCAGGTTCGCACGTGCGTCATGCATCCGCGCACCGCATTTCGGTTCGCGCTGTCCGTATGCCGCGCGTTGCTCGCGGCGCGGCATGCGGACGGACGGTGCGCCGCAGCCGCCATCGTCGTCGCATGAGCGACGTGCCGACGCGTTCGCCATCGCCACCAGGGGGCTCAAATGAACGGAATCGAATCATCGCTGCGCATGCAGGTCGACAAGTGGCTCGCGCCGAGCGCGCGCGTGCCGGCGCGCGTCGTGCGCTTCAGCCGCATGCCCGCGCAACGGCGGCGCTTCGTCTGCGTCGAGGCCGTGCATCCGGCCGGCACGATCGCGATCTTCTTCTTTCGTCACGACGACGGCTCGTGGTGCGTATTCCCGCCGGCCGATCGGCGGCCCGCGATGATGGCGCGTGCCGCGTGACCGTGCGCCGGGCCGTGTATGGGTCAGCGCAACAGCGTCGGACGCGCCGGGAAAGCTGTTGCTTCGGCCACCGGTGCACGCGCGGGCGTCGCGGCGCGGGCGTCGGTGTGCAGGAAACGGAACGCCGGCGGCGCGAGCATCGAATGATGCGCACGGACGCGCGCGCCGCCGGTGATGGCGGCCATCGCCTGTTTGTCGAGGTCGACGCTTTCGGGAAGATCGTTGATGACGAGCACACCCATGGTTGGCTCCGCGAAATCGGATGGAAGTGAGGCCGCCGCGCAACATCATGCGATGCGACGACGTAGCGGGAATCTGTCCAGTATAGGATTCGCCGCACGGCCGCGCGCCCCGGAAAATCGGCGATGCGCACGGCCACGCGCCGACGGCGAAAACCTGAAGCCGATTCGCAACGCATCGACGCGGATTCTAGTTCCGGCACCGATTGCGCAGGGCGTCAGCGCAGACTAGTATGATTTGTTAGACGTCCTGTCAGAGAGCCGCGCGGGTGCGGCGCGCGGTCCGATTCGTCTGACGATGGCGTGCCGACGGGTGCGACGGTGCCAAGTGCATCACCGATACGTCGCGCGGCATGGGTGCGATGGAAGTCCTTGCCCTGGCGGCGCCATGACGCGCCGAAGCGGGTCGGCAAGCTGAAGCTGAGTAAACGGCATACGAATGATGAGCTTTGCGCGGCTGATTCAGACATTCCAGAGCGGGACGCTATCGCAGGAAGCGTTCTTCTCGGAGATCGACCGGGTGCTGGCGACCGATCAGGTCGATTGTGCACGGCTGCGCGAAGTGCTCGACGAGACGCAAACCACGCAACCGCTGTCGGACGATATCTATGCGGAAGTACTGAAGCGCATCGAACGCTGTCACGACAGAACGGCATCCGCGGACGATGCCACCCGCATCCACGAGAGCCCGCTTCGGCCGGCGCCGGGTTCCGACACCCCGGCCGGGCCGGCGAGTGACGCGATGTCCGTCGGCGGCGAGCGCGTGAAAGGCATCGGCGATACGCTGAACGGGCGCTTCGTGCTGGAGGAATGCCTTGGCGTTGGCGGGATGGGTACCGTGTACAAGGCGCTCGACCTGCGCAAGCTGGAGGCCTCGGATCGCCGGCCGCACATCGCGATCAAGGTCCTCAACGTGCAGTTTCGCGGCCAGCCGACGTCGCTGATCGCACTTCAGCGTGAAGCCCGCAAGGCGCAGGCGCTCGCGCATCGCAACATCGTCACCGTCTACGACTTCGACCGGGACGGTCCGCTCGTCTACCTGACGATGGAGTACCTGTCGGGCCAGCCGCTCAGCAGGGTGCTGCGTGCGCCGGGCTTTGCGGGCATGCCGCTCGACAGCGCGTTGCCGATCATCGCCGGCATGGGGCACGCGTTGGCCTACGCGCATGAACGCGGCTTCGTCCACTGCGATTTCAAGCCCGCGAACGTGTTCCTCACTGACCGCGGCGAAGTGAAGGTGATCGACTTCGGGATCGCACGCGCATTCCAGCGGCGCGACGAAGATCCCGACGTCACCGTGTTCGATCCGGCGAGCCTCGGCGGCATCACGCCGGCCTACGCGAGCCCCGAAATGTTCGAGCATCTCGAGCCGGATCCGCGCGACGACGTCTACGCGCTCGCCTGTGTCACCTACGAATTGCTGACCGGACACCACCCGTTCAATCGGCTGTCGGCGACCCAGGCGCGCCACGATCACCTGCGGCCCGAGCGCCACCCAGGCCTCGATCGCACGCAATGGCGAACCTTGAGCGCCGCGTTGTCGTTCGAGCGCGCGACGCGCACGCCCAGCGTCAATCTGTTCCTGGAAGGCATGGGCGTGTTCAAGCGCCCCGCGCGGGCCTCGGGCGCACGGTTGGGGGCGGCCGTGGGTGCTTGCACGGTGGCGGCGGCCGCCGTGCTCTGGTACGGCTTTCAGGCATTGTCGCGCGGCGGCGACAGGCGTCCCGCCGCTGACACGGTCGTGCAAGCGTCAGCGGGCGGAGGAAATGGCGCGACGGCGGGCGTTGCAGCCGGCAGCGCGCCCGCGGCCAGCGCGAGCGCCGTGTCCGCTACTGCCGGCGAGCCGCCGTCGGCACAGGCACAGGCATCGACACCGACACCGGCGCCGGCACCGGTGATCTCGGCGGCATCCGCGATGGCTGCGCTCGCGCGCATCCCGTGTTCGGCGCTGGATGCGTCGGTGCAGGACCACGTGCTGCAGGTGCGCGGTTATGTGGAAGCCGGCGCCGGTATCGCGCGTTTGCGCACTGCGCTCGGCGGGATCGCGGGTGGGCAGACGGCCCGTGTCGACGTGCATCCCGTCGATACCCACAATTGCGAGGTCGTGAACGCGCTTGCGCCGTACTGGCGAGCGAACCGGGCTGCATCACACGCCGCGTCGATCCGCACGCGAGCGCCTGATGCGCAACTCGCGGAAGGCAACCCGCTCGTGATAGACATCACGACACCCGGTTACGACTCGTACGTGAACGTGGATTATTACGTGCTCAACGGAAGCGTCGTGCATCTCGTGCCCAGCAGCCGCGAACGCGACAACCAGGCGCCGCCGAATTACACCGCGACGATCGGCAGCATGGGCGAGTGGGTGATCGGCAAGCCGTTCGGGACCGAGATGATCGCGCTGCTCGTCACGCCCGCGCCGCTGTTCGACGGTATGCGGCCGCCGTCCGAGCCGCGCGCCGCCTATCTCGCGGCCATCGATCGGCAGTTGAAGCTGCTCGAGGCCAAGTACGGCGAAGGGCGCATTGCAGCGGATTTCATCCAGATCACGACGCATGCCAACGGCAACTGACGAGTGCGAGCGGATGCGTCGCAGTCAGCGGCCCAGCGATTTCGCCGCTGCGTGAATGGCCTTGCGGATGCGCGGAAACGTGCCGCACCGGCATGCGATGTTCTTCATCGCCTCGTTGATCTGGTGGTCGTCGGGGCGAGGGCAGCGCATGAGCAGGGCCGTGGCGGCGATCAGCTGCGCGCTCTGGCAATAGCCGCACTGGACGACGTCGACGGCAATCCATGCGGCCTTTAGCGCCCGCGCTTCAGCGCCGTCGAGCCCTTCGACAGTCGTGATGCGCGCGCCGTGCAGCGTCCCGACCGGGAGCTGGCAGGCTGGCACGGCCTGATCGTTCAACAGCACCGTGCATGCACCGCAGACCCCGACGCCGCAGCCGAATTTCGTGCCGGTCAGCTTTCGTTCGCACCGGATCACCCAGAGCAGCGGTGTGTCGGGATCGGCATCGAGGTGAGCGGTTTCCCCGTTGATACGGACTGACACCATCGGTCGTCTCCTTGCTGGGGCGGGCTCGGCGTGCCGAACGGCAGCGTGCGATGGCGCACGCCCGTGAGCGCATGCAGTGCATTCGCCACGGCCGCCGCGATCGGCGGCGTGCCCGCTTCGCCGATGCCGTGCGGCTCGCTACCGCCGGCCACGACGTGCGTGACGATCTCGGGACACGTCTCCATGTTGACGAGCGGATAGCTGTCGAAATAATGCTGCGCGACTTGCCCGTTCTCGATCGTGATCGCCTGCTCCAGCGCGGCCGACAAGCCGAACACGATCCCGCTTTCCATCTGCTGCTCGACCAGGTTCGGATTCACGGCCAACCCGCAGTCGATCACGCAGACCACGCGCGTCACGCGAAAGCCGTCACCTTCCTGCAGGACTTCAGCGACTTGCGCGACCACGCTGCCGAATGATGCGTGCATCGCCACGCCGCGTGCGCGCCGCGCGCCGGTCTCGTCACGCCATGCCAGCGGCGAACGCCAGCCGGACAGTGCGACGAGCGCCCGCAACACGGCCGCATGGCGCCGGTGCGCGGGCTGCGTCAGCATGTCGAGGCGGAACTGGATCGGGTCTTTCCGTGCGAGCACCGCCATCTCGTCGATGAAACTCTCGACGAAGAACGCCTGATGCGAGTGCCCGACGGAGCGCCAGTAGCCGACCGGCACCGGGAGCGTCACCGTATTGTGCTGGACGAGCACGTTCTCGCATTCATAGGGCAGGTCGAATGCGCCTTCGGCCGTGGTGGCGTCGGGCAACCATTTGGCCGCGAGGCTCGGCATGCCGAAGGTGCGAGGCATCGCCTGCGCGCTGATCGACTGGCTCGCCGACATGCCTTTCCATGCGACGAGCCTGCCGCTCGCATCGACGGCGCCGCTGTATCTCGCCACGCAGGCCGGACGGTAGAAGTCGTGCGTCATGTCCTGCGGGCGCGACCAGATCGTCTGTACCGGCCGCCCCCGCGCATGCAGCGCGATGGCGGCGGCCTGCGCGATGAAGTCGACCTCGAGCCGCCGGCCGAATGCGCCGCCGATCAATTGCTGATTCAGGATCACCTTGTCTTCGTCCAGCCCCAGCAGCGCCGCGACGGCCTTGCGGGCCACCATCGGAATCTGCGTGCCGCACCAGACCGTTGCCGAGTCGTGTTCGACGAGCACCGTGCAGTTCATGACTTCCAGCGGCGCGTGAGCCTGATAGGGCACTTCGTACTGCGCGACGAGCGGCTTCGCGTGACTCAGCGCTGCATCGGCGTCGCCGGCAGCGTAGAACACGTGACGGCCCTCGTCGCCGTCGAGCGCGCGCGTCAATGCCGTGTGGACATCCGCGGAGTTCACGCCGGCAGCCGGCCCGTGGTCCCATGTGATTGACAAGCGGCACAACGTCCGCATCGCGATGAAGGGATTGTCGGCAATGACGGCCACGCCGCCGGTTCCGCCGTGGTATGGCTCCACCGTGAAAATGTCGGTCACGCCTTTCATCCCGGCAACGCCGGACTTGTCGAAACCCAGCGCCTTTCCGCCGAGTGTCGGACACATCGTGACGCTTGCATACAGCAGCTTGTCCGGAAGCACATCGATGCCATAGCGCGCGCTGCCATCGAGCTTCGAGTGCGCCTCTATACGACCCAGCCGCTTGCCGACCAGCGTGAACGCCGTCGGGTCCTTCAGGGCGACCCGTGTCGGGCGCGGCACGTCCTTCGCGAGTTCAACGAGCTCGCCGTATGTCGCCGAGCGTCCCGACCGATGCAGCACCATGCCGGCTTTCGTCTCGCATTCCGAGACGGGCACCTGCCAACGTTTCGCGGCAGCGCTGCACAACATCGCGCGGGCCGTGGCCCCTGCCTCGCGCATGGGCGCCCACAGATCGATCATGCTGGTCGATCCTCCCGTTGCCATCGAACCCAGATAGCGGGCGCCGTGGCGCACCAGCGCCTCGGCGCTGCGCGCGAGCGGGCTGTCGTCGTCGGGGCGAAACGGAAGGCCTTCGGCCAGCGATTCACGGTCCTTGTAGATCGCGTCGAGCGGGGACATCACGACACGGATCCTGGCCCAGTCCGCATCGATCTCTTCCGCCAGCAACATCGCCGCGCCGGTATGTATTCCCTGGCCCATTTCGGCTTTGCTCATGACGATCGTCACGTCGTTAGACGAACTGATCATCACCCAGCCGTTCAGCGGGATATCGACACGCGACGCCGCGAGCTGCGCGGGTATGGCCAGCCGATCGTCACGGCGCCGCCATGCCCAGCCGACCACCAGCATGCCCGCCGCGCCCGCACTGCCCAACACGAAGGTTCTGCGCTTCAACATGAGGTGGCCGCCGACGTGTGTCGATCGAGTTACGGCGCATCCGGCGACTCGCGCCACGCGCCTCGAGCATTCAACGTTTCGAACACAATCCGATATTTCATTGCTGCTGCAATCACCTATATTAGTCACTGATATCGGCAATCGAGAACCTGAATGTGATGTTGGTTTAAAACGAGCGCTGCAGGCTCCGGCCAGCCGCACCGGGATCGACATGTGCGGCTGCCGGGATGCGAAGCGCATCGTGCCGACCGCGCGTCACCCGAGTCGGCGAGCGTGCTGGCCGCGCACGACGGCGACTCGGCGATGCAAAGCGACGAACACCACGCAGCCGTGTTGGTGCAGCGTGACACGCATGCGGGGCTCGATATCGGATGGCGCGACGCAGCCCGCCGCCCGGCCGGGATGCGGGATGAGCGCCGGTCGCGCTGTCCTACATACGAGGAAGCCCGCCACGTGAGCGTGGCGGGCTTGAAGCGCCGCGAGAACGAACCCGCGGCGAACTGGAGCGCTTCGGTTCAACGCTATCGTGCACTGCTGCCAGTGCAAGGAAGCATTGCGAAGCTTACAGGCCCAGCTTCGCAATGACCTGGCCGCCGAGATTGTTGATCGTGTTGGTCACGCTGGTGAGATCCTGATGGGTCGATGCGTCGACCTGCGTCACCGGAGCCGTAATGGTATTGGCGCTGGCGAACGAGAAGCCACCGCCGGTCGCGATGTTGTTGATACCTGCATTCTGGAACACGCTACCGCCGCTGACGGAAGCCATTTCCTTGCGGCTGAGTTCGTGGGCGTGGGACAGATCGTTGATCATCAGTGCGGACATGGTGAATCTCCTTGAGTTTGCTGCGGTTTGGGTGGGAGCACGTTTCGTTGCGCTCGCAGGTATAAATGCACGGGGCGTGCCAGCCTGTGCGCATGCGGGCCGGATGCTCGTCCAACCTCATGAAAACAAACGCAATTCAATTTTCTTGACGCCATTTCACGCGGTTCGCCGGGCACGACCGACGCACGGCGATGTCGGGTTCTTCCAAACGATTTCGTGGCGGGTGTTTTATCCCGGCCAACACGAAGGGCGCTTGCGATTCGCGTCGAAGGCGTCGAAGGCGTCGATAGGCAGCGGCATGGGACCGCCTGCGCGAAATAGTCGTCAGCGCGATGGTGCGCCGACCGTCGGCTGCAACTTCCATCGACACAAATATCTCTGTTACATACTTCGGATAACTGAGTTCGCTGCTTACCATTCGGAAGGCGGTTTCAAGAGTGAAGTGCAACACCTCGCGGGTTACTGAACAGGAACTCGGTCCGTGGGGTTAGCCAGAACCTGAGCGAGGATTTGCAGAGGCGTGTGCCAGTTCAGCGTGGCGCGCGGTCGCGTGTTGAGGTTGTCAGCAATCTCGTCGAGGTCCTCTTGAGAGTAGACGGACAGATCGGTGCCCTTGGGCAAGTACTGGCGCAGCAGCCCGTTGGTGTTTTCGCACGTGCCGCGCTGCCAAGGGCTGTGCGGGTCACAGAAGTAGACACGCACGTTGGTCGCGGCCGTCAGTTCGGCATGTCGCGCCATTTCGCGACCTTGATCGTAGGTCAGCGTTTGACGCAGCGGCTCGACGAGCGATTGCAGTTTGGTCGTGAAGGCAGCGAGCGCCGATGCAGCAGTCGCATCGGGCATCTTGGCCAGCAGCACGGCGCGGCTCATGCGTTCGACGAGCACG
>NZ_JAPVQY010000031.1 GCF_027257875.1 Burkholderia sp. IMCC1007
CTCAGTAGTTGTCCATCGGGCCTGCCCGACTCCGAAGGATGAAGCGGGCTTACGGCCGGTGCTTTGCTGATTGGCGAAGCATAAGATGTCGGAAGGTATCGGTAACGAGGTCGGCCCGCTCTTGGTGCCCCGAGCCCGTTCAGTAGTTGGACCCGCAGCCCTGCGAGCACCCCGAATTGTGACCACGGGTGGCAACACCCTGGAGCACGCCTAGTAGATTTCGACGACGAGAGCTGCTGCCGGTGCCGTTGACTCTGGCAGGAGGCTCCATGCAAGTTCTCTATCCCCGCTGTGCCGGCCTGGATGTACACAAGGACACTATCGTGGCCTGCGTGCGCTGCGTTTCGGCGCCCACGCATCAGGAAGTACGCAGCTTTGACAGCACGACCGGCGGATTGCTAGCGCTGGCCGATTGGCTGGCCGCGCACGCCTGCACCCACGTCGCCATGGAAGCCACCGGGATCTACTGGAAGCCCGTGTGGCACATCCTTGAGGGCAACTTCGAACTGGTGCTGGCCAACGCCCAACACATCCGCAACGTGCCCGGGCGCAAGACCGATGTCAACGACGCGATGTGGATCGCCGATCTGCTGGCCCACGGGCTGATCCGCGCCAGCTTTGTGCCGCCGGCCGCCATTCAGGAGTTGCGCGATCTGACCCGGACTCGCAAGCAGCTCGTACGCGAGATCTCCCAGCACAGCCTGCGCATCCAGAAGGTGCTCGAAGACGCCAATCTGAAACTCGGCAGCGTGCTCTCGGATGTGCTCGGACAGAGCGGCCGCGCGATGCTCAAGGCGATTGTTGCCGGCGAGAGCGACCCGGAACGGCTCGCCGCGCTCGCCCAAGGCAACGCGCGGAAAAAGAGCGCCGAGTTGCGCGAGGCGCTGCGCGGTCACATCACGGAGCATCACCGCACCATGCTCAGGCTGCACCTGGAGGTAATCGGCGCACTGGAGCACACGCTGGCCGAACTCGACGCCGCGGTGGGAAAAGCGCTGACGCCGATCCGACAGCGTGCCCGCCTGCTGACCACGATCCCCGGGGTTAGCGACCTGACCGCTCAGGTCCTGTTGGCGGAGATCGGCGTCGACATGACGCGCTTCCCCGACGCTGGCCACCTGGTGTCCTGGGCTGGCCTGTGTCCGCGCAACGACGAGAGCGCGGGCAAGCGCCGCAGCACGCGTGTGCGCAAGAGCGGCACCTGGCTCAAGACCGCCTTGGTGACCGCCGCGTGGGCTGCCGTACGCGTGAAGACCACCTATCTGCGCGCCCAGTTCCTGCGCCTCAAGGCCCGACGCGGCCCCAAGAAGGCCATCCTCGCAGTCGCCGCCTCCATGCTCACGGCAGCCTACTTCATGCTCCGCGACGGCGCCGAATACGCCGATCTCGGCGCACACTACTTTGACCACCACGATGCACAGAAAACCATCAATCGGCTGCTCAAGCGCCTGGCCGACCTCGGCTGCCATGTCGAACCGATCGCTGAAATCCCCTAGCGCTTCCTAGTAGATCACCACCGGCGCCGGCCGGTAGTAGACGGGACGGGCCGGCACGATGACACAGCCGGCCAGCGTGATCGCGACGAGCGCGATGGCAATTGCGGTTCGCTTCATCGCACGCCTCCGTCAGGCCCAGTGGCCACGCGTCCAGAACCAGTTCGGGCCGCGCTGATCCCAATGGCCCGGCACCCAGTGCATGCCGATGCGCTCGGCTTCCCAGTGGCCGCCGATCCATACGTAGCGGCCATGATCCCAGCGCCAGTGGCCGCGCTCCCACACATAGCCGACGCGTGTCGCGGGCACGAGCTCGTAGCGCACGGGCGGCGGCGCATTCGGCGCGACGACGACGACTTCCTCGGTGCGCAGGGCGACAGGCTCGGCGACGACCATCCGGGCCGATTGCACCTGCACCGGCGCGCCGACGATGATCTCGTCCGCGCGTGCGGCGAGCGGGGCGGCAACCGCTGCCAGGCCCGCGGCGACCAGTGTG
Source organism: Burkholderia sp. IMCC1007 (assembly GCF_027257875.1). Classification (GTDB taxonomy): domain Bacteria; phylum Pseudomonadota; class Gammaproteobacteria; order Burkholderiales; family Burkholderiaceae; genus Burkholderia. The sequence goes on from NZ_JAPVQY010000031.1 coordinate 1,990, forward strand.
AGCGAAACGATACGACGTTGAACGATAGAGACAGCCATCACAACCTCCTGAGTGAACAATGGACGCGAGCGTATTCGTTCAATGCGGGAGGATGGCTGACGGCCGACAGACGCCGTGTTACGGCGAGCCCGAAAGTGCAACAGGGCGTAAGACGCGCACGGCGACACATGCCGCCGCGCGGTGGGACACCTTCAGAGGATCACGCTTGCGGGATCTCGATCTTGACTTCGAGCACTTCGAGATCGTCCTGGCGCTCGAGGCTCACGCGGATGTCATCGTTCGAAATCTGCACGTACTTCGAAATGACCGCGACCAGCTCCTTCTGCAGCGCCGGCAGGTAATCGGCCGGCGGCCGGCCGCCGACCCGCTCGTGCGCGATGATGAGCTGCAGGCGCTCCTTCGCGACCGACGCGGACTTCTTCTTCTCGCCGAGGAGAAACGAAAGGATGGACATGAGCGACCTCCGTTACTTGCTGCCGAAGAGGCGCTGCAGCAGGCCCGGCTTCTGGTATTCGGTGAAACGCAGCGGCTTGTCTTCGCCGACGAAGCGCGCAACGATGTCCTTGTACGCTTCGGCGACGTCGGTGCCGTCGAGGTGCACGGCCGGCAGACCCTGGTTCGATGCGTGCAGCACGGCTTCCGACTCGGGCACCACGCCGATCAGCTTGATGCGCAGGATCTCGCTGATGTCCTCGAGCGACAGCATCTCGCCTTCGCTCACGCGCTTCGGGCTGTAACGCGTGATCAGCAGGTGTTCCTTGATCGGATCCTTGCCTTCGGTCGCGCGCTTGGTCTTCGACGACAGGATGCCGAGAATGCGGTCCGAGTCGCGCACCGACGACACTTCCGGGTTCGTCACGATCAGCGCTTCGTCCGCGAAGTACATCGCGTGCAGCGCGCCCGCCTCGATACCGGCCGGCGAATCGCAGACGATGTATTCGAAGTCCATCGCGACCAGATCGTTCAGCACCTTCTCGACGCCGTCACGCGTGAGCGCATCCTTGTCGCGCGTCTGCGACGCCGGCAGGATGAACAGGTTCTCGCACTTCTTGTCCTTGATCAGCGCCTGGTTCAGGTTCGCTTCGCCCTGGATCACGTTCACGAGGTCATACACGACGCGACGCTCGCAGCCCATGATGAGATCGAGGTTGCGCAGGCCGACGTCGAAGTCGATCACGGCCGTCTTGTGGCCGCGCAGCGCAAGGCCGGACGCGAAGCTCGCGCTCGTCGTCGTCTTGCCCACGCCGCCCTTGCCCGAAGTCACCACGATGATTTTTGCCATTTACCCAATACCCTGTGTTCGTCAATGAGAGCCGATCGATCCGGAGCGTGCCGCGTGAATCACGTCAGGCGCAGCGGTTCGATCATCAGTTTTTCCTCTTCGAGCCGGATCTGCACCGATTTGCCCAGTACGTCGGCGGGCAACGGGTTCTCGGTTGTTCGATAGATACCCGCGATCGAAATCAGTTCCGGTTCGAGACACGTGCAGAAAATGCGCGCGTCGTGATTGCCGTGCACGCCCGCGAGTGCGCGGCCGCGCAACGGCGCGTAGATGTGGATATTGCCTTCCGCGATGATCTCCGCGCCGTGACTGACCGGCGCGAGCACCACGAGGTCTCCTTTCGCGTAAATCTGCTGCCCCGAACGCAGCGGCCGGTCGATCACCAGCGTCTGGCCGCCGGCCTGGGTCGCCGTCGGAGCAGCCTCGGACGTCGATTCGGCTGCCGCGGCAGCGGCGGGCGCCGCGGCGACGGGCGCCGGCTCGGCGTCCTCGGCCGGTTTCGCGGCCGACCCGCGGCGGTCGCGCGCTTCGAGCAACGGCAGGCCGGCAGTGGCCGCCCAGCCCTGCGTCGGCAGTGCGACGACGCCCACCGGGCGCATCCGCACGTCGTTCAGCATCTTGCGGATGTCGGCGAGCGCGACGCGTTCGCCGTCCGCGAGGCGGCGGACGTCGATCGCGACGACATCATCGGCGAAAAACTCGGGAGTCGCTTCGAAGCGCTTGACCAGTTCGGTACGCAACGCGTCGAGATCGGTCGTCTTCACGGTGAACAACAACGTATCGACCGATCCGCTGCGCAGCTCGAAGAATGGCGATTTTTTAAGCGACATGGACACTCTGCAAAAAATTTTTGCGTATTTTACAGGCGTCCACGCGTGCAGCCATTATTTTTGGGACCTCGGTGGCGGCGAGCACGCCACCGGCAGGCGGGCCGGCGCACGGCAACGCGTTCATCGCGCCGGGCGGCCCGCACGTTGTTCCATCAGGGTGTGTTGACGCGCGACACGAACAGCGACTTCATCGCGCCGGGCATCCGCGCGATCGGCGCATGCTCGCCGGTATTGCCGAAACCCGCGCGCTCGTAGAAACGGATCGCGTTGCGGTTCGCGTCGGCGATCCATGCATAGACGTCCTTCGCACCACGTTCGGCCAGCCACTCGGTGGCCGTTTCGAGCAGCAGCACGCCGCCGCGCAGGTGCCGGACCGCGTGCGCGACCCACAGCTCGCTGACGAATGCGCGCCGCTCGGGCGTATTGTCGAAATACGCGCCGATCATGCCGGCCGGATGGCCTTCGGTGTAAAGCAGGAAAGTTGTCGAGTCGTCGGATGCGGCGCGCAGCGCGGCGATGGCCGCCGCCGCGTCGGAATCGACGGTCAGCAATTCGGCCTCCGGCGCTTCGCCGGGCGCGTAGGGCTCACGCAGCGATGCAGCGCGGAGTTCGCGATACACGCCACCCTGGGTGGCAGCGATACGACGAACGGTCAAGGTCGAACTCATGCAGGCACAGCCCCCATCGGACAGCAAGTTACTAGCTTCAACCGAAAGCGGGGCATGAGTCAAATCGTTATTTTCAAATGGCAGCGCGGATCGAAAGACGGCAGGCAACGCGGCACGCGCGCGTGTGCAGGTGCAGCATTCGCGGTCGATCGACTGCAACGCATGCGAGCGCGAAGTGCGATCCGGACAGGTCGCCCCGCTCGCCTTTGTCGTGCATGACATTCGCACGGCGCGTGTCCGGTATTTCGCCGCCGCGATCGTAATGATCCGTAATAGATGTGTCAGCTCGCGCCGCTCAGCAACGCGCTGCTGCGCACGAATTATTGCATTGCAACATTCGTTGCGGTCCGCGCGTGCCGAAAACGAGCATGCATCGCCCGCGCATTCGTCAGACCAGACCGAAGGTCGTGCGAGCCGATCCGGCTCGGGTGGCGCTGTTTCAATCCCCCTCGTCGGCCCCTTCCGACCTGCGTCCCGCGCAGCCCGCCGTTTGGAGCTTCATGCCTAGCGGCGGGGTTTGGAAAGCGTGCGCGACGGTCGTATAACTGGCACTAGCGGACCACCGAGCCGCGGCTGCGCGCAGTGTCGCGCACCGACAACGATTCGAACGACTACCTACATGCGGCCGCCCGACGTCCCGCGCGTCGGAGACGGTACAAAGGAGGGAGACAATGGCAATGACGGACGGATCGGCCTCGAGCTGGTCGGATGGCAAACGTTATCTGTGGCTCCTCGGCGCGCTGACGATCACGCTGCCGATCCTCGCGGCGCAGCTCGCGCTTGCGACGGGACTTCACGTGTTCTGGTGGTTCGGGCCGCTGTTCGCATTCGGCGTGATTCCGGTCCTCGACACGCTGATCGGCGACGATCGGGACAACCCGCCGGAAACCGTCGTTCCGCAGCTCGAACGGGAGCGCTACTACCGCTTCATCGTCTACCTCGCGACGCTCGTCGAATACGTCGCGTTCTTCACCTGCGTGTGGATCGTCGGCACGCATGCGCTCGCGTGGTACGACTACGTCGGCTTCGCGCTGTCGCTCGGCGCCGCGACGGGCATCTCGATCAACACCGCGCACGAACTCGGCCACAAGACCAACCGCTTCGAGCGCTGGCTCGCGAAGATCACGCTCGCGCCCGTCGCGTACGGGCACTTCTTCGTCGAACACAACCGCGGCCATCATGTGCGCGTCGCCACGGCCGAGGACCCCGCGAGCGCGCGCTACGGCGAATCGTTCTGGGCGTTCCTGCCTCGCACGGTGGCGGGCAGCATCCGCTCGGCTTGGCGGCTCGAGAAGGCGCGCCTCGCGCGGCTCGGGCATTCGCCGTGGACCTGGCGCAACGAGGTGCTGCACGCGTGGGCGATGACGGTAGTCGTGTGGGCCATCGCGATCGCGATGGGCGGCAGGATCGTGATCGCGTTCCTCGTGATCCAGGCCGTCTACGGCGCGTCGCTGCTCGAAGTCGTCAATTACGTCGAGCACTACGGCCTCGGTCGCCGCAAGCTGCCGAACGGCCGTTACGAGCGTTGCACGCCGCAGCATTCGTGGAACAGCAATCACGTCGTCACGAACCTGTTCCTGTATCAGTTGCAGCGGCACGCCGACCATCACGCGAATCCGACCCGCTCGTACCAGGCGCTGCGCCACTTCGACGATTCGCCGCAACTGCCGGCCGGCTACGCGACGATGATCCTGTTCGCGTACGTGCCGCCGCTCTGGTATCGCGTGATGAATCCGCGCGTCGTCGCACACTACGGCGGCAACATGGCGCAGTCGAACATCAAGCCGTCGATCCGCGACCGCGTGCTCGCGCAGTATCCGGCCGCGGCATGACGCAACGCGGCACGGCGAGCCGCGCGCCGTCGCCGGCGATGCCGCTACGCGGCTTGCGGCAGCCTGAACACGGCGACCGCCTGCCGCAGCGCACTCGCCTGTTCGGCCAGCGCCTGCGTCGCCGCCGACGCCTGCTCGACCAGCGCGGCGTTGCGCTGCGTCGCTTCATCCATCTGCGTGACCGCGAGGTTCACCTGCTGGATGCCGCCGCTTTGCTCCTGCGCTGCGCGAGCGTGCGCACCTCGGCCGCGACGACCGCGAAGCCGCGACCCTGTTGCCCGGCACGCGCCGCCTCGACCGCCGCGTTCAACGCGAGGATGTTGGTCTGGAACGCAATGCCGTCGATCACCGCGATGATCTCGCCGACCTGCGCCGCGCTGGCGGCAATCCCGCTCATCGTGTCGACCGCCTGCGCCATCACGCTGCCGCCCGCGGAAGCAATGCCCGACGCATCGTGCGCGAGCTGCGCCGCATGCGTCGCGTGCTCGGCCGACTGGCGCACGACGCCCGTCAGCTCGGCCATGCTGGCCGCGGATTCCTCGAGCGATGCAGCCTGCGCCTCGGTACGCGCCGACAGGTCGTGATTGCCCGATGCGATCTGCGCGCTCGCCGTCGCGACGGACTCGGCATGCGAGCGCACTTCGAGCACGACGCCCGACAGGCTCGCCTGCATCGCCTGCAACGCGCGCAGCAGATCGGCGATCTCGTCACGGCCTGCGGCGTCGACGTCGCGCGTCAGGTCGCCGCCCGCCACCGCCTGCGCACAGGCCACCGCACGATCGAGCGGCCGCAGGATCGCGCGACTGAACAGGAACGCGCCGATCATCGCGACGCCGAGCACGATCAGCATCAGCACGACGCTCGCCGTGCTCGCGTGCTGCGCGTCGCGGCTCGCGCGGGCCGATACGGCAGCGCTCTCGTCGGCGATCGCCTTCGCGGCACGCTCGAGCAGCGCGGCCGGCGCGCGATCGACGCCCGCCACGGCCGTATCGCCCGCCGTCGGATCGAAGCCCGCTGCCTTGAACGCGTCGAAACCGCGACGATAGCCGTCGCCCATTGCCGCATGCGCACGCACGAACTGCTCGACGAGCGTGCGGCTTACGCCGGGCGGCAAGCGGTTGACGAGTTGCGCGGCGAGCGTATCGACCATGCGCTCGCGCGTCTGGAATGCCTGCCAGTATTTGTCGAGTTTGTCGGGCTGCTTGCCGCGCAGCAGCGTGTCCTTCCATTCCTGGACCTGCAGCTTGAACTGCACGAGCGTGGCCGACACGAGCCGCTCGTCGGCAACGTGCGTCTGCACGTCGTTCGCGAACGTATCGATCGACCGGTTGAGGATGCGGATGCCGTACAGCGCGCCGCACAACATCAGCAGCAACGCGACGGCGAATGCGAAGGGAATCTTGTAGCTTAGCTTCATGGGCCCTTGAATCGACGGGAAACGGCGCCGGCGCAGGATGGCGCCCGCCGCCGCCCCGTGTTAACGGCGCGCGATACGAAGGCTGAAGCTGAAAAAGTAGCGGCGAATTGCCGCGATCACGTCGGCGGAATGGCGACGCGCGGCGGGCGACCAAAACGAAAAACCCCATGATCCTTTCGAATCACGGGGCTTCGTATTTTGGCGGAGAGGGTGGGATTCGAACCCACGGTACGGGGAAACCGTACGCCTGATTTCGAGTCAGGTACATTCGACCACTCTGCCACCTCTCCTTCCTTGCTGCATTTCGCGGCTGGTCGTTTCCGCGAGAAAAAGATTATAAGACGATCGCTTCGCGGCTGACAAGCCCTTTCTGCAAATTTTTTTGCGAGGGCTTCGAAAGGCCCGCGTTACGACGCCTGTGCAGGCGCGTCGATGCGCTCGATGCCGCCCATGTACGGACGCAGCGCCTCCGGCACCGTGACCGAACCGTCGGCGTTCTGGTAGTTCTCCAGCACCGCGACCAGCGTGCGGCCGACCGCGAGGCCCGAACCGTTCAGCGTGTGCACGAGTTCCGGCTTGCCCTGCGCGTTGCGGAACCGCGCCTGCATCCGGCGCGCCTGGAACGCCTCGGTGTTCGAGCAGCTCGAGATCTCGCGATAGGTGTTCTGCGCCGGCAGCCATACTTCGAGGTCGAACGTCTTCGCGGCGGAGAAACCCATGTCGCCCGTGCACAGCGTGATCACGCGGTACGGCAGGCCGAGCTTCTGCAGGATCGCTTCAGCGTGACCGACCATCTCGTCGAGCGCCGCATACGATGCGTCCGGCGCGACGACCTGCACCATTTCGACCTTGTCGAACTGGTGCTGGCGGATCATCCCGCGCGTGTCGCGGCCGTACGAGCCGGCTTCCGAGCGGAAGCACGGCGAGTGCGCGGTGAGCTTGATCGGCAGCGCGGAGCCTTCGACGATCGATTCGCGCACGGTGTTCGTCAGCGAAATTTCCGACGTGGAGATCAGGTATTGCGTGATCGTGTTCTCGGCGCCGCCCTTCTCGACGCGGAACATGTCGTCCGCGAACTTCGGCAGCTGGCCCGTGCCGTACAGGATTTCGGGGTTCACGATGTACGGCGTATACGTCTCGGTGTAGCCGTGCTGCTGCGTGTGCGTATCGATCATGAACTGCGCGAGCGCGCGGTGCAGACGCGCGATCGCGCCGCGCAGCATCGTGAAGCGCGCGCCGGCGAGCTTCGCGCCGGTTTCGAAATCGAGGCCGAGCGGCGTGCCGACGTCGACGTGATCCTTCACCTCGAAGTCGAACTGGCGCGGCGTGCCCCAGCGGCGCACCTCGACGTTGTCGGCTTCGTCCTTGCCGACCGGCACGCTGTCGTGCGCGATGTTCGGCATGCCCAGCATCAGGTCGGACAGGCGCGTCTGGATTTCGCCGAGCTTGGCTTCGGACGCCTTCATCTCGTCGCCGATCCCGCCGACTTCGGCCATCACGGCCGACGTGTCCTCGCCCTTCCCCTTCATCGCGCCGATCTGCTTCGACAGGCTGTTGCGGCGCGCCTGGAGCTCTTCGGTACGGGTCTGGATCGCGCGGCGTTCCGCTTCGAGAGCGGAGAACGCGGCGACGTCGAGGGTGTAGCCGCGATCGGCGAGGCGCTTGGCGACGCCGTCGAGGTCTTTGCGCAGCAACTGGATGTCGAGCATGGGAGGACTTGGAAAATCGTTGTGTAGGACGGGAATTCTAACGCACCGCGGGGCCGCCACGGCATTGGCCGGACGGACAATGGCGCAACCTCCGGCCGGAGTGGCAGTATCGCGTGAGCGGCCCGTGCGTCGGCCGAGGGTCGATCGGCTCGCGCCGCGCCGCCGCGAAGCGCCGGACAATCGCGCCGGCCCGACGCCCTGCGGCGGGCCACGCACGCGCTTTCGCATCACCGTCACCTTCACCGAGGAACCCGATGGCCATCGAACTGGACAAGGATGTCCGCGACCGCGCAATCGCGTCGCTGCAACGCTATTTCACGGAAAACATGGACGAGCCGATCGGCAACATCCAGGCCGGCGCACTGCTGCATTTCTTCGTCGAGGAGATCGCGCCGGCGATCTACAACCTCGCGATCGCCGATGCGCAGGAGCGCCTGCATGCGCGGGTCGCGGAGCTCGACATCGAATGCCACGAAGAGCCGTTCGAGTACTGGAAGAAACAGCCGGGCCGCAAGCGCTAGCGAACCGCAGGCAGCGCAGGCAGCGCCGGCCGCGCTCATGCGCTGCCGGTCAGCCCTTCTTGCCGGCCTCGCGGTCGAGCTCGCGCAGCCACGCGAGCTTCTCGGCGATCTTCGACTCGAGCCCGCGCGGCACCGGCTTGTACCAGTGCGGCTCGCGCATGCCTTCCGGCAGATACGTCTCGCCGGCCGCATACGCGTTCGGCTCGTCGTGCGCGTAGCGATACGCGTGGCCGTAGCCGAGTTCCTTCATCAGCTTGGTCGGCGCATTGCGCAGATGCACAGGCACCTCGCGCGACTTGTCCTGCTTCACGAACGCCATCGCCTGGTTGAACGCGTTGTAGCCCGCGTTGCTCTTCGCCGCGCACGCGAGATAGATCACCGCCTGCCCGAGCGCGAGTTCGCCTTCGGGCGAGCCGAGCCGCTCGTAGGTCGCGGCGGCGTCGTTCGCCATCTGCAGCGCGCGCGGGTCGGCGAGGCCGATGTCTTCCCACGCCATCCGCACGATCCGCCGCGCCAGATATTTCGGATCCGCGCCGCCGTCGATCATCCGGCAGAACCAGTACAGCGCGCCATCCGGGCTCGACCCGCGCACCGACTTGTGCAGCGCCGAGATCTGGTCGTAGAAATTGTCGCCGCCCTTGTCGAAGCGTCGCGCATTCAACGTCATCGCGCTGCTGACGAAATCGGCATCGATCGTCGTGACGCGGGCGGACGATGCGGCCGTCTGCGCCTGCTCGAGCAGGTTCAGGAAGCGGCGTGCGTCGCCGTCCGCGTAGCCGATCAGCGTGTCGATCGCCTTGTCGTCGAATGCGAGGCCGTCGAGCGCGATTTCCTGCGCGCGCGCGAGCAACTGGCGCATCTCGTCGTCGTTCAGCGACTGCAGCACATAGACCTGCGCCCGCGACAACAGCGCCGAGTTCACTTCGAAGCTCGGGTTCTCGGTCGTCGCGCCGATGAAGGTCACGAGCCCCGACTCGACGAACGGCAGCAATGCATCCTGCTGCCCCTTGTTGAAACGGTGGATCTCGTCGACGAACAGGATCGTGTGGCGGCCGGTGCGGTTCAGCGTGTCCTTCGCCTGCTCCATCGCCTCGCGGATGTCCTTCACGCCGCCGAGCACCGCGGACAGCGCGATGAACTCGCAGTCGAACGCGAGCGCGGTGAGGCGCGCAAGCGTCGTCTTGCCGACGCCGGGCGGCCCCCACAGAATCATCGAATGCGGCTTGCCGGATTCGAACGCGAGCCGCAGCGGCTTGCCTTCGCCCAGCAGATGCGTCTGGCCGATCACCTCGGCGAGCGTCTTCGGCCGCAGCGCCTCGGCGAGCGGCCGGCGCGGCTCGACTTGAAACAGGTCGGACATGAACCCTCGCTCCACATCAAACAATGGCGGCCGACCCGGCCGCCTGACTCCACATTATGACAGCCGCGCGAACCCGCCGCCGCGCCCGAAAGCGACAAGGGCCTGCCGTCGCCGGCAGGCCCTTGTCAGCGAGAACGGCGCGGCGCCGTTCAGCCGGCGATCACGTCGGCGCCCTTCGGCACGACGAACTTGAACGTGTCGCTCTTCAGCGGCGGATTCGTCTGGATGTTGGTGAACGTCAGCAGCGTGACGTTGCCGAACACGTCGTGCAGCTCCATCGCGGCAAGCGTGCCGTTGCGGAAACCGATGCCGATCCGCTGGAACTGCGTGTCCTGCGCCTTCGGCAACATCTCGAGCCACTCGATGCCACCCTTCTCGCCGGCATCGCGCAGCGTGTAGTTCTTGTCGAGATCGTTGCTGCCGAACAGGATCGCGGCCGGGCTCGCGCCGAGCGCGCCGTTCAGCTTGCGCTCGGTGACCTGGTTCAGGTCGCGGTCGTACACGTAGAGCTTGTCGCCGTCGGCCTGCAGGACCTGCTGGTACGGCTTCTGGTACGTCCAGATGAACTTGCCCGGACGCGAGAACACGAACGTGCCGCTCGAATTGTCGTTCGGCTTCGGTGCGGGCTGCGCCGCGCTGGCACTCGCGCCCTTGCTCGGCGCCTTGACGATCTGCTGCGTGAAATCGCCCTTCGCCGAACGCACCTGCGACACGAAGGCCTTCAGTTGCTCGGTGCCGCCCGCGAACGCGTGCGTCGCCGCGAGCATCAGCGATGCGCCGGCGAACGCCGCGCCGAGCCAGCGCCGCGTCGAACGAAGGGAAGGGACGAACGAAAGTTGCTGCATGGTGCGGTTTTCTCCCTGGGTGGCCGGCGCTGCGGGCGCCGCGGACTCATTCCGCGTCGCGCACCGGCACAAGAATTTCGCGGTTGCCGCTCGACGACATCGCCGACACGAGCCCCGACTGCTCCATCTGCTCGAGGAGCCGCGCCGCGCGGTTGTAGCCGATCCGCAGATGGCGCTGCACGAGCGAAATCGACGCGCGGCGGTTCTTGATGACGATCTCGACCGCCTGGTCGTACAGCGGATCAGACTCGTCGCCGCCTTCGCCGGTTCCCGCGCCGGCCGAGCCCTCGTCGCCGTCGACGGTGCCGCCTTCGAGCAGCCCTTCGACGTAGTTCGGCTCGCCCTGCTCCTTGAGCTTCTCGACGACGCGATGCACTTCGTCGTCGGCGACGAACGCGCCGTGCACGCGCACCGGCAACCCGGTGCCGGGCGCCAGGTACAGCATGTCGCCCATCCCGAGCAACGACTCGGCGCCCATCTGGTCCAGAATCGTGCGCGAGTCGATCTTCGACGACACCTGGAACGCGATCCGCGTCGGCACGTTCGCCTTGATCAGGCCGGTGATCACGTCGACGGACGGACGCTGCGTCGCGAGGATCAGGTGGATGCCGGCCGCACGCGCCTTCTGCGCGATCCGCGCGATCAGCTCCTCGACCTTCTTGCCGACGACCATCATCAGGTCGGCCAGCTCGTCGATCACGACGACGATGTTCGGCAGGCGGCCAAGCGGTTCAGGATCGTCCGGCGTCAGGCTGAACGGATTCGGAATCTTTTCCTCGCGCTTCGCCGCGTCGTCGATCTTGTTGTTGTAGCCCGCGAGATTACGCACGCCGAGCTTGCTCATCAGCTTGTAGCGCCGCTCCATCTCGGCGACCGTCCAGTTCAGCGCATGGCCCGCCTGGCGCATGTCGGTGACGACCGGGCACAGCAGGTGCGGAATGCCTTCGTAGACGCTCATTTCGAGCATCTTCGGATCGATCAGGATCAGGCGCACCTGCTCGGCGGTGGCCTTGTACAGCAGCGACAGGATCATCGCGTTGATCCCGACCGACTTGCCCGAGCCGGTCGTGCCGGCCACCAGCAGGTGCGGCATCTTCGCGAGATCCGCGCACACCGGCTTGCCGCCGATGTCCTTGCCGAGGCTCAGCGTGAGCGCCGACGCGGCCGCTGCATAGACCTCGGAACCGATGATCTCGGACAGGTGCACCGTCTGGCGTCGCTGGTTCGGCAGCTCGAGCGCCATGTAATTCTTGCCGGGGATCGTCTCGACCACGCGGATCGACACGAGCGACAGCGATCGCGCGAGATCCTTCGCGAGGTTGACGATCTGGCTGCCCTTCACGCCGGTGGCCGGCTCGATCTCGTAGCGCGTGACGACCGGGCCCGGATACGCGGCCACGACGCTCGCCTCGACGCCGAAGTCCTTCAGCTTCTTCTCGATCAGGCGCGACGTGAATTCGAGCGTGTCGGCGGAGATCGCTTCCTGCGTCTTCGGCGCGGGATCGAGCAGCGCTACCGGCGGCAGCGTCGAGTCGCCCGGCAGGTCGGTGAACAGCGGCACCTGGCGCTCGCGCTCGACGCGCTCGGACTTCGCCGGCGTGACGACCGGCGGCACGATGGTCACCGGTTCGTGATCCTCGATGCGCACGCGCTCCTCTTCGACCTTGCCTTCACGGCGCACGGCAGCGGCCTCGCCCAGCTTGCGATCGCGCTCGGCTTCGCGACGCAGCTTCGCGACCGTGACGGCGGACAGGATCGCGCCGCCGACGCGCTCGCACACCGACAGCCACGAGAAGCGGAAATACAGCGAAAGACCGATCGCGAGCAGGATCAGCAGCAGCAGCGTGCCGCCGGTGAAGCCGAACGCATGCGACATCGCGCCCGCGACGGCCTCGCCGATCACGCCGCCCGGCGCGCGCGGCAGTTGCACCTTCAGCGACCACATCCGCATCGCCTCGATGCCGTCGCACGCGAGCACGACGAGCACGAACGACAGGATTTCGGTGAGCCAGCCGATCGGCCGCTCGGGCTCGTCGGCGACCGCCTCGTGACGCGTGATGCGCCGGTAGTTGACGGCGATGCGCCGCCCGAGCGGCACGATCAGCCAGTAGGCCGACAGGCCGAACAGCAGCAGGATGATGTCGGCCGTCCACGCGCCGACACGCCCGGCCCAGTTCGAGATGTGGTCCACCTGTGCTGCGTGCGTCCAGCTCGGATCGCGCCGGCTGTAGCTCAACAGGGCCATCACCAGAAACGCGCAGAGCGCAACCTGGAGAATCCAGCGGATCTCCGTGAGGAGCTTCGACATCCGGTGCGGCAACGCCTGTGCCTGGGCGGAATAAGGAGCTTTTGCCATGAATCCGTATAAAGAGGACGGGCCGCGCGCCCGCCTGTCGTTCGATCGCGCTTATTGTAAACGCTGCATCGGGCCGTCAAGTGTAAATGACGGTTACATAACGGGGACGGGGCGCCGCACCGGCGCCGCCAGCGGCCGCGAGCCGGCCGGATGCGCGCCCCTGCGACAACGCGCCACCGCATGGCAGACCGCCGCCCGGCCCGCTGCCCCGGTACGGACGGTGCGCCGCGAAACGCTATCGCGACGATTGAAACTCTCGTTCGGCAGCGCAGCAACGGGGCCTTTATAATGCGCGTCTGATACCCATCTATGACGGCATCCCGGTCAACCCGGACCGTCCGGCGAGCCTTATCCCGCCCGCCGCAGCCGCCTTTTACGGATTCGCACATGTCCACGCCCAAACACGCCAAAGTCCTGATTCTCGGTTCCGGCCCCGCCGGCTACACGGCTGCCGTCTATGCGGCACGCGCCAACCTGTCCCCGGTGCTGATCACCGGCATCGCGCAGGGCGGCCAGCTGATGACCACGACCGACGTCGAAAACTGGCCGGCGGACGCAAAGGGCGTGCAAGGCCCGGAACTGATGGCGCGCTTCCAGGAGCACGCCGAGCGCTTCAACACCAAAATCGTGTTCGACCACATCCATACCGCGAAGCTGCACGAGCAGCCGATCCGCCTGATCGGCGACTCGGGCGAATACACGTGCGACTCGCTGATCATCGCGACCGGCGCGTCCGCGCAGTATCTCGGCCTGCCGTCCGAGGAAGCATTCATGGGCAAGGGCGTGTCGGCCTGCGCGACCTGCGACGGCTTCTTCTATCGCAACCAGGAAGTTGCGGTGATCGGCGGCGGCAACACGGCCGTCGAGGAAGCGCTCTACCTGACCGGCATCGCGAAGAAGGTCACGGTGATCCACCGTCGCGACAAGTTCCGCGCGGAGCCGATCCTGATCGACCGCCTGCTGGAGAAGGAAAAGGAAGGCGTCGTCGACATCAAGTGGGATCACGTGCTCGACGAAGTGACGGGCGAGGACTCGGGCGTGACCGGCCTGCGCATCAAAAACGTGAAGACCGGCGAGAAGCAGGACCTCACCGTGCAGGGCGTGTTCGTCGCGATCGGCCACAAGCCGAACACCGACCTGTTCCAGGGCCAGCTCGAGATGAAAGACGGCTACATCCTGACGAAGAGCGGCCTGCAGGGCAACGCGACGTCGACGAGCGTGCCGGGCGTGTTCGCCGCCGGCGACGTGCAGGACAACGTGTACCGCCAGGCGATCACCAGCGCCGGCACGGGCTGCATGGCCGCGCTCGACGCGCAGCGCTACCTCGAAAGCCTGCACGACAAGAAGTAAGCCGGGAGCCTCGCCGCGGCCGGCGCTACAATGGCGTCCGCTGCCGCGCAGCGGGCTCGACCGGAAAGCCGCTGCCGCCGCGCAGCGGCTTTTTTGTGTCCGCGCGCCCGAACGCGCCTGCCCCGTTACCGAATCATGGCGAAGAACCAGCCCCATCCGAGCGATCCCGCGAAGCGGAAGATCGCTGCCCGCCCCGTGACCCCGGCGCCTGAAACGCCGCCGCCCGCGCCCGATGCGGCCGCGTTGCGCGGCCAGGGCCTCGCGGGCCTCGGCGCATTGCGCAAGTCGCTGCAAGGCGAAGCCGAGCGCCGCGAGCGCGCGCGCATCGAAACCGCGAAGGCCGAGCGCAAGGCAGAGGCCGACGCGAATCTGTTCCGCAACGAAATCGGCGCGATCCGGCCGCTGAACGCGCCGCCGCGCGCGAAGTCCGGCCGCACGCCGCCCGATCCGGTACCGAAGCAGACGCAGCGCGACGAGGAAGCCGTGCTGAACGCGACGCTGTCCGACGAATTCGATCCCGAGACGCTGCTCGACAGCGACGACTCGCTGTATTACCACCGCCCCGGCATCAGCCGCGACGTCGTGCGCAAGCTGAGGAGCGGCGCGTGGATCGTGCAGGCGCAGATCGATCTGCACGGCATGCGGCGCGACGAAGCGCGCGATGCGCTCGCGGAATTCATCCGCGAGGCCGGCAAGAAGGGGCTGCGCTGCCTGCGCGTGATCCACGGCAAGGGGCTCGGCTCGATCGGCAAGGAGCCGGTGCTGAAGGGCAAGGTGCGCGCGTGGCTCGTGCAGAAGGAAGAAGTGATCGCATTCTGCGAGGCGCGCGGCCACGACGGCGGCGCGGGCGCGGTGCTCGTGCTGCTGCAGCCGCACGCGGCACCGGCCGACCGGGGGCCGCGTGCCGCATCCTAGGCTGACGCTCGCGATCGCGATACTCGAGGCGATCGCGACGCTGGCCTTCGCGATCTCGGGCTTCATCGAGGCGCGCAAGAACCGGCTCGACTCGGTCGGCACGTTCGTCGTCGCGCTCGCGACCGCGTTCGGCGGCGGCACGCTGCGCGACATCCTGCTCGAGCGCCGGCCGTTCTACTGGGTCGTGCACGACGACTACGTGATCGCGATCTTCGTGCTCGCCTTGTTCGCACCGTTCGTGCTGCGGATGCTGTCGCGGCTGTCGGCCGAACGGCTGCTGCTGATCGCCGATGCGATCGGGCTCGGCATCTTCAGCATCTCGGGCACGTCGATCGCGCTCGACGCCGAAATGCCGCGCTTCATCGCGGTGATGATGGGCGTGATCACCGGCGTGGTCGGCGGGATCGTCCGCGACGTGCTGTGCAACGACATCCCGCTGATCCTGCGCGATTCGCGGCCGTACGCGACCTGCGCGTTCGTCGGCTGCTGGTTCTACCTGCTGCTCGTGTGGCTGCAGTTCGACTCGGTGTACAGCGTGCTGCTCGCGACCGGCTTCATCCTCGTCGCACGGCTCGCGACGTTCAAGTTCGACGTGCGGTTGCCGCACTGACCGGCGCATCGCGGACGCGTCAGCCGCATCGCCGAAACGACAAAGGGGCCGTTCATCGAAACGGCCCCTTCTTTCATTCAGCGCAAGCGCCGCGTCACGCGATCCGCTCTTCCGACGCCGGATCGAACAGCACGGCCTTCGACACGTCGAACAGCAGCGACTGCGTCTGCCCCGGCTGCGGGTTCGCGGCCGGATGCACGCGGCTCACGATCCGCTTGCCGTTCACCTGTGCGAACACGTGCGTGTCCGGCCCGGTCGGCTCGGTCACGTCGACGCGCACGTCGATCGGCTGCAGCTTCGACGCCTCGCCGTTGTGCGCGTTGCGCGCGTCGGTGATGCGCTCCGGGCGCAGCCCGAGGATCACCTCGCGGCCGACGTGCGACTTCAGCTTCACCGCGTCGAACGGCAGGTTCAGCGCGCTGCGCGCGAGGCCCGTGTCGATCTCGAGCGCGATCCCGCTGCCCTGCTCGACCAGCTTGCCATTGATGAAGTTCATCGGCGGCGCGCCGATGAAGCCCGCGACGAACAGGTTCGACGGCGAATCGTAGATCTCCTGCGGCGCGCCGAACTGCTGGACCACGCCATCCTTCATCACCGCGATCCGGTCGCCGAGCGTCATCGCCTCGATCTGGTCGTGCGTCACGTAGACGATCGTCGTGCCGAGGCGTTGGTGCAGCAGCTTGATTTCCGCGCGCATCTCGATGCGCAGCTTCGCGTCGAGGTTCGACAGCGGCTCGTCGAACAGGAACAGCGACGGATCGCGTGCGAGCGCGCGGCCCATCGCGACGCGCTGGCGCTGGCCGCCCGACAGCTGCCCCGGCTTGCGGTCGAGCAGATGCTGGATCTGCAGCATCGCCGACACGCGGTCGACGATCTGCTGCTGTTCGTTCTTCGGCACCTTGCGGATGTTCAGGCCGAACGAGATGTTCTCGCGCACCGTCATCGATGGATACAGCGCGTACGACTGGAACACCATCGCGATGTCGCGATCCTTCGGCGACAGGTTGTTGACGACCTTGCCGTCGATGCAGATCTCGCCGCTCGTGACCGTCTCGAGCCCGGCGATCATGTTGAGCAGCGTCGATTTCCCGCAGCCCGAGCCGCCGACCAGGATCAGGAACTGTCCGTCCTCGATCTCGATGTCGACACCCTTCAGGACCGGCACCCCGTTCGGGTAGGTCTTGTACACGTCACGGATGGAAAGGCTTGCCATGCTGTGAATCCTCTGTCTCGTCTCGCGCGGCGCACGCAGGCGCCGCGTCGGGTTCGTTTCGATGCGCCGCGCGTGCTGCGCGGCCGGTTCGTCGTATCGGATGAAGCCGCGCTTACCCCTTCACCGCGCCCGCCGTCAGCCCGCGCACGAAGTAGCGGCCGGCGACGATGTAGACGAGCAGCGTCGGCAGCGCGGCGATGATCGCGCCGGCCATGTCGACGTTGTATTCCTTCACGCCCGTCGACGTGTTGACGAGGTTGTTCAGCGCAACTGTGATCGGCATCGAATCGACGCCGGAGAACACGATCCCGAACAGGAAGTCGTTCCAGATCTGCGTGAACTGCCAGATCAGGCACACCATGAAGATCGGCAGCGACACCGGCAGCAGGATCTTCGTGAAGATCGTGAAGAAGCCGGCGCCGTCGATGCGCGCGGCCTTCACGAGTTCGGCCGGCACGCTCACGTAGAAGTTGCGGAAGAACATCGTCGTGAACGCGATCCCGTACACGACGTGCACGAACACGAGGCCCGGAATCGTGTTCGCGAGGCCGAGCATCCCCTGCAGGCGCGCCATCGGCAGCAGGATCACCTGGAACGGGATGAAGCAGCCGACCAGCATCATCGTGAACAGCGCGTCCGCGCCGCGAAAGCGCCAGTGCGTGAGCACGTAGCCGTTGAACGCGCCGACCAGCGACGAGATCAGCACGGCCGGAATCACCATCTGCAGCGAGTTCAGGAAGAACGGCTTCATCCCGTCGCAGCGCACGCCGGTACACGCGCCGCTCCACGCCTTCACCCACGGGTCGACGGTCCACGAGGTGGGCGGCGTCAGCAGGTTGCCGGTGCGCAGCTGGTCGAGGTCCTTGAACGACGTCGACAGCATCACGTAGATCGGGAACAGGAAATACAGCGCGAACAGGATCAGTGCCGCATAGATCACGGCCCGGCTGATTGTCATCTTAGGCTGCATTGCGGGTGCTCCTCGATTCCATATACATCAGCGGCACCAGCACCGCGACCACGGTCGCGAGCATCATCACCGACGACGCGGCACCCAGCCCGAGCTGGCCGCGGTTGAACGAAAACGTGTACATGAACATGGCCGGCAGCGACGACGACGTGCCCGGGCCGCCCGCCGTCAGCGCGACGACGAGGTCGAAGGTCTTGATCGTGATGTGGCAGAGGATCAGCAGCACCGAGAAGAACACCGGGCGCATGCTCGGGATCACGATCTTGCGGTAGATGGTCGGCAGCGTCGCGCCGTCGACCTGCGCGGCCTTGAAGATCTCGCCGTCGACGCCGCGCAGCCCCGCGAGGAACAGCGCCATCACGAAGCCGGTCGACTGCCACACGGCCGCGATCACCACGCAGAAGATCGCCTTGTCCGGATCGTCGAGCCAGCCGAACGAGAAGCTCGTCCAGCCCCAGTCGTGCATCACCTTCTCGAGGCCGAGGCCCGGGTTCAGGATCCACTGCCACGCGGTGCCGGTCACGATGAACGACAGCGCCATCGGGTACAGGAAGATCGCGCGCAGCGCGCCTTCGTTGCGAATCTTCTGGTCGAGCAGGATCGCGAGGAACAGGCCGAGCCCGACGCAGATCGCGATGAACGGAATCCCGAACCAGCCGAGGTTCGCGGCGGAGGTCCACCACACGTCGTTCTGGAACAGGTCCGTGTAACGGCCGAAGCCGTCGAATTCGTAGTTCGGCAACAGCCGCGATTTGGTCAGCGACAGATAGCCGGTAATCAGGATGAAGCCGTAGATGAACACCACGGCGATCGCGATGCTCGGCGCGAGCACGAGCTTCGGAATCCAGCGATCGGCGAAGGCCGACATCGGCGACGTGCGCCGCGCGACGGCAGCGCCGGATCCGTTTCCGCTAAGAGGGGCAGCCACTTGATTCGACTCCTGGAACGAGGGCGACGCAGGCCGGGCCGGCGCCGCTACGGCGCGGGCCCGCGGGCGAGCCCGTTTGCTGCACATGCAAGAGCGCCCGGCCGATCGTGCGTGTCCGGCCGGGCGCCCGTCGCGTTTTACTTCACCTTCGCGGCCTTCGCGAGCGCGGCCACCGCGCTCTTCGAATCCTGCTGCGAGTTCATGAACTTCGTCACGACGTCGGTGATCGCGCCGGCCGTCGCGTCGTTCTGCGCCATCCCGTGCGCGAGCGACGGCACGTAGCCGCCGGACTTGATCGCGACCTGCTCGTCGGCGTACGACTTCTTCGCGCAGTCGTCGAACTTGTCCATCTTCACGCCGAGGCGCACCGGGATCGAGCCCTTCAGCAGGCTGAACTGTTCCTGGAACTCCGGCGTCATGATCGTCTTCGCGAGCGCGAGCTGGCCCGGCGTCGCGGCCTTCTGGCCCTTCTGCTCGAAGAACACGAACGAGTCGACGTTGAACGTGTACGCGTTCGCGGTGCCCGGCACCGGCGCGCAGACGTAGTCCTTGCCCGCCTTCTTGCCGGCGGTCTCGAACTCGCCCTTCGCCCAGTCGCCCATGAACTGCATGCCGGCCTTGCCGTTGATGACCATCGCGGTCGCGAGGTTCCAGTCGCGGCCGTTACGGCCCGTGTCGAAGTAGCCCTGGATCTTGCGCACCGTGTCGAACACCGACACCATCTGCGGCGACGTCAGCGTCGCCTGGTCGAGATCGACCAGCGCCTTCTTGTAGAACGCCGAACCCTGCGACAGCACGACGTCTTCCCACAGCGTCAGGTCCTGCCACGGCTGGCCGCCCATCGCGACCGGCTGGATGCCGGCGGCTTTCAGCTTGTCGGCGACCGCGAAGAATTCGGGCCAGGTGGTCGGCACCTTCGCGCCGACCTTGTCGAGCGCGGCCTTGTTGATGTAGAGCCAGTTCACGCGGTGCACCGAGAACGGCGCGGCGACGTAATGGCCCTTGTACTGCACGATCTTGTCGATTTCCGGCGGCAGGTTCTTCTTCCAGTCGCCGGCGACGGAATCGATGTTGACGAGCACGCCCTGGTCGGCCCAGTCCTGGATCAGCGGGCCCTTGATCTGCGCGGCCGACGGTGCGTCGCCGCTGATCACCTTGGTCTTCAGTGCGGTCATGGCCGCCGCGCCCGCGCCGCCCGCGACCGCGAAGTCCTTCCATACGTAGCCCTGCTTCTGCACGTCGTCCTTCAGCACGCCGACGGCTTTCGACTCGCCGCCCGAGGTCCACCAGTGCAGCACCGTCACGTTCTCGGCCGCCTGCGCCGCCCCGGCGCCAGCCATCAGACCCGCGGCGCAGAGCGCGCCCATGATCGAGCGAACTTTCATTACTTATCTCCTCCAGACTGAATCAACTCGTGAGGTTCCCTGGACGGGAACCGGCTTCTTGATAAACGACGGGGAAATCGAGCCGCGGGACGCATGCAGCGTACGGGGCCGATGACCGGCCGGGCTCTTACAGAAAGCGTGAATCGAGATTCAACGGCGTGTCTCCTCTTTGTGTTTCTGGCCCGCCGCGATGCTGCGACGCGAGCCCGGGGCGACGGCGCGCGGACGATGCGCGCCGTCAATGTCCGATAACATTCGGCACAAGGCGTTCCCGAAGGCGAAGCTCGCGCAGCTCATCGACCGCACTTCTTTTTTTCTTCACCCAGGTGCTACCCCTTGCGGCGGATTGTAGTTAAACTACAATTCAGTGTCAAAAATATTTTTATCGCACTACGGATTCGCTTCCCAGCCCCCAACACGGCGGAGACACATGCATACCGATTCCAGTTTTACCTTCGTACTTTTCGGCGGCACCGGCGACCTGTCGATGCGCAAGATCCTGCCCGCGCTGTTCGAAGCGCACCGCGGCCACATGCTCGCGGAAAGCGGCCGGATCGTTGCCGTCGCACGTCACGAATCGGATCGGGCCGGCTATCTCGAATGGGTCGACACGCACGTGAAGCCGCACGCGGCGAAGGCGGCCGGCAACGCATTCGACGACAGCGCGTGGAAATCCTTCCTCGAGCGCATCGAATACGTGAAGCTCGACCTCGGCCGCGCGGAAGACTACGTCGTGCTGCGCGACGCGGTCGCGCAGCTGCCCGGCATCCGCGTGTTCTATCTCGCGACGGGCCCGTCGCTGTTCGTGCCGATCTGCAAGGCGCTTGCATCGGTCGGCCTCAACGAAGGCTCGCGCATCGTGCTCGAGAAGCCGCTCGGCTACGACCTGAAGTCGTCGAATGCGATCAACGACGCGGTCGGCGAGATCTTCGCGGAAGGCCAGATCTACCGGATCGACCACTACCTCGGGAAAGAGCCGGTACAGAACCTGCTCGCGCTGCGCTTCGGCAACGCGTTGTTCGAACCGCTGTGGCGCCGCGAATGGGTCGAGAGCATCCAGATCACGATCGCGGAAGAGCTCGGCGTCGAGGCGCGCGGCGATTTCTACGACAATACGGGCGCGCTGCGCGACATGGTGCAGAACCACCTGTTGCAGCTGCTGTCGATCGTCGCGATGGAGCCGCCGCACTCGATGGATTCCGACTCGGTGCGTGACGAGAAGCTGCGCGTGCTGCGCGCGCTGAAGCCCGTCGATCCGCGCGACATCGGCAAGGTCGCGGTGCGCGGCCAGTATCATGCAGGCGTGATCAAGGGCGCGCAGGTGCCGGCCTACGCAACCGAGCCGGGCGTGAAGCCCGACAGCCAGACCGAAACCTTCGTCGCGCTGAAGGTCGAGATCGAGAACTGGCGCTGGGCCGGCGTGCCGTTCTTCCTGCGCACCGGCAAGCGGCTGGCCGATCGCGTCGCGGAGATCGTCGTCAACTTCCGCCCGGTGCCGCACTCGGCGCTCGGGCCGACCGCGCTGCGCCCCGGTGCGAACCGTCTCGTGATCCGGCTGCAGCCGAACGAGACGATCCGCCTGTACTGCCTCGCGAAGCAGCCGGGCGAAGGGATGAACCTCGCGAGCGTGCACCTCGACCTCGCGTTCGACCAGTTCTTCAAGGAAGGACAGATGGAGGCGTACCAGCGCCTGCTGCTCGACGTGATCAACGGCCGGCTCGCCCTGTTCGTGCGTCGCGACGAACAGGAAGCCGCATGGCAATGGGTCGAGCCGATCCTGAACGAATGGGCGCGCACGCTGAAGCCGCCGAAGCCGTATGCGGCAGGCACGTGGGGACCGGCCGCGTCGAGCGCGATGCTCGCGCAGCACGACACCTGCTGGCTCGAAGAAGAAAACTGATGCAAACCGTTGCCGCGTGCGCGAATGCGCGCGGCAACGTGCCCCACGATTCGCACGAATTGAACAGACAAAGCAGTCCGGAGGAGATGTGATCGAGATCCACGCTTTCGACACCCAGGAAGCGCAAAGCGAAGCGCTCGCGCGCGCCGTCGGCGATGCGCTGCGCGCCGCGGTCGGCGGCCCCGTGCGCCCCACGCTTGCGGTGTCCGGCGGCACGAGCCCGCGCCCGTTCCTGCAAACGCTGTCGCACGCGGCGCTCGACTGGGCCGGCGTCGACGTCACGCTGGTCGACGACCGCTGGGTGCCGGAGGACGACGCGGCCAGCAATGCGCACCTCGTGCGCGACACGCTGCTGCAGCACGCGGCGGCCCCCGCCCGCTTCCTGCCGCTCGTCGACACGCGCGTGTCGCTCGACGCGCACGTCGCCGCGCTCAACGCGAACGCCGACTACCGCGTGCCGACCGTCGCGGTGCTCGGCATGGGCGAAGACGGCCATACCGCGTCGATCTTCGCCGACGCGCCCGAATGGGACCACGCGATCACGACGCCCGAACGCTTCGTCGCCGTGCATCCCGGCACCGCGCCGCATGCGCGCGTGAGCTATTCGCTCGATGCGCTGAAGCGCGTCGACTGGCTGTTCCTGCTGATCGCGGGTGCCCGCAAACGCGACGTGCTCGACGCCGCGGCCGCGTCGCTGCAGAAGAACGCGATTTCCCAACTGGCCAACGACAAGGGGACCCAGCTCGATGTCTACTGGTGCGCAAAGTAAGGCGGTCGTCGCGGGTCAGCATGCCGACGGCCCGCGCCTGCTCGCGGACGTCGGCGGCACCAACGCGCGCTTCGCGCTGGAAACCGCCCCGGGCGAGATCACGCAGATCCGCGTCTATCCTGGCGCCGACTATCCGACGATCACCGACGCGATCCGCAAGTATCTGAAGGACGTGAAGATCAGCCGCGTGAACCACGCGGCGATCGCGATCGCGAACCCGGTCGACGGCGACCAGGTCACGATGACCAACCACGACTGGAGCTTCTCGATCGAGGCGACGCGCCGCGCGCTCGGCTTCGACACGCTGCTCGTCGTCAACGACTTCACCGCGCTCGCGATGGCGCTGCCCGGCCTGACCGATGCGCAACGCGTGCAGGTCGGCGGCGGCGCGCGCCGCCAGAACAGCGTGATCGGGTTGCTCGGGCCCGGCACCGGGCTCGGCGTGTCGGGGCTGATTCCGGCCGACGACCGCTGGATCGCGCTCGGCAGCGAAGGCGGTCACGCGTCGTTCGCGCCGCAGGACGAGCGTGAAGACCTCGTGCTGCAGTACGCGCGCAAGAAGTTTCCGCACGTGTCGTTCGAGCGTGTGTGCGCCGGCCCCGGCATGGAGATCATCTATCGTGCGCTCGCCGCGCGCGACAAGAAGCGCGTGGCCGCGACCGTCGACACGGTCGAGATCGTCGAGCGCGCGCATGCGGGCGACGCACTCGCGCTCGAAACGGTCGAATGCTTCTGCGGGATTCTCGGCGCGTTCGCGGGCAGCGTCGCGCTGACGCTCGGCGCGCTCGGCGGCGTGTACATCGGCGGCGGCGTCGCGCTGAAGCTCGGCGAATTGTTCACGCGCTCGTCGTTCCGCGCGCGCTTCGAGGCGAAGGGCCGCTTCACGCACTATCTCGAGAACATCCCGACCTACCTGATCACCGCCGAATACCCGGCGTTCCTCGGCGTGTCGGCGATTCTCGCGGAGCAGTTGTCGAACCGTTCGGGCGGTGCATCGTCGGCCGTGTTCGAGCGGATCCGCCAGATGCGCGACGCGCTGACGCCGGCCGAGCGCCGCGTGGCCGATCTCGCATTGAACCATCCGCGCTCGATCATCAACGACCCGATCGTCGACATCGCGCGCAAGGCCGACGTGAGCCAGCCGACCGTGATCCGGTTCTGCCGCTCGCTCGGCTGCCAGGGGCTGTCGGACTTCAAGCTGAAGCTCGCGACCGGCCTCACCGGCACGATCCCGATGAGCCACAGCCAGGTGCATCTCGGCGACACGGCCACCGACTTCGGCGCGAAGGTGCTCGACAACACGGTGTCCGCGATCCTGCAACTGCGCGAGCATCTGCATTTCGAGAACGTCGAGAACGCGATCGAGATCCTGAACAGTGCGCGCCGCATCGAGTTCTACGGGCTCGGCAATTCGAACATCGTCGCGCAGGACGCGCACTACAAGTTCTTCCGCTTCGGGATTCCGACGATCGCGTACGGCGACCTGTACATGCAGGCCGCGTCGGCCGCGCTGCTCGGCAAGGGCGACGTGATCGTCGCGGTGTCGAAGTCGGGACGCGCGCCCGAGCTGCTGCGCGTGCTCGACGTCGCGATGCAGGCCGGCGCGAAGGTGATCGCGATCACGTCGAGCAACACGCCGCTCGCGAAGCGCGCGACCGTCGCGCTCGAGACCGATCACATCGAGATGCGCGAATCGCAGTTGTCGATGATCTCGCGGATCCTGCATCTGCTGATGATCGACATCCTCGCGGTCGGCGTCGCGATCCGGCGTGCGTCGACCAACGGCGAGCTGCCGGAGGCCGTTGCGCAGGCGCGGGCACGTGCCAGCGACGACGAAACGGCCGACGTGCTCGACTGGTTGAGCCACGGTGCGTCGTCGGGGGCGAAGGACGTCGCGCGGGATTGACGCTTCGGCGAAAATCCGTCGATCCACGGCACCCCGAACGCTGGTTTCAAGCCCGGCGTTCGGGGTGTTTTGCATGAGCGGCCCCGCCCCGAACAACAGCGGCCCGGCAATCGTCGATGAGCATTCCATCCATCGCGGCACGTGACGTCATACGTTCGTACACGCTCACATTTTCGAACAAGTCCGATTGTCAGTGGATGTCCAGACTCGGTAACTTCCTTCACTCCGAGTGATGCCGCCGTCTCGGTCCGACGCGATACATGACGCGTTTCTCACAGAACTCCGATTGGTATCGACGGCATCACGTTCAAACAGTTTGCGGAGAGGGGGTGCTCCGATGAGCCAGCTTACATGGAACGAGTTTGAGGATTTCGTGAAAAGGGAGGCCGGTGTGAGTCCCGAAAAAATTCTCACAAAAGGCCATGCCGTCGAAGGCGAATTGGATATCACTGACGACGATGCGGTCGAGTTCATGGAGAGCTTCTTCGATAAATTTCCGGTGCAAGTTGAAGACTTCGAGCTCAATCGCTACTTCTCAGGAGAGGGCTTCAGCCTGATTGAAGTGGCACTGATGGCTTTCTCCAGAAAACGCCGAGAAAAATATGACAAAGTGCCACTGACTCTAGGCATGCTCTATCAGGCTATTTTGGATGGAGAGTGGAACAATCAGCGCTTGGAAAGTCTGCCGCGGTGATTGCACCTCGCCAAATAGACCGGTTTATTTTTTAGGCGATGTGTTCGCTCCGTACACACCTGTGGAATCTGCCATGAGACAAAATCCGCTGCTCCGGTGTGTGATGTTTGGGGTACTGACGTTAGCGGCACAACCGGGCCACGCAATGGACGCAACGCCGTCGCCGCAGGCCGGCACCCGAACCTACGCGCAGAACGACAAGGACATGGTGCTCGCCGAATGCATCGCGACCGCTTATCGGAGTGAACCGTCCGCTGCGATGGACGCGGGAAGCAGCGCCAGCGCACTGATGGACTGGACCGACTTCGATCTGGAACGGAACCCCGACGCGGGCAAATCGCTGGTCAATCGTTTTCTTGCACGCGACTATCGCAATCCGGTCGTCGAGTCCGAAATCAAAGGCATCCGGTTTGATTTCTTGAAATGCCTGGACCTGTACCACAGCCAGGAACTCGATGCGCAGGTCAAACGGTTCGTGATCAACCCGAAGCGCAGCTATCGACTCGACAATCGCTCGTCAGACCGCTCCAAGTGACGCAGACGTCGAAATCAATGCATGACGCGCATTGCCGGTTGGCGGGGTTCCATCGACGTGGTGTTCGCTTGTGTTATCGCTTCGGCGAATACCGTCGATATACGCCCGCCCTATCAGCCGCCCCTCCGCCAGCTCCGCCGCGCCGCTCAAGCGTCGGCGCTCACCGGCCGTCCATGCCAGCGCAGCACGAGATAGCGCCCGACGAAGCACAGCACGCCGGTAACGCCGATCGTCACGCCCATCGCGAACGGCGTGCCGTCGGCCAGTGCACCGATCGCGACGCTCGCGATTGCGCCGAGCGCAAGCTGCATCGCACCGAACACCGCCGCCGACGCGCCCGCGTTGTGCGGATAGCGATGCATCAGGTCGGTCGTGCAGTTCGCGGACAGGATCCCGACCACGCCGACCACGAAGAACAGGCACACGACGATCGACCACAGCCCGCCCCACCCTGTCAGCGCGACGAGCGCGACCGCGAGCGACGCGATGCCGCTGACGAGCGATGCCGCCGAGATGATACGGAGCGAGCCGAGGCGGCCGACGAGCCGCGTGTTGGTGAAGTTGCCGATCATGATCCCGACGACGTTCAGCCCGAACAGCAGCCCGTAGTGTTGCGGCGACACGTGGAAATATTCGATGTACACGAACGGCGTCGCGGTGATGTACGAGAACATCGACGCGAACGCCATCCCGCCGCACAGCATGTGCCCCCATGCGACGGGATCGGACAGGATGCGCCCGTACGACGCGAATGACGCGAGCACGGCCGCGCTCTTGCGACGCTCCTTCGGCCAGGTTTCGGGTACGCGCAGATACGCGGTCGCCGCGCACAGCGCGCCGAACACGGCGAGCACGACGAACACGCCGCGCCAGCCGGCAAAGCGCAGGATCTGGCCGCCGATCAGCGGCGCGAGCAGCGGCCCGACGGCGGTGACGATCGCGACCATCGACAGCACCTTCGCCGCATCGGTCGGCTCGTGCGCGTCGCGCGCGATCGCGCGGGCGAGCACCGACGCGGCGCCCGCGCCGAGCGCCTGCAGAAAGCGCACGAAGATCAGCATGTCGATCGAGCCCGACACGAAGCAGCCGATGCTGGCGAGCGTGAACAGCGCGATGCCGCCGAGCAGCACCGGGCGGCGCCCCCACGTGTCGGACAACGGGCCGTACAAGAGCATGCCGATCGAGAAGCCGGCCATGAAGCTCGTCAGCGTGCGCTGCGCGGCGCCGGGGCTCACGGAGAAACCTGCGGCAATCGACGGCAGGCTCGGCAGGTACATGTCGGTAGCGATCGGCCCGCAGGCGGCGAGTGCGCCGAGCAACAGGATCAGCCGGGCATCGGGCCGGCGCCGGACGACGTGGGACATGGGTATCCGGATTGGGGCCCGCGCGCATCGGGGCACGCGTGGCGGTGAAGACGGGAGGCCGCGCCGCAGGCGGCACGATCAGGCCCATGATTGTACGCGCAACTTTCTCGCATGCCGCCGGGCCTATGCGGCGCAAGGCGGGCGAGCGCCTCGCATGCGGGTCGCGAGCGGATTCGATTAAGCTTGCTGCTCTACCGCGCTTTCGTCTGACCAATTCAACCGCACGACCGAACCGATGACCGCTTTCCTGCTGATCTGGAGCCCCAAGAAATGGCCGTGGCCCGAGCTCCCCGACGTCGCCGCGCGCGTGAAGGCCGGCGAGGCCGTGCATGACGTGTGGGGCTGCGGCTTCGCGCGCGGCATTCTGCCGGGCGACCGCGTGTTCCTGCATCGCGTCGCGAAGGAGCCGAAGGGCGTGTTCGGCTCGGGCTACGTGACGCGCGCGCCCTATGAAGTGCCCGATCCGGCGACCAAACGCGGCTACCGGCTCTGCATCGACTTCGTGTACGACTGGCTGGTCGACGCGCATCAGGACGTCGTGATCCCGCGCGACGCGCTGCGCGTGCATCCGTACTCGGTGCAGACGTGGGACGCGCAGAGTTCCGGCACGTCGATCAAGCCGATGGTCGAAGGGCCGCTCGAGAAGCGCTGGGCCGAGCTGACCGGCAAGCGCAAGCCGCCAAGATAAACGGGCCGAATCGACACACCACTCGTTTCCTCACGCGCCGAAAGGCCGCAGACCCCGCCGCGGGCCCGCCGCGCGCGTCTCCGGTACAATCGGACGATCGTTCCGCAGGCGCCGCGGCCCGTGCACAGGCCCCCGCGCCCTTCTCTCGCAGGTTTCGCTCATGTCCAACAATCAGATCCTCTTCGAACGCGCCCAGAAGACCATTCCGGGCGGCGTCAACTCGCCGGTGCGCGCCTTCCGTTCGGTCGGCGGCACGCCGCGCTTCGTGTCGCGCGCGCAAGGCCCGTATTTCTGGGATGCCGACGGCAAGCAGTACATCGACTACATCGGCTCGTGGGGCCCGATGATCGTCGGCCACGTCCATCCGGAGGTGCTGTCGGCCGTGCAGAACGTGCTCGCCGACGGCTTCTCGTTCGGCGCGCCGACCGAGGCCGAGATCGAGATCGCCGAGGAAATCTGCAAGCTCGTGCCGTCGATCGAGCAGGTGCGGATGGTGTCGAGCGGCACCGAAGCGACGATGAGCGCGCT
The DNA here is from genome assembly GCF_027257875.1 of Burkholderia sp. IMCC1007. GTDB lineage: Bacteria > Pseudomonadota > Gammaproteobacteria > Burkholderiales > Burkholderiaceae > Burkholderia. The sequence goes on from NZ_JAPVQY010000031.1 coordinate 30,565, forward strand.
GCGTCTCGCGCGCGGCTTCACGGGCCGCAGCCGCATCGTGAAGTTCGAGGGCTGCTACCACGGCCACGCGGACAGCCTGCTGGTCAAGGCCGGCTCGGGCCTGCTGACGTTCGGCAACCCGACGTCGGCCGGCGTGCCCGCCGACATCGCGAAGCACACGACCGTCCTCGAATACAACAACGTCGCCGCGCTGGAAGAAGCGTTCGGCGCGTTCGGCGACGAGATCGCCGCGGTGATCGTCGAGCCGGTCGCCGGCAACATGAACCTCGTGCGCGGCACGCCGGAATTCCTGAACGCGCTGCGCGCGCTGTGCACGAAGCACGGCGCCGTGCTGATCTTCGACGAAGTGATGTGCGGCTTCCGCGTCGCGCTCGGCGGCGCGCAGGCGTATTACGGGATCACGGCCGACCTCACCTGCCTCGGCAAGGTGATCGGCGGCGGGATGCCGGCTGCCGCGTTCGGCGGCCGCCGCGACATCATGGCCCACCTCGCGCCGCTCGGCGGCGTGTACCAGGCCGGCACGCTGTCAGGCAACCCGATCGCGGTCGCCGCGGGCCTGAAGACGCTGCAGCTGATCCAGGCGCCGGGCTTCTACGACGCGCTCACCGCGCAGACGAAGCGCCTCGCCGACGGCCTCGCGGCCGAAGCGCGCGCGGCCGGCGTGCCGTTCGCGGCCGACTCGATCGGCGCGATGTTCGGCCTGTACTTCGCCGAGCGCGTGCCGACCAGCTTCGCGGAAGTCACGAAGAGCGACATCGAGCGCTTCAACCGCTTCTTCCATCTGATGCTCGACGAAGGCGTGTACTTCGCGCCGTCCGCGTACGAGGCCGGTTTCGTGTCGAGCACGCACGACGACGCGGTGATCGACGCGACGCTCGCGGCCGCGCGCCGCGCGTTCGCGGCACTCGCCGCCTGACCCGGGTCCGCGCGCATGTTCTCGGATACCGATTTCGCCCACATGGAGCGTGCGCTCGCACTGGCGGCGCGCGGCATGTATACGACGGCGCCGAATCCGCGCGTCGGCTGCGTGATCGTCAAGGACGGTGTCGTGATCGGCGAAGGCTTCACGCAGCCGGCCGGCCAGGACCACGCGGAAGTGCAGGCGCTGAAGGATGCGCGTGCGCGCGGCCATGACGTCGCGGGCTCCACCGCGTACGTGACGCTCGAGCCGTGCAGCCACTTCGGCCGCACGCCGCCGTGCGCGAACGCGCTGATCGAAGCGCGCGTCGCGAAGGTCGTCGCGGCGATGGAAGACCCGAACCCGCAGGTGTCGGGGCGCGGCCTCGGAATGCTGCGCGATGCCGGCATCGACGTGCGCTGCGGGCTGCTGGCGAGCGAAGCGGGCGAACTGAACATCGGTTTCGTATCGCGGATGACGCGCGGCCGCCCGTGGGTGCGGATGAAGACGGCCGCGTCGCTCGACGCGCGCACCGCGCTGCCGTCCGGCGAAAGCCAGTGGATCACCGGCGAGGCCGCGCGCCTCGACGGTCACGCGTGGCGCGCACGCGCGTGCGCGATCCTCACCGGTATCGGCACCGTGCGCGAGGACAATCCGCTGCTGACCGTGCGCGGCATCGACACGCCGCGCCAGCCGCAACGCATTCTGGTGGACAGCCGCCTCGACTTGCCGCTCGATGCACGCCTGCTCGAAGGCGCGCCGCTGCTGATCTTCTGCGGCCGGCTCGATGCGGCCGGCGAGGTCCGCGCGAACGTGCTGAAGTCGCGCGGCGCCGAAATCGTGCCGCTCGCGAACGCGCACGGCAAGGTCGACCTGCCCGCGATGCTGGCGGCGCTCGGCGCGCGCGGCGTCAACGAACTGCACGTCGAAGCCGGCCACAAGCTGAACGGCTCGCTGCTGCGCGAACAGTGCGTCGACGAGCTGCTCGTGTATCTCGCGCCGAGCCTGCTCGGCAGCGACGCGGCCGGCATGTTCGACCTCGCCGCGCCGGCGAACCTCGACGCCAGGACGCGGCTCGCGTTCCACAGCGTCGAGCGGATCGGCGACGATCTGCGGATCCTGGCGCGTATCGCGCCGTCCCCCGCCACTCACTGAACGGGATCGCCACGATGTTTACCGGAATTGTCGCGGCCGTCGGCCGCATCGAATCGATCAATCCGCTGGGCGCGTCGGCCGACGCGGGCGTGCGCCTGACCGTGCAGGCGGGCGGCCTCGACCTCGCCGATGTCGCGCTCGGCGACAGCATCGCGATCCAGGGCGCGTGCATGACGGTGATCGAAAAGACCGCCACCGGCTTCGACGTCGACGTGTCGCGCGAAAGCCTGAACCGCACGGTCGGCCTCGCGCAACCGGGCGAAGTGAACCTCGAGAAGGCGCTGCGCGCGCACGACCGGCTCGGCGGGCACATCGTGTCGGGCCACGTCGACGGCCTCGGCACCGTGACGCGCTTCGCGCCGATCGGCGAATCGCACGAACTGCGGATCGTCGCGCCGCGCGAGCTCGGCCGCTATCTCGCGTACAAGGGTTCGATCACGGTCAACGGCGTGAGCCTGACGGTCAACACGGTCGACGATCGCGCGGACGGCTGCGAATTCTCGATCAACCTGATTCCGCATACGGTCGACGTCACGACGCTGCGGCACGTAAAGGTTGGCGACAAGGTCAATCTCGAAGTCGACATGATTGCGCGGTATGTCGAAAGGATGCTGTCATCGACGTCGCTTATGGGACGCTCGTAATTGGTTCAACCAGCGCGAGTTTGGAATGTGATTGCTCGCCGACTTACTCGGCGATCCGCTGGCGGAACCACTCTGCCAGGGCGGCTTCGTCGAGCGCACCAGCAGCAACCGTTTCCATGGTCCTGACGGCATCGGCCGGGTCAAACTTCAGCCGATAGCCATTGTCTGCCAGGAAAAGGCGCGCAACGACCCAGGCGGTTCTCTTGTTGCCGTCTGTAAAGCCGTGGTTCCGCGCTAACCCATAGGCATACGCAGCGGCCAGCGCCGCCGCGTCCGCACTTGCATAGACATCGAGATTCTGCGGCCGCGCCAGTGCCGACTCCACCGCGCCTTTGTCACGCACGCCATCAAGCCCGCCATGCTCAGCAAGCTGGCGATCGTGGATTGCGTAGGTTAGATCCGCACGGACCCAGCGCCATTCAGTCATTTAGCCAGTGCCCGCAAAATGTCGCGGTCATCGTGCATGATCTCTTCCGCCAGCTTCATCTGGCGTTCAAAATCCGGGTTGTACGGCGTAATCCGGTAGCCGCCTTCGGGCGCCTCGGTCAAGTATACGGTGTCGCCCTTCTGCACCTTGAGCCGCGCCATCGCCTCCTTGGTAAGGATGAAGCCAGCCGAAGCCCCGACCGTTGTTACCTTGAATGTAAGCATGATGCCCTCCTCGCTATATAATTTTCATTATATAGTAATTGCTCGAAGGACAAGGATTGAACCGCGCCCCCACAGTTGGTGTTCAGGGACAGAAAGGTGTCCGCAACCTTCGCGACGCGACATCGGAAACTGGCGAGCTGAAGTATTTGCGCGCTGAAAACGCGCGGCTCCGGGCCATGCTAGATGCGCACGGCATCGACTTAGAAGGTTCGTTGGCCCAGGCCGAGCCAGTAGCCCTGCAGCCGTCCGGGGCGTCCCGGCTTAGCACGGACGAGAAAGTCGCTTTGTTTCGCCGGCTGTTTCAAGGGCGTACCGACGTTTATCCGGTCAGATGGCAAAGTAAGGCTGGCAAATCAGGCTACTCACCCGCTTGTGCCAACGAGTGGAGACCCGGTATTTGTGAGAAACCCCGGATCAAATGCTCCGACTGTGGCCACCGCCTCCTGATACCGTTGTCCGACGAGATCGTCTATGACCACCTTGCTGGCAGGCACACGATCGGCGTCTACCCCCTGCTGGCTGACGATACCTGTCATTTTATTGCCGTCGATTTCGATGACGCCGACTGGCGGGAAGATGCCCAGGCTTTCAGATCGTCATGTACTGAGCTAGGCATACCAGCCGCGCTGGAAATCTCACGATCCGGCAATGGCGCGCACGTCTGGATTTTCTTCCGATCAGCCGTACCAGCACGGGATGCGCGACGCTTAGGCACCGCGATCATCAGCCACACATGCGCGCGAACCCGGCAATTGAAGCTAGCATCCTACGACCGCCTCTTCCCCAATCAAGACACGATGCCGAAGGGTGGCTTCGGCAATCTAATTGCACTTCCGCTGCAAAAGACGCCTCGCGAGCAGAATTGCAGCATTTTCGTCGACGAGGACTTCCAACCCTACACCGACCAGTGGGCCTACCTGGCATCGCTCCAGTCGATGGCGACCAACTCCGTCGAGCAGGCCATTATGGACGCTACGGGTGGCACGCATCCTCTCGACGTAACCTTCATCGCCGAGGAGGACCAAGCGAAACCGTGGAAAGGCCGCAAAAGCCAGCAAGACACACTACCGGGTCCGATGCCGGCTTCGCTCTCTGTCACCGCAGCCAATCTCCTCTATTTCGAGAAAACATGCCTCCCCCAGCCTCTGCTAAACCGGCTGGTCCGCCTCGCCGCCTTTCCAAATCCCGAATTTTTTAAGGCCCAGGCCATGCGCTTCCCTGTCTGGGACAAACCACGAATTATCGGCTGTGCGGAAAACCATCCGAAGCACATCGCGTTGCCGCGCGGATGTCTCGACGCCGCCTGCAAGTTGCTTCGTGACAACAGAATTAAGTGCGAACTTCACGACGAGCGGTTTTCGGGCAAACCCCTTGATGTCGCCTTTTCAGGTACGTTACGAGCCGATCAGGAAGAGGCTGTCACGGCGATGCTTCGGCACGATACCGGGGTGCTATGCGCGCCAACCGCGTTTGGCAAAACAGTGACCGCGGCAGCCCTGATCGCTCGACGCGGTGTTAACACATTAGTCCTTGTGCACCGAACCGAGCTACTTCGGCAATGGCAGGAGCGACTACAGGCATTTCTCGGTGTCGGCAAAGGCGTTGTCGGAACGATTGGAGGCGGAAAGGCGAAGCCCAGCGGAAGAATCGATATTGCCGTCATGCAGTCGCTCTCACGCCGTGGGGACACGAGTGAGCTGATCGAGCAGTACGGGCATGTGATCGTGGACGAATGCCACCACCTCTCCGCAGTCTCATTCGAAGGATTGCTGAAGCGGGCTCGACCGAAATATGTACTCGGGCTGACTGCGACACCAATCCGCAGAGACGGCCAACATCCGATCATATTCATGCAGTGCGGACCTATCCGCCATACTGCCTCGCGGCCAGACACCGCACCACACGACCTTGAGGTCATTCCCCGAATCCAGTCTGCGACGATTGACCTACCCGCCGAAGCAGGTATTCAGGATGTATTCCGGCATGTCGCTACCGATCCGCACCGGACGGCCGCCATCGGGGATGAGGTGGTCGGTGCGCTTTCCAGCGGGCGCAAGGTTCTCGTTCTCACCGAGCGCACCGAACACGTCGCGGCCATCGAACAAGTTCTGACCGGAAAAGTCGGGAAGATTTTCACACTGCATGGGCGCATGTCGAAGAAACAACGAAATCTCGTAATCGCCGAACTCGAAGCGTTGCGGGCAGATGCTCCGCGAGTGGTTCTGGCAACCGGCAAGCTTGTGGGCGAAGGCTTCGACCATCCCCCGCTTGATACGCTCGTACTCGCAATGCCCATCTCGTGGAAAGGGACGCTTCAGCAATACGCTGGAAGGCTGCACCGAGAGCACGCAACGAAAGCCGATGTTCGTATCCTCGATTTCGTCGACACAGGACATCCGGGCTTGCTTCGGATGTGGGACAAGCGCCAGGCAGGTTATCGCGCAATGGGATATCGGGTGGAACACACTAACCCGACCCATCGGCTTCTGTAGTGGCCGGTCAACGGCAGGAAAGTTCTGCGAGCCACAACCTGGCACGGCAACTGCCGCCCCCGAAATGAAGATTGAAACGTGAGCGAATACCAATACTACGAATTTGCCGCAATCGACAGACCGCTTACCGGTCAACAGCAGGCTGAGTTGCGAAGCCGCTCCACGCGGGCGACGATCACGGCCTCGAGCTTCGTCAATGAATATCACTGGGGCAACCTCAAAGGCAATCCGCTCGAATGGGTAGAGCGCTATTTCGACGCGCATGTCTATTGCGCCAACTGGGGGAGCTGCCGCCTTCTGTTGCGACTGCCGCGGGCAATATTCAATGCTCGGTCGCTACACGATTACACCGGTCGCAAGCGGCGCGGGACTCGGTCGCAATTTGCAGCAAAGGCGTTCGATGCCATCGACACTGGCGAACATTGCCTCCTCGACTGGTGGTTCAACGACGACTCCGGAGAACACCTTCGCTTTTCGGAAGAAGCTGACGGCGCAGGGTGGATGGCACGGCTGCTGCCCATCCGCGATGAACTGCTCAGAGGCGATACACGTCCGCTTTATCTCGGCTGGCTAGCCCGGGTAGGCAATGGCGAGTTGCGCGACGATGACCGTGAACCGCCATTGCCAGACGGACTCAAGACACTGACGCCTGCGCAGAATGCCCTTGCTGAATTCCTGATGCTCGATCCGGACTGGCTCGCCGCCGCGGCAGAAACGAGCTCTCCACCGGCTGCCGGGTCCGACGATACGGGCCGATTCGATCCTTGGCTATCCGAGTTGACGGAAGATGAAATGCGGGCTGTGCTGCGCACGCTGCTCGAAGGGGAAAGTCAGGAAGCCGAACGTACTCTTCGGCGCGGCTTCCTCGCGTGGGAGCAGGCGCGGGTGCCCAATCGCGTCGTACACCCAAAACCCCGATGTATAAGTGAAATTGCAGCCCGGGCCAGCTTTCATCGTGGCGTTCGGGAACAACGGGAACGCGAGGCCTGCGACGCCGCTGAGGCGCGACGCAAAGCAGAGCGCTCACGCTACCTTACGTCACTCCTTGAAGACGAAGACAGCGCCTGGTCCGTCATCGATTCAAAGCTCCAACGAGGCTCAGGATCGTCCTACGACCAAGCTTTCCGGGCGCTGCAGGATCTTGCCGAAGCTTATGCAGGAATCAAACGCGATGCGACATTTCGACGTCGGCTTGTACGACTGATGGCAGAGCACGGAAAACGCGGCGCCTGGGTTACCCGGTTGACGAAAGCTGGATATATGTGGGAGCCAAAACGGTGAGCGACGGGAGTAGTCATCGCCCTCGGTGCAGACCGAGTGAAGCAAGACACCGTGCATCTTGTGAAGCGTCTCATGGCACCCATCGCAATCTCGCTACAATCACGACTAGGCGACGGTATTTCTGACAGTATACACACGCATCGGCAACGCCCTCGGCTTGCAGGCCAAGCGTTTCCCCGCCAGACTCAACATGATTGCGCGGTATGTCGAAAGGATGCTGTCGGCGTCGCAGGGTGTGCATCAGGACTGATCGCGCCGTACGCGTCGCGACGGCGGCTGACCGCCAGTCCTGAACGGCCGCGGCTTTTGCTAAGCCGCGCGCCGGCTGTTGGCGGCGACGTTCCTCGGACGCTCCGGCATCTGCCCCTCGCGGCCCGCCGACCACGTGTCGCAATCGCCTGCCAATATCGCGGATCGGTACCGCCGGATGCTCGAATGGCTGCGGCGCGCGTGATCGGATAGCGCCCGTACGCAGCGGCTATCCAGCGCCATCGGCCGGATGGCCAACGGTGCGCACGCGCGGTGCCGTCGCGCTAAGATGCGTCGACAGCAGTTTGAACGTCGCAACGCACGGTGCCCTGCCCTCTTCCACAAGGAGTCGTCCCCATGTCCATCTCGATGTACCAGGCTTCGCTGCCCGTCCTGATCCGCGGTCTCACCAACCTGCAGCACATCCTCGGCAAGGCGCAGGCGCACGCGGCCGAGAAGCAGATCGACCCGTCGGTGTTCATCGGCGCGCGCCTCTATCCGGACATGCTGCCGCTCGTCCGTCAGGTCTACATCGCGACCGACACGGCCAAGGGCTGCGCCGCGCGGCTCGCCGGCACCGACATCCCGAGCTATCCGGACGTCGAGCAGACGTTCGACGAGCTGCACGCGCGCATCCAGAAAACGATCGACTATCTGAAGGGTTTCGACGCCGCGCAGATCGACGGCAGCGAAACGCGCCAGATCGTGCTCAAGATGCGCGTCGGCCCGATCGAATTCACCGGCCAGTCGTACCTGCTGAACTTCGTGCTGCCCAACTTCTTCTTCCACGTGACGACCGCGTACGACATCCTGCGCCACAGCGGCGTCGAACTCGGCAAGCTGGACTATCTCGGCGGCCGCAACGAGCACGCGTGACGCACCGCCCGGGCCCGGCCCGGCTCGTGGCTGCCCGCTTGCGCGGGCAGGCCGCGACAGCCCGACCACGCCCGTGCCGGAGGCCGGTCGCACCGCTTCGCGGCGCGCTCGCCGGCCGCGCGCACCCCGTGCCAGCCGAAACGCCGTCCGGCTGGCGTAAAATACGCACTTTCCTCTTTCTCGCCCCCTTATGACGCTCGCCTCCACGCTCGACATCATCGCGGAGTTGAAAGCCGGCCGGATGGTGATCCTGGTCGACGAAGAAGACCGCGAAAACGAAGGCGATCTCGTGATCGCCGCCGAATTCGTCACGCCGGAAGCGATCAACTTCATGGCCAAGTACGGCCGCGGCCTCATTTGTCTGACGTTGACGCAGGAACGCTGCAAGCAGCTGCACCTGCCACTGATGACCTATCGCAACGGCACCCAGTACGGCACCGCCTTCACGGTCAGCATCGAAGCGGCCGAAGGCGTGACGACCGGCATCTCGGCGGCCGACCGTGCGCACACGATCGCCACGGCAGTCGCGCACGACGTGCGCCCCGAGCACATCGTGCAGCCGGGCCACGTGTTCCCGATCATGGCGCAGCCGGGCGGCGTGCTCGTGCGCGCCGGCCACACCGAGGCCGGCTGCGACTTCACCGCGCTCGCCGGCCTCACGCCCGCCGCGGTGATCTGCGAGGTCATCAAGGACGACGGCACGATGGCGCGCCTGCCCGACCTGCTCGAGTTCGCGAAGGAGCACGGTCTGAAGATCGGCACGATCGCCGACCTGATCCAGTACCGCAGCCGCACCGAATCGATCATCGAGCGGATCGCCGAGCGTACGATGCAAACCGCGCACGGCGAATTCCGTGCAGTGCTGTACCGCGACCAGCCGAGCGGCTCGCCGCACATCGCGCTCGTGCGCGGCACGCCGTCGCCCGACCTCGATACCCCGGTGCGCGTGCACGAGCCGCTGTCGGTGCTCGATCTGCTCGAGACAGGCATCTCGACCCACTCGTGGACGCTCGACGCCGCGATGCGCGACATCGCGCAACGCGATCTCGGCGTGATCGTGCTGCTCAACTGCGGCGACACGAAGGAACACCTGATCGACGTCTTCAAGGCGTTCGACGAGGAAGAAAAAGCGGCTGCGCTCAAGCGCCGGCCGGTCGATTTCAAGACGTTCGGCATCGGCGCGCAGATCCTGCGCGATGTCGGCGTCGGCAAGATGCAGGTGCTGTCGAATCCGCGCAAGCTGGGCAGCATGTCCGGCTACGGCCTCGAAGTCACGGGCTTCATCCCGATGCCCGGCGCAGAAGCCAAGTCCTGCCCGGCGTCCCACGCGTAACCCGCCACGGCGCTTTCGCCCTATAACCGTTCATCCACACCACGGACCAGATCATGGAAATCGGACAATACCAACCGAATCTCGAAGGCGACGGCCTGCGTATCGGCATCGTGCAATCCCGCTTCAACGAACCCGTCTGCAACGGCCTCGCCGATGCATGCGTCGAAGAACTCGAGCGCCTCGGCGTCGCCGGTGAAGACGTGCTGCTCGTGTCGGTGCCCGGCGCGCTGGAAATCCCGCTGGCGCTGCAAAAGCTCGCCGAAAGCGGCCAGTTCGACGCACTGATCGCGCTCGGCGCGGTGATCCGCGGCGAGACGTACCACTTCGAACTCGTGTCGAACGAAAGCGGCGCGGGCATCACCCGCATCGGCCTCGACTTCAACCTGCCGATCGCGAACGCGGTCCTGACGACCGAAAACGACGAGCAGGCCGTCGCGCGCATGACCGAAAAGGGTCGTGACGCCGCACGCGTCGCCGTCGAGATGGCCAACCTGACGATGGCCCTCGACCAGCTCGGCGACGATGAGGACGAAGACGAGGAAGACGACGAAGAAGAGGAGCGCGCATGAAGAAGAGCGCCCGCCGACAATCGCGCGAGCTGGCGACGCAGGGCCTGTATCAGTGGCTGCTGTCGAACGCGTCCTCCGGCGAGATCGACGCGCAACTGCGCGGCGCGCTCGGTTACGACAAGGCCGACAAGGAGCTGCTCGACGCGATCCTGCATGGCGTGATCCGCGAGCACGCAACGCTCGTCGAAGCCCTCACGCCGTCGCTCGACCGCCCGGTCGACCAGCTGTCGCCGGTCGAACGCGCCGTGCTGCTGATCGCGACGTTCGAGCTCACGCACCATGTCGAAACGCCGTATCGCGTGATCATCAACGAAGCAGTCGAACTCGCGAAGACGTTCGGCGGCTCCGACGGCTACAAGTACGTCAACGGCGTGCTCGACAAGCTCGCCGCGAAGCTGCGCCCCGCTGAAACGCAGGCACGCCGCAACGGCTGATTCCGTAGTGGGACGGGCGCGCAAGCGCCCGTTTTTCGTTTTCCCTCGCTCTCCGCCCCGCCCGACCCATGAATACCACCGCCGATTCGCTCATCACGCTCGCCGCACGCGTCGACGCGATCCAGCCCTTCTACGTGATGGAACTGATGAAGGAGGCACAGCAACTCGAGTCCTCCGGACGCGATGTTATCCACATGGGGATCGGCGAGCCGGACTTCACCGCGCCGGAGCCCGTCGTCGAGGCGGCCGCGGCCGCGCTGCGCCGCGGCGTCACGCAGTACACGAGCGCGCTCGGCATCGCGCCGCTGCGCGAAGCGATCGCCGCGCACTATGCGCGCGCCTACGGCCTCACGATCAGCCCCGAGCGGATCGTCGTGACGGCCGGCGCGTCGGCCGCGCTGCTGCTCGCATGCCTCGCGCTCGTCGGCCGCGACGACGAGGTGCTGATGCCCGACCCGTCGTATCCGTGCAACCGGCACTTCGTCGCGGCAGCCGAAGGGCGCCCGGTGCTCGTGCCGAGCGGCCCGGACGCGCGCTTCCAGCTCACCGAGAACGACGTCCGCACGCACTGGAACGACCGCACGCGCGGCGTGCTGCTCGCGTCGCCGTCGAACCCGACCGGCACGTCGCTCGAACCGGACGAGCTCAAGCGGATCGTCGAAGCCGTGCGCGCACGCGGCGGCTTCACGATCGTCGACGAGATCTACCAGGGGCTCAGCTACGATGCGGCGCCGGTGTCAGCGCTGTCGTACGGCGACGACGTCGTCACCGTGAACAGCTTCTCGAAATACTTCAGCATGACCGGCTGGCGGCTCGGCTGGCTGGTCGTGCCGCCGGCGCTCGTCGGCACGTTCGAAAAGCTGTCGCAGAACCTGTTCATCTGCCCTTCCGCGCTCGCGCAGCACGCGGCGCTCGCCTGCTTCGAACCGTCGACGCTCGAGATCTACGAAGCGCGCCGCCTCGAATTCAAGCGGCGCCGCGACTTCATCGCGCCGGCGCTGGAGCGGCTCGGCTTCACGGTGCCCGTGATGCCGGACGGCGCGTTCTATGTCTATGCGAAGTGCGGCGGCGTCGCCCACCCGGCGGCAGGCGACAGTGCGGCGCTCACGCACGCGATGCTGCACGACGCAGGCGTCGTGCTGGTGCCGGGCATGGATTTCGGCGTGCATGCGCCGCACGACTATATCCGGCTGTCCTATGCGACGGCGTACTCGCGTCTCGAAGAGGCCGTCAAGCGGCTCGCGACGCTGTTCGGACAGCGCTGACGCGGGGTCCGCAGCGCGGCCATCGCGGCCGGCATGCCGTCCTGCGGCACGCGCAAAAAAGAAAGGCACCCGAATCGGGTGCCTTTCTGCTGTGTCGTCCAGCCGGCGCTGCGTGGCGTTACGCGCCCAGCTCCGAATGATCGCCGTGCGCCTGCTTCGCGGTATCGACGCTCGCGTCGTCCTGCTGCGGCGCGCCCTTCGGCGCAGCGGCGCCCTTCGCGGCGAGCGGCTGGGCCGAGTCGAGCGTCGCATGCATGCGCTTCGCGCCGCCTGCCGCTGCCGTCACGGCCGCGGTCACGATCGGCTTCGACGACTGGACCGGCGCCTGCGGCGCATTGAGCGGCACGCGGCGGCCGTGCGCGACGTCGCGCAGGCGGCCACGCTCGGCCATGACCTTCGCGCCGTATGCGGTGTCGTCGGGGTTCGTCGAACCGTTATATAGACGCAGGCCGGTCGCGAGCGAGCCGCCGCGTGCGATGCAGTCCTTCAGCACGAGCGCGCCGACCTGCAGATTCGCGAGCGGCTGCAGGGCCGTGTCGGTACCGCCGAAATATTCGAATTTGTCGGAATGGACCTTCGACATCACCTGCATCAGGCCTTGTGCGCCGACGCCGCTTTCCGCGTACGGGTTGAAGCCCGATTCGATCGCCATCACGGACAGCAGCAGCAGCGGATCGAGGCCGACGTCGTGGCCGGTCTGGAATGCCGCCTTGACGAGCTGGCCGACCGGCTCCTGAGCGACGCGATAACGGCGCGACAGGTAGGTCGCGACGAGCGCCTGTTCGCGGTTCGACGCGAGCGCACGATCGTCGCGCGCATCGACCGGGACCCGCTGGGCCGGAATCCGCTTCGCCAGCGCAACCGGCGACGGGCCGTTGCGGGCCGAATCGGACGCGTCGTTTTGCGCGGCGGGTTCCGCTGCGACGTCGAGGCCGACTGCGAGCGCATCCGTTTCGGGCGGATCGTCCTGCTGGGGCTGCACGCCGGCGGGCGCGAAGTTCGGCAGCGGGTGGCCGGTCAGCAGACGGGCCGGGCCGGCCTGCACGGCCGCGGACACGACCGGCATCAGCTTCGCCGCGAGCGAACCGCGTACGGTCGGCAACAGCCACAGGGCAAGCGCAACCGCGACAGCGAAACAGCCGACGACGCTGAATAGATGGTGACTGACACGCGTCCCACGACGCAGCACACCGCGCACGAACTGCGCATGCTGCTCATTGGGACGCCACGATAACCAAGCGTTCATTCAGATCATCTCCCATGAACATGACTCGTGCGGCTCGCTCAGCTCGGTGGCGAGACAGAATACGCGCCGCGGAATCACGACGCCGCACGCCTTGGTTGGGACGCGCAGGCATCGGAGAAACGGTTAAGACCGTTCGAGGCCAGGCTGTAAGACGGCCGGCACCTTCGCACAATGGGCGAGGCGGGCATACGCGATGGCACTCACGCAAAAAACCAGCGTCTGGTGGCGCTGGCTGGGACTACTACAAGGCCGTCGATACGCCGTGCAGGTTTCGGCGGACGGTGACGCGCTGCGTCAAAGATCGGTGATTGGCGGCTCGAAGCCGTTTACCCTGCAGCCAATGTGAGCGGATTCTAGCAGGGTTTTATAGATCGTCAACACTATAAAAAGTCAAATCTATAACAAAAAGTAATTTTGAATCACCCTTCAGAACGTCAGTCCCCCTGCCGTAGCGGCTTTGCGCGCGGTCCACTTTTTTCTGTGCCCGACGTGTGCGCGGCACCGCGGGTAAAATCGTCGGTCGATTCCGGGCCGCAGCCGGCCGCTGCGCCCGCCCATTGCCGCCCGTCATCGGGGTGGTCCGGACCTTTTTCATGAAATACAAAGACTTACGCGATTTCATTCAGCGCCTCGAGGCGCTCGGCGAGCTGCGGCGCGTCACGCAACCGGTGTCGCCCGTGCTCGAAATGACCGAGCTGTGCGACCGCGTACTGCGCGCCGGCGGCCCGGCACTGCTGTTCAACGCGCCGCCCGGCAACGCATTTCCGGTGCTCGGCAACCTGTTCGGCACGCCGCGCCGCGTCGCGCTCGGGATGGGCGTCGATGCGGGCGACGAGGCCGCGCTCGGCTCGCTGCGCGATCTCGGGCGGCTGCTGTCCGCGCTGAAGGAGCCGGATCCGCCGAAGAGCCTGAAGGACGCCGGCAAGCTGCTGTCGCTCGCGAAGGCCGTCTGGGACATGGCGCCGAAATCGGTGTCGTCGCCGCCGTGCCAGGAGATCGTCTGGGAAGGCGCCGACGTCGACCTGAACAAGCTGCCGATCCAGACCTGCTGGCCGGGCGATGCGGGGCCGCTCGTCACGTGGGGGCTGACCGTCACGCGCGGCCCGAACAAGTCCCGCCAGAACCTCGGTATCTATCGCCAGCAGCTGATCGGCCGCAACAAGCTGATCATGCGCTGGCTCGCCCATCGCGGCGGCGCACTCGACTTCCGCGAATTCGCGCTGAAGAACCCGGGCAAGCCGTATCCGGTCGCGGTCGTGCTCGGCGCGGATCCGGCCACGACGCTGGGCGCCGTGACGCCCGTGCCCGATTCGCTGTCCGAGTATCAGTTCGCCGGCCTGCTGCGCGGCAGCCGCACGGAGCTCGCGAAGTGCCTGACGCCCGGCGTCGACACGCTGCAGGTGCCTGCACGCGCGGAGATCGTGCTCGAAGGCTTCATCCATCCGCAGGAAGGCACGCCCGCCGCTGCGCCGGCCGGCGCGCCGCCGCGTCCGTCCGGCAACGCATCCGCCGCGTACGAGCATGCGCTCGAAGGCCCGTACGGCGACCACACCGGCTACTACAACGAACAGGAATGGTTTCCGGTGTTCACCGTCGAGCGCATCACGATGCGCCGCGATGCGATCTATCACTCGACCTATACGGGCAAGCCGCCCGACGAGCCGGCCGTGCTCGGCGTCGCGCTCAACGAAGTGTTCGTGCCGCTGCTGCAGAAGCAGTTCGCGGAGATCACCGACTTCTATCTGCCGCCGGAAGGCTGCAGCTACCGGATGGCCATCGTCCAGATGAAGAAGAGCTACGCGGGCCACGCGAAGCGCGTGATGTTCGGCGTGTGGAGCTTCCTGCGGCAGTTCATGTATACGAAGTTCATCGTGGTCGTCGACGAGGACGTGAATATCCGCGACTGGAACGAGGTGATCTGGGCGATCACGACGCGCGTCGACCCGGTACGCGACACGGTGATGGTCGACAGCACGCCGATCGACTATCTCGATTTCGCGTCGCCCGTCGCCGGCCTCGGCTCGAAGATGGGGCTCGACGCGACCAACAAGTGGCCCGGCGAGACGAACCGCGAATGGGGCCGCCCGATCGAGATGGACGCCGCCGTGAAGGCGCGCGTCGACAAGCTCTGGCAGGAGATCGGACTGTAAGCCCGCGTGGCCGGCCCTCGACGGCCCGCGCACTGAACGCACCAACAAGAACGACGATGAGCTTTCCCCCCGCCTCGATGCTGTCCGATGGTTTTTTCCTGTCGCTGTCGCTGTGTCTCGACATCGGTCTCGTCAACGTCGCGATGCTGTCGCTGACGCTGTCGCACGGCTTCCGGCCGGGCTTCTGGCTCGGCGTCGGCTCGTGCGTCGGCGATCTCGTCTACGCGGCGCTCGCGCTCGCCGGGATGGCCGTGCTGCTGCAGTTCGAGGCCGTGCGCTGGATCGTATGGATCGGCGGCGGCGCGGTGCTGCTGTTCCTCACGTGGAAGATGGCGCGCGAAGCGCTCGCGCCGGCCGGAGCGGCCAGCGACGGCGATGCGGAAGATGCGCCGCAGCCGCGCGCCAGCGCCCGGCGCAGCTTCATGCGCGGCATGCTGCTCGCGATGTCGTCGCCGAGCGCGATCCTGTGGTTCGCGGCGGTCGGCGGCGCGCTGATCGCGAAAGCGGGTGCGACGACGCCCGCGACGGCGTCGGTGTTCCTGTCCGGCTTCTTCCTCGGCGGTCTCGCATGGACGCTCTTCATGTGCACGCTCGCGAGCCAGGGCCGCAAACGCGCGGGCGCGGGGATGATGCGCGCATGCCACGTGGCGTCCGCGCTGCTGTTCGCGTATTTCTCGTACAGCGTGATCGTCGGCGGCTATCGCGACCTGATCGTGCACGCGGTGTAATCGCCGCCGCGCTGCGTCGCCGGCCACGGCACCGGACGGCCGCCGCAATGAAAAACGGCGCAGCGCCCCTCACGGGACGTTGCGCCGTTTTGCCACGCGCGGTCAGGCCGCGCGGGACGAATCAGCGACGCCAGTAGCCGTGGTGGCCCCAGCCGCCATAACCATGGTGCCAGTACGGGCGACCGTAGTAGCCACCGACGACCACCGCAGGCGGCGCATAGTAGGCCGGCGCCGGTGCGTAATAGACCGGCGGAGGCGGCGGCGCGTAGTACACCGGCGGCGGCGGTGCGTACACCGGATAAGCGGGTGCGACCGGGACACCGATGCCGACCCCGA
This sequence comes from Burkholderia sp. IMCC1007, assembly GCF_027257875.1. Taxonomy (GTDB): domain Bacteria; phylum Pseudomonadota; class Gammaproteobacteria; order Burkholderiales; family Burkholderiaceae; genus Burkholderia. The sequence goes on from NZ_JAPVQY010000031.1 coordinate 46,872, forward strand.
TCGACACGTGGGCCTGCGCGGCGCTTGCGGCACCCAGGCCCAGCGCGGCGGCGGCGATGAACGGAATGAACTTTTTCACTTCGATTCTCCTGCTGGAGCGGTAATTTATGCGCTCCGGTCGGCAACGGCGGGCGTGCACGTCGCATGGATGCAATGTAGCGAAAACCCGCCCCGCGCGTATCCCGCATTTGTTGCAAATTGCAATTGCGCGCGGTGGCGGCCGGGCCGCCGAGCGGGGCTGCACATTCGCTGCAAGCCTTGCCGGACGTGCGATTCCGTCCGACCAGCGGGATCGCGACACGCCGGCCGGTCAGTCTTACCGGAACCGGTGCATGGCACGCGGGCGCGTCAGTAATGAACGATTACAAATTCGAGACAAGCCGCCCACAATTCAAGGCGGACGCGGCGCGCAGCCTGATTCGGGGCCGGATAAAGGGCCTTGATTTGGCCTTGATTCGGCCTTGATTCGGCCGTGATGCCGATCCACGAACCGCGGCGCGAACGTATCGCGCGGACCAACCTCGAGCGCCGCGCACCGGCCCCGGAGCCGCCGTTTTATGGCCGCTTCACCATTCCTGCGATACTGGCGGCTGCCCCGTTTCCGGTTCGTGACCCGCCATGTCCCTTTCCGATACATCCCGCCTCGGTTTCATCGGCGCCGGCCGCCTCGCGCGCTGCGTCGCACGACGTTTCGCACAGGCCGGCTTTCCGGTCGCCGCGATCGCGAGCCGCACGGCCGGATCGGCCGCGGCGCTCGCCGCGGAGATCGACGGCTGCCGGGCAGTCGACACGCCGCAGCAGGTCGTCGACGCCGCCGACCTGATCTTCGTGACCGTTCCGGACGACCATCTCGCGGCGGCCGCCGCGGCGCTGCGTTTCGACGCGTCGCGCGCGGCCGGCCAGGCGCTCGTCCACTGCAGCGGCGCATCGTCGGTCGACCTGCTCGATCCGGCGAAACGGCAAGGCGCGGCCACCGGCGGCTTCCATCCGCTCTACCTGTTCGGCGGCACGGACGCCGACCTCGCCCGCATCGACGGCTGCTCCGTCACGATCGAAGCCGACGGCGCGCTGCACGCGACGCTGCTGCGACTTGCCGCCGCGCTGGGTTGCCATCCGCTGTCGATTCCGGCCGGCGGCCGGATGCTCTATCACGCGGCCGCGCACTACGCGGCGAGCTTCGCGCTGTGCGGGCTGTCGGAAGCGGTCGAGCTGTGGCGCGGCGTCGGCTTCGACGAGCAGGCCGCGCTGCGCGCGCTGCTGCCGATGCTCGCCGGCACGATCGAGACCGCGCGCGACAAGGGCCTCGCGAATGCACTCGCCGGCCCCGTCTCGCGCGGCGACACCGGCATCGTCGAGCGCCAGCTCGCGTTGCTCGAGGCGCGCGGCGGCGATCACGCGACGCTGTATGCGCTGATGACCCGCCGCGCGGTCGCGCTCGCGGCGAAACGCGCCGCGCCGCCGGCATCGCTGCCGGCGCTCGCCGAGGCCGTCGAAACGTCGCTCGCGCGCACGATCGGGCACCGCTCCCCGTCGCAAGACGAGGCGTGATAAGGTGTCGGCCGATGCGCCGCCATCCGGCGTTGGCGGCCGCACGCTACCCGACCGTATAAAAAGGATGCCAACGATGTTCGGCGAGATCGCCCGTTTTCTGCTCAATACCCTCTTCACGCTGTTCGGCGCCGCGCTGATCCTGCGCGTCTGGATGCAGGCCGTCCGCGTGCCGCCGTACAACCCCGTCACGCAGGCCGTGCTGCAGGCGACCAACTGGCTCGTGCTGCCGCTGCGGCGCGTGATCGCGGGCGTGCGCGGCATCGACTGGGCAAGCGTCGTCGCCGCGCTGCTCACCGCGCTCGTCTACGTGGTGCTGATGGTCGTGATGGCCGGCTTCGATCCGGCGTCGGTGATCGCGACGCTCGTCGTGGTTGCGCTGCTCACCGTCGTGAAATGGGCGCTCAATCTCGTGATCTGGATGACGATCCTGATGGCGCTGCTGTCGTGGCTCAACCCGCGCTCGCCGGCAATGCCGATCCTCTATCAGCTCACCGCGCCGTTCCTGAACCCGCTACGCCGCGTGATCCCGAACCTCGGCGGCATCGACCTGTCGCCGATCCTGCTGTTCGTGATCGTGCAGGTGCTGCTGATGATCGTCACGCGCGCCGCCGTGTCGCTGACGATGTTCGGCATCTGATCGCGGCTCACGCCGCCGGCCCCTGCGCCGGCGGTGCGTCGAGCGTGTCGATCACGCCGAAGCGCGCCGGGATCATCGCGTAGCACACGCGCACCTTCTCCCGCGACAGCCGCTCGAGCAACTGCTGCGCTTCGTCTTCGGTGACGATGAATTCGACCTCGATCGCGAGCGACCCCTGCAGTTCGAAAAAACGGTCCTCGTGCAGCACGCGATGCCGGCCGAAGCCGGCCATCGCGCGAAACGCGGAACCGCCCGCGACACCCATCCGGTTCGCTTCCTCGAGCAAGTATTCCCACAGCGGCTTCCAGTGCAGCCGATCATGCTCGTGCACGTAGAAGCGCAAGAAAATCCTGTCCATCGCCTCCTCCGGTGCCGGCGCGCTCACGCGGCCGCGAACCACGCGCGCGCGGTCCACATGCCGAGCGCCGTCAGCGTGAACGATCCAGTCAAGTGTAGGGCAGCCACCGCAAACGCCCATCCGAATTCGCCCTGCACCGCGTGCGTCATCACTTCGACCGAATACGTCGAGAACGTCGTGAGCCCGCCGAGGAAACCCGTGATCACGAACAGCCGCCACTCGGGCGGCAGCCCGACGCGGGTCGTGAAGACGACGGCAGCGATGCCGATCACATAGCCGCCGATCAGGTTCGCGGCGAGCGTGCCGAGCGGCACGGCGGGAAAGAACGCGTTGAGCGCGAGGCTCAGAAACCAGCGCAGCAACGCGCCGAGCCCGGCGCCGACGAAGATCGCGACGATCGAATAGAACACGGGCGCTCCCGGTCGGTCATGCGGCTGGGTTCAGCCGCCGGCCCCGGTCGTCCGGGGGCAATGCCGGTGCGCGGACGCACACGGCGCACGCACGGTCGGCACTGGCTGAACTGTATGCGGATTCGCGGCGCGCCGGCAACGACCGTGCGCGCAACAGCGCCCGCCGCGCCGCGGGCCGGTTCATTCGCGCTGCCACGCCGCATCGAGCGCGGCGAGCGTCGCGAGCGCACCGCCCTTCAGCCCGATCACGTCCGCGCGGCGCGCATGGGCTTCGCGTGCGTTGATCCGGATCACGTCGGCGCCGACGCGTTCGCTCAACATGCGCACCGTCGGAATCGCGGTGCCCGCGCCGATCTCGACGACGGTCACCCGCCCCGCCTGCGCGACCCAGCTGTCCAGCGCGCGCTCCTGCGCTTCGTAGTGCGCGCCGAGCCAGCCCCGGTCGCCGAACATCAGGATGTTCGGCCGCGCGAGGCCGCCGCAACGCGGGCAGCGCGGCAGCTCGCCGACCAGCCGGCACGTGGCGGCGTCGACGTCCGGCGCAAATGGCGCCGCGCTCCACGTGTCGTCCGAGCACGGGCGCAGGCACTGCATCGCATGAATCGAGCCATGGATTTCGACGATCCGCGCCGGATCGAAACCGGCCTTCTGGAACTGGCCGTCGACGTTGCTCGTCAGCACGAAGCCGCCCTTGGGCATCGCGTCGATCCAGCGCCGCAGGATCGCGAAGCCCGCATGCGGGACGGTGTCCCGGTAAAGGCCGAGTCGGTGTCCATAGAATCCCCACGCGAGGTGCGGATGCGCACGAAACGCCTGCGGCGACGCGATCTCGTGAAACTCGAAACGCTCGTGACGCAGCGCCGGATACGCACGCCAGAAGCCGTCCGTGCCGCGAAAGTCCGGCAGTCCGGAATCGACGCCGATGCCCGCGCCGGCCGTCACGAGCAGCGCATCGGCGCGCGCGAGCGCGTCGACGGCGGACGCGATCAGTTCGGCGGGCAATTGCGTGGCGGCGCTGCCGTCGGTGCAAGCGCCGGAATGGGTGGAATCGGAGAGCGGCATGATGGAGCTGCGGTAGCGTCGAACGGGGTGCGCGAATGGCGTCGCGCGATCATACGCCTGTTCGAGCGCCGTGCCGCGGCTTCGTCACACGGTCGCGGCGCGCGCGCCCGCGGACTCCCGCAGCGCGACGTACTGCAGCAGCATGATCGTCTTCGCGTCGACGATCTCGCCGCGCTCGACGGCATCCAGCGCCGCCTGCAGCGGCATCTCGACGACTTCGAGATCCTCGCCCTCGTCGGCGATGCCGCCCCCGTCGCCCGTGCGCAACGATGCATCGTATTCGCCGACGAAGAAATGCAGCTTCTCCGTGACCGAACCCGGGCTCATGAACGCCTCGAACACCTTGCGCACGCCGCGCACGCGATAGCCGGTTTCCTCTTCGGCTTCCGCGCGAATGCGCGCGTCGGGCGTCGCATCGTCGAGCAGGCCGGCGGCGGCTTCGAGCAGCATCCCGTCGTGCCCGTTGACGAACGCCGGCATCCGGAACTGCCGCGTGAGCAGCACGTCGCCCGTCGCGGCGTTGCGCAGCAGGATGGTCGCGCCGTTGCCGCGATCGTAGGTTTCGCGGCTCAGGCGCTGCCACGTGCCGTCGCGGCGCAGGAAATCGAACGTCACCTTGTTCAGCACATACCAGTCATCGGACAGCACCGTCGTATCGACGATGCGGACGCGGTCCCGCGTTGCGGCCATGGCGGCCTCCCATTCGACAAGTGACGGCACGCATGGTAACGTGCACATTCGTGCAATTTCAAGAAATTTCGTGCAATCCCGATGCTGACGACCCAACGCAAGAAGGTGATCCTCGATGCGCTCGCGCGCGACGGCCAGGTGCTCGCCGCCGAACTCAGCGCGCAATTCGGCGTGTCCGAAGACACGATCCGCCGCGACCTGCGCGAGCTGGCAGCCGAGGGCCTGCTACAACGCGTGCACGGCGGGGCGCTGCCGGCGTCGCCGGCCATCGCGCCGTTCGCGCAGCGCGAGGCGCTCGAACCCGAGGAAAAGCGGCGCATCGCGCGCCGGGCCGCACAAATGATCGCGCCCGGGCAGGTCGCGATCGTCGACGGCGGTACGACATCGGCGCTGCTCGTCAGCCAGTTGCCGCCCGAGCTGCGCGCGACGATCGTCACGCACAGCCCGAGCGTCGCGGTCGCGCTGGCCGCGCATCCGTCGATCGACGTGATCCTGATCGGCGGACGGCTGTACAAGCATTCGATCGTGTCGGTCGGCGCCGCGGCGATGGAAGGCATCGCGCGCATCCACGCAGACCTGTATTTCATGGGCGTCACCGGCGTTCATCCGGTCGCGGGGCTGAGCACCGGCGATTTCGAGGAGGCGGCGATCAAGCGTGCGCTCGCCGAGCGCGCGGGCGAGACGGTCGTGCTGGCCTCGCAGTCGAAACTGCGCGCGGCGTCGCAGTTCGTGATCGGCGAGCTTGCGCTCGCGCACACCATCGTGGTCGAACGGGAAACCGATGCGGCGCTGACCGAGCCGATCGAGGCGGCGGGCGTGACCGTCGTGCGTGCCTAGTACCTGCTTCCACCGACAACGGACTCGCGCTCGCGACACGACAGCGTCGCGCTCCAGATCGTTGCGCACACAACCTCCCAGCGCCGATGTCAGCGGGCTGACAGGCACCGCTTGCTACCATCGGCCATTGCCCAACCGTTGCGCCAGCCCGTCCGATGCTTCCGCCCACCACTCCGACTTCGTCCGCGCCGCCCGACGGCGATCCGCCCGTGCCCGGCGTCCTCGCGCTGTTCATCGCGTTCGCGCAGATCGGCCTGACCAGCTTCGGCGGCGGGCTCAGCGGGCGCATGTTGCGCGACTTCGTGCACGAGCGGCGCTGGATCGACGAGGAAGCGTTCCTCAACGGGCTCGCGCTGTCGCAGGCGCTGCCGGGCGTCAACGTGAAGAATCTCGCGATCTGGATCGGCTACCGGCTGGCCGGATGGCGCGGCGCGGTGGCCGGCTTCATCGGCATCATCGCGCCGCCGGCCGTGCTGATCGTGCTGTTCGGCGTCGCGTTCTCGACTCTCACGCGCTTTACGCTCACGCACGTCGCGCTCGCCGGCGCGGCCGCCGCCGCGATCGGGCTGTCGATCTCGATGGCGATCACCGCGGTGCGCCGGCTGCCGCGTCGCGTGCTGCCCTTCGCGGTGATGACGCTCACGTTCGTATCGGTGGCCGTGCTGCACTGGCCGCTCGTGTGGACCGTGCTGATCGGCGGCACGCTGAGCGTTGCGCTCGAATATCGCCGTGCGGCGCCCTCCTCCACGGGGAGCGACGACCGATGAACGCCACATCGAGCTACGCCGCGCTCTTCGGCGTGTTCGCGCCGCTGTCGATCGCGACGATCGGCGGCGGGCAAGCGATCATCGCCGACATCCAGCGCCAGGTCGTCGACGTCCATCACTGGATGACAGCCACGCAGTTCGTGAACGACTTCGCGATCGCGCGGATGGCGCCGGGCCCCGGCTCGTTGCTCGCGACGCTGATCGGCTGGCAGGTCGCGGGCTTCTGGGGCGCGGTGATCGCGACGCTCGCGTTGTTCGGGCCGCCCGCGTTCCTCATCTACGGCGTCGCGCACCTGTGGCGACGGCATCAGGGCGCGCGCTGGCAGATCGCGCTCGAGGCCGGCCTGCGCCCGGTCGCGGCCGGCATGATCGTCGCGTCGGTGTGGGTGCTGCTGCAGGCGCTCGACGGCGGTTGGCCCGCGAAGGCGATCGCGGTTGCATCGACGGTGTGCGTGATGGTCACGCGCATCCACGCGCTGCTGCTGATCGTCGTCGGCGCGTTGCTGCTGATCGGCGTACACGCGCTCGGCTGACCGAAAGAGCGCTCGCGTCGAGATGCGCTTCGCGATCGACGCGTGTTGAAGACGACGGCACCGATCGAGGCCGATCGCTTGCATGATGGCCTTCTCGCGCTGATCGACACACGCCCATGAAATCACGCGACATCGTTCGACGTCCCTCGAGTGCCGCATATCGTCGGCGTACCGACGACCATTTCGTCGTACGCAATGTGCAACGAACACCGCGAAGACGGACGTCAAACATCGTCGGCACGACCGAGAATAAGATGGACTTCCGACGCGAAGCGCGTATGATCAATTCGTCCGAGAACGCGTCATTTCATCGACCCCTCGCCCCGCCATCTGCGCCCTCGTTGCGTCGCGTCTTCATCCGCACGCATTGCCGCCCCTTTCACCTGTCCCGTCGCACCGCGCTGCGGTGATACCGGTCGGTTGCGTTCGTCTGCGCGATTCGTCGCGATCGAACCAGGAGTCCATCATGAGCATGCATCTGTATCGTGGCTTCGAAATCTATCCGCTGATTTATCCGCACGCTTCATCGCAGAACGGCAACGCGCACAATTACGAAAGCGGTTTCGACGCGGCCGTGAAGATCTGTCTGCGCGGCACCGCCGACACGCTGACACGCAGCGAAACGTTCCGGTTGCGCGACAACGCGCCGTTCATCTCGGCGGGCGATGCACGCCGCGCTTCTCTTCGCTATGCGGAGGAGATCATCGACGGCGATCACGGCACACAACTACTCTTCGCCGATACGCACTGACACTTGCTGTTTCGCCCGCTCTCCCACCATTCGATCCGGAGCACGAAATGATTATCGATGAACTCATCGGCCTGATCAGACGGCACGAAGTCACGTGGGCCGACGGCGTGCCGTCCAATGGCCTCGACGGTTCGGCGTTGCGCCACCAGCCCGAGTTGCAGATGTTCGCCGCCGTACGCGCGCTGTCGCTCGGCGCCGGATACTCGGAATTCGAATCCGACGAGATAGCGAGCGCCGTCATGACGCGGCTCGGCTAGCTCTTTTCTTACGCAGTTTCAGAACAGGATCTACATGACCACCATCATTCTCAAGCCCAACGAACCTGTCGATGTCGCGCTGCGGCGCTTCCGGCGAGACATCGAGAAGACGGGCTTGATCAAGGAATTGCGCAGTCGCACCGGCTATGAAAAGCCGACGACGGAGCGCAAGCGAAAGAAAGCGAGTGCCGTCGCAAGACAACGCCTGCGAGCAAAGCGGCTGCTGCCGCCGCGCAAGCTGTACTAGGAGAAGATCGTGTACCAGCCGCCCGTCGAAGACCCTGCATTTTTTCCGTTGACGAAATGCGAAGTCGATTTCGATCGACAGAACGATGCAGTCACGCTTCTGCCGAGCTTCTACGCGTTCGGCTGCGAGTACACGAGTCGCGGCCTGCTGATCGGCCGCGACGATGCATTCAAGCTGATTGCCGCGATCGAGAAGGCACTCAGCATTGCGCAGTGAGCTTCTCGATCGGCTGCAACCGGGTCATCCGCTCGCCGATCACTCTTCTTCTGCCGAGGATCGCGTAACACCACGCGCGTCCGCCGGCAGCGCTCGCGGAACGGCCGCTGCTGCGGGCGAAATTCATCCGCAGTCTCCACACTCGAATTTAAATCGCATCGGTTGTCGAATGCGTGGCCGGTCGATTCAAACCGCCATCCAGACGCTCGCACCTCCTCCAGAATTCGGCACATTTACGCGGCCGCTTGTCGCCGAGCGCGTATCGCGAACGTCAGGCACCCGTCGCCTCGAGTGCACTATCGGACCCGGCGCAGCGCGAAACGTCACTGGGCGAGCTGTTCCCGAATCGCGACGAGTTTTATTGAGCCGGCCGGCGTCGCGCGCTTGCGATCCCGGCTCAAAACCCGGTTCACGGGTGCGGCGATGCGGTGAAATCGTCGAATCGTTTGATGCGTGCACGGCCCCTGCTGCATTTGCCGCATGCAGGGGCCGGGACGAGAGAACGCCGCGAATCGCGAGAGTATCGCGACCGCGACGATATGCGTCAGTTGAACCTGCGAGGCCGTTCCCGTTCAGGCGAACACGAAGTACTTGCGCACCGTCTCCACCACTTCCCACGTGCCCTTCATGCCGGGTTCGATCACGAACACGTCGCCGGCCTTCAGGTGCACCGCCTTCTCGCCTTCCGGCGTGATGATGCAGTAGCCGTCGAGGAAGTGGCAGTACTCCCATTTCTCGTAGTTCACCTCGAACTTGCCCGGCGTGCAGATCCAGGTGCCCATGATCTTGCTGCCGTCCTTGGACAGGTACGCGTTGAGGTTCACGGTGTGCGGATCGCCGCCGATGCGCTTCCACTTGGTCGCGTCAAGGACCGGGGTCGGGCAGGTTTCGCGCAGGACGGTGATGAAATCGGACATGTCGGCTCCAGACAAAATCGGGTAAGAGGCCTGTCACGTTAGTTCGAAAGCGCGACCGGGGCTTGTATGCTTCCGACACCGACTCGTCTAACCCCGACACCGCGCCGCGGGTGGGCGGCGGCGTTCCATTCGACATTAGGGGGATTGGCATTCGCGCCCCCGGGGTGCAAGGGTGCCTGCCGCGCAACCGGCGCATCTGGACCAGCAGCCAACGGGACACGCGAGGCCCGTTTGCGAGCGGCCAAACCGCCTCGCTTGCATCACCACCGGCAAACCCTGTAGAATTACGCGTTCTGCGGGCGTCGTATAATGGCCATTACCTCAGCTTCCCAAGCTGATGACGTGGGTTCGATTCCCATCGCCCGCTCCACACACCACTTAGCCCCTTGATTCCGCTGGGTTATGTGCGTGTCTCACGAGCTTCGCCGCACCACTACTACAGTGGTCTCCTACGGTGGCTCAAACCTCCTGCCTCTATCGTCGCCCCAGCGGCATCTACGTCGTTCGTCTCGTCGTCCCGAAACGGTTGCGCGCAGCAGTCGGCAAGAACGAAATTCACGCGTCCACGCGACTCCGGGATTGGGAAGCCGCTAAACTCGTCGCCCATCAGATTCAGTCGCATTGGCGCGGGCACTTCATGACGTTGGACATCGAAAAACTGCGGGCAGGAAACCCGTTGCTTGACGGCGAGGGCATGGTTCCCATTGTCGAGGCTGCCCGGACCGTCGGTATGCAGGCGGAATCGCTGGCGAATGAACTGCTCAACGATGGCGCGCATGTCTTCACGCACCTTCACGGGCAATCCTGCTGGCGGGTGCCAGTGCTCAACGACCTGGACCGGGACTTCGGCGGCGAATTCATCTGGAACGAGGTGGAGATCAACGGCGAGCGAACCGTCCACACCGGAACCGTGCGCGTCCTCGATGGCCGGGCCACGCTGCAACAGGTCATCACCGCCGGGGCGGCACACGAAGGTGTGTTCCGAGACGGCAAGTCGGCGGCCATCTTTCTTGAGGACCCGATAGCCATCGACCTCGCTCGTTGCATCGTTTACAAAACGGCCGTCACGAAGGTTCGCGCCCGGCTGGTTGCATCACTCAGCCCTGCCTCCACTGTCGCCTTGCCACCGCTGTCGATCATTTCGAGCGCGTCCATAGCTGCATTGCCCGTCCCAAGCCCGTCAGCGACCGTTGGCGCCGCCCCAACCGGGTTGCCGGCGCGCATTGAACCAACGCCGGTCGTATTCGATCCGATCACGGCCAAACATGGCAAGAAACGATTCTGGGACCTGTTCGAGCTTTACGCACGAAGTCGCACGTGGGGCGAGGATCAAACCCGGCGCATGACAACAGAAGCACGTCTTTTTCGCGACCTCATGGGCGACCCGGAACTCGGCGAAATCGAACTGGAGACCATCGACCAATACGCCAGCCGCTTGGCGCAGTTACCTCCCGACATCTATCTAGCCAAGCGCCGGTTCGGAACCGACTCGCTCGACGACTTAATCCGCATTGCGGAACGCGAAGGACTTGAACTCAAGCGGGAAGCGACGATCAAGGGGCACATTGGACGCCTTAGCGAGATCCTCGCATTCGGCGAGCGCAAGCACATGCTGCGGTTCAACCCCGCATCAGACTACAAGCGTGGCGATGGGCGGTTCAATGCGCCGCGCGCTCAGGACGAGCGACACGCATTTACCTCGCAGGAGTTGTCGTTGATCTTCGCGCAGGACTGGTTTGCTACCGGTGCCGGTTCGTTCAACCGGACGGGTTGGACCACTTGGCGTCCACACTACTACTGGCTGCCCTTGCTCGGTCTATTCACTGGCGGACGAATCAACGAACTCTGCCAGTTATACCTATCGGACATCCACCAGACGGAAGGCGGCGCGTGGTATCTCGATTTCAACCTCATGGGGCCCGACAAGGTTGACGAGGGCGACAAATCCCTCAAGACGATCAATGCGCTGCGCGTCGTCCCGCTACATAACAGGCTCGTCCAACTCGGTCTGCCGGAATACGTGCAGACGCTTCGCAAAGCGGGCTATGCCCGTCTATTCCCGGAACTCAAACGAGATGCGGTGAAGGGGTATGGGAAGCCAGCAAGTTCTTGGTTCAATGAACGATTCTTGGGACGAACGCTCGGCATCGAACGCAACGGAATGAAGACGTTTCACTCGTTCCGACACACGTTCCTGACCGCAACCGAACGTCTAGGCACTCCAGAACGGGTGATGGCGCAAATAGCAGGGCATCAGCGCGGAGACACTGAAAGCTGGAACCGCTATGCGAAGGACCGTGACGCTGACCAGTTGGCCGCTGTGATCAATGGGCTGGCCTTCCCTGAAGCAGACGGCATCGCACCGTTCATTGCGTCAGACGGCATCCGGGCCATTGAATGCGCCAAGCGTCAGAAGGATCTTGTGCGTCGTGGATCGAGCGGCACGCGGGCTGACTAGCCCCTAGTCTTGAACTGACGATGCGCCCTCCGCACCGTCTTCCTCGAACAATGTCTTGACCGGCACGCCGAGAGCATCGGCGATTGTCTGAATTGAGTCCAAGGATGGATTTGCCTTGCCGGTCTCGATCTTCCCCATATAGCTACGAACGAAGCCGCACTTGTCGGCGAAAGCCTCTTGGCTAAGCCCGGTCGTAGCTTTCCGCAGTTCTCGAACCCTCGCCCCGAAGCGATTCCTGAGTGATGTGTTTGCCGTCATGCACGGCATTGTTGGCGGGCACGTATAATCGCGACACACCCTAAAAATGGCCACCCTTAAAGAGGCCACCCTATAAATGACACGACCACATGCAAACCATCGGCGCGCAACGCGCACTTCCATAGCGTTGCTGCTCGCGCTGATGTGCGGACCGGTAACGACCACCCGGGCATGGGCTGGCAGCGAAGGCATATGTCTGCAAATCAGTCGGATGGCCCTGGAGATGGCACGAGACAGAGACGATGGGGTTCCCTATGCGACCGAGCAAGCGAAATTCGAAACGAGCCTCAAAACGATCCAGCCCGACTGGCGGCGCGAATTCCGCGGACTCTACATGGGCTCACTCGATCTGGTTTACAAACGTCAACGCGATGCCACACCGGATCAGTTGCAACGCGCGGTCTACAAGGTTTGCGCTTCCGAATACTGAAACGCAACGCTGCCGTAGCGCAACAGACGCGGGGGCACGTCTTGTTGCGTTTGTCCACCGCCCGCCATATCTAGAAAGAGACCTAACGAATGATAAAGAAGCTCGGGGCTTGCGCCTTGGCCCTTACCCTGTCCGCATGCATGACGATGGGAAGCAAGTTCGACATCCACGACGCCGACCAATTCGTTCCGGGCGTGACGACGATGCAGCAAGCGCAAGAGAAGCTTGGCACACCGACGGCCACCAACGCTATGCCGAACGGCGGCACGCTCCAACAATGGATGTATTCGCAAGCGTCAGTGATCGGTGGCACTTCGTCTAACCTTGCAATCCTTTTCGACAAAGACGGCAAAATGATCCGCATCCAAAGTCGCGGGCAGGTCAATACCCGGTAGTGCTGCGGTCATCCACGAAGGGCGGCGCGTGCTTTAGCGCACCGCTGCCCAAGCACTAGCATGGGCACGAACAACCGGTCGGCAAACCGAGCCGCATACGCCCACCGCGTCCCGTTTGGGGTCACCGCATCCATGTAATTATTACCGTTCGCCTGCTGAATTTTTAGGCTCGCGATTTTTCCATCGCAACCCATTGATTTCATTGAATTAAAAAAATCAATGTTGCCTACCAGATCTATTGAAAAGCCTATCTCCGGTTTATAAGCTTCTTCCTCCCAAACGTGCAGCCAAGGCTGCGCTAACCAAACCACGCGGAGGAATGATGGTTGTTCAGGTAATCGAGAATTATGAGAATTTCGGACCAAGCGATCCGGACTGCTTCGATGAAATTCAATGCAACATGGATGCAGCGCTTTTTCTGGTCGCCGAATCCGGACAACAGGTAGATTCCGATGGATGGTCGAAGCAGATTTTCAAACATCAAAGCGACGCGGTCTTATTCATAAAAGACTTGGTAGCAGCAAGTTACCATTTTCGGATAACCGACAAGATATACATTCAGTTTATCTCCGGCTGGGGTTTCGATCACTTCAACACGTTGCTTGACCTCGCACGGCTTCTTTTGGACGACGATGAAGAACTGTCCCAGCTAATGCAGGACGATGACGACCTATTCCCACCGGGTCCGTGGTGGATGTAATCGACCCGGAAGTCGCTTGCCTACAAAGACCCCAGTTACAAGCGGGAACTCGGGCGAGCGCCTGCTCAAGCTCCACCACGAATAGCGTTGATCGTCGCCCGTGAAACTGCATAGCCCCGCGCAAGGGCACTCACCGATTCCCCGCGCGCCAACCTTTCGCGAATTTCGCGGCGCTGTTCTGGGGTGGTTTTCGACGGTCTGCCGAGCTTTTTCCCCTCGGCGCGAGCACGGGCCAGTCCCGCCTGCGTGCGTTCGATCAGCAGGTCGCGCTCCATTTCCGCGACCGCGGCCAGCATCGACAGCAGCAGTTTGCCCGCCGTTGAGGTTAGATCGGTCGCACCGAGTTGGAGCACGATGACTTTGATGCCACGCTCGCCCAGATGCCGGACAGTCTGCAACACGTCGATGGCGTCGCGCCCGAGCCGGTCCAGCTTCGATACGACCAACGTTTCGCCCTTGCGTATCTGCCCGAGGAGGCGCTTGAACCCAGGACGCTGCTCCGCACAGACCTTGCCGCTGACACCTTCATCGGCGAACCAGAACTCCGGTTCGATCTGGTAGCCCGCCTGCATAAGTTCAACGAACTGGTTATCTGCCGTCTGCTGTCCAGTCGAGACCCGACCGTATCCAAACACCACCATCGCTACTCTCCCCAAGGAAATGTGCCACAAATTGGTGCCAGAGTAGGACGCCGTGTCAGGAAAGCCAAGGGGTAATTTTTTGGCGGGTCAAAAGCAACGGTCGGATACCGCCGGAAGCCGGTCGTTATTCGGCGCGCGATCAATCACACTTTGTCACACCAGTGTGATATAGTTTGTTTTTGTTGTTTCCCCTTCACTCTTTTTGGAACTGACTCATGGCTACTGACAAGCGCCGCATCACTCTGGCAGTGGATACGTCCACCGCTGACCTTCTTTCTTGGCTTGCTGACGCAACCGAACTCACCGAGTCCGGCATCGTCAACCGTTTGTTATCCTCACATATCGAGGAACTGTGGGAACTGCGAACATGGCTCGAACAGCTTCCGCGCGATAGCAAGGAATGGGCGCTGGGCACCAACCTCCTCGCGAGCTACGGCCCGGACGACCTCGTTAAAGGAATCAAGCGCATTGCCCCCGGCTACGAGACTATCGGCGATCGGTTTGAGCGCAGCTTGACCGAGGCCGGAGTATCGAAATGAACGCCGCAGCGATCCAGCACGAAACGACTATGCAGGCGCGAGACGATCTGGATTCGCTGCTTGACGATCTACCGATACCGACGCACTTGGGTGCGTCACAACTCAAACTCGTCGGACCGGCTAGCATTGCGGTCCGCACCGAGTCGGGAGCATACGAATTCCCATGCGATGGATGGAAGCATCTGGCTGAAGTAGACGACCACATACTCCTCGACAGGCTGCGGGAGTTGGCGGGGCCGCTCACCTCCGCGACGACATCTGCGCGCTACATGCGGCACCGAGTAGAAATCAGCCAACTCAGTCTTGCGCTCAACCGACGCGGCAAGATCGCCCCTCGCTTTCGACCACTTCCAAAGCCTGCCCATACATGCGCCGCAGGTGGACCCGATGAGTTTCTAGGGCGAGACCGTCAAGTTATCGATTGCCACTGGTTGCACGAACGCGGGCACCGATATGTGATCGACACGGAACTGGAGTTTCGCGAGCTTTTCACTGGCGAGTCGTTCGATTTCAAGGGCGCCGCAGAATTTGCGCGTGCCAAGTGGACGGGCGAACGAAAGCTTCAAGCACTGGGCATCGATGACGCACTCGCCGCGGAACTTGCTGCCCTACAGACCGACTCAATCCGCGAGAAGTGGAAACGTATCGACGGGTCCAAGGCTACATGGCGCAGCGCCCTCAATAACGCAACGCGTCGCCAGCGGAATGTGCGTAGCCATATTGACGACTGGATCGACGTGCGCGTAGCAATGGAACTGATTGGACTTGACGCGCCAGCGCACGAACTAGCATCACTTGTCGCCAGGATGCGCGGGACAAAGCCCATCGATGTGCGGGGCATGAAACGCAAGGTCGATACAATCAAAAAGCACTTGGGCATTTCGATCTAGCGGGGCAGAACTCGGGATGGTGTCCGGGATACATTCCGGGATAGTTTTCGGGATACATCACGGGATAGTTGAACCGCGAATTTCCCATTAAAATCATATAGTTGCAAAAAATCCCGTTCCGTAGCCTGTAACCGGTAACTGAGTAGCGAAGTAGCCGAGTAACCATGGGCGGCTAGCGCCGCCCTCAGGTTCCTCCCGCTCGCCTTTCACAGAGCCTCCGGAATGAGAGGGCACGCGGAAAGAGAAGCCCCCTCTAGTTCGATCGGGTCTTCGTGGCATCCGGGGGGAAGGCGCTTCTCGCCCCCACTCGCGCCCGCAGTCGCGCCCCGTGGTTTGAACGGCCAGCAGCGCATTGGAACGGTCGGACCATATCGGGCTCGTGTTCGACGCAAGTGGTCACTGGCACAAGTATTCGCAAACGGCGGCTACATCAACATTACGGACCGGCCACGGCTAGAAAATTGGCCGGTCCTCGTCTAGACTCCTCGCTACTAAGACAACAATATGCGCGGGGCATACGAGATGATCACTGGACTCGACATAGATAGTTTCGGTAGCTTTGCTGACCTGGATTGGAAAAAGCGTGTCCGAGACGGAGGAAATAATCCGCAAGACTTCAAACGCCTGAACATCTTGTATGGCCGGAACTACTCTGGAAAAACCACGCTTTCTCGAATTTTTCGGGCTTTAGAAACCGGACATCTTCCGCAGAATTACACGGATTCCTCATTCAAAATCCACGGCGACAAAGGGGACGTAACGCAGCTTACTATTGGCACACATGCCTATGATGTTCGCGTCTATAACCGCGATTTTGTCAGCGACAATCTGAGCTTTCTCGTTAATCAAAACAAAGACGGGGAAATAAAAACCTTCGCCATCGTCGGCGAGAAAAACAAGGAAGTTGAAGACGCGATCGCTGCGATTAGAGCGAAGCTAGGTAGTGTTGAGACCAAGGCCGGCTTACTCCACGATCTGGAAGAGAAGCGTAAAGAACGGGAACGAACAAAGAACAACCACAAGACCGCCCTCGATTCTCTCGAAGGAAAGCTTCGCACGCACGCCAATGATAAAATCAAGCGAAACCGAACTTATGGCTCAGCCGTCTACAACATTGAGAGCATTAAGAAAGATATTACCTCGATCAAGAAGGCGAGCTTTACAGCCCTAACGACTGAAGAACAAGCTGCAAAGGTAAATTTACTGAAGCAAGAAGCGTTGCCCGATATTACAGACGCAACAGCAATCAATCTTGATATTGAATCAATAGCAAACACAGCGAAGGATCTGCTTGAAAGGCAGATCAAGCCTACGCGGGCCATACAGGAGTTGCTTAGTGAGAGCGCTCTACAACTCTGGGTGAAACAGGGCATCCCCCTACACAAAAACAAGCGCGACACTTGTGCCTTCTGTCGTCAGAGCTTGCCACATGACATTTGGCAAGTCCTGGACTCCCACTTCAGCCAGGAATCGTCCGACCTTGAATCTGCCCTTAACAGATGCATGACTACAGTTGACTCCGAGATCAAGCGCATTCCAGAATTTATGACTTTGACCGGGGATGAATTTTATTCAGAAGAGAAAATTCTGTTTGAAGCGAGCAAAAAGGCGCTTGCAGAGTGCTTGAAGATTTATCAACAGGATTTGGAAGCACTCAAATCCGCGCTAGGGGACCGCAAAAATAACCTTTTTCAGCCGGTTGCCATGCCGCGCTTCACATACGACTCCGCAGCGATTCAACAGCTTATTGACGAGATTAATGCATTAATCACCAAAAACAACAATAGGACGAGCTCTCTCGAAAAGGACAAGAGCTCCGCGCGTGAAGCATTGCGACTGACCGATGTCGCTTCCTTCGTCGCCGACGTCTCTTACGACGCGGAGAAGCTACGCATCACGGAACTTGAGACCCAAGCAAGCAACGCCAATACGGCATACACCACTGCCAATACAGAAATCGTCGAATTGCAGGCGGAGGTTGTTAGTTTGCAAGGGCAACAGATAGACGAACGAAAAGGTGCCGAGAGAGTCAACAGTCTCTTGAATCACTTTTTTGGCCACGACGGAATCAAGCTTGAAGCAAAGGACAGTGCTGACAAAACCGCCGTTCGGTTTGAAGTCACGCGCGATGGCAAGTCGGCTTACAACCTCAGCGAAGGAGAATGCAGCCTCATTGCATTTTGCTATTTTATTGCCAAGCTGGAAGAACCCGACAGCAAGGGAAAGGATCTAATTATTTACATCGATGATCCGATTTCCAGCCTAGACGGCAACCACATCTTCTTCATGTTTAGCCTCATCGAAAGTCTGATTGCCAAGCCCGTAAAAAACGCCGACAACTCAAACAGCTATCGCTACAACCAGCTCTTCATTTCCACCCACAACTTAGATTTCTTGAAGTATCTCAAACGCCTTTCAATTCCAAAAAAGAAGGCATCTATAGGAGATGGCAAGCCAAAATCCGTAGATGACAATGAGCACTTCATGATCGAACGCAACGGTGCGAACAGCAACATTATGCTCATGCCGTCTTACCTGAAGGACTACATCACTGAATTCAACTACCTCTTTCATCAAATCTACAAATGTAAAAATCAGGATGCCGCTAAAGATGGGCATGAGCCATTCTATGGGTTCGGCAATAATCTGCGCAAATTTCTGGAAGCGTTTTTATTCTTCAAATTTCCATACCACGACGACAAGAATGATGCCTTTGAGCGCATCAAAAAATTCTTTGGCGAAGAAGACGCAACCGCAATCGCATTGGTAAACCGGCTCAACAATGAATTCTCACATCTTGAGTCAATTCCCGATCGAGGATTTAAACCGGTGGAGATTCCCGAGATTGCCAAAGTCGCCAACTTCGTCCTGGATAAAATCTACCTAACCGACCCCGACCAATACAACGCTTTGTTGAAGAGCATTGGCGAGCCTGCAAGGGCGCAATAAAGCAAGGGGGCTTGGCTGCCCCCTCGCCGCTATTGTCGTCAATCTGGCTGTCAACGTTGCTGCACTCTCTCTTAACGAAAAACCGCCTCACGCATAGCAGAAAGCGCGGGCCAACTCGAACCTTCAAAGGCCGCCGACAGCCCCCCATTTCGGGGCATTCCGAATTTTCTCCGACATTTCACTGGTGTTCGCATAACCTAACTCGCGTCGTGTCTCGAAAATCCCTCTACGGAACACCGACAAGCCCACAAGTCGGGGCACACAAACGGTAGGGGGTCCTAGGAAATCCGCGACCGGTCCGAGGTATCGCATCCTTCAATCGAGGCCGCGGATCGTCAATCCTTATAGAAGTCGCTCGATGCTGGATCTATTGGGCGAGACGTTACGCGCTATTCCGATGTGACTCCAGCACACGCTCTGCCTCTGAAGGCAAGATACCCGCGATCACATAGAATCCGGTCTCGGACAAACGTGCACCAGCACCTTCATCCGGCTCGACCTCAAGCACAACATTCTTGACCGAATGTGAGGGCCGGTCTGCGTTGATGCTAGGCGCGTCAACTCCCGCATATATCACCTGCCGTGAGCCGATGATCGCTTCAGCTTCTTCAAAGGTGATCGATACCCCTGGTCCGAACTGACTGTTTGGACGCGGGCCATCCTTCGCAAACCACATCGTCGGCATAGTTAGAGCTCCGTCAGCAGAAGTTCACGACGCCTATGATACAACCCGTGAAACCCCGCACCGTCATCGCGCTGGAAGGTCCGTAGCGTGGTCTTCTGGTAAACTGCTACACAAGTATCCGACATGGAGTAGCGCTGCCCGCTCCGTGTTCCTTATAAATCAATGTGTTGCGGGGGCGCGTGGACGGTGCTTCGATTCCCATCGCCCGCTCCACTTTCTGCTGCACTGCAGCCTGCGCATGAGCCGCCTCGTTGAAGGCGGCTTTTTTGTACCATGTGCCGGTTCATCCGCCACACTGCTGCGCATAGGGGCCCTCGCCCGAACCGAGCCTTTCTCTGTCACCGATGATGCACGACGATCCGAACGAAGCCGGCCAGCCGCCGCACGATGCCGCCCTTCCCGACGAAGCCGCCGACGGCACCGCCGAAGTCAATCCGCTGCACCGCCGCCGCATCCGCAGCTTCGTGACGCGCGCCGGCCGCGTATCGACCGGCCAGCGCCGCGCGCTCGACGATCTGGGCCCGCGCTTCGTGGTGCCGTACGCACCGGAAATCCCGGACTGGGACGCCATATTCGGCCGGAGCGCGCCGCGCATCCTGGAGATCGGCTTCGGGATGGGCGCATCGACCGCCGAAATCGCCGCACACCGCCCGGGCGACGACTTCCTCGGCGTCGAGGTGCACGAGCCGGGCGTCGGCGCGCTGCTGAAGCTGATCGGCGAGCAGGACCTGCCGAACATCCGCATCATCCAGCACGACGCGGTCGAAGTGCTCGAGCACATGCTCGCGCCGGAAAGCCTCGACGGCGTGCACATCTTCTTCCCCGATCCGTGGCACAAGGCGCGCCACCACAAGCGCCGGCTGATCCAGCCGCCGCTCGTCGCACACCTCGCATCGCGGCTGAAGCCCGGCGCGTACCTGCATTGCGCGACCGACTGGCAGAATTACGCGGAACAGATGCTGGACGTGCTCGGCGCCGATCCGTCGCTCGAGAACACGGCCGCCGACTACGCGCCGCGCCCCGACTACCGCCCCGTGACGAAGTTCGAACGGCGCGGGCTGCGGCTCGGCCACGGCGTGTGGGACCTGGTGTTCCGCAAGCGCGCGGGCTGAATCCCCACCGCAGCGGTGCATCGCACGCGCCGCGCCGCGCAATGAAAAACGTCCCGACCGGCATGTGCCGATCGGGACGTTTTTCATTGAAAGCGCCGCCGCCCGCGCTCCGGCATCACGCCCAGTTCAGCCAGCCGCTATAGCCGACGAGCAGCACGAACAGGCCGAACGCGATCCGGTACCACGCGAACACCGTGAAATCGTGCGTCGCGACGTAGCGCAGCAACCAGCGCACGCAGACGAACGCACTGACGAACGCCGCGACAAGCCCGAGCGCGAACAGGCCGAGCGAGTCGACCGTGAACGCCTGCCAGTCCTTGACGGTTTCATAGAGCGTCGCGCCGAAGATGATCGGGATCGCGAGGAAGAACGAGAATTCGGTGGCCACGCGCCGGTCGAGGCCGAACAGCATCCCGCCGATGATCGTCGAGCCCGAGCGCGACATGCCGGGCACCAGCGCGAAACATTGCGCGATGCCGACCTTCAGCGCATCGAGTGGCGTGAGCGCATCGACCGACTGCACGCGCGGCGGCGCGCTGCGCTCGCGCTGCCGCGCCTCGGCCCACAGGATGATCGCGCCGCCGACGACGAGCGCGAACGCGACCGGCACCGGCGAGAACAGCACGGCCTTGATCTTCTTCTCCAGCAGCAGGCCGAGCGCGATCGCGGGAATCGTCGCGATCACGACGTTCAGCGTAAAGCGCCGCGCGTCGGGCCGGCGCGGCAGGCCGGCCACGACCGATACGATCCGTTGCCGGTATTCCCAGCACACGGCGAGGATCGCGCCGAA
Source organism: Burkholderia sp. IMCC1007 (assembly GCF_027257875.1). Taxonomy (GTDB): domain Bacteria; phylum Pseudomonadota; class Gammaproteobacteria; order Burkholderiales; family Burkholderiaceae; genus Burkholderia. Next base: position 67,952 of record NZ_JAPVQY010000031.1, read on the forward strand.
CTGAATGACGACGTCGAAGGTTTTCGCGTGCGCGTCGTTGAAGTTGAGGAAGCTGCCGGCAACGATCAGATGACCGGTGCTCGACACTGGGAGGAATTCCGTCAGCCCCTCGACGACGCCGAGGATCAATGCCTTGCAGATCAGGATCCAGTCCATCCGTGGCCCAACTCCGAAGTGGTCGAAAGAAAGGGCCACGTAACCGCCGCGGCCCGCCCGGCCGCGCGCGGTGCATCGTCACTTTTCGACGATAGCCACGCGTATGCCGTTTGTAAGAATCGTAATTGTACCGGGTTCGTAGTTCACACCGGCAAATTGCAGTTGTTCGGGCTTGAACGTGTAGATCGGATAGTTGGTCAGCACCTGCGTCGCGAGCAGGCCGGCGGCCGCGCCGACCTGTTGCGCATACATCTGCGCGTCGCCGTCGAGCACGAGGCTGTCGACGGCCGGCGCCTTCAGCACGACCGAGCGGCTCGGCGCGTCGTACGCGAGCTGGCCCGACACGGTGAACTTGCCGCTCACGGGCTCGCGCAGGAACGGGCTCGCGAAATGGGCGTCGAGCTGCACCGCGACGCGGTTCCGGTCAGGCAGCAGGTTGACGGCCGGATTCGCGAGCGACACGTCGACGACCTGCGCGACCGTCCTCTGGTACGGAAACTTGCGCGCGACGGCTTTCTGCACGTCGCCGCGCGAGAACGTGTAGTGATCGGGGATGAACGGGAACGTCGACGCGCAGGCGGCGAGCGATACCGACACGCCGATGGCGCCGGCGCAGACGGCGAGGAAACGGCGCCGGCCGGGCGTGCAAGGTGCGGTCATGCTGGAAATCTCCTGTGTCGGGCGAAGCGGCAGGCTGGCTATCGGCTCCGGCCCATGGCGGGGCAATGGACCCACGTTAGTGCTGCGGCGCGCGCCGGCGGTTCCATGCGTGCGCGGCCGCCCTCGAACGCGGCGAACGGCCGGCGCGGCGGCGGCCCGTTACCGCGCCGCGCAGGCGCCACCGGACGGCTGCGTCGCGACCTCCAGGCGCGCGAGCCACGCGAGCGCGTCGTCGCGCGACGCGCCGCACATCTCGGCGGACGGCTGCAGCCCGGAACAGCAGGCAGGCCGCTCGGGCCGCCCGAAGATCCGGCAGCGCAGGTCGTCGCCGAGCTGCACGCAGCGCACGCCGGCCGGCTTGCCGTCCGGCATGCCCGGAATCGGGCTGGAAATCGACGGGGCGATGCAGCACGCGCCGCAACCCTCGCGACACGCATGCGGCGGCGGGACCTCGGCGGGCGCCGGGCGAACAGGCATTTCGACGGACACTCGGCTTCTCTCGTACGAACAACAAAAAAACGCTGCGGCAACCGGACGCGGGGTGCGGCAGCCCACTGCGCATTGTGCCACCGGCGGCTGCGACCTTATTACACAATGCAGCCCAAACGCGCGTTTATATACTCGGCAGCATCCAGAAAGCGCGAGACCACCATGAGTTCCGGTTCTGCCGACACGATGTTCCGTCCCGATTTGCTTGCGAAATACGGCGCAAACGGGCCCCGCTACACGTCGTACCCCACCGCGCTGCAGTTTCGCGACGATTTCGATCCGGCCGACTACGTGCGCGCCGCGAGCGATCCCGGCGCGTCGTCGAGCGAGCTGTCGCTGTACTTCCACATCCCGTTCTGCAACACGGCCTGCTTCTACTGCGGCTGCAACAAGATCGCGACGAACAACCGCCGCCGCGCGCGCCCGTATCTCGACCAGCTGAAGCGGGAAATGGCGCTGCAGGCCGCGCTGTTCGACGCCGCGCGGCCGGTCACGCAGCTCCACTGGGGCGGCGGCACGCCAACCTTCCTGTCCGACGCGGAAACGGCCGAGCTGATGGCCGCTACCCGCGAACACTTCACGCTCGCGCCGGACGCCAACGCGGAGTTCTCCATCGAGATCGACCCGCGCACGGTCACGCCCGCGACGCTCGTCCACCTGCGCAACATCGGCTTCAACCGGCTGAGCCTCGGCGTGCAGGACTTCGATCCGGTCGTGCAGCAGGCGATCAACCGGATCCAGCCGCTCGCGATGACGGCCGACCTGCTGAGCGCCGCGCGCGCGACGGGCTTCCATTCGGTCAGCGTCGACCTGATCTACGGGCTGCCGCACCAGACGGTCGCCGTGTTCGCGCGCACGCTCGAGACGATCATCGCGCTCGCGCCGGACCGGCTGTCGGTGTTCGGCTACGCGCACATGCCGAACCTGTTCAAGATGCAGCGGCAGATCGACGACGCGACGCTGCCGCCGCCCGAAACGCGCATCGCGCTGCTCGGCCTCGCGATCGACATGCTGACGTCGGCCGGCTACGTGTACATCGGGATGGACCACTTCGCGCGGCCGTCCGACGAACTCGTGCGCGCGCAGCGCAACGGCACGCTGCAGCGCAATTTCCAGGGCTACAGCACGCGGGCCGATACCGATCTCGTCGGCTTCGGCGTGTCGTCGATCGGCAAGGTCGGCGACGTCTACGCCCAGAACGCGAAGGACCTGCCGGCCTATGGCGCCGCGCTCGACGCGGGCCGCCTGCCGATCGCGCGCGGCGTGCGGCTCACGGCCGAGGACCGGCTGCGCCGCGACGTGATCACGCAGCTCATGTGCAACCTCGAACTGCCGTTCTCCCACATCGAGGCCGCGCACGGCATCCGCTTCGCCGATCACTTCGCGCGCGAGCTCGACGCGCTGCGCCCGTTCGAGCGCGACGCGCTGCTGAGCATCGCCCGCGACCGGCTGACGATCCATCCGGCCGGCCGGATGGTCGTGCGCAACATCGCGATGGCGTTCGACGCGTATCTCGGCCACACGCCGCAACATCGCTATTCGCGCACCGTCTGACACCGCGCGGCCGCAGGCGGGTGGCCGGTTTGATACAGTGAGGGGCTCGACGCCCCTGCCAGAACCCGCACCATGCGCACCACCAAAGCAACCAACGCAGTCGAACGCCTGAAAACCCGCTCCGGCAACCCGCAGTTCGCGGCCGTCGCGGTGGCCGGCGGCCTGTTCTATCTCGTCGACCGCTCCGGCGGCACCGCCGAGAAGCGCTGCGAGCCGCTGCCGCTCGACGAATTCGTCAAGTTCGTCGACGAATTCGGCCCCAAAAAGCCGCGCAAGGCGAGCAAGCTGGATCTCGCATTCGAAGCGCAGATCAAGAAGAGCAAGGGGTAAAGGTCTGTTGCACGGGGCCGGCAGGCTTTGCCGCCGCCCCGTTTGGTACAATCACGAAGTTTCTCTATCCCCGCTGACGGCCGACCTGGCTGCGTGACCACACCATGAATATCGAAAACGCGCGTTTCAATATGATCGAACAACAGATCCGGCCGTGGGACGTGCTGGATCTCGACGTCCTGGGTCTGCTGTCGATCGTCAAGCGTGAAAAGTACGTGTCGCCCGAACATCGCGATCTCGCGTTCGCCGATCTCGAGCTGCCGCTGCCCGGCGGCCGCGCGAAGATGCTGTTCCCGCGCGTCGAAGCGCGCGTGCTGCAGGAACTGACGGTCAAGAAGCACGAGAACGTGCTCGTGATCGGCGCGGGCTCCGGCTACCTGAGCGCGCTGTTCGCGCACCGCGCACGGCACGTGACGGCGGTCGAGATCGATCCGGCCATCGCGAAGTTCGCGGAAGAGAACCTGCGCAACGACGGCGTGACGAACGTGGAAGTCGTGCTCGGCGACGGTTCGCTCGGCTGGGCGGACAAGGCGCCGTACGACGTGATCTGCGTGGCCGGCGGCCTGCCGCTCGTGCCGCAGCAACTGCTCGAGCAGCTGAAGGTCGGCGGCCGCCTGTCGGCATTCGTCGGCGGCCGTCCGGTGATGAAGGCGCAGATCATCACGCGCATCGACGACAAGCAGTACCGTGTCGCCGACGTGTTCGAAACCTATGTCGACCACCTCGTGAACGCGATCGAACCGTCGCGTTTCAAGTTCTGAACGGCGGCCCCATGCAGATCCTGACGCCCGCGATGCTCGCGGAATGGCTTCGCGATTCGGCACGTCCCGCGCCGATCGTGCTCGACGTGCGCGAGCCGTGGGAAATCTCGACCGCGCAGATCGCCGGCAGCGTGTCGATCCCGATGCAGCAGATCCCCGCGCGCAGCGAGGAGCTCGACGACGAAGCCGAAATCGTCTGCGTGTGCCATCACGGGATGCGCAGCGCGCAAGTCGCGATGTTCCTCGAATCGCGCGGCTTCACGAAGCTGTACAACCTGCAAGGCGGGATCGACGCGTGGTCGCGCGACGTCGATCCGTCGGTGCCGCGCTACTGAGCGCCTGACCTTCCCGGCCGCGCATCACGCGCCGCCACGTCGACCGGCACCTGGCTGCCGGCCGCACCGATCCGCCGAACGGGCGCGCATGGCGCGCCCGTTTTCGTTTTCGCGCTGCCCCGCTTTCCACCCGCGTCGCGCTCGATGAAGTTGTCGCGCGGTCCCGCTCCCCAGCCCCGGCGCCCTCGATGACGATGTCGCGCGGCCTCGCCGCCCCCCGGCGCCCTCGATGACGATATCGCGCGGCTTCGCCGCCCGCGACATGCGTCACTTCGCGCACGCCCTTCAACCGCTGACGCCCGCGCCTGAACCCGCGCGCACGCCGTGCACCATTTGCGCCCGCACGCGCGCACCGCAACGGACCGCGCATGCTGCACGACGCGTCATGCGCACCGCGCCGACGCTTCGCGCTGTCCCGCACAGGCACGCCCGGCGTGCATTCCCCCGACTGGCACATGCCTTGCATTACTCCAATGCCGGCGCCGTCACGGCGCACGCCAATCCAACACGTCAAGGGGAACTCGATGAAACGTCGCAGTCTGCTGAAGTTCGGTTCGATGGCCGGTGCGCTCGCGCTGGCGGGCAAGAGCCCGTTCGCGCATGCAGCCGATGCGGGTACGGGGCCGATCAAGGTCGGCATCCTCCATTCGCTGTCGGGCACGATGGCGATCTCCGAGACGTCGTTGAAGGACACGGCGCTGATGACGATCGCCGACATCAACAAGAACGGCGGCGTGATGGGCCGCAAGCTCGAGCCGGTGGTCGTCGATCCCGCGTCGAACTGGCCGCTGTTCGCGGAGAAGGCGCGCCAGCTGCTCACGCAGGACAAGGTCGCGTGCGTGTTCGGCTGCTGGACGTCGGTGTCGCGCAAGTCGGTGCTGCCGGTGTTCGAGGAGCTGAACGGCCTGCTCTACTACCCGGTGCAGTACGAAGGCGAGGAGATGTCGCGCAACGTGTTCTACACGGGCGCCGCGCCGAACCAGCAGGCGATCCCGGCCGTCGAGTACCTGATGAGCGCGGAAGGCGGCGGCGCGAAGCGCTTCTTCCTGCTCGGCACCGATTACGTGTATCCGCGCACGACCAACAAGATCCTGCGCGCGTTCCTGAAATCGAAGGGCGTGAAGGACGCGGATATTCAGGAGGTCTACACGCCGTTCGGCCACAGCGATTACCAGACCATCGTCGCGAGCATCAAGACCTTCGCGCAGGGCGGCAAGACGACCGTGGTCTCGACGATCAACGGCGATTCGAACGTGCCGTTCTACAAGGAACTCGGCAACCAGGGGATCAAGGCGACCGACGTGCCGGTGGTCGCGTTCTCGGTCGGCGAGGAGGAGCTGCGCGGGATTGATACGAAACCGCTCGTCGGCCATCTCGCTGCATGGAACTACTTCATGTCGGTGAAGAACCCGACCAACACGAAGTTCAAGGATCAGTTCGCCGCATGGGTGAAGGCGAACAACCTGCCGGGCGGCGCGAAGCGCGTGACCAACGATCCGATGGAGGCGACCTATGTGGGCATCCATATGTGGAAGCAGGCCGTCGAGAAGGCGAAGAGTACCGACGTCGACAAGGTGCGCGTCGCGATGATCGGCCAGACGGTCGCCGCGCCGTCCGGCTTCACGCTCGCGATGGACGGCAACCATCACCTGCACAAGCCGGTGATGATCGGCGAGATCCGCGGCGACGGGCAGTTCAACGTCGTGTGGAAGACGAAAACCGCCGTGCGCGCGCAGCCGTGGAGCCCGTTCATCGCGGGTAACCAGAGCAAGCCGGACGTCGTCAGCTCGATTCCGGCGTTCCTGCGCCGGCAGCGCGCGGCGCTGGCCTGACGCGATGCGGGGCGTTGCGCGCACATGCAGCGCCCCGGCCGCGCGCGGCTCGCGCGGCAGCAAAGCGTCCAAACGGGCGTGTCGGTACGGCGGCATGAAACGCCGTCGTTATTACCGACGCCGCAGCCGCCATGCCACTGCGTGAGAACGCTTCTCCACGCCTGACAGGAATTCCGATGCCGATACGCTTTCACCGGACCGTCGCTGCGATCGTCGCGTGCGCTGCGCTCGCCTGCGCGCTGCCACGCGCCGCATTCGCGCTGACGGCCGCCGATACCGCCGCGCTCGCCGGCGATGACTTCGACGCGAAAACGGCCGCAGTCGATCGGCTCGCGACCGATGCCGACCCGCGCGCCGCCGCGGTGCTGAATGCGCTGTCGAGCGGCGACGCGCTCGCGACCGGCGACGGCCATCTGCTGATCCAGACCGGCGACACCGCGCACGATGCGTTCACGCAGGCCGCGACGCCGGCCGGCGACGCGCAGCCGGTGATGCTGAACAACCTGCTGCGCACGAAGATCGCCGGCGCGCTGTCGGGGCTCGCACTCGCGTCGCCCGATGTCAGCGCGCGTCGCGACGCGATCGACGCGCTGCTGAAGTCGCCCGACCCGGCACTCAAGCCGATGATCGACCGCGCGCGCGCGAAGGAAACCGATCCCGCGCTGAAGCGCCGCCTCGACGCACTGTGGGCGATCGCCGCGCTGCACGATCCGGATCCTGCGAAGCGTCTCGAAGCCGTGCAGGTGGTGGCCGCGCGCAGCGATCTCGACATGATCGAGCAACTGCGCCCGCTCGTCGCGAAGAACGCCGACGGCAGCTACGCGGAACCCGACGCGCGCGTGCGCGACGCCGCTCAGCAAGGACTCGACACGCTGCACACGTTGCAGCGCCACGGCGAAATCGTCGGCACGTTGTTCGCCGGCCTGTCGCTCGGCAGCGTGCTGCTGCTCGCGGCGCTCGGCCTCGCGATCACGTACGGGCTGATCGGCGTGATCAACATGGCGCACGGCGAATTCCTGATGATCGGTGCGTACGCAACCTATGTCGTGCAGACGCTGATCCAGCGCTATGCGCCGGCCGCGTTCGACTGGTATCCGCTCGTCGCGGTGCCCGTGTCGTTCGCGGCGGCCGCGCTCGTCGGCATCGTGCTGGAACGCCTCGTGCTGCGGCACCTGTACGGCCGGCCGCTCGAGACGCTGCTCGCGACGTTCGGCGTGAGCCTGATCCTGATCCAGGCCACGCGCATGCTGTTCGGCGCGCAGAACGTGCAGGTCGTGAACCCGTCGTGGATGAGCGGCGGCGTGACCGTGATGCAGAACCTGATCCTGCCGTACAACCGGCTCGCGATCCTCGCGTTCGCGCTCGCCGTGGTGTTCATTGCGTGGGGCGTGCTGACGAAGACGCGGCTCGGCCTGTTCGTGCGCGCGGTCACGCAGAACCGTCGGATGGCCGCGTGCGTCGGCGTGAAGACGGCGCGCGTCGATGCGTATGCGTTCGCGTTCGGCGCGGGCATCGCGGGCCTCGGCGGCTGCGCGCTGTCGCAGATCGGCAACGTGGGCCCCGACCTCGGGCAGAACTACATCATCGATTCGTTCATGGCGGTCGTGCTCGGCGGCGTCGGCCAGATCGCCGGCACCGTGCTCGGCGGCTTCGGCCTCGGCCTCGTCAGCAAGGCGATCGAGCCGTTCTGGGGCGCCGTGCTCGCGAAGATCGCGGTGCTCGTGATGATCGTGCTGTTCATCCAGAAACGCCCGCAGGGGATGTTCGCCCCGAAGGGACGCAGCGCGGAGGCTTGACGTGACTTCCTTCACCGATTCGTTGTCGAACCCGGTCGCCGACGCGCCGAAACCGGCGCCGGGCACGCGCGGCACGGAAAAATTCGCGCTCGGCCTGCCGCCCCGCCCCGCGCTGCTGTCGCGCCGCGCGTGGCTCGCGCTCGTCGCGCTGTGCATCGCGATCGGTATCGGCGTGCCGCTCGCCGCGCTGGTCGCGCCGGAGTCGAGCGCGTTCCATCTGTCCGCGTATGCGATGACGCTCGCCGGCAAGTTGATGTGCTACGCGATCGCCGCGCTCGCGCTCGATCTCGTGTGGGGTTACTGCGGGATCCTGAGCCTCGGCCACGGCCTCTTCTTCGCGCTCGGCGGCTATGCGATCGGCATGTACCTGATGCGCGAGATCGGCCGCGACGGCAAGTACGGCAGCGACCTGCCCGACTTCATGGTGTTCCTCGACTGGCATCAGCTGCCGTGGTACTGGAGCGGCACGCAGCATCTCGCGTGGGCGCTCGCGCTCGTCGTGCTCGTGCCGGCCGTGCTCGCGTGGGTGTTCGGTTTCTTCACGTTCCGCTCGCGCGTGAAGGGCGTGTACCTGTCGATCATCACGCAGGCGCTGACGTTCGCCGCGATGCTGCTGTTCTTTCGCAACGAGACGGGCTTCGGCGGCAACAACGGCTTCACCGATTTCAAGCGCATCGCCGGGTTTCCGATCACGTCGGCCGGCACGCGCACGGTGCTGTTGCTGCTGACCTTCGCGACGCTCGTGCTCGCGTTCCTCGTCGCGCGCGCGATCGTCACCAGCAAGCTCGGGCGCGTGGTCACCGCGGTGCGCGACGGCGAGACGCGGCTGATGTTCGTCGGCTACAGCCCGCTCGCGTACAAGCTGTTCATCTGGACGCTGTCGGCCGTGCTGTGCGGGATCGCGGGCGCGTTGTACGTGCCGCAGGTCGGCATCATCAATCCGGGCGAGATGTCGCCCGGCAACTCGATCGAAATGGCGATCTGGGTCGCCGTCGGCGGTCGCGGCACGCTGATCGGGCCGATCGTCGGCGCGTTCGCGGTGAACGGCGCGAAGAGCTTCTTCACCGCGTACTTCGCCGAATACTGGTTGTTCTTTCTCGGCCTGATCTTCGTGCTGGTGCCGCTGGTGCTGCCGCGCGGAATCATGGGCCTCGTCGACACGCTGCTCGCAAAGGGGAAACGCGGATGAACGGCACGGCGCTCTATCAGTTCACGCCCCCACCGCCGGAAGACGAGCTGCTCACCGTCAGCGGCACCGCGTCGATGGGCCGCGTCGTGCCGCCCGGCATCGATACGTCGCACGGCACGATCCTCTACCTCGAGGACATCGAAGTGAGCTTCGACGGCTTTCGCGCGCTGAACAAGCTGTCGCTCGAGATCGACGTGGGCGAGCTGCGCTGCGTGATCGGCCCGAACGGCGCGGGCAAGACGACGATGATGGACGTGATCACCGGCAAGACGCGTCCCGATGCGGGCAAGGTGTTTCTCGGCCAGACCATCGACCTCGCGCGGATGAACGAGCCGGAAATCGCGCGCGCGGGCATCGGCCGCAAGTTCCAGAAGCCGACCGTGTTCGAACAGCATCCGGTGTGGGAAAACCTCGAACTGGCGATGCAGACCGACAAGGGCTGGCTCGCGTCGCTGCGCGCACGGCTCGATCGCGGCGCGCAGGCGAAGATCGAGGAGACGCTCGCGCTGATCGGCCTCGAAAGCGACGCGTATCGCGCGGCCGGCGAGCTGTCGCACGGGCAGAAGCAGCGGCTCGAGATCGGCATGCTGCTGATGCAGCGCCCGGCCCTCCTGCTGCTGGACGAACCGGCGGCGGGGATGACCGACCACGAGACGATGGAACTCGCCGCGCTGTTGAACACGCTGCGCGGCACGTGCTCGATGATGGTCGTCGAGCACGACATGGAGTTCGTCGCGGCGCTCGCGGGCGACACCGGCCGCGTGACGGTGATGGCCGAAGGCGCGGTGCTCGCGCACGGCACGCTCGACGAGGTCAAGCGCGACGACGCCGTGATCGAGTCTTATCTCGGACGATGATGCGATGCTGAAGATCGATGCACTGAACCAGTACTACGGCGGCAGCCATATCCTGCGCAACGTGACGCTCGCCGCCGACGACGGCAAGCTCACCGTGCTGCTCGGCCGCAACGGCGTCGGCAAGAGCACGCTGCTGCGCTGCCTGATGGGCGTCGTCGCCGCGAAAAGCGGCAGCGTGTCGTGGCGCGGCACGGCGCTCGGCGCACTGCCGCCGTATGCGCGCGTCGCGGCCGGGCTCGCGTACGTGCCGCAGGGCCGCGACATCTTTCCGCGACTCACCGTCGAGGAGAACCTGCTCGTCGGTGCGGCCAGCCGCAAGGCGCCGTCGAAAGTGCCCGACCGCATCTACGACCTGTTCCCGGTGCTGAAGGACATGCGCGCCCGGCGCGGCGGTGACCTGTCGGGCGGCCAGCAGCAACAGCTCGCGATCGGCCGCGCGCTGATGAGCGAGCCGCAACTGCTGATCCTCGACGAGCCTACCGAAGGCATCCAGCCGTCGATCATCCAGGACATCGGCCGCACGCTGCGCCAGCTCGTCGACGAATCGAAGATGACCGTGCTGCTCGTCGAGCAGTATTACGACTTCGCGCGCTCGATCGCGGACCGCTACTGGGTGATGAGTCGCGGCGAGGTCGTCGCGGGGGGTGATGCGCGGGACATGGAAGCGGACGGCGTGCGCGAGTTGATTGCGGTGTGATGGACACCGGTGGCAGCCTGCTGTCGACGATCAGTTAATTCGGACCCTTATTATTCTTGCGTTAAATATTTTCGGATTATCAAATAAACTGTGCATTTCCCGCATGCAGTCAACGCCTCCGGATCATGCTCTTTCCGAGGCGTGGTTTGAGGTCTGACGGGATCCGGCGAATCCGGCGCGATAGCGTTATAAAATTGCAGATAATCAAACATAGTCTATATATACTGCAAACAGACAACGCCCTAGTCACGCCACGATGAGCAACAAGACAGTCCAGCGGTTGATGCAGGAGACCCTGCGCGGTTACCCCATCGATTCCGAAATGCTTCGGAACATGGGCGTAAGCGCGGCTTTGGCGTCGCATATGGTCAAGTCCGGCTGGCTGCAACGCCTTTCAAAAGGTACCTACCTACTGACTGGCGACACGCCCTCGCGGGACGGCATCATCGCGTATCTTGGCCGACGCGTCCCCGGCATCCACGTCGGCGGCAAAACAGCCCTCGCCTGGCAAGGTGTTCGCCACAACATCGCATTCAAAGAGAAAGTCATTCTCTGGGGCTCGAGACCCTATCGCATCCCCTCATGGGTCGCAGAGCACATGCACTACACATACCAGACCACCGCGTTGTTCGACGAATCGTTGCCCTATTCGTACGGGCTAACGCAGCTTCCCGCCGGGGGACCCGACGTGCTTGTTTCCGTGCCGGAGCGGGCCATACTGGAGCTTGCAAGCGACATCGGAAAGGGGCAGTCGTTAGAGGAAGCATCCAACCTGGTGATCGGATTGCGCAACCTGCGCGTCAAAACGCTGGACGTGCTTCTACATCACTGTACGAGCGTGAAGGTAGTACGACTGGTGCGGGATCTTGGACAGGGTGCGGACTTTCCGTGGGCACGAGAGCTCCAGAAGCACGTCAACCGTCTCGGCGAAGGCACGCGATGGTCGAACAAGATGAAAAACGGCAAGCGACTCACACTCAAACCGTGATGAACCAGACCTATGTGGACACCGTCCGGCTGATGCTCTCGATTGCACCGATCGTCTTCGACACGCCGCGCTTCGCGATGAAGGGCGGTACCGCGCTAAACCTCTTTCTCCATGACATGCCACGTCTGTCGGTCGATATCGACGTCGTGTTCACCGATCGAGGCCTGAACCGCGAAGAAGCGCTCGATGCGATCAACCACGAACTGAATCGAGCCCGGAAGCACATCGAGGCCGAGGGACATGCGACGGAGTTCTCGGCCGCCTCCTCATCCGGAAAAGCGAAGGGCGACGACGTGAAGCTCGTGGTCATTTCCGGCGCGACCGCCGTCAAGGTCGAGGTCAACTACATATTCCGCGGCACGTTACTCGACCCCGTCCGGCGGCTCCTCACGAAGCAAGCCGAGGACACCTTCAGCACCAGCATCGCAGTCCCGACGCTTCACGACGCGGAGCTCTACGGCAGCAAGCTAGTGGCCGCATTGGATCGCCAGCATCCGCGCGATCTTTTCGACGTGATGCATATGTATTCGCACCACGGGTTGCGCCCGGATATCGTGGATGCGTTCGTGGGCTACCTGTCCGGGCATAACAGGCCGATTCACGAGGTGTTGTTTGGACCGAAGCATTCGATGGCAGAGGCCTATGACGCCGATTTCGTCGGCATGACGGTCGAACCCGTCGACCTGGCGGTGCTCGAAACAATACAGGAACGGCTCCATCGGGAACTACCCGCATCGCTCACGGAGAATCATCGTCGATTCCTGATATCGCTGGTCCGGGCCGAGCCAGACTGGTCCTTGATGCCATACGCGCATCTGCGCGAGTTGCCGGCCCTGAGATGGAAGCTCATCAACCTCGAAAATCTCAAAAAGAAAAAACCGGAGGTGTTCGCACAGCAGGAGTCGGCGCTCCGCGAGAAATTCGCCACGCTGGACGACGAACATGCGTCAGCCAACATGGAGATCGACACCATGCCGCCGAGCCAGGAATAAACCAGCCAGCAGCGTGCCACCATTCTCGCATCGCGGGCCCGTCGCACTGTTCTGACGATCCACTGCATGGCATGCCATCAAACATGTTCGGTCATGCTGGTCACGCGGAGGATTGGCGATGCGACCTAACCCGGTGCTTCCTACGCACGCGGCATCTGCATTATTGTTCCGGTAGCATCCACGTTCTTCGCACCCGCTTCCTCGTTTCCCGTTCGCCGCCGATGTCCGCCCCCGATTCGCATGCCTCGTTATCCCGCCCCGCCGTCGCCAAGTCGTGGCGCGGCCGCCTCGAACTCGGCTTCGAGCGGCACGGCGCGCGCACGACGCTCGCGCACCGGCTGCACGACGGCCCGCTGCGCGTGCAGCGGCCGCTGTACCCGGAAGGCGATGCGATCTGCCATGCGGTTATCGTGCACCCACCGGGTGGCGTCGCGGGCGGCGACCGGCTCGACATCGACATCGCGCTCGGCGACGGCACGCACGCGGTGCTGACGACGCCCGGCGCGACCAAGTGGTACAAGTCGAACGGCCTCGATGCGACGCAGCGCATCGGCATCACGGTCGGCGCGCACGCGAAGCTCGACTGGCTGCCGCAGAACAACCTGTTCTTCGACGCGGCGCACGCCGCGCTCGACTTCAAGGTGACGCTCGGCAACGGCGCGAGCGCGATCGGCTGGGACGCGACGCAGCTCGGCCGGCAGGCGGCCGGCGAAACGTGGTCGGCCGGACGCATCGCGTCGAGCTCGGCGCTCGTCGATGCCGACGGCCGGCCGCTGTGGACCGAGCGCGCGCTGCTCGACGCGCGCGACCCGCTGCGCGGCGCGCTGCAGGGCCTCGCCGGCTTTCCCGCCTACGGCACGTTGTGGGCGGCCGGCGCCGCGTGCGACGCGGCACTCGCCGAAGCGCTCGCCGCGCGCATGCCGTTCGACGAGACGCTCCGCACCGGCGCCACCTGCGTGACGCCCGGCGTCGTACTGGTGCGCGCGCTGGCGACGTCGATGGAAGCGCTGCAGCGCCACTTCACCGACTGCTGGCTTCACTTGCGCCCCATCGTGCACGGTGTCGACGCTCGGCCACTGCGTCTCTGGCAAACCTGAACGCGCACGCGTCACGCACCGTTTCGGCGCAACGCCACGACACGCGACGCACACTCCGCACGCATCACGCACCACGAACGCGCATGACGGCGCGTCTGATGCACATGGCACGCACCTTGCTGCTTACATAAGCGATACACGACGCACGCAAAACAGCGCGGTGCTACGATGGTCCGCACCCCTGCCCGGTTGCGTACGCACCGATAAAAATTACGTTTTCCTGAACGCCTGCCTTCATGAAACTGACTCCCCGCGAAAAGGACAAGCTGCTGATCTTCACGGCGGCGCTGCTCGCCGAACGCCGCCGCGCGCGCGGCCTGAAGCTCAACTATCCGGAGGCGGTGGCCTTCATCACCGCGGCGCTGATGGAAGCCGCGCGCGACGGCAAGACCGTCGCCGAGGTGATGCACTACGGCACGACGCTGCTCACGCGCGACGACGTGATGGACGGCGTGCCGGAATTGATTCCCGACATCCAGGTCGAAGCAACCTTCCCCGACGGCACGAAGCTCGTGACCGTCCATCACCCGATTCCGTGAGGCCCCGCATGATCCCCGGCGAAATCCTCACCGACGACGGCGAACACGAACTGAACGCGGGCCGCGCGACGCTGTCGCTCGTCGTCGCGAACACCGGCGACCGCCCGGTGCAAGTCGGCTCGCACTACCACTTCTTCGAAGTCAACGACGCGCTGTCGTTCGACCGCGCGGCCGCGCGCGGCTTCCGGCTCAACATCGCGGCCGGCACCGCCGTGCGCTTCGAGCCGGGCCAGACGCGCACCGTCGAACTCGTCGCCCTCGCGGGCGAGCGCGCCGTCTACGGTTTTCAGGGCAAGGTGATGGGGCCGCTGTAAGCCGCGCCCCGCTCTTCAGGAACAGCACATGACACTACGCTTGAGCCGCCGCGCGTATGCGGAAATGTTCGGGCCGACGACGGGCGACCGCGTCCGGCTCGCCGATACCGAACTGCTGATCGAGATCGAACGCGACTTCACCACGTACGGCGAGGAAGTGAAATTCGGCGGCGGGAAAGTGATCCGCGACGGGATGGGCCAGTCGCAGCGCGTGGCCGCCGACGTGCCCGATACCGTCATCACGAACGCGGTGATCCTCGATCACTGGGGCATCGTGAAGGCCGACATCGCGATCAAGCACGGCCGCATCGCGGCGATCGGCAAGGCGGGCAACCCCGACATTCAACCGGGCGTGACGATCGCGATCGGCGCCGCGACCGAAGTGATCGCCGGCGAAGGGCTGATCGTGACCGCGGGCGGCATCGACACGCACATCCACTTCATCAGCCCGCAGCAGATCGACGAAGCGCTCGCGTCGGGCGTCACGACGATGCTCGGCGGCGGCACGGGGCCGGCCACCGGCACCAACGCGACGACCTGCACGCCGGGCCCGTGGCACATGGAGCGGATGCTGCAGGCGGCCGACGGCTGGCCGATCAACCTCGGTTTTCTCGGCAAGGGCAACGCGAGCCTGCCGCAGCCGCTCGTCGAGCAGATCGCGGCCGGCGCGATCGGGCTGAAGCTGCACGAGGACTGGGGCACGACGCCCGCCGCGATCGACAACTGCCTGTCGGTCGCCGACGACACCGACACGCAGGTCGCGATCCACACCGACACGCTGAACGAAGCCGGCTTCGTCGAATCGACGGTCGCCGCGTTCAAGGGCCGCACGATCCACACGTACCACACCGAAGGCGCGGGCGGCGGCCATGCGCCCGACATCCTGAAGGTGTGCGGCGAGATGAACGTGCTGCCGTCGTCGACCAATCCGACGCGCCCGTACACGATCAACACGCTCGACGAGCATCTCGACATGCTGATGGTGTGCCACCATCTCGATCCGTCGATCGCGGAGGATCTCGCGTTCGCCGAATCGCGCATTCGCCGCGAGACGATCGCGGCCGAGGACATCCTGCACGATCTCGGCGCGCTGTCGATGCTGTCGTCCGATTCGCAGGCGATGGGCCGCGTCGGCGAGGTGATCATCCGCACGTGGCAGACCGCGCACAAGATGAAGGTGCAACGCGGCGCGCTGCCGGAAGACAACGCGCGCAACGACAACTTCCGCGCGAAGCGCTACGTCGCGAAGTACACGATCAACCCGGCACTCACGCACGGCATCGCGCACGAAGTCGGCTCGATCGAACCCGGCAAGTGGGCCGACCTCGTGCTGTGGGAGCCGGCGTTCTTCGGGATCAAGCCGTCGATGATCCTCAAGGGCGGGATGATCGCCGTCGCGCAGATGGGCGACCCGAACGCCTCCATCCCGACGCCGCAGCCGGTTCACTATCGCGAGATGTTCGCGACGCGCGGCGGGGCGCTCGCGCGCACGTCGCTGACCTTCGTGTCGCAGATGGCCGCCGACGCGGGCATCGCGGAGCGCTACGGCCTCGCGAAGCGCATCGTGCCGGTGCGCAACTGCCGCAACGTGACGAAGGCCGACATGATCCACAACGCATGGCGTCCGTCGATCAGCGTCGATCCGGAAACCTACGACGTGATCGCCGACGGCCAGTTGCTCACCTGCGAACCGGCAACGGTGCTGCCGATGGCGCAGCGCTATTTCCTGTTCTGATCTGGAATCCTCAGTTTCATGCGCACCCTCGACAAACGCATTGCCCCGAACGTGAAGCTCGCCGCGTCGCTCGTCGCGCGCGCGCCGACGCTCACGCTCGCCTATGACGCCCGCTGCAAGAGCCGCCTCGCGGCGACGCTCGACACCGGCGAAGAAGTCGCGGTCCTGCTGCCGCGCGGCACCGTGCTGCGCGACGGCGACGTGCTCGTCGCCGACGACGGCGCGCTCGTGCGTATCGCCGCGGCCCCCGAGACCGTGCTGCTCGTGCGTGCCGCAGATCCGCTCACGCTGATGCGCGCCGCGTATCACCTCGGCAACCGCCACACGCCGGTCGAGATCGGCGACGGCTACCTGAAGCTCGAAGCCGATCCCGTGCTCGCGGACATGCTGCGCCGGCTCGGCACGCAGGTCGAAGAGACGCGCGCTCCGTTCCAGCCGGAAGCCGGCGCGTACGGCGGCGGCCACAAGCACGGTCACGATGCGACGTTCGCGGAAGACTACGCGCTCGCGCAGCAGGTATTCGGCGAGCACCACGATCACGATCACGATCACGATCACGATCATCAGCATGGTCCGGGCTGCACGCACGGCCACCACGGTCATGACCACCACTGAGCTCGTCGCGCTGCTGCATCTCGCGTCACCCGCTTTGCCGATCGGCGCGTACAGCTATTCGCAGGGCCTCGAAGCCGCGCTCGACGCGAACCTGATCCGCGACGCCGATTCCGCGCGCGACTGGATCGCGAGCGGCCTGACCGACGTGCTCGCGCACGGCGAGTTGCCGTTCCTCGCGCACCAGCTCGCCCGCTGGCAGACGCACGACACGCACGCGCTCGTCGCCGAGAACGCGTGGTTCGTCGCGAGCCGCGAATCGGCCGAGCTGCGCCGCGAGACGGAACAGATGGGCTGGTCGCTCGCGCAGTTGTGCGCGTCGCTCGAATGGGGCGATGCCGCGCGCCGCGCGACGCTCGCGTCGCTGTCGCCGATCGCGCTGCCGACCGCGTTCGCATACGCGGCCGCCGCACACGACGCCGGCGCCGACGCGACGCTCGCCGCGTACGCGTTCGGCTGGGTCGAAAACCAGATGTCGGCCGCGCTGAAGGCCGTGCCGCTCGGCCAGCTCGCCGGGCAACGCATCATCGTCGCGCTGCGCGGCGCGATCGACGCGACCGTGCGCCGCGCGCTCGCCACGCCGCCCGATGCGATCAACACGTTCGCGCCGCAGCTCGGCATCCTGTCCGCGCGGCACGAAACCCAGTATTCGCGGTTGTTCCGCTCCTGAATCCGATACCCGCCATGAACGCATTCGCTCCCTCCTCCGCCCGCCGTACCAAGAAACTGCCGCCGCTGCGCGTCGGCATCGGCGGCCCGGTCGGCTCCGGCAAGACCACGTTGCTCGAAATGCTGTGCAAGGCGATGCGCGACCGCTACGACCTCGTCGCGATCACGAACGACATCTATACGAAGGAAGACCAGCGCCTGTTGACGGTCGCGGGCGCGCTGCCCGAGGAGCGCATCATGGGCGTCGAGACGGGCGGCTGCCCGCACACGGCGATCCGCGAGGATGCGTCGATCAATCTCGAGGCGGTGGACCGGATGCTGTCGCGCTTTCCCGATGCCGACATCGTGTTCATCGAATCGGGCGGCGACAATCTCGCGGCGACCTTCAGCCCCGAACTGTCCGACCTGACGATCTACGTGATCGACGTCGCCGGCGGCGAGAAGATTCCGCGCAAGGGCGGCCCCGGCATCACGAAGTCCGACCTGCTCGTGATCAACAAGACCGACCTCGCGCCGCTCGTCGGCGCGAACCTCGACGTGATGGCGTCCGACACGAAGAAGATGCGCGGCGAGCGGCCTTACGTGATGACGAACCTGAAGGCGCTCGAAGGCGTCGCGGACGTGATCGCGTTCATCGAGAAGAAGGGATTGCTGACGGTCTGAGCGGCAAGGCGGCACACGCGGCCGCCTCGCCTGCCCGGCGGCATTGCGCCGCCGCCGTCTAGTCGTCGGCCGCGTCCTGCGCGTCCTCGGTCGCGCCCGCGCCGCGCTCGACCGGCGGCAACAGCGCCGCCAGCACGTCGACCGAACGCGCGGTCGCGCCGCGATGGCGCGACGCGAACGCCGCGCCGGCCGCGCCCATCGCGACACGTCGCGCATGGTCGGCGAACAGCGCGTCGAGCACGTGCGCGAGATCGAGCGGATCGGCGACCTGCATCGCCGCGCCGGCCGCGATCGCATCGGCGCTCGCCTGCGTGAAGTTGAACATGTGCGGCCCTAGCAACACCGGCACACCGACCGCGCACGCTTCGATCAGGTTCTGCCCGCCGAGCGGCAGCAGGCTGCCGCCGATGAACGCGATGTCGGCCGCCGCGTAGTACGCGCCGAGCTCGCCCATCGAATCGCCGAGCAGCACCGTCACGTCGGCCGGCAGCGGCTCGGCTGCCGGGCGCCCGGCCGCAAGTGCCGCCGCATCGGCGGCCCACGCGGAGCGCCGCACGCACTTGAACCCGCCGCGCTCGACCAGCGCCTCGACTTCGCCGAAACGCTGCGGATGACGCGGCACCAGAATCAGCAGCGCGCCCGGCGTGCGCATCGCGGCGAACGCCTGCAGCACCAGCGCCTCTTCGTTCTCGCGCGTGCTGGCCGCGACCCACACGGGCCGCGTGCCGATCGCGTCGCGCCACGCATGGCCGCGCGCCGCCAGCTCCGGCGGCGTCGTCATGTCGAACTTCAGGTTGCCGAGCACCGTCACGTTGCGCGCGCCGAGCGACGTCAGCCGCTCCGCGTCGGCCGGGCTCTGCGCGAGCACGCGCGAGAAACCGCCGAACACATCGCGCGTGGCCGTGCCGAACTTCGCCGCGCGCCGGAACGAACGCGCGGACATCCGCGCGTTGGTCAGCACGAGCGGCACATCCGCGCGCCGGCACTCGTCGATCAGCGTCGGCCACACCTCGGTTTCCATCACGAGGCCGAGCGTCGGCCGCCACGCGTGCAGGAAGCGCCGCACCGCGCCGGGCATGTCGTACGGCAGATAGCAGCGCAGCACGCGATCGCCGAAGATCTGTTCGCCGGTCGCGCGCCCGCTCGGCGTCATGTGCGTGAGCAGGACGCGCGCGTCGGGGCGCGCGCGCATCAGCGCATCGATCAGCGGCTGCGCGGCGCGCGTCTCGCCGACCGACACCGCATGCACCCAGATCAGCGGCGCGCGATCGTCCGGCGAGCGGCCGGCGACGTGGCCGAAGCGTTCGCCGATATGCTCGCGATAGCCGCGCTCCTTGCGCGAACGCACGAAGAGCCGGATGACGGCGACCGGCGCGACGAGCCACCACAGCGCCCGATAGATCGCCCTCAGCATGCGCGGGCTCCCGTGTTGCCACGAAGCAGGCGCGCGCTCAAACGAGTGCCTTGCCCGTCAGGCGTTCGAGAATGCCGAGCGGTGCGCATTCGCGGCGCACCATCGCGTCGACCGGCAGGAAGAAGGTTTGCTCGAGCATGAACTGACCGGACATCACAGCGTGCGAAGTCTGATCGGAGAAACATATCCACACGCTGCCCGGCGGAAACGGCATCGTCTGCTGCGGGCAGTTTTTCTGGTAGTCGAGATCGGCCTTCATCCCGTCGTGCAGGTTCAGCATCAGGTGGTCGTAGGCGCTGCGCGGCGACTTCGTCACGTGCAGCAGGTTCAGCAGCCACGCCGAGCCGGGCAACTGCGGCCGGATCTTCGGCAGGAAGCGCTTCGCGACGTCCTCGAACGGTTCGCCCACGCGCCATACGCGCGGCTGGCCGGCCGGGTTCACGTTGGTGAACACGCGCAGGATCCGCTCGCCGTAGTTCGGCCGCGACGGGAACGCGTCGACGTGCAGCCGGCTGTCGTCCTTGCGCCACGACGTCTGGCGCGTCTCGACCTGCATCAGCCGCAGGCTCGTCGGCGCGACGCGCAGCTTGCCGCGGTATTCGGGAAACAGGCCGTCGACGAGCGTGCCCGCCTGCTGCTGGAAGCGCGCGACCAGCGCGCGCACGGCCGACTGCGTGACGCTGTCGCCGAGCACGCCGGCGAGCGCGCCACCGTTCGGCGCGAGGCTGATGTTCTTGCGTTTCGGATCGGCGAGCGCGGGATCGAGCAGCGCTTCCTCGCCGCCCTCGATCGCGAAGCGCAGGTGCGGGAAATACAGCACCTTGCCTTCCTCGACCGCGGCCAGCAACTGCTCGCGCGGCGCCGACAGGTTGTGACCGCTCCAATCGGCGGACGGGACTTCGATGATCTGGGATTCGCTCATGGTCGATTCGCGTGCGTGACAGACAAGGCAGGCATGACGGGCATTACAGCAGGCCGAAGCCCGCGAGCGCCGCCTTCACCTGCGCGATCGACGGCGGCTGCCCCGCCGTGCCGAGATTGACGACGTCCGGCGACCAGTAGCCGCCGGTCCGCCAGGCCGTCGAGAAATTGTACAGTTCGACCGTCGGACGCTTCAGCGCGGCCGCGATATGAACCAGACCTGTATCAACCCCCACCGTCGCGGCGGCGCCGTCGATCAGACCGACCACGGCCGGCAGCGACAGCTTCGGCGGCACGATCGCCGCGGCACCGAACTCCTTCGCGAGCCGCTCGCCGGTCGCGCGCTCCGCGTCGTTGCCCCACGGCAGCACGAGCGACGCACCGCGCCGCACGAGCGCCTGGCCGAGCTCGATCCACGCGGCGTCCGGCCACTGCTTGTCGGCGCGCGACGTCGCGTGCACGAACACCACGTACGGCACCGGCAGGTTCAGCCCGAGCGCCGCGACCGCGAGCGCGGCCGCACGCGTGTCGAGGCCGAACTCGACCGGGTCGGCCGGCGTCGGCGCCGGGTCGCCCAGTGCGGCCGCGACGAGCTGGCGCGACCGCTCGACCACGTGCGTGCGCGGCGCGATCGGCACGCGCTTGCGATAGAAGAAGCGCACGGGCCACTCGTAGCCCGCGCCTTCGGTACGATTGCCGAGGCCGACGAGCGGGCCGTGCGCCCAGCTCGCGACCCAGGCCGTCTTGATGAGACCCTGGCAGTCGATCACGAGGTCGTACTGCTCGGCCGCGAGGCGCTTGCGGAACGCACGGATCTCGCGCCAGGTCGCACCCGACAACGGTTTCTTGCGCCAGCGGCGCAGCGAGAACGGCAGGACTTCACGCACGCCGTCGACGAGCCGCACGAGGTCGACGAAGCTTTCCTCGACCAGCCAGTCGATCTGCGCGTCGGGATGGCGACGCCGGATATCGGCGATCACGGGCATGTTGTGCACGACGTCGCCCAGCGACGACACGCGCACGATCAGGATCTTTTGCACGCTGAAAAAACGCCGGCGGACGGCCGGCGACAGGCATAAAGACGCGATTTTATCGCGCCCGGTGAACCACACAGGCAAAAAGCGGCGCACGCAGTACGCGTGCGCCGCTTTTCGGAAATGGCGCGACGGATCGCCCGGCTGTCGGCTCGGGCGTCGCGCCGGCCGCGGCCCGCAGGCCGCGCGAACTCAGAACGGCAGCTTGGCGTCCGGCTTCGCGGCCGTCAGCACGCGGCGGAAGTCCGCCTGGATGCGCTCGAGCCCTTCGCGCGTCTCGGCTTCGAAACGCAGCACGACCACCGGCGTCGTGTTCGACGAACGCGCGAGACCGAAGCCGTCCGGATATTCGACGCGCAGCCCGTCGATCGTCACGACTTCGTCCGCGCCGTCGAACTTCGCTTCCTTCTGCAGCTTCTCGATCAGGCGGAAGTTCTCGCCTTCGTCGAGCTTGAGCT
>NZ_JAPVQY010000032.1 GCF_027257875.1 Burkholderia sp. IMCC1007
CGTGGCGGCGCCGTCGCCGGCCGGCGCGGCTTCGCCGCCTTCCGCGGCGTTCGCGGCAGGGGCGGCGAGCGCGGGCGCGAGCCACTGCGCCGCTTCGAAGCCGGTGTTCGCACCGCAGTACGGCGTCGACAGGCCGTTCGTGAACAGACGCACTTCCTCGCCGACCTGGCGCGCGAAATCGGCCTGCGCGTAAGTATCGGCGACGTCCCACACGCGCAGCGCCGTTTGCGGCACGTCGAACACGTCGGAAATGCCGTCGGCGATCGTGCGCGGCAGCGCGTACGGGTCGCGCTCGGCGATCACGCGGGCGGTCCAGCGGCTGAACTTCGCTGACAGGCTGTCGTTCTCGTGCCCGTAGCGCACCAGTTCCGCGAGCCGGCGCTCGAGGTGCTTGTTCTTGTCGCGCAGCATTTCCATCTGCCGCTCCTGCAGCGAGATCGCGGCCTTGCCGTGCGGGTTCGCGAGACGGACCGTCGCGAGCAGTTCCGCGTGTCGCGCGAAGAATTCGGGATTGGCGAGCAGGTAGTCGGCGACTTCGCGATCGTTCATGTGACTGGAGCGTTCAGTTATCAGGACGTTGAAGGGTCAGACGTTCAGGTCGATCTCGCCTTCGAACACGGTCGCGGCGGGCCCGGCCATCATCAGCGCGGCGGTTTCGTCGCGCGCGCCGTCCCAGCCGATCGTCAGCGTGCCGCCGTGCGTGTGCACGGTCACCGGCGAATCGAGCAGGCCGCGCCGGATGCCGGCCGCCACCGCCGCGCATGCGCCGGTGCCGCACGCGAGCGTTTCGCCCGCGCCGCGCTCGTAGACGCGCAGCTTCACCTCGTGGCGCGACACGATCTGCATGAAGCCGGCGTTCACCCGCTCCGGAAAGCGTGCATGGCGCTCGATCAGCGGGCCTTCTTCGAGCACCGGATACGCTTCGGTGTCGGCGACGACCTGGACCGCGTGCGGGTTGCCCATCGTCACCGTGGAGATCCAGCGCGTGTGGCCGCCGACGTCGAGCGGCCACAGCGTGTCGCGGCCTTCCGTGCGGCCGTCGAGCCCCGACGCGTCGAACGGCACCTGCGCCGGCGCGAACAAGGGCGCGCCCATGTCGACGACGACTTCGCCGTTGTCCTGCATCGTCAGCGTAATCAGGCCCTTCATCACCTGCACGCGCACGGTGCGCTTGTCGGTCAGGCCGCGGTCGCTGACGAACTTCACGAAGCAGCGCGCGCCGTTGCCGCAGTGTTCGACCTCGCCGCCGTCGCAATTGAAGATCCGGTACTTGAAGTCC
Organism: Burkholderia sp. IMCC1007; assembly: GCF_027257875.1. Taxonomy (GTDB): domain Bacteria; phylum Pseudomonadota; class Gammaproteobacteria; order Burkholderiales; family Burkholderiaceae; genus Burkholderia. The sequence continues at coordinate 1,280 of NZ_JAPVQY010000032.1, forward strand.
ACGCCGTCGATGGTCGGTTTTTCGACGAGCAGCAACTGGTCTGCGCCGATGCCGAAGTGCCGGCTGGCGAGTGCGCGCACTTGCGCTTCGGTGAGCGGCGGCAACGCGCGCGAATAGCCGTCGAGCACGACGAAGTCGTTGCCCGCGCCGTGCATCTTGGTGAACGAAAGTTTCACAGGGTCCGGAATTCCATGGCGAACAAGGCGGCGGCGCGACGAACGCGATGTGCCGCCATTCCGGGCGGCGTCGTTCGTCGTGCTGATCTCAACCGCAAATGATACATGCAGCCGACGGGGGCGTCCTGCGCGGGCGGGGCGGCGGGTGTCGTTCGAGCGTCGCGACGGCGCGATGTCGGCCGATCGGCCGACTGGTTGCGTGGGCAGCGAGTGGGCAGATTGAAACGGCGCGGCAGGCGCGCGCGAAAGGCGCGCCGAAGGTGGCGAGGGTGCGGGCACGCGCGTGACGGCGCGCCCGCGAACGTCTCGCGGCAGGCTCAGTACAGGCTCGGCTCGCCGGGCGGCCGGGTCTTGAAGCGCTTGTGGACCCAGTAATACTGCTCGGGCATCAGCGGAATCTGCTCCTCGAGGAATGCGTTCATTCGCCGCGCGTCGAGATCGTCGTCGCCGGTCGGGTAGTGATCCCACGGCTTGAATACCTTCAGACGGTAGCCCTTGTAGTTCGGCAGCACCTCGCCGATGAACGGCACGACCTGCGCGCGGCCCGTCTTCGCGAGCCGGCCGACGGCCGTCAGCGTGCAGGCCGGCACGCCGAAGAACGGGACGAACGTCGAATTGCGCAGCCCGTAATCCATGTCGGCGCCGAGCATCACCGGCTTGCGGTCGCGCAGCCAGCGCAGCACGACGCGCGCGCTGTCCGCGCGGCCGACCATCTCGGCGTCGAAGCGCCCGCGCGCCTTTTTCGCCTCGTCCTCGAGTATTGCGTTCGAGAACGGCTGGTACAGCGACCCGCAACGGCGGTGCAGCGACCGGTTCAGCCAGATCGAGCCGGCTTCGATGCCGACGAAATGCAGGCCGAGGAACAGCGTCGGGGGCAGATCGGGATCGGTGAGGTCGACGGCGCTGTCGACCTGGATCAGCTTCGCGAGCTTGCGCTCGGAGCCGAACCACTGAACGCTGCGCTCGACGTAGCTGCGGATCGCGTGACGGAAATGCAGGCCCGCCACTTCCTCGCGCCGCTCGTCGCTCCAGTCCGGGAAGCAGAGTTTCAGATTCGTATGTACGATGCGCTTGCGCCGGCTGGGGATCTGATACAGCAGCCAGCCGAGGCCATCGCCGAACCGTGCGGTCAGACCGTACGGCAGCAGGGCGAGCAGCTTCAGCAAGCCGATGGCGAGGTGCGTGCCGAGGCGGCCTAGCATGCGGAATCTCCGTGGGGCCGGCTGGCCGGCACGTTGCGAACAGGGTGGTAAGACAGCGGAAGATGCAGCACGGGCAACGGTCTGTGACAATTCAGGAAAGCCGCTATAATACGGGCTTCGCCGAGTTAACTGACAACTTGCGGGGCGAAGCCGGCTGGCGCGAAGCGCGCTGCCCGGTCCTGGTAATCCGCTAAAGCGTCGCCGCTTCAGGCCCAACGAAGCTGGCTACGTGAAACCACCCGTAACCACACAGGAGCCTGAAAAAGTGGCAAACGATTATCTCTTCACGTCCGAATCCGTCTCCGAAGGCCATCCGGACAAAGTCGCGGACCAGATCTCGGACGCGATTCTCGACGCCATCCTCGAGCAGGACAAATACTCCCGCGTTGCGGCCGAAACGCTGTGCAACACGGGTCTCGTCGTGCTGGCCGGCGAAATCACCACGACGGCGAACATCGACTACATCCAGATCGCGCGCGACACCATCAAGCGCATCGGCTACGACAACACCGACTACGGCATCGACTACAAGGGTTGCGCCGTGCTCGTCGCGTACGACAAGCAGTCGCCGGACATCGCGCAAGGCGTCGACCGCGCACACGACGACAACCTCGATCAAGGCGCCGGCGACCAGGGCCTGATGTTCGGTTACGCGTGCGACGAAACGCCGGAACTGATGCCGCTGCCGATCTACCTGTCGCACCGCCTCGTCGAGCGCCAGGCCAGCCTGCGCCGCGACGGCCGCCTGCAATGGCTGCGCCCCGACGCGAAGTCGCAGGTGACGGTCCGCTACGTCGACGGCCGCCCGGATTCGATCGACACCGTCGTGCTGTCCACGCAACATGCACCGGACATCGAACTGCCGGCGCTGCGCGAAGCCGTGATCGAGGAAATCATCAAGCCGACGCTGCCGGCCGAGCTGATCAAGGGCGACATCAAGTTCCTCGTGAACCCGACCGGCCGGTTCGTGATCGGCGGCCCGCAGGGCGATTGCGGCCTGACCGGCCGCAAGATCATCGTCGATACCTACGGCGGTGCCGCACCGCACGGCGGCGGCGCATTCTCGGGCAAGGATCCGTCGAAGGTCGACCGTTCGGCTGCGTATGCAGGCCGCTACGTCGCGAAGAACATCGTCGCTGCCGGCCTCGCGTCGCGCGCGCTGATCCAGGTGTCGTACGCGATCGGCGTCGCCGAGCCGACCTCGGTGATGGTCAACACGTTCGGCACGGGCCGCGTGTCGGATGCGGTGATCACGAAGCTCGTGCGCGAGCACTTCGACCTGCGTCCGAAGGGCATCATCAAGATGCTCGACCTGCTGCGCCCGATCTACGAGAAGACGGCCGCTTACGGCCACTTCGGCCGCGAAGAGCCGGAATTCTCGTGGGAAGCGACCGACAAGGCGCTCGCGCTGGCCGAAGCGGCCGGCGTGGAGCCGACGGCCCGCGTCGCGTAAGCGTCGCTCGCCTGAAACGAAAAACCCCGGCATGCCGGGGTTTTTTTACGCATATTGGGCGCCGCAACGAGGCGATCGTCGCGGGCGCTGCCCGCGGCGCGGCTTCAGCGTGCGCTGAAGCCGAACCAGCCGGCGCTCGCCGCGAGGCGGCGCGGGCGGTTGATGCGGCGCTGCGGGCCGAGCGTGCGGCGCAGCGCGAGCGCCCGCAGCGACGACGGCTTCTGCAGCAGCGAGCGCAGGCCGGCGCGGCGGGCGAACGCCTGCGTACTCATCATCGAGAAAAACGCGTGGAACCACGCGCGAATGCCGTCCAGCCGGCTGTGCGCGTGCGTGCGCTCGGTGAGCGCCTGCGTGCGTGCACGGTGATGGCGCAGCGAGCGGGCGGGAGCGGACGGCACGACGCGCTTCGCAGCGCGGTTGAAACGGGAAGTCAGACGGAATGGCATGTGAACGATGCTTCGCTTGTATGGGTGGCGCCCTGAAGAGCGCACTGGTATGAACGGCCTCGGATGGCGCAACGGATCTTACCGAAACTCGTTGCGCGCCGCGCCCGCCAGAATTGACAGGCCGCGACAGGCTACAGCGGTTTCGTGACGGGCAAAAGTCGCGATAAACCCTTGTGCCGCAAGCGCGTGCCGCATACCGCCTGTCGCTGAGGCACGCATCGCGCCGCACAGTTCCCTTGCGCCAGATCAAATCGCCGATTGGCATGCCCCTGCGTACGACAATGGTGCTGTTCGCGGCATCCGGCGCCGATTTACAATCGTCACATTCACACAATAAACGTCTGGCATCCCATGTCGTCACCATTGCAGTCGGAATCGATCCGCGCGCAAGTCGCGGAATTGCGCGAACGCGGCTTCGTCGTTGCGCGCGGCCTCGTCGGTGAAGCGCAGTGCGCGGCGCTCAAGCGCATCGCGGAGCGCCAGTTGCAGGAAGCGGCGGAGCCGATCGAATTCGAGGCGGACCTGCGCTATCCGGGCGCGCCCGATTCGAAGCATGCGCCGGGCGGGCACACGGTGCGGCGCTTGCTCGACGCGTACAACCGCGATCCGGCGTTCGCCGAGCGCGCGATCGCGCCCGAAATCGGCGCATGGATGCGCGAGTACTTCGGCGAGCAGCCGGTTCTGTCGTGCGCGCATCACAACTGCATGATGACGAAGCACCCGGCGTACGGCAGCCTCACCGGCTGGCATCGCGATTTCCGCTACTGGGCGTTCGAACGCGCGGACATGGTGTCGGTGTGGCTCGCGCTCGGGCCGGAAACGAACGAAAACGGCGCGCTGTGGCTGGTGCCGGGCTCGCATACGGCCGAATTCGGGCCGGAAGCATTCGACGATGCGAAGTTCTTTCGCAGCGATCTGCCCGAAAACCGCAAGATGATCGACGCGGCCACCTGCCCGCCGCTCCAGACGGGCGACGTCGTGTTCTTCCACTGCAACACGCTGCATTCGGCGGGGCAGAACCGTTCGAACCAGGTGAAGTTCTCGCTCGTGTACACGTATCACGGCGTGAGCAACCGGCCGCTGCCGGGCACGCGTTCGGCGGCGAAGCCGGAAGTGCAGTTCTAGCAGCGGTATCGGTGTCGGCCGGCGTGGCGGCCCGATGGGGCGCCGCGGCGGCTCGGCGGATGAAGAAACGGGCGGCCCAGGCCGCCCGTTGCATTTTGCGCGGCCGCGATCGCGTGACGCGGGCCGTGACGTGACGCAGACCGCTGCGCGGCCGCGCAGTGCTGCGCTCAGCGCTTGTTGGTCGGCATCGCGAGGCCGATCAGGCCGATCAGCATGGCGACGGCGCCGCCCGCGATCAGCAGGATCGTCTTCGTGGCGGGCGAGCCGGTGAAGAAGCGCGATACGTTGTCGTTGATCGAATGAAACGACAGGCCGCCGAAATACAGCAGCACGACGCCGCCGACGAGCAGCGCAACCGAGATGACCCGGGACATACCAACCTCGCTGTAACGGTGATTCGAGACGCCGCAGTGTAGGCGACGTGCGCGGCGTCGTCCATCGCCGTGCGCGCTCGCGCGACGTTCGCTACCATAGCCGTCGTGCGTTTTCCCCGCCGCCGGCGCGCGATGTTCGCGTGCGGCGCGCGTCCCTCCCCCCGACGTCCTGACGGAACACACTGATGGCCTACGAAGCAGCTTCCGAGCGTTATGCCGACATGCAGTACCGCACCTGCGGCAAATCCGGGCTCAAATTGCCCGCCCTGTCGCTGGGCCTGTGGCACAACTTCGGCGACTCGACGCCGATCGCGACGCAGCGCGACATCCTGCGCACCGCGTTCGACCTCGGCATCAACCACTTCGACCTCGCGAACAACTACGGGCCGCCGTACGGCAGCGCCGAAACCAACTTCGGTCGGCTGCTGAAGGAGGATTTCCGGCCGTACCGCGACGAGCTGCTGATCTCGACGAAGGCCGGCTGGGACATGTGGCCGGGCCCGTACGGCAGCGGCGGCGGGTCGCGCAAGTACGTGCTCGCGAGCCTCGACCAGAGCCTGCAGCGCATGGGCCTCGACTACGTCGACATCTTCTATTCGCATCGCTTCGACGCGCACACGCCGCTGGAGGAAACGGCCGGCGCGCTCGCGTCGGCGGTGCAGCAGGGCAAGGCGCTGTACATCGGCATCTCGTCGTATTCGGCCGCGAAGACGCGCGAGATGGCCGCGCTGCTCGCGCAATACAAGGTGCCGCTGCTGATTCACCAGCCGTCGTACAACATGCTCAACCGCTGGATCGAAGAAGATCTGCTCGATACGCTCGACGACATCGGCACGGGCAGCATCGCGTTCACGCCGCTCGCGCAGGGGCTGCTCACGTCGAAATACCTGAACGGCGTGCCGGCCGATGCGCGCGTGAACAAGCCGGGCGGCGGTTCGCTGAAGGAGGATCATTTGAGCGCGGACAACCTCGAGCATGTGCGCAAGCTCGACGGCATCGCGCAGCGGCGCGGGCAGAGCCTCGCGCAGATGGCGCTCGCGTGGGTGCTGCGCAACGGCCGCGTGACCTCCGCGCTGATCGGCGCGAGCCGGGCGGAGCAGGTGCGTGAAAACGTGGGCGCGTTGAAGAACCTCGAGTTCACGGCCGACGAACTCGCGGAGATCGATCGCTATGCGACCGAAGGCGGCGTGAATCTGTGGGAAAAGCCGTCCACCGACCAGGCGATCTGATCGACAGCGGTGATGGTCGATACGGTATGCGAACTATCCGATACCGTATCGCAGCCGCACATGAGGCCGTCACGCCGCTGCAGTGCAGCGACGTGGCCGGCACGCGCCGACGCCGCGCTAGAGGAGCGCAGGCAGCCCTTCGACGAGGAGTACCGCGACGCCGACGCCAAGGATCACGCCGAGCACGCGCAGCAGGTTGTGGCGGAATTGCGTGGCGCACGGCACCGCGCCGAGGAACAGCGCGCCGGCCAGCGCCATCGGGATCAACAGGATGAAGTCGCCGATCGTGAAGTAGGTCGTCATGCGTGTCTCCGTAGTCGGCTGGAGACGGCGCATGCGCGTTCTCCAGCCCCATGCCGGGTATTTCTCGTATGGTGCCGCCCCGATTGCGAGCGGGCCGGACAATTCGAGTATAGGCAAGCTCGCGTCGTTTTTCGCTATCCGAACCATTAAAAGTCTGCGGAAAACCCGGGGAAATCCGCGTTTTCCCGCGAACAAGACGAACGCCTTGCGCGACGCTTTCCGGTTCCTTTCGCTTTGCGCGGAAACGTCGTACGTGTCCGATACGGGCCGCCGTACCGCGCCGGCGCGGCGACCGTCCCGTTACGCGCGGTCGGGCTGAGTACGAACGGCCGGCGTGCGGAATACGAGCGCGAGCCCCGCGACGATCGCGCCCATGCCGGCGAGCGCGAGCGGTTCAGGGCGATTGCCGAGCCAGACGGCGTCCATCAGCGTGGTGACGATGGGCACGAGATAGAACAGGCTCGTCACGTTGACGAGATCGCCGCGCTGCATCAACCGATAGAACAGCAACTGCGCGATCACGGAGATCACGATGCCGAGCCAGAGCAGCGGCACGACGAACGCCCAGCTCGCATCGAGCGAGATCGGCCGGAACGGCAGGATCGCCACGCATAGCGCGAGGCCGATCGCGTTCTGCAGCGGCAGCACGTCGGCAGGTGCGGTGCGCATGCGCTTTTGCAGCAGCGAGCCGGCGGTCAGCGCGACGAGTGCGGTGAGCGCGCAGCCGACGCCCACGATCGGCAGCCCGGCGCCGCCGACGCCGCGGCACACGACGAGCGCGAGGCCCGCCAGCGACAGGCCGAGCCCCGCGACGCGCATCGGCTGCCAGCGCCGCTCGACGATCGCGAGCGTGAGGATCGGCTGCACGCCGAGGATCGTCGCGAGCACGCCCGGCGCGATTCCGCGCTCGAGCGCGAGCAGGTAGAAGATCGAATAGCCGCCCATCATCAGCAAGCCGGTCAGCGCGGCCATGCGCCGCTCGCCGCGCGGCGGCAGCCAGCGTCCGCGCATGAAGGCCAGCCCGAGCAGCACGAGCGACGCGAGCGCGAAGCGGGCGGTGAGAAAGACGAACGCGGATGCGTGACGCAGCCCGAGTTCAGCGAAGATCGCGCCGCTGCTCCACAGCAGCACGAAGAGCGACGTCGCGCCATGCGCGGCGAGCGCGCGTTTGAACGAAACCATGTGAGTCCACCTGTCGAACGGATCGAAACGTTCCATGTCGCGCGCGGCAACGCACCGTGCGTCAACACGCACGAACGGCCGCAAACGGGCGAATGGAAAACGGGAAGGAAGCCGGCTGGTCAGCCGACGCGTGCCGCCCGCGGGGGAGGCGCGGTGCCGACGAGCGGCGGTGCGACAGGAGGAGGAAGGACCGACGGATGCGCGCACGCCTGCGGCCGCGAGTCGAACTGCGGCCGGGATGTTGCGAGAGCGGACGTGAATGGATGCATCGTGTGTCGAAATGCGCTTGAACGCGAATGAGCTTCAAAGGTATCGCAAGGTAGCCATCCGGCGCAACTACCCGCGATGCGTCCACGTCGTCCGCGCGAACGACGTCACGTAGCGCCGCTACGTTCGCGACCGCGCAGCCATGTTGCAGCGGCCAGCCCGAGCGCGAGCAGCGTGGCGACGAGCGCCGCGACGCCGGGCCAGCCATACGCGCTCCAGAAGCGGCCGCCGAGCGAGCCGACGATGCTCGAACCGAGGTAGTAGGACAGCAGATACAGCGCGGCGGCCTGCCCCTTGCCCTGCGTCGCGAGGCGTCCGACCCAGCCGCTCGCGGTCGAGTGCCCGGCGAAGAAGCCGAACGTCACGCACGCGATGCCGAACGCGATCGCGGCGACGGGCTGCAGCAGCGTCAGCGCGACGCCGGCCAGCATGATCGCGACGCTCGCGATCAGCACGCGACCGCGGCCGATCGAATCGGCCATGCGCCCCGACCACGGCGATGCGACGACGCCGACCAGATAGACGACGAAGATCGCGCCGATCGTCGCCTGGTTCATCGAATACGGCGGCGCGAGGAGCCGATAGCCGACGTAGTTGTACAGCGTGACGAAGCCGCCCATCAGGATGAAGGCCGTGGCAAACAGCACGGGCAACTCGCGGCGGCCGGCGAGATGCCGGACGAGCGCCGCGCGATGCTGCACGAAGCCGAGCCCGCGACGCGGCGTGAAATGGCGCGACGGCGGCAGCAACGCGCGAAATGCGAGCGTCGCGGCGAGGCCGAGCACGCCGATCGCGCCGATCGCGATGCGCCACGTGAACAGGTCGGCGAGCACGCCCGCGATTACGCGTCCGGCCATCCCGCCGATCGCGTTGCCGCCGACGTAGAGCCCCATCGCGAGCCCGAGCCCGTCGGGGTGCACTTCCTCGGCGAGATACGCCATGCCGACGGCGGGCACGCCGCCGAGCGCGAGCCCGGTGAGCGCGCGCAGCACGAGCATCTGGTGCCAGTGCGGCGCGAACGCGGCGACGAGCGTGAGGAGCGAGGACAGCATCAGCGATGCGGTCATCAGCCGGTGGCGGCTCAGCCCTTCGGACACGAAGCCCGCGACGAACACGGCCACGGCGAGCGCGCCTGTCGCGAACGACAGCGCGAGGCTGCTTTGCGCGGGGCTCGCGCCGAACGCGCGCGAGAATTCCGGCAGCAGCGGCTGTACGTAGTAGAGCAGCGAGAAGGTCGCGTAACCGGCGAACAGCAGCGCGACGCTCGCGCGCCAGTAGTTGCGCGAGCCACGTTCGAGATAGGGCGGGGATGCATCGCGGCGCGACGCCGCGGGCGTGGTTCCGTTGGATGCGGTCACGCGAAATCTCCTGACGGCCGGGCAAAAAGCAGACGATACGCCCGTTGCGCGAATCGCGTGCGCGCCGCGCGGCGGCGGGCCCGATTCGGCAGGCAGTCACATTCGACAGGGTATGATGGGGGTAAGCGCCCGTGCAAGCGCACGCGCGACGCAGTGGTTGATTGGAGACATTCGACGAATTCGCGGCACTTCACCCGCTTCTTCTTCTTTTCGCGCTTCGATAAACCGTGAACAATGGGATACGCGCAACACCCCGGCGAGGGCGGCGCGGATCGTGCATTTGCCGGCTCGCCAGCGGGCCGCGTTTCAAGTTTCAAGAGTGGGGAACCATCATGCATGTCGGGTCGATTGTCTGTACTACCCATATCGCAGTGCCGAAGGGCGCGCGCGGCATCGTTCAGCGCGTTCTGGGCGACATGGCCATGGTGACCTGGTACGCGGGCGTGCCGGGCGAGTCGAAAGAACTCAACACCGAGCCCTTCTTTCTCGAGGACCTGATCGACACCGGCGAATCCGTGCTGCCGGCCGGCGCCGCGGTCCACTGAGCGCGCATGCTGCACCGGAAGCTCGTCTTTCGGCGCGGCTGACGGCACAATGCGGGGCATGAAAGACGTCACTTCCGCCCCCGCCGCTCCCGCCGGCCCGCCGTTCGTCGGCCTCACGCCCGAGTGCGTGCTCGATGCGCTCGACAGCGTGCTGATCCCGGCCGGGCTGCGTACCGACGGGCGCCTGCTTGCCCTCAACAGCTACGAAAACCGCGTCTACCAGGTCGGCATCGAAGACGGCCCGCCGGTCGTCGCGAAGTTCTACCGGCCGGCGCGCTGGTCGGACGAAGCGATCCTGGAAGAGCACGCGTTCGTCGCCGAGCTCGCCGCGCGCGAGATTCCGGCGGTGCCGGCGCGCACGTTCGACGGCCGCACGCTGCACGCGTTCGACGGTTTCCGCTTCTCGATCTTCGAGCGGCGCGGCGGCCGCGCGCCCGATCTCGACCGCAGCGATACGCTCGAATGGCTCGGCCGCTTCATCGGCCGTATCCATGCGGTCGGCGCGACGCAGCCGTATGTCGCGCGCCCCGTGCTCGACATCCGCACGTTCGGCTACGAGCCGCGCGACTACCTGCTCGCGCACGATTTCATTCCGGACGACGTACGGCCCGCGTACGAGACGGCCGTCACGCTCGCGCTCGAAGGCGTCGAAGCGGCGTTCGAGCGTGCCGGTGACATCCGCCTGCTGCGCACGCACGGCGACTGTCATCCGAGCAACGTGTTGTGGACCGACGCGGGCCCGCATTTCGTCGACTTCGACGACAGCCGGATGGCGCCTGCCGTCCAGGATCTGTGGCTGCTGCTGCCGGGCGATCGCGAAGGCGCGTCGCGCGCGCTCGCCGACCTGCTCGCCGGATATGAGGATTTCTGCGAATTCGAGCCGCGCGAACTGCATCTGGTCGAGGCATTGCGCACGCTGCGGCTGATTCACTATGCGGCGTGGCTCGCGCGCCGCTGGGACGATCCGGCCTTTCCGGCCGCGTTCCCGTGGTTCAACACGCATCGCTACTGGGAAGCGCGCGTGCTCGAACTGCGCGAGCAGATCGGCGCGATGCAGGAAGGGCCGCTCTGGCCCGTGTGACGGCGCGCGCGGGCAGCAGTGGCGCGCGGCATTTTCCGGCGGGCGGCCGCGCGTCGCGCGAGGGCCGCGCCGCTCAGAGCTTCAGCATCATCTTGATCACCGCCGCGAAGCGCTTGCCGTAAGGCGGCGCGATCAGCCCGCGCATGTTCATGCGCGGTTGCGTGAGCACCGGCTTCATCTTCGAGAACGTCACGAAGCCGTCGTAGCCGTGATACGCCCCCATGCCGCTCGCACCGACGCCGCCGAACGGCAGGCTGCCGCACGCGATGTGCATCAGCGTTTCATTGACCGTCACGCCGCCCGAGATCGTCTCGCGCATCACGCGGTCGATCGTGCCGGCATCTTCGTCGAACAGATACAGCGCAAGCGGCCGCGGGCGCGCATTCACGTATGCGATCGCCTCGTCGAGGCGCTCGTACGGCACGAGCGGCAACAGCGGCCCGAAGATCTCCTCCTGCATCAGCTGCGACGCGGCCGGCACGTGCGTGACCGCGCACGGCACGAAGCGGCGCGACACGGGATCGGACTGCGCGTCGGTCAGCGGATGCAGTTGCGCGCCGGCCGCCTGCGCGTCGGTCGCGAGCTGCTGCAACCGCGCGTAATGGCGCGGCGACACGATCGTCGTGTAATCGCCGTTGTTCGACAGGTCCGGATACAGCTTCGCGAAGCGCGCCCGGGCGCGCTCGATGAACGCGCCTTCCATGCCGCGCGGCAGCAGCACGTAGTCGGGCGCGATGCAGGTCTGGCCCGCGTTCAGCGTCTTGCCGCCGATGATCGCGTCGACGGCCGCATCGAAGCGCGCGTTCGGGCCGACGATGGCCGGCGACTTGCCGCCGAGTTCGAGCGTGACGGGCGTCAGGTTGTCGGCCGCGGCGCGCATCACGTGACGGCCGACGTGCGTCGAGCCGGTGAACAGCAGGTGATCGAACGGCAGCGCGCTGAACGCGGCGCCGATCTCCGCATCGCCGTTGACGACCGCGACGTGATCGCGCGTGAAGGTCTTCGCGATCAACTGCTCGAACAGTGCGGACGTGCGCGGCGTCAGCTCGGACATCTTGATGATCGCGCGGTTGCCGGCGGCAAGCGCGCAGATCAGCGGGCCCGCCGCGAGCAGCACCGGGTAGTTCCACGGCACGACGATGCCGACCACGCCGAGCGGCTGCGGCAGCACCTTCGCGCGCGCCGGACGCAGCCACTTGTTCATCGGCTTGCGGATCGGCTTCATCCAGCGCTTGCCGTGCTTGAGCGCATCGTCGATCTCTTCCTTCGCCATCCAGATTTCCGATAGCAGCACCTCCTGCTTCGCGCGATGACCGAAGTCGGCGCTGATCGCGTCGGCGAGCGCATCCGCGTGATCGATCAGCATCGTGCGCAGCGCGCGCAGATGCTGCGCGCGGGTGTCCCATTCCGGATACGGCGCGCGCAGGTAGGCCGCGCGCTGATCGCGCAGCAGCGACGTCAGCGCGTCGGTCGACGGGAGCGCTTGCGGGGCCAGTTCGGGCAGGTCGTTTTTCATGTCATCTCCTCCAGGGGGCGTGGCGCGTCGGCCAGCAGTCAGGCCGCACGTGCGCGCTCGGCGAGCGTGGCGGGGCGGATCGGGGTGGCGCGCGTCGCACGGCGCCGGGCCGGATGCGATACGCGGTCGGAAACCGGTTGCTGCGTGCGGCATGCGTCGCATCCGCGCGACGGTGTCGGCATCGAGAAACGGAGTTGCGGGGCACTCACGTGAGACGCGATGCGGTGCCGCGCGTGCGTTCGATGCCGCGCTGCGCACGCATGCCGAAGCACCGGAGCAGGGCGGCGCGCCGCGCGCGGCCGTGCGCAATCCGGCATACCGTGCCGCGCGTGCGACAAGCCGTCCAAACGGTCGGCGACGCCGCGCGTCGTTCGATTTCGATCGGCCGCGCGCGCGGTGTCGGACTTTGCCGTACGGCCTGCCGTTTGAAATGAAATGCGGGCCGCGCGCAGTGCGTCCGGACGACCCGGTCGGCACACGGCCTGCAGAACCTGGCGCTGCATCGTCGTCTCCCCAGTTTCGCGACGGCGCGGCTTCTGGCGGCCGCTGCATCGCGTCGAATCAATCGATACATCTTAAATTTAGTTCACGCGGGCGTTTAGAGGAATCGCTCTTGAATCCGCGTGCCGCGCGCGCGGCGGCCCTTCCTACAATGCCCGAACATTACAAGCGGCGCCGGGCCGCGCCGGGTGCCGTTCATGACACGAAGGAGACGTGACATGCAATACGACTACATCATCGTCGGCGGAGGGTCGGGCGGATCGAGCCTCGCCAGCCGTCTCGCCGATGCATGCCCCGACGCGACGATCGCGCTGATCGAGGCCGGCTCGCACACCGATCGCAACCTGCTCGTCAACATGCCGGTGGGCATCGCGGCGCTCGTGCCGTTCAGGCTCGGCACGAACTACGGCTACGAGACGGTGCCGCAGCCGGGGCTCGGCGGCCGCCGCGGCTACCAGCCGCGCGGGCGCGGGATGGGCGGCTCGAGCGCGATCAACGCGATGATCTACACGCGCGGCCACCCGGGCGACTACGACGAGTGGGCACGGCTCGGCGCGACGGGCTGGGGCTGGCAGGATGTGTTGCCGTATTTCCGCCGCGCGGAAGGCAATCAGCGCGGTGCCGATGCGTGGCACGGCGCGGACGGCCCGTTGACCGTTTCCGATCTGCGCTTTCGTAATCCGTTCTCCGAACGATTCATCCAGGCCGCGCACGCGGCCGGCTATCCGCTGAACAACGACTTCAACGGCGCGACGCAGGAAGGCGTCGGCTTCTATCAGGTCACGCATCGCGACGGTTCGCGCTGCAGCGTCGCGCGCGCGTACATCTACGACCGCAAGCGGCCGAACCTGAACGTGATCACCGATGCGACGGTGCTGCGGGTGGGCTTCGACGGCAAGCGCGCGGTGGGCGTCGTGGTGTCGCGCAACGGCAGCGTCGAGACGCTCGGCGCGCGCGCGGAAGTGATCCTGTCGGCCGGCGCGTTCAACTCGCCGCAACTGCTGATGTGCTCGGGGATCGGTCCGGCCGAACAACTGCGCCGGCACGGGATCGCGGTGGTGCAGGATGCGCCGGACGTCGGCACGAACCTGATCGACCATATCGACTTCATCATCAACACGCGCGTGAATTCGTCGCGGCTCGTCGGCATCTGCCTGCGCGGAATCGCGAAGATGACGCCGGCGCTCGTGCGCTACTTCTCGAGCCGCTCGGGGATGATGACGAGCAACGTCGCGGAGGCCGGCGGCTTCATCAAGAGCGACCCGTCGCTCGATCGTCCGGACCTGCAGCTGCATTTCTGCACGGCGCTCGTCGACGACCACAACCGCAAGATGCACTGGGGCTTCGGCTATTCGCTGCACGTGTGCGCGCTGCGTCCGTACAGCCGCGGCACGGTCGCGCTCGCGAGCGGCGACGCGCGCGATGCGCCGTTGATCGATCCGCGCTTTTTCAGCGATCCGCGCGACCTGGACCTGCTCGTGCGCGGCACGCAGGCGATGCGCCGGATCCTGTCGCAAGCGCCGCTCGCGTCGCAGGGCGGGCGCGAGCTATACACGCGCGCGGACCAGAGCGAAGCCGAGCTGCGTGCGACGATCGTCGCGCATGCCGACACGATCTATCACCCGGTCGGCACCTGCCGGATGGGCTCCGATGCGCGCGCGGTGGTGGATCCGCAATTGCGCGTGCGCGGCGTCGAGGGGTTGCGCGTGGTGGATGCGTCGGTGATGCCGACGCTGATCGGCGGGAACACGAATGCGCCGTCGGTGATGATCGGCGAACGCGCGGCGGACTTCATCGTCGCGGCACGCAACGGCGGCGCGTCGCGCGGCGAGGCGGCCGCGGCGGTGCACGGCCGCTGAGCGGCGCGCGCCGCACGCGACGCGCGCGATGTTCAGGCAAACGTATCGACGAGGCCCACCCGGCCGACGGTCGCGACGGCCGCTGCGGATTGCACAGCGGCGACCGGTGCCTCGGGGGCTGGCGATCCGGCGCGTGCACGCTGCGACGACTGGCCGCCGGCGAAGCTCTGTTGCGCGTTCTGCTGTTGCGATGCGAAACCGCCGTCGCTGACGCTCGCGCTGCCGAGGCCGAGCCCGCCGGCTTCCATCGCTTCGCGCAGCTTCGGCAGCGCGGCTTCCACCGCCTCGCGCACCTGCGCATGTTGCGACACGAACAGCGCGTGCGCGTGATTGTCGGCGACGCGCAGCACGACCTGCAGCGGGCCGAGGTCCGGCGGGTTCAGCGTCAGCTCGGCGCTCTGCTGGTGCGCATTCGACAGGAACACGACCTTCTGGCTCAACGCGTCGGTCCAGTCGGCAGTGCCGACCTGCGGCGTCAGCACGTGCGTGTTGGCCGCGGCGATCGCACCGGCGGCCGGCGCTGCCGGCACGTTCGACTGCGCTGCCGCGGCAGCCGTTGCGGCGGCCGCGGCCATCGCGTCGGCGCTCGGGCTCGCGGTGTCGCCAGCCTGCGCGAGCGCGGGCTGCGCGGCCGGCTCGGCGGTCATGGCGGCCTGCAGCGCCTGAGTGTTGGCCGGCGTGGGCGTCTGCGGCGCGGCGAACGCGCCTTTTGCGTCGGCAAGCGTGCGGTCGAACGCCGCCGCTTTCGACGCCGGCGGTGCGGCGGCGGTCGATCCGGACGTCGCCGATGCCGTGCCCGCCCCGATCGCGCCCGCACCGCCCGTCAGCTTCGCCAGCGCAGCCTGCAGCGCGTCGCGGCCCGATGGCGATACTGCCGTCGCATCGTGGCTTGCGTGGCCGGTGGCGTCCGGCCGCGCGGACGCCGCTGCGGCCGTCGCGGCATCGGCACCGGCACCGGCCGGCGTCCCGTCGTTGGTGCGCACCTGCAGCTGCGCCTGCACGGCGGCGGCCGCGGCGAGCGCGGCGGCGTCGCCCTGGGTCGCAGTGTTCGTATCTTCGGCGGATTTGTCGTCGTGGTCGCCAGCGGGCATGGCGCCGCCGGCCGGCTTCGACGACACGTGTTTCGTCGCGGTATCCGGCTGGCTACCGTTTGCCGTGTCGTGCCGCGCGGCGACGCTGTGCTTCAGCGTCTGCGCGAACGGCGCGGCGGCGGGCGCGGTGGCGGCGTCGCTGCCGGCGGACGAACCCGCGCCCCGGATGGCGCCGAGTGCGGCGCCCGCGGTGTCGATCAGCGCGCCGAGCAGAGGAAGGGGAGGCATGGCGATTCTCTCGTTCGAAAGCGGTGGACGGTTATGCCGATCGGGCCGCGTCGGCCCGCATGCGCAGGATCTTCGCGGCGTGCTCGTCGGCATCGCGCTGTTCGCGCTTCGCGTCACGTTGCGCTGCCTGCGCGACGCCGCGTGCGTGCAGGATTTCGTATGAGCCGACGGTGCGCTTCTTCTGTTGCCAGTTCGGGCGCGCTTCGTCGATGCGCGCGTCGGCGGCGGCCAGCACGTTGCGCTGCTGCGCGATCGCCGTATCGAGCGTATCGATGAACGCCTGGAAATTGCGCCAGTTGCCGGCCGGCATCCCGTGCTGCGCGGACTGCGCGAAGTTCGCGTGGTATTCGTCGCGATAGCGCAGCAGTGCGTCGAGCTGTTCGGCGGCCGACGCGCGCTCGCGCTGCGCGGTGCCGAGCTGCTTCGCGGCCGTGTCGAGGTCTTCCTGCGCGCGGTCGAGCAGCAATTGAAGGGGAAAGCCGTGTGCCATCCGGGTCAGCCTCCGTATACGTCGAACAGCGCATCGAGCGCGGTGAGGCTCGACGCGAACGGCGCGCATTCGCGAAAGCCCTGTTGCAGGAACGATTCGATGCGCGGATAGAGCGCGATCGCGCGGTCGAGCTGCGCGTCGCGGCCGGGCGCGTAGGCGCCGACCGCGATCAGGTCGCGATTGCGCTGGTAGCGCGACAGCATCTGCTTGAACTGCCGCACGCGGTCGAGATGCTTTTCGTCGATCAGCGCCGTCATCGCGCGGCTGATCGACGCCTCGATGTCGATCGCCGGATAGTGGCCGGCCTCGGCGAGCGCGCGCGACAGCACGATGTGGCCGTCGAGAATGGCGCGCGCCGAATCGGCGATCGGGTCCTGCTGGTCGTCGCCTTCGGTCAGCACCGTGTAGAACGCGGTGATCGAGCCGCCGCCTTCGGGGCCGTTGCCGGTGCGCTCGACGAGCGCGGGCAGCTTCGCGAACACCGACGGCGGATAGCCCTTGGTCGCGGGCGGCTCGCCGATCGCGAGCGCGATCTCGCGCTGCGCCATCGCGTAGCGCGTCAGCGAATCCATCAGCAGCAGCACGTGCTTGCCCTGGTCGCGGAAATACTCGGCGAGCGACGTCGCGTACGCGGCGCCCTGCATCCGCAACAGCGGCGACACGTCGGCCGGCGCCGCGACGACGACCGAGCGCGCGAGCCCGTCCTCGCCGAGGATCTGTTCGATGAATTCCTTCACTTCGCGGCCGCGTTCGCCGATCAGCCCGATCACGATCACTTCCGCGCTCGTGTAGCGCGCCATCGTGCCGAGCAGCACCGACTTGCCGACGCCGGAGCCCGCGAACAGGCCCATGCGCTGCCCGCGGCCGACGGTGAGCAGCGCGTTGATCGCGCGCACGCCGACGTCGAGGACGTGGTGGATCGGCTCGCGATCGAGCGGGTTGATCGACGGCGCCGACAGCGGTGCGTCGGCGTTCGAGCCGAGCGGGCCGAGGCCGTCGAGCGGGCGGCCCGACGCATCGACGACGCGCCCGAGCATCTTCCAGCCGACCGGCAGCCGCTTGGCGCCCGCGAGCGGGTCGGTGACGGGCGCGTTCTCGAGCGGCCACACCCGTGCGCCGGGTAGCACGCCCGCGACGTCGGTGGTCGGCATCAGGAACAGGCGGTCGCCGGAGAAGCCGACGACTTCCGCTTCCGCATGCGGCAGCGTGCTGCCGGGCGGCAATTCGATCGTGCATTCGGCGCCGACCGACAGGCGCAGCCCGATCGCCTCGAGCACGAGGCCGGCCGCACGCGTGAGGCGCCCGCACGGGCGCAGCGGCAGCGCGCGCCGGCTGCGCTCGGCGAGCCCGTTCAGGTGCGTGCGCCACTGCGCGAGATGCGGATTGTGCGGTGCGCGCGGCGCGTCGTCGGGCGAGCTGCCCGCATGCGGCGTCGCATGGCGGGCGGTGTCGTGTGCGCCGTCGGGGGCGAACGACGCGAGCGCGAGTTCCCGCTCGAGCGGCGTCATGCCGTCGTGCGCGAGCGACTCGGGCGCACGCGTCACCACGTGCTCACCTTGCCGATCGCGGCGGCGACGCGCTGCCAGCGCGTGGGCAGCGTCGCGTCGACTTCGCCGGTGGCCGCATGCGCGCGACAGCCGCCGCGTTCGATCGACGCGTCGGTACGCACGGTCCACCCGAGCGTATCGAGATCGTCCTGCAGATACGCTTCGATGACGGGCAGGTCGGCCGGATTCACCGCGAGATGCGGCGCGCCGGACAGCGCCGGCTCGGCGGCGAGCACGTCGCGCACGGCCGCGACGAGCGCGGCGGGGTCATGCTTCACGTGCTGGCGCACGACCTGCTGCGCGATGTCGAGCGCGAGCTGCGCGAGGTCCGCCGCGAGATCGTGCCCGGCGTTCGACACGGCCTCGCGAAACGACGCGGCGAGCGCCGCGAGCTGCGCGGCCTGTTCGCGCGCTTCGGCCTGGCCGGCCTCGAAACCCTGCGCGTGGCCCTGTTCGAAACCGGCCTGGTAGCCGCGCGCCTGGCCTTCGACGTGGCCGGCCGCATGGCCTTCGGCGTGCGCGGCGTCGCGCACGCGCTGCAGTTCCCCGGCGAGCGCGGCCGCCGCCGCTGCAGCATCGTCGGCGGGCGGCGGGGGCGGCGGCGGATCGAACGACGTCATCTCCCACCGCTGGTACGCGGTGAGGGTGCCGGCGCGCGCGCGCTTGGCATCAGACATACGCGTCTTCCGCCTTGCCGCCGATCACGACCTGGCCGCTTTCGGCGAGGTTGCGCACGATCTGCAGGATGCGGCGCTGTTGCGTCTCGACTTCGGACACGCGCACCGGGCCGCGCGCGTCGAGATCCTCGGCGAGCAGTTCGGCCGCGCGCTGCGACATGTTCGCGAGGAACTTCTGGCGCAGCGCGGGCGGCGCGCCCTTCAGCGCGACGATCAGCGTTTCCGATTCGACTTCCTTCAGCACCATCTGGATCGCGCGGTCCTCCAGGTCGAGCAGGTTCTCGAACACGAACATCTGATCGATGATCTTCTGCGCGAGATCGGCGTCGTACTGGCGCACGCTTTCGAGCACGCCTTCCTCATGGTTGCTCGTCATGAAGTTCAGGATCTCGGCCGCGGTGCGGATGCCGCCCATCGGGCTGCGCTTGAGGTTGTCGCTGCCGGACAGCAGGCCGGTCAGCACGTCGTCGAGCTCGCGCAGCGCGGCCGGCTGGATGCCGTCGAGCGTCGCGATCCGCAGCATCACGTCGTTGCGCAGCCGGTCGGCGAAACACGACGCGATCTCGGACGCCTGGTCGCGGTCGAGGTGCACGAGGATCGTCGCGATGATCTGCGGATGCTCGTTCTTGATCAGCTCGGCGAC
The DNA here is from genome assembly GCF_027257875.1 of Burkholderia sp. IMCC1007. Classification (GTDB taxonomy): domain Bacteria; phylum Pseudomonadota; class Gammaproteobacteria; order Burkholderiales; family Burkholderiaceae; genus Burkholderia. The sequence goes on from NZ_JAPVQY010000032.1 coordinate 20,573, forward strand.
GGCGCCCGAGTCCATCCACTTCAGGCCCTCGATGCCGCTCGTGTCGCTGCCCTGCAGGATGCGGTCGATCAGCACGCCGGCCTTGTCCTCGCCGAGCGCCTTGGTCAGCACCGAGCGGATGTAGTCGCTCGAGTCGAGCGACAGCGCGGTGTGGCCTTCGGCTTCCTTGACGAAGTCCTGCAGCACGTCGTCGACCTCCTCGCGCGTGACGTTCTTCAGCGCGGCCATCGCGACGCCGATCTTCTGGACCTCGCGCGGCGCGAGGAACCGGAATACCTGGGCGGCTTCTTCCTCGCCGATCGACATCAGCAGCAGCGCGCTCTTGGTCAAACCTTCAGCGTTCATCGGACACCCAGTTTTTCACGACGGTGGCGACGATCTTCGGATCCCGGCGGGCGATCGTGCGCGCGTAGTCGAGGTTGCGTTCGTAGCGGTTCTTGTCGTTCTCGAAGCCGAGCTGCAGCGGATCGGCGTCGTCGGTGGCGAGCTGTGCGGGCAGGCCGTCGAGCACGACCGTATCGTCCGGCGCCGCGAGCGCGGGCGCGACCGGCTGCGGCGGCGGGAACGCGCGGCGCATCGCCGGGCGCACGAACATGAAATAGAGCGCCACCGCGGCGACGGCGATGCCGAGCCACTTCGCGACTTCCTTCGCCATCGCGATCATGTCCGGCTGGCGCCACCACGGCAGGTCGGCGTACGGGTCGCTCACGTTCGAGAACGCGCTGTTCACGACGTTGACGGAGTCGCCGCGCTTCTCGTCGTAGCCCATCGCGTCCTTCACGAGCTGCTCGACCTGCGCGAGCTTCGCGGGCGGCAGCGGCTGCATCGTCACGTGGCCCTTCGCATCGGCGATCGGCTGGTAGTTGACGACGACGGCGACCGACAGCCGCTTCACGTTGCCCATCGGCTGTTCGGTATGGCGGATCGTCTTGTCGAGCTCGTAGTTGGTCGTCTGGTCCTTGCGGTCGCTGACCGGCGTCGCCTGCGGCCCGTTCTGGCCGTTGCCCGCGACGACCGGCGCGGAAGCCGGCTGCGGCGGCGTGTTCGACAGCGCGCCCGGCACGCCCGACGCGCCGCCCTGCGCGAGTTCGGTCGCGCTGCTGGTCTGCTGGCTACGGATCGCGGCCTGTTGCGGCGTGCCGTTCGGGCCGTAGCTTTCCGAAGTCTGTTCGATCTTCGAGAAATCGACGTCCGCGCTGACCTGCGAGCGCGCGTTGCCGGCGCCGAAGATCGGCGCGAGGATCGCGTCGATGCGCTTCTGCGTGTTGCCCTCGACCTGCTGCACGTACTTGAGCTGGCTCGCGTCGAGGCCGGACGCCGACGCGGACTGGGTCAGCAGGTTGCCGTCCTGATCGACGATCGTCACGTTCTTCGCGGGCATGTCGGGCACGCCGGACGACACCATCCGCGTGATCGCCTGCACCTGCCCCTCGTCGAGCACGCGGCCCGGGTAGAGATCGACGAACACCGACGCGCTCGGCGCTTCCTTGTCGCGCACGAACACCGACGGCTTCGGGATCGCGAGATGCACCCGCGCGCCGCGCACCGCGTTGATCGACTCGATCGTGCGTTGCAGCTCGCCTTCGAGCGCGCGCTGGTAGTTCACCTGCTCGGCGAACTGGCTGATGCCGAATTTCTGGTTGTCCATCAGCTCGAAGCCGACCGAGCCGCCCTTGGGCAGGCCCATCGCGGCGAGCTTCAGGCGCGTTTCATGCACCTGGTTCGACGGCACGAGGATCGCGCCGCCGGCATCGGCGAACTTGTAGGGAACGTTTGCCTGCTGGAGCGCGGTGATGATCGCGCCGCCGTCGCGGTCCGACAGGTTGCTGTACAGCACGCGGTAGTCGGGCGCGCGGCTCCACAGCACGAGCGCGGTGATCACGGCGATCGCGAACGCGACGGCGATCACGAACGGCAGCTTCGGGTTGCCCTTCATCCGCGAGATGCCCGGGATGCGTTCGGCGAAGCCGCCCAACCCGAAGTCCGCGCCAGCGCCGCCCGCCCCCGGCAGCGCGGCGGCCGCGGTGGCGCCTGGCACCGGGCTGGCGAGGCTCGCGCGGGCGTCGGGGTTGATCAGCGAAGTGGCCTGCGAATCCATGCGACGAGTTTCTCCGGAGCGGGACGACTGAGCCGCTCGGACGAGCGGACGGACAATGACACGATGCGATTATCGTGATCCGGGCGGCGGTCCGATCGACCGAAAAGAGCGGGGTTTCCCCCGTACTTTCGCGGCTTTGGCGCGCGGTGCGCTGCTATCCTTTTTCGCGTTTCCGGCATGGTGCGCATCGTGCGGCGCCGGCGGATCGCCCGGTCGGGCCGGGTTTCTTCTCTTATGTCTGGGGACAGCATGGCTGCCAACGTCAGCGGAATCGGATCGGTGTTGCAACAGATGCAGGCGATGGCCGCGCAGGCGTCCGGCGGGGTCGCGAGCCCGACGGCCGCGCTCGCCGGCTCCGGCGCCGCGACGGCCGGCACGTTCGCGAGCGCGATGAAGGCGTCGCTCGACAAGATCAGCGGCGACCAGCAGCACGCGCTCGGCGAGGCGAAGGCGTTCGAGGTCGGCGCGGCGAACGTGTCGCTGAACGACGTGATGGTCGACATGCAGAAGGCGAATATCGGCTTCCAGTTCGGGCTCCAGGTCCGCAACAAGCTCGTGAGCGCCTACAACGACATCATGCAGATGTCGGTGTGACGCGCACCGGCCGGCCGCGTCGACGGGCCGGCGGCCCGTGCGCCTAAAGCTTTTCAAATTCCTTCCGATAAAGCGGAAGACGGCCGCGTCGTGCAATGCCGGGCGGCGGCCTTCGCATCACTCAACGCATCAAAAGGAGAAGCGCATGTTTTCCCCAGGACACGCTGGAGCCAGTGCGTACGCGCGTGTCGGCGTCGAGACGGGGGTGATGGGCGCGTCCCCGCACCGGCTGATCGCGATGCTGTACCAGGGCGCGCGGCAGGCCATCGCGCTCGCGCGCCTGCATCTGCAGCAAGGCAACGTGCCGGCCCGCGGCGAAGCGATCGGCAAGGCGATCGGGATCGTCGAGAGCGGCCTGCAGGCTTCGCTGAACCGCGACGCGGGCGGCGAGATCGCCGCGCGCCTCGATGCGCTGTATGCGTATATCGGCCGGCGTCTGCTGCAGGCCAATGCGGACGCGAGCGACGCGATGCTGGTCGAGGTCGACGGGCTGCTCGCGACGCTGGAGGAAGCATGGACGGGCATCGCGCCGGAAGTCGCGCGCATGGCTGCGCAACAGGCAGCGGGCGCGGCGCGATGAATCGCAAGGCCGAGTACTTCGCGCGTTACGAGGCGCTCGCCGCAGTGTCGGGCCGGATGCTGTGCGCCGCGCGCGGCGCGGACTGGAGCGCGCTGCCGGAATTGCAGGCCGAATTCCTGCAACTCGTCGACGGGCTGAAGGAGGCCGATCCGGGCGTCACGCTCGACGAATCGGACCTCGGCCGCAAGCTCGGCCTGATCCGCCGCATCCTCGCCGACGACGCCGCGATCCGCGATCTCGCGAGCCCCGAAGTCGCGCGGCTGTCCGCGCTGTTCGAGGCGCGGCGCTCGACCCAGGTATTGACCGATCTCTACCGCGCACGCGGATAGCGTTCGTTGGCCGCGGCCGCGGTTCCCGCGCCCGGATTCGCAACGAGGTGGCTGAGGTGAGCAGGCTCCGATCATGACCGGTATCGACTCCGTTGCGGCCGCCCTGCTGGCGAGCCGCCTCGACAGCCTGCTGACCGGCACCGTGTCGGCGCCCGCCGGCGGCGGCGCGACCGTGCAGGTCGGCACGCCGGGCACCGGCGCGTCGTCGACGTCTGCGGCGAACGTCTCGCCCGCCGCGCCGCCGGCCTCCGCGCAAACCGCACTGTCCGACGTCGCGCTCGCGCTCGATGCGATCTCGCGTGCGGGCGGCGCCGCGACGCCCGTGGTCGCCGGGCGAACGCCGCTGCTGGCCGATCCTTCCGTGCTGGTGACCGATCCGGCAACGCCGCCGGCGTTCGGTCCGGGCGCGTCGGCCGGCACGTCTGCTTCGGCGGTCACGTCTGCTTCGACTGCTTCGACTGCTTCGACTGCCGCGACTGCCGCGACTGCCGCGACTGCCGCGACTGCCGCCGCGCCGCCCGTAGCGGTGCTGCAGGCCGCACTCGCGCAGGCCGTGAGCGAAAGCGGCCTCTTCTACGAATCCCATCTCGCGCAATGGGTGGCCGGCCAGCGCCCGCTCGCCGCGCTGCTGCGCGAACCGCAGGCGCGGCTTGCCGCACTCGCGCAGGGTGGCGCGGACGGTGCGCAGAACGACGCGTCCGACGTGCTCGACGAACTCCTCGCGCCGCGCTCGGCGCTGCCGGTCGCGGCACGAAACGCCGTGCAGCCGGGCGGCACGGGGCCGAATGAACTCGCGCAGAACGCTGCTGCGGGCGCGCGGCAATACGCGCCGTCGGGCGCGGCCGGCATGGCTGGCGATCCGCTCGGCGAACACGCCGGCTTGCGCTGGACGCCCGCGCGCGCCGAACTGGCCGCCGCGTCGTCCGCGCCGCAGGCGCAGACCGCGGCTTCCGTGCACCCTGACGCGGTGCCGATCGTCCGGCAGCAGCTCGATGCGCTCGCAACCGACCAGTTTCGCTGGAGCGGCGACGCATGGCCCGGCGCGCGCCTCGACTGGACGATCGAACCCGACGAGCACGGCGGCCACGCATCGCGCGGCGACGACGCGGGCGACGGCATCGCGTGGCGCACGCGGCTGACGCTGACGTTGCCGTCGCTGGGCACCGTCGATGCGGAACTGGTGCTGAACGGCTCGCAGCTCGTCGCGCGGCTGCGCGCGAATTCGACCGGCGCCGATCGCCTCACGCGCAACGAGGGCGCGCTGCGGCAGCGGTTCGAGGGATCGGGGTTGCAGCTCGGCGGGCTGTCGATCCGCGCGGTCGACGACGAGCCGGACGATTTCGACCCGCGCGTCGCTCAGGCGGCGTCCGCCGCGTATGCGCGCAGCGCGGCCGCCGGCACGCCGGGCCGCGACGACGACTTGCCGCGATGAGCATGACGTCCCGCAAGCGCGCGGCCGCGCTGGTCTACGATCCGAAAGGCGGCGATGCCGCCCCGCGCGTGGTCGCGAAGGGTTACGGGCTGCTCGCCGAGATGATCGTCGCCCGCGCGCACGATGCCGGGCTGTACGTGCATACGGCGCCGGCGATGGTGTCGCTGCTGATGCAGGTCGATCTCGACGACCGGATTCCGCCGCAGCTTTACCAGGCCGTCGCGGATCTGCTCGCGTGGCTGTATTCGCTCGATCGCACCGAGGTCGGGCCCGCGCCCGAGGCCGGGCAGGGGGACGCCGCGCCACGTTTTCCATTGCCGCCGCTGCGCCGCTGAGCGCGTCGGTACGGCAGGGCACGCACGGCACGCACGCACGGCTCGCTCGGCACGGCACTCGCGGCTCGGCTCGGCACGCACGGCACGGCACGCACACACACGCACACGCACACGCACACGCACACGCACACGCACACGCACACACGGCTCGACTCGCTCGGCACGGCACGGCATGGCTCGGCTCGGCTCGGCTCGGCTCGGCTCGGCTCGGCTCGGCTCGGCTCGGCTCGCTCTCTTGCGAAATGCTGTCTTCGTCTTTCGCCAGTATTTCGCCGATATCGCGCGTCTATCTTTTGCGATCGAAGCGCAAACCCCGCACTTCGTCGGCTATCGCGAGATTTCGCCGCCCGCCTGACGCGCTCAGATGGATTGAGTGCCGTCGCAGTTTGTGTAATGATATCCATTCTCATTTTCATGCTGCCCGGGCGGCGCGCGATTTCCGTGCGCCGCCCGTTGCTTTGGACGAATGGAAGCTTTCGCGTGAACGCGCCCGAAACGATCGCCCCGCCGCAGGCGGGCATTACCGTGCTGCATCCGGCCGCACGTCCGCTGACCGACGACGAACTGGCCGCCCGCCGCCAGCGTTCGCGCCGCGCGACCTTCATCAAATGGTTGCGCAAGGTGCACGGCTGGGTCGGGCTATGGGGCGCGGTGCTCGGGCTGCTGTTCGGCGTGACGGGCGTGCTGCTCAACCACCGCGCGCCGCCGCTGAAGATTTCGACCGGCGAGCCGCAGGTCGAGCAGATGCAGATCGCGTTGCCGGACCCCGTGCCGAAGTCGCCCGCCGCGATGACGAAGTGGCTGCAGCACGAGCTGCACTTCGACGGCCGCCCGGGCCGCGTGCGCAAGGAGCCGGCACAGGCAGTCGCGTGGGGCGACAAGCGCGTGATGCAGCCGGAGCACTGGCAGATGGGCCTGTTCGGGCCGCACCAGAACCTGCAGGCCGAATACTGGGTCGGCAACGGCTATGTGTCGGTGAAGCGCACCGGCAACACGTTCCTGACGACACTGAACAACCTGCATCGCGGCGTCGGGATGAGCGTCGGCTGGGTGCTGCTGATGGATACGATCGCGGGATCGCTGATCCTGCTGTCGCTCACAGGCGTGCTGCTGTGGACGGAGCTGAACAAACGTCGCACCGTGGGCTTCGTGCTGGTGGCCGGCTCGGTCGCCGCGGCGCTCGCCGCGGGCCTCGCCTGATTCGCGCAGCGGAATGAATGGCGCCGGCTTGCCGCCGGCGCATCGTGTGCGTCCGGCGCGGCGGCAAGCCGGCGCCGGGCGACCTCAGAGGCCGCAGGTCGCGCCGTTGTTGGCCGCGATCTCGCGCGCGGCTTTCGCGCCCTCGACCTGCAGGATCGTCGGCAGCGACACGTTGTTCTTCGCGGCCGTGACCTCGGCGAGGATCGAGATCGCGATTTCCGGCGGCGTGCGGCTGCCGATGTAGATGCCGGCCGGCCCGTGCAGCCGTGCGAGCTCCGCGTCGTTCAGGTCGAATTCGAGCAGCCGCTCGCGCCGCGCCGCGTTGTTGCGCCGCGAGCCGAGCGCGCCGACGTAGAACGCGGGCGTCTTCAGCGCCTCCATCAGCGCGAGATCGTCGAGTTTCGGGTCGTGCGTGAGCGCGATCACGGCCGAACGCGCATCCAGCTTCATGTCGAGCACCGTATCGTCCGGCATCGTACGCACGACGCGCGTGCCCGGCACGTCCCACGCATCCGTGTATTCCTCGCGCGGATCGCATACCGTCACCTGGTAGTCGAGCCCGACCGCGATCTGGCACAGATAGCGCGACAACTGCCCGGCGCCGATCACGAGCATTCGGTAGCGCGGCCCGTGGATCGTCACGAGGCGCTCACCGTCGAACGCGAGGCCGTCGGTCGCCTGCGCGGGCGACAGCGATGCGCGGCCGGTCGCGAGCGTCATTGTGCGCGTGACGAGCCGGCCGGCCTCGACTTCCGCGCAGAGCGCGGCGATCCCGCTGTCGCGCGCGAGCGGCTCGAGCACGAGCTGGATCGTGCCGCCGCACGGCAGCCCGAAACGGTGCGCTTCCTCGGCCGTCACGCCGTACTTCACGGCTTCCGGGCGCGCATCGGCCGCGATCCCGCTCGCATGCACGCGGGCGATCAGGTCATCCTCGATGCACCCGCCGGACACGGAACCGACGACGAGCCCGTCCTCGCGCACCGCGAGCATCGCGCCCTCGGGGCGCGGCGACGAACCCCAGGTCTTCACGACCGTCACGAGCAGCACGCGGCGTCCTTCTTCGAGCCAGCGCGCGCTCGACTTCAACACGTCGAGATCCACACTTTCCATCGTCGTCACCTCATTGATTGGCCGCATTATGAACCGCCTGCCGTAGCCCTGCTTGCCGTGTGCCGTGTGCCGGACGCCGGACGCCGGACGCCGGACGCCGGACGCCGGACGCCGGACGCCGGACACCGGACACCGGACACCGGACACCGGACACCGGACACCGGACACCGGACACCGGACGGCAGGAGCGGGCGCGGGAGCAGGAGCAGGAGCAGGAGCAGGAGCAGGAGCAGCGGCACCGGCACCGGCACCGGGCCGCGGGCCGCGGGCGGTTCGGACGCCCACTCCCGCCCGCGACGACGGCCAGTGCGCCGCGCCGAAAAAGCAAACGGCGCGCCCGCGAGGCGGGTGCGCCGTGTCGAGCGGGGGCGACGCGGCGCGTCGCCGCCGGGCCGTCAGTCCGCGTGGCCGCGGGCGAGCTTCGAGTTGTGTCGCGAATACAGGAAGTAGATCACGAGGCCGATCACGAGCCAGATGCCGAACGCGGCCCACGTGACGGGCTGCAGGTTCAGCATCAGGAACAGGCACGCGCCGACCGCGAGGATCGGCACCACCGGCACGCCGGGGCAGCGGAACGCGCGCGGCAGCTCCGGATGCGTGCGGCGCAGCACGAGCACCGCGATCGACACCATCGAGAACGCGGCGAGCGTACCGATGTTGATCAGCTCGGCGAGCACGTTGAGCGGCACGAGCGCGGCGATCAGGCCGAAGAACAGGCCCACGAGCCAGGTCGTCAGGAACGGCGTCGCGTAGCGCGGATGCACGCGCGACAGCATCGCCGGCAGCAGCCCGTCGCGCGACATCGCGAAGATGATCCGCGTCTGGCCGTAGCTCATCACGAGGATCACGGTCAGCATGCCGAGCACCGCGCCGAGATCGATGAAGCCCGCGACCCACTTCTCGCCGGCGATCTGCAGCGCATACGAGATCGGGTGCGACACGTTCGCGTACTGGGCCGACGGCACGATGCCGGTCGCGACCGCGGCGACCGTCACGTACAGCACCGCGCACACCGCGAGCGACGCGATGATGCCGATCGGCAGGTCGCGCTTCGGATTCTTCACCTCTTCAGCGGCCGACGACACCGCATCGAAGCCGATGAACGCGAAGAACATCACGGCCGCCGCGCCGAACACGCCGTTCCAGCCGTGCGGCATGAACGGCTTCCAGTTCGCGGGCGTCACGTGGAACAGGCCGACCGCGATCACGAGCAGCACCACCGACACCTTGATGAACACCATGACGTTGTTGATCCGGGTCGACTCGCGGATGCCGATCGACAGCAGCGTGGTGATCACGATCATCACGAGGAACGCGGGCAGGTTGAACCACGTGGTGACGCCCGGCAGCGCGCCGGGCGCAGCCGTCAGCACGGTCGGCAGCGTGAGCCCGAAGCCCTGCAGCAGCGACTGCAGGTAGCCCGACCAGCCGACCGACACGGCCGACGACGCGAGGCCGTACTCGAGCATCAGGTCCCAGCCGATGATCCACGCGACGAGCTCGCCGAGCGTCGCGTACGAATACGTGTAGATCGAGCCCGCGACGGGAATCGTCGACGCGAACTCGGCGTACGACAGCGCCGCGAGCCCGCATGCGATCGCGGCGATCACGAACGACAGCATCAGCGCCGGGCCGGCCTGCACGGCGCCCGTGCCGGTCAGCACGAAGATGCCGGTGCCGATGATCGCGCCGATGCCGAGGAAGGTCAGGTCGATCGCGCCGAGCGCTTTCTTGAGCCCGGCACTGCGCGCGCCGGCGATCATGCGATCGACGTTTTTCTTGCGGAAGAGGGACATTGCGATGGATCGATCGCCAGCGCGCGCGGGCGCGGGACGCTGACTGAGTGAAAACCCGCAATTTTAGCCGATTTGGCGCAAAAGCCTCGTTGCGGCGCAGCGGTGCGGAACGGAATCGTCAGATAAAACAAGCGCTTGCGCGCAGCGCGCGGCAGCCGTCGCCGCCGCGATGCGGGCGACGGCGACGATGCGGGCGATACGACGGCGATATGGGGAGATACGACGGAGATACGACGGAGATAGGGGTTCGATACGGCGACGAAGCGCGCGCGTGCGGCTCGCGAATCAGCCGCCCGACGCCGGCGCCATGTCGACGAGCTGGTTGCTCATCACGTAGAACGTGAGTTCCGCGTTGTTCGACAGCCGCATCTTCTCGAGCAGCCGCGACCGGTACACGCTGACCGTCTTCACCGACAGCGACAGCGTGTTCGCGATGTCGGTGAGCCGCTTGCCCGACGCGAGCATGCAGAGCGTCTGGTATTCGCGGTCGGACAGCTTTTCGTGCGGCAGCGGCTCGTTCTCGAACGACACGTATTCGGCGAGCGCCTCGGCCATCGCCGGGCTCACGTACTTGCGGCCTGCCGCGACCTGCTGGATCGCGCCGATCATCTGCGCGGCGTTCACCGTCTTCGACAGGTAGCCGGCCGCGCCGGCCTTCAGCGCGCGCACGGCGTACTGATCCTCGCGGTACATCGAGAACATCAGCACCGGCGTGCCCGGCAGCTTGCGCTTGATGCGCTTGAGCACCTCGATGCCGTTCGTGTCGGGCAGCGAGATGTCGAGCAGGATCACGTCGAACGTCTGCCGGTCGACGGCGGCCATGGCGTCGCTGCCGTTCTCGGCCTCGGTCACGTCGCGCGCAACGCCGCGATCGATCAGCAGATGGCGGATGCCTTGCCGGACGATGGCGTGATCGTCCACGAGCAGAATGTTCAGGCTCATGACGACCTCACGAACGCGACGCGTGGCGCGCCGCGGCCGGCACCGCGAACAGCGAGTCCCACGCGAAGCGGGCGGCAACGCGCGTGCCGCGGCCGGATGCCGGCGCGCCCGCTTCGAAGCTGCCGCCGAACGCTTCGCAGCGTGCGCGCATGCCGGCCAGGCCGTAGCCGGCACGGCGGCCGCGCGCGAAACCGGTCCCATCATCGGCCACGATCAGCATCAGATGCGTGCCGTTCGTCTCGATCCGGACATCGACGGACGTCGCGCGCGCGTGCTTCGCGACGTTCGACAGCGCTTCTTGCGCGACGCGGAAGATCGCGAGCGCGCTGGCGCCGCCGAGTTGCGTGAGCCGCGCATCGGCCGCGCACACGAAGCTCGTGCGCAGGCCGGTGCGCGCCGCATGGCTGTCGACCCAGCCCGACAGCGCGCCGACGAGCCCGCCGTCGAGCGCGGGCGTGTCGCGTTCGTCAATCAGCCGGCGATTCGCCTCGGTCGCGGAGTCGAGCGCACGCTGCGCGAGTTCGAGCGCGCGCAGGCAGCCGTCGGGCGCATCGGCCGGCAGCCACGTGTGGATATTGGCGAGCGCGAAACGCGCGGCGGTGAGTTCGGCGCCGAGGCCGTCGTGCAGTTCGCCGGCGAGATGACGGCGGGCCGCTTCGTCGGCGACCATCAATTGCGCGGACAGCGCCGCGACACGCGCGTCGCACGCATCGTGTCCGGGCAGGGCGTCGGCCATGGGCGCAGTCGCGGCGCAACCGCGCGCGAGTTGTCGCGACGGGAACGGGGCGTGGGCGCCCGGGGGCGCGTTGAGCGACGTATCCATGACTCTCCCTGCTGTTCAGAAAGCGGTTCAGGCACCGGCCGGCTGCGCGCATCGGCTGCCGTTTCGACGACGGCGCGGCCAGAGAATCGCCCCGTGCCCCGGGTAACAAAAGTTACATATTGTAACGTTCGAACCCGACCCTTAAATGGTGGTTCCGGTCTCAACCGCGCGGGCCGAATAATATCCCAAAAAAATGGAAAAGGTCATGTCGGCCGGACGTTTAAGGGTAAATGTGAATAATCCGAATGAAGACCCTGTAGGAAAAACACCGACACGCAAGCACCCGTCCGCGCGTATCCAAATGTAACTATTTGAGATGACATGATTCCAACTTGTTACGAATTCGCCAAGCACGGGCGAAAAAAAACCGGAGCTCTCGCTCCGGTTCTTGATGCCGCACAAATTCGGGGATCGATCAATCGACGAACGCGCGCTCGATCACGTAGTGGCCCGGTGCACTGTTCTTGCCTTCGACGAGGCCGGCCTGCTTCAGCAGCTCGGTCGTGTCCTTCAGCATCGCGGTGCTGCCGCACAGCATCACGCGGTCGTTTTCCGGCGAGAACGGCGGTACGTCGAGATCCGTGAACAGCTTGCCCGTCGCGATCAGGTCGGTGATCCGGCCCTCGTTGTCGAACGCTTCGCGCGTGACGGTCGGGTAGTAGACGAGCTTTTCCTTGATGATGTCGCCGAGGTACTCGTGGCCCGGCAGGTCGTGCTTGATGTAGTCCATGTACGCCAGCTCGCCTTTCAGGCGGCAGGTGTGCGTCAGGATCACCTTGTCGAAGCGTTCGTAGATGTCCGGGTCGCGGATGATCGACATGAACGGTGCGAGGCCGGTGCCGGTCGACAGCATCCACAGCGTCTTGCCGGGCAGCAGGTTGTCGGCGACGAGCGTGCCGGTCGGCTTCTTGCCGATCAGCACCGAGTCGCCCACCTTCAGGTGCTGCAGGCGCGACGTCAGCGGGCCGTTCTGGACCTTGATGCTGAAGAATTCGAGATGCTCTTCGTAGTTCGGGCTGACGATCGAGTAGGCGCGCGCGAGCGGCTTGCCGTCGACTTCGAGGCCGACCATCGTGAATTCGCCGTTGTTGAAGCGCAGGCTCGGCTCACGGGTGCAGGTGAAGCTGAAAAGCGTGTCGGTCCAGTGATGGACGGATTGGACGGTGGCGGTGTCGTATTTGCTCATGGCTTTGAAAACGGACGCGCGTAGCGAACGCGTGTAACGGGCCCAAAAACGGGCAAAAAACCGAGTGCGTCGGCCCGATCGCGGATCGGCCGGCCGGCGCGTCGGACACGCGCCTTCTCGATGACAGACGTTTGAGGAACTCGTCATTTTACCCTGCTTGGGGCAGATGCGGGCTTGACCCGTGCGGCCACGCGGATTTAGCGCAACGAACCATTTCAATCTGCTTTCAGCGATCGGCCGCGAGCTTCGCGCCGAGGCCGACGAGCGCGGCGCCGCACAGCGCGTCGAGCGGGCGTCGCACGCGCCGGTAGCCGCGCTGCGCGCGCGGGCTCGCGAACAGGAACGCGACGCACGAATACCAGCCGGCCGACAGCACGCCGATCGTCACCAGCACGGCGCCGTTGAACCACAGCGGCACGTGCGCGGGCAGCATCGCGGCGAACACGCTGGTCCAGAACGCGCACGATTTCGGGTTGGTCAGGCAGGTGAACAGGCCGCTGCGGTACGCGCGCAGGTAGTCGCGCGCGTGCGGGGCGGCGAGCGGCGCGCCGTCGTCGGGTGTGTCGGCCGGCGCGGGAGCGCGGCGCGCGCCCGAGCGCAGCAGCTTGAAGCCGAAATACACGAGATAGACGGCGCCGCCGATCCGGACCGTCTCGTACAGCCATTCGACCTGATGCAGCACGGCCGCGAGGCCGAGCATCGCGAGCGTTGCCCACGCAACCGATGCGGTGCCGACGCCGAGCGCCGATGCGGCGCCCAGGCTGCGCCGTCCGGCGAGCGACAACTGCGAGATCATGAAGAAGTTCGGGCCCGGCGTGATCGCCGCGACGAGATAGACGACGGCGATTTGCAGCAGGATCGGCAGGTAGCTCATGGGGCGCGGCGGCGAGGCGGGAGGGCGGGCAAACCGCTACTGTAGCGCACGCCCCACGGGCCTGCGGCGCGTTACCGCGGATCGAGGCGCAGGCGCGCGATATACGGCAGGTGATCCGACAGCCACGCGGTTTCGCCGGACGGCGCCTGCCATTCGAGCGGGGTCAGCCCGCGCACGAACATCTTGTCGAGCGCGAGCGCCGGCGAGAACGCGGGGAAGGTGCGGCCCGACTCGCCGAGCAGCGTCGCGACTTCGGACATCCCGATCTCGGCGAACAACGCGACCGAATCGTTGCGCCAGTCGTTGAAGTCGCCGGCGAGCACGAGCGGGTCGTCGCCTGCGTTGCGCACGATCCAGTGCGCGATCCAGTGCATCTGGCGCAGTCGCGCCGCGCGCGTGAGCGCGAGGTGCGCGCACAGCAGCGTGACGGGCCGCGCGCCGGCGAGCGTCGCGCGCGCGACCAGCAGCCCGCGCCGCTCGAAGCGGTGCGCGGAGATGTCCCAGCGGCCGCCGAGGTCGAGCGGGTGCGGCGACAGGATCGCATTGCCGTGCCGCCACGACGGCTTGAACACGTTCGGACCGAGTGCGATCTTCCAGTCGAGCGCATGTGCGATCTCGGTGGCCTGGCAGTGCCACACGTCGTCGGCCGCGTCGTCCATCGGCGAGCCGAAGCCGGGCGCGAGCACCGGGCGCGGCATGCGGCGCGCCATCGCTTCCTGCAGAAAATACACGTCGGCGTGCGTCGACTGCATCCAGTTGCGCATCGCGTTCCACGCGGTGAAGCCGAGCGGCGAGCGGCCCTTGTGCAGGTTCCAGCTCACCGCGGTGATTTCGTCAGGTGCGCTTTGCGGTTCGGCGAACGGCAGGGACAAGGCGTCGGCGGGCATGGCGTTCAGTCCTTCGCGATGTGCGCACGCACGCGGTAGACGAGGTGCGGATGCTGCTCGACGAGCGTCCAGTCGGTCCATGCATCGCCGCCGACCGCGAGCCCCGGATGGCTCGCGACGATCTGCCGCGGCGACGCGGGCAGGCACGGATCGCTGCGCGCCGCGGTTTCGTCGTCGAGCGTTTCCTGCACGTCGAGCGCGAGCGATACCGTATGCGCGGCGTCGTCGACCGACAGCGGCGCGACCGTCACCGCGCGCGAGCGCTCGGTCGGCACGACGCGCGCGGCATTGCCGCAGCCGACGGGCACGGCGGACGGGTAGCGATGGGTATCGGTGCGGGACTGACCGACGGTGGTGTGCTGCTGGAACGTGTCGATCGTCTGACCGTCGCGCACCACCTGGATCTCCCACGCGACGACGGCAGGTGCGGGGCTCTGCGCATGGGCCGCGAGCGCGACGCTCGCGAGCAGGACGGCCAGGCCGTGTTTCAGCATGAAACTTCTCCGGAAACGCGGGGTAGCGGGGAACGGACGCACATCTTACGCCCGATCGATTTCGACGGTGGTGTGGCCGGACGCATCGCGACGGGTGCGCAGCACGTTCCGGTCCTGATACGAAAGGTAGGTGCGCGTCATGCGTTTTCAAGCGAAAAAGCGTGCGAACTCGGCGACGCTCGCGCGCTCGGTGACGAGGCGGTTCTCGATCGCGTCCGGATCCGCGTGGCCGAGCGCCATCCCGCAGACGAGCTGTTCGTTGGCCGGGATGCCGAGCTGCTCGGCGACGATCCGGTGAAACGGCACGAACGCGGCCTGCGGGCACGTGTCGAGACCGCGGGCGCGCGCGGCCGTCATCACGCCTTGCAGGAACATCCCGCAGTCGAGCCACGCGCCGTGCGTCATCACGCGATCGAGCGTGAAGAACAGCGCGACCGGCGCATCGAAGAAGCGGAAGTTGCGCGCGTGCTGCGCGTGCATGCGCGCCTTTTCGTCGCGGCCGATGTTCAACAGCCCGTACAGATCCCAGCCGACCTTGCGGCGCCGGTCGATATACGGCGACACCCATTCACGCGGGTAGTAGTCGTACTCGGCGACGTATTTCTCGTCGCGCGCCGGATCCTCGTAGGCCGCCGTGAGCGCGGCCGCGAGTGCGTCGCGGGTCGCGCCGGTCGCGACATAGACGCGCCACGGCTGGATGTTGGTGCCCGACGGCGCGCGGCTCGCGGCTTCGAGGATTGCCTCGAGCGTGTCGCGCGGCACGGGCGTCGGCAGGAACGCGCGAACTGCGCGGCGCGACTTGAGCGCGGCGTCGACGGCGTCGACCGTATGAGTTGCGTCGGTGTCGACGCGCGGGGAAGCGGCGGGGACGGACATCGGCATACCTTCGGAACGAGGCGCGCGGCGGCGCGCGGGCGCCGTCGGCAATGCCGGCGCGAAGGCCGGTGAGCCTTCGATGATACGCCGCGCCGCACGACGCTGCAGCGTGCGCGCGGTGTTAGCAGCAGACTCGGCCGGCTGCTTGCTTGCACGCGGATGCCAGATCGTTACACTGAAATCGTAAGGGTCTGATGGGTATGTGACTGCAGCGGCAGCGAGGTTTGGTATGACGACGGCGATGGTGAAACAGGAACTGGCGGTGGCGTCCTTCAGCACGGTGTACGACCTCGAACAGGTCGAGACGGCGCTGAACGACCTGAACGAAAGCGCGAGCGACGCGCTGCGCGCAACCTACGAGCGGATGCTCAAGACCGGCAATCTGCGCTTCTGCGTGAAGCCGAACCGGATGCCGTCGTTCGACGAACTGGAAGAGGCGCTGCCGAATTTCGTCGAGCCGCTCGGCGACGTGCGCAAGCAGGTCGCGCTGTGTCTCGAGACGGAGGACCGGCTCGAACTGATGCCGATCCTGCTGCTCGGGCCGCCCGGCATCGGCAAGACGCATTTCGCGAAGGCGCTCGCGCAACTGCTCGGCACCGCGTACCACTACGTGCCGATGAGTTCGCTTACGGCCGGCTGGATCCTGTCGGGCGCATCGTCGCAATGGAAGAACGCGAAGCCCGGCAAGGTGTTCGAGGCGCTCGTCAACGGCAGCTACGCGAACCCGGTGATCGCGGTCGACGAAATCGACAAGGCCGGCAGCGACGCGCAATACGATCCGCTCGGTGCGCTGTACGCGCTGCTGGAGCACGATACCGCCCGTGCGTTCGTCGACGAATTCGCCGAAGTGCCGATCGATGCGGGCAACGTGATCTGGATTGCGACCGCGAACGACGCGCACGCGATTCCGGAGCCGCTGCTGAACCGGATGAACGTGTACGAGATCGCGCCGCCCGACGCGGCCGGCGCGCGCCGGATCGCGCAGACGATCTACGACGAGATCCGCACGTCGCACGCGTGGGGGCGGCGCTTCCCCGCTACGCTCGACGACGACGCGCTCGACGTGCTGGCCGCGACGCCGCCGCGCACCATGCGCCGCGCGCTGCTGCATGCGTTCGGCACCGCGCGGCTCGACGGCCGCGACGTGATCGCGCCGTCCGACATCCGCGCGGACGAGGGCGCGGCGAAGCGCCGGCCGATCGGGTTCTGAATCGGCGGCGCGCGCAACGATGGGGTTCGCGGGCCGCGCGCCGGGCATCCCGGCGCGCACGCATGTGCGGATGCACATACGTTCTGCAAGCGGGCTAACCGGGACGTACAATTCTTCTCTCTCCCCTCGATGCGTCAGCGACGCGAAACGCCATGGAGCAGACGGATTGTGTGGTGATCGGCGCAGGTGTGGTCGGTCTCGCGATTGCGCGGGAACTGGCCGCCCGCGGGCGCGAGACGATCGTGCTCGAGGCGGCCGATGCGATCGGCACGGGCACCAGTTCACGCAACAGCGAGGTGATTCACGCGGGTCTCTACTACCCGCGCGGCTCGCTGAAGGCGACGTCGTGCGTGCACGGCCGCGAACTGCTGTACCAGTTCTGCGAAACGCATCACGTGCCGCATCGGCGCGTCGGCAAGCTGCTCGTCGCGACGAGTGCGTCGCAGGTGAAGCAACTGAAGGCGATCGCCGCGCGGGCGGCGGAAAACGGCGTGTTCGATCTGCTGCCGCTCACCCGCACCGAGGCGCAGGCGCTCGAACCCGCGCTCGAATGCGTGGAGGCGCTGTTCTCGCCGGGCACCGGCATCGTCGACAGCCATCAGCTGATGCTCGCGCTGCTCGGCGACGCGGAGCGCCACGGCGCGATGTGCGCGCTGAAATCGCCGGTCGAGTCGATCGACGTGCTGCGCGGCGGCCGTTTCGTCGTGCGCACCGGCGGCGACACGCCGACCGAAATCGAGGCGGCGTGCGTGATCAACAGCGCGGGCCTCGGCGCGCAAGCGCTCGCACGCAACACGCGCGGGCTCGATCCGCGCTGGGTGCCGCCGCTCTATCTCGCGCGCGGCAACTACTTCAGCCTGTCCGGGCGCGCGCCGTTCTCGCATCTCGTCTACCCGATGCCCGACCGCGCGGGGCTCGGCATCCATCTGACGCTCGACCTCGCCGGGCAGGCGCGCTTCGGCCCCGACGTCGAATGGGTCGACGCGTTGCGCTACGAAGTCGATCCGGCGCGTGCGCAGGCGTTCTACGCGTCGATCCGCGCGTACTGGCCGGCACTGCCCGACGACGCGCTGCGGCCGGCTTATGCGGGGATCCGGCCGAAACTCGCGGGGCCCGGCGAGCCGCCGGCCGACTTCATCGTGCAGGGCGCGGCGCAACATGGCGTGCGCGGGCTCGTGAACCTGTTCGGCATCGAGTCGCCGGGGCTGACCGCATCGCTCGCGCTCGCGCAGCGGGTGGGCGACATGACGTCGCACGCATGACGCACATGGCCCGCAGCGCTGCGGGCCGCCCGTCCAGATTGCGTTGCGAAGCCCCGTGTGGAATCCCTTATCTCCGGCATTTCTGCGCGCACATTTGTTCACTTGAGCGTTATTCTGTCGAACGGCCGTCGCCAGAACGGCTTTCAAACCGATAACGTTGGAGCGAGTCCCCCATGAAAACATCCCGTCGGAGTTTCCTGATTACGAGCATTGGTGCGGTGTCCGCGCTGGCGCTGTCGCGCGAAGCGCTGGCCGATGCGCCGATGCTGTCGGAAACGGATCCGACCGCGGTGGCGCTCGGCTACAAGGCCGATGCCACGAAGGTCGACAAGGCGAAGTACCCGAAATATGCAGCGGGCCAGGATTGCGCGGCCTGCATGCTGTACCAGGGCAAGAAGGGCTCGGCTTCGGGCCCGTGCGCCGCGTTCGCCGGCAAGCAGGTATCGGCGAAGGGCTGGTGCAGCGCATTCTCGAAGATGGGCTGACGTCCGGCGGCATCGTACGATGCCGCAATGTGGCGAAAACCACAAAACGCCCGCCGTCGACAGACGGCGGGCGTTTTTATTGCTTGAAATCGGTTCCGTCGCTTTCTACACTCGCTGCACAACAGCGCGCCGCGGCCACCCCGCGTACCGCGCCGCCCGATACGGCGAATCAACAAGGACGAGACACGCATGGCGACGATTGCGAATTCATCGAAAACGGTCCGGCCCGAGCGTGCGCTGAACCGGCGTGCGGTGGCGGCGGCCGTGATCGGCAATGCGCTCGAGTGGTACGACTTCACCGTGTTCGGCTTCATGACGGTGGTGATCGCCGAGCTGTTCTTCCCGACGTCGAGTGAATATTCGTCGCTGCTGCTGACCACCGCGACGTTCGGCGTCGCGTTCTTCATGCGCCCGATCGGCGGCATCGTATTCGGGCTGTACGCGGACCGCGCGGGCCGCAAGGCTGCCCTGTCGCTCGTGATCCTGCTGATGACGGTCGGCATCTTCCTGCTCGCGATCGCGCCACCCTATGCGGCGATCGGCATCGGCGGCCCGCTCATGATCGTGCTCGGCCGCCTGCTGCAGGGCTTCTCGGCCGGCGGCGAATTCGGCAGCTCGACCGCGTTGCTGATCGAAGCCGCGCCGTTCTCGAAACGCGGCTTCTACGGCAGCTGGCAGATGGCGAGCCAGGCCGCCGCGCTGCTGATCGGCGCGATCGTCGGCGCGGCCGTCACGCGCGGGCTGTCGCCCGACGCGCTGCGCAGCTGGGGCTGGCGCGTGCCGTTCGTCCTCGGGCTCGTGATCGGCCCGGTCGGCTTCTACATCCGCCGTCATCTCGCCGATTCCGAAGCGTTCCTGCATGCCCAGCAAAGCGCGCGCCGCGCGACGCTCGGCGAGGTGTTCACGCGTCACCCGCGCGAAGTGCTGTGCGGGCTCGGCTCGGTGATCGCGCTGACCGTGACGATCTACGTGCTGATCAGCTATCTGCCGACCTTCGCGGTGAAGCAGCTGAAGCTGCCGTATGCGCAATCGTTCTACGCGGTGATCGTCGGCAACCTGCTGCTGATGGTGCTGTCGCCGATCGCCGGCGCATGGTCGGATCGCATCGGCCGCAAGGGGCTGTCGCTGTGGTCGCTCGTGCTGACGCTCGTGCTGATGTATCCGCTGTTCGCATGGCTCGACGCGGCGCCGAGCATCGGCCGGCTGATCGTGGTGCAGGCCGTGCTGTCGGTCACGCTCGCAGGTTATTACGGGCCGTTCGGCGCGATGATCGCCGAGCTGTTTCCGGCGAACGTGCGCTCGACCGGGCTGTCGATCGCGTACAACGTCGCGGTGATGCTGTTCGGCGGCTTCGGCCAGTTCATCGTCACGTGGCTGATCAAGGTCACGGGCACGCCGCTCGCGCCGACCTACTACGTGATGGCGGGAATCGCGCTGTCGATCGTCGCGGTCGCGTTCGTCCCGGCGCGCAGCGCGGATCTCGACGCGCCGGCGTGACGGATCGAATGCCGTTCCGCGATCGTTACGAAAGCTGCAACGACGGGCTGCGGCCGCCGGAAAATGCGTGACGCGCGTCGCGTCCACGTATGAACTGTTTAGTTGTCGGACGAAACATGCGCGGGATGAACGAAACGGTCGTCGGCGCGCGCAGACGCACTTTTCGCGCGTGCAAAACATCCGCAAAAACCCGTGTGGGCGCGTCTAGAAGACTTTTTTCTCCAGCTTGTTGCAGGATCGATAGCTCAAGTAATATCCGCGTACGCCGGGCCCTGGCGGGACCGGTTCCGATCTGGAGACCTGGAGGAAACATGGAATACAACCGTCTGTTGCACACCCTGCGTGTTACCGCCATTGCAGGCGTGGCAGCGGCATCGCTCGGCGTCGCGGGATCTGCATTCGCACAGATCCCGAACAAAACGCTCGTCTACTGCTCAGAAGGCAGCCCGGCGGGTTTTGATTCCGCGCAATTCACGACCGGCGTCGATTTCACCGCCGCCACGTTCACCGTCTACAACCGCCTCGTCGAATTCGAGCGCGGCGGCACGAAGGTCGAGCCCGGCCTCGCCGAGAAGTGGGACGTCTCGTCCGACGGCAAGGTGTACACGTTCCACCTGCGTCACGGCGTGAAGTTCCACACGACCGACTTCTTCAAGCCGACGCGCGAATTCAACGCGGACGACGTCGTGTTCACGTTCGAGCGCATGCTCGATCCGAACAATGCGTTCCGCAAGGCCTACCCGGTGTCGTTCCCGTACTTCACCGACATGGGTCTCGACAAGCTGATCACGAAGGTCGAGAAGGTCGATCCGTACACCGTGAAGTTCACGCTGGCCGAGCCGAACGCGCCGTTCATCCAGAACATGGCGATGGAGTTCGCGTCGATCGTGTCGGCTGAATACGCGGATCAGCTGATGAAGGCCGGCAAGGCCGCCGACATCAATCAGAAGCCGATCGGCACGGGCCCGTTCATCTTCCGCAGCTACACGAAGGACGCGACGATCCGTTTCGACGGCAATCCTGACTACTGGAAGAAGGGCGCGGTGAAAATCTCGAAGCTGATCTTCTCGATCACGCCCGACCCGGGCGTGCGCGTGCAGAAGATCAAGCGCGACGAATGCCAGGTGATGAGCTATCCGCGTCCGGCCGACATCGCGACGCTGAAGGCCGACTCGGGCGTCGACATGCCGTCGCAGCCGGGCTTCAACCTCGGCTACCTCGCGTACAACGTCGAGCACAAGCCGGTCGACAAGCTCGAAGTGCGTCAGGCGCTCGACATGGCGATCAACAAGAAGGCGATCCTCGAGTCCGTCTACCAGGGCGCCGGCCAGGCCGCGAACGCGCCGGTGCCGCCGACCCAATGGTCGTACGACAAGAACCTGAAGCTGCCCGCGTACGACACCGCGAAGGCGAAGGCGCTGCTCGCGAAGGCAGGCTTCCCGAACGGTTTCGACATCACGCTGTGGGCGATGCCGGTGCAGCGCGCGTACAACCCGAACGCCCGCCTGATGGCCGAGATGATCCAGGCCGACTGGGCGAAGATCGGCGTGAAGGCGAAGATCGTCACGTACGAGTGGGGCGAGTACATCAAGCGCGCGCACGGCGGCGAGCAGGACACGATGCTGATCGGCTGGACGGGCGACAACGGCGACCCCGACAACTGGCTCGGCACGCTGCTCGGCTGCGAGGCGATCAAGGGCAACAACTTCTCGCACTGGTGCTACAAGCCGTTCGACGAGCTGATCCAGAAGGGTCGCACGACGACGGGCCAGGACGCGCGCACGAAGATCTACACGCAGGCCCAGCAGATCTTCGCGCAGCAGCTGCCGTTCTCGCCGATCGCGAACTCGACGGTCTACCAGCCGGTACGCAAGAACGTGGTCGACATGCGTATCGAGCCGCTCGGCTATGCACGTTTCGACGGTGTTGGCGTGAAGTGACCGGGCTGGCGTAAGCTGTCGTCATTGAGAAAACCGGCTTGAAATCATCCGGCGGCGAGGGGCCAAAAGCCCTTCGTCGCCGGTCGCACATTTCCCACAAGAAAATACGAGACGCATCATGTTCCGATTCGTGTTGCGCCGCGTGGGGATGGTGATCCCGACTTTCATCGGCATCACCATCCTGGCGTTTGCGCTGATTCACCTGATACCGGGCGACCCCATCGAAGTGATGATGGGCGAGCGCGGCGTCGATCCCGCGATGCACGCAGAGGCGATGAAACGCCTCGGGCTCGACCAGCCGCTTCCCCTGCAGTACATCCACTACATCGGCCGCGCGCTGCATGGCGACCTCGGCATGTCGATCATCACCAACACGAGCGTCGCGGGCGAATTCTTCGCGCGCTTCCCGGCGACGGTCGAGCTGTCGCTGTGCGCGCTCGTGTTCGCGCTCGCGGTCGGCCTGCCGGCCGGCGTGATCGCCGCGCTGCGGCGCGGCTCGGTCATCGACCACGGCGTGATGGGCACCGCGCTCACCGGCTACTCGATGCCGATCTTCTGGTGGGGGCTGATCCTCATCATGGTGTTCTCGTCGACCCTCGGCTGGACGCCCGTGTCGGGCCGTATCGCGGTCGAATACGACTTCCCGCATCCGACGGGCTTCATGCTGATCGACGCGCTGCTCGCGCCCGACGAAGGCTCGTTCAAGTCGGCGGTCAGCCACCTGATCCTGCCCGCGATCGTGCTCGGCACGATCCCGCTTGCGGTGATCGCGCGGATGACGCGCTCGTCGATGCTCGAAGTGCTGCGCGAGGACTACATCCGCACCGCCCGCGCGAAAGGGCTGTCGCCTGTGCGCGTGGTCGTCGTGCATGCGCTGCGCAACGCGCTGATCCCGGTCGTCACCGTGATCGGCCTGCAGATCGGCACGCTGCTCGCGGGCGCCGTGCTGACCGAGACGCTCTTTTCGTGGCCCGGTGTCGGCAAGTGGCTGATCGATGCGATCGGCCGCCGCGACTATCCGGTCGTCCAGGGCGGCATCCTGCTGATCGCGACGCTCGTGATCGTCGTGAACCTGGTCGTCGACCTGCTGTACGGCGTGCTGAATCCGCGCATCCGCCACACGAGGTAATTCCATGAGCAATCTGCAAAATACCCTGCCGACCGAGTCCGCGCCGGCCGGCGGCCGTGCGCTCGCGCTGCGCGAGTTCTGGGCCAACTTCTCGCGCAACCGCGGCGCCGTCTTCGCCGGCATCGTCGTGATCCTGCTGATCGCAGTCGCGTTGCTGGCGCCGCTGATCGCGCCGCACAGCCCGGTCGAGCAATACCGCGACTACGTGAAGATTCCGCCCGCGTGGCTCGCCGGCGGCAACTGGCAATTCATCCTCGGCACCGACGAAGCGGGCCGCGACATCCTTTCGCGGCTCATGTTCGGCGCGCGGATGTCGTTCTGGATCGGCTTCGTGTCGGTCGTGCTCGCGCTGATCCCCGGCATCGTGCTCGGGCTCGTCGCCGCGTTCTTCCAGAAGTGGGCCGACACGCCGGTGATGCGCATCATGGACGTGCTGCTCGCGCTGCCGTCGCTGCTGCTCGCGGTCGCGGTCGTCGCGATCATCGGCCCGGGCCTCACCAACACGATGTTCGCGATCGCGATCGTCGCGCTGCCGGCCTACGTGCGCCTCACGCGCGCATCGGCGCTCGGCGAGCTGCAGAAGGAATACGTGACCGCGTCGCGCGTGGCCGGCGCCGGCACGCTGCGCCTGATGTTCTCGCAGGTGCTGCCGAACTGCACGGCGCCGCTGATCGTGCAGGCGACGCTCGGCTTCTCGTCGGCGATTCTCGACGCGGCCGCGCTCGGCTTCCTCGGCCTCGGCGTGCAACCGCCGACCGCCGAGTGGGGCGCGATGCTCGCTTCCGCGCGCGACTACATCGACAACGCGTGGTGGATCGTGACGATGCCCGGCCTGTCGATCCTGATTACGGTGCTCGCGATCAACCTGCTCGGCGACGGGCTGCGCGACGCGTTGGATCCCAAACTGAAGCGGATGGCCTAAGATGAAACGACCCCCACGCTCTCTTCGTTCGCTGCCCCCCACGGGGGCGGTCATCCTCCTTGGGGCGGCCCGGCGGAGGATGACATGAGCAACCTTCTGACCATCCGCAATCTCGCGGTGAACTTCAACGGCCTGCCCGCGGTCGACCGGATCAACCTGTCGGTCGCGCCGGGCGAGGTGGTGGGCGTCGTCGGCGAATCGGGCTCGGGCAAGAGCGTGACGATGATGGCGCTGATGGGCCTGATCGACGCGCCGGGCAAGGTGACGGCCGACGAGGTCACGTTCAACGGCGTCGACCTGCTGAAGGCGTCGCCGAAGGCGCGCCGCAAGATCGTCGGCAAGGACATCGCGATGGTGTTCCAGGACGCGCTGACGAGCCTGAACCCGAGCTACACGGTCGGCTACCAGATCAAGGAAGTGCTGAAGCTGCACGAAGGCCTGCGCGGCGACGCGCTGCACCGGCGCGCGCTCGAACTGCTCGACCAGGTCGGCATTCCCGATGCGAAGAACCGCATCGCGTCGTTCCCGCACCAGATGTCGGGCGGGATGAACCAGCGCGTGATGATCGCGATGGCCGTCGCGTGCAACCCGAAGCTGCTGATCGCCGACGAGCCGACCACCGCGCTCGACGTGACGATCCAGGCGCAGATCATGGATCTGCTCGTGAAGCTGCAGAAGGAGCGCGGAATGGCGCTCGTGCTGATCTCGCACGACCTGGCCGTGGTGTCCGAGGTCGCGCATCGCGTCGCGGTGATGTACGCGGGCGAGATCATCGAGACCAATCGCGTGCCCGACATCTTCCGCGCGCCGCATCATCCGTACACCGAAGCACTGCTTGCGGCGATTCCCGAGCACAATAAGGGGGCGCGTCGCCTTGCCGCATTGCCGGGCATGGTGCCGGGCCGCGATGATCGCCCGTCCGGTTGCCTGTTCGCGCCGCGCTGCAAGTACGTCGTCGACGATTGCCGCAAGGCACGGCCGGCGCTCGACACGCTGGTGTCGGGCAACGACGCGATGCGCGCGCGCTGCATCAAGCCGCTCAATGTTTCCACCCTCGACCTGACGGGAGGCGCACGATGAATGCAGTCCACGAAACGCGTGCCACGCCGCACGACGAGGAAGCCGTGCTGGTGGCCGACGGCCTCGCGAAGCACTACACGGTCAAGCGCGGGATGTTCGGTCAGGGCACGGTGAAGGCGCTGAACGGCGTGTCGTTCTCGCTGAAGCGCGGCAAGACGCTCGCCGTCGTCGGCGAGTCGGGCTGCGGGAAGTCGACGCTCGCGCGCCAGCTCACGATGATCGAGACGCCCACCGCGGGCAGTCTCATGATCGACGGCAAGAACGTCGCCGGCGCGAACCGCGAGACGGTCGCCGACCTGCGCCGCCGCGTGCAGATGGTGTTCCAGAACCCGTTCGCGTCGCTGAACCCGCGCAAGACCGTCGAACAGACGCTCGCGGAGCCGCTCGAGATCAACGCGAACCTGACTGCGGCCGAGCGCGCCGCGCGCGTCGCGCAGATCATGCGCACGGTCGGCCTGCGGCCCGAGCACGCGAAGCGCTATCCGCACATGTTCTCGGGCGGCCAGCGCCAGCGGGTCGCGATCGCGCGCGCGATGATCCTCGATCCGCGCATCGTCGTCGCCGACGAGCCGGTGTCCGCGCTCGACGTGTCGATCCAGGCGCAGATCCTGAATCTGTTCATGGATCTGCAGGAGCAGTTCAAGACGAGCTACGTGTTCATCTCGCACAACCTGTCGGTGGTCGAACACGTTGCCGACGACGTGATGGTGATGTACTTCGGCAGCGTCGCCGAGCTCGGCGACAAGGCAACGATCTACGCACGGCCGCGCCATCCGTACACGCGCGCGCTGATGTCGGCGACGCCGGCGATCTTCGAGGAAGACCGCCGCGTGCAGATCAAGCTGCAGGGCGAGCTGCCGTCGCCGCTCAATCCGCCGTCGGGCTGCTCGTTTCACCAGCGCTGCCCGTACGCGATCGAGCGTTGCCGCGTCGAGGAACCGCAGCTGCGCGACGTCGACGGACGCCGCGTGGCCTGCCATCGCGCCGAGGAGGTCGGGGAGGAGAATGCCTGATGTGTTGGCGGCGCGCGCGCCGAGCGTGCGCCGTTCGGGGGCCGGCAGCGCGCGCGTGATGCGCGCGTGCCGCAACGCACGGCGCTGGAGCGTGCGCACGGTCACGGGCGCGGCGCTGGCCGGTGCGTGCGCGGCCGCCAGCGTGCTGGTTCCCGTCGACGCCGCGCATGCCGAAGGGCGTGCGCCGGCGAGTTCGCCGCTCCGTCCGTCGCAGGTTCCGCCGCCCGGCATGAACCTGCCGGGCTTTCATGGGCCGTCCGTGTCGAACGGGACGGTCGCGCGCGGCACCGTGCGCGTGCAGCCGGCGCGCATGCCGTTCTACGTCGCCACCAAGGGCAAGGTCACGCTGTACGTGCTCGGCACGCTGCACACCGGCGACCCGGCCGACCATCCGAGCCAGCAGCCGTTCCGGCCGCGCATCCTCGCGGCGCTCGCCGCGTCGCCGACGCTCGCGCTCGAGCTGTCGCCGGACGATCTGCTCGAATCGCAGGACGACGTGTCGAAGTACGGCGTGTGCCGCTATCCGTGCCTGCAGCGCCTGCTGCCCGAGCCGCTGTGGCAGCGGCTCGCGGCGCGCCTGCGCGGCAATCCGGCCGCACTCGCGGAGATCCGCCGGATGCGGCCGTGGCTCGCGGCGCTCGTCGTCGAGACCTACGACTCGCTGTCGGCCGGCCTGCAGACGGAATTCGGCACCGAGGCGCAGCTGCAGAACGTCTATCTGAAGAAGGGCGGCCGCGTGATCGGGCTCGAGACGCTCGCCGAGCAGATGCGCGCGTTCACCGGGCTGACGCTGGCCGAGCAGCGCGAAATGCTTGCGCAGGACATGGTGCAGACCCCGCAGCAGAACGCCGACGACATCAAGTCGCTGCACCGACTGTGGCAAATTGGCGACGCCGACGCGATCTCCGCGTGGGCGGTCGGGAAGAGCGAACGGCTGGCCCGTTCGAAGGTGCTGTCGGCGTCGATCGACAACAAGATCCTGTACGAGCGCAACCGGCGCTTCGTTGCACGGATGACGGCAATCGCCGCGCCGAACCGGCCGCTGTTCGTCGCGATCGGCGCGCTGCATTTGGGCGGCCCGCGCGGCGTGCTCCAATTGTTGCGCCAGCAAGGATACCGGGTCGACGCGAGCTGATCGCGCGCGTCCGCCCGCACCGATCTTCCCCTGTTTGATCGACCGTGCGCGCGCGGAGCAACGCGCCTGCGCAGTCGTGCGGGCCGATCAGGAAAACCCTCGAATCTTCAGAAAATAGCGTTTAAAACCATTGACATCCCGTTCTGCCAATATCTATTCTTCATCCCACAAGTTGAAAAAATGAAAAGAATAGAAAAAGTTCTACGGGGTAGCAAAAACAAAGCGCGGGGTTAGCGCGTTGCCGGCACGTGATGTACGTGCCGGCCGCGGAGTGTCTGCATGTACGGCGGGGCCACCATCGTCGGACAACAACAATGCATGCGGGCCGGCTTGCGAATAAGCGACGTTCCGTCGTCCAACCGGGGTGAAGTCAATCGGCCGGCGGCGGACGTTTTTTAATCCGGGATCGTGTTCCGGACGCCGTCGCGAGACGGTTTCGGGGGGCTGAATCGACAGACGGCGAAGCCGCGGCGATCAAGCCAACAGAAAAGCGCCACGAGGGCGCTTTTTTCTTTGGTGCGGCGGTTTGGCGACGACGCGTTGCGTCAGGCGCCTTCGTCGGCCTGCAGTGCGCCGGGCGCCACCAGCTCGACGCCAGCCGCTTCGAGCGCCGCGCGGATCCGCTTCGCGAACGCGAGCGCATGCGGGCCGTCGCCGTGCAGGCAGACCGTCTGCGCATTGAGCGGCACCCACTCGCCGCTCACCGCGCGTACCTGCCGGTTGCGCACCATGTCGAGCGTGCGCGCGAGCACCGCGTCCTCGTCGTCGATCAGCGCGCCGGGCTGGCTGCGCGGCACCAGCGAACCGTCCGCGCGGTAGCCGCGATCGGCGAACACTTCCTCGACCGCGGCCAAGCCCGCGTGCCGCGCGGCCGCGATGAACACGCTGTTCGCGAGCCCGAACACCGCGAGCGACGGATCGAAGTCGTGGATCGCGGACACCACCGCGTCGGCGATCATCGGATCGCGCGCGGCCTGGTTGTACAACGCGCCGTGCGGCTTCACGTGCACGATGCGGCCGCCTTCGGCCTGCGCGATCGCCGACAGCGCGCCGAGCTGATACAGCACGCCCGCGTAGATATCGCCGGCCGGCAGCTGCATTTCCTTGCGGCCGAAATTCTCCGGGTCGTGAAAGCTCGGGTGCGCGCCGATCGACACGCCTTTCTGCACGGCCCAGCGCACGCAGTCGCGCATCGCGTTCGCGCCGCCTGCATGCCACCCGCATGCGATGTTCGCCGACGTGACGAGGTCGAGCAGCGCCTCGTCCGATCCGCATCCTTCGCCGAGATCCGCATTCAGATCGATTTCCATGGGTTCCTCGTCCACTGGTTGCGTGGCACGTCCTCTGTCCAGCTACCGCCATTGTCACGCCGCGCGCGATTGCGTGCGACGGCGGGTTTCCTCGCGCATTTCGATCGCGACGTCGATCTGACGCAGATACGCACGTTCTGCGACCAGGGCGGCGCGCGCGACGTCGGGTGTCGTCCGCACGAAGCGGATCGGCAGGTTGAGCCGCGCCTGTGCGAGCTTCCATAGATCCGCGCGGATCACCGTGCCGATCTTCGGATAGCCGCCG
This sequence comes from Burkholderia sp. IMCC1007, assembly GCF_027257875.1. Taxonomy (GTDB): domain Bacteria; phylum Pseudomonadota; class Gammaproteobacteria; order Burkholderiales; family Burkholderiaceae; genus Burkholderia. The sequence goes on from NZ_JAPVQY010000032.1 coordinate 49,377, forward strand.
GTGGTCTGCGCGTCGTGCATCAGCACGATCGGCTGGCCGTTCGGCGGCACCTGGACCGTGCCGGGCAGCACCGCGTGCGACAGCAGTTCGGCCGGCCGCTCGCGCACGAGCTCGGTGCCGGCCAGGCGATAGCCCATCCGGTTGCTGTTCGCGGTGACGAGCCAATCGTCATCCCAGAACGCCTGCTGCGAATCGGCGGCGAACGACGCGTAGTCGGGCCCCGGCAGCACGCGCACGGGCATCGCCCACGGCGCATGGGCGGGGCGGTGGCGGCGCGGCGGTTCGTCGACGCGCGCGAACGCGCACCACGCGGGCGCCTTCACGCCGAATTCGGGCGCATCCGCCGCGAGGCAGCCGGCGCCGGCCGGCGGCACGCCGACCGGCAGCCGGTCGCCGTCGCGCAGCGCGCGGCCGCCGAGGCCGCCGAAGCGCGACGCGAGATCGGTGCTGCGCGAGCCGAGCATCGGCAGCACGTCGATGCCGCCCGCGATGCACAGGTAGCCGCGCATGCCGCGCTTCGCGGCCGGCAGCACGAGCGTCTGCCCGGCTTCAACCGGCAGGCTCCACCACGAATACACGGGCTTGCCGTCGAGCGTCGCGCCGAATTCGGTGCCGGTGATCGCGATGCGCGTCGCGCGCGTGAAGCGCAACGTGGCCGGGCCGATCGTGATTTCGACGGCGGCCGCGTCGGCGCGGTTGCCGACGAGCCGGTTGCCGACCTCGAGCGCGAGAGCGTCGAGCGCGCCGCCCTGCGCGACGCCGAGATGGCGCGTGCCGCGGCGGCCGAGATCCTGCACGGTCGACAGCGGGCCGGCCCGTAGCACTTCGACGGTGCCCGGTGTGGTGTTCTGGCTCATGTCGCGTCGACTCCCGCAATGGTGAAGCGCACGCGATCGCCGGGCAGCAGCAGCGTCGGCTGCTGGCGCGCCGGATCGAACAGCACGTGCGACGTGCGGCCGATCAGCTGCCAGCCGCCGGGCGAGGTGGCCGGGTAGATGCCGGTTTGCGCGCCGCCGATGCCGACCGAGCCGGCCGGCACTTCGAGCCGCGGCGCCGCGCGGCGCGGCGTGTGCAGCGACGCATCGAGGCCGCCGAGATACGCGAAGCCCGGCTGGAAGCCGATGAAGAACACGACGTATTCGCCGGCCGCGTGACGCGCGACGACCTCGTCGGCCGACAGCCCCGTGTGCGCGGCGACGGCCGGCAGGTCGGGGCCGGCGGCGCCGCCGTATTCGACCGGGATCTCGACCGTCCGGCCGTCCGCGTGCTCGACGTCGGCCGTCTCCCACGCGTCGCGCAGCGCCGGCGTGAGCGAGTCGGCCGTCGCGGCGAGCGCGTCGAACACGATCGTCAGGTTATTCATGCCGGGCACGACGTCGATCACGTCGGGCCACGCGCGAGCGACCTCGGCCACGGCCCAGACGCGGCGTTGGCAATCGAGCGTGGCGGGTGGCGGCACCTCGCAGACGAGGGCGGCATCGCCGAGCGGATAAATGCGGGGTGGCGTCATCGGACTGGCACGGTTCGGACGGCAATGTTAGCGTACATTGTCAATAAGATATCGATAACTTACCAATAAGCGTTTTTGCCTAGCTCGCCTGCCGCTGCTTCTGGCGTACACTCGGCACACCCTGGCATCCGGCTTGCGCCGCCTTTTCATGAAGCGTCCTGCGACCAAGATCGTGTCATCCGAACACCTCGTTTCCGATTCGAGCGCGGAGTTGTCGGAACTCGAATACGGGCTCATCATGGCCGGCAACGCATTCAACCGATGGATGGTGCGCTGCATGTCGGCCGCCGGTGCGAAGGACATGACGGCGGTCGAGGTGTCGCTGCTGCATCACGTCAGCCATCGCGAGCGCAAGAAGAAGCTCGCCGACATCTGCTTCGTGCTCAATATCGAGGATACGCACGTCGCGACCTATGCGCTGAAAAAACTGATTGCGCGCGGCTATGTGAAGAGCGAGAAGAACGGCAAGGAGGTGTTCTTCTTCGCGACCGACGCGGGCCGCGAGCTGTGCCTGAAGTATCGGGAAGTGCGCGAGCACTGCCTGATCGAAACGCTGAAGGACAGCGGCCTCACCAACCAGCAGATCGGCGACGCGGCGCAGCTGCTGCGCCATGCATCGGGGCTCTACGACACGGCCGCGCGCGCGGCGGCATCGCTGTAAACGATTGCGCACGAAACGGCACGTGGTGCCCGGCTGACGCACATGCGGCAATGGCCGCGGCGCCGCGTGCGACGTCATCCGGCGGCCGGGTAGAGCGCGCCGTCGGTCACGATCCAGCGCATCGCGAGATCGTGCGCTTCGGCCGGCAGTGCATCGACGCGGCACGCTTCGTACGCGATGCCGACCGTCACCGGCAGCGTGTCGGCCGGCCACACGGCGAGCGTGCGATCGTAATAGCCGCCGCCATAGCCGAGCCGGTAGCGCTGCAGGTCGAATCCCACACACGGAATCAACAGCAGATCGGGCACGACGACGACCCCTGACGCCGGTTCCGGAATCCGGTGATGGCCTTCGCGCATCGGCGTCGCCGCATCCCACGCGTGGAACGCGAGCGGTGTGTGGCGCTCGCCGATCACCGGCAGTGCGGCGCGGCGGCCCGCGCCTGCCGCGGCCCACGCGAGCACCGCATCGCGTGCGTCGAACTCGCCCGGCAGCGGCCAGTAGAAGCCGACCGTGCGCGGTGCGAGCCGCTCGAGCAGGCGGCGCAGCCGCGCGTCGAGCGCGGCGTTCGCGGCGGGCTGCGACGCGGCGTCGCGACGCGCGCCGGACAGCGTTTTGCGCAGGGCAACCTTCGGGTTCGGCACAGGGTTGCATGCTATGCTTTCGCTCAATTCGTGCTCCATTCAAAACGATGTCGAACAGCCTTTTCCGAGTATATCGCGCGGTCGCGCTGACGCTTTCGGCCGCCGCGCTCGTGGCGGGCACGGCGGCGTGCGCCGCACCGAGCGACGACACGCTCTCCGGGGATGACCAGATCTTCGTGCAGCTTCGCGAAGCCGCGCGCCGTAACGACGCCGCGAAGGCTGCGCAGCTCGCGTCGACGATCCCGAACTATCCGGTCCCGTCCTACGTCGAGTATTTCCAGATCAAGCCGCAGTTGTTCGATTCGTCGGGCCAGGCACGCCTCGATGCGCCCGACGCGCCGGTGCAGTCGTTCCTGCAGCGCTACGACGGCCAGGCGATCGCCGACCGCCTGCGCAACGACTACCTGCTCGTGCTCGGCGCGCGCCACGACTGGCGCGGCTTCGACGACCAGTACAAGCGCTTCGTGCTCGACGACGACACGCAGGTCAAGTGCTACGCGCTCGAATCGCGCGCGGCGCGCGGCGAGAACGTCGCCGACGCGGCGCGTGCGCTGCTCGTCGAGCCGAAATACTACGGCGACGCCTGTGTCGACCTGATTACGGCGCTCGCCGTCAACCAGCAGTTCACGAGCGACGACGTGTGGCAGCAGGCGCGCCTCGCGTTCGAGCAGAACTACACGACGCTCGGCGGCAAGATCGTCGACGCGCTCGGCCCGCGCCCGGTCGGCTTCGACCAGGCGACGAGCGCGCCGCCGCTGTACCTCGCGCGCGGCGTCGGCCCGGACGCGGTCTCGCACCAGCTTGCGCTGATCGCGCTCGGCCGCATGGCCCGCAACGATCCGGATGCGGCGGCGGGGATGCTGACAACGGTCGCGCCTTCGCTGACCAAGCAGGAACAGGCGATCGCGTGGGGCGCGATCGGCTACCAGGGCGCAATCAAGCGCTCGCCGCTCGCGTCGGTCTGGTATGCGAAATCCGCGAACGCGCCGCTGTCCAACGCGGGCTACGAATGGCGCACGCGCGCGGCGCTGCTCGCCGGCAACTGGCCGATGGTGCGCTGGTCGATCGAGCAGATGCCGCCGTCGCTGCGCAACGATCCGGCGTGGATCTACTGGCATGCGCGCGCGCTCAAGCAGAGCGGCGACACGCTGCAGGCGAACCAGGAATTCGAGCAGGTCGCGGGCCAGTTCAACTTCTACGGGCAGCTCGCCGGCGAAGAGCTCGGCCAGCGCACGACGATCCCGCCGCGCACCAAGGTGAGTGACGCGGAGATCGACGCGATGAGCAAGATCCCGGGCTTCGCGCTCGCGCAGCGCTTCTATGCGCTGAACCTGCGTCTCGAAGGCAATCGCGAATGGAACTGGCCGCTGCGCGGGATGACCGATCGCCAACTGCTCGCAGCCGCCGAATACGGCAAGCGCGTCGACCTGCTCGATCGCACGGTCAACACCGCCGATCGCACGAAGGCCGAGCACGACTTCACGCTGCGCTATCCGTCGCCGTACCGCGACATCGTCGAGCGCTACGCGCGCTCGACGAGCCTCGACGTCGAATGGGCGTACGGGCTGATCCGCCAGGAATCGCGCTTCATCACGAGCGCGCGCTCGTCGGTCGGGGCGGGCGGCCTGATGCAGCTGATGCCGGCGACGGCGCAGATGGTCGCGAAGAAGCTCGGGCTCGGCCCGATCACGCGCGCGCAGATGCACGACATCGATACCAACATCCAGCTCGGCACCTGGTATCTGTCGGACATCTACAACACCTTCGACAGCTCGCCGGTGCTCGCCACGGCCGGCTACAACGCGGGCCCGGGCCGGCCGCGCCAGTGGCGCCAGGTGTTGACGCAGCCGATCGAAGGCGCGATCTTCGCAGAGACGATTCCGTTCAACGAGACGCGCGACTACGTGAAGAACGTACTGTCGAACACCGTCTATTACGCGGCGCTCTTCGAGGGCAAACCGCAGTCGTTGAAGAAACGTCTAGGCATGATCTCGCCCTGATACGCAATCTTCACACTGCCGCGCGAGACGCGGCAGTGTTCCAACGGGCGGTTCACGCTGATAACGGGCTTGCCGATACCGACACAATCCATCATGGGGCTGGCCGCCGGAACGGCTGATCGCGGCGTCGCGCTCCTTGCGGATACGGCGAGTGTTCGCTTCGTCGCAATCCTTGCTCGGCCCTTCCGGCGGCGGCGCAAGCCTGTTGTCAGCGTGACCAGACCCGAGGAGTTCGGAATATGGATCGCCAGACCGTCGCGCTGCTGGGCGGCACCGGCTTCATCGGCAGCCGGCTCGTCAATGCACTGATCGACGCCGGCAAGCAGGTACGCATCGGCACGCGGCGACGCGACCATGCGCGCCATCTGCAGATGCTGCCGGTGGAAATCGTCGAACTCGACGCACTCGATACGCGCACGTTGGCCCGCTTCGTGGCCGGCGCGCACGCGGCGGTCAATCTGGTCGGCGTGCTGCACGGCGGCCGCGGCACGCCGTACGGGCCGGGCTTCGAGCGCGCGCACGTCGCGCTGCCGGCTGCGCTGGCCGCCGCATGCGTCGAGGTCGGCGTGCGGCGCGTGCTGCACATGAGCGCGCTCGGCGCGGATTCGCACGGCGCGAGCATGTACCAGCGTTCGAAGGGCGACGGCGAGGCCGCGCTGCATGCGGTCGCCGCGACCGATTCGCTCGCGCTGACGATCTTCCGGCCGTCGGTCGTGTTCGGCCCCGGCGACGCATTCCTCAACACGTTCGCGAAGCTGCAGCGCACGTTGCCCGTGCTGCCGCTCGCGATGCCCGATGCGCGCTTCCAGCCGATCTTCGTCGGCGACGTCGTGCGCGCGTTCGTCAACACGCTCGATCTCGCGGGCGCGCACGGCAAGACCTACGAACTCGGCGGCCCGACCGTCTACACGCTCGAGCAACTGGTGCGCTATTGCGGCACGCTGGTCGGACGGCAGGCACGCATCGTGCGGTTGCCCGACGCGCTCGCGCAACTGCAGGCGCGGGTGTTCGAAAGCCTGCCCGGCGAGCCGGTGATCACGCGCGACAATCTCGCGTCGATGTCGGTGCCCAACGTGCTGTCCGGGCCGCTCGCACCGGAACTCGGGATCGCGCCCGCGAGTCTCGAAAGCATCGCCCCCGCGTATCTCGGCCACGCCGCGCGGCGCTCGCGCTTCGACTGGTTCCGCTCGCGCCGCTAGGGCGCCGCACGCGGCCGCTTTCGTCCTTCATTTTTGCGCTTTTCGGAACACCGCCATGAAACTCGTCATTGGAGACAAGAACTGCTCGTCATGGTCGATGCGGCCGTGGCTGCTGCTCGCGCACTTCGGCATCCCGTTCGACGAGATCGCGATCGAGCTGCGCCGCGACGACACCGCCGCGCGCATCCGCGAGTATTCGCCGTCCGGCAAGGTGCCGTGCCTGATCGACGACCACGGCGCCGCGATCTGGGATTCGCTCGCGATCGCCGAGACGCTCGCCGAGCGCTATCCGCACTTGCCGATGTGGCCGGCCGATCCGGCACAGCGCGCGCACGCACGCTGCATCTCGGCCGAGATGCATTCGGGCTTCGCCGCGCTGCGCACGCAGATGGGGATGAACGTGCGCGCGTCGATGCCGGGGCGCGGTGCGACGCCCGACGCGCTCGCCGACGTCGCGCGCATCGACGCGCTGTGGAGCGAATGCATCGAGGCGTCGGGCGGGCCGTTCCTGTTCGGTGAATTCGGGATCGCCGACGCGATGTATGCGCCCGTCGTGATGCGCTTCAACACGTACGCGCCGGCGCTGTCGCCGGAGGCTGCAGGCTACGCGGCGCGCGTGACGGCGCTGCCGGCGGTGCAGCGGTGGATCGATGCCGCGCGCCGTGAAACCAACGTGATCGCCGAATACGAACCCCAGCCATGAACATCTACGCAGTAGGCGGAGCGATCCGCGACGAATTGCTCGGCGTGCCGGTTCAGGACCGCGACTACGTGGTGGTGGGCGCGACGCCCGAGCAAATGGCCGCGCAGGGCTTCCGGCCGGTCGGCAAGGATTTTCCCGTGTTCCTGCATCCGGACACGCAGGAGGAATACGCGCTCGCGCGCACCGAGCGCAAGACGGCGGCCGGCTATCACGGCTTCCAGTTCTATTACGCGCCGGACGTGACGCTCGAAGAGGATCTCGCGCGGCGCGACCTGACGATCAATGCGATGGCGCGCGAGGTGAGCCCCGAGGGTGCGCTGGTCGGCCCCGTGGTCGACCCGTTCGACGGGCAGGCCGACTTGCGCGCACGCGTGTTCCGGCACGTGAGCGACGCGTTCATCGAGGATCCGGTGCGGATCCTGCGGATCGCGCGCTTCGCCGCCCGCTTCGCGGATTTCACGATCGCGGACGAAACGCTCGCGCTGATGCGGCGGATGGTCGACGCGGGCGAGGTCGATGCGCTGGTGCCCGAGCGCGTGTGGCAGGAAATCGCACGCGGGCTGATGGAAGCGAGGCCGTCGCAGATGTTCGCGGTGCTGCGCGAGTGCGGCGCGCTCGCGCGCATCCTGCCGGAGGTCGACGCGTTGTGGGGCGTGCCGCAGCGCGCCGACTACCATCCGGAAGTCGACACGGGCGTGCACGTGATGATGGTCGTCGACTATGCGGCGAAGCAGGGCTATTCGCTGCCGGTGCGCTTCGCGGCGCTCACGCACGATCTGGGCAAGGCGACGACGCCCGCGGACATCCTGCCGCGCCACGTCGGCCACGAAGGCCGCAGCGTCGACCTGCTCAAGCCGTTGTGCGAGCGGCTGCGCGTGCCGAACGAATGCCGCGATCTCGCGCTGGTGGTCGCGCGCGAGCACGGCAACCTGCATCGCGTGATGGAGATGGGCGCGGCCGCGCTGGTGCGGTTCTTCGAGCGCAGCGACGCGCTGCGCAAGCCCGCGCGCTTCGCCGAGATGCTGCAGGCGTGCGAATCGGATGCGCGCGGCCGGCTCGGGCTCGAGACCCAGCCGTATCCGCAGGCGGAGCGGCTGCGCGTGGCGCTGGTGGCGGCGCGCAGCGTCGACGCGGGCGCGGTCGCGCGCGGGGTCGGCAACGACGCGATGCAGATCAAGGACGCCGTGCATCGCGCACGCATCGAGGCCGTCAAGCAGGCGCTGGCGATCGCGGAATAGGCGGGCGGAGGGGGCCGCGGTTCGGTACGGCAATTCGGTGCCGCGCCCCAGTGCCGCGCATCGTGCGTATGGCCCGGGCCGCGCGGTGCGTCACCGGCCGCCAGCCGTCATTTCTTCGTGCGGACGGTGGTGCGGCGTGCCGGCGTGGCCGCCGCCGGACGCTTGCCGGCGGGCGCCCGCGGCTTCCCGGCGGCCGGTTTGGCTGCTGCGCGGGCCGGCGTGTCGGTGGGCTGCGGCGTGTCCCCGGCCGCATCCGCATCCGCATCCGAGTTCGCATCCGTGTGCGCACGGCGTGCGCGTTTCGGCACCGGTTCGCGGCGGCTTACGCGCGGCTCGCCCGGCGTTGCGTCGGCATCGTGCGCGAGCAGCCTGGGCTTCACCGCCGCGGGGCCCAACTCGGCGCAGTCGTCGCCGAACAGCGGCAGCGTGCCGACCGCGATCAGCTCGGCGGGCCCGTCGCCGACGTTCGCGACGCGATGGCGCTTTCTCGCATCGAAGTGCAGCGAATCGCCGGGCGCGAGCGGGTAATCCTTCTTGCCGATCGTGTAGCAGAGCCGGCCGGTCAGCACGTACACGAACTCGTCGCCGCCGTGGGCAACCCATTCCGAGCGGTAGCCCTCCATCATCCGGACCTTGAGCGCATTGATCTGACTGCCGTCGAAGGTGGTGGACAGCCGCTCGTACCACTGCGACGTGGCGTCGACCGCGTACGGTTCGCGGTGGCCCGCGTGCGAATCGGGCTGCACCTGGCGCGGCTGCTCGATCAGCGCGCCGAGCGGCACGTTCAGCGCCTTCGCGACATTGGCGAGCGATGACAGCGAGATGCCGGTGAGATGGCGCTCGACCTGGGACAGGAATCCGACCGACAGACTCGCTTCGGTCGCAACCTCCAGCAGCGTCTTCTTCGCTTCCCGGCGCAGGCGCCGGATGCGCTGGCCGATACGCATGATGTCTGAATCCATGAATCTCTTTCGTGACTACGAGTCGGGAGGCGGGCGGAGGGGCGGTGCCGTCGCCGGACGGGGCTGGTCCGCGAATCGCACGAAGCACGGCCGTCGGGACGACGATGCGCGCGCATTGTACCGCGCGGTGGCGCCCGCACGACGCGCGGACGACGCCCGCGCGCGCAGGCCGCGCCACCGCCGCGCACCGCGCGAGAAATTTTAGCCCTGCAAAAATTTTAGCTTGACCTCAATTTCGCCGTGCTCTAGATTCTGTCGCGTGCATCAAACAAAGTTAAGTGAGACAAAAATTTTTCCCGAAGGCCAGCCGCCTGGACGGCACCGCGGCCCGGTTGTCCGCCGGCTCGCGCGTCGCCCACGCCGGGCAGCAAGCCGCTGCGCGCGCCATGCGCGTGACGGCGGCGGCGGCCGACAACAATCAATAACGGGTATCCGATGATCGATCGACTGAAATACAACTTCTCCGGCCTTCCTCCGTATGACGCGTCCGTCGGCGACGCGCAGGCGAGCCTGTCGCGCGTGCTCGACGCGCTGCGGCTCGATGCCGTGGTCGTCACGTCGCAGGACGAATACATCACCGAATACGTGCCGCGCCGTAACAATCCGCGCTACGCGGTGTCGGGCTTCGACGGCTCGGCCGGCTGCGGGATCTTCCTCAGCGCGGCGACCGCGCAGGCGCTCGACGCGCCGCCGTTCGTGCTGTTCGTCGACGGTCGCTATCACCTGCAGGCCGAGCAGCAATGCGACCCGGCGCGCGTGCGCATCGAGAAGCTCGGGATGAACGCGACGATCTGGCAGGGCCTGGCCGACTGGCTGCTCGCGCACGCGAGCCGGCTCGCGCGGGTTGGCTACGACGCGCTGCGGATCAGCGTCGGGCAGCGCGACCGGCTGGTCGAGCAGACACAGGCCGCGTCGCTCGACTGGACGAGCCTCGTCGAGCGCGAGATCGACCGCGCGATCGCGCTGCCGGGCTGGGTGGTCGAGCGGCCGATCTTCGAGCTGCCGGAAGCCATGACCGGCGCGAGCGTCGCGCAGAACCTCGACACGCTGAACCGGCGGCTCGCCGCGCACACCGGTGCCGCCCACGGCAAGACCGCGTTCTTCACCTGCGCATCGGACGACCTCGCGTATCTGCTGAACAGCCGCGGCTATCACATCCCCAATGCGTCGTCGCACCTGGGCTTCCTGTTCGCGATCGGCGAGCAGGTCGCGCTGTTCCTGCCGGAAGGCTGCGACCGCTGCCCGGTCGAGCTGGCGTCGTATCCGGCGCTGCACGTGATCCGGCGCGACTTCGCGGAACTCGAACGCTTCCTCGCGCAATTCGCGGTCGACCACGTGTGCTACGGGTTCGAATCGGTCAACTGCGCGCTCGTCGAGTCGGTGAGCCGCGTATGGCCGCAGGCGCGCCACGCCGATTTCAATCCGGTCGAGGCGATGCGTGCCAGCAAGACGCCGGCCGTGCTCGATCGCTTCCGCGATGCGTTCGCGCGCAGTTCCGCGGCGATCGCCGAGACGATGCGCTGGGCGAAGGCCGGCGAGCCGGGACGAAGCGCGACCGAATACGATCTCGCGCGCACGATCAACGACGCGTACGGCGCACGCTCGGCGCTCGCGCTGACGTTCCCGTCGATCGCCGCGAACGGCGCGAACAGTGCGTTCGCGCACTACACGGCGGCGAGCGCCGACGTCGAGCTGACCGAAGGCGAACTGGTGTTGCTCGATAGCGGCGCGTACTACGACGCCGGCTTCGCGACGGATTGCACGCGCGTCGTGCTGCGCCGCACGCGAGCGGAGACGGTGGCGCAGCCGTGGCAGCGCGAGATCTACACCGTCGCGCTGAAGGCCTGCATCAAGGGGCTCGTCACGCGCTTCCCGAAAACGGCGACGGGCGGCGACGTCGATGCGGCCGTGCGGCAGGTGTGCCGCGACCACGGCTACGATTTCGGCCACGGCACCGGGCACGGCGTCGGGATCCACGTGCACGAAGGCGGCGTGCGGTTCGCGCCGGGCGCGAAGTACGGGCTGGTGCCGAATGCGGTGATTTCGGTCGAGCCGGGCATCTACGTGCCGGGCAAGGGCGGCGTGCGGATCGAGAACATCGTGATCGTGCACGCGGACGACGCGTCGGATACCGTCGCGTTCGAAAACATCGTGACGGTCGGCTACGACTGGGACCTGATCGACGTCGAACTGCTGGACGACGACGAGCGCGCGTACCTGCGCGACTACGAACGGCTTTGCGTGGAACGCGGCACGCAGGTCACTGCGTGTCCGCTGTTGTAAGCGGGCAAGTCAGGTGGACGACGACGCGCGGCGGCCGGAGCGCCGCGCGGCGTGGCGCCGGCGCCGACACGCGCGCGTAGACACCGGTCGGCTGGCGGCCAGAGCGCCGCACGGCGTGGTGCCAGCACGTCAAAGCATCGGCGTATCAGCGCCGATACGCGCCCATAGACACCGGTCGGCGTGGCGGCCTGAGCGCCGCGTGGCGCCGGTGCATCAGCGCATCAGCGCCGACACGCGCCCGTCGGGCCCGTAGACACCCGTCGGCGCGGGCGCCGAGCGCAGCACCGCGAGCGCGCGCTCGTTGTAGTCCATCCGGATCCGGATCAGCATCCCGTTGTTCGCGTTGGCCTGGCGCGCGCGTTCGGCAGCCTGCAACAGCAACTGCCAGCGGCCGGCGAGGCGTGCATCGCGCTCGGCGGCCTGATCCATCCCTTTCTTGCCGGCCGGAAAGCCGAGCGCGGACAACTGGATGTCGCGCGTGCGTTCGAGCTGCGCGAGCCGGTCGAGCAGCGCGGTTTTCTTCTCGACGATGCCGGGCAGCATTTCCAGCGGCTCAGGGGTCGTCAGCGCCTTTTCCTCGTAGGCGAGCAGCGACGCGAACGCCTCGACCGTCGCGTGTTCGTCGTTGACCGTGGCCAGCAGCTCTTCTCTCATCGCGTCATGCTCGTCGCGCCGGCGCGCGCGTGGGCGCACCGGCAAACCGGGGGACCGGCCGGGGCGTGACGGGCCCCCATCCGGCTCAGTTGCCCTGCGGACGCTGCTGTTGCAGCAGGTCGCGGGCGGTATTCAATACACCGTCGGCAATCTTGTTCACGTCGACCGTCAGCGTGCCGTTGTTCAGCGCGGCCTTGATCGACTGGACGAGTGCCGTGTCGATGTCGGCGTCGCCCGATGCCGACGGCGCGCGCAGCTGGCCGGACAGACCCGACAGGTTCACGGTCGTGTCGCCGCCGGTCGATCCAGCGTCGGCCGCCTGCGCGGACGTCGACGAAGCCGCGCCGGATTGCGCGCGGGTCGCGCCGTTGCCGGTCGGCGCCAGTGGGCTCGGGTTCGGAGTGGAATCGATCTTCACGATGGGTTTCCTGTACGGTTTGACCCAGATAACGGCCGGGCCGGCCCGAACTTTAGCATCGCAAGCCCGAAATTCTTCGAATAAACAATTCTTTGCAATCTTGCGCGGCCATCCGTCCCTACAACGGAATCTCGACGGTGCCGGCGTCCTTGACGATCGCCGTCACGATCTGGCCCGCCGCCATCCTGACGCGCACCGACTGGCCCGGCGCCGCATTCGCGAGCGCGCTGCCCTCGGCCGAAATCGTGAAGCCGGGCCCGGCTGCGACCACCCGCACTGTCTGGCCGGCCGACACCGACGCCGCGCTCTTCAGCATGTCCTGGCGCAGCGGCAGCCCGGCCGAGATGCGCGCGAGCGCGGTCGCACCGACCGCCTGCGCGGGATCGGTGATCACCGCGAGCGGCAGCACCGTCAGATCGCCGTCGCGTGCGACGAGGTCGGCGGCAGTGAGCGGCTCGCCGGGCGTGATCTGCCGCGCGGCGACGTAATAGGTGGCCTGCACCGTGACCTTCGCCTGCAGATAGACGGTCCACGGCCGCTCGCCCGCGCAGCGCACGCCCACCGTCGTGCGGCCCCACAGGCGCGCGCCGGTCGGCAGGAACGGTTCGAGCGTCGTGCACGCGGCGAGCCCGCGCGGAAACGCGGTCGCGACGGTCGCGGTCGTCTTGCCCGGCAGGCCGGCGATCTGCTGCTGCAGGAACGCGAGGGCCGTGCGCCGGATCGCTTCGGGGTCTTGCTGGCCCGGCAGCGGGGCGGGATGGGTAGCGGTAGCGGCGGCGTTGGTGGCATTGGCGGAAATGGTCGGCGCGCGCGGCGCCGCGGCGGCGCGTGCGGCGGTTGCCGGCTGTCGCGCGGGCCACGCCGCGTTCGACGCGGGCTCGGCCGCGCCGGCGACGACTGTCGCGACGTCGGCCGCATCGGCGGTGCGTGGCGCGTTGCCATAACCGGCGCTCGCGCGCGGCGCCACGTAGGTGGACGCGAGCGACGGGCTCGTCGCGACCGTCGCGCTACCTTGTTGCATCGCGTAGCCGGTCCCAGCTCCAGATCCGGCCCCGGCCCCACCGATCCCAGTCGCCGCCCGGTAGCCATTCCCCGCCGTTTCGACCGCGACGCCCGCTCCGCTGCCGGCATTCGCCGTATTCCCGCCGAACTGCCCGCCACTCGCCGCGCTCGCATGCGCGAGCGCGGCTTCGGCCGTCTCGCCGCGTCCGGGAATCACGATCATCCCGTCGTCCGCGTGCGCGGCCGGCACGGCGACCCACAGCGCCGCGGCGAGCACGAACGCACGCGGCACGCGTGCGCCGCGCCGATCGTTCCCGCGAAGTGCGCTGCCCGTCATCGCCGTGTCCTCGATCCGTTGATCCGCTTCGCATTCTAGGGAGCGGGGCCGCCGCGCAAACGATGAATAGAGGGGGCCTTTGCCGCGTTATTCGCCCGATTGCCGATTGCGCGCGCCGCCTACCATCGCTGTCATGGAAAAAAGCCCCTTGGGTCGCCATCCGGCCCGACGGGCGTGCAGCGCTTCATACGGAGAGACGCACACATGCTGGACAAACTCGATGCCGAATTCGCGTTCGGCCGGCAGGCGCTCGACGTGCGCGCCTACCGGCAGGAACTGCTGTCGTCGAACATCGCGAACGCCGACACGCCGGGCTACCAGGCCCGCGACGTCAATTTCGCGTCGACGCTCGCGCGCTCGCTGAAGCAGGCGGACGGCGGCGTCGCGCCGAGCAACGCCGCGCAGCTGCCGATGGCGCAGCCGGCCGGCGTGACGAGCGGGATGACGATGGCGTCCACGGCGCCCGGCCACATGGCCGGCGCCGCGAAGCTGATTCCGACCGGCGGCCCGGCCGACGACTACGGTCGCGCGCAGTACCGGATGCCGCTGCAGCCGTCGCTCGACGGCAACACGGTCGATCTCGACGTCGAGCGCGTGCAGTTCGCGGACAACGCGCTGCACTACGAAACCGGAATGACCGTGATGACCCAGCAGATCAAGGCGATGATCGCCGCGATCTCGACGAACTCGTAAGCGCGCGCCGCTTCGGAACCCGAGCACAAGGAACCTCCATGCCCTCGTTGATGAACATCTTCGGCGTCGCCGGTTCGGCGCTGGCCGCGCAATCGCAGCGCCTGAACGTCACCGCGTCGAACCTCGCGAACGCCGACAGCGCGACCGGCCCCGACGGCAAGCCGTACAAGGCCAAGCAGGTCGTGTTCGAAACCGACCCGCTCGGCGGCGCGCGCACGGCGTCCGGCCAGGGCGTGGGCGGCGTGCGCGTGTCGAAGGTGGTGGACGACCCGTCGCCGATGAAGTCGACCTACGACCCGGCGAACCCGGCCGCCGACGCGAACGGCTACGTGCAGATGCCGAACGTCGACCCGGTGCAGGAAATGGTGAACATGATTTCGGCGTCGCGCTCGTACCAGGCGAACGTCGAGACGCTGAACACCGCGAAGACGCTGATGCTCAAGACGCTGACGATCGGCTCCTGAGCCGCGCGCGACCTGACAGACCCGAGAGTTCCGACAGAAGGCCACCCAGGATGACATCCACCAGCACGACGATCGGCGGCAACGGCACCAACGTGTCGACGTTGCCGACCGATACGATGAACACCAACAACGTGTCGAGCACCGGCACGTCGGCGAGCGACCTGCAGTCGACGTTCCTGAAGCTGCTCGTCACGCAGCTGCAGAACCAGGATCCGACGAGCCCCGTCGACAGTTCGCAGATGACGTCGCAGCTCGCGCAGATCAACACGGTGAGCGGCATTGCGCAGCTGAACACGTCGCTGTCGTCGCTGTCGACGCAGCTCGCGGCCGGCCAGCAGACGCAGGCCGCGCTCCTGATCGGCACGAACGTGCTCGCGCCGGGCAACAGCGTCGCGGTGAAGGGCGGCGCGTCGTCGCCGTTCGGCGTGTCGCTCGCGAAGGACGTGTCGAACCTCACCATCACCGTGAAGAACAGCTCGGGCGCGGTGGTCAACACGATCAAGGCGGGCGCGCAGTCGGCCGGCACCGTGCCGTTCAACTGGACGCCGACCGACGCGGCCGGCAACACGCTGCCCGACGGCGCGTATACGGTCAGCGCGACGTACATCGACAGCACCGGCACGCAGCAGAGCGCGACGACGCTCGCGGCCGCGCAGGTGCAAAGCGTGATCAAGCAGGCGGACGGGACCGCCGGGCTCATGCTGTCGAACGGCACGACCGTGGGGCTCACCCAGGTCGCGTCGATCTACCCGAACACCACGTCGTCTTCGTCGTCCGGCGGCACCACTACCAACTGATCCAGATTTCTCGAAACGGAGACCGAAATGGGTTATCAACAGGGTCTGAGCGGCCTCGCCGGCGCATCGAACGCGCTGGACGTGATCGGCAACAACATCGCGAACGCGAACACGGTCGGCTTCAAGTCGAGCACCGCGCAGTTCACCGACGTGTACGCGAACTCGATCGCGACGTCGCTCAACACGCAGATCGGGATCGGCACGTCGCTCGCATCGGTGCAGCAGCAGTTCAGCCAGGGCGCGATCAACACGACGAGCTCGTCGCTCGACGTCGCGATCAACGGCAACGGCTTCTTCCAGATGTCGAACAACGGCGTGATGACGTACACGCGCGACGGCACGTTCCAGCGCGACAAGAACGGCTACATCGTCAACGCGCAGGGCATGAACCTGATGGGCTATGCCGCCGACAAGAACGGCGTGATCAACACGTCGCAGACGGTCGCGCTGCAGGCGCCGACGACCAACATCGCGCCGACCCAGACGACCAAGATCTCCGCCCAGTTCAACCTGAACTCGCAGGATACGACGCCGGCGAAGTCGCCGATCGATCCGGCGGACAACACGACGTACAACTACTCGACGTCGATCCAGGTGTATGACTCGCTCGGCGGCTCGCAGGCCGTCAGCATGTACTTCGTGAAATCGGCCGCCGGTACGTGGGAGGCCTACGCGGGCGTGCAGGGCAGCGCCCCGACGGATCTCGGCACGGTCAAGTTCGACGCGTCGGGCGCGATCGCGAGCACGACGCCCGCTGATCCGGCCGCGCCGGCCATGTCGCTCGGCCAGTTCCAGTTCGCCGTGCCGAACACGGACGGCTCGAAGACGCCGCAGTCCATCACGCTCGACCTGACGGGCACCACGCAGTACGGCGGCAAGGACGGCGTGAACAACCTCGCGCAGGACGGCTACGCGAGCGGCACGCTGACGACCTACTCGATCGGCAACGACGGCAAGCTGACGGGCAACTACTCGAACGGCCAGACGGCGGTGCTCGGCCAGATCGCGCTCGCGAACTTCAACAACCCGAACGGGCTGGTCAGCCTCGGCGGCAACCAGTATGCGGAAAGCGCCGCGTCGGGCGTGCCGCAGATCTCCGCGCCGGGCACCACGAACCACGGTTCGCTGCAGGGCAGCGCGCTCGAGAACTCGAACGTCGACCTGACGTCGCAGCTCGTCAACCTGATCACCGCGCAGCGCAACTACCAGGCGAACGCGCAGACGATCAAGACGCAGCAGACCGTCGACCAGACGCTCATCAACCTGTAACGCGCGGATAACCGGCAGCCATGGACCGACTGATCTACACGGCGATGACGGGCGCGTCGCAGTCGCTCGACCAGCAGGCGATCGTCGCGAACAACCTCGCGAATGCATCGACGACGGGTTTTCGCGCGCAGCTCGCGACCTATCGCGCGGTGCCGATGAATTTCGGCGACGGCAGCAACGTCGACCCGACGACCACGCGTACCTACGTGCTCGCGTCGACGCCCGGTGCGGACTACACACCGGGTCCGATTACGCGCACCGGCAACCCGCTCGACGTCGCGGTGCAGGGCGCCGGCTGGCTGTCCGTGCAGACGGCCGACGGCAGCGAGGCGTACACGCGCGCGGGCAACCTGCACGTCGATGAAAACGGCCAGCTCGTGAACGCGAGCAACCTGCCGGTGATCGGCAACGGCGGCCCGATCTCGGTGCCGCCGAACGCGGAAGTGACGATCGGCAAGGACGGCACGGTGTCCGCGCTGATGCCGGGCGACCCGCCGACGGCGGTCGCGATCGTCGACCAGATGAAGCTCGTCAATCCCGATCCGGCCACGCTCACGCGCGGCAACGACGGGCTGTTCCGCACCGCCGACGGCAATCCGGCCGACAGCGACCCGAGCGTGGTCGTCACGCCGAATTCGCTCGAAGGCAGCAACGTGAACCCGGTGACCGCGATGGTCGCGATGATCGACAACGCGCGCGCGTTCCAGCTTCAGTCGAAGCTGATCCAGACGGCCGACCAGAACGAGCAGTCGGCGAACCAGCTGCTCAATTTCAGCTGAGCGCCCGCGCCAGCCAAAGCAGGAGACCTGAAAAATGAACCGTTCGCTCTACATCGCCGCTACCGGCATGAATGCGCAGCAGGCGCAGATGGACGTGATCTCGAACAACCTCGCGAACACCAGCACGAACGGCTTCAAGGCGTCGCGCGCGGTGTTCGAGGATCTGCTGTACCAGACGATCCGCCAGCCGGGCGCGAACTCGACGCAGCAGACCGAACTGCCGTCGGGCCTGCAGCTCGGCACCGGCGTGCAGCAGGTCGCGACCGAGCGCCTGTACACGCAGGGCAGCCTCACGCAGACCGGCAACTCGAAGGACGTCGCGATCAACGGCGCGGGCTTCTTCCAGGTGCTGATGCCGGACGGCACGAACGCATACACGCGCGACGGCTCGTTCCAGACCAACGCGCAGGGCCAGCTCGTCACGTCGAGCGGCTACCAGATCCTGCCGGCGATCACGGTGCCGCAGAACGCGACGTCGCTGACGATCGGCAAGGACGGCGTCGTGTCGGTCACGCAGCCGGGTTCCAGCAACGCCGTGCAGATCGGCTCGCTGCAGATCGCGACCTTCATCAACCCGACCGGCCTCGAAGCGAAGGGCGAGAACCTGTTCGCGGAAACGACGTCGTCGGGCGCGCCGAACGTGTCGCAACCGGGCCTGAACGGCGCGGGCGTGCTCAACCAGGGCTATGTCGAGGCGTCGAACGTGAACGTCGTGCAGGAGCTCGTCAACATGATCCAGACCCAGCGTGCGTACGAGATCAACAGCAAGGCCGTGACGACGTCCGACCAGATGCTGCAGACCGTCACGCAGATGAAGAGCTAACCGGAAAGCCCCGTCGTCGCCATGAAGCAGGTTCGCCTTCTCCCGTCAGCCTCCGTCCGCGCCGCGTGCGCGGTCGCGGTGGCGGCGCTCGCCGGTTGCGCGCAGATTCCGCGCGATCCGATCATCCAGCAGCCGATGACGGCGCAGCCGCCGACGCCGATGTCGATGCAGGCGCCCGGCTCGATCTACAACCCCGGCTACGCGGGGCGACCGCTGTTCGAGGACCAGCGCCCGCGCAACATCGGCGACATCCTGACGATCATGATCGCGGAGAACATCAACGCGACCAAGTCGTCGGGCGCGAACACCAACCGGCAGGGCAACACCGACTTCAACGTGCCGACGGCCGGCTTCCTCGGCGGGCTGTTCGCGAAGGCGAACCTGTCGGCGGCGGGCAACAACAAGTTCGCGGCGACGGGCGGCGCCAGCGCCGCGAACACGTTCAACGGCACGATCACGGTGACCGTCACCAACGTGCTGCCGAACGGCAACCTCGTGGTCAGCGGCGAAAAGCAGATGCTGATCAACCAGGGCAACGAATTCGTGCGCTTCTCGGGGGTCGTCAACCCGAACACGATCTCGGGCGCGAACTCGGTCTATTCGACGCAGGTCGCCGACGCGAAGATCGAATACTCGTCGAAGGGCTACATCAACGAAGCCGAGACGATGGGCTGGCTGCAGCGCTTCTTCCTCAACATCGCGCCGTGGTGATGACGATGCAGAACACCGTATTTCGTCGCGTGTCCGCGAGCCTGTCGCGCCGCGCGCAGCGCATCGTGCGGGGCGCCGCCGCGGTCGCGCTGGTCGCATGCGCGTTCGGCGCGGCGCCCGCGCACGCCGAGCGCCTGAAGGACCTCGTGCAGATCCAGGGCGTGCGCGACAACCCGCTGATCGGCTATGGCCTCGTCGTCGGCCTCGACGGCACCGGCGACCAGACGATGCAGACGCCGTTCACCACGCAGACGCTCGCGAACATGCTCGCGAACCTCGGCATCTCGATCAACAACGGTTCGGCCAACGGCGGCCCGTCGTCGCTGAACAACATGCAGCTGAAGAACGTCGCGGCCGTGATGGTGACCGCCACGCTGCCGCCGTTCGCGCGGCCGGGCGAGGCGCTCGACGTGACCGTGTCGTCGCTCGGCAATGCGAAGAGCCTGCGCGGCGGCACGCTGCTGCTCACGCCGCTGAAGGGCGCGGACGGGCAGGTGTATGCGCTTGCGCAGGGCAACATGGCGGTGGGCGGCGCGGGCGCCAGCGCGAACGGCAGCCGCGTGCAGGTGAACCAGCTCGCGGCCGGCCGGATCGTCGGCGGCGCGATCGTCGAGCGCGCGGTGCCGAACGCGGTCGCGCAGATGAACGGCGTGCTGCAGCTGCAACTGAACGACATGGATTACGGCACCGCGCAGCGGATCGTGTCCGCGGTCAACGCGAGCTTCGGCCCCGGCACCGCGACGGCGCTCGACGGCCGCACGATCCAGCTCGCCGCGCCGGCGGATTCCGCGCAGCAGGTCGCGTTCATGGCGCGCCTGCAGAACCTCGACGTGAGCCCGGACAAGGCTGCCGCGAAGGTGATCCTGAACGCGCGCACGGGCTCGATCGTGATGAACCAGATGGTCACGCTGCAAAGCTGCGCGGTCGCGCACGGCAACCTGTCGGTGGTCGTCAACACGCAGCCGGTGGTGTCGCAGCCGGGGCCGTTCTCGAACGGGCAGACGGTGGTCGCGCAGCAGTCGCAGATCCAGCTGAAGCAGGACAACGGCGCGCTGAAGATGGTGACGGCCGGCGCGAACCTCGCCGACGTCGTGAAGGCGCTGAACACGCTCGGCGCGACGCCGGCGGACCTGATGTCGATCCTGCAGGCGATGAAGGCGGCCGGTGCGTTGCGCGCCGACCTGGAGGTGATCTAAATGGCGGCGAACCTTCCGAACGCGAACGATCTCACGCAGCGCTTCGCGCTCGACGTGCAGGGCTTCGATGCGCTGCGCGCGCAGGCGAAACAGTCGCCGCAGGCCGGCGCGAAGGCGGTCGCCGGCCAGTTCGACGCGATGTTCACGCAGATGATGCTCAAGAGCATGCGCGACGCGACGCCCGACGGCGGGCTGCTCGATTCGCACACGTCGAAGATGTACACGTCGATGCTCGACCAGCAGCTCGCGCAGCAGATGTCGACGCGCGGGATCGGCGTCGCCGACGCGCTGATGAAGCAGCTGCTGCGCAACGCGGGGCAGGGCGCGGGCAGCGAGTCGGCGGCCGACGTCGGCGTCGCCGGGTTGGGCGCGGCGGGGCTGGGCGCGGCCGGCTCAGGCGCGGCCGGCTCAGGCGCGGCCGGCTCAGGCGTGTCGGGCAACGAAGGCAGCCTCGCCGCGATGAACGCGATGGCCAGGGCCTACGCGAACGCGGCCAACAACGGCGCGCTCGCCGGCGCGCGCGGCTACTCGGCCGGCAGCGCGCTGACGCCGCCGGTCAAGGGTGCGAGCGGCGTGCAGGACGCCGACGCATTCGTCGACCGGCTCGCCGGACCGGCGCAGGCGGCGAGCGCGACGACCGGCATCCCGGCGCGCTTCATCGTCGGCCAGGCCGCGCTCGAATCGGGCTGGGGCAAGCGCGAGATCCGCGCGAGCGACGGCTCGACCAGCTACAACGTGTTCGGCATCAAGGCGAACAAGGGCTGGACGGGCCGCACGGTGTCGGCGCTGACGACCGAATACGTGAACGGCACGCCGCGCCGCGTCGTCGCGAAGTTCCGCGCGTACGATTCGTACGAGCATGCGATGACCGACTACGCGAACCTGCTGAAGAACAATCCGCGCTACGCGGGCGTGCTGAGCGCGAGCCGCAGCGTCGAAGGCTTCGCGCACGGCATGCAGAAGGCCGGCTACGCGACCGACCCGAATTACGCGAAGAAGCTGATCTCGATCATGCAGCAGATCGGCTGAGCGGGCGCGGCGTGCCGGAACCGGTCTGCCGCCCGCCCGTCGTCCTTCGGACCGCGCCCGGCCGCCCGCCGCGCGCGGTTTCAACGTTTGCGCGAAAAAAAGGCGCAATTCGATCTAAACTTTCGTTGAGCACTGCCGCTAAGTGTGTGAGATCAGCAACCGGGCCGATGTTCTGGCCCGGTTTTACTGCGCACCGGTTGCCCCGGGCGCCCATGACAAGAAAACCGGCTACCCATGAATATCGAAACGTCGTCCGCGCCGAGTCAGGATGCGGGCCACTCCGGGCCCGATTACGCCCGCCGCAATCCGCTGGAGATCGGCGTGCAGCTGCGCAACCTCGTGAACCGCGGCGATTTCCTGACCGTCCAGTATCCGGGCGGCCAGCTTGTCACGCGCCTGCTCGAAGTCGACGTCGGTGCGCGCACGTTCACGTTCGACTGGGGCGCGCTGTCCGAGCAGAATGCCGGCATCCTGGCCGCGTCGCACTGCACGTTCTCGGCCGCGCCGGAAGGCGTGCGCGTCGAATTCGCCACGGGCACGCCGCGCGAGACGCGCTACGAGGGGCTGCCCGCGTTCGTCGCCGACTTTCCCGACGTGCTCGTGTGCATCCAGCGCCGCGAGTATTTCCGTGTCGATGCGCCGGTGATCGATCCGTTCCTGTGCCGCGGCAGGCTGCCGAACGGCGAGGGCTTCGTGTTCGAGGTGCACAACCTGTCGCTCGGCGGCGTCGGCCTGCGCACGGCCGACGAGCGTGTCGAGGCGCTCGAGGTCGGCACCGTGCTGCCGGAAGTCGAGCTCGAACTGACCGGCCACGGCCGGCTGTCGCTCGACCTGTGCCTCGTGTCGCAGCGTTCGACCCAGATGCCGAACGGCTCGCGGCGCTACCAGCTCGGTTTTCGCTTCATGTCGCTGCCGGGCAGCGCGGAAAACACGCTGCAGCGGCTGATCACGCAGCTCGAAATGAAGCGGCGCTCGCTCGCGCGGGCCTGACGCGCGCGCGGCCGGCCGCCTGCGCGGGCCGCTTTCACACCGGGCGTTTCCAGCGCCCGCCGGTCTCCCCGAACGCGACGCGCGCCTGCGCGTCGCGCGTGCATTTTTTCCTCAATTTTTCCGCTCGGCGGCCGTTATACCGGGAGTCACGCAACCCGGCGGGCGCAGCCCGGCCGGCTCATCAGGATCGCGCATGTCCAACTCTCTCTTGAACCTCGGCGTCAGCGGCCTGAATGCCGCACTCTGGGGCCTCACGACGACCGGCCAGAACATCAGCAACGCCGCGACGCCGGGCTATTCGGTCGAGCGTCCCGTGTATGCCGAAGCGAGCGGCCAGTACACGTCGAGCGGCTACATGCCGCAGGGCGTGAACACCGTTACCGTGCAGCGGCAGTACAGCCAGTACCTGAACGACCAGCTGAACAGCGCGCAGTCGCAGAGCGGCGCGCTGTCGACCTGGTATTCGCTCGTCGCGCAGCTGAACAACTACGTCGGCAGCCCGACGGCCGGGATCTCGACCGCGATCACCAACTACTTCACCGGGCTGCAGGGCGTCGCGAACAATGCGTCCGATCCGTCGGTGCGGCAGACCGCGATGAGCAACGCGCAGACGCTCGCCGACCAGATCACGGCGGCCGGCCAGCAGTACGACGCGCTGCGCCAGAGCGTGAATACGCAGCTCACCAGCACGGTGTCGCAGATCAACACGTACAGCGCGCAGATCGCGCAGCTGAACCAGCAGATCACGGCCGCGAACAGCCAGGGGCAGCCGCCGAACCAGCTGATGGACCAGCGCGATCTCGCGCTGTCGAACCTGTCGGGCCTCGCCGGCGTGCAGGTGGTGCGCAACGACAGCGGCTACAGCGTGTTCCTCGCGGGCGGCCAGCCGCTCGTCGTCGCCGACAAGAGTTACCAGCTCGCGACCGTGGCGTCGTCGTCCGATCCGAGCGAGCTGACCGTCGTGTCGCAGGGCATTGCCGGCGCCAATCCGCAGGGCCCGAACCAGACGCTGTCGGATGCGTCGCTGTCGGGCGGCACGCTCGGCGGCCTGCTCGCGTTCCGCAACCAGACGCTCGACCCGGCGCAGGCGCAGCTCGGCGCGATCGCGACCAGCTTCGCCGCGCAGGTCAACGGGCAGAACGCGCTCGGCGTCGACCTGTCGGGCATGCCGGGCGGCAAGCTGTTCACCGTCCCGGACCCGGCCGTCTACGCGAACCAGGGCAATACGGGCAATGCGTCGCTGAGCGTGTCGTTCGCCGCTGCGTCGCAGCCGACCACGAGCGACTACACGCTGTCGTACGACGGCACGAACTACACGCTGACCGATCGCGCGAGCGGCACGGTGCTCGGGCAGTCGAAGTCGATGCCGGCATCGCTCGGCGGGCTGGACTTCTCGTTCGCGAACGGCACGCAGATGAATGCCGGCGACCAGTTCACCGTGCTGCCGACGCGCGGCGCGCTGGACGGCTTCGCGCTCGCGACGTCGAGCGGCTCGGCGATCGCGGCCGCGTCGCCGGTGGTCGCGTCGCCCGCCACGACGAACTCGGGTACCGCCACCATCAAGCAGGGCGGGGTGGGCGCCGGCTACCAGGTGCCGTCGACCACGCTGACCTACGACGCGTCGACCAAGTCGCTGTCGGGCTTCCCGGCCGGCACCACGGTGACGATCGGCAGCACGCCGCCCCAGACGGTGCAGATCGTCGACGGCAAGACGCAGGTGCCGTACGACCCGTCCGTGGGCGCGACGCTGACGATGTCGGGCAGCGCGCCGGGCGCGATGAACGGCGTGACCGTGTCGCTGGCGGGCACGCCGGCGAACGGCGATTCGTTCAGGATCGGGCCGTACGCGGGCGGCACGAACGACGGTTCCAACGCGCTCGCGCTGTCGAAGATCGTCAGCACGAGATCGTTCGGCAACGGCTCGACCACGCTGACCGGTGCATACGCCGGCTACGTGAACGCCATCGGCAACTCGGCGAGCCAGCTGAAGTCGTCGAGCGCCGCGCAGACGTCGCTCGTCGGCCAGATCACGAACGCGCAGCAGTCGGTGTCGGGCGTGAACCAGAACGAGGAAGCGGCGAACCTGATGCAGTACCAGCAGCTCTACCAGGCCAACGCGAAGGTCATCCAGACGGCCGCGACGCTGTTCCAGACCGTGCTCGGCCTGTTCAACTGATTCCGGGGATCGAAGCGATGCGGATTTCCACTTCCCAGTTTTACCAGCTCAACGTCGCGCAGATGGGCGACCAGCAGGCGCAGCTCGCGCAGCTGTACCAGCAGATTTCGAGCGGCGTGAGCCTGTCCACGCCCGCCGACAACCCGCTCGGCGCCGCGCAGGCGGTGCAGCTGTCGATGAGCTCGGCGACGCTGTCGCAGTACGCCACGAACCAGACCGTCGCGCTTTCGTCGCTCCAGAAGGAAGACCAGACGCTGACGAGCGTGAACGACCTGCTGAACAGCATCCATTCGAAAGTCATGCAGGCCGGCGACGGCTCGCTGTCCGACAGCGACCGCTCGGCGATCGCGACCCAGCTGCAGGGCTATCGCGACCAGCTGATGACGCTCGCGAATACCGCCGACGGCGCGGGCAACTATCTGTTCGCGGGCACGCAGTCGACGTCGGCGCCGTTCTCGAACGCGCCGGGCGGCGGCGCGGTATACAGCGGCGACAGCGGCACGCGCGACGTGCAGATCGCCGACACGCGCTCGATTTCGCAGGGCGACAGCGGCGCCAGCGTGTTCATGTCGGTGCCGATGCTCGGCAGCCTGCCGGTGCCGGCCGCCGGCACGGGCGCGACGGGCACGGGCAACGCCGGCACCGGTACGATCGGCGCGGTGTCGATCACGAACCCGGCGGCGGCGACCAACGGCCACCCATTCACGATCACGTTCGGCGGCACGGCCGATGCGCCGACCTATACGGTGACCGACAACACGATCGGGCCGTCGAGCGAGACCCAGCCGCAGCCGTATTCGGAAGGCGGCGCGATCGCGCTCGGCAACGGCCTGACGGTGCCGGTGTCGGGTACGCCGGCCGCGGGCGACACGTTCACGGTCACGCCCGCGCCGCAGGCCGGCACCGACGTGTTCGCCACGCTCGACACGATGATCGCCGCGCTGAAGACGCCGATCGCCAGCGATACGTCCGCCGCCGCCGCGCTCGCGAACACGATGACGACCGGCACGACCAAGCTGAACAACACGATGACGAACATCCTCACCGTGCAGGCGTCGGTCGGCGGCCGCGAGCAGGAAATCCAGGCGATGCAGGCGGTGAACCAGAACAATTCGCTGCAGATCACCAACGACCTGTCGGATCTGACGAGCACCAACATGGTGTCGACCATCAGCCAGTTCCTGCAGATGCAGAATGCGCTGTCGGGCGCGCAGAAGGCCTACGCGCAACTGCAGAACCTGTCGCTGTTCCAGTACATCAATTCGTGATGCCCGCGGCGGCCGACGCGATGTGAGCGTTCGCTTACGTCGGGCCGCGCATCGTTCGGCGGCCATCGGCCGCCGGTGGGCGCCGGTGGCCGCCATCCACTCCCGCTGCAAGCTTGCGGCCGTGCCACGCCATCCTCCGGCAGACACGGCCGTTGCATCGACGGTTCGCGCTTGCCAGCCCCATTTCCGCTCCGTAAACTCGCGCCAGATTCCAGACCGGCGCACCGTCCGCAGCCGGCGACCGACAGGAGCCTCTTTTCCCCATGTCCGATTCCTACTTCCCGCGCTGGCGGGTGCAATCGACCGGCGCGGCATCGCGCGTGGTCGGCCCCGACGAGCGTCTGGCGTGGCCGCAGATGATCGCGATGGGCGTGCAGCACGTCGTCGCGATGTTCGGCTCGACCGTGCTCGCGCCGCTGCTGATGGGCTTCGATCCGAACCTGTGCATCTTCATGTCGGGCATCGGCACGCTGCTGTTCTTCGTGCTGGTCGGCGGCCGCGTGCCGAGCTACCTCGGCTCGAGCTTCGCGTTCATCGGCCTGGTGATCGCGGTGACCGGCTACGGTGGCAGCGGACCGAACCCGAACATCCCGGTCGCGCTCGGCGGGATCATCGCGTGCGGCGTCGTGTACGTCGCGCTCGGCGCGCTGGTGCAGGCGATCGGCACGCGCTGGATCGAGACGCTGATGCCGCCCGTCGTGACCGGCGCGGTGGTCGCGGTGATCGGGCTGAACCTCGCGCCGATCGCCGTCAAGGGCGTGTCGGGCTCGACCTTCGAGTCGGTGATGGCGCTCGTCACGGTGCTGTGCGTCGGCGGCGTCGCGGTGTTCGCGCGCGGGATGATGCAGCGCCTGCTGATTCTCGTCGGGCTCGTGATCGCGTACGTGATCTACGCGATCGCGACCAACGGGATGGGTCTCGGCAAGCCGATCGATTTCGCGATCGTCGCGCAGGCCGCGTGGTTCGGGGTGCCGAGCTTCCGTACGCCGGTGTTCGATCCGCACGCGATGCTGATGCTCGCGCCGATCGCGGTGATCCTGGTCGCGGAGAACCTCGGCCACATCAAGGCCGTCAGCGCGATGACGGGCACCAACCTCGACCGCTACGTCGGCCGCGCGTTCATCGGCGACGGGCTCGCGACGATCGTATCCGGCAGCGTCGGCGGCACGGGCGTGACCACCTACGCGGAGAACATCGGCGTGATGGCCGTCACGCGGATCTATTCGACGCTGGTGTTCGCGGTCGCCGCGCTGATCGCGATCGGGCTCGGCTTCTCGCCGAAGTTCGGCGCGGTGATCCAGACGATTCCGGGCCCGGTGCTCGGCGGCGTGTCGATCGTGGTGTTCGGGCTGATCGCGGTGACGGGCGCGCGGATCTGGGTCGTCAACAAGGTCGACTTCTCCGACAACCGCAACCTGATCGTCGCGGCCGTCACGCTCGTGCTCGGCGCCGGCGACTTCTCGCTGAAGATCGGCGGCTTCGGGCTCGGCGGGATCGGCACCGCGACGTTCGGCGCGATCATCCTGTACGCGATCCTGCGCAAGGAAAAGGAACCGGGGCCGGTGGTGTGATTCGGGAGCGGGCGGTGCAATGCCGCCCGCGTCCGGGCCTTCGCCCGGACGCCTACGGCCGTGCAGGTATATCGAAAGCACCCGCACAAGGGCTGATTCGCTGCCAACGGACGCAAGCCGCTGTCGAGAGCAACATTGCGCCGGAATCGTCGTGGTGCTATGTGGCTCGCATACCTTCCGTACGCTGTCACGTCACGTGAAAATTCCTCAGTTGCCGTCGTGGGTCGCGGTTTGTGACTTCACAATTGGTAACGATGTCGGATGTGAGGTCGTTGATTCCTCGCCGCGATGAACAACGCGGTTTCGGCTCATGTGGCGTTCGTTTCCGCTATCCGCGGCCGGCATTCGTTCAATATTCCAGCTAGTTTTCACCGTGTGCCTTCGAGCCGCTTGGTGGTATACGTCTGACCTTGTCGCTGCACGTCGGGACGGGCACGAGCACGGCCAGCCCCGCGTTGCAGACGTATTCCAGGGTGCACGGGCGGCCCGGCGGCATTTCGCGCTCGGATCGAAGGACAAGAACAATGCAGAACACGGCACAAGCCCTGAGAGACCTTGCGCTGGGCCCGCAGCACAACCGGCAAGTGAAAATGAGCTTTCCGGACGATGACGCGCCTTGCAAAATCCTGCTGCCTAACGCATTCGAGGCGGTTGAAGCGTTATCGAAGGATTTCGCGTACAAGATCGAACTGCTGTCGGATAACGATCACCTTGCACCGAACGATTTCATCGGCAAGTGCGTCACGATCAGTCTGGTGCGCGGCGACGGAAGCCAGCGATATTTCAACGGCCATATCTTCGCGTTTCGGCACGTTCGCACGGACGGCGGTTGGGTCTTTTACGAGGCGCACGTGGGTCCGTGGCTGCGTTACCTGAAGTACAGCCAGCACAATCGCCTGTTCCTCGACCAGAACCTGCACGACCAGACAGCGACGGTTTTTCAGGACTACGGCGTGTTGCCGGACTGGGCTTGGCACGTCGGCGAAGACGATCCGCGGATGACGATGGCCTGTCAGTTCGACGAAGACGACCACAACTACGTTCATCGGCGCTGGGAGCACGCGGGCTACCTGTACTGGTACGAGCACACTGCCACGTCGCACATATTGACCGTTTCCGACCCGTCGCGTCCCGCGCTGGCGATCGATGGCAAGGTTCACGAAATCCGCTTCCACAATGGCATGGGTGCAGAGGAATCGGACAGCATTCTGAGCTGGTCCCCATTCCAGCAGACCACGTCGACGCATGCGGAACTATCCCGTTTCGATTTCAAGACCCCGACGCCGACGCACGTTCAAACGAGCCTGTCGAGCCCGGAAGCTGCGCTGCCGCAACTCGAATGGAACGAGTACGCCGGCGCGTACGGCTATCGGAACATGGAGCACGGCTATCAGGTCGTCAATCGCCGGATGGAGGAAATCGAAGCGACGATCAAGCACTTCGATGCGAAGGGCAACAATCGCTTCGTGCAGCCGGGGCGCTGGTTCCGGCTGACGGACCGTTACGGCTCGGCGCTGAGCCGCGATCAGAGCGACGACGAATACCTGATCATCGCGGTCCGGCACGTGGCGACCAACAACTATTTGCAGGACACGGGGGTGCTGGCGGAATACCGCAATGCGTTCACGTGTGTTCCGAGGGCAACCCCGTGGCGGCCCGGGCGTGGCTTCAACAGCGTCGACACGAAGATCCTCGCGCCGCAGACTGCGACCGTCGTCGGCCAGACCGGCACGAGCATTCATACCGACGAACACGGCCGCGTGCTCGTTCAATTCCATTGGGATCGCGACGGCAAGTATTCGGCATGGGTGCGGGTCGCGAGCGGCTGGGCCGGCGGCGGCCAGGGGATGGCAGCGCTGCCCCGTATCGGTTCCGAAGTCATCGTGCAATGGCTCGACGGCAATCCTGACCCTCCCATCATCACGGGCCGCGTGATGAACGCGCGCAACGTACCGTCGTGGAAGCTGCCGGACGAGCATGCACTGATGGGCATTCGCAGCCGGGAGCTGAACGGTGCGGACGGCAATGCATCGTTCGGCCGCAGCAATCACCTGGTTTTCGACGATACGGCGAACGCCATTCAGGCGCAACTTCGGTCCGACCATGCGGCGAGCCAACTCTCGCTCGGCAAGATCACCCGGATCGAGGATTGGCAGGGGCGCAAGGACGCTCGTGGCGAGGGCTTCGAGCTGCGTACCGATGAGGTGGGCGCGATCCGCACCGGCAAGGGCATGGTAATCAGCACCGAGGTGCGTCCTGCTGCGCAGGGCATCTGTCGGACGTTAGCGAACCGGCATCGCGGCTGACCAAAGCGCAAACGTTGCATGCGCAATCGGCCAAGCTCGCGCAGCACTATCAGGCGCAGGACAACGGAGCTGACCAGACGCCGATTGCTGAGGCACTGAAATCGCAAGTGGATGGCATCCAGGGTGCGGGCGCGACGGGCAGTAGGGGCAAGGGCGATTTCCCCGAACTCGACGAAGCGCATTTGTTGCTGGCCGGCGCCGCCGGCATTGCCGTCACGACGCCCGCGACGGCGCACGTCGCCGGCGGCCAGCACGTGGCCGTCACGGCCGGAGAAAACATGTCGGTCGCGACGGGCAAGTCGTTCTTCGCCAGCGTATCGGACAAGTTCTCGCTGTTCGTCCACAAGATGGGCATGAAGCTGATCGCGGCGAGCGGCAAGGTGCAGGTGCATGCGGAAAACGACGAGCTGGAGCTGCTGGCGAAGAAGGTCCTGTCGATCATCAGCACGACGAACTGGATCAACATCACTGCGAAGCAGGGCATTCGCTTGACGGCCGGCAACAGTCAGTTCGAGGTCAGTGCAAAGGGCATCGTCGGTTACACGCCCGGTGAGAACAAGATTCATGCGGGTAGCCACGATACGGTGGGGCCGCAGAGCGTGCCGGCCAAGTTCCCGGGTTCCGATCTGTGCGCGCCGGTTGCGCAGGACGCCGCGCAGAGCGGGCGGGCGTCGGTCGCTCTCTCCTAAGCCAATGAAGGCTGCTACTACTCTCATGCTTCCTGTCGACGAATCCGCCGCGCCGCCGATGCGGGGCTTTCTGCTGGTTGAGCCCACCATGCTCGTCCACACGCCGGACCTTGCAGCCCTTGATATGCGTCCGTGTACGCCGCGTGTGCTGGCCCATCGTGAAGAATTGATGCCGCACTTGATCGATCTCGCGGCGCTCGATGCGCAAGGCCAGGAGATCGCGCTGGCGCGGTGGCAAGAGGAAGTCACGACCGAGCGGCCGCCGGTCGCATGCGCGTGGCTCGATACCGAAGCCAGCGCCGATGCGGTGAGCGAGCATATCGCCCGGCATTTGGTTGGCCCTGGCGCGCATGGCCGCATCGTGTTCTGGCGGTATTACGATCCGCGCGTTCTCGGCCTGACGCTCGCCGTCCTCGAACCGGACCAGCGTCACGTTCTGCTCGGTCCGATCGACGCCTGGCAGTTTGCGTGGGCGGGTTACCGCTGGTCAGTAGCCATGCCGGAAATGAAAACCGAACTGGACGACCAACTGATCGGTTGGCCTCGCCCGGACCAATGGCCGCGCCTCGATCGCAGCGAAGTGGTCGAGCAGGTGCGTCAGCGATTGCCCGCCCTAACGCTTGGTCAAGCCGCGCGCTTGCCGGCTGCGATCGACCAGACGTTGAATGCGATGGCCGATCGAGATGTCGCGAGTACCGATGCGCTGGTGGAATACGCGGTACAGCGCGTACAGCGAGATTTGCTAGCCGAATAACACGGCGTCCCAATACGAATATTTCGAGGCTAAAGGATCACATTATGGCGACCATCCCAGGCTGTCCGATTTGCGATCGCGACTCACTGTTGATCTACCCCGTCCGCTACGCCATTGCGTGCCCGCGCGGTGCGGCCAAAGCGCCCGCGCTGTCCGGCAACTTTCGAATCGACAGTCGCGCTCCGCAGGCCGTTGCGACGGCCAAATACACGCTGCGATCGCTGCGACAGGGTTATCTGTACACCTATGACGAGAAGCGCAAGAAACTGCGCGCCTTCATGGTGCTGGACGATGGTGTGCTGTACCAGTTCGCGCCCAGCATCGTGCCGCCACCCGGCAATGCGGCCGAGAACAATGTGACCCAAGGTATATGCCCGTCCAGCGACATGGCTCCCGAGTCCTTTGGCCGTTGCGTGAGCGTCCAGCATACCCCCGGCAGTGATGAAGCCACGAACCTTTGGATCGGCTGGTCCAACGTGCGCTGGACCCGGGATCTGGTCTTTAACAAGATCGGCGATCCTGCGTGGCGCAAGCTGCATATGCAGTGCATCAACGTTCCAGCGATGATCGCCGGCAGCGCGGCCGACACGGGTGAGTTTCAGGCGACGCGCAGCAAGATCGCGCACTTCGCGATGCGGCGAACGAATCCGCCGACGAAGCATGGGGCGAGGCGTATTACAAGAAGGGGCCGGACGGCAAGCCGCAGATCGGCCCTGACGGTAAACCCGTAACCGTGATTGATACCCAAGCGCTCGAACGGTTTCGCGACAACGAGTATCCCCGCGCACTCGATGCGTTCAAGCCGAAGTGGGCGCCGCTTGTGCTGGCCCACGCCGACTGGCTCAAATCGGCGCTGTTGTCCGACTGGATGGCCGGCAATCACGACACGAAGGATCTGCGCAGCGGCTACGCATACAGCGAGTCGTGTGCGCAGTCGATCGGCGCTGCGGCGGGCACCGAAGCGTGCCAGAAAGTGCTCAATGAATGGTTGAACGGTCAGGCATCGGACGTTCGTAATCTGTACGTGCGTGCGCTGATGTTCAATCAGGAAACCTTGATGAAGGCGGCCGATGCGCAAGTACACGGCTCGGACATTCAGTACGGAAACATCCTGAACCTGTATAAGGAAGCCTTCAAGCAGATCGAGAAACTGGGGAATGCGGCGAATCTGCGCGATCGGCTCGTCGTGACGACTGCCAATACGATCGTCAATGTACTGGCCCAGGGCGGGAAAGGCGCGGCCATCGGTTTCGCGACGATCCGGCTGTCGTTGCATGCGGGCGTGTCGATCAAGGCCGCCCACATCACGCCGGCCGAGATGCGCAACTGGGTGTTCAAGCAGGGCGACGCGCTGGGCTTGAATATGGACGGCGACCGGCTAGAGCGGCAGGCCGCTGCAGCGAATATCCGTCGTGAGGTCTTTAAGGCTGCGCCGCCTTCCAATCCGGCTGTGTTCGCGTATGCGATCGATACCGAAGCATGGGTGAGGTCGGGCAAGCTGGACGCCAGCGAGGTCAAAGCGATCAAGCTTCCGGGCGTGGAGTTGACCCGCAAATGGCTGGGTTCGTCGTCGCCCGTCGAATTCAATCAAGGGATTGCCACCGCGATCTTCCAGCTCGCCACGCTGCGATTCGCGTACAAGGATTTCGACGGCAGCGATCGCTTTAACTATAACGAAACCCTGCTCAAACTTTCTGGCGCGGTCGTCTCGATCATTGGCAACCTCGTCGAGACAGTATCCGAAACCGTCGCCAAGGCCCCCGAGCACCCGCTCTCGGCATTCCTGATGAAACATTGGGCTTGGTTCAATCACGATACGGCTGAAGTCACCGCCAAGGTCGGTCGATGGTCCGGGGCCGTTGCGGGCGTCATCCTCTCATGCTACGACCTGTTTAAAAACGCTCCGGAAGCATACGGGAACAAGGAGTACGGGCTGACCGCTCTCTATGTGGTCGGTGGGACTCTCGGAGTATATATTGCGCTCTCCCCACTTCTTTCGGCGGTGCCGTTCATCGCCGCTTGGATGCCGCCTCTCTGGCCGATTCTGGTGATTTCCATTGTGATCGGGTTCGTGATCGTGTATTTCAAATCGGCGGCTATTAATGATTGGATATTGCGGTGCAAATTCAGTAAGACGCCGGGCTATCACACCATGGACGAAGAGTTAAAAGCCTTCAATTCCGCAATGGGAGATTGACGCATGGACGAGCGCTTGATGAAGAAGTGTGTCGGTGCTCCGATCCCCGAATGGGATCAGGCTCACCGCCTGTCGATTAGCCAGCCGGCTGGCCCGGAAATCAAGGATCTCGGAACGGTCTTTACCATCAACTCCACGTTCATGGATGTTATCGATCCTGGGTTTCTGGATAGGCAATGGGCGCTTATGGCGGTTTTGATTGCCTTTTTGGCGATGGGAATTGGCCCGTATGTTTATATCCTCACACATAGCGACCCAGCCCCAGCCTTTTGGATGTTCATATTCAACGGTCTAGCAATTCTTCCTGTAATACTGTTTGGTTCGATCGTCTGGAATCTCGGCAGGGGGTTGTTTTTTGGCCTGCTCTACCGACCGATACGGTTCCACCGTGCCTCGCGTACGCTCTATTTGATTCGCGCCCGGCGGTTCTTGGCGAAGTCTGGCGAAGGCGATGTCGTGTGGGAAGCACCGTGGAACGATGATGCGATCTTTTGCATGCATCAAGAAGTCACACCTTTCGGTACGGTGTTTCACATTCGGCACTACACGTTGGACGACAAAGGCAACGTGACGCGGGTATTCTCGATCGGTCGTGAGTGGACCAGTTCGCAGGCCCGACTGGCGCTGGCGCAATGGAACTACTGGTGTCAGTACATGAATGACGGCCCGCGTAATCTGCCGAAGCCTATGCTGTTCCATACCCAGCATGAAACACCGCGAGAATCATTCTTGTTCGCGTTGTACAACTTCGGTATGAACGTGCCGCTGTTCATGCGGCTGATTGCGATGCCCGCAGTCCTGACGTTCACCGTCATGCGGATGATGGCGAACGTGACGTGCCGTGCGCCGGTCTGGCCGCAGGCGATCGCGCGCCTTTCTACGGTTGCCCCTGACGACCCCTATGCAGAACCCCGCGGAAGCACGCCGGTCGGCTGGGCCGCGACAGTATTGGCCCAGCAACGCGGCGACTATCCGGACGACGATCATGCGCGAGTCCCGAACTGGACGAGCGAGCCGGATGGCCTCAAGTACGCGGCCGCCTGGCTAAAAAACCCAACCGGAGTTTCAAGCGCGCGGCGAGACGCATCATGACGCCGCGGAAGTCGTGACATCGTCGGCACCATCGGAATCGAAATGAATACACAAGCTCGCGTCGTCTCGTTGCCAAAGGTGGCCGCGTCCGTTGCAGCGGTCGTTACCACTGCGCCGTTTCTATACAGCCTCTACTTTCTGAAAGCGTCTTCGCTATCCGATGACGTATTGGCCATGCGACTAATCGCTTTTATCGGCAAACCTGGTATTTCGAACGGGGCTGGTTTTTCTGATCGTGCAATTGCACGGGGAACGGCGTGGCCAATTCGCGTTCCGTCGCCCCGCATTGCTTCTGGCAATTTATGGGGCATGCCTGATCGGCTGGCAGTTTGGGCAGGGTTTTCTATTCCAGGCGCTGATGCGAAGCTTGAGCGACACCCCGGCCTATCTGAGGCTCATGTTGGCGATCGTTGCCCCACTGAGCGCGATGCTTTATTCGCTCGTCGCCTGGCTGGCATGGCTGCTCGTTACGCACTTGTTGCGCAACGATGTCTTACCCGTCATCCCGTCCGGTAATGTGGCGAGGCGTATCGCCGGGCTCGCGGCCTGGCTGTTTGCCTGTGTACTGTTGACGTTCGCTCCACAAATTGTGTACATGTTGGTCAACTACGTTGACGACGATTTCAATCTCATCATGCTGAACTGCATTGGCATGGTTGTCGTTCCAGCAGCGATAGTCTATGTGGGCACACGATCCGGATTGCCTCGTAATCTCGGGCGACTGCACGGCTGGCGTTGGCTGGGAGCCTCGATCGCAGCGATGGCATCTATTTCGCTGCTGGCATATGGAGCGCTGCACGCGATTGGCAACGTGCTTGACAACATTAATGCGATGTCTGGAAGGCTGACGATTATTGTCCTTGCCGGAGCGGGCTTGGCTTATCGGATGTGCTTCCGCGCGTTCTATTCTGCCGTGGGGCGATCCGCTACCGGCACGTCTCAAGAAATGCAATCGTCATGAAGGATGAAAACGGACGCGGCGTGATCCGCTTGCACGACAAGACGACCCACGGCGGCGAAGTGATTACCGCAAGCGACGATTTGACGGCGCTGGGTGTACCGGTCGCGCTGGAGGATCACCTGACATGGTGCCCGAAGTGCGGCGGACAGTTCAGGATCATCCCGCAAAACAGTACCCGCAACCATCACGGTACACCGGTCGCCTTCCACGACGACTTGACTGAATGCGGCGCGCGGCTGATTTCGTCGCTTGAATAAGAGGCATCGCGCATGAGCAGGTCAGTGAATCGAATGACGGAAACAGCATTGACGGGCGCATCGCCACCCATCCGCCGGAAAAAAGCCGGCGACATCGAGCCGATCGCGATTTTCCAGAACGACCGGTCGACCGGATTCGCGACATGGTTAATGGCCGGCGGTCACGACGCCGGTGCGGCGATGGACTCGATCACGCTACTCCGGAAGCAACCTGCGGCCCGCAAGCGACATTGCGCAAACTTATCTTCGTCGGCCCGACGCTCGTGCGTCCCGACCGACAGGGACGGTAGCTGAATGGATCACCTGCTGTCGCATTACGAATACGAACTCGGGTTGTTCGCGCGGGCGTTGGGCGATTTCGCGATCCGCTATCCGAAGATCGCCGCCCGGCTCGGCATCCAGAGCGGCGGGACCGACGATCCGCATGTGACGCGTCTGATTCAGACCTTTTCATTTCTTGCCGCGCACCTCGATTCGAAGCTGGCCGACGACTATCCCGAATTTACCGAGGCGCTGCTCGAGGTTGTCCACCCGCATTATCTGCGCACGGTGCCATCGTGTGCGATTGCCCGATTCGAACCACGGGCGATCGTCGGTCAACTGACGGACCCAGTCGTCGTGCCGCGCGGCGTGGCGTTGAATGCCCGCACAGCCCCGGTGCGATTCCGGTCGGCCTACGACGTGACCATCTCGCCATTGCAAATCGGGTCCGCACGATATGCGCCGACGACGCTGGCGCCGTCGGCCGTGAGATTGCCCGCCGGCGCAACTGGCGTGCTGTCGATCAGCTTCACGTCGGCCGCCGGGCCGTTCACGGCGGCTATTCCGAACGGCCCCATCCGTGTCTACCTTGCGGGCGAACGGCCGTTGGTCTCGTCGCTGCTGGACGCCTTGCTGTTGCGCGCGGCCGCCGCATACGTTGAGGCCGATCAATGCGGACGCTGGCGGGCGCTATCGAAAGTGCCGTTCCAGCCGGTCGGTTTCGCCGATAACGAACGCTTGCTGCCGGACAGCCGAACCGCCAGCCGCACCGCGACTACCTACGGCTACTTACTGGAGTACTTCGCGTTTCCCGAGTTGTTCGATTTCGTCGACCTCGATCTGGGGCGCGTGCGGCGCGCAGCAAGCGCGCCAGATGCTCGGGAGCTGACCTTGCATGTCGTATTGCGCGATACGCCCGCCGATTCGGTCGTTGCGCAGGCGCTCGCGTCGCTCGACGCAACGGCGTTCAAGCTATTCTGCACGCCCGTCGTGAATCTCTTCTCACAACCGGCCCAGCCCATTGTGTTGAAGGGGCACGATGCCTATCCGGTTCAGCCCAAGCGACTGACGAAACATTCGCCGCTCGGCGTGTATTCGGTCGACGCGGTCTATCTGGGCGCGTTGTCGAAGAACAAGGATAAAAACGAGGACGTATCGCTCGACAGTGATCGGCCCAGAACCGTGGTGCTGCCCTATCAGGCGCTCAATCACGATCCTCGCCCTGATCCGAGCGCGGTCTATTGGGTTGCGTTTCGTGATCGCGACGCGGGATCGCCCGGTCGTCAAACCATGATGCTGTCGCTGGTCGGACTGGATGGGCAGTCGGCCCGGCCGAAGCTGCCGCAAATCGATGTGGTGACGACGGTGACGAATCGCGACTTGCCAGCGCGTTTGCCTATCGGCAATCCGGTGGGCGACTTGCTGCTCGAAAGCAAGACACTGGATTGTCCGATCCAGTTGATCACTCGGCCGACGCTGCCGGCCGAGCTGTCGCGCGGCAACGGTGCGTTGTGGCGCGTGTTGTCGACGTTGTCGCAGCATCCGCTGGACCTGACGCGGGACGGGTTGGCGGGCCTGAAAGCATTCCTGCGGCTCCATGCGGTGAGCACGACGCCATTCTCGCAGCGCTGCATCGACGCGATCACCAATCTGGACTACAAGCCGGCGATCAAATGGATGTCGCTGGATAGTCAGTTCCCGTCGTTCGTGCGCGGCATCGAAATCACGCTGTCGTTCGACGAGACCGCATCGCGAGAAGTGAGTCTAGTCGTGCTCACGAAACTGCTCGAACGGTTCTTCGCGCCATACGGGCCGATGAACAGCTATGTTCAACTGGTGATCCGTTCGGCGCAGACCGGCCAGGAACTGACGCGAGGCGCCGCAACGCCCGGCATGCAGCCTCTGATCTAAGCGCGATCGTGCGGCCTTCTGCCGAAGGTCGGTGCGGTCCGGGCCCGGGGCTCGGCGGCGTGTCATCTGATCCGGGCGGCCGGTGCAACGCCGCCCGTCGTTGCGCGTGCCAGTCGTTGTACGTGAATTACGCGCCCGTATTCGACTGCGCCTGCAACCACGCACAGAACTGCGCGACGAGCGGATCGTCCGCCGGCGCGCCCGGCGCGATCCACCAGGTGTGAGCCGCGGTGGGGCCGGCAGCGCAAGCGTCACGGATTCGGCTGTACCGAAAACGTCAGCGGCCATGCAAAGGTCCCGTCCTTCGCCTTCGGCGCGAACACGAAACGATAGCTGAGCGTGAACGTCGTGTTCAGCGCCGTATACGGCACGTTGATCGTGCCGCCCGTGCCCGGCAGCACCACCTTGCCGCCGAAGCCGCTGATCTCGATCGAACTGAACTGCGACAGGCTCGCGGCGGCAACCTGTACGCGCACCGTGTAGCCGGCCCGGTCGTTGGTCTGGACCGCGAGCGCGGTCCCCGACGGGTTGTTCGCGTTCGACACGGCCACGTAGCCGATGCTCGTGTCCTTGTTCGCGATCACGAGCTTCGACGGATTGGTCGCGTTGAGCCGCGCATACGCCTGGACCGTCGTGCCGACCTGCACCGACCGGCTGACCTGCTTCGCGGCGCTCGGGCCGGGTGCCGCGCCGACGAGCGCGATCGACAGCGCGACCAGCAGCCCGCGCGCGCGGCCGGCGCCATGCGCGAGCGCGAGAGATCCCGTGCCGGTCAGTCCGCGTCGGGCACACCGCGCTGCGGTGGCGCTCGCTGTCTGGGTTCGGTTCATGTCTGCCCCCGTTGTCCGAGTCCGTGATGGCGACCGACGGCGGCGCACGCAACGCATGCGCCGCCGGCCCGCCTAGTAGTTGAACAGGATCATGATGTTGCCGTCTGCATAGCTTCCCGGCACGACGTTCTGGCCGCCGCGGATCAATCCGTATACGGTCGCGTTGAACGTGCCGCCGCTCGTGATCTTGCCCCACGAGATCGCCGACGTGCCGCTCGTGCCGTCGCCCCAGATCGACGTGTGCGCGCTGTCGAGATACAGGTTGTAGCCGAGCGTCCGCGTGTCGCCGGTGCGCGTCATCACGCGGTTCGCGAAGGTGCCGCCGCCCGTGCTCGCGGTGATGGTCGGCGTCGCGTTGCCGCTGCCGGTGCAGTTGACCGAGATCGTGACGGCGGACGTGGCCGGGTTGATCGTGTCGTACGTGCCGAAAACCATCGACGACGGCGCGTTCATCGTGCAGGTCGTCGCCGCGCGCGCGGGCGGCGCGACCAGCCCGGCGGCGCCGGCCGCCAACGCGGCGAGCG
>NZ_JAPVQY010000033.1:0-26313 GCF_027257875.1 Burkholderia sp. IMCC1007
CTACTAGGAAGCGCTAGGGGATTTCAGCGATCGGTTCGACATGGCAGCCGAGGTCGGCCAGGCGCTTGAGCAGCCGATTGATGGTTTTCTGTGCATCGTGGTGGTCAAAGTAGTGTGCGCCGAGATCGGCGTATTCGGCGCCGTCGCGGAGCATGAAGTAGGCTGCCGTGAGCATGGAGGCGGCGACTGCGAGGATGGCCTTCTTGGGGCCGCGTCGGGCCTTGAGGCGCAGGAACTGGGCGCGCAGATAGGTGGTCTTCACGCGTACGGCAGCCCACGCGGCGGTCACCAAGGCGGTCTTGAGCCAGGTGCCGCTCTTGCGCACACGCGTGCTGCGGCGCTTGCCCGCGCTCTCGTCGTTGCGCGGACACAGGCCAGCCCAGGACACCAGGTGGCCAGCGTCGGGGAAGCGCGTCATGTCGACGCCGATCTCCGCCAACAGGACCTGAGCGGTCAGGTCGCTAACCCCGGGGATCGTGGTCAGCAGGCGGGCACGCTGTCGGATCGGCGTCAGCGCTTTTCCCACCGCGGCGTCGAGTTCGGCCAGCGTGTGCTCCAGTGCGCCGATTACCTCCAGGTGCAGCCTGAGCATGGTGCGGTGATGCTCCGTGATGTGACCGCGCAGCGCCTCGCGCAACTCGGCGCTCTTTTTCCGCGCGTTGCCTTGGGCGAGCGCGGCGAGCCGTTCCGGGTCGCTCTCGCCGGCAACAATCGCCTTGAGCATCGCGCGGCCGCTCTGTCCGAGCACATCCGAGAGCACGCTGCCGAGTTTCAGATTGGCGTCTTCGAGCACCTTCTGGATGCGCAGGCTGTGCTGGGAGATCTCGCGTACGAGCTGCTTGCGAGTCCGGGTCAGATCGCGCAACTCCTGAATGGCGGCCGGCGGCACAAAGCTGGCGCGGATCAGCCCGTGGGCCAGCAGATCGGCGATCCACATCGCGTCGTTGACATCGGTCTTGCGCCCGGGCACGTTGCGGATGTGTTGGGCGTTGGCCAGCACCAGTTCGAAGTTGCCCTCAAGGATGTGCCACACGGGCTTCCAGTAGATCCCGGTGGCTTCCATGGCGACGTGGGTGCAGGCGTGCGCGGCCAGCCAATCGGCCAGCGCTAGCAATCCGCCGGTCGTGCTGTCAAAGCTGCGTACTTCCTGATGCGTGGGCGCCGAAACGCAGCGCACGCAGGCCACGATAGTGTCCTTGTGTACATCCAGGCCGGCACAGCGGGGATAGAGAACTTGCATGGAGCCTCCTGCCAGAGTCAACGGCACCGGCAGCAGCTCTCGTCGTCGAAATCTACTAGGCGTGCTCCAGGGTGTTGCCACCCGTGGTCACAATTCGGGGTGCTCGCAGGGCTGCGGGTCCAACTACTGAACGGGCTCGGGGCACCAAGAGCGGGCCGACCTCGTTACCGATACCTTCCGACATCTTATGCTTCGCCAATCAGCAAAGCACCGGCCGTAAGCCCGCTTCATCCTTCGGAGTCGGGCAGGCCCGATGGACAACTACTGAGCGTCGCGCGGGCCCGGCGCAGCCGGGCCGTGCGTGCCGTGCGCGGGCGGCTCGACGTCGTCCGGCGCTGCAGACGCGTTCACGGCGCCGCTGTCGTTTGCCGCGGCGTGCGCGTCGTCGCTGCTTTCGTCGCGCAGCGTATCGAGCGGATCGGCGGGGGCGGCATCCGTATCCTGCGGCTCGGTGACGCTGCTCGCAGCCGCCGGCGCGGCCGCTGCAGCAGCGGCTGGCGCAGCGGCCGCGGGCGGTGCGAGATAGCGCTGCGCGAGCGTTTCATACAGCGGCGGCGCGAAGAAGCGTGCCATGCGGCTCGACACGAGCGCGGTGGCCATCAACGAAATCACGAGCGCGTGGCCGTTGATCATTTCCATCACGATCACGAACGACGTGATCGGCGACTGCGTGACCGCCGCGAGGTAGCCGACCATCGCGAGCGCGATCAGTATCGGCAGCCTCATGTCGCCGAACACGAAGTGCAGCAGGTTGCCGAAGCCGGCGCCGATCGACAGCGATGGCGCGAAGATCCCGCCCGGAATGCCCGGCAGGTACGACGCGACCATCGATACCATCTTCAGGAACGGATAGAACACGGACAGCTGTTCATGGCCGTCGAGCAGGCCGCGTGCCTCGGCATAGCCGCTGCCGAACGTCGTACCGCCCGACACGAGGCCGACGACGGCGATCACGAAGCCGCACAGCGCCGCGAACGCGATCGGACGTTCGCGATACAGGCCGAGCACGCGAGCGGGCAGCCAGCGTCCGGTATTGAGCAGCAGCCAGCTGAAGAGGCCGCCCGCGATCCCCGTGACGATCGCGGTGACGAGCACGGCGACGGCGAGCATCTTCGGGAAATGCTGGCCGGCGTCGATCGTGCCGAAGTACGTGTAGTTGCCGTTCAGCCCGAGCGCGACGACACCGGCGAGGATGATCGCGGTGATCAGCACGCCGCTTGCGCGCGCGGAGAAGCTGCGGGTCAGTTCTTCGATCGCGAACACGATCCCGGCGAGCGGCGTATTGAACGCGGCCGACAGGCCGGCCGCCGCGCCGGCGAGCACGAGCTGGCGCTCGATCTGCGCATTGGAGCGCGGGTAGAAGCGCCTCAGGTTGAACATCAGCGCGGCACCGACCTGCACGGTCGGCCCTTCGCGGCCGATCGTGAAGCCGCCGAGGATGCCCATGAACGAGATCAGCACCTTGCCGAACAGGATGCGCAGCGTCAGCAGGCGTGCGCCGAA
The DNA here is from genome assembly GCF_027257875.1 of Burkholderia sp. IMCC1007. Classification (GTDB taxonomy): domain Bacteria; phylum Pseudomonadota; class Gammaproteobacteria; order Burkholderiales; family Burkholderiaceae; genus Burkholderia. The sequence continues at coordinate 2,744 of NZ_JAPVQY010000033.1, forward strand.
CGCGCCCGGGCGCGCATGCAGCGTCGCGATGACCTGCGGGATGCCGCTGCCCTCTGCGCCGCGAAAGAAGCGGCGCGTGAGCCATGCCGACGCCGCGGCGATCGCCGGCGTCAACACCAGCGGCAGCCACGCGGCGTGCTCGCGCATCGTGCGGAACGTGTCGTAGCCCCAGTCGATCAGCCGCGCGTAGAGCACGGCGGCCAGACCCACGGCGATCGCGCCGAGCCAGAACACGCCGTATTGGCGCCAGATCCGCACCGAGCGGCGGGTGAGAGCGGGAAACAGGGCGGGGAGGATGGGGGGTGGCATCGGCGACGGGCCGGCGGGCAAAGAGTGCATTATAAAAAGAACCCGATGCATCCGGGGCTCGACAAATCGTCACGAAATGACGCACTTTGTTGCAAATGTAATGGGGGCGTAATGCCATTCGGTGCGCGGCGTGTTTAGCATGCCGGGGTGCAATGCTCTTCCCCACAGGACACGTGAAACGCATCCTTATCGTGAAAGTGACGTCGCTCGGCGATGTCGTCCAGACGCTGCCGGTCGTCGCGGATCTCCATCGGGCCTTTCCCGGCGTGACGGTCGACTGGGCCGTGGACGAGTCGTGTGCCGAGGTCGTTCGCTGGCACCCGGGCGTGAGCAACGTGCTCAGCGCACCGCTGCGGCGGTTCAAGAAGCTCCGCAACCGCGGCGATCTGAAGGCGATCTCGGCATCGATCGGGGCGCTGCGCGCGCAACGCTACGACGCGGTCATCGACCTGCACGGCGTGTACAAGAGCGCGATCATTTCGGCGCTCGCGCGCGCTGCGCGCCGCGTCGGCTATCAGACCCAGGATCTCGGCGAGGCGGGCGCGCGTTTCGCGTATTCGCATCGCTTCGGCCCGCGCCCGGACTGCGACGCGTGGCACGGCATGCGTGTGAGCGCCGGCGAGGCGCTCGGATATGTCCCCGAAGGCATCGCCGAATACGGGATCGTTGCGCCGCAGGACGCGAGCCTGCCTGCCGCCGTGACCGACGGCGCGCCGTTCATGCTGCTGTTTCACGCGACATCGAATCCGGACAAGAAATGGCCGGCCGAGCACTGGGCCGCGCTGGCCATGCAGATGATGGCGCGCGGCATGCGCGTGCTGGTGCCGTGGGGCTCGGCCGCCGAACACGACGACGCGCAGGACATCGCCGCGCGTGCGCCGGGCGCGGTCGTGCTGCCCGCGATGTCGGTGCGCGAACTGGGTGCGGCGATCGGCCGGGCCGCACTCGTGGTGGGCGTGGATACCGGATTCGTACATATGGCGCACGCGCTGCAGCGGCCAACCGTGATGATTTTCGTCGCGACGTCGCGTCACCACTGCGGTATCGGCGGCGCGCCGAACGCGCTGTCGATCGGCGAGCCGGGCACGGTGCCGTCGGTTGCGCAGGCGCTGCACGCGATCGATGCGGTCGGCCCGGCCTACGGGGTGCGCCCCGTCGCGCTGACGGCCTGACGGCGCCGGTTCAGGCCAGCAGTACCTCGACCGTGATCACCGCGGCGATGGCCGCCACGTTCGCCAGCAGTGCCTCGAACAGCAGGCCGCGCCAGGTTTTCGGGCGGCAGCGCAGCGCGAGCAGCAGCGCGCCGCCCAGCGCGAGCGCGAGAATCAGGACGAGGTCGGCGTTGCCGAGGCGGATATTCATCGCGGCGGCTCCTTCGGGAAGGGATCGCGGGGTCGCATGGGGCGCCCCGGAATCGAGTATAAGCAGCGCCGGCCGCCGCACAACCCGGGTCGCCCCCGACGCTCAGACGAGCGATGAGTCGCGCGTTTCGCGCATCAGCAGCACGCCGATCAGGCTGATCGCCGCCGCCACCGACACGTAGCCGCCCACCCACGACAATCCGCCGCGCGCGGCGAGCAGCTGCGCGATGTACGGCGCGATCGATGCGCCGAGGATCCCGCCGAGGTTGTACGCGACGCCCGCGCCCGTATAGCGGACGTTGGTCGGGAACAGTTCCGGCAGCAGCGCGCCCATCGGCGCGAACGTCACGCCCATCAGGAACAGCTCGAGCGTCAGGAACAGCGCGACGAGCGGCATCGAGCCGCTGCCGAGCAGCGGTTCCATCGCGAAACCGGACAGCAGCGCGGCGATTGCGCCCACCATCAGCACCGGCTTGCGGCCGAAGCGGTCGGCGGCCCAGGCCGACAGCGGCGTCGCGAGCCCCATGAATACGACGGCGAGACACAGCAGGCCGAGGAAGCTCTGGCGCGGAATATGCAGCGCCGATACGCCGTACGACAGCGAGAACACCGTCGAGATATAGAACAGCGTGTAGCAGACCACCATCGCGAGCGCGCCGAGCAGCGTCGGCTGCCAGTGTTGCGAGATGAGCGTCGCGACCGGCACGCGTACGCGTTCGTTGCGATCGAGCGCGGCCTGGAAGGCCGGCGTCTCGGTGATCTTCAGCCGCACGTACAGGCCGAGCGCGACGAGCACCGCGCTGACGAGGAACGGGATGCGCCAGCCCCAGCTGCGGAATTGATCGTCGGACAGCGACAGCGCGAGCGCGAAGAACAGCCCGTTCGACATCAGGAAGCCGACCGACGGCCCCAGTTGCGGGAACATCCCGAACCAGCCGCGCTTGCCTTGCGGCGCGTGCTCGGTCGCGAGCAGCGCCGCGCCGCCCCATTCGCCGCCGAGGCCGATCCCCTGGCCGAAGCGCAGCACGCACAGCAGCACCGGCGCGAGCGTGCCGATCGTGTCGTAGCCCGGCACGAAGCCGATCGCGGTGGTCGATACGCCCATCACCAGCAGCGACGCGACGAGCGTCGATTTGCGGCCGATGCGGTCGCCGAAGTGGCCGAACAGGAACGAGCCGATCGGCCGCGCGATGAACGCGATGCCGAACGTGACGAACGCCGACAGCGCCTGCGCGGTCGCGGAGCCGTGCGGGAAGAATACGGGGCCGATGACGAGTGCCGCGGCGGTGGCGTAGACGTAGAAATCGTAGAACTCGATCGCGGTGCCGATGAAGCTCGCGAACACGATGCGCCGGTGGCTGACGGCGCCGGCCGAACCGGTTGCGTGCGCAACGGCCGGGGGAGATGCGGACATGGAAGTCTCCGTTTTGTCGTTGGGGCGCTCGGCCGATGCGCGCGAGCGGGCGGGGCGCCTGCCGGGAGCAGCCGAGCGGATGAAGCGGTGGCGGCGTGGACGCGCGCCGTGGCGCGGACGTCACTCGCCGGTCGACGATGGAGACGGATAGGTCGCCCCGCCCGGTGCCGGCGTGGTCGGCTCGCTTGCCGGGTGCGGCGCGCGAACGCGCGCGCGGCGGGATGGCCGCGCGATTGCGGAAAATTATAGCCAGCGCCGCCGCATAGCGGCAATCGCAGGCGGGCGCGGAGTCAGTCGAGCGACTGCGCCTGCGCGGACGCGGTGCTTTGCAACTGGAACCGGCCGTCGTCGTTGAAGAGCCAGCCTTCCATCATCTCGAGCCGGCCGTTGCCGTCGAGCAGTTTCGACGGCGGTGGCGGCAGCGGCGCCGAGCGGCGCAGCGACGCGAGCGCGAGCGCTTCGGCTTCGCTGTCGCCATTGCTGCGATAGACGGATGCGTTGACGAGGCGGCCGCTGCGGTCGATGGTGAACGCAACGACCACGAGCGAGCGCAGCATCGCCTGGGGCGTACCGCGCGACATGCCGGACGGATTGCGCTCGGCGACGCGCTGCGCGACTTCCACGCGATACTGTTCGATGCTTGCGCTGCGGATAACCGACGGAATCGTCACGACCTGCCGTATCGACGGCGGCGGCGTAATCGTGCAGGCGGCCAGCATGGCCGCGGCGACCAGCACTGCGACACGCAGCCGGTCGGGGTTCGGACGGGGAAGTGGGCGCATGGGATGCTCGCCGACGGGTGACAATAAAAAAATGATAGGTGCGCGGACGCGGCGCGATATCGGGAGAAACGCATAAGGCGCGACGGGTAACGTCAGCGATCGTCGATGGCGACGCGGCCACGCGCAGCGGGCGTGCGCTGCAATGTGACGTGACGTATCACATCGCGGTGCGTGCGTGACGGCACCGTCGATGCGTGCAATGCGGTCGGCCCGGTCAGTAGCCGTGCGTCACGAGTGCGAGGACCGACAGGTCGGGATGCGTGCCGTCGATGATGCTCTTGCCGAGGTGCACGGCTTCGTGGACCGCTTCGTCGATGCTCGCGAAGCTTTCCTCGCCGTCGGCGTGGAACGGCACCGCATGCCCGGGCAGCGCAGGATTCGCGCCCGGATGGCATACGTAGCCGGTATAGGTGTAGCGCGTGTCGCTGCCGGGGGCGGTGCCCGGCACGACATGGATCTCGAAGCCTTCGTAATCGACGTGTTCCGTCGCGGTCGACAGTTCGGTCATGGCGATCTCCGTGTGCCGCCCACACGGATGGCGCGAGCGGCATCGAGTACGCGGCGGCGGTCGTGTCGCCGTGCTGATCGAATTTTACGCGATGGCGGCGCGGCCCGTGAGGCCTGCGCGCATCGGCGGCGGCAACGTCGAGCGTGCCGCGTCGCGCGTTACCGCGTGCAGCGTGCGTCCTTGCGCTGCACGACGAGGATCACCGGATATTTCTCGCCGTGATCGAGCTCCACCGGTGCGACGACGGTCAGCGTCGTCGGATCGGAATCGTCGTACACGCTGACCTGTTCATTGCGGATATAGGTCACGCCGGTGCAGTTCGACGCGCGTCCGTCATCCGACACCTTGCACTGGAGCTCGTTGTCCTTCAGGTAGTTGTACGGCGCCGGGCTCGCGAGGTATTCGCGCAGGCTGCGCGGCGCGCCGCCGACGCCCTTCACGTATGCGATCGCGCATGACGGCGTTTGCGCGTCGCTGGCGGACGCGGGATCGGCGGCCATCGCAGCCATGCTCATGGCGGCCAGCAGGGCGGCGAGCGACGAGGCGATGAAGGTCTTCATGACGTGGATATCCCGTTTCGCGATTCGGAGCGCCGGATTGTAACGGCATCCGGCGGGCGACGTCGGATGGTGGGGGATTGCGCCGATCGGCCGCAGAAACGAAAAACGGGCCGAGCGGCCCGTTTCGTTGAAGCTCTGGCGGAAGCGGTGAGATTCGAACTCACGGACAGTTTCCCGTCGCCGGTTTTCAAGACCGGTGCCTTAAACCGCTCGGCCACGCTTCCACACGAGGCGGCATTGTAACCGAAATGCCGCGCCGTTTTTTCTTCAATCGTCGCGCAGGAACAATTCCTGCAAGTCGTTGAGGAAACGCTGGCCGAGCGGCGTTGGCGCGATCTGCGCGAAATCGCGCGTGATCAGCCCGCGGCGCTCCGCTTCCTGCAGCGCCGGCTCGATCGTGCCGATCGGCAGGCCGGTGCGCTCTGCGAAGCTGTGCACGGGGAAGCCCTCGACGAGACGCAGCGTGTTCAGCATGAACTCGAACGGCAGGTCGCGTGCGCCGACTTCACGTTCTTCCTGCACCGGCGTGCCGGCCATCGCCTGTTCGATGAAGGTCGCCGGATGCTTGTAGCGGGCCTGTCGCAGGATCCGGTTCGGGAACGACAGCTTCGTGTGCGCGCCCGCACCGATCCCGAGGTAGTCGCCGAAGCGCCAGTAGTTCAGGTTGTGCTTGCACTGATGATTCGGCTTCGCGTAAGCGGATACCTCGTAGCGCTCATAGCCGGCTTCCGCCGTGCGCGCATGAATCCACTCCTGCATGTCGGCCGATGCGTCGTCGTCGGGCACGGTCGGCGGAAACTTCGCGAACAGCGTGTTCGGCTCGAGCGTCAGGTGATACAGCGACAGATGCGGCGGCGCGAACGACAGCGCGGTCTCGATGTCGGTGCGGCACTCGTCGAGCGTCTGGTTCGGCAGCGCGAACATCAGGTCGAGGTTGAAGTTGTCGAACGTCTTCGCGGCGATCTCGACGGCCGCGCGCGCCTGCGCGGTGTCGTGAATGCGGCCGAGCGCCTTCAGATGGGCTTCGTTGAAGCTCTGGATGCCGACCGACAGGCGGTTCACGCCGCTCGCGCGGAACTGCGCGAACTTCGCGGCTTCGAACGTGCCCGGGTTGGCCTCGAGCGTGATCTCGGCGTCGGCATCGAGCGGCAGCAGCGCGCGCACGTCCGACAGCAGCCGGTCGAGGCCGGCGGCCGACAGCAGGCTCGGCGTCCCGCCGCCGATGAACACCGTGTGCACCTGCCGGCCCCACACGAGCGGCAGCGCCTGTTCGAGGTCCGCGCGCAGCGCGTCGAGATACTCGGCTTCCGGAAACCGCTCGCCTTTCCACTCGTGCGAGTTGAAGTCGCAGTACGGGCACTTGCGCACGCACCACGGGAAATGCACGTACAGCGCGAGCGGCGGCAGCGACGTGAGCCGCACCTGCCCGGGCGACGTGAACGTCGCGACGACGCGCGCGCCGGTTTCTGCGGCCTGGCTCATGCGGCCTCCGGCTGCGAATGCGTGACGAAGACGGTCATGCGGATTCCTCTGCGAGCCGCGCGAGCAACGCCTTCAGCGCGAGCGCGCGATGGCTGTGCGTGTTCTTGACGGCGGGCTCGAGCTCGGCCGCCGTCGCGCCGAGCGCCGGCAGGTAGAAATACGGGTCGTAGCCGAATCCGTGTTCGCCGCGCGGCGTATCGACGATCTCGCCCGTCCAGCGCCCTTCGGCGAACAGCGGCTCGGGATCGTCCACGTGGCGCACGAGCGCGAGCACGCAGCAATAGTATGCGCGTCGATCCTCGACGCCGTGCAGCTGCTCGACGAGGTACGCGTTGTTCGCCGCGTCGCCCTTGTCGCGGCCCGCGCGCTGCGCGTAGCGCGCCGAATAGACACCCGGCGCGCCGCGCAGCGCGCGCACGCACAGGCCCGAATCGTCGGCGATCGCCGGCAGGCCTGTAAGGCGCGACGCATGGCGCGCTTTCGTCAGCGCATTCTCGATGAACGTGCCGAAAGGCTCTTCAGCCTCGGGCACGGCCAGGTCGCCCTGCGGCACGATCTCGATGCCGATCGTCGAGAACAGCGCGGCGAATTCGCGCAGCTTGCCCGCGTTGTTCGACGCGAGCACGATGCGCGACAGCGGCGCGGTGGTGCGATCGTCAGACATGGGCGGCGCCCAGCACGTCCTTCTGCAGCTGCACGAGCTGGCCGATCCCGCTTTGCGCGAGGTCGAGCAGCGCGTTCATCTCGGCGCGCGAGAACGGCACGCCTTCGGCGGTGCCCTGGACTTCGACGAAGCCGCCGGCACCCGTCATCACGACGTTCATGTCGGTGTCGCAGCGCGAATCTTCCGCGTAATCGAGGTCGAGCACGGGGGCGCCTTCGTAGACGCCGACCGAGATCGCGGCGACGTGGTCGGTGATCGGCGAGCGCGCGAGCTTGCCGGCGGCGATCAGCTTCGACACGGCGTCGTGCGCGGCGACGAACGCGCCGGTGATGCTCGCCGTGCGCGTGCCGCCGTCGGCCTGGATCACGTCGCAGTCGATGTGGATCGTGCGCGGGCCGAGCGCTTCCAGATCGAACACCGCGCGCAGCGCGCGGCCGATCAGGCGCTGAATTTCCTGCGTACGGCCCGTCTGCTTGCCGCGCGCGGCTTCGCGGTCGCTGCGTGTGTGCGTCGCACGCGGCAGCATCCCGTATTCCGCCGTCAGCCAGCCTTGTCCGCGATCGCGCAGGAATTCGGGCACGCGCTCGGCGACGCTCGCGGTGCAGATCACCTTGGTGTCGCCGAATTCGACCAGCACGGAGCCTTCGGCGTGTTTCGTGTAATGGCGCGTGAGCGCGACCTTGCGCAGTTCGTCGGCGCGACGGCCGCTCGGGCGGGACAGGGAAGACGTCATGGGGAAATCGTGGACGGAGGACGAAACCTCGATTCTAGCGCCGAACGGCATCGCTGCCCCGGCGGGGTGGCACGCAAAAATGGGATAATGCGCGCTTCCCGCCCCGCCCCGCGCCTTGCGACGCGCCGGGCGCCTCGACATATTCCGCCCGCAAGGGCATCCAGACGGCGAGACGAACCATGATCTACAGCATGACGGGCTATGCGAGCGCGACGCGCGAACTCGTAACGGCCGGCGGCAACGGCGGCACCAGCGTGTCGGTCGAACTGCGCACCGTGAACTCGCGTTTCCTCGACCTGAACTTCCGCATGCCGGACGACGTGCGCGGGTGCGAACCCGCGCTGCGCGAAATGCTGATGAACAAGCTGTCGCGCGGCAAGGTCGACGTGCGCATCAACCTGCAGCGCGGCGAGCAGAGCATCGGCGCGGGTGCGCTGAACCAGTCGGCGCTCGGCCAGCTCGCCGAGCTCGAGCGCTCGGTGCTCGATGCGTTCCCGGGCGTCGGCCGGCTGCGCGCGGGCGAGATCCTGCGCTGGCCCGGTGTGCTCGCCGAGAGCGGCGTGTCGGCGGAAGCGATCCGCGACGCGGTGCTCGCGTGCGGCAAGGAAGCGATCGGCGAACTCGTCGTCGTGCGGTCGCGCGAAGGCGCGCAACTGGCGACGATGCTGCTGTCGAACGTCACCGAGATGGAAGCGATCGTCGCGCGCATCACGCCGCTCGTGCCGGAGCTGATCGCGAAGCATCAGCAGAAGATCGTCGAGCGGCTGCAGGAAGCGCTCGGCCTCGCGGCGCCCGAGGGCGGCTCGACGGTCGTCACGCGCGAGGAAGCCGCGGAGCGCATCCGTCAGGAAGTGACGATGTACGGGATCCGGATCGACATCGCGGAAGAGCTGTCGCGACTCACCGCGCACCTGAACGAAACGCGTCACGTGATCGAGAAGGGCGGCCGCGTCGGCAAGCGTCTCGACTTCATGATGCAGGAACTGAATCGCGAAGCAAACACGCTCGGCTCGAAGGCGGCGGCGAAGGAACTCGCCGATGCGTCGATGGCGCTCAAGCTGTTGATCGAGCAGATGCGCGAGCAAGTGCAAAACCTGGAGTAAAAGAGATGAAACAACCCCCACGCTCACTATGTTCGCTGCGCCCCGAGGGGGCGGCCCGGCGGAGGCTGTCATGACCGATTCCCATCGCGACGGCCACGCGTCGCATGCGCTGCACGGCGGCGTCTATCCCGGTAACCTGTTCATGGTCGTCGCGCCGTCGGGCGCCGGCAAGTCGACGCTCGTGAATGCGCTGCTGTCGAAGGACAGCGACATCTGCCTGTCGATCTCGTACACGACGCGCAAGCCGCGTCCGGGCGAGCAGGACGGCCAGCACTACCACTTCACGACCGTCGAGGATTTCCGCGCGCGTCACGCGGCGCACGAATTCCTCGAGAGCGCGGAAGTGCACGGCAACTACTACGGCACGTCGCGCGTGTGGATCGAAGAGCAGATGAGCAACGGCCACGACGTGCTGCTCGAAATCGACTGGCAGGGCGCGTTGCAGGTGAAGAAGCAGTTCCGCAACGCGGTCGGCATCTTCATCCTGCCGCCGTCGCTCGATGCGCTCGAGGAGCGCCTGAAGAAGCGCGGCCAGGACGAGCCGAACGTGATCACGCGACGCTTGCTGGCCGCCGGCAGCGAGATCGCGCACGCGTCGGAAGCGGAATACGTGGTGATCAACGAGAATTTCGAGCGTGCGCTCGCGGAACTCGAATGCATCGTCGCGGCGACGCGCCTGCGTTTCGCTTCGCAGTACGCGCGACACACGGAGCTGTTCATCGAGCTCGGTATCCATCTGCCCCACGCGGAATGACGCGGGGGCAGAGGGACATAAGGTAGAATAACGACTATATTCAGAAGGAATTTCCAACATGGCTCGCATTACCGTCGAAGACTGCCTGAAGCAAATCCCCAACCGCTTCGAACTGGCGCTCGCCGCCACCTATCGCGCGCGGCAGCTCGCGCAAGGCCATACGCCGAAAATCGAAAGCCGCGACAAGCCGACCGTCGTCGCGCTGCGCGAGATCGCGTCCGGCCAGGTCGGTGTGGAAATGCTGAAGAAGGTGCCGGTGTAACGCGCATCCGGCCCGTTCCAGCCATGTAATCCACGCGCGCAACGACTCGACCTGGAGGCGAATATGAGCACCACCCCATCGTCCGCCTCCGCGGATTCGACCACCGAAGCCACGGCCCAGTCGCCTGCGCGCCAGTACATCGACGCGGTCCTCGAACAGTCCTTCCGGCATCTGTTCGGGCCGACCGCCACCCCGGAGCAGCCGCGCAAGCACGGCGTCGTTTCGATCGCGAAACTGACGGCCGCGCTTGCCGAGTATCTCCCTCCGGATGAAATCAAAGAGGTCAAGGCGGCGTTCCACTTCAGTGACGAAGCCCACCTCGGTCAATATCGCCAGAGCGGCGAACCCTACATCACCCATCCCGTCGCCGTCGCGGAAATCTGCGCCGGCTGGAAGCTCGACGCGCAAGCCGTGATGGCCGCGTTGCTGCACGACGTGATGGAAGACCAGGGCGTGACCAAGAGCGAGCTGGCCGAACGGTTCGGCCCGAAGGTCGCCGAACTGGTCGACGGGCTGTCGAAGCTCGACAAGATGGAATTCCGCAGCCGCGAGGAAGCGCAGGCGGAAAACTTCCGCAAGATGCTGCTCGCGATGGCACGCGACGTGCGCGTCATCCTCGTCAAGCTCGCCGATCGTCTGCACAACATGCGCACGCTCGGCGCGGTGCCGATGGAGAAGCGCCGCCGCGTCGCGCGCGAGACGCTCGACATCTACGCGCCGATCGCGCACCGCCTCGGGTTGAACAACACGTATCGCGAGCTGCAGGACATGAGCTTCGCGAATTTCAACCCGCATCGCTACGCGACGCTCGAGAAGGCCGTGAAGGCCGCGCGCGGCAACCGCCGCGAAGTGATCAGCAAGATCCTCGAGGCCGCGCAGCGCGCGATGACCGACGCGAAGATCGACGCCGAGATCACCGGCCGCGAAAAGACGATCTACAGCATCTATCGCAAGATGCGCGACAAGCAGCTGTCGTTCTCGCAGGTGCTCGACGTGTACGGCTTTCGCGTCGTCGTCGACAGCGCGCTCGACTGCTACACGTGCATCGGCGCGCTGCATGCGCTGTACAAGCCCGTGCCCGGCAAGTTCAAGGACTACATCGCGATACCGAAGATCAACGGCTATCAGTCGCTGCACACGACGCTCGTGGGCCCGTTCGGCGCGCCGATCGAGTTCCAGGTGCGCACGCGCAAGATGCACGAGATCGCCGAGGCCGGCGTGGCCGCGCACTGGCTGTACAAGAACGGCGGCGCCGATCTGAACGACGTGCAGAAGCGCGCGCACCAGTGGCTGAAATCGCTGCTCGACATCCAGAGCGAAGCCGGCGATTCGAGCGAATTCCTCGAGCACGTGAAGATCGACCTGTTCCCGGATGCGGTCTACGTGTTCACGCCGAAGTCGAGGATCATGGCGCTGCCGCGCGGCGCGACGGCACTCGATTTCGCGTATTCGATCCACAGCGACCTCGGCAACCAGTGCGTCGCGGTGAAGATCAACAACGAGTTGCTGCCGCTGCGTACCGAGTTGAAGAGCGGCGACATCGTCGAGGTGATCACCGCGCCGTATTCGAAGCCGAACCCGGCGTGGCTCGGGTTCGTGCGCACGGGCAAGGCGCGCTCGGCGATCCGTCACTACCTGAAGACGATGCGCCTGAACGAGTCCGTGCAGCTCGGCGAGCGGCTCGTCGACCAGAGCCTGAAGGGTTACGGGCTCGCGCTGGCCGATATCACGCCGGAAGTGTGGGAAAAGCTCGTGCAGTGGACGGGCAACAAGAGCCGCCAGGAAATCTTCGCGGACATCGGCCTCGGCCGACGCGTCGCCGCGGTCATGGCCAAGCGCATCGAGGTGCTGATGACCGGCCGCGATGCGGACGACGACCTGCCGAAGTCGGAGCGCCATCCTGCGCACACTGCGCCGCCGGTCGTCATTACCGGCACGGAAGGGATGTCCGTGCAGTTGTCGGCATGCTGCCGGCCGATTCCGGGCGACGCGATCATGGGCTATATCGGCATCGGCCTCGGGATGGCGATTCATACGACCGATTGCCGCGTCGCTCAGCGTATCCACCGCCGCGATCCGGGCCGCTGGATCGACGTCGAATGGGCGCCGCAGCCGGGCCGTCTGTTCGACGTCACCGTGAAGGCGCTGGTGAAGAATACGAAGGGCATCTTCGCGCGCGTCGCGGCGGACATCACGTCGGCCGACGCGAACATCGTGCATATCGCGATGGACGAGGATCTGACGCACGAATCGACGGTGCTGCGCTTCGTGATCCAGGTCAGCGATCGCGTGCATCTGGCGAACGTGATGCGGCGCGTGCGCACCAATCCGGACGTGATGCGGATCATGCGCGAACGCTCGACCGACGACAGCGTGCATGCGCGTCACGACGGCGGCATGCGCATCGAGCGGGAGCGGCAGGACTACTGACGCAAAGCGAAGCGGTGCAGCGCAGACGACGGCGGCCACGGGCCGCCGTTTTCGCTTGTGAGCCGACCGAAGCGGATTCGTGCCGCGGCGATCCGTTGCGTCGGGCGGCACACGGCAGGCAGCGGGCCGTAGTAGTCGCGACGCGAAAAAAGGGGAGCGGAAAAAGAAAAAGGGCCTTCCCGGAGGAAGGCCCTTCTGAGGTGGCGCGGCTGGCAGGATTCGAACCCACGACCCCTTGGTTCGTAGCCAAGTACTCTATCCAACTGAGCTACAGCCGCACGCAAAGCGGTACTACTTCAACTGTCGGAACCTTCTACGGTGGGAAGGCCCCCAAAAAAGGTGGCGCGGCTGGCAGGATTCGAACCCACGACCCCTTGGTTCGTAGCCAAGTACTCTATCCAACTGAGCTACAGCCGCACGCAAAGCGGTACTACTTCAACTGTCGGAACCTTCTACGGTGGGAAGGCCCCCAAAAAAGGTGGCGCGGCTGGCAGGATTCGAACCCACGACCCCTTGGTTCGTAGCCAAGTACTCTATCCAACTGAGCTACAGCCGCACGCAAAGCGGTACTACTTCAACTGTCGGAACCTTCTACGGTGGGAAGGCCCCCAAAAAAGGTGGCGCGGCTGGCAGGATTCGAACCCACGACCCCTTGGTTCGTAGCCAAGTACTCTATCCAACTGAGCTACAGCCGCACGCAGAAGCGGAAGTATAGCAGGGTTGTATAAAAAGGGAAGCCTTATTCGCAAAATATGTGACCTGATCCTGCGCGGCCGCGTTCGTGTACCCTTGAAGCATCAGTCATCCATGTATCGAATCTGCATCATGAACAAGGCGTTTGTCAAAGAGTCGGACGGCGACGACGACGATCTCGACCCGAGTCAGCCCGCGATTCCCGCGGGCGCGAAGAACTACATCACGCCAGCCGGTCACAAGCGGCTCAGGGACGAGTTGCTGAACCTCATCGACGTCGAGCGTCCCGAGGTCGTGCGGCTCGTGTCATGGGCCGCGTCGAATGGCGACCGGTCGGAGAACGGCGACTACATCTACGGCAAGCGGCGGCTTCGCGAGATCGATCGTCGCATCCGCTTCCTGACGAAGCGGCTCGATCTCGCCGAAGTCGTCGACGCGAGCCGGCAGGAGAGCGTCGACCAGGTGTTCTTCGGCGCGACGGTCGATTACGCGACGCCCGACGGCGAAGATCATACGATCACGATCGTCGGGATCGACGAGGTCGATCTCGATCGCGGCTGCGTCAGCTGGATTTCGCCGGTTGCGCGTGCGCTCATCAAGGCGAAGATCGGCGACACCGTCACGCTGATGACGCCGGCGGGGCCGCAGCCGATCGACGTGCTCGACGTCCGCTATCCGGCGCGCAGCGACGCGTGAGCGTTCGGCCCGCATGACGATGTAGGCGCACCGCGCCGCCGCAACGAAAAGGAAAAGCGCCCCGGGTAGGGCGCTTCGTCGTGGCGGTCCGGGGCGGCCAGTTGCGGCGATTCCTTAGAAGCGGTGGCGCATGCCGGCCGTGACCGCGATCTGCTTGTTGGTCGACGATGCGGTGCCGAGCCCGTTGATGTTCGCGCCGATCGCGAGGCCGTCCGCATTCACCCGCTGGTATTCGCCCTGCAGGTACAGGTCGGTGCGCTTCGACAGCGCATAGTCGGCCTGCAGGCTGAACTGGTGCCAGCTTGGCGTCTGGCCGTCGAGGCGGCTGTCGGTGTACGTGTACGAGCCTGCCAGCGAGAACGCCGGCGTCAGCGCGTAGCGGCCGTTGACTTCGTAGTTGTTGAAGCGCGTGCCGCCGGTGAGCGGGATGCCGCTCGACACGCCGGATTGTCCGGCGCTGATGCCGGCCGAATCGGTGAGGCGCGTCTGCGTGAACACGAATCCGGCCGTCGCGGGCCCGAACGCGTAATTGAGGCCGGCGCCCCACGTGCGCTGACGGCTCGCGGCGAACGTCCAGTCGCCGGCCACCGCGCCGGGATCGCTGGCCGCGAGCGCGAGCGAGTTGATGTTGTTGTTCAGCTGCATGTACGCGGCCGCGACGTTGAAGCCCATGAAGCTGTACGACGCGCCGACGCTGTACGCCCGGTTGTTCGAGAAGTTGCTCGAGTTCGAGAAGCCGTACAGCGCGCCGAACTTCAGGCCGCCGTAGTTCGCGCTCTGGTACTTGACCGCGTTGTTGATCCGGAACGCGTTGTTCAGGTTGTCGTTGTCGAACGGATGCGCGAACTGCGTGCCGCCGTACTGGGTGCCGGTCAGCGACAGCGGGCCGAGGTAGTCCACGACGCTGTCGTACTGGCGCCCGAGCGTGAGGGAGCCGAAGCTGTCCTGCGCCAGCCCGACGAACGCCTGGCGGCCGAACTCGCGGCCGTTCTGCTTGAGTGTGCCGTTGTTGATGCCGAAGCCGTTTTCGAGCGTGAAGATCGCTTTCAGGCCGCCGCCGAGATCCTCCGTGCCGCGCAGGCCCCAGCGGCTGCCGTTGATCGAGCCGCTCGTCTCCTGCCACGCACTGTGCCCGTGCTGGTTGTTCGTATAGGTGATGCCTGCATCGATGAGGCCGTACAGCGTGACGCTGCTTTGCGCATGCGCGGCGGTCGCGCACACGCCCGCCAGTGCGGTGACGATCAGGGTCTTCTTCATGATCTGTCTCCAAACAGGATGATGTCGATCGTGCCTGCTGCGGGCATTGGCGGCGGCGCGGCCCGGCGATGCCGGACGCGCGGGGGCGGGCTGCCCTTGTCGGATATCCGTTTGCAGTGTAAGGATCGCGGGGAACGCAGACGGAAATCGCTTCGAGAAATACAGTATTTAGAATTGCGCAAGAATCGCCCTGGACGCCGAGAGCCTTGTCCGTCAATGCTTCGCGGCGGCGCAGCACGGAAAAACGGCGATCAGGAGCCCGCAGTATGCGTTGCGCGATCGCGACACGCGATCATGGCGGGACGCGACGGGCGCTGGCCCGATTGTTGACACATCGGCAATAGAGGTTTGTGCGAGGCATGGATAATGAAAGGATGTTCTCTCGCTATACTGCGATCTCTGCTTTCCGAAGCAGACTTTTTCGTTGACGGAAAAGATCTCCAAACCTTTGTCGGCGCGACTTCCCAGTCGCGCTTTTTTTTGCCCCGCCGTTCCGATCGCTACCCCGCGTATGAGCGCCGTTTGCGCCTGGCGGGTGGTTTCGTATCGTCGGCGTCGGCCTGCGGCGGCGTGTAGGTCCAGTCTTCCATCACGTAGTGGCGAGCATCCAGCGGCGACGCAAGCAGGTTCTGCCAGTGGTCGCCGTGCCAGGTCGGGTCGAACTCCGTGTCGCACGGCGCTTCACGTGCGGATTCAGCCAGCGCGCGGGACTTGCGACGTACGCGTCCGAGCCGGCTCGCTAAGCGCTTGATTCGGTCGAGCCACATGACCGTCTCCTTTCTGTCAGCGTTGTCTCAGCATCGCAACGTCCCCTCTTTTCCGCAATCCGGAAAAAACCCGATGATTTTACCGCGGCGATTCGTCCCCGGTAGGTTTTTCATGTTCTGGATTATCTGGGATCCGGTCCCGGTAACATTGACACGTTTTTAATGCGAATCAATTAATAAAAGACGATGGCGTACCGATTTCACCGCATTGACGTTTTTTTGATAAAGAAGTCGCTAAAAATTTTCTTGACGCATCCGGATTGTCCAATTTATAAAGTCAGCACTCCGTCCCCGTGCGGAGCGCCGGTGGGGGTGTCGGCGCGAGGGCGCGGGATACGGGAAGCGGCTATAAACGGTAGCTTTTTTGATCTAAACGAGTGGGGAACGAAGGTATGGATACCGGTATCGTAAAATGGTTTAACGATGCTAAAGGTTTCGGTTTTATTACGTCCGACAATGGCGGCGAAGATTTGTTTGCGCACTTCTCCGAAATCCGGATGGAAGGCTTCAAAACGCTGAAGGAAAACCAACGGGTTTCCTTCGACGTGAAAATCGGGCCGAAAGGCAAGCAGGCAGCGAACATCCAGGCGGCCTGACGCGCCACGCATTGCCGCTCACGTCCGGCCCCCGCATCGCGGGGGCTTTTTGCGTTTGATGGGGCAGCATCCAGCCGGCCGGCCGCCTGATTCCGGTTCGTGCTGGTCGTGAGCACGGATGCCGGTGCATACTCACGGAAGCATCGTTTCCCTGTCTTTTCATGTCCGATTCCCGTCCGTCCGATCCCGCCAGCGAACAGCCGCTCGTCTTCGTCGATCTCGAAACCACCGGTGGCTCGTCCGCCGAGCACCGCATCACCGAAATCGGCGTGGTCGAAATCGGGCCGCTCGGCGTCTCGACGTGGACGACCCTCGTCAATCCCGGACAGTCGATTCCGCCGTTCATCCAGCAGCTGACGGGCATTTCGGACGAGATGGTGCGCGACGCGCCGTCGTTCGCGTCGCTCGCGCCCGCGCTGTTCGAGCGGCTCGACGGCAAGCTGTTCGTCGCGCACAACGCGAGTTTCGATCGGGGTTTCCTGCGTACCGAATTCGAGCGCGTGGGCATTGCATTCAATCCGGACGTGCTGTGCACGGTGCGGCTGTCGCGCGCGCTGTTTCCGCGCGAGTCCCGGCACGGGCTCGATGCGCTGATCGAACGGCACGGCCTCGTTCCCGCCGCGCGGCACCGGGCGCTCGCCGACGCCGATCTGCTGTGGCAGTTCTGGCGGCAGTTGCACGAGATCGTGCCGCTCGAGCGTCTGCGCGACCAGATCGCGCGCACGACACGCCACTTCCGCCTCGGTGGCGAGCTGACCGAAGCGTGGCTCGACACCGCGCCGGCCGGATGCGGCGCGTACGCGTTGTTCGGGGAGGGCGGCGAGGCGCTTTACGTCGGCCGCAGCGTGCGCGTGCGTCAGCGCTTGCGTGCGCTGCTCACGGGCGAGCGGCGGTCGTCGAAGGAAATGCGGCTGGCGCAGCAGGTGCGCCGCGTCGAGTGGCGCGAGACCGGCAACGAGGTGGGCGCGATGCTCGCCGAAGCGCAGTGGATCGCGCGGCTGCGCCCGTCGTTCAACCGTCGGCCGGCGGCCGACGCGGGCCGGGCCGGCAGTGCGCCCTGGCCGTTCGACGGCCCGGTTGCATTCGAAGCGAGCGGCGAGCGCCGCTTCTTTCACGTGATCGACGGCTGGCGCTACCTCGGCGTGGCCGAATCGCTCGACGCAGCCCTGCAGCTCGTGGTCGACGGCGCGGACGGCCCGTTCGAGCCCCATACCCATCGCTTGCTGCAGACGCAACTCGCGCGCGGCCTGCAGCTGATTCCGCTCGCGACGCTCGCGCCAGCCACCTGAGCGCTACATGAACGCCACTGAGCGCCACTGAGCGCCGCGCGGTGCGGCGCCGTGGCGGAGCGTCATCAGCCGATCGCGCTGGCGCCGCCGCCGGCGCACACGTGCGACAGTGCGGTGCCGAGCGCCTGCGTCTTGGTCGAGTCGTAGCGGGTGAGCGTTTTCCAGTTCGCGATGGCGCGCGCGAGCCGCGCCTGGCAATCCGGCGCGTCCCGCAGCGGCGCGACCTGCGCGAGGCCCGCCAGCATCTTCTGCGTCAGGCGGTCGAGCGCGGGCCGCGTGCTGGTCGCAAGGTCGGGCGGTGCGCCTTCGGGCGGTCGCGTCGCGCGCCACGTTGCGAACAGTGCGTCCTGCACTTCCTTGCTCGCGGCGATCTGGTCTTCGAAGAACGTCCGGGCGAACGCCGGATCCACACCGCTCTGTGCCGCACGCTTTTCCACCGACGATAGCAATGCCGCTTCGCGCGGCCGGTCTTCGATCGCCTGGTGGTTCGCCCATTTCCATCGCGCGACGGGCTCGGCGAGCGCGAGCCGCTGCGATGCGAGTGCGACGAGGTTGGTGAGTGCGGTGTCGTCGCCGTCCGCATGGGCGACGTGCGGGGACGTGAAGAGGGCGACGCCGAGCGCGGCGACAGCGACGCTGGCACGAATGGCTTGCTTCATCGGAACGATCGGGAGAGCCGGGAAGGCCCGAGATGTAAAACGAGAAGAATAGACGAAGACAGTCGCGCGGCGGAGCGTCGCGACAGAATAATCAGCGGGCGAGCCGATCCGACACCGTCGGGCCGTTGCAACCCGGGTGCGAGGTGATCTGCGCCGAAAACGCAGCAGTGAACCGCACGATATCGATCGACACGTGGCGGTTAGAGAACGGAACGTAGGTTCACTTCGGCGAGTACAGCTTGTGCTGTTCGTCGAAGAATGCCCGGACATGCTCGGGCAATTCGGCGAGGAATTCCACGCCGACGGGTTCCGGATCCGGGCTCATCACTTGCTCGGGAGGGGGCATGCGAGTTGGTCTTTCGTCCATGGTCATTTCTCCAGCAGTTCAATGATTATCAACCTCGGCCTTGGATTTATGCCAGAGGCGAATCGTTAGATTTTGTCTTTGTTGTATTAACGGCACATGCGCTGCTGTACGCCGCGCAATGCCGACTATTGCACTCGGCAGAATCGGCAACAATCGCGCGCTTGCTATACTTGCGCGCACTTTTTCCTGGACCGCGATGAAACGAACGACGCGATGGATCGGCCTCGTATGGCTGGCGCTGGTACTGAACGTACTGTCGCCCGTCGTCGGCTACGCGCGTCTCGCGTCGAGCGGTTCCGGCGAACTCACGCTCGACCTGTGCAGCGCGCGCGGTGCTCGCCAGGTCGTGCTGGCCCAGTCCGGCAGCGATCACGACACGTCGTCGTTCGATCATGCCGGCGTGCCGCACTGCGTGTACTGCCCCGGCTTCGCGGCGAACGTCGCGCTCGGCACGAGCCTGCCCGTGCTGCCGGGCTTCGTGCGCACGTTCGCCTACCGGGCGGCCGCACCGGCCGTCCCCGACTTTCCGCGCAAGGGCATCCGTCTCGCGCAGCCGCGCGGCCCGCCTGAAAACGTCCCAATCTGATTGACATCGCTCGCGCGCCGCAGAGGCGCGCGTGCCGCCCGCGGCCCGAGCCGCGCGCCGTGCTGTCCGTGCGCGGTGCAGCGACTCGCGTCCGGCGGCGTCCGGTCACGTTTTCAGGAATTCATCCATGTCGTATACCTTCGCCGCGCGGTCGTCGCGCGGTCGGCTCGCGCTCGCGTGCGCGGCCGCTTTTGCCTGGCCGGCCGCACAAGCGGCCTCGATCGACGGCGCGTCGTCCGATCCGACTCCAGATGGTGCCGGCAATCCGGCCCGGAGCGCTGCCACGGTCGCCACGGTTGCACCCGCACCGACCGGCGACACCCTGACCGCCGTCAGCGTGACCGCGCAGCGGCAGCCCGTCGATCCGAATACGCCGGCTGTCGTCGAGTCGCTCACGCGCGAGCAGATCGACTCGCACACCAACGTCACCACCGAGGACGCGCTGAAGTACGCGCCGAACCTGATGGTCCGCAAGCGCTACATCGGCGACCGCAACAGCGTGTTCGCCGGCCGCGACTTCAACGAATTGCAGAGCGCGCGCGGGCTCGTCTACGCCGACGGCCTGCTGCTGTCGAACCTGCTCGGCTCGAGCTACGCGTATCCGCCACGCTGGTCGCTGATTTCCCCCGACGATATCGCACGCGTCGACGTACTTTATGGTCCGTTTTCCGCGCTGTATCCCGGCAACGCGATCGGCTCGACCGTGCTGCTGACGACGCGTCGCCCCGAAAAACTCGAGGCGTCGCTGTCGACGCAGTTCTTCACGCAGCGCTACCACGACGGCTACGGGTTCGCGGACAGCATCGGCGGCAACCACCAGACTGCCCGGATCGCGAACCGCGTCGGCAAGTTCTGGTTTTCGCTGTCGCTCGACCGGCTGGAGAACGACGGTCAGCCGATGCAGTATGCCGGCCCCAATTCCCCATACAACCCGAAGCTCGGCGCCGCGGTGCCGGTGACGGGCGCCGCGACCGACATCGGACCCAACGGCAAGCCGCGCACGATCGTCGGCGCGCAGACCCTCGAACGGACCGAGCAGCTCAACGAGACGGTCCGGATGGGCTATGCGTTCACCGACCACGTCGACGCGACGCTGACGCTCGGCCACTGGGAGAACCATTACCGACAGCACGGCGAAACCTTCCTGCGCGATGCGGCCGGCAACCCCGTCTACGGCGGCAACGTGTCGATCGGCGGTCAGAACATGACCGTCGCGCCGAGCGCGTTCGCGCCGCAGCAAGGCGACCAGGAGAACTGGCTGTACGCGCTCGGCCTGAACGGCCGGCTCGATTCGGGCTGGCGGCTGTCGGGCGTGGTGTCGGCGTACGACGTGTCGCGCGACGTGCTGCGCGCAGCGTCGACCGTGCAGGGCGGCGCCGGCACGCTGTTCCAGGGCGACGGCACCGGCTGGCGCACGCTGGACCTGAAGGCCGAGGCGCCGGAAGTGAAGGGCCACACGTTCACGTTCGGCTATCACTACGACAACTATTTCCTGCGCAACATCACGTTCAACACGGCCGACTGGCTGGCCGGGCCGACCACGTCGGTCGCGAACGTCTACCAGGGCGACACGCGTACGCAGGCGCTGTTCGCGCAGGATGCGTGGCGATTCGCGCCCGGCTGGCTCGCGACGCTGGGCCTGCGCTACGAGCGCTGGGATGCGTACGGCGGCGCGCTCGGCAACGCGAACGGCACGCTCGGTTACGCGGATCGCGGCGCGAACGCGCTGTCGCCGAAGGTCGCGGTGCAGTGGGATGCGACGGACGTGTGGCGGTTCCGGCTGTCATTCGCGACCGGCACGCGTTTCCCGACGGTCGGGGAGTTGTTCCAGGGCACGATCTCGAACAACGCGATCGTCAACAACAACCCGAACCTGCGGCCCGAGAAGGCGATCGACTGGGACTTCACGGCCGAGCGCGACGTCGGCGTGGGCGTCGTGCGCGCGAGCGTGTTCCAGAGCGATCTGCGCGACTCGATCTACAGCCAGACGACGGTGTCGGGTGCATCGAGCGTCACCAATATCTCGAACGTCGACCGCGTGCGTGCGCGTGGCGTCGAACTCGCGTTCAGCGGCCAGAACGTCGGGTTGCGCGGGCTCGACGTCGACGCGAACGTGTCGGCGACCCATGCGCAGATCCTTGCCGACGCCGCGAACCCTGCGTACGTCGGCTCGCGCTTTCCGCGCATCCCGCGCGTGCGCGCGAACCTGCTCGCGTCATACCGCTTCGACGAACACTGGCTCGCGAGCGTCGGCGTCCGCTATTCGGGCCGCCAGTTCAACACGCTCGACAACAGCGACGTGAATCCCGACGTCTACGGCGGCACGAGCATCTTCACGATCGTGGACCTGAAGGCGCGCTACCGGTTCGACCGGCACTGGACCGCGTCGGTCGGCATCGACAACCTGACGGACCGTCGCTACTACGTGTTCCACCCGTATCCGGGCCGCACCTTCTATGGAGAATTGAAATGGTCGCTGTGAAATCGTTCGCGGCAGGCTGCGCGCTGTGGCTCGCGGCGCTGTCGCCTGCCGGCGCGCACGATGCGCCGCAGGCCGCCGATCCGCATGCCGCGCACATGAGCATGCAGGCCACCCCCGCGCAACAGAAGCAGCCGCTCGCGACCGGCGCCGCGTTCGACGCGCGGCATCGGCTGTGGGTCGCATGGGTCGAAGGCGCGCACGTCGTCGTCGCGCATTCCGACGATGCGGGCCGGACGTTGTCCGCGCCCGTGATCGTCAACGCGATGCCGGAGCCGATCTATACGAGCGCGGAGAATCGGCCGAAGGTCGCGACGAGCCCGGACGGCCGCGCGGTGTACGTGTCGTGGTCGATGCCGCTCGATGCGCCATACACCGGCATGGTGCGCTTCTCGCGCTCGCTCGACGGCGGCGCGAGCTGGAGCGTGCCCGTCACCGTCCATCAAGACCGCCAGGCGATCACGCACCGTTTCGACATGATGGCGGTCGACCCGGCCGGCAACGTCGCGATCGCGTGGATCGACAAGCGCGATCTCGTCGCGGCGAAAGCGGCGCGGCAGGCGTACGAAGGTGCGGCCGTGTACTACGCGGTGTCGCGCGACGGCGGCGCGTCGTTCGAGCCCGAGCGCAAGGTGACGGACCACACGTGCGAATGCTGCCGGATCGCGATGGCGATCGATCCGGCCGGACATATCGAAGCCGTATGGCGCAACGTGTTCCCGGGGCAGATTCGCGACCATGCGCTGGCGGTGTTGCCGGTGTCGGCATCGGCGCCCGTCGAACCCATCCGTGCGACCTTCTCGAACTGGCATGTGGACGCATGCCCCGAGCACGGGCCGGCCCTCGCGATCACGCCGGACGGTACGCGCCATCTCGCGTGGTTCGGTGTCGCCGACGGTCATGCCGACGTGTTCTATTCGCGGATCGGCGCCGACGGGCGGCCGCTCGGGACGCCGTGGGCGTTCGGCGCGAATCCCGCGGTGCCGGCCGAGCAGGCGTCGCATGCGGCGCTCGTCGCGCACGGCGGTGTCGTCTGGCTCGCGTGGAAGGCGTTCGACGGCGAAACGATGCAGGTCAAGCTGCGCCGCTCGGACGATCGCGGCGAGCACTGGTCGGCGCCGCGCGTGATCGCAGCGACGGCGGGTGCGAGCGACAATCCGCAACTGCTCGACGATGCCGGGCATATCTACCTGTCGTGGCGTACGCGTAACGACGGCTATCGGCTGATTGCCGTGGAGGACGCGCGATGAAACGGCTGATTGGATTGCTCTGCGCGGTACTTGCCGTCGTGCCGGCGTGGGCCGGCGAGCTGCAGCCGCTGCATGCGGCCGATGTGGCGAAGCTGTATGCGAGCGCGCACGAACGGCCGCTCGCGGTCGAGATCTGGTCGCTCGATTGTGGCTACTGCCGCGACAATGCCGCGCACCTCGTCGCATGGCAGCGCCGGCATCCGGACGTGCGGCTCGCGATGGTGTCGATGGATGCGTACGACGACAATGGCGCCGCCATCGCGCAGGCGCTGGCGCAGATGAACCTGCCGCCGCAGGTGGTGCAGTATGCGAATGCGGAGCCGATGCCCGAGCGTCTGCGTGCGGCGCTCGATGCGGGATGGCGAGGGGAGATGCCGCGTACCGTGTGGATCGGCCGCGATGGCGCGCGTGATGCGCGCAGCGGCTTGCTGACGACCGACGTGCTCGACGGCTGGCTGCAGCGCGGCAAGCGCCGCTGAAACGGACGGCGGCGGGGGGGGGGGGGGGGGGGCCCCCCCGCCGCCACAACCACCCGCCCCGGCGGCGCCCCCCACCCACGCGCCCCCCCC
>NZ_JAPVQY010000033.1:26323-87834 GCF_027257875.1 Burkholderia sp. IMCC1007
GCCCGCCGGGCGCGCGGGCGGCCTTCAGGGGGGAACGCGCCGAGGAACGGTCCGGGGGCGCGCGGCGGATGCCGCGCGCCACGTCGATGCAAAAACGCGCGCGAAGGCGCGCGACAAGATCGTCAGGCCGCTCGCCTGAATAGCCGGATCACGGACAGCAGGATCACCGCGCCGATCACCGCCACGATGACCGAGCCGATGAAGCCGCTGCCGATACCGATGCCGAGCAGCGCGGCCAGCCAGCCGCCGATCACCGCGCCGACGATACCGACGATGATGTCGACGATCAGGCCGAACCCGCCGCCCTTGACGAGCACGCCAGCCAACCACCCGGCGATTGCGCCGATGATGAGCCACATAATCAAGCCATGAGTCATGGTGATCCTCTCCTATGTTGAGTCGAAATGACCGGACGTCGGCTTGCGACTGCCGCGCCGCCCACGCAATGTAACGCGATAGACGGGTCGGAATCGTTAAGTAATGTTATGCACGCTTAACGGGTTTTTCCAGGCGATTCGTCTGCCTACGGCGCGGCGCACGCGCAGGCTAGGCGAGATGAAATGAACTTGTAATGAACGGGCGGCGGAAGCGGCGCGATTGCGTCGCACGTCATCGTCCGGGTGCTGGCGCCGGTTCGGTTGGTGCGGGCAGGCCGTGGCCGGCCTCGTCGATCAATCGGGTGACGGTCGCGACGTCGCCGATCGTTTCGATTGCGAGCAGTGCGAAACGGGCAAGAAGCAGCGATGCGTCGGTTTCGCCGATGCGCGTCATCGTGCGGCACAGATCGGTATAGAGCATGTCGCGCTCGGTGTCGGTCATCATGCGTTCTCCTGAAGATCGGGCGACGTGCGCGGGTGCAGCGCGCGTTCGAGTGCGTTGCCGAGGTCGTCGGCGCGTGCGTCGTGCCAGCGGCCGAGGACATGGCCGTCGGGCCGCACGAGATAGACGGTGCCCTCGCGTGCGCCGTACAGGTCGAACAGCCGGCCGTCGGCATCGTAGCCGCGGCACGCGCGGTGTCGCGGTGCCGCCCCGCGCGCCAGCGTGACGAGCGAGAACGGTAGTCCGGTGCGCTGCAGGCGCCGTTCGAGGTCGACGAGAGGCGGGCGCGGCATGCCGTCTGACGTGAAGCAGAGCGCGGTGAAACGCGGGCCGACGAGTTCGGTCAGGTGGCCGCGGGTCGGGCTCGCGTCGTTGCCGTCGTCATGCGGTGCGTGCAGCATCAGCGGACATTCCGCGAGTACCGTGCCCGGGGCCGGTCCGGCCGAAAACGCATCGCGCTCGTGCGCATTGAGCGGCGACGCGGCATACGCGATCGCGGACGTCTGGCGCGGATTGATCAGCGAACGCAACGCCGGATGCCGGACCGCGAGCGTCAGCACGGCCTTGCGCATCAGGTCGAACGCAAACGACGGCGGCGCCATGAACTCGGTGCTTTTCGTGCCGTAGCGCAGGTTCTCGTGCGTCGCGAACACGCGTTCGTCCGAATAGCTGTCGAGCAGCGCATCCGACGCGAGGCCGCGGATCACGAGCGCCAGTTTCCACGCGACGTTGTCGGCGTCGTCGATACCCGAATTCGCGCCGCGCACGCCGAAGATCGGCACCAGATGCGCGGCGTCGCCGCAGAACAGCACGCGATCGTGCCGGTAGCGCTCGAGCGTCAGTGCGTTCGCCTTGTAGATCGTGATCCAGATCGGCGCCCACGCGCCGCGCTCGCCCATCATGTCGAGCAGGTTCTGCACGCGCGGGATCACGTTCTCGGGCTTCACCGCGACTTCCGGATCCTCGTCGTCGCGCAACTGGTAATCGATACGCCAGACGTTGTCGGGCTGCTTGTGGACGAGCACCGTCGAGCCGGGGTTCGACGCCGGGTCGAAATACGCGAGCCGTTCGGTCGGCCGGTCGCTGTCGAGCGCGATGTCGACGATCACATAGCGGCCCTCGTAGGTCGTGCCGCGCAGCGACAGACCGAGCGCATCGCGCATCGTGCTGCGTCCGCCGTCGCTCGCGACGATCCAGTCCGCGTCGAGCGCGTAGCCGCCGAGTGGCGTAGCGACGTCCAGACGCACGCCGTCCGGGTGCTGCGTCACGCCCGCGACCTTCGTCTGCCAGCGGATCTCGATGAGCGCGGGGCGGCGCAGCGCGGCATCGAGCAGGAACTGCTCGATGTGATATTGCGCGAGGTTCACCATCGGCGGCAGCTTCTGGTTCTCGTCCTGCGGCATCGTGAAATGCAGCACTTCGTCGTGACGGTAAAAGCTGCGCCCGCCGGTCCACGGCAGCCCGACGCGCAGGAAGTCGTCGAGCGCACCGAGTCGCTCGATGATCTCGAGGCTGCGTCGCGAAATGCAGATCGCGCGGCTGCCGTGGCAGACCGAATCGTCGGCTTCGAGCAGCACGCTGCGTATGCCGTGGTTCGCGAGGCCGAGCGCGACGGCGAGCCCGACCGGGCCGCCGCCGACGATCGCGACGCGGTGTCGCTGCGTATCGACGCCGTCGGTGCAGGCCGGCAGGTGCGCCGGGTAGCGTTCGGCGACGAACGGGTATGGCTTGAATTCGATGCCCATCGTTGGCTTCCAGGTTGCGGTGATCGAACGCGCACGCAATCACGCGATGCGGGCGGCAGGTCAATGCAGTATGGAAGCCGCGCGGGGCTCGGCTGTCCCCATTCCGGGTACGGCGAACGACAGTCGGCGGGCCGGGATTTACCCCGATACGGTCAGCGCGGGCAGGCCGTGTTCACGGTTGCAGGCACAGCGCAAACAGTTGGCGCTGGCTCGAGATGCCGAGGCGCCGGTACGCGCGCTTCTGGTAGGTGACGACGCTCGATGCCTTCACGCCGATCGTTTCGCCGATCTCGTGCGCGGTCTGGCCTTCGAGTACGCCGCGCAGCACGTCGAGCTCGCGCTTCGACAACGCCGGGCATGCGGCGCGCAGTCGCGCGAGCATCCGTTGCGGGATGCCGATCTGCGCCGAACCCGTGAGCGTGTAGTGATGCTGTGCGGCCTGCGCGATCAGCGGCGCGAGCGTTTCGACGGCCGCGATTTCGCGCGGCTGGAACGCACCGCTGCGATGCGCGCGATACAGGTTGATCGACAGCCACGCCGAATCGTTCGGCTGCATCAGCAGCGCGAGACGGTCGGAGACGTCGGGGCCGCGATAGCAGGCCGCGCGGTATGCGTCGTGGCCGATTTCGTCGCTGGCCTGCTGATGCAGCAGCACGTCGCGGCGACGCGTGCCGCGGTGTGCGGCCGATACGATCTTCTGATTGCCGTCGAGCGTGTAGAAATGTCGTGCATAGGTGTCGGCGACATCGCGCAGGTAGCGGCCGCCGCGATGATCGGCGACCGATATCGTGCGCGGCCGGTTGCCGAACTCGTACGCGAAGATCGTGCACTGCGTGACGGACAGCGCATCGTCGAACAGTTTCAGGACTTCGCCGGCGAACGCGTTCGGCTCGCTGCCGCCGATCGCGGCGACGAGACCAGTCGCGCGGGATACATCCAGCTGCCCGCTGAGGTTCGGTCGCTCGAGACGCCAGGTGCGCATGATGCTCGGGAAGGGCGGGTGATGCGGCGATTGTAATCGGCGGTGCGCGGCGCGTGAGTCGGGGGATGCCCGCAAGCGGTGTTGGCGGGGAGAGGGCGGGCGCACGATTTCGGGTAGCGGAAATCGCAGCCGGAAATGTGGTTTGAGTGGCTGGCCAGAGCAGCCGGAAAAGAGAAAAGGCCTGACAAGCATCACTTGTCAGGCCTTTATATCTTGGTGCCGGAGATAGGAGTCGAACCTACGACCTTCGCATTACGAATGCGCTGCTCTACCAACTGAGCTACACCGGCAGCAGAGAAATGAAATTATATGGTCAAATCCGAGATCTTGGCAATAGGTTTTGCGAAATTTTTTCAGCTTGCTGCTGCTGCTTCGCGAAACCATCGATCCGGCGGACTGCCCGCTTTCACTTCACTGCGATGCGGCCGGTTAGGGCCACATCGCGAAGGCGCGATTCTACTGACGTCTCGCACCTTCGTCTAGTGCTGCAGTGCAAATTTATTTGCCTTCGGTGTGATAGCCGGTCACACGCTCGACTTCGTTCTTCGAACCGAGGAACACCGGCACGCGCTGATGCAGGCCGGTCGGCTGCACTTCCATGATCCGCTGGGTGCCCGTCGTCGCGGCGCCGCCTGCCTGTTCGACGATGAACGACATCGGATTCGCTTCGTACATCAGGCGCAGCTTGCCCGGACGATCCGGCGTGCGCTTGTCGGCCGGGTACATGAAGATGCCGCCGCGGTTCAGGATCCGGTGCACGTCGGCGACCATCGATGCGATCCAGCGCATGTTGAAGTTGTCGCCGCGCGGGCCATCCTTGCCGGCATTCAGTTCGTCGACGTAGCGCTGGACCGGTTCGTACCAGTGGCGGGCGTTCGATGCGTTGATCGCGTATTCGCGCGTATCGGCCGGGATCTGCATGTTGCTCTGCGTGAGCACCCACGAGCCGACTTCGCGGTCGAGCGTGAAGCAGTTCACGCCGTTGCCCGTCGTCAGCACGAACACGGTTTGCGGGCCGTACACCGCGTAGCCGGCCGCGACCTGTTCCGTGCCGGGCTGCAGGAACGATTCCTCGGTGGCCTGCTTGCCGTCCGGGCAGCGCAGCACCGAGAAGATGGTGCCGATCGACACGTTCACGTCGATGTTCGACGAGCCGTCGAGCGGATCGAACACGAGCAGGTATTCGCCGCGCGGGTAGTTCGCCGGGATCGGGAAGAACGTTTCCATTTCCTCCGATGCCATCGCGGCGAGGTTGCCGCCCCATTCGTTCGCGTCGAGCAGGATCTCGTTCGACAGGATGTCGAGCTTCTTCTGCACTTCGCCCTGGACGTTTTCGCTGCCGGCGGTGCCCAGCGCTTCGCCGAGCGCGCCCTTCGACACGTTGTAGCTGATCGCCTTGCACGCGCGGGCGACCACTTCGATCAGCAGGCGCAGGTCGGCGGGGAGGTTGTTGGTCTCACGTTGCTGTTCGATCAGGAACTTGGACAGCGTGGTGCGGCGGGCAATGGACATGACTTGACTCCGAAAGGCCAAAAAACCTTGAATTGCCGCAATTTTACCTGCCGTGCTTCCCGACCCGCCGGCTTTTTTCGTCCCGTTACACGGCCGGGCGGCCGCATCGGGCGAGCTGCGGCCGAACTGCGGCAGGGTTGCGGCGGGGAAGACGCGGGGCTGACGCGGTGAATGCGCGCTGCGGCGGCGGGAAATCCGGGCGGCTGAAGCGGTGTCCGGCTCCGACCCCGCCCGCGTTCATGCAATCACTCGAGCAATAAAAAAGCCGGCGCCGCAACGGGGCGCCGGCTTCGTCGCGCACTCACGCGATGCGACAGTGCGCGTTACGCGAGCGCCTTCTCGACGATCTCGCGCACGTCGCGCGATTTCGCCCCGGCCGCGACCTGCTCGAGCGCTTCGCGCATCCGGTCGCGCAGCGCCGGCGTGAAGCGGCGCCACAGTTCGAGCGAGCGTGCGAGGCGCGCGGCGACCTGCGGGTTGATCGCGTCGAGCGCGAGCACCTGTTCGGCCCAGAACGCGTAACCGGAGCCGTCCGCCGCGTGAAATTGCGCGGGGTTCGCCGCGCAGAAGCTGAAGATCAGCGAGCGTGCGCGGTTCGGATTCTTCAGATTGAACGCGGGATGCGCCATCAGCCTGCGGACCTTCGCGAGCGTCGGCTGCGCGGGCGTGCCGCGCTGGGCGGCCTGCATCGCGAACCACTTGTCGATCACGAGCGCTTCCTTGTCGAAGCGGCGGTAGAAGTCGTCCAGCGCCCGTTCGGCCGCATCGTTCGCGCCCGAGGCCGCAGCCGACAGCAGCGCGCCGAGCGCGGCCGCGCGATCGGTCATGTTGTTGGCGTCGTCGTACTGCGCGGTCGCGATGCGCACGGCGTCGGCCGGATCCTCGAGTTCGGCGAGATACGCCAGCGCGAGGTTCTTCAGCCCGCGGCGGCCGGATGCTTCGGGAGTCGGCGCGTACGCGCCTGGCGTCTGGTGCTGCTCGTACGCGGCGAGCCACTCGGCGCGCAGCGCGGTCGCGAGCTGACGGCGCACGAACTGGCGTGCGCGGTGCACGGCAGCCGGATCGGCCTCGGCCATCTGGTCGGCCAGATAGGTTTCCGACGGCAGCGTCAGCGCGAGTTCACGGAACGCCGGCGACAGGCTCGCGTCGGTCAGCACGCGGCGGAACGCGGCGACGAAGTTCTCGCTGAGCGTGAGCGGCTCATGCGCGGCGGCGCGCGACGCGAGCGTCAGCAGCGCGCGCGTCGCGAGGCGCTGGCCGGCTTCCCAGCGGTTGAACGGGTCGCTGTCGTGCGCGAGCAGGAACGCGAGGTCGTCGTCGCTGTAGTCGTATTCGACGATCACGGGCGCCGAGAAATTGCGCAGCAGCGACGGCAGCGGCGCTTCCGGCACGTCGACGAACGTGAACGCCTGTTCGGCATCGGTGAAGTCGAGCACGCGCGTCGTGCCCGCCGCGGCCGCTTCGCCGTCGAGCCGCAACGGCAGGTCGCGGCCGTCGCGGCCGATCAGGCCGATCGCGAACGGAATCAGCAGCGGCCCTTGCTGCGTTTCGCGCGCGGCCGCCGACGCAGCGCCGTAGCCTTGCGCGAGCGTGACCGTATAGCGGCGCGCGGCTGCATCGTACGCGGTGCGCACCGACACGCGCGGCGTGCCGGCCTGGCTGTACCAGCGCTCGAACTGCGCGAGGTCGCGCCCGTTCGCATCGGACATCGCGTGGCGGAAGTCGTCGCAGGTCACCGCATGGCCGTCGTGGCGCTGGAAGTACAGGTCCATCCCCTTGCGGAACCCGTCGCGGCCGAACAGCGTCTGGTACATCCGCACGACTTCCGAGCCCTTCTCGTAGACGGTCATCGTGTAGAAGTTGTTGATCTCGACGTAGCTTTCCGGGCGCACCGGGTGCGCCATCGGGCCCGCGTCCTCGGCGAACTGCAGCTGGCGCAGCACGCGTACGTCCTCGATGCGCTTGACCGCGCGGGCCGCCGAGTCGACGTCGTCGCCCGCGGCCATGTCGGCCGAGAATTCCTGGTCGCGGAACACCGTCAGGCCTTCCTTCAGGCTCAGCTGGAACCAGTCGCGGCAGGTTACGCGATTGCCGGTCCAGTTGTGGAAGTACTCGTGGCCGACCACCGATTCGATGTTCGCGAAGTCGGTGTCGGTCGCGGTCTCGGGGTTCGCCAGCACGTACTTCGTGTTGAAGATGTTGAGCCCCTTGTTCTCCATCGCGCCCATGTTGAAGTCGCCGACCGCGACGATCATGAAGCGGTCGAGATCGAGCTCGAGGCCGAAGCGCTTCTCGTCCCAGCGGATCGAGTGGATCAGCGAATCCATCGCGTGACGGGTCTTGTCGAGATCGGCCGGTTCGACCCACACCTGCAGCAGCTTTTCCTTGCCGGAGCCGGTCGTGATCTTCTCCTCGATCGCGACGAGCTTGCCCGCGACGAGCGCGAACAGGTAGCTCGGCTTCCTGAACGGGTCTTCCCATTTCGCGAAGTGGCGGCCGTCGGGCAGCTCGCCCGAATCGACGAGGTTGCCGTTCGACAGCAGCACCGGGTACGCGGCCTTGTCGGCGCGCAGCGTGACCGTGTACGACGCCATCACGTCGGGGCGATCGAGGAAATAGGTGATGCGGCGAAAGCCCTCGGCCTCGCACTGCGTGAAGAAGTTGCCGCTCGACACGTAGAGACCGGACAGCGTCGTGTTCTGGTCCGGCGCGCATGCGCTGTCGAGCGTCAATTCGAATGCATCGGGCACGTTTTCGACCGTCAGCCCGTGTTCGTGCGCGCGCACCGCGCCGTACGGCGCCCCGTCGAGATGCGCGCCGACGAATTCGAGCGCTTCGCCCATCAGTTCCAGATGCGGGGCGGGTGCCGCGTCCGGATTGCGGCGCACGCGCATCGTATTCCTGACGATCGTACGGGCCGGCGCGAGATCGAATTCGAGTGCGACGGAATCGATGAGGAACGCCGGCGGCGTGTAGTCGGCGCGGCGGATCACGGTGGAGGAGGCGTTGTCGGACATGGTCGTCGAGATCGGTGGAGTGGGGATCGGGCCGGCAACACGGGCCGGGCGAATCGGCCCATTGTACAAAGGCTTGCGGCCGCGTGTCGGGCGAACTTTTTACCGGTTCCGGCAGTCCGCGTATTATCGGCATCCCGTGCGCTTCGCGCGGTGCGACGAACGGGTGACGGATCGACGAGGATCGACATGAAACGCGAATGGATTCAACGCGGTGCGGGCTGGGCGGCGGTGCTGTGCGTGGCGCTGCTGGCGGGCTGCACGAGCTACGTGACAACGCAGGTCACGGCCTTCTCCGACTGGAGCGGCAGCGACGCGACACGCACTTATGCCTTCACGCGCACCGATGCGCAGAAGCACAGCATCGAACAGTCGACCTACGAGCCGATCGTCGCGAACGAGTTGTCCGCGTATGCGTTCCGGCAGGTGCCGACCGCGCAGGCGCGCTACCTGGTCGGGCTGACGTACGGCGTCGGCAGCGATCTCGTGACGGTGCCGCAGCCCGTCTACTACGATCCGTGGTTCATGGGGCCGGGGCCGTACTGGCGAGGCGGGCCGTGGGGCCCGTGGGGGCCCTGGGGGCCGGTGCCGGCCGGCTACGTCGCGCAGACGTACCAGGTCTTCGACTACACGCTCGGCATCCGGATCACCGAGCGCGCGACCGGCAAGGAAGTCTATAACGTGACCGCGCGCACCACCGGCGACAACGGCGCGCTGATGTATGCGATGCCGTTCCTCGCGCGCAGTGCGCTTGCCGATTTCCCGCTCGCGAACGGCGCGATCCGCACGGTGCGGCTGCCGGTCGACAAGCGCGGCGGGCCGGCGGTGCCGCCGGCCGCGAACGAACGTGCGGTGCCCGCCGTGCCGGCATCGGGTGCGGCGGCCGCGAAGTAACGCGCGACATCGACATCGGCGCGGCCGCCCGGCCGCGCCACGCCCGCATGCGTCAGGTCCCGACGCCGAACAGCGCCAGTGCGCCGAGCACGACGAACAGCACGGCCGCGATGCCGTGCACGAGCTTCGTCGGCAGGCGGTGCGCGAAACGGTCGCCCAGCAGGATCGCGGGCACGTTCGCGAGCATCATCCCCAACGTCGTGCCGGCCACGACGCCGATGTAATCCTGGAAGCGTGCGGCAAGCGCGACGGTCGCAATCTGCGTCTTGTCGCCCATTTCCGCGAGGAAGAACGCGACGAGCGTCGCGCCGAACACGCCGAGGCGCGAGCGCGTCGCGTTGGCTTCGTCGGCATCGAGCTTGTCCGGCACGAGAATCCACAACCCCATCGCGATGAACGAGAACGCGAGCGCCCAGCGCATGATCGACGGCGTGACGAGCACGCCGAGCCATTCGCCGAGCGCGCCGGCGAAACCGTGGTTGACGAGCGTCGCGACGAGCACGCCGAGAATGATCGGCACCGGCTTGCGATAGCGCGCGGCCAGCACGAGAGACAGCAGTTGGGTCTTGTCGCCGATTTCAGCGAGGGCGACGGCGCCGGTGGAGATCAGGAAGGCTTGAGACACGTATGGGGTTCCACGGGCCGATGTTGTGCGTGCGAGCGACGATCCGCCGCGCGCCGGGCCCTGAAGCGGCGCGCAGTGAACCATCGGTCTCGCCAGGCCTTGGTGGCTGCGTCCGCCATGGCCGAACGGCCAAGTCTGTTGACGGACGCCTCCGTCACGATGCGCGCCGGGAGCGCGGGACATCGAGCGGAGCGGCTACTCCCCAATGAGGGCCGAATTCTAGCACGACGCGTGCCGCGCGCGGTGCGTCGCGCGAATCCATCGGCTCCGGCACGCGCGACAGCGTACGCTGGAGCAGGGGAAGGCAAACGGCGTTACGCGGCGGCGCCGCGTGCCGCGCCGCGCTCGTGCACGAGCCGGCCGGCCGCGTACGTGCGGTACACGGCGCGGTCGTCGCCGAGCAGCGCGAACGCGAACAGCAATTCCTCGAGGGAATCCGCGCGCTTGGTGCGGCGCGCGAGCAGCGGGGTCGCCTGCGGGTCGAGCACGACGAAGTCCGCTTCCGTTCGCGGCGCGAGCGTGCCGACCGTGTCGACGAGATCGAGCGCCTGCGCGGCGCCGGCCGTCGCGAGCCAGAACATCCGCGTCGCGGTCAGGTGGTGGCCCGACAGCCGCGCGACCTTGTGCGCCTCGTTCATCGTCTGCAGCATCGAGAACGACGTGCCGCCGCCGACGTCGGTCGCGAGCGTGACCGGCACGTCGTATTCGCCGGCCTTGTCGAAGTCGAACAGGCCGCTGCCGAGGAAGAAGTTCGACGTCGGGCAGTGTGCGACGACGGTGCGCGTTTCGGCCATCCGGCGGCGGTCTTCGTCGTCGAGGTGAATGCAGTGGCCGTACACCGCGCGCGGGCGCAGCAGCCCGTAGCGATCGTAGATGTCGAGATAGCTGCGGTGGCCGGGGAACAGCTCGGCCACCCATTTCACTTCATCGACGTTTTCCGCGACGTGACTCTGCACGAACACGTCCGGGTGGCGGCGCGCGAGTTCGCTGCACGCCTCGAGTTGCGCTTCGGTGGAAGTCGGCGCAAAGCGCGGCGTGAGCGCGTACATCTGGCGGCCGTTGCCATGCCAGCGGTCGATCAGCTCGGCGCTGTCGTCATAGCCCGATTGCGCGGTGTCGCGCAGGAACTCGGGACAGTTGCGATCCATCAGCACCTTGCCCGCGATCATCCGCAGATCGCGCGCGTCGCTCGCCGCGAACAGCGCATCGGCCGACTGCTTGTGCACGGTGCAGTAAACCAGCGCGCTCGTCGTGCCGCACGCGAGCAGTTCGTCGACGAAGAAATCGGCAACTTCACGCGCATGCTCCGGATCGCCGAACTGCCGCTCGGTCGGGAACGTGTACTTGTCGAGCCACGGCAGCAGGCCGGGCGCCGGCGACGCAATCATGTCCGTCTGCGGATAGTGGATGTGCGTGTCGATGAAGCCGGGCACGATCAGCTTGTCGCGCAGGTCGTGGACGATCGCGTCGCGCGCGAGCGTCGCGGCGAGCTTCGCATATGGGCCGGCCGCGACGACCTTGCCGTCGTCGACGATCAGCAGACCGTCGGTCTCGTAGTTCGCGGCCTGGCTCGACTGCGCCGGGTCGCCGTTGAAGGTCAGCAGCTGGGAACGGAAAGCGGTTTGCGTCATGACGAATGGTCCTGCATCAAGGTAAGGCGAACAGAAGAAAACGGTCGGCGCCGGGCGCGCGACAGGATGGACGGCGCAGCCGGTGTCCGCACGCGGCGACGATGCCGAGCGGCACGGGCGCGAAGCCTGACGCGCGGCTGGCTGCGACTGCACACCCGAGCGCAGCGGCCAGGGCAGCCGACACATGACGGCTGGGCGGCTGCGCCGCGATGGCAGCGGCAATCGCGACCGACACGGCGATGACCGGCACGGCGACGAACGGCACGGCGACGAACGGCACGACGGCCCGCAACGACAGGCGCGCGCGAGCGGCGGCGGACCGTGCCGCCGCCATCCTCGCGACGCACGCGATGCCCGCACGCGCGCACGGTGCACGGGCCGCGCGGCGCAATGCCGGGCCGGTCGGCGCGAGGCGGATGTCGTTGCGGTGTTTCATCTGTCTGGTGAACCTCGATGCCGGCGCGTTACGCGGACTGCCAGTACGTATCGAGACGCGCGATCAGCGCATCGCGCTGCGCGGCGTCGATGAACGACGCCTCGAAGCCGTTGCGGATCACCGTGTGCACTTCGGCGTCGGTCAGTTGCAGCCCGTCGACGGTGGCGAAGTAGTTGTCGTTGACGTAGCCGCCGAAATAGGCCGGATCGTCCGAGTTGATGGTCACCGCGACGCCGCGATCGAGCAGCGCCTTCAGCGTGTGCTTCGCCATGTCGTCGAACACGCACAGCTTCAGGTTCGACAGCGGGCACACGGTGAGCGCCGTGCGGGTGCGCGCGAGGCGTTCGACGAGTGCCGCATCCTCGATGCTGCGCACGCCGTGGTCGATCCGGTCGACCTTCAGCACGTCGAGCGCTTCGTGGATGTAGGCGGGCGGGCCTTCCTCGCCCGCATGCGCGACGAGCTTCAGGCCGAGCGCCCGCGCCTTCTCGAACACCCGCGCGAACTTCGTCGGCGGGTGGCCGAGTTCGGACGAGTCGAGGCCGACGCCGATCAGGCGATGGCGATAGCGCTCGAACAGCGGCAGCGCGGATTCGAACGTCGCGAGCGCGTCGTCTTCGGACAGGTGACGCAGGAAACACAGGATCAGCTTGCTCGACAGCCCGCGCTGCTCGGCATCGGCGAGCGCGCGGTCGATGCCCGCGACGACCGTTTCGATCGGCACGCCGCGCTCGGTGTGCGTCTGCGGATCGAAGAACAGTTCGGTGTGGACGACGTTGTCGGCGAGCGCGCGCTCGCAGTACGCGGCCGTCATGTCGTAGAAATCCTGCTCGGTCAGCAGTACGCTCGCGCCCGCGTAGTAGATGTCGAGGAACGACTGCAGGTCGGTAAACGCATACGCGGCGCGCAGCGCGTCGATCGAGTCGTATGCGAGCTTCACGCCGTTGCGCTGCGCGAGCGCGAAAATCAGTTCGGGCTCGAGCGAGCCTTCGATATGGATGTGCAGCTCCGCCTTGGGTGCGCGGGCAATCTTGTCCTTGAATGTCGGGGTCATGGCGTCGTTCTTGGTCGGTCAGAATGTGGGGGAAACCTGCGCGGGCGCATTCGCCTCGACGGCCTGCAGCAATTGCGCGGCCACCGAGATCGCGATGACTTCGGGCGCCTTGTCGATGATGCCTTCGACGCCGATCGGGCAGCGCATCCGCGCGACCTGCGCCGGGTCGATGCCGATCGCGGCGAGACGGTGATCGAACTGCGCGCGCTTGGCGTGCGAGCCGGTCATCCCGAAGTACGCATAGTCGCCGCGTCGCAGGATGCGCTCGGCCAGCATGAAATCGAGCGCATGGTCGTGCGTCATCACGACGAAGTACGTGTGCGGCGGCGCTGCGTCGACGGCATCGGCCGGGCTGGCCACCGCATCGATCGCGAGATTGCCGATGCCGGCGAGCGCGTCGGCCGGCGGGAACACCGCATCGGCCCCGTCGATCCAGCGCACGTGGCACGGCAGCGTCGCCAGCACCTTCACGAGCGCGGTGCCGATGTGCCCGGCACCGAACAGCATGACGGGGAACGCATACGGCGCGATCGTTTCGGTCATCAGCGACACGCCGCCCGTTTGCCACAGCAGGCAATCGGCACGCGCGGTTGCCGATTCGGGTTCGCTCAGCAGCGGCGCGCCCGGCGAGGGGCCGAATGATACGCTACGCACGGTCGCGGCGCCTGCCGCGACACGCTTCGCGAGCGACATGATCCAGCCGAGATCGCCGACGTCGAGCCGCTCGAACGCGAGCACGACCGCACCGCCGCAGCACTGGCCGAGGCTCGGCCCGAGCGCGAGCCGTTCGAGCCGGCGTGCGTGCGGCACGTGCGCGCCGTCCTTCAGCAGCTGCCGCGCGATCTCGATCGCCTTCCATTCCAGATGACCGCCGCCGATCGTATGGCGGGCCGTGTCGCGCGTGACGAGCATCTTGGTGCCGGCCTCGCGCGGCGCGGAGCCGTCGGTGTGCGCGACCGTCACGAGCACGGCCGCTTCGCCGTGCGCGAGCAGTTGCTGCAGATCGCCGAGCCACGCTTCCATCAGCACGCTCCGTTCGGGACGATGCGGCACGACGCGCGCGGGCTGGCGGGCGCGGCGGCAACGAGGACGGACGGGAGCGGCGCGGACCGGCCGCACGGCGGATGCGGGGCGGCGGTCGTGCGCCGACGGCGCGCGAGAACGACGCCGCGGGACGCGCGGACGCCATGAGGGTGACGGATGCGGATGGTTTGCGTTGTCATGATGAATCCAGTCGACATTGCGGATCGGGCGCGCGTTACGCAGGTGTTGAGACCGCCTAGCCTCGCGCACGTAGATCGCCATCCAGCCACGAAGATAGCACCGCAAAGCGACGGGAACATCGCCGGACGGTGATCCGGGCTATCAGACGGCGATCATGTCGATCATAGGCCCGCCGCGCGGGATCGGGGGCCCGATGCGCGTGCATCGGGCCGGAACGCTTGTGTGGCGGGGCGCGAGCGCGATGTCATGCGACGCGCGTTCGCCCGGGGATCCGGGCGGCGGCGGGGGTAGGTGTTTACGCGCGGCGTGCAGAACGCGCACCGCGCGGCGTGCTATCGGCGCTGCCGGGCGAGCGGGCGCTGCCGACGGCGCGGCGCCGGTCGGCGGGACTGTCCGCGCGGCGCGGATGGTCAGCCCGCGAGCTTGTGGCGATGGCGCCAGAGGCTCGACACGACGGCGATCAGGATCACCGCAAAGCCGATCAGCGCCCAGCCGGGCAGCAGGATGCCGAAAATCGGCGGGTAGACCGTCTCGCACAGGCCGGCGACCTTGAACATGCCCGGGAACCAATGTGCGGGCGGCAGGCTGTCGACGATCGGCTGCAGCGTGTCGAAGCCGCAGCTGAAGCCCGGATTCATCTGGATCGACAGATGGCGCGCGGCCGTGCCGACGCCGGCGGCCGCGGCGATCGCGATCAGCAGCTCGAGTGCCCAGACGCCGCGCCAGTTGCGTATTCCGGCGGCCAGGAACGCGAAGATCCCGATCGCCGCGAAGAAGTAGCGCTGGATGATGCACAGCGGGCACGGATCTTCGCCCTTCACGTACTGCAGGTACAGCGCGCCGGCCAGCAGGGCGATGCACACCCAGCCGAGCAGCATCAGCAAGCGGCGTTCACGGCGAAGGGCGAGCGGGTAGTCGTTCATGTCGGCGGGATTCCTGTCGTTGGTCGGTCCGATGATCAATCGCGCGATTTTAGCGCGAACGATCTGGCACGAAACTGACGGCGCGGGTGCGGCACCCCGCCGCACGTGTCGCATGCGCCGCCCCAGGCCCGCCCGTGATTGCGCTTGCGCGGTTACCGGATCGTGTTCAGCACGGCCTCGACCGACTGGCCGATCGCGAGCAGCGCGTCGTCGCGAAGCGGCGCCGCGGCGAGCATCAGGCCGACCGGCGCCGCGTCGCGCGGATGGCACGGCAGCGACAGTGCGCACGCGTCGAGGAAGTTGAATGCGCTCGGGTTGCGCAGGATCAGCGCGTTGGTGCGCGTGAATTCGGCGTCGTCGGCTTCGAGCTCGGCGATGCGCGGCGGCACGACCGGCACCGTCGGCGCGACGAGCGCATCGAAACGCGACCACACCGTGTGCGCCGCTTCGTCGAGCATGGCCGCGCGCGCGGCGAGCAGGTCGAGATAGTCCGCCGCGCTCGCGGGTTCGCCCTTCAGGATGCGCGACAGTACACGCGGGTCGTACTGGTCGCGATGCTCCGCGAGCAGCGGGCGATGCCACGCGTACGCCTCGATCGGCGAGAAGCCGAAGCGATTGATTTCCGGCAGGCGGTCGAGCGCCGAAAAACGCACTTCCGTGACGATCGCGCCGGCGGCTTCGAGGTGCTTGAGCGACACGTCGAGCGCAGCGGCGACGTCGGCATCGACGCCGTCCGTCACGTAGTTCGTCAGCACGCCGAGGCGGACGCCTTCGAGCGACCGCGCGGCCGGCACGTGCGGCTCGAGGCCGGCGAGCATCCGGTCGACGAGCGCGCAGCAAGCAACGGTCAGCCCGATCGGGCCGAACGAGTCGAGCGTGGTCGACAGCGGCACGCCGCCTCGCGTCGGGATCCGGCTCGCGGTCGGTTTGAAGCCGGTAAGCCCGCACAGCGCGGCCGGAATACGGATCGAGCCGCCCGTGTCGGTGCCGAGCGCAACCGCGGCCATCCCGTCGGCGACGGACGCGGCCGCGCCGGACGACGAGCCGCCCGAAATGCGTGCGTCGCCCGGCACGTCGCGATGGTACGGCGAGCGCGGCGTGCCGAAGTGCGGATTCAGCCCGAGCCCCGAGAA
Organism: Burkholderia sp. IMCC1007; assembly: GCF_027257875.1. Lineage (GTDB taxonomy): Bacteria > Pseudomonadota > Gammaproteobacteria > Burkholderiales > Burkholderiaceae > Burkholderia. Next base: position 42,316 of record NZ_JAPVQY010000033.1, read on the forward strand.
CGCGAATTCGCTCATGTTGGTGCGGCCGACCAGCACCCCGCCCGCGCGCTTGAGGCGCGCGACGGCGACCGCATCGGCCTTCGCGGGCGGCGCGCCGGCGAGCACGCGCGAACCGGCGCGGGTCACCTGGCCTTCGACGTCGAACAGGTCCTTGACCGACACGGGGATGCCCGCGAGCGGCGACAGCACGGTGCCGGCGGCGCGCAGGCGATCGTGCGCATCGGCGGCCGCGCGCGCGTTGTCGGCATCGACTTCGGTGAAGACGGCGGCGCCCTGGCCGGACGGGTCGGCGATCCGGTCGAGCGCAACGTCGACGAGCGCGCGGCTCGTGGTCCGGCCGGCGGCGAGGTCGGCGGCGAGCTGGGCGAGCGGGGGGAAGGGCGTGAAAGTGGTCATGAGCGGCTCAGGGGCGAAGATGTTGGACAAGGGTGGCGCGAAACGAATCGATATGGCGTTCGACGGCCGCGCGCGCGCCGGCGGCGTCGCGCGCGGACAGCCGCTCGAACAGTTCCCGGTGTTCGCGCTGGACATCGGATAAATGGTGCGGCTCGGACAGCGTGACGAACCAGAAGCGCAGCGAGCGTTCGTGCAGCGCACGCAGGATTTCCGCGAGGACGGTATTGCGGGCCGCCGCGGCGATCGCCTGATGAAACGCGCGGTCGAGCTCCATCATGCCTTCGACGTCGTGCGTGTCGACACACGCCTGCCCGGCGTCGAGCAGCGCGGCCATGCGCGCGAGATCGTCGGGCGTCGCGTGGCGTGCCGCGAGTTCGACGCAGTGCGCTTCGTTGACGCGCCGCACGTCGATCACCGACACGATGTCGTCGAGCGACAGCGGCTGAACCATCAGTCCCTTGCGCGGCATCACGGACAGCAGCCCTTCGAGCACCAGCCGGTGCACGGCCTGGTGCACGGGCGTGCGCCCGATGCCGGTGCGCGCGACGAGGTCGGCTTCGTTGAGCGCGGCGCCGGGCTTCAGCCGCATCGTGATGATGTCGCGCTGGATCAGCGCATAGGCGCGATCGGCGAGGCTGATCGAAGAGGCGGCGGGCCGGTCGAGGAGGGCGTCGGTCAGGGCGTTCATGCGGACGGCGGCGCGGCGGCCGGGCGGGGCGCGATCATGGCGCTGGAATCGGGAGCGTGGACGATTCGTGAATATTATTGTGATATATCACTGATGTCCAGTGCGCTCCCGAAGGATCAGATCGCGGCCCAATAAGGGCCGGGGCGGTTGCGCTGCGGCATGCGACGACTTGCAACAATAGCGACAGGATGTTGCAGGTTTACCGCGCGATCGTGCCCTGAAGCATAATGAATCTTCGTCAATCCAATACGCGCGAGCGACGCACCAGACCATCGTCATGAGCGAAAACACGCCTTCCCCGGCCGGTCTGTCCGGCATCTCTTCCGCTTCTTCCGATTCTCCCCGTTCCGGTCCGGCGAAAACGCCCGACGTGTCCGCCACGCAGGCTGCTGTTGCGCAGGATGTTGCCGAGGACGGCGCATCGCCGGTCACGGCGGCGTCGGAGCCGGGCGCGCCCGGTGCGACCGGCGCCACCGCTGAAGGCAGTGCGGCAACGCCGAAACCCGGTGCAGCGCCGCCCGGGTTCGGCGCGCCGCCGGATTTCGACACACCGCGGCCGCCGCCCGCGAGCGCGCAGAATGTGCCGCCGGCGTACCTCCGGCAGAGCGACACGCCGTGGTCGGTATTCGGCCGGATCGTCGCGGCCCGCGCGCGCCGGCTGTTCGACCGTGCCGGGCAGCGCATCACGCAGCGCACGCTGCGTATCGGCGTGTCGGCGCGGATCTTCCATCCGGAGCCCGGCGCGAAAGGGCTGCGCGGCAAGACGCTGCAGTATCTCGAGGAATCGATCGCGCATTGGGTGATGTCGCGCGACGTGCTCGTGTTCATGATTCCGACGGTCGGGCATCAGGGCATGCTGCATCCGAGCAACATCCGCCTGCGCGACTACGCGAAACATCTCGACGGCCTGCTGCTGCAAGGCGGCGCCGACGTGTCGCCGCAAACTTACGCGGCGTCGGATGCGCGCCCCGAATGGCCGGGCGATCGCGTACGCGACATGTACGAGCTCGAGCTGTTTCACGAATTCGTCGAGTCCGGCAAGCCGGTGCTCGGCGTGTGCCGCGGCTGCCAGCTGATCAACGTCGCGTTCGGCGGCTCGCTGTACCAGGACATCGCGACCGACGTGCCGACCGCGAATGCGCACGTGAGCGAGCATTACGACCAGCATCGCCACGCGATCCGCTTCCCCGACTCGTCGACGCTCGCGAGCATGTTCCCCGGACGCAGGGAGGCGATCGTCAACTCGATCCACCATCAGGCGATCCGCGATCTCGGCCGCGATCTGAACATCGAGGCCGTGTCGGCCGGCGACGGGATCATCGAAGGCATTCGCTACCGGCGCGCGCCATTCGTGGTCGGTGTGCAATGGCACCCGGAGTTCCATCGCGCGGGCGGCGCCGAACTGCTCGACTGCACGCCGTTGCTCGATGCATTCCTGCGCGCGGCACGCGAAACGCGTCTGTAGCAAGCGTTTGCAGCGCGTCGCAGGCTGGCTGGCCGCATCCCGTTTAATTCGAGATGCGGCCATTTCGTTTTGACTGATAATCGCGACTCCCGATTCATTCGCCGGAGTCTGACGTTGGTCTTCCGAGATTTTTCCCCTGCACGATGCGCAACGTGGATCGTTGCGATGGCCGCCTGCGTGCACGCAGGCGCGGCATGGTCCGCCGACGCGACCGCGCCCGTCGCGGGCACCCGTCCCGCGGTGACGAGCCTGAGCGGCCGTGCGGCGCCCGCCGCATCGGCGTCGTCCTCGTCGGCGACGGATACCGCCGCGCAAGGCAATGTCGCCGAGCTCACGCAGATGCTGCACGACGGGCGGATCGTCGAGATGCGCACCACCTACAACGGCAGCTACGGCGCGAGCCTGATGTTCGATCCGGGCGAGATGACGTACTACGTCGCGCTGTTCCAGGACAAGCATCTTTGGCGCGTGATCAAGTCGCAGGAGAAGGGTCGCGCGGAGATGGTGTACGCGAACTTCGTGCAGCAGACGCTGCAACTGTCGGAAGCCGAGATTCATCGCACCGAATTGCAGGCGCAGAAGCGGTTTCTCGAGCGCGTGATCGCGCTGCAGGCGAGCCGGGCCCAGCAACTGGAGGCCGACCTGAGCGTCGCGCGCAGCCAGCAGGCCGAGGTCGCGCAACGACAGCAGTCGATACAGGAGCAGACGCAGGCGCTGCAGGTCGAGAAGCGGGCGGCGCAGGTGCAGTTGCGCGATCTGCAGGAGCAGGTCCGGCAACTCGAGCGGCAGGCCGAAACGGGGTTGCCCGCACGCAAGTGACGACGCGTCGGTCCGGCAGGATCGGCGGACGAACGAAACCCGGCGAAGCCTGCTTCGCCGGGTTTTTTGTTGTGCGCGCGTCAGCGGGTGAAGGTGTCCGGCGCCGTGGCCGACGCTTCGGTCAGGCGGCGGTGAGATAGTTGCGCGGTCCAGTCGAAACCGGCGGCGGGCGCGTTTGCCGCTCGCGCGGGGCGTTCGGCATCCAGTGCGTTCGCGAGTGCGATCAGCGCGAGCGGATTGTCGAGCGGGTCGCGATGCGTGCCGCCCGGCAGCGACGGCGGCGCGACGCGATCGAGGATCGGCGTACGCGATGCGAGGTGCGTGACTGGCGGGCGGGCCGCGAGCCGGGAAGAAGCGGCGGGCGACGCGGCAGGCGAAGCGCCCGGCGCGCGAACGGGTGCGGCGGTCGTGCGCGCGCCGGCCGGCCGATGCGGTGAGGGTATGGACGCGTCGGCGACGCGCTGCGGGTCGGATGCCGTGTCGTGCGGCGGCGACGTGCGGGCCGGCGTCGCGACGGGGGTGGCGTTCTGTGCCGGAGCAAGGGGCGGCGCAGCGGCAACTCGGACCACACCGGTGGCTTGCGTGGCGGGCTCGTCAATGACGCGGGTGGCGTGAAGCGCGGGTGCGGCCGTGAAACCCGTGAGCGGTTCGTGCGCGACGATCAGCCAGCCGATGATCCCGAGCGCGCCGACGCTCCAGCAGGCGGCATCTATTGCACGCCGGCCATGCGGGCGCGGATACGGACCGTGGCCCGGGCGGCGGAGGACGGCCGGGGTGGCCGGCAGGTCCGCCGACGACGATCGCGTCGCGGACAGCGGTTGCCAGCGACACATGCGATGCGGGGCGTCGACATCGATGCACGAAGTCGTCAGCGTGGCGACGCACCGCTCGCCGGGCCGGTCGCCGGCTACGCCGCGGAATGTCCATTCGCGGCCGAACGGCGGCACGCCGTCGAGCGGGGCGACGCGAGGGCGGGCGAGCTGGCCTTCGACGGAAACAAGGGGCGATGGGGTCATGAGAGCGGTGCGCCGCGCGACACGAGCAACCGTGTCGGCGCGTGGCGCGCATATCGTCGTTGATCGTGCCATTGTGGTCAGCCGTCTGTGATCGGTCGATCAGATCAATCTGATTTTGGCGTGACTTTCGATGGGATTAGTACGAGGCGAATGCGGCGACTGCGACCGCAGGCCCGCCACAAGGCAATTGTCGGTTTCGCGTGGCATCATCCGAGAACCTCGCCGGCGTGCGCATGGTGGCGCGACGTGCCGCCGGCAGGCTGCGATGTCCGTGCGCGCCGGCCGGCGCGATACGCATCGCCGGATCCACACGGCGCGGAGGTCGCGCCATCCGAGCTGAGAGAAAAATATGTCCACAGCATCACACGCCGTCGCGCAGGAATCGAAGGTCCGCACCGTTTTCCGGGTCGTCAGCGGCAACTTCCTGGAAATGTACGACTTCATGGTCTACGGGTATTACGCGTCGGCCATCGCGAAAACCTATTTTCCGAGCGGCGATGCGTTCGCGTCGCTGATGCTGTCGCTGTCGGTATTCGGCGCGGGCTTCCTGATGCGGCCGGTCGGCGCGATCGTGCTCGGCGCGTACATCGACCATCACGGCCGCCGCAAGGGGCTGATCCTGACGCTCGGGCTGATGGCGGTCGGCACGCTCGCCGTCGCCGCGGTGCCCGGCTACGCGACGATCGGCGTGCTCGCGCCGGTGTTCGTGCTGCTCGGCCGGCTGCTGCAGGGCTTTTCGGCGGGCGTCGAGCTCGGCGGCGTGTCGGTCTACCTGTCCGAGATCGCGACGAAGGGCCACAAGGGGTTCTATACGTCGTGGCAATCGGGCAGCCAGCAGGTCGCCGTCGTGTTCGCCGCGTTCGTCGGCGTGCTGCTGAACCGCGCGTTGCCGGCCGAAGAAATGAGCGCGTGGGGCTGGCGCATTCCGTTCCTGATCGGCTGCCTGATCGTGCCGTTCCTGTTCCTGATCCGGCGTTCGCTGAAGGAGACCGACGAGTTCCTCGCGAAGCGCCATCGCCCGACGATGGGCGAGATCATGCGTTCGATGCTCGAGAACTGGGGCGTCGTGATCGCCGGCATGGGGATGGTCATCATGACGACGGTGTCGTTCTACATGATCACCGCGTACACGCCGACGTTCGGCAAGGAAGTGCTGCACCTGTCGTCGCTCGACGCGCTCGTCGTGACCGTCTGCGTCGGCCTGTCCAATCTCGTCTGGCTGCCGCTGTCCGGCGGACTGTCGGACCGTATCGGCCGCCGCCCGGTGCTGATCACGTTCACGGTGCTCACGCTGCTGTCGGCTTATCCGGCGGTGCAGTGGCTCGTCGCCGATCCGTCCTTCCTGCGGCTGCTCGGGGTCGAGCTGTGGCTGTCGTTCCTGTACGGTTCGTATAACGGCGCGATGGTCGTCGCGCTGACCGAAGTGATGCCGGCCGACGTGCGCACCGCCGGTTTCTCGCTCGCATACAGCCTTGCGACGACGATCGGCGGCTTCACGCCGGCGATCTCGACGTTGCTGATTCACCAGACCGGCAACAAGGCGGCGCCGGGGCTGTGGCTGAGCGTCGCCGCGATTTGCGGGCTGATCGCGACGCTCGTGCTGTATCGCACGCCCGAGTCGCGCAACCAGTACAAGGCGGCCTGACACTGCAAGCGACGCATCGGAGCATCGCGTCGAATGAAAAAGGGAGCGCACTGCGAATTGCGCTCCTTTTTTCGTATGCGATCGGCCGCTCGGGCATTCAGCCGTCGCGCAGCGCGGCGGCCACCGCCGTCGCCACGTCGAACCATTGTCCCGGCGCGGGCTGACGGACGAGCGTGGCGTGCGGATACCACGGGCAGTCGCCGCGGGTGAACCATCGCCAGTCGGCCGCGAACGGCAGCATGATCCACAGCGGCTTGCCGAGCGCACCTGCCAGATGCGCGACGGCCGTATCGATCGTGACGACGCCGTCGAGCCGTTCGATCAGCGCGGCCGTGTCGGCGAAATCGTTCAGGCGCCCGTCGAAACGATGCACGCGCGGGTGCGCATCGACGCGCGCCCGTTCGGCGTCGTCGAGGGCCGGCTGCAGCACGACCCAGTCGATGTCGGGCAGCGCGAGCAGCGGCGCGAGTGCGTCGAACGGCATCGAGCGGTTTTCCTGCGCCTGCCGGCGCCCCGACCACGCGAGGCCGAACTTGCGCTTCGACTGGCCGCCGAGCGAGCCGCGAAAGCGCCGGCGCGCGCTGTCCGGCGCGCCGAGGTAGCGCGTGCCCGCGACGATCTCGTCCGGCTGCAGCCCGAGCAGGAACGGCAGGCTCATCAGCGTGCAGGCGACGTCTGCTGCCGGCAGTTTCGCGGCGTCCTGCGCGACGAGCGTCACGCGCCAGTGCGCGGCGGCCGGTGCGAGCAACGCGACGAGCTCCGGCTGCACCTCGAGCACCACGCGGGCGCAGCGCGCGCGCGCCAGCGGCACGAAGCGGACGAACTGCAGCGTGTCGCCGAAACCCTGTTCCGCGCGGATCAGCAGCGTGCGCGATGCGATCGGCTCGCCTTGCCAGCGCGGCAGCGTGCCGAGCGTCGGTGCGCCCGGCGTGTCGTGACGCGTTTCGTAAGCGGGCAGGCCGCGGGTGAAGTCGCCCAGCGTCAGCAGCGTGACTGCGCGGTGCAACTGCGCGAGCTTCAGGTCGGGCGCGACGCGCAGCGCCTGGTCGAATGCGCGCAGCGCCATTTCGTGCGCGCGGAGCGCGTGATGCGCGTTGCCGAGGTTCAGCCACGCGAGTCCGAACGACGGATCGAGCCCGACCGCGCGTTCGTAGTAGGGCAGCGCATCGCGCTGGCGGCCCTGCGCGCTCAGCGCGTTCGCGAGCCCGAAGAGGGCGAGCGGAAACGGCGGGTGCAGTGCGAGTGCGGCTTCGAACGCAGCGGCGGCTTCGACGTGACGGCCGACCGCCTCCAACGTGTTGCCGAGATTGAAATGCGCGGCGACGAAGCGCGGCTGCGCGGCGATCGCGGCGTGGAAGTGCGCGATCGCGTCATCGGCCCGGCCCATCGCGCTCAGCGCCATCGCGAGATTGTTGTGCGCGCCGGCGTGTCCCGGCCGCAGCTCGAGTGCGCGATGGAATGCGGCGAGCGCATCGTCGTGGCGGCCGAGCGCGTTCAGTGCGTTGCCGAGGTTGTTGTGGATCGAAGCATCGTCGGGCGTGAGGCGCAGCGCGCGGCCGAACGCGTCGATCGCATCCTCGTGGCGTTGCAGTGCCGCATACGCGTTCCCGAGGTTGTAGTGCGCGAGCGGAAATTCGGGCGCGAGCGTCAGTGCGTTGCGAAAGCGGTCGATCGCTTCGTCGAGCCGGCCGAGTGCCTTCAGCGCGTTGCCGAGGTTGAGCTGCAGTGCGGCGTCGCCCGGGCGCAGCGCGACCGCGCGGCCGACGAGATCGGCCGCCTCGGCATGCTGACCCTGCTGATGCCGCAGCACGCCGAACAGATGGAGTGCGTCGGCGTCGACGGGGTTGGTGGCGAGCGCGGCACGGTAGCCGTGCTCGGCCTCGGCGAGGTGGCCCGCGCGGTGCGCGGCGTACGCTCGATCGAATGCGGAATCCATGACGCGAAAACTGACGGAAAGCGCGCATTTTCCCACACTGCAGCGAGGCCATCCCAGATCGGCCGGTCGGCATATGGCCCCGTCACGCGGAGCGGCGTAGACTTGCAGCATCTCGTGTCATCGAGGTTCTCATGGCCGACACACTGCTCGACATTCCGCCCGTGCTGATCGTCGGCGCCGGGCCGACTGGCCTTGCCGCCGCAATGAGCCTCGCGCGGGCCCGCGTGCCGGTGCGCATCATCGACCGGCTCGTCACGCCCGCGCCGTATTCGCGAGCGATCGGCATCCAGGCGCGCACGCTCGAATTGCTGGAGCAGCATCGCGCCGTCGAACCGTTCCTCGCGCTGGGCCATCGCGCGCACGCGGCCGAGCTGCATGCGGACGGCCGCGTGATCGCGCGGCTCGATTTCGACCCGCTGCAAACGCGCTATCCGTATCTGCTGTTTCTCGACCAGAGCATCACCGAGCGGTTGCTCGCCGAGCATCTCGCCGGGCTCGGGGTGACGATCGAGCGTGGCGTCACGCTCACCGCGTGCGACGCGCGCGGCACGTCGCTCGACGTGAAGATTCGCGACGCCGACGGCCGCGAGCACGCGTTCGCGCCGTCTTACCTGATCGCCGCCGACGGCGCGCACAGCACGGTACGCCATCTGCTCGGGCTCGGTTTCGCCGGGCATGCGTTCGAACAGACTTTCCTGCTTGCCGATTTCGCGGCGATACCCGACTGGCCGGAAGAGGAGATTCACCTGTTCGCGACGCCCAACGGCATCGCGGGGCTGTTCCCGATGGGCGGTGGTCGCTTCCGGCTCGTCGCCGACCGGCCGCCCGGCAGCGATGCATCGTCCGATACGTCCGCGCCGTCGCTCGCGGAATGCGAGGCGATCATCCGTGCGCGCGTAGGCGCGTCGATTTCGCCGAGCGATCTCGCATGGTCGTCGTATTTCCACCTGCACAGCCGGATGGTCGATCGATTGCGTCACGGGCGCGTGTTTTTCGCGGGCGACGCCGCGCACGTCCACAGCCCGGCGGGCGCGCAGGGCATGAACACGGGCATGCAGGAAGCATTCAATCTGGGCTGGAAGCTCGCGCGCGTGCTCGGCGCGGGTTCGCCGGAGCGGCTGCTCGACACGTATCACGCGGAGCGCCATCCGATCGAGCGCGACGTGTTGCGGCAGACGGGCCTCGTCACGCAGCTCGTCGAAGCCAACCACGGCGCGATGAAGCTGCTGCGCGATCATGTCGTGCCGCTGCTGGCGTCGTTCGGGCCGGTGCGCGACGCGGTGCGGCGCACGGTCAGCGAACTCGGCGTGCAATACCGGAAAAGTGCGCTCACGCTCGAGCGCGTGCTCGATGGCGGCCCGCGAGCCGGCGAGCGTGCGCCCGATGCGCTCGTGCACGTGGTCGACGGTCCGCTCGGTCAGGCCCCCGGAACCGCGCGGCTGTACGACCTGCACGATCCGGCGAACTTCACGCTGCTGCTGCTCGAGGAACCCGTGAATGGAGAAGCGGGCGAGCCGGCCGAGGTGCCGCCGATGCCCGCGGATGCGCAGGCGCTCGTGCAGGGACTGGAGCGGATCATGCCGGGCGCCGTGCGTGCGTGGCGCGTCGCCGATGCCGAAAGCGACGGGGAGGACGGGCTCGCGCAGGGATACGGCCGCTCGCGGCCGTCGTTCTATCTGCTGCGGCCCGACGGCTACATCGCGGCGCGCGGCCGCACCGCAACCGATGCGAACGCGCTGCTGCGCCATTGCGAAAGCTGGTTCGCGGGCATGTCGCAGCCCGCGTAGCGGGGCGCTCAGGCAGACGCGGCGGCCGGCACGAGCGAAGCGCGGTGCGCGGCGATCGCGGCGAGCACGATCGGCGCCGCGCGTTGTGCGGCTGCGCTCGACGGATCGTCGAGCGCGGCGAGAAACGCGCGGCGCATGCGCGGCTCCCAGAAGCGCCGGATATGCTCGGCGATCCCCGTCAGCGCTTCTTCGCGATCGGGCATCGATTCGAAGAAAGCGCCGATCTGGTTGGCCATGTCGATCAGGTGTCCGGTGTCCATCGCGTCCTCACTTGCCCGTCGTCACGGCGGCCTGCGCGCCCGCGCGGCGCTCGAGCAGGTCGAGCTGCTCCGAATTGAAGCGCGCATACGCACGCTGCCAGTCGGACGGTTGCGCCACCGGCATCACCTGCACGGCCGTCACCTTGTATTCCGGGCAATTCGTCGCCCAGTCGGAGCTCTCAGTCGTGATCACGTTCGCGCCCGATTCGGGGAAGTGGAACGTCGTGTACACGACGCCCGGCTGCATGCGGTCGGACACGAGCGCGCGCAGCACCGTCTGACCGGCGCGCGATTCGATGCCGACCCAGTCGCCGGTGCGGACCCCGCGATCCTCCGCATCGTGCGGATGGATCTCGAGGCGATCCTCTTCGTGCCACTGGACGTTCTCGGTCCGCCGTGTCTGCGCGCCGACGTTGTATTGCGACAGGATGCGGCCCGTCGTCAGGATCAGCGGATAGCGCTGCGTGACCTTTTCCGGCGTCGGGATGAACTTCGTGATCACGAACCGGCCTTTGCCGCGCACGAACGCGTCGATGTGCATCGTCGGCGTGCCTTCCGGCGCGTGTTCGTTGCACGGCCACTGAATGCTGCCGAGTGCGTCGAGCTTCTCGTACGACACGCCCGAGAAGGTCGGCGTGAGCCGCGCGATCTCGTCCATGATTTCCGACGGATGCGTGTAGTGCATGTCGTAGCCGAGCGCCTGCGACAGCAGCAGCGTGACTTCCCAGTCCGCATAGCCCGCGAGCGGCGGCATCACCTTGCGCACGCGCGAGATCCGCCGCTCCGCGTTCGTGAACGTGCCGTCCTTCTCGAGGAAGGTCGAGCCGGGCAGCAGCACGTGCGCGTATTTCGCGGTTTCGTTCAGGAAGATGTCCTGCACGACGATGCATTCCATCGCCGACAGCGCGGCCGCGACATGCTGCGTGTTCGGGTCCGACTGGACGATGTCCTCGCCCTGGCAGTAGAGCCCCTTGAAGCTGCCGTCGAGCGCCGCGTCGAACATGTTCGGGATCCGCAGCCCCGGTTCCGGCTGCAGCGTTGCCGACCATGCTGCCTCGAACTGCGTGCGGACGACTTCGTCGCTGATGTGACGATAGCCAGGCAATTCGTGCGGGAACGAACCCATGTCGCACGAACCCTGCACGTTGTTCTGGCCGCGCAGCGGATTGACGCCGACGCCTTCGCGGCCGATGTTGCCGGTCGCCATCGCGAGGTTCGCGATGCCCATCACCGTCGTCGAGCCTTGCGCGTGTTCGGTCACGCCGAGGCCGTAGTAGATCGCGGCATTGCCGCCCGTCGCATAGAGGCGTGCGGCCTCGCGTACCAGCTCCGCCGGCACGCCTGTCACGTCCGCGGTTGCTTCGGGCGAATTGTCCGCCTGCGCGACGAAATCGCGCCATTGCTCGAACGCGCGCGTGTCGCAGCGCTCGGCGACGAACGCGTCGGCGACGAGCCCTTCGGTCACGATCACGTGCGCGAGCGCGTTGACCATCGCGACGTTCGTGCCCGGGCGCAGTTGCAGGTGGTGCGTGGCCTTCACGTGCGGGCCGTCGACCACGTCGATGCGGCGCGGGTCGATCACGATCAGCTTCGCGCCTTCGCGGATGCGCCGCTTCATGCGCGAGCCGAACACCGGGTGGCCGTCGGTCGGGTTTGCGCCCATCACGACGATCACGTCGGCGTGGCCGACGGACGCGAAGGTCTGCGTGCCGGCCGATTCGCCGAGTGTCGTTTTCAGCCCATAGCCGGTCGGCGAATGGCACACGCGGGCGCAGGTGTCGACGTTGTTGTTGCCGAACGCGGCGCGCACGAGCTTCTGCACGAGGTAGGTTTCCTCGTTCGTGCAGCGCGACGACGTGATGCCGCCGATCGAATCGCGGCCGTACTTCTGCTGCAGCTCGCGGAACTGCGTCGCCGCGTAGGTGAGCGCTTCTTCCCAGCTCACTTCGCGCCACGGATCGGTGATCTTCTCGCGGATCATCGGCTTCGTGATGCGGTCCTTGTGCGTCGCATAGCCCCACGCGAAGCGCCCTTTCACGCACGCGTGGCCTTCGTTCGCGAGGCCGTTCTTGTGCGGCGTCATGCGCACGACCTGCGTGCCCTTCATCTCCGCCTTGAACGAGCAGCCGACGCCGCAGTACGCGCAGGTGGTGACGACCGAATGCTCGGCCTGGCCGAGCTGGACGACGGACTTTTCCTGCAACGTGGCGGTCGGGCACGCGGCGACGCACGCGCCGCACGATACGCATTCCGATGCCATGAACGATTCGCTTTCGCCGGCGGCGACGCGCGACTCGAAACCGCGCGCGGCGATCGTCAGCGCGAACGTGCCTTGCGTTTCCTCGCACGCGCGCACGCAGCGGTTGCACACGATGCACTTCGACGGGTCGTACGTGAAGTACGGATTCGATTCGTCCTTCGTGTCCTTCAGGTGATTCGCGCCGTCGAAGCCGTAGCGCACTTCGCGCAAGCCGACCACGCCCGCCATGTCCTGCAGCTCGCAGTCGCCGTTGGCGGGGCAGGTGAGGCAGTCGAGCGGGTGGTCGGAGATGTACAGCTCCATCACGTTACGGCGCAGCGACTGCAGCCGGTCCGACTGCGTGCGCACCTTCATGCCGGCTTCGGCGGGCGTCGTGCACGACGCCGGATAGCCGCGCCGGCCTTCGATCTCGACGAGGCACAGGCGGCACGAGCCGAACGGCTCGAGCGAGTCGGTCGCGCAGAGCTTCGGCACATTGACGCCGGCTTCGATCGCGGCGCGCATCACCGACGTGCCGGCCGGCACCGTGACCGGCTGGCCGTCGATTTCGAGCGTGACGTCGGTGTCGGCATGGCGTTGCGGCGTGCCGTAGTCGGTATCGTCGAGCGGATCGAACGCGCGCGCCTGTGCAGCGCTCTTGCACGCGCATTGGCCCGAGCCGCAGCCGCCTTGGCGGACGTTGTTCGTGTCGAGTGACATGCAGGGCTCCTTCTGGGTCAGGCCGCAGCCTTGACCGGACCCGACGCGGCTTGCTTGCCGGCGGCGAGCCCGAAATCTTCGGGGAAATGGTCGAGCGCGGACAGCACCGGGTACGGCGTCATCCCGCCCATCGCGCACAACGAACCGGCGAGCATCGTGTCGCACAGGTCGCGCAGCAGCGTGACCTGCCGCTCCGACGTGTCGCCCTGGCGGATGCGCGCGATCGTCTCGACGCCGCGCGTCGAGCCGATCCGGCACGGCGTGCACTTGCCGCAGGATTCGATCGCGCAGAACTTCATCGCGTATTCCGCGAGTTCGGCAAGATTCGACGTGTCGTCGTGCAGCACGATGCCGCCGTGACCGACCACCGCGCCGATCGCCGTGTATGCCTCGTAGTCGAGCGGCACGTCCCACTGGTGTTCGGGCAGGTAGGTGCCGAGCGGGCCGCCCACTTGAGCGGCGCGCGCGGGGCGGCCGCTTGCCGTGCCGCCGCCGTAGTCGAACAGCAGTTCGCGCAGCGTGACGCCGAACGCGAGTTCGACGAGCCCGCCGTGACGGATGTTGCCCGCGAGCTGGAACGGCAGCGTGCCGCGCGAGCGGCCCATCCCGTAGTCGCGATAGAACGCGGCGCCACGCGCGAAGATCACCGGCGCCGTTGCGAGCGTGATCACGTTGTTGATCACGGTCGGCTGGCCGAACAGGCCGGCGAGCGCGGGCAGCGGCGGCTTCGCGCGCACGACGCCGCGCTTGCCCTCGAGCGATTCGAGCAGCGCCGTTTCCTCGCCGCACACGTAGGAGCCCGCGCCTTTCGCGACGTGCAGGTCGAACGCATGCGCGGAGCCGAGCACGTGCTCGCCGAGCCAGCCGGCTTCACGTGCGCGGACGATCGCGGCTTCGAGCGTGGCGATCGCGTGCGGGTATTCGCTGCGCACGTAGATGTAGCCGACCGTCGCGCCGGTGGCAACGCCTGCGATGATCATCCCTTCGATCAGGCAGTACGGGTCGCTTTCCATGATCAGGCGGTCGGAGAACGTGCCCGAATCGCCTTCGTCCGCGTTGCAGACGATGTACTTTTGCGCGGCGCTCGCGTGCCGGACCGTGCGCCACTTGATGCCGGCCGGGAAGGCCGCGCCGCCGCGGCCGCGCAATCCCGACTCGATCAGCGTCTCGCACGCGGCGTCGCCGTCAAGCGCGAGCGCGTTCTTCAGGCCGGCGAGGCCGTCGTGCTTCAGGTAGTCGTCGATCGACAGCGGATCGGTCAGGCCGATGCGCGCGAAGGTCAGGCGCTGCTGGCGCGCGAGATACGGCAACGCGTCGACGAGGCCGACGCCGCTCGGATGCGCGCCGCCGTCGATCCAGTTCGCGTCGAACAGGGCCGGCACGTCGGTGACCGACAGGTTCGCATAGCCGACGCGTCCGGCGGTCGTGCCGACCTCGACGAGCGGTTCGAGCCAGAGCAGCCCGCGCGTGCCGTTGCGGATCAGCTCGATGTCGATGCCGCGCCGTTCGGCCTCCGCGACGATCGCGCTGGCCAGCGCGTCGGCGCCCAGCGCCAGCGCGGACGAATCGCGCGGTACGTAGATGCGGGTCGTCATGCGGCCTCCGGGGTGTGAGCGGCCGCGTCGGCGAGCAGCGTGTCGAATTTCTCCGGCGTGACCTTGGCGTGCAGCACGCCGTTGACCGTCATCGACGGAGATTGCGCGCACAGCCCGAGGCAGTAGACCGATTCGAGTGCGACTGCGTCCGGCGCGTGCGCATCGGCACCGTTGCCGTGTGCAGCGTCGAACCGGCAACCCGTGCGTGCTTCCGCGTGCGCGGCCAGTGCTTCGCAGCCCATGCTGCGGCACGCTTCGGCGCGGCACATCTGGATCGTCACGCGCGCGGGCGGCGCGGTGCGGAAGTGATGGTAGTAAGTGAGCACGCCGTGGACTTCCGCGCGCGACAGGTTCAGCGCCTTCGCGAGCGGTGCGACGCAGCCCGCCGGCACGTAGCCCGCGTCGTCCTGGATCGCGTGCAGGATCGCGACGAGCGAGCGGCCGGCGCGCGCATGGCGCTCGACGAGCGCGTCGGGCGCATGGGAATTCGGGGACATCGGTTATGCTCCTCCAAAGTCTCATATGCGCTCGAAATTCATATAGTGGCGCACCGGGACTTCGTTCTGATAGATTTTGACCAACGATAAGCGGAAGATCTGCCGGTCGCAATAGGAAATCGGAGTGCATAATTGATTCGAATCGAATGCGACGCGTATCTGACCGTACGCGACACCGAGGGCCGCACGGCGAGTCTGTCGGACGTCGCGCCGTTGCTGGAACTCGTGGCCGACACGGGCAGCATCGCGCAGGCCGCGCAGGCGAAAGGTCTGTCGTATCGGCACGCGTGGGGCATGCTGCGCGCGCTGGAGGCGTGCGTCGGCGCGGAGTTGATCGAAACCGCGCGCGGCAAGGGATCGACGCTGTCGGAGCTCGGGCAGGCAATCGTCGATGCGCAGCGCCTTGCGCGCAGCCGTCTCGACGGCAACCTGCGCGCGCTGGCGGCCGAAGTAGCGAGCGACCTGAACCGGCGGCTCGCGCAGCGCGACGGCGCCGTGCGCATTCATGCGTCGCACGGCTACGCGGTCGCGACACTCGTTTCCGCGCTCGTCGAGGCGCACGCGGCCGTCGACATCAAGTATCGGGAGAGCGTCGAGGCCGTCCAGGCGCTCGCGCGTGGCGAATGCGAGCTGGCCGGCTTCCATCTGCCGCGCGGTGCGTTCCGCGAGCAGTGCGCGCAGATCTACCGGCCGTGGCTCGACGATACGCGTCACGTGCTCATTCATTTGACGCGTCGCCAGCAAGGGCTGTTCGTGCCGCGCGGCAATCCGAAGCAGGTCCGCGGGCTTGCCGATCTCGCTCGCAGCGACATTCGCTTCGTCAACCGGCAGCCGGGGTCCGGCACCCGGATGCTGCTCGATCTCGCGCTGCGCGCGATCGGCATCGATCCCGAGCGCATCGACGGCTATGCGTCGGCCGAGCTTACGCACTCGGCGATCGCGGCGTTCGTCGCGAGCGGGATGGCCGATCTCGGCTTCGGCGTCGAGCCGGCCGCGCATCATTTCGGGCTGGATTTCATCCCGGTCGTCGACGAGGACTACTACTTCGCGTGCGAGCGTGCGCGGCTCGACGCGCGGCCGCTCGCCGGCGTGCTGGCATTGCTGCGCGATGCGCGTTTCGTCGAGCGCGTCGCGCATCTCGACGGCTACGATCCGGCCGCCTGCGGGACGCTGACCGGCATCGCCGCGGGGCTGGCCGGCAGCGACGGCGCGGCCGCGCCGGACGGCAATACACGGTAACGCGGCGCGGAGCGGACCGCGCTGCAGCAGCGGGGGATTTGCGCTACGCTTGCCGCTTGATCAACGTTCCAACAAGCACGCCGTTCAGGCGTCATCCCGCCATGAAATTTTCCGTTCCCCTCGCCGCGGCAGCGTTGACCGCGGGGCTTCTGGTCGCCGTATCGCCGTTTGCAGTTGCGCAGAATTCGCCGGGCGTACCCGGCGGCATCCTGAGCGACCAGTTTCGCCTGAACGAGCATCCGCAGATGCCGTTCGCTGCGTCGACGCCGTCGCAGAAGTACCAGTCCGGCAAGAAGTCGTCGCTGCGTCGCAAGGGTGACATGGGCGACCCGAACGGCTGCAACCTGAAGTGCCCGATGGATAGCCAGTAAACACAGACTCAGGCGCGCTCCACGATTGGCGGCGCGCGTCTGACCGATGGCCGCACGCGGTCTGTGCGGTTATCTTCGAGCCCCGCGAAGCGTGCTGTTTCGCGGGGCTCGTGCGTTGTGGCGCATGGCCGTGCAATGCGATGATCGGGGCGGGGTGCCGTCTAGGGTTAACCCTAGATTCAGGAAGTATGTGTTCCACAAACCTGCCTTATTCTTAAGCACTCACCTACATAAACTTCGGTTTGTCAGCGGTGAACGAGGTGTCCACCGCGAAAACAGACAAATGTGGAGGTAGGTCATCATGAAGTCGCTCGTTCAAGCCGTTGTCGTTGCTGCCGCTCTCGTTGCCCCGGTCGTGTCGTTCGCGCAGTCCGGCTCGGCACTCACCCGCGCACAGGTTCGCGCCGAACTGGTTCAACTGCAGCAAGCGGGTTACAACACGGCCCGCGGCGAAGATCCGCACTATCCGGAAGCCATCCAGGCCGCCACCGCGCGTGTCGCAGAGCAGCAGCGCCTCGCCCAGGCACAGGGCGCCGACGCCAGCGGGTACGGCGCGCAAGCGCACGGCGCATCGGCATCGGGTTCGCGCGCCATCGGCGTGCGTCCGGCGAGCGCTGAAGAAATGAAGTCGCTGTATCGCGGCAGCTAAGCCGCGCATCGCCCGGCAGGCCGCGAGCCGGGTGCGACGACGCGTCGCGCCCGGTCGCGGTGCTGGGCGGCAAGCCGTTCGGCGGGCGATGACCGTGCGGGCGGCACCGAACATCCGTCACCTCCTGTCGCCGGAACGCCGGCGGCATTCCGCCTGGCCCGCCCGTGGCTGGGCGCTTTTTCGGAAGGAGCGGGACGTATGATTTCGCAGGCAACAAAAAACCCCGCAGACTCGCGTCGTGCGGGGTTTGTGCGTCAAGCGCGGAATTTGGTGGAGGCGGCGGGAATCGAACCCGCGTCCAGAAGCGCTCCACGACTAGTTCTACATGTTTAGTTCAGTCATTTGATTTAACCGCAGCGACGCGGACGAACACGCTGCACTACGGCGATTCGCTAGGTTTTCGACCCTGGCGTCGCGACGCCGACAGGGCTTAACTGACGTAAATGACCTCTGGCGGTATTGCTACCGGTCTTGCGACACTAGCCCGTCAGTGAACTAGGCAGAGGACGGCGGCCGTTAGGCTGCCAGTGCGAACGTATCGTCGTTTGCAGTTACGATTTTCCCATTGATTAACGAGGTGACGGGTCCTCGACATGCCCTAGCCGCTTCACAACCCCTGTCGAAACCAGGTCGCCCCCGCGGATAAGATCAATCATTATATCCCAACATCGCGCAGCAGTTCGCGCAGTTGCTGCGTCGTGCCGACCAGATGTTGTGCTTGCCAGTCGGCCGGTGCGGCGCCGTCGCCGCAGTAGCCGTACGCGGCCGCGACCGTCGCCATGCCTGCCGCGCTGCCGGCCTGGATGTCGCGAAGATCATCGCCGACATAGACGATGCGCTCCGGCGCGAGCGACAAGCACTCGGCCGCATGCAGCAGCGGGGCCGGATGGGGCTTCGAGTGCGGCGTCGTGTCTCCGCCGACGACGCAGGCCGCGCGCTGCGCGAGGCCGAGCAACTCGACGAGCGGGGTGGTGAGGCGGATCACCTTGTTCGTGACGATGCCCCAGCGTACGCCGCGCGCGTCGAGTTCGTCGAGCACGTCGCCGATGCCGGGGAACAGCGCCGTCTGCACGCAGATGTCCGTCGCGTAATTGGCCAGGAACTCGTCGCGCATCGCTTCGTAGCCGGGCGTTTGCGGGTCGATACCGAATGCGCCGCCGAGCAGGCCGCGCGCGCCGGCCGATGCCAGCGGCCGCAGCAGGTCGAGCGGCGTCTCCGGCAGCCCGCGCACACGCTGCATCTTGTGAACGGCCGCCGCCAGATCGGGCGCCGTGTCGGCGAGCGTGCCGTCGAGGTCGAACAGCACCGCATCGCAGTGCAGCAGGCGCGGCGCGTCGAGGGCGGCCTGCACGGTCGAAAGGGGAGTCGTCATGCCGGTCGGAAGGTCACGCGCCGCGGCGGCACGCGACGAGGTAGTTGATGTCGGTGTCGTTCGACAGCGCGAAGCGCTTGCCGATCGGGTGATAGGTGATGCCCTTGATGTCGACGATGTGCAGATCCGTCGCGCGCACGAAGCCGGCCAGTTCCGACGGGCGGATGAAGCGCGCGTAGTCGTGCGTACCCTTGGGCAGCATTTGTGCGATGTATTCCGCGCCGATCACGGCGAACAGGTACGACTTCAGGTTGCGGTTCAGCGTCGAGAAGAACACCCAGCCGCCCGGTTTCACGAGCGTCGCGCATGCGGACACCACGCCGGCGGGCGACGGCACGTGCTCGAGCATCTCCATGCAGGTGACCACGTCGTAGCTGCCCGGCTCGCGTTCGGCGATTGCTTCGGCGGCGATCGCCTCGTAGTCGACCGTGATGCCGCTTTCGAGGCTGTGCAGGTCGGCGACGCCGAGCGCTTCGGTCGACAGGTCGATGCCTTTCACCTGTGCGCCCAGCCCGGCCATCGATTCGGACAGGATGCCGCCGCCGCAGCCGATATCGAGCGCGCGCTTGCCGGCCAGGTGGGCATGTGCGTCGATCCAGCCAAGCCGGACCGGGTTCAGGTCGTGCAGCGGCTTGAATTCGGCATTCGGATCCCACCACCGGTGGGCGAGGTCGCTGAATTTCTGGAGTTCGTGCGGATCGGCGTTGGTCATGTCGGCAAACGGGCTACGGAAGGAGGGCGGTACGTCGGTACGTCAGCCCCGAGTATATAAGCGGGCGGACGGCGAGGCCAGCGAGCGCCAGCGCGGGCGTCAAAGAAAAAGCCCCGCCGGAGCGGGGCTTTGAAGCAGTCGAAAACCGCGGCTTACTGTGCCGGAACGGTCGTCTTCTGAACTTCTTGCGTACCGACCACTTCGACTTCCACGCGGCGGTCCGGTGCGAGGCAGGCGATCAGCTGCTTGCGGTTCTTCTGGTTGCAGCCAGTCGTAACCGGGTTGCGCTTGCCCTTGCCTTCCGTGTAGATCTTGTTCGCCGGAACGCCCTTGCTGACCAGGTACGACTTGACAGCTTGCGCGCGGCGCAGCGACAGACGGTCGTTGTACTTGTCCGAACCGATGCGGTCCGTGTAGCCCGTAGCGACGACCACTTCCGTGTTCATGCCCTCGATCTTCGATGCGAGTTCGTCCAGCTTCTGCTTGCCGGCCGGCTTCAGCGTTGCCTTGTCGAAGTCGAACAGTGCGTCGGCTTGGTACGTGATCTTCTGGCTCGTGATGGCCGGAGCAGGGGCCGGAGCGACCGGCGGCTGCGGTGCCTGGGCGACCAGTGCGCCATCGCACTTTGCGTTGGCGGTGGCCGGCGTCCAGAAGGCGTCACGCCAGCAGAGCTCGTTCGTGCCGTTCATCCACACCCATTCGCCCGTGCCGTTCACCCAGTTGTCGTTGACGGCTTGACGCGACGCCGGCACGGATTGTGCCGAAGCGGATGCAGCCATAACTGCGGTAGCTGCAATGAACGCGAGCTTTGAAAGTTTATTCATATTTCTCCTCTCGAAATTGAGATTACCGCAGGTTTACTGCGAGCCTGTTTGACGGTGACAAGTCATACATTGCTCGGAGTATAACATTGGTGCGGCACAAAAAACGCGGCACCGCTCTGTGTAGACTTCGAGCAGCGTCTAACCTTCAGTGCGTTGGCATTTTGCCATATCGTTCCCTTCCCACGAAAAAAAATCCTCCCCACCCCAAGATCGCTTCAACTTTGTGGCGCATGCGCAACACCGGCCTGCCGTAACTTTTAGAGATTGTCAAGAGCAGGCGCGCGAAATTGCGGGAAACCCGGCAAATGGTTTACTCGCGGGCGTGACGCGGGATCCGGTGCAACCACGGATGCGTGTTGAAGGGTACGATCGCTGTCGATCCGGCCCGGATCGACGCGGCTGCGAATTTTGCTGTTTACATATAGTGTGTGGCGGGCGAATTGGCGGCTGATGGGCGCATGTTAGAATCTCGCGTTGCGTTGCGCATGCAGCGCCCACGCGAAAGGCGTTCGCCGTCTTCGCTCCGAAACGATACGGATACATGGATCAATTCGCCAAAGAGACCCTGCCCACCTCCCTAGAGGAGGAAATGCGCCGTTCGTATCTCGATTACGCGATGAGCGTGATCGTCGGACGTGCCCTCCCGGATGTCCGCGATGGCCTCAAGCCCGTGCACCGGCGCGTGTTGTTCGCGATGCACGAACTGAACAACGACTGGAACCGCGCGTACAAGAAGTCGGCGCGTATCGTCGGTGACGTGATCGGTAAATACCACCCTCACGGCGATACCGCGGTCTACGACACGATCGTGCGGATGGCGCAGGACTTCTCGCTGCGCTACATGCTGATCGACGGGCAGGGCAACTTCGGCTCGATCGACGGCGACAACGCCGCGGCAATGCGTTACACCGAAATTCGCATGGCGAAGATCGGTCACGAGCTGCTTGCCGACATCGACAAGGAAACGGTCGATTTCGAGCCGAACTACGACGGCAACGAAATGCAGCCGTCGGTCCTGCCGTCGCGCATTCCGAACCTGCTGATCAACGGCTCGTCGGGCATCGCGGTCGGCATGGCGACCAACATCCCGCCCCATAACCTGAACGAAGTCGTCGACGCGTGCCAGCATCTGCTCGGCAACCCGGAAGCGACGATCGACGAGCTGATCGAGATCATCCCGGCGCCGGACTTCCCGACGGCCGGCATCATCTACGGCGTCGCCGGCGTGCGCGACGGCTACCGCACCGGGCGCGGCCGCGTCGTGATGCGCGCGGCCACGCACTTCGAGGAGATCGACCGCGGCCAGCGGATGGCGATCATCGTCGACGAGCTGCCGTACCAGGTGAACAAGCGCTCGCTGCTCGAGCGGATCGCCGAGCTCGTCAACGAGAAGAAGCTCGAAGGCATCTCCGACATCCGCGACGAGTCCGACAAGAGCGGCATGCGCGTCGTGATCGAGCTCAAGCGCGGCGAAGTGCCGGAAGTCGTGCTGAACAACCTGTACAAGGCGACGCAGCTGCAGGACACGTTCGGCATGAACATGGTCGCGCTCGTCGACGGCCAGCCGAAGCTGCTGAACCTGAAGGAAATCCTGCAGTGCTTCCTGTCGCACCGACGCGAAGTGCTGACGCGCCGCACGATCTACGAACTGCGCAAGGCCCGCGAACGCGGCCACGTGCTCGAAGGTCTCGCGGTCGCGCTCGCGAACATCGACGAGTTCATCGCGATCATCAAGGCCGCGCCGACGCCGCCGATCGCGAAGCAGGAACTGATGGCGAAGCCGTGGGATTCGTCGCTCGTGCGCGAGATGCTCACGCGTGCCGAGACGGACAACGCCGCGGCGGGCGGGCGCTCCGCGTATCGTCCGGAAGGCCTGAACCCGGCGTTCGGGATGCAGACCGACGGGCTGTATCGCCTGTCCGACACGCAGGCGCAGGAAATCCTGCAGATGCGTCTGCAGCGCCTGACCGGCCTCGAGCAGGACAAGATCATCGGCGAGTACCGCGAAGTGATGGCGCAGATCGCCGACCTGCTCGACATCCTCGCGCGCCCCGAGCGGATCACGACGATGATCGGCGACGAGCTGACCTCGGTGAAGGCCGAATTCGGCGACGCGCGCCGCTCGAAGATCGAGCTGAACGCGACCGAGCTGAACACCGAGGATCTGATCACGCCGCAGGACATGGTCGTCACGATGTCGCACGCGGGTTACGTGAAGTCGCAGCCGCTGTCCGAGTATCGCGCGCAGAAGCGCGGCGGTCGCGGCAAGCAGGCGACGCAGATGAAGGAAGACGATTGGATCGAGACGCTCTTCATCGCGAACACGCACGACTACATCCTGTGCTTCTCGAACCGCGGCCGCGTGTACTGGGTCAAGGTCTATGAAGTGCCGCAGGGTTCGCGCAATTCGCGCGGCCGTCCGATCGTCAACATGTTCCCGCTGCAGGAAGGCGAGAAGATCAACGTCGTGCTGCCGGTCAAGGAATTCTCGGCCGACAAGTTCATCTTCATGGCGACGTCGCTCGGCACCGTGAAGAAGACGCCGCTCGAAGCATTCAGCCGCCCGATGAAGAAGGGCATCATCGCGGTCGGCCTCGACGACGGCGACTTCCTGATCGGTGCGTCGATCACCGACGGCGCGCACGACGTGATGCTGTTCTCCGACGCCGGCAAGGCCGTGCGTTTCGACGAAAACGACGTGCGCCCGATGGGGCGCGAAGCACGCGGCGTACGCGGCATGCAGCTCGAGGACGGGCAGCAGGTCATCGCGATGCTGGTCGCCGGCAGCGAAGAGCAGACCGTGCTCACCGCGACCGAGAACGGCTACGGCAAGCGCACGCCGATCACCGAGTACACGCGTCATGGCCGCGGCACGAAGGGGATGATCGCGATCCAGACGTCGGAGCGCAACGGCAAGGTGGTCGCCGCGACGCTCGTCGACGCCGAGGATCAGATCATGCTGATCACGACCGCGGGCGTATTGATTCGTACGCGAGTGTCCGAGGTGCGCGAGATGGGGCGCGCTACGCAAGGTGTTACACTCATCAGTCTCGATGAGGGCACCAAGCTCTCCGGCCTGCAGCAGATCGCGGAAGCCGAAGAGGGCGATGGCGAGGCCGACGAGGCGTCGGACGACGAAGCCTGAGAACGGATGAGACTCGAGCCGCCGCAGGCGTAAAACGCCGCGGTCGGCGAGCAACCACGCATATTTCCAAGAGGGAGTGATGATGCAAAAGCAATTCAAGCAACTGGTTCTGCTGGCTGCACTGGTGCCGACGTTCGCGATGGCGCAAGCGCTGTCGAATTCCGCACCGGCAGCAACCGCAGCAGCTGCGCCGATCGACGCCGACAAGAAGGCGGCGATCAAGGATCTGCTCGACGCGATCGACGCGCCGAAGCTCGTGTCGGCTATCGGCAACAGCGCCGAAATGCAGGCAAAGCAACTCGTCCCGGCGATCCTGTCGGACGCACTGTCGGAAAACAAGTCGCTGAACGACAAGCAGAAGCAAGCCGCCGTGCCGACGCTGCAGAAGAACGCAGTGCCGAAGCTGGTCGACGGCGCAGGCAAGGTATTCGGTACGCAGCAGTTCCAGAACGACGCGATGTCGGCTCAGTACGACGCATACGCGAAGTACTACAGCACGTCGGAGATCAAGGATCTGACGACGTTCTACAAGAGCCCGACGGGCCGCAAGTTCATCCAGGTTCAGGATCAGGTTGGCCGCGACGTGGTCAACGGTCTGATGCAGAAGTACATGCCGCAAGCGATCCAGGCAACGCGCGCGCAGGCTGACAAGGAAGTCGCGGCAGTCAAGCCGGGCAAGTAAGCCGTCCGGGCACGCGCCCGGCCGTTCGGCCGGGTTTGGCGGGAGCCTGATGACAGTGCGATAATGGCCGTTTGCGCGCGAGCGCAAGCGGCCATTCCTTTTCTGGCGCGGCCCGATTGCAACTGACATGCGGCGGCAAGCCGCCGGTCGCGTCCCTCCCGAGGTTTTCACGATGCGCGTCTTTAATTTCTCCGCCGGTCCTGCGGCGCTGCCCGAGGAAGTGCTGCGGCAGGCTGCCGACGAAATGCTCGACTGGCACGGCAGCGGCATGAGCGTGATGGAGATGAGCCATCGCGGCAAGGAATTCATGTCGATCCACGAGGCGGCGCTGGCCGACCTGCGCGAACTGCTCGACGTGCCGGCGAGCCACCGGATCCTGTTCCTGCAGGGCGGCGGCATTGCCGAGAACGCGATCGTGCCGATGAATCTGCTCGGCTCGCGCAAGACGGCCGACTTCGTCGTGACGGGCTCGTGGTCGCAGAAGTCGTTCAACGAGGCGAAGAAATACGGCACGCCGCATCTGGCCGCATCGGGCAAGACGGCCGACGGCTTCACCCGCGCGCCGGGCCGTGCCGAATGGCAGCTGTCGGACGATCCGGCCTACGTGCATCTGTGTACGAACGAGACGATCGACGGCGTCGAGACGTTCGAGATTCCGGATCTCGGCGACGTGCCGCTCGTCGCGGATGTCTCGTCGCACATCCTGTCGCGCCCGATGGACGTCGCGAAATACGGCGTGCTGTTCGGCGGCGCGCAGAAGAACATCGGGATGGCCGGGGTGACGGTGCTGATCGTGCGCGAGGATCTGCTCGATCGCGCTCAGCCGATTTGCCCGTCCGCATTCGAATGGAAGACCGTCGCCGCGAACAACTCGCTGTACAACACGCCGCCCACCTATGCGATCTACATCGCGGGCCTCGTGTTCCAGTGGCTGAAGCGGCAGGGTGGCCTCGGCGCGATGGAGGCACGCAACACCGAGAAGGCGAAGCTGCTCTACGACACGATCGATGCGAGCAGCTTCTATCTGAACAAGGTCGAGCCGGCGGTGCGTTCGCGGATGAACGTGCCCTTTTTCCTGGCCGACGAAACGCGCAACGAAGACTTCCTTGCCGGCGCGAAGGCGCGCGGGCTGCTGCAGCTGAAGGGCCACAAGTCCGTCGGCGGCATGCGGGCGTCGATCTACAACGCGGTGCCGCTCGAGGGCGTGCAAGCGCTCGTCGAGTACATGAAGGACTTCGAGCAGCGCGGCGCCTGACGGCGACGCTGCTCAAACAGCACGGCAAAACGCATGGACGACGAACTGAATTCCCGCCTGAAACCGCTGCGCGATCGCATCGACGCGATCGACGCGCAGCTGATCGCGCTCCTGAACCAGCGTGCCGCGGTGGCGCTCGAGGTGGGCGAGGTCAAGAAGCATTTCAACGCGCCGGTGTTCCGGCCGGAGCGCGAGCTGCAAGTCATCGCGCGCCTGCAGGACATGAGCGCGGGCCCGCTCGCGAGCGAGCACATCAGCGCCATCTGGCGCGAGATCATGGCCGCGAGCCGCGCGCTCGAGCAGACGATCCACGTCGCGTTCCTCGGGCCGGTCGGCACGTACAGCGAACAGGCGATGTTCGAGTATTTCGGCCAGTCGATCGAAGGGCTCCCGTGCCCGTCGATCGACGAGGTGTTCCGCTCGGTCGAGGCAGGCGCGTCCGCGTTCGGCATCGCGCCGGTCGAGAATTCGACCGAGGGCGCCGTGTCGCGCACGCTCGACCTGCTGCTGCAGACGCAATTGCTGATCAGCGGCGAGCTCGCATTGCCGATCCATCACAACCTGCTCACGCAGAACGGCACGCTCGAAGGCGTGACGCGCGTCTGCGCGCATGCGCAGGCGCTCGCGCAATGCCAGCAGTGGCTGGCCGCGAACGCGCCGCAACTCGAGCGGCAGGCCGTGTCGAGCAACGCGGAAGCCGCACGTCTCGCCGCGGCCGACCCGAGCGTCGCGGCGATCGCCGGCGATCGCGCGGCTGCGCACTACGGGCTGCAGATCGCGTTCGCGCTGATTCAGGACGATCCGCACAATCGCACGCGCTTCGTGATCGTCGGCAAGCAGCCGGCGGGGCAGAGCGGTCACGACCAGACGTCGCTGATCGTCTCGGTGAAGAACGAGCCGGGCGCCGTATTCAAGCTGCTCGAACCGCTCGCGCGGCACGGCGTGTCGATGACGCGCTTCGAGTCGCGTCCCGCGCGCGTCGGCACGTGGGAGTATTACTTCTACATCGACATCGAAGGGCACCGGGACGAGCCGGCCGTGGCTGCCGCGCTCGCGGAGCTCGGCCAGAAGGCCGCGTTCCTGAAGATACTCGGTTCGTATCCGCGCGCGCGCTGACGCGCGGCTGCCCGTCGCCTGCCCCGCGCAGGCGGCGCGGCGAAGCGGGCAAGGCAGGCCGGGCGGCGCTGCCGAAGGCGGGTTCGGGCGGTATCCGGTGCAGGTCGCGCCGGATACGGGCCCGTTGCCCGGAATCTGGACTTCCGTGCGCGGGGCGTCGTTCCGCGCGCGTCACTTGGCTCTTGTCGTGTCAGGCTTTGCATTCAACAAACTGGTCATCTTCGGCGTCGGCCTGATCGGCGGATCGCTCGCCCGCGCATTGCGCGAGCGCACGCCGGGCAGCGCGGGCGAGGTCGTCGGCGTCGGCCGCTCGCGTGCGTCGGTCGAGCGCGCGCTGGCGCTCGGCGTGATCGATCGCGCGGCCGCGCTCGACGACGACGCGCAATTGCGCGACGCGCTTGCCGGCGCCGATCTCGTGCTGCTGGCCGCGCCGGTCGCGCAAACGGGCCCGCTGCTCGCGCGCATCGAACCGTGGCTCGACGGCGCGACGATCGTGACCGATGCGGGCAGCACCAAGTCCGACGTCGTCGCGGCCGCGCGCGCCGCGCTCGGCGAGCGGATCGCGCAGTTCGTGCCGGGGCATCCGATCGCCGGACGCGAGTCGAGCGGCGTCGAAGCCGCGCTGCCGGATCTGTACGTCGGTCGCAACGTCGTGCTGTGCCCGCTGCCGGAGAATGCGCACGAATCCGTCGCGCGGATCGACGCGATGTGGCGGGCGACCGGCGCCGACGTGCGCACGATGAGCACCGCGCAGCACGATCGCGTGTTTGCATCGATCAGCCATTTGCCGCACGTGTTGTCGTTCGCGCTGGTCGAGCAGATCCTCGGCGAGGCGGATGCCGAACTGAAATTCTCGTACGCGGCTGGCGGTTTCCGCGATTTCACGCGGATCGCGGCGTCGAGCCCCGAAATGTGGCGCGACGTGTGCGTCGCGAATCGCGCGGCGCTGCTCGACGAACTCGACGGTTATACGCGCGTGCTCGCACGGCTGCGTGAAGCGATCGACGCCGGCGACGGCGCGGCGCTCGAAGCCGTGTTTACGCGCTCGCGCGCCGCACGCAAGGCATGGCAGGAGCGCGGTGCGCAGCCCGCTGCCGAACCGGTCAAGAAATAACAGGACGATTCCCATGGACTATCTCGATCTCGGCCCGTATTCCAGCGCATCGGGCACCGTGCGCCTGCCCGGCTCGAAGAGCATCTCGAACCGCGTACTGCTGCTCGCGGCGCTCGCCGAAGGCGATACGACGATCACCAACCTGCTCGATTCCGACGACACGCGCGTGATGCTCGATGCGCTCGGCAACCTCGGCGTGAAGCTCGCGCGCGAAGGCGACACCTGCGTCGTCACCGGCACGCGCGGCGCATTCACCGCGAAGACCGCCGATCTGTTCCTCGGCAATGCGGGCACGGCCGTGCGGCCGCTGACGGCTGCGCTGGCGGTCAACGGCGGCGACTATCGCGTCCACGGCGTGCCGCGCATGCACGAGCGGCCGATCGGCGATCTCGTCGACGGCCTGCGGCAGATCGGCGCGCAGATCGACTACGAACTGAACGAAGGCTACCCGCCGCTGCGGATCAAGCCCGCGACCGTCACGGTCGACGCGCCGATCCGCGTGCGCGGCGACGTGTCGAGCCAGTTCCTCACCGCGCTGCTGATGACGCTGCCGCTCGTGAAGGCGAAGGACGGCAAGACCGTCGTCGAGGTCGACGGCGAACTGATCTCGAAGCCGTACATCGACATCACGATCCGGCTGATGGAGCGCTTCGGTGTGAGCGTCGAGCGCGACGGCTGGCAACGCTTCATCGTGC
Source organism: Burkholderia sp. IMCC1007 (assembly GCF_027257875.1). Classification (GTDB taxonomy): domain Bacteria; phylum Pseudomonadota; class Gammaproteobacteria; order Burkholderiales; family Burkholderiaceae; genus Burkholderia. Next base: position 70,553 of record NZ_JAPVQY010000033.1, read on the forward strand.
CGGCAGGCGTGCGCTATCGTTCGCCGGGCCGGATCATGGTCGAGGGCGATGCGTCGTCGGCCTCGTACTTCCTCGCGGCCGGTGCACTCGGCGGCGGACCGCTGCGCGTCGAGGGCGTGGGGCGCGCGAGCATCCAGGGCGACGTCGGCTTCGCGAACGCGCTGATGCAGATGGGCGCGAACGTGACGATGGGCGACGACTGGATCGAGGTGCGCGGCATCGGCCACGATCACGGCAAGCTCGAGCCGATCGACATGGACTTCAACCTGATTCCCGACGCGGCGATGACCATCGCGGTCGCGGCGCTGTTCGCGAGCGGCACGAGCACGCTGCGCAACATCGCGAGCTGGCGCGTGAAGGAGACCGACCGCATCGCCGCGATGGCGACCGAACTGCGCAAGGTCGGCGCGATCGTCGAGGAGGGCGCCGACTATCTCGTCGTCACGCCACCGGAAAAGCTCACGCCGAACGCGGCGATCGACACGTACGACGATCACCGGATGGCGATGTGCTTCTCGCTCGTCAGCCTGGGCGGCGTGCCGGTGCGGATCAACGACCCGAAGTGCGTCGGCAAGACGTTCCCCGACTATTTCGACCGCTTCGCCGCGCTCGCCAAGGCCTGACCCGACTGACCCGATGAAATCGACCCGACCCTTTCACCCGACTCCCGTCATCACGATCGACGGCCCGACTGCTTCCGGCAAGGGCACCGTCGCGGCGCTCGTCGCGGCCCATCTGGGCTTCCACCTGCTCGACAGCGGCGCGCTGTATCGTCTCGCGGCGCTCGCGAGCATGCGCTACGGCATCGCGGCGGAGGACATCGACGCGCTTGTAAAACTGATCGACGATCTCCACATCACGTTTCGCGAAGGCTGCGCGCAGCTCGACGGCGTCGACGTGTCGAACGACATCCGCGCCGAAGCGGTGGGCAACCGCGCGTCCGCCATCGCCGTGCACGGGCCGGTGCGCACCGCGCTCGTCGCGCGCCAGCGCGCGTTCCGCAAGACGCCGGGCCTCGTTGCCGACGGGCGCGACATGGGTACCGTGATCTTCCCGGACGCCGTGCTGAAGGTGTTCCTGACGGCCAGCGCCGAGGCACGCGCGACCAGGCGGCATAAGCAATTGATGCAAAAAGGTTTTTCTGCTAATATAGATGACTTGCTCCGGGATCTACGTGAACGTGACGCGCGCGACAGCAATCGCGCAGCCGCGCCGCTGAAGCCCGCGGCAGATGCCAAGCTGCTCGATACGTCAGCACTTTCGGTCGATGAAGCCGTCGACGAGGTGCTGCAGTGGTACCGGGCGCTCGGCCAGCCGGCCTGAGAAGGGCGGCAGCGGTAGGTGCTCCGCGCCGCAAGCGTGGAGCGTGTTTCAAACCCTTAACCCCGTATGGCGTCGATCTGGCCCTTTCAGCCTGCCATTCCGGCCGGCGTGGCACAGCGATCCATGCACAATCAGATTTTTATGTCCGACCTGCAAACCTCCACCCCGAATACCGAATCCTTTGCGGCTCTGTTCGAAGAGTCGCTGACCCGCCAAGACATGCGCGCCGGCGAAGTGATTTCCGCCGAAGTCGTGCGCGTCGACCACAACTTCGTGGTCGTCAATGCAGGCCTGAAGTCCGAGGCTTACATTCCGATCGAGGAATTCCTGAACGATCAGGGCGAGGTTGAGGTGCAGTCGGGCGATTTCGTGTCCGTCGCGATCGACGCACTCGAAAACGGCTACGGCGACACGATCCTGTCGCGCGACAAGGCGAAGCGCCTTGCATCGTGGCTGTCGCTGGAAAAGGCCCTCGACAACAACGAACTCGTCACCGGCACGATCACCGGCAAGGTGAAGGGCGGCATGACCGTGATGGTCAACGGCATCCGCGCGTTCCTGCCGGGTTCGCTGGTCGACACGCGTCCGGTCAAGGACACGACCCCGTACGAAGGCAAGACGCTCGAGTTCCGCGTGATCAAGCTCGATCGCAAGCGTAACAACGTCGTGCTGTCGCGTCGTGCAGTGATCGAGGCAACGCAAGGCGAAGAGCGCGCGAAGCTGCTCGAAACGCTGAAGGAAGGCGCGATCGTCAACGGCGTGGTCAAGAACATCACCGATTACGGCGCGTTCGTCGACCTCGGTGGCATCGACGGCCTGCTGCACATCACCGACATCGCATGGCGTCGCGTGCGTCACCCGAGCGAAGTCCTGTCGGTTGGCCAGGAAGTCACCGCGAAGATCCTCAAGTTCGACCAAGAGAAGAACCGCGTCTCGCTGGGCATCAAGCAACTGGGCGACGATCCGTGGGAAGGCATCTCGCGCCGTTACCCGTCGGGCACGCGCCTGTTCGGCAAGGTCACGAATATCACCGACTACGGCGCATTCGTCGAAGTCGAATCGGGCATCGAAGGCCTGGTTCACGTGTCGGAAATGGACTGGACCAACAAGAACGTTGCGCCGTCGAAGGTTGTCCAGCTGGGCGACGAAGTCGAAGTCATGGTCCTCGAGATCGACGAAGACCGTCGTCGTATCAGCCTCGGCATGAAGCAGTGCAAGCCGAATCCGTGGGATGACTTCAGCCGCAACTTCAAGAAGGGCGACAAGATCACGGGCGCAATCAAGTCGATCACCGACTTCGGCGTGTTCATCGGTCTGCCGGGCGGCATCGACGGCCTGGTCCACCTGTCGGACCTGTCGTGGAGCGAAGCCGGCGAAGAAGCCGTTCGCAAGTACAAGAAGGGCGACGAAGTCGAAGCAATCGTGCTCGGTATCGACGTCGAGAAGGAGCGTATTTCGCTCGGCATCAAGCAGCTCGAAGGCGACCCGTTCAGCAACTACGTTGCAATGAACGACAAGGGTTCGATCGTCGACGGCGTGGTGAAGTCGGTGGATGCGAAGGGCGCGGTCATCACGCTGACGGGCGACATCGAAGGCTACCTGCGTGCATCGGAAATCTCGCAGGATCGCGTCGAAGACGCACGCAACGTGCTGAAGGAAGGCGACAAGGTCAACGCGATGGTGATCAACATCGATCGCAAGTCGCGTGGCATCAACCTGTCGATCAAGGCGAAGGATTCGGCTGAACAACAGGAAGCGATCCGCGGCCTGCAGTCGGACACCAGCTCGGCTGCGACCGGTACGACCAACCTCGGCGCGCTGCTGAAGGCGAAGCTCGACGGCCAGAACCAGTAAGCCTCACGAGGTCTGCTGAAGTATGACCAAATCCGAGTTGGTCGCGCAGCTGGCATTGCGATTTCCGCAACTTGTCCTCAAGGATGCGGATTTCGCAGTGAAAACGATGCTCGATGCGATGTCCGACGCCCTGGCGAAAGGGCATCGCATTGAAATTCGGGGTTTCGGCAGCTTCGGCCTCAACCGTCGTCCGGCGCGCGTCGGACGCAACCCGAAGTCGGGGGAGAAAGTGCAGGTGCCCGAGAAGTTCGTGCCGCACTTCAAGCCCGGCAAGGAATTGCGTGAACGCGTCGACGGCCGCGCCGGTGAGCCGCTGAAAGCTGACGATCCGGACGACGAGCGTTGAGCGTCGTTCGGTGTACCCGGAACCCATCCGGCGAAGGCTGAAGAAAAAAAGCGCCCCCAGTGGGCGCTTTTTTCATTTCCGGTGACAGCGTGACAGCCCTCGCGCGCAGGATGTGCGGTGACGCGGAAACGCTTCCTTTACAATACGGGTCGATTCGGCGCCGCGAAGGGGAGTCGCGCGCCGCGGCACACCTCAACAAAGAGAGGGCTACATGAAGTTTATCGTCTGGCTGATCCGGGTATTGGTGTTCGTGCTGCTGCTGGTGCTCGCGCTGGCCAATACGCAAACCGCGACGCTGAATTTCCTTGCCGGCTACACGTGGCAAGCGCCGCTGATCCTGATCGGTCTCGCGTTCTTCGGAGTAGGGCTGCTCGCTGGCCTGCTGTCCGCGTTGCCAGCGATCTTCCGTCTGCGTCTCGAGAACGGGCGCCTGAAGCGCGATCTGCGCGCGGCGCGCGAAACCCCGGTCGTCGTCGACCAGCCGCCGATGCCGCCCGTCATTTAACACGGACGCCGCGCGAGTCTCGCGCGGTTTTCGTCTCTGCTTCGATATTTCGCATGGATCTGGATTTCTGGTGGTTGCTCGCGATTCCGGTGGCGTTTGCGCTCGGCTGGGCGGCGTCACGCTATGACCTGAAGAATCTCCTGTCGGAGAGCGCCAACCTGCCGCGATCGTATTTTCGCGGCCTCAATTTTCTGCTGAACGAACAACCGGACAAGGCGATCGATGCGTTCATCGAAGTCGCGAAGCTCGACCCCGAGACGGTCGAACTGCACTTCGCGCTCGGCAACCTGTTTCGCCGCCGCGGCGAAACCGACCGCGCGATCCGCGTGCACCAGAACCTGCTGAGCCGCACTGACCTGCCGGTCAACGAGCGCGATCACGCGCTGTACGAACTCGGCCAGGATTTTCTGAAGGCCGGCCTGCTCGATCGCGCCGAAGAGGCGTTCCATCGGCTCGCCGAAGGCGACTACGCGCTGGGCGCGCAGCGGGCGCTGCTGACGATCTACGAGATCGAGAAGGACTGGAACAAGTCGATCGATACCGCGAAGCGCATCGAGTCGATGAGCGAGAAGTCGCTCGGCACCGAAATCGCGCAGTTCCATTGCGAGCTTGCGCAGGACGCGCTGCAACGCAAGAACGCCGCGGCCGCGGCCGAGCAGCTGAAGCTCGCGCTGGTCGCGAACCCGCAGAACGTGCGCGCGACGATCCTGTCCGGCGATGCGGCCGCAGCGGCCGACGATCCCGCGGCGGCGATCGAGCACTGGAAGCGTGTGGAAAAGCAGAATCCGGCCTATCTGCCGCTCGTCGCCGACAAGCTGATGAAGGCCTACGTCGCGCTTGGCAAGACGGTCGAAGGTGCCGAACTGCTGATGGACTACGTCGACCGTTATCCGTCGAACGACCTGCTCGATATCGCGTACCAGCACATCGCCGGGCTGCGCGGCCAGGAAGCGGCGCATACGCTCGCGCGCGCGCAGATGGAGAAGTCGCCGAACCTGTCGGGCATGCTGCATCTGCTCGATGCGCAGATCGCGGCCGCCGACGAGCCGCGCCGCAAGGAACTTGAAATGATGCGCACGCTGATCCGGCAGCGCACCAAAAATCTGCCACGCTATACGTGCCAGAATTGCGGTTTCCGCGCACGGCTTTTCTACTGGCAGTGCCCGGGATGCAGCGGCTGGGAAACCTATGCGCCGCGCCGCGTCGAACCTGCGATGCCGGGCTGATCCCGGCGTACGGCGCCGACGCGCAGCGGTTGCCGCCGGGTTCCGCCCGGCGGCCAAGTTAGTCAATTACCGGGAAGTACCGGAGCATCTATGAAAATCACCATCATCGGCACCGGCTATGTCGGCCTCGTCACGGGTTCGTGTCTCGCCGAGATCGGCCACGACGTCTTCTGTCTGGACGTCGACCCGCGCAAGATCGAAATCCTTAACAACGGCGGGATGCCGATTCACGAACCCGGTCTGCTGGACATCGTTGCACGCAACCGCGCCGCAGGACGCCTGCAGTTCTCGACCGACATCGAAGCAAGCGTCGCGCACGGCGAGATCCAGTTCATCGCGGTCGGCACGCCGCCCGACGAGGACGGCTCGGCCGACCTGCAATACGTGCTCGAGGCCGCGCGCAACATCGGCCGTCACATGACGGGCTTCAAGGTCATCGTCGACAAGTCGACGGTGCCGGTCGGCACCGCGCAACGCGTGCGCGCCGTGGTCGACGAGGCGCTCGGCGCACGCGGGCTCGCGGGCAGCGTCGCGCATCGCTTCTCGGTCGTGTCGAATCCGGAGTTCCTGAAGGAAGGGGCGGCCGTCGAGGACTTCATGCGTCCGGACCGGATCATCATCGGCGTTGCCGACGACGAGACGGGCGCGATCGCGCGCGAGAAGATGAAGAAGCTCTACGCGCCGTTCAACCGCAATCACGAGCGCACGATCTACATGGACGTGCGTTCGGCGGAATTCGCGAAATATGCGGCGAACGCAATGCTGGCAACGCGTATCTCGTTCATGAACGAGATGTCGAATCTTGCCGACAAGGTCGGCGCCGACATCGAGGCCGTGCGCCGCGGGATCGGCTCCGATCCGCGCATCGGCTATCACTTCCTGTACGCGGGCGTCGGTTACGGCGGCTCGTGCTTTCCGAAGGACGTCCAAGCGCTGATTCGCACGGCCGGCGAGAACGGCCAGCCGCTGCGCATCCTGGAGGCCGTCGAAGCGGCCAACTCCGCGCAGAAGGACGTGCTGATCGGCAAGGTCGAGCAGCGCTTCGGCGCGGATCTGACCGGCCGCGAATTCGCGGTCTGGGGCCTCGCGTTCAAGCCGAACACGGACGACATGCGCGAGGCGCCGAGCCGCCGGCTGATCGCCGCCTTGCTCGGGCGCGGCGCGACCGTCCGCGCGTACGATCCGGTCGCGATCGACGAGGCGCGCCGCGTGTTCGCGCTCGACCTCGGCGAAAATTCCGATGCGCTCGCGCGCCTGCATTTCGTCGATACGCAGGATGCGGCCGTGACGGCAGCGGACGCGCTCGTGATCGTCACCGAGTGGAAGGAATTCAGGAGCCCCGATTTCACGCGCCTGAAAGCGGAATTGAAGGCACCGGTGATCTTCGACGGGCGTAACCTGTACGAGCCGGATGCGATGGCCGAGCTCGGCATCGATTACTACGCGATCGGGCGCCCGCATGTCGATCCCGAGTCGCGCTCCCGTGGATGATCGCACGATGACTATTCTTCGCGAAGTGGTGCCGGTACCGCGCGAGCAACTTGCGCGTTCGCGTGTGCTCGTCGTCGGTGACGTCATGCTCGACCGCTACTGGTTCGGCAACGTCGACCGTATTTCCCCGGAAGCGCCGGTGCCGGTCGTGCACGTGCAGCGTCAGGAAGAGCGGCTCGGCGGTGCGGCCAACGTCGCGCGCAACGCCGTCACGCTCGGCGCTCAGGCCGGGCTGCTGTGCGTCGTCGGCTGCGACGAGCCCGGGGAGCGGATCGTGGAGCTGCTCGCCAGCAGCGGCGTGACGTGCCATCTCGAACGCGACGCCGCGCTGCCGACGACGATCAAGCTGCGCGTGCTCGCGCGCCAGCAGCAACTGCTGCGCGTCGACTTCGAGGCGATGCCGACGCACGAGGTGCTGCTCGCCGGGCTCGCGCATTTCGATGCGCTGCTGCCGCAGCACGACGTCGTGCTGATGTCGGATTACGCGAAAGGCGGTCTCACACACGTGACGACGATGATCGAGAAGGCGCGCGCGGCCGGCAAGACCGTGCTCGTCGATCCGAAGGGCGGCGACTGGGCGCGCTATCGCGGCGCATCGCTGATCACGCCGAATCGCGCCGAGTTGCGCGAAGTCGTCGGTCAGTGGAAATCGGAAGACGACCTGCGCGCGCGCGTCGCAACGCTGCGCCAGGAACTCGACCTCGAGGCATTGCTGCTCACGCGTTCGGAAGAGGGGATGACGCTCTTTTCCGCCACGGGCGAACTGCATGCGCCGGCGCTTGCGCGCGAGGTGTACGACGTATCCGGCGCGGGCGATACCGTGATCGCGACGGTGGCGACGATGCTCGGTGCGGGCGTGCCGCTCGTCGATGCCGTCGTGCTGGCGAACCGCGCGGCGGGCATCGTGGTCGGCAAGCTCGGCACGGCTACCGTCGATTACGACGAACTGTTTCACTGAGCGCATTCGGGCGGCGCCGTCGGTGCGTCGCCCGCATCTCTCGCATTTTTAGGCAGGACGGTCATGACCATTATCGTTACCGGCGCAGCCGGCTTTATCGGCGCGAACATCGTCAAGGCGCTCAACGAGCGCGGCGAGACGCGCATCGTCGCAGTCGACAATCTGACGCGCGCGGACAAGTTCCGCAACCTCGTCGATTGCGAGATCGACGACTATCTCGACAAGACGGAATTCGTCGAGCGCTTCACGCGCGGCGATTTCGGCAAAGTACGCGCGGTGTTCCATGAAGGCGCCTGTTCGGACACGATGGAAACCGACGGCCGCTACATGATGGACAACAACTTCCGCTACAGCCGCGCCGTGCTCGACGCATGCCTCGCGCAAGGCGCGCAGTTCCTGTACGCGTCGTCGGCCGCGATCTACGGCGGCTCCACGCGTTTCGTCGAGGAACGTGAAGTCGAAGCGCCGCTGAACGTCTACGGCTATTCGAAGTTCCTGTTCGACCAGGTGATCCGTCGCGTGCTGCCGAGCGCGAAGAGCCAGATCGCCGGGTTCCGCTATTTCAACGTGTACGGCCAGCGCGAGACGCACAAGGGCCGTATGGCGTCGGTGGCGTTCCACAACTTCAACCAGTTCCGTGCGGAAGGCAAGGTCAAGCTGTTCGGCGAGTACAACGGTTATGCGCCGGGCGAGCAGACGCGCGACTTCGTGTCGGTCGAGGACGTCGCGAAGGTGAACCTGTTCTTCTTCGATCATCCGGAGAAGTCGGGCATCTTCAATCTCGGCACCGGCCGTGCGCAACCGTTCAACGACATCGCATCGACGGTCGTGAACACGCTGCGCGCGCTCGACAACCTGCCGCCGCTGACGCTCGCGCAGCAGGTCGAGCAGGGCCTGATCGAATACGTGCCGTTCCCCGATGCACTGCGCGGCAAGTACCAGTGCTTCACGCAGGCCGACCAGACGAAACTGCGCGCGGCCGGCTACGACGCGCCGTTCTTCACCGTGCAGGAAGGCGTCGATCGCTACGTACGTTGGCTGTCCGGCCAGGTTTAAACGCAAGCATTGCATCGATAGACTGGGTCTCACGGTCGGCAGCCGCCGGCCGTTTTCATCGGAGATCCAGCACATGATCAGGAAATGGTTTGCTGCAGCTGCCATGCTCGGCGCGATCGCGTCGGCCTGGGCAGCCGTCGACGTCAACACTGCGAACGAGGATGCGCTCGTGGGCATCAAGGGCATCGGTCCCGCGCGGGCTAAGGCGATTCTCGACGAGCGCGGCGCACGCGGCCCGTTCAGGAATGCAGAAGATCTCGCGTCGCGCGTGAAAGGCATGGGCGGCCATACGGTCGAGCGCCTTCAGCAGGAGGGCTTGACGATCGGCGCGGCGGGTTCGGCGGCGCCGGCGCCTGCCGCCGGCAAACCGGCTGCGGCGAAACCCGCCGCGGCGCCGGCTCGCACCGCACAAAAGTAACGCGCACCCGACGAAAGGCTCCTTCAGTCGCCGTCGTTGCGGCGGTTTCCCGCGGCGTGCCGCGGGCTTTTTGCGTGCGTGCCGTGCGCGTGCCAGCGCGGATCGTCCGACCGGTCTATTCCATCGGCGCAATGGGGTTGCCGGCGCTAGCCGCGGCACTGGTTTACAATCGATCGATTGATCGGCCTCGTACTCACGGTATCTCCATGGCTTACAAAACTATCGAAGACACGATCGGCAACACGCCGCTCGTGCAACTGGTCCGCCTGCCGGACGACGAGATTCGCGCACGCAACAACGTGTTGCTCGCGAAGCTGGAAGGCAACAACCCGGCCGGCTCCGTGAAGGATCGTCCGGCGTTGTCGATGATCAGCAAGGCCGAAGCGCGTGGCCGGATCAAGCCGGGCGATACGCTGATCGAGGCGACGAGCGGCAACACGGGCATCGCGCTCGCGATGGCGGCGGCGATCCGCGGCTACAAGATGGTGCTGATCATGCCGGAAGACCTGTCGGTCGAGCGCCGCCAGAGCATGGCCGCCTACGGTGCGGAGATCATCCTTACGCCGGTGAAGGGCGGGATGGAGCTGGCACGCGATCTCGCGGAGCAGATGCAGCGCGAAGGCAAGGGCGTGATCCTCGATCAGTTCGGAAACCCCGACAATCCGATCGCGCACTACGAAACGACGGGCCCGGAGATCTGGCGCGACACCGAAGGCCGCGTCACGCACTTCGTGTCGGCGATGGGCACGACGGGCACGATCATGGGCACGTCGCGTTATCTGAAGGAACAGAATCCGGCGATCGAGATCATCGGCGCGCAGCCGGAAGACGGCTCGCGTATTCCCGGTATCCGCAAGTGGCCGGAAGCCTATATGCCGACGATTTTCGATCGCAGTCGCGTCGATCGCGTCGAGAACGTGAGCCAGGCTGCGTCCGAAACGATGGCGCGGCGGCTCGCGGCCGTCGAGGGCATTTTCGCCGGCATTTCGTCGGGAGGCGCATGCGAAGTCGCGCTGCGCATCGCGCGTCAGGTCGAGAACGCGACGATCGTGTTCATTGTGTGCGATCGCGGCGACCGCTATCTGTCGACCGGCGTGTTTCCTGCCTGAGCCCAGGCGGCACGCCCTCGGGCACGCAATAAAAAGCGCCGCATCTGCGGCGCTTTTTATTTGGGCAGTTGCGCTTATTGCGCCTGCGTGTCGACGGGGGGCAGCGGGAGTGCGCCGTCCGCTTCCATCTGCGCCTTCACGGCTTCGCCGAGCTGATACACGGCGAGCGCATAGAAGAAGCTGCGGTTGTAGCGCGTCAGCACGTAGAAATTCTTCAGGCCGAGCATATACTCGGTCGCGCGTCCCGGCGACGGCAGATCGACCACGGTAACCGGCGTGCCGGCTTCGGTGGTGATGTTGACTGCCGGCTCGTTGAGCGTCATGCCTGCGCGCAGCAGTTGCGACAGTGCCCAGTGCGGCTCGGGCTGACCGTCGGCCGCGGCTTGCGCGATGCCGAGGCTGCCCGTATCGGGCGTGATGCGCCAGACCACCGGACGATCGGTTTCCCAGCCGTGCTGCTTCAGATAGTTCGCGACGCTGCCGATCGCATCGGCAGGACTGCTGCGCAGGTCGACGTGGCCCGTGCCGTCGAAATCGACTGCATATTCGCGGATGCTGCTCGGCAGGAACTGCGGGATGCCGATCGCGCCCGTGTAGGAGCCGAGCACGGTGGTCGGGTCGAGTTGGTTGTCGCGCGTCCAGACGAGGAAATCCTCGAGATTCTTGCGGAAGGTCGCCTGGCGGCTCTCGCGATTCGGCGTGTCCGGATAGTCGAACGTGAGCGTCGTCAGCGCGTCGAGCACGCGGAAGTTGCCCATGTAGCGGCCATAGATCGTTTCGACGCCGATGATGCCGACGATCACCTCCGGCGGCACGCCGAATTCCCGGGATGCGCGCTGCAGCGTCGCCAGGTTCGCTTTCCAGAATTTCACGCCCGCATTGATGCGGATCGGCTCGATGAAGCGCGATCGATAGACGCTCCAGTTCTTGATCGACGGCGTCGGTGCGGGCCGCACGAGCTTGACGGCGGTTGCCGAGTAGCTGATGCGCGAGAACAGCGCATGCAGGCTCGCGGCATCGAAGCCGTCGCGGCTCACCAGCTCGTCGATGAATGCGTCGACCTGCGCGTTGTTCGCGTAACGCTGCGGGACGATTTCCTCTTCGAATGTCTGACCTTGCGGTGCAGGCTGCTGCGGTTGTGCCTGCGCGCCCTGCGTGCCGGCCGGCGTCGCAGGCTGCGTCTGCGCAATGGCGGGCGCGGTGGCCAGCGCGGCGGCGACGGCAGCCGCAACGAGCGGAACGCGAACGCGCAACAGCGCGGAAAGTCGGGCGGCAGGCTTGCTGGAATTCATGTCGAAGCGGGCGGACAAGGCGATGGGGTTCGGCGCAGTATACCCGAGGCATCCCGCGTGCCGGGGCGAAGCAGCGCACCGTTGTGGTAAGTTAGCGGCGAATTCGCGGCAGACGATGGACATCATTGATGGAGACGTGCGGCGCCCCCGGCGCCGCAGATGACAGCTTATGGCAACCGCCTTCTATACGCACCCCGACTGCATGCTGCACGAGATGGGAGAATGGCATCCGGAATGCCCGGCGCGACTGTCGGCGATCCAGGATCAGCTGATCGCGAGCCGCATCGACGATCTGATCGTGCACGAGACCGCGCCGTTCGCGAGCGAGGTCGCGCTGGGCCGCGTGCATACGCAGGCCCATATCGATTACATCCGCAGCCTGACGCCCGTCGACGGCTATGCCGAGATCGATCCCGACACGCTGATGAATCGCGACACGTGGCGGGCCGCGTTGCGTGCGGCCGGCGCCGCGATCGCGGCGACCGACGCTGTGATCGAGGGTCGCTACGCGAATGCGTTCTGCAGCGTCCGGCCGCCCGGCCATCACGCGGAACCCGCGCGCGCGATGGGCTTCTGCTTCTTCAACAACGTCGCGATCGCCGCACGGCATGCGCTCGACGTCCATGGCATCGAGCGCGTCGCGATCATCGATTTCGACGTGCACCACGGCAACGGCACCGAAGCCGCGTTCGCGAACGACGAGCGCGTGCTGATGTGCAGTTTCTTCCAGCATCCGCTGTACCCGTTCTCGGGCGCCGATCATCAGGCGCCGAACATGGTGAACCTGCCGATGCCTGCGCGCAGCAACGGGATGGCGATCCGCGAAGCGGTCGACATGTTGTGGCTGCCGCGCCTGGACGCGTTCAAGCCGCAAATGCTGTTCGTGTCCGCGGGCTTCGACGCGCATCGCGAGGACGACATAGGCAACCTCGGCCTCGTCGAGGCCGATTTCGAATGGCTGACCGCTCAGATCGTCGACGTTGCGCGCCGACATGCGCAGGGCCGCATCGTGAGCTGCCTCGAGGGCGGCTACAACCTGTCGGCGCTCGGGCGCAGCGTCGTCGCGCATCTGCGCGTGCTGGCCGGTATCTGACCCGAGCGACGGCGGCGTGTGCTCAGCGCGCCGGCGCGCGCGCGTGAATCCATGCGATCAAGGCATCGATCACGCGCTCGCGCTCGAGATCGTTCATCGTTTCGTGGAAGCCGCCTTCGTATAGCGTCAACGTGCGATCGGTCGAGCCGACCCGGGCGCCGAACGCGCGGCTTCCATCCGGCTCGGTCAGCTTGTCGTCGGTGCCGTGGTAGACGAGCACCGGTGTGCGCAGCGCGCCGCAGCCGCGCTCGATGCGCGCCATCGCATCGAGGATTTCGGCGCCGGTGCGCGCCGGCACCGCGCCGTGGTGCACGAGCGGATCGGCGCGATTGGCCGCAACGATGGCCGGATCGCGCGACAGCAGCGCCGCATCGATCCTGATCGCAGGGAAGGTCGGCCAGGTACGGCTGATGATGCGGCTCATCGCGAGCATCCAGCGCGGCACGTCGCGCCCCGGCGCCAGCGCCGGGCTCGACAGCACGAGCCCCGCCAGCGCGTAGCCGCGCGCCGGCACGCGTTCGATCGCATACAGCGCCGCGACGGCGCCGCCCATGCTGTGACCCATCAGGAACAGCGGCGTATCGTCGCGGGCGGCTTGCGCGACGAGCGCATCCGCATCGTTCAGGTACCCGTCGAAGCGCTCGACCCATGCGCGCTTGCCCGGCGACTGGCCGTGCCCGCGCAGATCGATCGCCAGCACCTCGGTACCGGCCGCGTTCAGTCTGGCGGCGAGCGCGGCGTAGCGGCCCGCATGCTCGGCGAGGCCGTGCACGAGCGCGATCGTCGCGCGCGGCGGCGCGGTGCCGTCGCCGACCGGCCAGCGGTACGACGCCAGCTCGAGCCCGTCCGCGGTACGCAGCCGGCCCATTCGCGGCGCGGGCGACGCCGCCGCGGCGGGCGCAGCGGTGGCGGATGCGCCGGCCGGCGTGGTGATGACGGTCATCTGGCGTGTCCCCTGTTTCGTTGGCATCGGTGTTTCCGGATCATAGTCGCGGCATTCCCGTCACGGCCCCGCGGCGCCCCTCTAATTTCGTCTGGTTATGAAAAGATCGAAATCGATTATTAAGGGGAATGAGGCGTTTGCGGTAAAATCGCCGGCTATTCCAGATGCATCGGCGGCCGACGGGCGGGCCTCTTCGCCGCGCGGTCGCCGTTTTGTTTACATGATCGAATTACGCAATCTGTCACAGCGTTTCCCCGGGCCGACCGGCTGGGTCGACGCATTGCACAACGTCAACCTGACGATCCCTCAGGGCGAGGTGTTCGGCATCATCGGTCGAAGCGGCGCCGGCAAGAGCACGCTCGTGCGCACCATCAACCTGCTCACGCGACCGACGGAAGGCAACGTCGTCGTCGGCGGGCGCGACCTCACGCTGCTGCCGGCCGGCGCGCTGCGCGAAGCGCGCCGTGAAATCGGCATGATCTTCCAGCACTTCAACCTGCTGTCGTCGCGCACGGTGTTCGACAACGTCGCGCTGCCGCTCGAGCTGGCCGGCGCGAGCCGTGCCGACATCGAGGCGGCCGTGCTGCCGCTGCTCGAACTGGTCGGGCTGTCCGCGCAGAAGGACCGCTATCCGGCACAGATCAGCGGCGGCCAGAAGCAGCGCGTCGGCATCGCCCGCGCGCTCGCGAGCAAGCCGAAGGTGCTGCTGTCGGACGAAGCGACGTCGGCGCTCGACCCCGAAACCACCCGTTCGATTCTCGACCTGCTGAAGCGCATCAACCGCGAACTCGGCCTGACGATCGTGCTGATCACGCACCAGATGGAAGTGATCAAGCAGGTGTGCGATCGCGTTGCCGTGCTCGACGCGGGCCGCGTGGTCGAGGAAGGCCGCGTGATCGACGTGTTCCTGCAGCCGCATCACGAAGTGACGCGCGCGCTGATCGGCGACGTGATCGCGCAGGAACTGCCGCCGGCGCTGAAGGCGCGCGTCGCCGAACGGCTGAAGACGGGCAGCGGGCATCTGCTGCGGCTCGCGTTCACCGGCTCCGGCGTCGATCAGCCGATCCTGTCGGAGACGATCCGCCGGTACGAACTCGATTTCAACATCCTGCACGGCCAGATCGACGAAATCCAGGGGCAGGCATTCGGGTCGCTCGCGGTGCTCGCGGGCGGCGAGCCGGGCAAGGTCGGGGAAGCGCTTGCGTTCCTGCGCGAGCAAGGTGTGGTGGTAGAGGAGCTTTCGTATGTTGAGTGAGATGTTCGATATGTTCGTGCAGTCGTTCTGGGAGACGCTGATCATGGTCGGCATCTCGGGGGCGGTCGGCGCGCTCGTCGGGCTGCCGCTCGGCGTGCTGCTCTATCTGACCGACCGCCAGGGCGTGCTGCAGAACCTCGGCTTGAACCGCGTGCTCGGCGGTATCGTGAACGCGGTGCGCTCCACGCCGTTCATCATCCTGCTGGTCGCGGTCATTCCGTTTACGCGGCTCGTCACGGGTTCGTCGATCGGCACGGCCGCGGCGGTCGTGCCGCTGACGCTCGCGGCCGCGCCGTTCGTCGCGCGGCTGGTCGAGACCGCGCTGCGCGAAGTCGACCGCGGGCTGATCGAGGCCGCGCAGTCGATGGGCGCGACCACGTCGCAGATCGTTTTCAAGGTGCTGCTGCCCGAATCGCTGCCGGGCATCGTTGCGGGCCTGACGATCACGTTCGTGTCGCTGGTCGGCTACTCGGCGATGGCCGGTGCGATCGGCGGCGGCGGGCTCGGTGATCTCGGCATCCGTTACGGCTACCAGCGCTATCTGCCGGAAGTGATGTGGACGGTCGTCGCGATCCTGATCGTGTTCGTGCAGATCGTGCAATCGTTCGGCGACTGGCTGGTGCGCCGGCTGAGCCACAAGTAAAAGCGACAATCATCCGTTGGGGGAGACGATGCAACGACGCGTCATGCTGAAGTTCGCGGCCGCACTCGGGGCGGCTGTGCTGTTCACGAGCGCGCACGCGCAGGCGGAAACCATCAAGGTGGGCGTGACGGGCGGCCCGCACGCGCAGATCATGGAAGTGGTGAAGAAGGTCGCGGCCAAGAGCGGCCTCGATATCCGCATCGTCGAATTCTCCGACTACGTGCAGCCGAACGCGGCGCTCGCGTCCGGCGATCTCGATGCGAACAGCTACCAGCACGATCCGTACCTGCAGGCGCAGGTCAAGGATCGCGGCTACAAGCTGATCAAGGTCGCGGATACCGTTACGTTCCCGATGGGCATCTACTCGAAGCGCGTGAAGTCGCTGGGCGAGCTGAAGCCCGGCGCGCGCATCGCGGTGCCGAACGACCCGACCAACGGCGGCCGCGCGCTGCTGTTGCTGCAGAAGCAGGGGTTGCTGAAGCTGCGCGCGGACGCGGGGCTGAAGGCGGCGCCGCTCGATATCGTCGACAATCCGCGCAAGCTGAAAATCGTCGAGCTCGATGCGGCACAGATTCCGCGCTCGCTTGGCGATGTCGACGCGGCGGCAATCAACACGAACTACGCGATGGAAGCGGGCCTGAAGCCGAAACAGGACGCGATCGCCATCGAGGGCCCGAACGGCCCGTACGCGAACATCCTCGCGATCCGCGAGGCCGATCGCAGCAAGCCGTGGGTCGCGAAGCTGATCGCGGCCTATCATTCCGCGGAAGTGAAGCAGTTCATCGAGCAGAAGTTCGGCGGCGCGGTCATTGCTGCCTGGTAACACGAATTACTGGGCGCGCCCGGCGACGATTAGAGTCGATGATCGAAAACCCGGGCTTTGCGTCCGGGTTTTTTCTCTTTTAAAATAGAACGATCGTTCGCTATCATTGGCGCGTCGCCAAGAAGCGGTATCCTCGACAACCATGATGGTTGGGTCCGCCTGGCCGTGCAGTCACGAGGCCTCGCTATAAAATGGCCTCTGGTCGTATTCGTAACTTTGGAGCGTGTGCATGAAAATCCTGGTGCCAGTGAAAAGAGTGGTCGATTACAACGTGAAGGTCCGCGTGAAGTCGGACAACACGGGCGTCGACATCGCGAACGTGAAGATGTCGATGAACCCGTTCGACGAAATCGCGGTGGAAGAAGCCGTACGCCTGAAGGAAGCGGGCGTGGCGACCGAAGTGATCGCGGTGTCGGTCGGTGTGGCGCAAGCGCAGGAAACGCTGCGTACGGCGCTGGCGATCGGAGCGGATCGCGCGATCCTGGTCGAGTCGAACGACAGCGTCGAGCCGCTGGCCGTCGCGAAGATCCTGAAGGCGCTGGTCGACAAGGAGCAGCCGCAACTGGTGATCCTCGGCAAACAGGCGATCGACGACGATTCGAACCAGACGGGCCAGATGCTGGCTGCGCTGGCGGGTCTGCCGCAAGCGACGTTCGCGTCGAAGGTCACGATCGCCGACGGTAAGGCTACGGTTGCACGTGAAGTCGACGGCGGCGCGGAAACGCTGTCGCTGACGCTGCCGGCGGTCGTCACCACCGACCTGCGCCTGAACGAGCCGCGCTACGTGACGCTACCGAACATCATGAAGGCGAAGAAGAAGCCGCTGGAAACGGTGAAGCCGGAAGACCTCGGCGTGGACGTCGCGCCGCGTCTGAAGACGCTGAAGGTGGTCGAGCCGCCGAAGCGCGCGGCCGGCGTGAAGGTGCCGGACGTGAAGACGCTGGTCG
>NZ_JAPVQY010000034.1 GCF_027257875.1 Burkholderia sp. IMCC1007
ACCGTCTACCCGGGCGAGATCCACTCGCTGATGGGCGAGAACGGCGCCGGCAAATCGACGCTGATGAAGATCCTGTCCGGCGCATACCGCGCCGACGCCGGCGGCGAGATCCTGATCGACGGCGAGCGCATCGACATCGACGGCCCGCTCGCCGCGCGCGATGCCGGCGTCGCGGTGATCTACCAGGAACTGTGCCTCGCGCCGAACCTGACCGTCGCGGAAAACATCTACGTCGGCCGTGAACTGCGCCGCGGCAACCGGCGCTGGGGCACCATCGATCGCGCGGCAATGGCGCGCGGCTGCCAGGACGTGCTCGCGCGCCTCGGCGCCCCGTTCGGCCCCGACACGCTCGTCGGCACGCTGTCGATCGCCGAACAGCAACTCGTCGAAATCGCGCGCGCCGTGCACACCCGTGCACGCATCCTCGTGATGGACGAGCCGACGACGCCGCTGTCGTCGCGTGAAACCGAGCATCTGTTCGGCCTGATCCGCCAGTTGCGCGAGGAAGGCCTCGCGATCATCTACATCAGCCATCGGATGGCGGAGATCTACGAACTGTCCGATCGCGTGTCGGTGCTGCGCGACGGTTCATACGTCGGCACGCTCGAGCGCGCATCGCTGTCGGCCGAGCGGCTCGTCGCGATGATGGTGGGCCGCGACATCTCCGGTTTCTACAAGAAGGAACATGCGCCGTACGACCCCGGCCACCTGCTGCTGTCGGTGCGCGACATCGCCGACGGCGAGCGCGTGCGCGGTTGCAGCCTCGATCTGCATGCCGGCGAAGTGCTCGGCATCGCGGGGCTCGTCGGCGCGGGCCGCACCGAGCTCGCACGGCTGATCTTCGGCGCGGAGCCGCGCACGCGCGGCGACGTGAAGCTCGGCGATCGCACGTTCGGCGCGCATTCGCCGCGCGACGCGATCGACGCGGGCCTCGTCTACCTGACCGAAGACCGCAAGCGCCAGGGCCTGTTCCTCGACATGAGCGTGCGCGACAACATCAACATCTCCGTGTGCAACCGCGATGCACGCCTGGGCGCACTCGATCTGCCGCGCGGCGCGGCGCGTGCGCGCGATGCGATCGCGTCGCTGTCGATCCGCGTGCCGAACGCGAACGTGAACGTCGGCGCGCTGTCGGGCGGCAACCAGCAGAAAGTGCTGCTGTCGCGCCTGCTCGAGACGAAGCCGCGCGTGCTGATCCTCGACGAACCGACGCGCGGCGTCGACATCGGCGCGAAATCCGAGATCTACCGGATCATCAACGAACTGGCGCGCGCGGGTGTCGGCGTGATCGTGATCTCGAGCGAGCTGCCGGAAATCATCGGCGTCGCCGATCGCGTGCTCGTGATGCGCGAAGGCGAAATCGCCGGCGAACTCGGCGGCCACACGCATACCCCCATCACGCAGGAAGCGATCATCGCGCTCGCCACCGGCTCGCAGGCCGAACTCGCCGACGCGCACTGACCACGGCCCCTTCATTTCCCTCTTCATTCAAGGTATCGAAATGATCAACCCGACCAAGCAGCGGAACCTCGCTTCCGCGACGGCCCATCCGGTCGCCAACCGTACGCCGCTGATGCGCGGCGCCGATCACCGCGCACGCATGCAGTCGCTGATGCGCACCGCCGGCATGCTGCCGGTGCTGCTGGTCCTGTGCATCGGCTTCGGCTTCATGACCGACGGCTTCTTCACGCTGCAGAACCTGTCGATCGTCACGCAGCAGGCATCGATCAACATCGTGCTCGCCGCCGGCATGACCTTCGTGATCCTGACGGGCGGCATCGACCTGTCGGTCGGCTCGGTGCTCGCCGCATCGGCCGTCGCCGCGCTGCTCGCGTCGACCATCCCCGGCTGGGGCTGGCTCGGCGTACCGTTCGCGCTCGTCGTCGGCCTCGTGTTCGGCGCGATCAACGGCGGCCTGATCTCGTTCCTGCGCCTGCCGCCGTTCATCGTCACGCTCGGCGCGATGACGGCCGTGCGCGGCGTCGCCCGCCTGATCGGCAACGACACGACCATCTTCAATCCGCAACTGCCGTTCGCGTTCATCGGCAACGGCACGATCCTCGGCGTGCCGTGGCTCGTCGTCATCGCCGGGGCGGTGATCGCGCTGTCGTGGTTCATCCTGCGCCGCACGGTGCTCGGGATGCGGATCTATTCGGTCGGCGGTAATCCGGAAGCCGCACGGCTGTCGGGCATCAACGTGCGCGCGATCCAGCTGTTCGTGTATGCGGCGTCGGGCCTGCTCGCCGGCCTCGGCGCGGTGATGTCGGCCGCACGCCTCTATGCGGCCAACGGGCTGCAGCTCGGCCAGTCGTACGAACTCGACGCGATCGCCGCGGTGATCCTCGGCGGCACGAGCTTCGTCGGCGGCGTCGGCTCGATCGTCGGCACGCTGATCGGCGCGCTGATCATCGCGGTGCTGACCAACGGCCTGGTGCTGCTCGGCGTATCCGATATCTGGCAATACATCATCAAGGGCCTCGTGATCATCGGCGCGGTCGCGCTCGACCGCTATCGCCAGCGCGACTCCGCCCGCACCTGACATCGCTTCCTCACCACTCAACCCCGGGGCGCAGGCCGATCCTCCCGCGCCCGTTCGCCAAAGAATCATTCGGAGACACAACGACATGTTCAAGCACAAAGCCGCCCTGACCGCCGTCGCCTGCGCACTCGCATTCGGTACTGCCGCCGTCCATGCCGCCGACAAGCCGCTGAAATCGATCGGCGTCACGGTCGGTTCGCTCGGCAATCCGTACTTCGTCACGATCGTGAAAGGCGCCGAAGCACGCGCAAAGCAGCTCAACCCGAACGCGAAGGTCACCGCGGTGTCGGCCGACTACGACCTGAACAAGCAGTTCACGCAGATCGACAACTTCATCTCCGCGCACGTCGACATGATCCTGCTGAACGCGACCGACCCGAAGGCGATCGAGCCGGCGGTGAAGAAGGCGCAGGCGGCCGGCATCACGGTCGTCGCCGTGGACGTCGCGGCCGCCGGCGCGAACGCGACCGTGCAGACCAACAACGTGAAGGCCGGCGAACTGTCGTGCGACTACCTCGCGAAGAAGCTCAACGGCAAGGGCAACGTGATCATCGAGAACGGCCCGCAGGTGTCGGCCGTGATCGACCGCGTGAACGGCTGCAAGGCCGTGCTCGCGAAGAATCCCGGCATCAAGCTGCTGTCGAGCGACCAGGACGGCAAGGGCTCGCGCGAAGGGGGGATGAACGCGATGCAGGGCTACCTGACGCGCTTTCCGAAGCTCGACGGCGTGTTCACGATCAACGATCCGCAGGCGATCGGCAGCGATCTGGCGGCGAAGCAGCTGAACCGCGCGAACGTCGTGATCACGTCGGTCGACGGCGCGCCCGACATCGAGGCCGCGCTGAAGTCGAACACGCTCGTGCAGGCGTCGGCGAGCCAGGATCCGTGGGCGATGGCGCAGCAGGCCGTGAACGTCGGCTACGGGATCATGAACGGCCAGAAGCCGGCCAATCCGATGATCCTGATCGAGCCGACGCTCGTCACGCGCGACAACGTGAAGAACTACAAGGGCTGGAGCAGCCCGCGCTGATCGCGCCACACGCCCTTTGTACCGGGCGGCGCCACACGTCGCCGCGTGCGACGTCCAGCGCCGCCCGCCCGCTCGCCGCCGCTGCCGCTGCACCGCGCTCGCGCAATTGCGCACCTGGGCGCCGTATGCGGCCGTGCTGATCACGCGCGGAGCGTCCGGCATGCAGCTGCTGCATCGCGATAGCGAGCTGTTTCAGCCGGCGTTCGCGACCGAGGTTGCGACACCGTCGGCTGCGGCGACGCCAGCATCGGCGGCCGGCTCGCCGGTCAGCTTGCCTACCCCGATGCAACGGCTGCCGAGCAGTTGCGCTACGCGGCCGCCTGCGCGGCAGTCCCCAGTGCACACGCAGGCGCATACGCGCCGACGGCCGCCGAAGTGGCCACGTCATCGCGAACCGCGCTGCCGCCGAACCGGCCGACGCCGCGTTATCCACCTAGACGGAACCGGCCGACACCTCGCGGCAAGCATGCGCCCCACATCGTCACGCGCCGCCCTTCGCGCCGTTGCCGCGCGTCTGCAGCATCTGCAGACTCTCGTCGACACTCAGTTCGGACATCGCATCGTCGTGCAGCGTATCGTCGGCCGCACGGCGCAATGCATGCAACGCGTGCTCCTTGAGCCGTACGATCGCGAATTGCAGCCCGCGTGCCGCGCATTCGGCCGCGAACGTGCGCAACGACTCGATCGTCGTGCCGTCGACGTCCGGCGTTTCCTCGAGGCTCAGCATCACGGTATGCGTATCGGGCGCGGCCTTCATCAGCGCACGCACGCGATTGAGCATCCGGTCTGCGTTCGCGAAGAACAGCTGCGCCTCGGGCCGCACGATCAGCACGCCCGGCACGGGCTTCGCATCCGCATGATTCGCGACGTCGACGAAGTCGTGACCGTCGCGCAACCGGCCGAGCACGCTGACGTTCGGCTCGGACAACTTGCGCAGCGTCAGCAGCAGGCTCACGCCGATTGCCACGAGCAGCCCGTGCAGCACGCCGAGCACGAGCACCGCGAGCAGCGCGGCGATCACGACGAGCCGGTCGCGATGCCACACCCAATACGGCCGGAACACCGCGGGATGCAGCGAATGGCTGACCGCGAAGATCACGATCGCCGCGAGCACGGGCTCCGGCGTGCGGGCGAGTTGCGGCAGCAGCAGCCACACGATCAGCGCGACCACGCCGGCGGCCCATAGCGCCGCGAAACGCGATTGCGCGCCGGCTGCCTCGTTCGCGGAGGTCGCCGAATAGCCGGCACCGACCGGCATCCCGTGCAGCAACCCCGACACGAGATTCGCGCAGCCGATTGCGACGAGGTCGCGGTTCGGCGACACGCTGTCGCCGTGCTTCAATGCGAAGTTGCGGATCGAGCCGTACGACTCCGCATACAGGATCAGCATCAACGCGAACGCGAGCTCGACCGTCTGCATCCATGCATTGCGGTCGAGGTGCGGCAACCCGAATTCGAGGTGCCGGAAGTCGATGTGCCCGACGATCGCGATCCCGTAGTGCTGCCAGTCGAACACGTAGCCCGCACCGATCGACAGCACGATCACGACGAGCGTCGCCGGCACGCGCGAGCGACGCCCGAGCACGAACAAGAGCGCGAGCGCGGCCGCGCCGAGCGCGACGCTCGCAAGGTTCGCATGCGGCGCGCCGGTGACGAGATCGAGCGCGACGTGCGGCGCATCGCTGTGCCGCACGGGGATCGCGAGAATCTTCGGCAACTGCTTGATGACGATCGTCAGCGCCAGCCCGAACGTGAAGCCGCGCAGGACCGGGCGTGCAACGAAGTCCGACATGCCGCCGAGCCGCGCGACGCCCGCGAGGATGAACAGCACGCCCGTCATCGCGACGAGCGCGGCCGCCAGCGCGAGCTGCGCGGCAAGCGCCATCCCCGACTCGGCCAGCACCGTCGCCGCGAGCACGGCGGCCGACGACGACGTCGACGACACGATCGCAAAACGGCTGCTGCCCGTCAGCGCATAGACGACGAGCCCAGACAGCAGCGCGATCAGACCGGCCTGCGGGGGCAGGTTGGCAAGGCCCGCATACGCGACGGCCTCGGGAATCAGCAGGCCCGCGATCGACAGGCCGGCCAGCGCATCGAGACCGATGCGCTGCGTCGGAGGTGGCGGCGCCGCATCGACTGCAGCGAAATGGTCGGGATGCTGCGGGCCGGCATCCGGGCGGATCGGGACGGTCGTCATGGGGCGATGGGCGCCGTGCGCGTGTCAGGGTTTGGCGGCGATGACGCCCGACCAGCCGGGCAGATAGCGCGCGTCCTGATCGTGTGCACGATGCAGCGCGACGTCGAGCGCCTTCGTGAAGTTCTTGCGGATCTGGTCGAGCGTGACGTGCTGGCGCAAATAGTCGGCCCACAGGAATTCGCTGAACGGCGTCGCGTCCTTCGCATACCCGCCCGCCGTGCGCAGTTCGCCCGCGAGGCTGCGATACGGATCGTCCACGATCCCCGTCAGCGACTTCGGCAGATTCGCGTAGTCGCGGCGCGTGCCGTCCGCGCCGAATGGATGCACCCACTGGTTGTGCTCCATCATCCGCCAGAAGATCGTGTCGTCGAGCCAGGACAGATCCTTCAGCAGCATCGCATTGATGCGCGACTCCCCTTCCTCGATCAGCGCGAGGCCGAGATGATGGTGGTCGGTGATGTAGTGCACGCCGCCCGGGCCAAGGACGGCCGGAAACCAGTGCGAGTCGATCGCCGCCTTGCGCGCGCGCTTGTCGAGTGTCTTCCAGTGCTTGCGCTTCGCTTTCACTTCGCGATAGCCGACCGTCATCTGTGTCGGACGCAGCGCGTCGAGCCTGACGGGAATGAGATGAACGTCGTTGCCGAGTGCCATGGTCGTACCCCATGTTGCTGATTTCCGGCAACGATACTCCTGATCCTGCGGACCGTTAATACGTCGCGACGTCGATGCGCGCGTGATTGACCATCCCTGACAACCGGCCGCGCCGGCACACGGCAATTACGCGCGCAGATCGTCGCGCTCGAGACGATGGCGCACGTAGGGAATCCCGTCGTGCACGACGCTCACGCGACGCATGCCGAGCTTGCGCGCGACGTTCAGCGAACCCGTGTTTGCCTCGGCGATATCGGCGATCACACGAGGCAGCCGCACGTTGTCGAACGCGTGGCGCACGACGGCCGCCGCGGCCTCGCACGCGATGCCGCGCCCCCACGCCGCGCGCACGAGCCGCCAGCCGATCTCGACGTCGCGCGCGCCGTCCGCATAGTCGGGAATCAGCAGAATCCAGCCGATGAACACGTCGGGTGCATGCTTGTCGAAGATCGACCAGTAGCCGAGGCCCGGCGGATAGTCGCGCGTGATCCGATGCGTGACGAAGCGGCGATGCTCGACCGGATCGTGCCACGGCCCCGCGATATGCCGTGTGACTTCGGGATCGCGATCCATCGCGATGCTCGCGTCGAGATCGGCCAGCACGCGCGGACGCAGCCACAGCCTCGCGGTGTCGAACACGGGCAATGCGGCAGCGAAATCTTCGGTCATCCGGACTCCTGATTCGAGGGCGAACGTGCGGCGCGCACATTACATAACTGATACAAAAAGCCTTCCGGAATGATACAGCCGCCGGGCGCCTTGCTCGGCGTACCGCGTTCCCGCTTTCGCAACAGTCCATTTCGTAGGGATTATTCCCGATTCAACGTTATCGCGCCCCGCATCGCACGACGCTGCGACCTACACTCGATCCATGCCCGCGCCGCGCGCAGCCGGGCCGGCATCCGTCTGCACATCGTGAGCGCGCTATGCCAACGAGGAGACTTCGGACATGAGCTGGACCCGCGAACAACGCAACGTCACCATCGCTGCCTATCTCGGCTGGACGCTCGATGCGTTCGATTTTTTCCTGATGGTTTTCGTGCTGAAGGACATCGCCGCCGAGTTCGCGTCGACGATACCCGCCGTCGCCTTCGCGCTCACGCTGACCCTCGCGATGCGCCCGCTCGGTGCACTGATCTTCGGCCGGCTCGCCGATCGTTTCGGGCGCCGTCCGACGCTGATGGTCAACATCGCGTGCTATTCCGTGCTCGAACTCGCATCCGGCTTCGCGCCGAGCCTGACCGCGCTGCTGGTGCTGCGCGCGCTGTTCGGCATCGCGATGGGCGGCGAATGGGGTGTCGGCTCCGCATTGACGATGGAAACCGTGCCGACCCATGCACGCGGCATCGTGTCGGGCCTGCTGCAGGCCGGCTATCCGAGCGGATACCTGCTCGCGTCCGTCGTGTTCGGCCTGTTCTATCAGTACATCGGCTGGCGCGGTATGTTCATGGTCGGCGTACTGCCCGCGCTGCTCGTGCTGTACGTGCGCACGCACGTGCCGGAATCGCCGGCCTGGAAGCAGATGGAAAAGCAGCCGCGGCCGGGCCTCTGGGCCACGGTGCAGCAGAACTGGAAGCTCACGATCTACGCGATCGTGCTGATGACCGCGTTCAACTTCTTCTCGCACGGCACGCAGGATCTCTACCCGACCTTCCTGCGCGAACAGCACCATTTCGATCCGCACACCGTATCGTGGATCACGATCGTGCTGAACATCGGCGCCATCGTCGGCGGCCTGTCGTTCGGCGCGATCTCGGAGCGCATCGGGCGCCGCCGCGCGATCTTCATCGCGGCGCTGATCGCGCTGCCGGTGCTGCCGCTGTGGGCGTTCTCGAGCGGCCCGGTCGCGCTCGCCGCCGGCGCGTTCCTGATGCAGATTTCCGTGCAGGGTGCATGGGGCGTGATCCCCGTCCACCTCAACGAGATTTCGCCCGACGAGATCCGCGCGACCTTCCCCGGTGTCGTCTATCAGCTCGGCAACCTGCTCGCGTCCGGGAACGCGACGATGCAGGCATCGTTCGCGGTTTCCCAAGGCAACAACTACGGCTATGCGCTCGCGCTCGTCGCCGGCATCGTGGCCGTCGTGATCGCGGTGCTGATCCTGTTCAGCCGCGAGCGGCGCGGCATCGACATGACGCAATCGGTCAATACGCGTACCACCGCCACCTGATCCCACGCACTATCGCATCGCACCATCGCGCGCGCCCCGCCCCGCCGGGGCGGCGCGCGTGACTTTCCGCACCTGCACATCGAACTAGAGGAATTTGTCCAGATTCCCTGCTTGCCCGCCCCGCCTGCGTTTTTTTATCTTAATAAAAACGGCTGTTTGAATCAGATAAACCAATCACCAGTTCGCGGCCGGGAAACCGGCGTGGGAGGCGGCACATGGCAGTAAGTCAGGAGGGGCGACCCGCTGCGGGACGGGCGTCCGGCGGGCGGTCATCCAGCGCGCGGCAGACCGGCGGGACGAAGGCGCGCATTCTCGATGCGGCCGAGGATCTGTTTATCGAACATGGCTTCGAGGCGATGTCGATGCGGCAGATCACGTCGCGTGCGGCGGTGAACCTCGCAGCGGTCAACTATCACTTCGGCAGCAAGGAAGCGCTGATCCACGCGATGCTGTCGCGCCGGCTCGACCAGCTCAACCAGGAACGTCTCGGCATCCTCGACCGCTTCGATGCGCAGCTCGGCGAGCACATCACCTGCGAGCACGTGCTCGGCGCGATGTTCATTCCCGCACTGAAGGCGTCGCGCGACCCCGACCGCGGCGGCCCCGCGTTCCTCCGGCTGATCGGCCGCGCGTACACCGACCCGTCGCCGTTCGTGCGCAACTTCCTGACCGCCCACTACGCAAGCGTCGCGGGCCGTTTCTTCGACGCGTTCCAGCGTGCGCTGCCGCATCTGCCGCGCACCGAGCTCGGCTGGCGGCTGCACTTCGCGATCGGCGCACTGTCCGGCGCGCTCGCCGGTGCCGAGACCGAAAGCCTGATCGACGAATTCTCGCAAGGCCGCACGATGAACGACGTGCAGATGATCGCGCGGCTGTCGTCGCTGATCGTCGCCGCGCTGAAGGCGCCGATGCCCGACAGCGCGCAATTGTCGAGCTTCGCGGCGGTGCTCGACGATGCGGGCGCGAGCGAAGCATTCGGGCTGATACCCAGTACGTCGGGCGCCGGTTCGTCCACGCTGCACCCGGCGAACTGATCGCACCGACGGCCGCGCAGGCGGCATTTCAGCGATGACTTGCGGGTGCGGGATCACGCGGACGTGCAAACGTTCGCGCCGGTCCGGCGCCCACGTATGCGGCCCGGGCGAGCGCTCACGCGCGGGCCCGGGCCGAACGAATGTCATGCGGCGCCGTGCCGGCGCGCGGGCTTTCGTCGACTGCACAACATCGGGCGGGAACAAGCGCCGACGCGCTCGCTCTCGCCGCGACACCGGAGACCATCATGTCCTCATCCGCAGCCACCACAGCGGCCCAGCTTCCGCCGAACACCGACGGCATCTGGTATGCGTCGTACCCGCCCGGCGTTCCGCACGAGATCGACGTCACGCAATACACGTCGCTCGTGCAGTTCTTCGACGAATGCACGACCCGCTTTGCCGAGCGCGTCGCCTACGTGAGTGCAGGCGCGTCGATGAAGTACCGCGCGCTCGCGCAGAAAGTCGATGCATTCGCGTCGTATCTGCAAAGCACGGGCGTGAAACCCGGCGATCGCGTCGCGATCATGCTGCCGAACTCGTTCCAGTACCCCGTCGCACTGTTCGGCACGCTGAAGGCCGGCGCGATCGTCGTCAACGTCAATCCGCTCTACACCGCGCGCGAACTCGCGCATCAGCTGAAGGACAGCGGCGCGCAGACGATCGTCGTGTTCGAGAATTTCGCGCGCACGCTGCAGGACGCGCTGCCGGAAACGCAGGTGAAGAACATCATCGTCACCGCGCTCGGCGACCTGCTCGCCGACGGCTTCAATGCGAAAGGACACCTGATCAATTTCGTGCTGAAGCACGTGAAGAAGCTCGTGCCGGCCTACCAGCTGCCGCAGGCGGTCCGGCTGCGCTCCGCACTCGCGCTCGGCATGCGCGGCAAGCCGCAGCCGGTGCCGATGACGCGCGACGACCTCGCGTTCCTGCAGTACACGGGCGGCACCACCGGCGTCGCGAAAGGCGCGATGCTCACGCACGGCAACCTGATCGCCAACCTGCTGCAAGCGAAAGCGTGGATCGCCGACCAGGTCACCGGCGACGTCGAGACGGTGCTCACGCCGCTGCCGCTCTATCACATCTATTCGCTGACGGTGAACGCGTTCATCTTCATGGGGCTCGGCGGGCGCAACATCCTGATCGCGAACCCGCGCGACATGAACATGGTGATGAAGATCATCCGCCACGAGACCTTCACCGGAATCACCGGCATCAACACGCTGTACAACGCCTTTCTCGACAACGAGGAATTCTGCAAGCGCGACTTCTCGAAGCTCAAGCTCGCGATGGCGGGCGGGATGGCGATGCAGCGTGCGGTCGCGGAGCGCTTCCAGCAGGTGACGGGGCAGCCGGTCGTCGAAGGCTACGGGCTCACCGAATGCTCGCCGATCGTCACGATGAACCCCGTGAACCTGAACGACCTGGCCGCATTCAGCGGGTCGATCGGCCTGCCTGCCCCGTCGACCCTCGTGCGCTTTCGACGCGAGGACGGCACCTGGGCCGGCATCGGCGAGCCCGGCGAACTCTGCGTGCATGGTCCGCAAGTGATGCGCGGTTACTGGCAGCGGCCGGACGAGACCGCGAAGGTGATCGATGCCGACCGATGGCTCAGCACCGGCGACATCGGCGTGATGGACGAGCGCGGCTTCATCCGTCTCATCGACCGCAAGAAGGACATGATCCTCGTCTCGGGCTTCAACGTCTATCCGAACGAGATCGAGGAAGTGCTCGTGATGCATCCCGGCATCAGCGAAGCGGCCGCGATCGGCATCCCTGACGAAGTACAGGGCGAGCGGATCAAGGTATTCGTCGTGCGACGCGACCCCGCACTGACCGTCGACGACGTACTCGCGCACTGCCGCAAGAATCTCACCGGCTACAAGATGCCGAAGTTCGTCGAATTCCGCGACGCGCTGCCGCAGACGAACGTCGGCAAGATCCTGCGCCGTGCGCTGCGCGACGAGGAAATGGCCAGGATCAAGGCCGCGAAGCAGGGTTAAGGGAGCCAGGCGGGACGCGGCCGGACGATCGCGGCCGCGCTCCGGCGGCGCGCACAGTCGACTCAGTCGTCGTCATCGTCGTGATGGTGGTGCCAGTGCCGCTCATGGTGCCGGCGCCAGCGCCGGTAGCGATCGTCGTCGTCACCGTAATACGCGTATCCGCCATCCGGATACGCGACCACCGCCGGCTGCGGGGCCACATAGACCGGCGCCGGCTGCGGCGCCACATAGACCGGCGCCGGCTCGGCATAGACCGGCACGCCGATACCGACCGACAGGTCGACGTGCCCTGCCATCGCACTGCCGGACGCGAGCAACGTCGCGCTGCCGAGCCATCCCGCCACTATCATCTTCTTCATGTTCCGTCTCCCTGATCTGCCGGCCTGCCCGACACGCGCGACGACTTTAATCGCGCCACGCATCGGCAGGTGCTACGCTGCTGCGAGATTCGTAACCTGTCGTAACGAACGGACCCTAGCCATTCGACCGAATCGCGAAAACGTGCGGGAACGTCTATAGTGGGTTACGGTTCGACACAATCACGACCGCGCGCTGGCGGAACGAACAGGGTAAAATCCCGCCAAACACTTTGGTGGGCGAACACGCCACACACGCACAACATATTCTCTGACGCAGGCTCCTGCCGCACCTCAATGGCCAATCCCGCAGAATCCCATCCGCAAAACGACTTCATCAATGCGGCGCGCAAGGAACGTAAGCGCGTTGAAATCTATCTCGTCAACGGCATTCGTCTGACGGGCTGCATCGAGTCGTTCGACCAGTACCTGGTGATGCTGCGCACCCCCGTGGGTCTGCAAGGCATCTACAAGCGTGCCATTTCCACGATCCAGCTCGACACCGGCGGCGCACGCCCCGGCGGCGGCCCGCGTGGCCCGCGCACCGGCGGCCGGCCGGGCGGCCGCGAAGGCGGCGGCCACAGCCCGTACGGCTCGCACGGCGGCTCCCGCGAGTCGCGCGGCGACGGCGGCGGCTATGGTTCGCGTGAACCGCGCGAAGGCTACGGTTCCCGCGAACCGCGCGAGAGTTACGGCGCGCCGCGCGAGCCCCGTGAAGGCTATGCCCCGCGCGAGCCGCGCGAAAGCTATGGCGCACCGCGCGACGCCGGCGACGCATCGAGCAGCACGTCGCCGTCCGACGCACGCGGCGGCGGCAACGGGCCGGTCATCGTCACGCGCCGCCGGCGAATCGTGCCGGACGGCCAGTAACGCAAAAGGGCAAGCCAATCGGCTTGCCCTTTTGCTTCGTCGGTCGGCGCGGCATGTCTCCGCGCCTGCCAATCCCGTTTGTGCTCAGTGTGCCGTCGTCGGCAAGCCCGCATCGGCCTCGCGCTGCAGCGAACGCACCTGCTGCTGCAATGCGCGCAACTGCGACTGCAGTTCCGCCTGCTGCGCCTGCAATGCCGCCGTTTCGTTACGCACCGTCTTCTGGCGATCCGCGACCGCTGCCTGCTGCTCGCGCGCGATCGAGATGTCGGCCTGCAGACGTCGTGCGCGCTCCTGCGCGACTTCGATCTGCCGGTCCGTTTGCGCCTTCTGCGATTCCAGCTTCGCCGCACGCAACTCGTTGACGGCCAGCCGTTCGGCCTGACGCGAGAAATCGCGATAGATCGCTTCCGCCCGCGTTTCGTCGTAAGTCTTGATCACGCGCCAGAACGCCTTCTGCTGGAACAGCGCGACGAAATACGCCCCGTCCTTGACGCTGAACAGCTGGCTCGCGCCATAGCTGCCGTTATAGCTCGTGCGCATTTCCGTCAGCGAATGCGCCTGGATCTGGCGCTGCAGTTCATCAACCGTGCTCTGCCCGGTCGTATCGCCTGCCTGCGGCTGCACCGACGTCTGACCCTGCTGATCGATCACCGGAATCGCCGCCACCGGCGCGGATGCCTGCTGTACTGCCGGCGCCCCGTTACCTGCCAATCCCTGCGCGAACGCGCCGTGCATGCCTCCTACCACGGCGAGCAATGCACACGCCCGCCCCAACCCCGTCATATGGCTCATCAATTTTGATTCCCGCCCGTGTCGTTGTAATTCAGCGCGATTTTATCTCATTAATTACTCGCTTTCGCGCGTCTCGGGCTCCTCGTCGAATATCTGATATTTACGCATCTTTTCCCACAGTACCTTGCGGCTGATACCCAATTGCTGCGCCGTATCCTGACGCCGCCAACCGTTTGCGTCGAGGGCCGCGATCACGCGGCTGCGCTCGTTCATATCCCATTTGCTGCGATCGACGAAGACTTCCGCCGCGCTCTCCACCGGCACCGGCTGTGCCGAGCTGCGCGCATGCGCGACCAGCCGCTGCAATCGCGCCGCATCCCAGCCGCCCGTCTGCCGCACCGTCACGCCAACGCGCTCGGCCAGGTTGCGCAGCTCGCGCACGTTGCCGGGGAAATAGCTGTCCGCGACCGCGTCCGCGAGCCAGTAAGGCAGGTCGGACAGTTCCGCGAGCCGCTCCTCGCCCACCACCTCCGCGACGAACGACTTGAACAACGCGATCTTGTCGACCGCACCTCGCTCTTCCAGTGACGGAATGCTCAGCTCGATCACTGCGAGCCGATAGTAAAGATCGGCACGGAACAGGCCGTCCTTCACGAGTTGCGGCAGCTTCTTGTTGCTGGCCGCGACCAGACGGAAATCGACCTTGATCGGCGTCGTCGCGCCGACGCGCAGCACCGCGCCGTCCTCGAGCACACGCAGCAGCTTGACCTGCTGATACAACGGCAGGTCGCCAACTTCGTCGAGGAACAGCGTGCCGCCCGCCGCCTGCTCGAAATAGCCTTTATGCGCGACAACCGCGCCGGTAAACGAGCCTTTCGCGTGTCCGAAGAACAGCGATTCGAACAGGCCGTCCGGAATCGCGCCGCAGTTGACCGGCACGAACTCGCCCTGCCGGTAACGCGAGTGCTTTTCGTGGAGCAGTTGCGCGATGCGCTCTTTGCCGACACCGGTTTCGCCGTGCAGCAGCACGTTGGTGTCGCAGTCGGCGAACGTGTCGACTTCGTGCAGCAGTGCCTGCATCGACTCGGAGTGCGCGACGAGTTCGGACGGCCGCAGCGTTTCGGCCGCATGGGCGCGCAACTGCGTGACGAGCTTGCCGACCATTCCGCGCAGTTCGGCGCACGTGAAGTCGAGCGGCAGGATATGCGAATAGTCGGGCGGATACTGCGATGCGTCGTGGTCGCGCGCCGCGCCGACCCAGACGACCGGCATGCCGATATTGGCCTGCCAGTCGCGCAGGAACGCCGCGCCGGTTTCGATCATCGTCACGCTGATGATCGCGAGCGACGGCCGCAATGCGGCGCGCTCGGGCGAGATCTCCGCGTTGTCCGCACGGATCACTTCGACGTCGAAGCTCGCCATGCAGCGGGCAACGCGGTCGACGATGTCCGCCTTGCCTTCCCAGACGTAGAGGTCGAGTTCTGCGATTGCGGGGGTGGGTCTCATCAATGTGATCCGGCTACTTCAGTTGAAAACGCACTTAATTGCCTACTATCTGTGGAATAGCGCATGTCAACGACATGTTATGGACAGTCGCAATCCCGACCTGAACGCCCAATAGCTGCAGCAATGGTACGAGCAGCTGGTCGAGAGCGCCAAAAATACCGTTCAGTACTGTTTTGGACAGCATTGCGAGCAGATCCCCGATCACCGATGTACCAACGGTGATCGGGACGCCCAACAGCGTCGCCGTCACTGTGAGACCGGTTCCCTTGGAAAGCGCAGCCGCGGGTCCCGATAGCGCGTTCGTCAACACTTCCCCGACCTGGTTGGAATTGACGCTTTGATAGTCATCGCTGTTTCCCGTAATGCCGTCAAATACCATAGGACCGCCAACGGATGCGACAGCGGGTACCGAAATGGCCGGAACCGTCGCGGTGACCGATGTCTTCAAACCCACCGCGTTCAGAACGCCGACGTTCATGAGCGTCGCGACCTGCGGCGAGCCGCACGAGTAGCCACCGGAAACGTTCATCGCGCCCTGACTGTTCAACGGCGCGTCTCCGATACACACGTTCGCCAAGCCAGGCTGAGCAACGATATTCGCGCGACTATTGGCCCGCGTTGCCGCGCAGCTCGTCGATGTCAACCAGGCTGTTCCAGGCGCTACTTCGAGGTATAGCGGCAACCTCACACTCAAATCGAGAAGACCGGGCAGCAGCGCCCCCAAGGAACCCCATGTTCCGAGCCCGACGTTCAGGTAGACCGCGATGTCTGCAGTATGAGCAAGGGTGCGCCAAGGATTACCCGGCTTCGTTGGATCGGTCCCGCCTTCCCCGATGGCAATGACTGGCGGCCGGATCACTTGCACTTGCAGCGTAGCTTGTGCGAGGCCGAGAAGATTGAGACCGGTATTGACGCTCACAGCGGGGCTGTTTGCGTTGGCATTCGCGATTTCCGCTGCAGTAAACAACAGATCGAGCAAGCTAACCGTTGCATTCGCAGCATTTTGCGTGTTTGCCAGACCGATTGACAACAAGCCCGGGGTCGACGACGAGTTACCGAGCGCGATTGGCCCAAGCACGTTGAGCTTAGCGAGCACGTTCAGTATCTTCAGGCTTTCGGTAACGTTTGCCTGTACATTCGCAACGGAGTTGCGCCCCAGCGCAGTGATCATCAGGTTAGCCAGCTTGCTGATCGACGCGGTCCCGTTCAACAGTTGATCGACAGTCCCCACCTGGAGCGCCGCACGTAGATCGTCGATTTTGATGCGCGTACACGCCAACGCCTGATAGGTACCGATATTGAAGCTCAACGACGTATTGAGCAACGCACTCAACAACGAATTGACCAAGCCCGGATTGTACGCACTGCTCGTAATCGCATTCCCATTGCAGTCGGTGTTACTGCCGAACATCGCCAGCGACGTACCGATCGAAAATGCATCGACCGCCGCTGCACGGGCCGTCGAAGTCGCAGAGATGGTCACGGGCCCGGCAACGGTCGACCAAAGCATCCCCAGGAACGAGTAGCGCAGCTTGCGTGTCATCGTCACTTGGGCGGCGTTGAGTTGGGGGCATGATTGAGTACCTGGCGAAGCACTGGGCTGAGGACAGGCCATGCTCGCGTTGGCGATCTGATACGTCGACGATCCGCTCGCGGCTGCGGGAGGATCCCATCTGCCGCAGCTCGACTGGATCTGGTCCGTGCCATTCACTGGAGCGACCGTATTGACCTGGTATGAGTCATTCAATTGCGCCACGCTCTGCGCGGCCTGATTCGCACTGGAACAAGACATGTCCGTCGGATTGGTCGGCGCAGCAGCCTGCGCTGCCGCCAGCGCCGCCATATCCGCAATCCTTTGCAGATCCCGCCGCTGCAAATACAGATTCCCGATATCGATCGCGCCCAGCACGACAATCGCGACCATCACCCAGATCGCCGCCATGACCGCAATCGAGCCGCGCTGACGACGTATTCCGGGCCAGCCCGCGCTGCGCCGTGGACGTACATGTGGTTGATCTACACGCATCGTCATGTTGCTTATTGTGCAGCCTGCCCGCCACCCGACATACCGCCACTGGTGGAACCAATCTGCGAACTCATCGAGTTCGGAATCTTGTTCTTGAACGAATCCAGATAACGCTGATAGACAAGTGACGCAACGTCCCCAAGCATCGGCTGCGTCGGTGCCGCCGCGCGGTTGTCGCGCTGCATCGAGAGCCACGCTCTTGTCGAGCTGTCGACGTCGGATACGCCTTGTGTCACAACCTCTTGCCCATATGCAGCAGCGGTGCTCATTGCCACCCCTATGATCGCGCCAAGAATCGCGATCCGACCTGCGCGCATATTTCGCTGATTTTTATAGTTCATGTCGTTCCCCGCCTGTATGTTCATTGTGCAAACCGTTGCAGCAGCGGCACGGTCTGGTCGTAGCCAAAGTTGTTCGCCATCGGCGCGCTAACGTCTCGCCGCTGCACAACGTGCGGCGTAGCTCCCGCACGCTGCTGTGCGCGTACGGCAGCGGCAACTTTCGTGGCGTCAATACCGATATCCTTACGGATATCCGCGGGTAAATGCTGCTGAGTCATCAACATCTGCGCATCCTGCGAGCGCCCCGCCGCGAATAGATAAAGCGCAAGATTGCTGACGATTTTCGGATTATGCTGATCGAGTTCGGCCGCCTTCAGCAGCGGCACCCGCGCGCCAGCGACATCGCCATTGCGCAATTTCGCGTAAGCGAGATCGGATAGCAGTGACGCATCGGTCGGTGCGAGTTGGGATGCCTGCGTCAACGCCTGTACCGCATGTCCGAAATCACCCGCCGCACCAGCGATCAGCCCGAGCCCTCTGTAACCGCGAGCCGCGAGCGGCGTCTTCAGCAACTCCGTGTACGCCGCCGCGCTGGCAGCCGGCTGGTCAGTCATCCGCAGTGCGTCCGCGCGCAGCAGGATCGTGTCAGGCGACACGCCGTACGCTTTATCGTATGCGTCGATGTGCGCGAGCGACGCATAATAGAGACCCTGTACCTGCATCCGCTGGATGAGGCTCAGATACATCGCTGGCGTGTCCGGCACCGATTGCTTCTGATCGGCTGCCTGAATGAGCGCAGCGCGTTCGGTCTGCGTGTTGACGCCGTACCCGCTTTCCTTGGTCGCGCAAGCGCCTAGCAGCAACGCTGCTGTCGCCACACCTGCGTACCGCACCATCCTGCTGGTCCGCTTCATCACTTTTCCTTTGTCCATCAGTGCGACGCCAGCGCACGCATCACTGCCAACATCCCCGGCCCGGCCGTCACGATCAGCAGCGCCGGCAACAGCGTCAGTACCATTACACCGGTCATTTTCACGGTCAATCGGCCAATCCGTTCGCGAAGCATTGCACGACGCGTCTCGCGCAACCTGTCGCCGAATTGCTTGAGGGGTTCCTGCACCGCACCACCGTGCTTGTCAACCTGGACCATCAACCGAATGATCGCGCGCAAGTCCTCGTTGTCGAATCCACCCGATAACCGTTGCATCGACTGCTCGCGCGTACGGCCTGCCGCAAACTGACGCTGCGCGATTCCCATTTCCGACGACAGCACCGGCATCATCCCGCGGAAATCGTTCGTCACGACTTGCAGACTCTGATCGAGCGACAGCCCGACGCCCTGCAACAGGCGCAGCATGTCAACGAGCAACGGCAACTCGTCGACAACGCTCTGTCTGCGGGCAGCGGCACGACGTTGTACATAGAGCTTCGGCAACATGAAACCAAACCCGAACGCGGCAAACATGCCGATCATCCAGTAGCCACTCTTCATCTGACCGCTCGCAAATATCGCAAACAGCAACGGCAACGCGACCGCGCATACAATGCGCACACTCAGGAACAGTCCGCGCGTACGTGCATCGATGTATCCACACTGTTCAAGCAGCCGACGGTCCTCTTCGGCAACGATGTATTTGCCGAACCCCGTGTCGAGCCAGCGCATTCCCGTGGACGACAATCGATCGAGAAAATGTGCAACTCGCTCGCCACCACCCGCGTCCGGTTTCGCACGAGCGCTGCCGCCCGCTTCAGCGCTGGCTTTGGCTGCCTCGAGTACGGCCATGCGCCGATCCAGCGCGTCGACTAGCGCACGTTCGGCGCGCGTCGTGGCACTTGCGCGCAGCACTGCCAGCATGCCGAACAGCAGAACGCCAAGCGCGCCCAACGCCAAAGCAATCGCTCCAATTTGAGTCGCCGTCATACCGTTACCTGAGTCGAGCAATTCGATACAACCACGCGCTGCCGGCCAACTGCAGCAGAAATGCGAGCGTGAGAATCAGCCGTCCGCTCGGATCGCCCCACATCCCTTGCAGATACTTGGGATTGTTCAATATGACGAAACTGCCGATCGCGATCGGCAACATGACGAGCACGAACGCCGACAGCCGCGTCTCTGCTGACATCGCAGTCAGTTCACGCTCCGCCTGTTCGAGATCGCGCATGAATACGGCCATCCGTTCGAGCATTACGTCGGCGCGGCCGCCATATTTGACGGACAAGCGCAGCACCGAACCGACGAGCTCGAATTCCCCGGTTCGATATATCTTCGCGATATGCGTCATCGCACGATCGATCTCGACACCACCGCGCAGCATCCGCGATACGTGATCGAGACAGCCACGCAGCGGCTCGTCGGTTGTCAGCAATGCGGCCTGAAATGCAGCGGGCACGCTGTTGCCGAGCGTCACGAGACGTACGATCCCGTCCAGAAACGATGGAATCTGCCGAACGATTTTGAGTCGTCGCCGCTGAATTCGCGACGCCAGCCAAACCGCGAATATCGAAACCCCACATGCAAACGCCGCGAAACCCGCAAGCGCACCGCCACGGCTGCCGGCAATCACCACGATTGCAACGAGCACAATCAGCGCGATAATCGATTTCCCGCGTGCCCCATCAATTCCCGCGCGAGATATGAGATTGTTCCAATACTCCGCGGCGACCACATACCAGTGCGCCCGAAACGTAGCGGACACACCCCGCGCACCACTCAAGGGTGACGAGGGATGCGGTGCGCCTGCCGTCGCGGGCCGAGATGCCTGCGCGGCCGCCCGCACGCCGGGCTCGAGCCGGCTGTCGATGAAGCGCTTCGCATCGGTTCTCACGCGCCGTGCTTCCGCGTGCCGCCACAACATCAGTGCCGACGCGACGCACAGCATCGCGATCGCTAGAACCCAGATCATCGGGCTATACATTGAAGCCTCCGCCGCGACCAAATCCGCTGCCACCAAAGCCACCGCCGAAACCACCACCACCCAGGCCGGAGTTCACCAGCGCCTGCCGGAAGCGCGCAAGCTTCGGCGAATGCGGATGGATACCGAGCGACTCCCAGTGATCGACCTCCTCGCCTTCCGGCGTCACACGCGCTTCGTAGCGATAGAGTTCCTGCGTCGCGATGATGTTGTCGGACAAACCGGTCACTTCGGTAATCGACAAGATCCGGCGGCGCCCATTCGACAGACGCCCGATCTGCACGATGAAGTCGATCGCGTTCGCGATCTGCCGGCGCAGACTCGACTCGGTGCCCTGAAAGCCCGCGAAGCCTGCCAGCATCTCGAGACGATACAGACATTCGCGCGGTGAACTCGCGTGCACGGTGCCCATCGAGCCGTCGTGGCCGGTGTTCATCGCCTGCAGCATTTCGAGCACCTCACCGCCGCGAACTTCGCCGACGATGATCCGGTCCGGCCGCATCCGTAACGTGTTGCGCAGCAGGTCGCGGATCGTCACGACCCCGGTGCCGTCGAAACCGCCAGGCCGGCTCTCGAGCCGCACGACGTGCGGATGGTTCAACGACAGTTCGGCCGTGTCCTCGATCGTCACGACACGTTCGGGCTCGGGAATATGGAACGCCAGTGCGTTGAGCAGCGACGTCTTGCCGGAGCTCGTCCCGCCCGACACGAGCACGTTGCAGCGCGCTTCGACCGCCGCCTCGAGCAGTGCGCCGATTTCTTCGTTGTACGTGCCGTTGCCGAGCAGGTCGGACGGCTTCAGCGGATCCTTGCGGAATTTCCGGATCGAAACGATCGGACCATCGATCGACAGCGGCTCGATCACGACGTTCACGCGACCGCCGTCGGGCAGCCGCGCATCGACCATCGGATTCGACTCGTCGAGGCGGCGGCCGATCGGCGCGAGAATACGGCGCACGATCCGCAGCAGATGGGCGTTGTCGGTGAACCGTACGGGCAGCTTCGCCAGAATCCCATGACGCGACACGTACACGTCGTGATAGCCGTTGATCAGGATGTCCTCGACCGCCGGATCTGCCAGCAGATCCTCGATCGGCCCGAAGCCGGCCAGCTCCTTCGTCAGCGCCTCGGCAATCGCGCGCACCTCGTTCTCGTTGAGCGGGATGCGGCGCAGGCGCACGAAGCTGTCGATCTCGAGATCGACGAACTGGTTGATCGCCTGGCGCGACCACCGACCGAACTCGGCGCCGAGTTCCTCGATGCGCGTCAGCAGATGCTCGTGCGCGGCATTCTTGATGTCGTGAAATTGCTGCGTCTGGGAGAACGGCGCTGCGCCGTCGGCGAATTGAATGTCGTGTGCCATCGCTTACGACCGCTTGGACGAAGGTTGAATGAAACGTTTCAGTGCGGACAGGCCCGGCGCGACCCGCGACGCGCCCGCCATGCCGGACACCCCGGGCAATCGAGTAGCCAGCGATTCAAGCGCTCGCACGTACGGATCGCGCTCGGCCATATCGACGATGAGCCTGCCCTGGTTCGCGGCATGGCCGATCGCAACGCGGCGCTCGGGCAGCGTGCCGACCAGCGCCAATCCGAGACGCTCGGCGATTTGTCCGGGCACCAGATCGAGCGCAGGATCGTACTGGTTGACGACCAGTCGTACGCGGTCGGTATCGATGCCCGAATCGCGCAGCCCGGTCAGCAGATCGGCCGCCGACACGATCGACGCGACGCCCTGATCGCAGACGAGCCACGCCTCGTCGGCCGAAGCTGTGATCTGCGTGATGAATTCGCGGTTCGAAAAACCGCCGAGATCGATCACTTGGTGGTCGAAGAACGCGCGAAAGCGGTTCAGCAAGCCGATGCACGATGCATATGACACGTCGCGAAAGCCGCCGAGATCGGGCGGCAGCGTCGTCAACGCGAGGCCGCTCTGGTGCCGGGTCAACGCAGTGTTCACGAACGTGCGGTCGATACGGCGAAGGTTCTGCACCGCGTCGAGGAAATGGAATTCGCAGCGTGTGTTCAGGAACAGCGCCCCGTCTCCGGCCGGCAATCCCAGATCGACCAATGCGGTCTGACGTCCCGGCGGCACGCTGCTGCCATCCGCCCCCTCGACCGCGCGCGGGCCGAGCGCGCGCTTTTGCAGCCAGACAGCGAGATTCGCCGCAAGCGTGCTGACGCCCATGCCGGCACGCGCGCCGAGCAGCGCAACGACCTTCCCGTGGCGACTCGCCGGCTCGCCGACATGCGCGAGCAGTCCACGCGTCGTCCGCAGTGCTTCCTCAGCCGATGCCGACACGTCGATGAAATCGCGCACGCCGGCACGCAGCGCAGCGAGCGTGCTTTCCGGCTGTGAGAGCGAGCCCAGCGCGACGATCGGCAACCCCGGATGCGCAGCGCGCACCATCGCGGCGGCGACGCTCGCCGCTTCCCCACTTTCCGAGAAATCGATGAATACGAGTGCCGGGTTGACGCCCGTGATGCGCTGGCCAAGCGCACCCGGCTCGAGCGACGTCGCCTCGACCGCCCCGGCCGGCACAAGCGTATCGGCAAGCCAGCGGACATGCGCTTCCTTCGGCGATGCGCAGACGAAATAGTCGGTCACGGCGGGTTCACACAATGATTGGGTTCGTGCATTCATGTCGAACACCCCCGATTACACAAGGCTTAGCGGTGCGCCGGAGCGCGCAATGCTTCGCGTTCATTTCGAAAATCCCGGCGCAGCGTCCGGCGCCGCAATACCGCCCAGATACGATCGCCAGACCGGCCCGTCACGCTGCTCGGACAACTCGCCGGGAGTCGCCGGCAACGCCGCGCCCTTCGCGATCGGCGCAACGAGGTGCGGCGTCACGATGATCAGCAATTCCTTGTCGTTCTGCTGATAGTTCAGATTCTTGAAAAACGTACCGATGATCGGAAGGTCGCCAAGCAGCGGAACCTTGCTGACGTTCGACATCGTCTGGCGATCGATCAGGCCGCCGATCACGAAGCTCTCGCCGTCGCCGAGCTCGACCGTCGTGTCCGCGCGACGCGTCGTGATTCCCGGCACCGCGACACCGCTGATCGTCACGCTGTTCACGAAGTCGAGCTGGCTCGACTCGGGCGCGACCTTCAGCGCGATCCGCTGCGGACTCAGCACCGTGGGCGTCAGCGTAAGCCCCACGCCATATTGCTTCCATTGAATTGCGGTCGAACCGAGTCCTTGCGGCGACGGGACTGGAATTTCACCGCCCGCGAGGAAGCTCGCGCTTTGACCGGACAGTGCGACGAGCGTAGGTTCCGCCAGCACGCGGGCAAAATTGTTGGCCTCGAGCAGCGACAACTCACCGAAGATGCCGCGCCCGGCAGCATTCACGACCAAGTTGAATGCCGACGTCACCGGTGAGCCGAGCGTCGGAATGTACCCTGCCGAGCCAGGACCGGAGCCGCCGCTATACGACTGCACACCGCCCGGCGAAAACGAGCCGAACGAGAAACCATTGTTCTGCTTGAAGAAGTTGAACCCGACCTGCTTGAGCACCGATCGGCTGAATTCGACGACACGCACGTCGACCTGCACGACGTTCTTGCCGGCCAGCGTCGAGCGGTCGATCACCGTACCTTTCCCGGCCATGTTCTTGGCAACTGCGACTGCGCGTTCATGAGCGTCAAGCGATGCCGACGCACCGCGCAACACCGCCGTTCCGCCATACGCGTTCACGCGCGGCGTGGAATCGTCGAGCACGGCTTGCGCGGCTGCGTCGACGACCTCGATGCTCCAAACCGTCGGCTCGTCGTGACCGCGCTCCCACAGCATCACATTCGTCGCGCCGGGAGCTTTCCCGGTCAGTAGTACCGAGCCGGACCGGCTGCCTTTCATGATCAGCACGTCGGCGATCGCCGGATCGCCGACCGCCACGCGTTGCAGTCCGTGACCAGCCGAAATCTGCCGCTGCGCGCCGACCGGCAGTTCGATCTTGCCGCTCGCGCTCGAGAACGACGCGAATGTCATAGTCCAGATAGCAATCGCGAATGCAATCAGTGTGTTTTTCATTGTTTGGTAGACCGTCACACGGCCTTTACTTGTCGTCGCTGATATCGATGGCCATCGATGTCGTTCAATACGCAACCGTTTCCGACCGGCCGCCGCGGATCACCTCGATGCTTCCTCCGCCGCCGCGACCCGTCCGTACTACAGGCGGTAGACGCGACGGCAACGGCGGTACGTTCACATTAGCCACGGCATTTCTCGGCGTGCCGGAGAGCTGTTTCAGCGATACCCCGGTCGCAGCCAGTGCCGACGGCGACAGTTTGTTGTCCGTGCGCACGGCGACCGTTTGCATCGCAAGTTCGTCGTCGCGGGGATTGCGCAGCGCCAGCGTCAGCCGGCCGCTCGCCTCGCCGAGCGTCAGCGCATCGACCTGCGCGGTTGGTACCGCGAGCACCGCGATGCGCACGTTCGCCGGCTGGCCGTTATTGCCGTTGTTGTTGCCGCTGTCGCGATCCGGCGTCGCGTCGCCGAACGACAACACGCGCACCTTCGACATCAAGAGCCGCGCTTGTGTCTGCGAGACTTCGCCGTCGAACATCGAATTGCCTTCGCGCTTGAGATTCAGGAACACGTCGACGAAATTGCCGGGCCGCAATCGGTTGCCGACCGCATTGGTCTCGTCGACGTGAACCGCAATCGCGCGCTCCCCCGGTTGAACATCTTCGGCAAGCCCTGAGACCAGCGCGTCCGAGACGATCGGAGTCGATGCAGGGATGTCTCTCGCAGGAACGCGACCGACCAATGTGGCCGGATCGGCAAACGCGCCGGTTGGCGCGGGCGCGGTCGCCCGGACCTTCAACGCGTCGGCCGCAATTGGTTGACCAACGGGCAGCATGCGCGCGGCAATCACGACCGGCACCGGGTCGGCCGCAACGGGCTGCTGCTGTGTTGGAACGACATGCGCTGCGCTGCGTCCGAGCATCCATGCGTAGATTCCGAGCAGAACAGCGATCGCAATCAGCAGCCCCGCGATGATTTTTGTCAGGTTGTTGGCCATATTGGTATTGGAATGCCGGAAGCAGGTTCTTGAGCGTAAATTCAGTGAGCCGGCTGGCTCATAGGGAGCTCACTCGTTGCGTCAAAGCATGCTTGGGGTGACTTGCACTGTTGCACTGCCCTGCAACTTGGGAGCGGTAAATATAAATAGCCACGGAATCAACGGATTTTTTGCGTACGAATATGTCACCGTAACCATCACGTTAAATGTCGATGTAGCCGTAGGCACGAATGCAGATGCATCGCAAGTTACGCCCGTTGTTGGGTTCGTGGACGGTGTCGACGTTGAAACCTGCGCCGAGAACTGAACGTTTTTCCCCCACGGCGAACCATTCAGCGCTTGCGTCACGGCCGTTCCCGCATTCACGTTTAACCGGTCACACGGTGTCAGTGTGTAATTCAATGCCGCACGCGCCCCTTCGGATGCAGCAAACGTCAGACTCTGCTGAATGACAAAGATCATCCCGAATGTGACGATCGCGTAGAAAATCAGGAAGAACAGCGGAAAAGTAAGTGCGACTTCGATTGCCGTTGCTCCTCGTTGACGCTCCAACCCGCGCAACCGCAAGCGGCGAGCCCTCATATTCCCCTCTGCACCATAAGATATCCCAGCCAAACTACTGCCGGCATCACGAGAAATGCGGCATAAGGCGTCGCGCGACGATTACCGACTACCATCGTCGGCATACCGCGGCTAAACAATTCACCGACCGACATGCGGGAGATAAACATCACCCCAAGCGCATGCACGCACGCAGCAAGACTGGCCACAATCCAGATGCCCAACAACGCCTGCACGCCGCACCATGCGCCCATCACGGCAAATATCTTGACATCGGCCGCGCCCATTAATCGAAATGCAAAAAAAGGAAAAAGACAAATCAAGCCACACAACGCCCCGACAAGCGCTTGGACAAGTGAAACGCCGAATGGATTTTCGTTAGCAAACGCACATAGCAATGCGCCAACCAAACCCCCAGCCGCTAGCGAATTCCGAATGCGTCGAAAACGAATATCACTGATCGCGACGAGCGTCGCCCAGGCCACGAATGCGCCTGCGAAAAACAAGGATTTCATATCGACCGCCGATACAAGCGCAAGAAAGCGGCGAGCGAATCAACACATCTCGCTCACCGCTTTACCGTGGCACTTATGGCGAACACTGGGCAGAGGAGCCCGAGGCCGGGGATACGCAAAGCGCAATCTTCTGGAACATGCCTTCGAGGCCCGTCCCGATCGATGTAACGCTCGCCAAGATGACGACAGAAATCAACCCCGCAATCAGCCCATACTCGATCGCGGTGACCCCGGTTTCTTCCTTAAGGAAGCGCTTGATGAGTGCTTTCATTTTTGTTTCCTCGTGCCTATATACGTTTTTTTTGGCCTTTTATACGTCGTACATCCCCGCATATCTGGCCGCTTTGCCCCATGTCGTTCGTCGCGTTTGCTGCAACGACGACCAGGTGCGCTTTCTTTATAGTTCGCCCCGAGGGGCGTGTGTCACGATTTGATGCAAGTTAACATTCGCGATAGGAGCCCTCCTCGAACGTCGTGTACCGATCTGTACATTTGCTTACATCTGACCAGAATCTTATCTCTGAATCAGTCTCATTTCCAACCCCTTTTTGACGACCGGATCGAAATTTTTTCCGTAAGCACAGCGTACTTGTACGGCGTTTCGGAACGTCTTACACATAGGACTTACGATAGGTTAGATGTGCACACCTAATCCACCAGTAAAACACCCGTCCAGGCGGCGTGCGGCGTCCGCATAAACCCGACGTTACGCCGCAACCGTAACGCCAATGTTGTGACGTTACGTTACGAAACGGGGGAAACCAACCCCATCCGACCACGCTTAAACAATTTCAACAATCTTTCAATTTAAGCGAATGCCTTTTCCTACAAGGAATTACCCCGTTTAAAGGCAATCGTCGAACTGCCGACCATCGAAATGGCATGACAGTTGCAGAGTAGACCTCGCATTACTCAACACAACACAAGTTCAATGCGAGGACGAAATGGACATTCAGGTTATCCCTCATGGCACGTTCCGGGCGACTATGATCGCGGCCACCGTGGCAGCCATGCTTTCCCTCTCCGCGTGCGGCGGT
The DNA here is from genome assembly GCF_027257875.1 of Burkholderia sp. IMCC1007. Lineage (GTDB taxonomy): Bacteria > Pseudomonadota > Gammaproteobacteria > Burkholderiales > Burkholderiaceae > Burkholderia. The sequence goes on from NZ_JAPVQY010000034.1 coordinate 27,451, forward strand.
TCCGGTTCAATCAGCCAGGGGCTCGGCGGCGGCTCGAGCTCGGGCGGCGGCGATTCCCTCGCGACTTCCGGCGGCGGCACCTCGGGCGGCACGTCCGGTTCGACGAGCGGCAGCACGTCGGGTAGCACCAGCGGCTCGACCAGCGGCAGCACGAGTGGCTCGACGAGTGGCTCGACCAGCGGAACGACGAGTGGAACGACCAGCGGCGGCACGAGCGGCACGTCCGGTGTGTCGGCGAACGCGGTAGGAAATGTCCTCGCAAGCGGCAGCAACCTCGTCACCGATATCGGTGGAACCGTATCGAACCTCGGCAGCGTCGTCGCCAGCCAGTCGCTGCCGGGCGTCAACCCGGCCACGACGCAAGCGGCAGGCGGCATCGTGCAGAACGTCGGCGGTGCGGTAACCGCGCTCGGCAATGGCGTCGGCAACGGTCTCGGGCAGCTCGGTGCGGCGAAGGACCCTGTCGGCATCACGGTCGCGAGCACGGGCGCCGTCGTAAACCAGCTCGGCGGTGCGGTCACGCAAACGGGCACCCTGGTCTCGAGCCTTGGCAGCGGCCCGCTGTCGCCGCTCGCCCCGGTCACGGGCGCCGTCGGCGGCCTCGTGACGACGGTCGGAAACGCCGTATCGGGCGGCGGCACGACGCTGTCCGGCGCGCTGTCGACGGGCCCGATCCAGCAAGTCACGCAAACGGTCAGCTCGGCCATCACGCCGATCACGACGATGGTCGGCCAAACGACGCAGACGGTCGGCACGGCCACGGGCCTCGGCGCGCCCATCAACACGCTGCTCCGCACGATCGGCAACGGCCTGAACCAAGGCGGTGCAGTGATCGCATCGACGGGCGGCAACCCGGTCACGACCGGCGTCGGCAACGGCGTCTCGTCGACGGGCAATACCGCGAAGACGGTCGGCGGCCTCCTCACGGGCGGTACCGGCGGCGTAACGAACCCGCTCGCACCGCTCACGGGTCTCCTCACGACGGTCCCTGGCGCACTCGGCGGTACAACGGGCGGCACCAGCGGCGGCCCACTCGCGCCCGTCACCGGCCTCGTCTCCACCGTCACCGGCGCACTCGGCGGTGCAGCAGGCGGTACCAGCGGTGGCCCGCTCGCGCCCGTCACCGGCCTCGTCTCCACCGTCACCGGCGCACTCGGCGGTGCAACGGGCGGCACCAGCGGCGGCCCGCTCGCACCCGTCACGGGCCTCGTCTCGACCGTCACCGGCGCACTGAGCGGCGCCGCGGGTGGCACCAGCGGCCCGCTCGCGCCCGTCACGAGCCTCGTTTCGACGGTCACCGGCGCAGCCGGCGGCGCGACGAACGGCACCAGCGCGCTTGCCCCCGTCACCGGCGCGGTTTCCGCGGTCACCAGCACGGTCGGCGTCCCGGCACTCAGCGGCGGCACCGGCACCGTCACGAATTCGGGCTCGGGCTCGAATCCGCTCTCGCCCGTCACGTCGCTGATCGGCGGCCTGCTCGGCGGCACGCACGGCAAGTAATCCGACATCCATTCATCGACAAGACAGCGAGGAGTCCATCATGTCCCAGCAACGTTCCATCACGACCGCCGCCCTGCGCCCATGGCGCGTGCCGCTCACCGCCTTCGCCGCAGCCTGCCTGCTGGCCGCCTGCGGCGGCGGCGGCGTCAGCTCGCCGCCGACGAGCAGCAACGGCGGCAGTTCCAGCGGCACGAGCGGCACCAGCGGCACCAGCGGAACGAGCGGCACCAGCGGCTCGCCGGCGGGTACCCAAGGCGTCGTCACCACGACCGGCCAGACTGCTACCGACCTGGGCAGCACGATCGGCAACATCAGCCTGCCGGGCCTCGGCGACGGCGTAACGAAGGGTGTCGGCAGCACCGTGTCCGGTACCGGCACGATCGTCGGCGCAGCCGCCGATGCCGTGAGCAACGGCCTGGGACAAATCGGCACGACGCAGGATCCGGTCGGCACGACCGTCGCCGGCCTCGGCAATGTGCTCGGTGCGACGGGAAACACCGTGTCCGGGCTGAGCCAGACGGTGAAGGCGCTGGGCACGGGTCAGCTGTCGCCGCTGGCCCCCGTCACGACGCCGCTCGGCACGGTGCTCGACACGGTCGCCAACGGCCTGGCGGCCGGCGGCACGACGATCGGCTCGACGTTGTCGTCGGGCGCCGTGCAGCAGGTCACGCAACCGCTCAGCTCGGCCATCACGCCGCTGGTGATCACCGCGGGCCAGGCCACGCAGCAGGCCGGCACCACCACGGGCCTCGGACAGCCGGTGTCGGGCCTGCTCGGCCAGGTCGGCGGCGCAATCAGTTCGGCAGGCCAGCAGGTCGCCGGCACGTCGAATCAACCGCTCGTGGGCGACGTCGGCCAGCTCGTCACCGTGGTCGGCAATACCGTGACCAACGCCGGCGGCCTCGTGAACCCGAACGGCCCGAACGGCGCAGCACCGATCCCCGGCCTGCTCACGAGCCTCGTCGGCGGCTCGTCGGCGAACGTCCAGAACGGCACGGCATCGGGTTCCAGCTCGACGAACCCGCTCGGCGGCCTGCTGTCGGGGCTCGGTTCGACGCCGCTCGGTTCGCTCACGGGTGCGGTCGGCGGCGCAACGGGCGGCTCGGGCGGCAGCAGCCCGCTCGCGCCGGTGACGAACCTCGTGTCGACCGTCACGGGCACCCTCGGCGGCGCAACGGGCGGCACCGGCGGTGCAAACCCTCTCGCGCCCGTCACCGGTTTGCTGAATACTGTCACCGGATCAGCAGGCAGCGTGACGGGTTCGGCATCGTCGGGCGGTGCGGCGGGCCTCCTGGCACCGGTAACGGGGTTGCTGGGCACGGTGGGTAGCGTCGGCAAGTAAGGAGGACGGTCGCGCCCTTGCAGCCGGAGCAGGAGGCGCGGCCGTACAAACACAACCGGCAATGCGGCACGCGGCGCGCGACACCAGATGTCGCGCGCCCGCATTACAAAGAAGATGCCAAGCAAGGCCTACGAGGAAGAACAATGAAATCCAGACTGGACAGATGGATGATGCTGCTCGCCATCGCGGCGACAGGCACGGCACAGGCGCAAACGCGCGCGGCGGGCAACCCGCTCGACTCCCTTCCCCAGATCAACGCACCGAAGCAAGGCCCGAGCGTCACCGTCCAGGTCGCGCCGCAGGCACCGCAGCTTCAGGAATTGCTGTCGCGCCACCTGACGCCCAAGACGTTCCAGGTCGAAGGCGTGAAATCGATACCGTTCGACGAGATCTCACGTCGCTTCACGCCGCTCGTCGGCAAGGACATCACGATCGGCGAACTGATCGAAACGGCCAACGGCGTGACCAGGCTGTACCAGGATCGCGGCTATGCGTTGTCGTTCGCATTCATTCCCGCACAGACGTTCGAGAACGGCGTCGTGCGCGTGACGGTCGTCGAAGGCTACGTGTCGGACGTCAAGGTCACCGGCAAGCCCGGCGCGATGGAATCGAAGATTCGCGCGATCGCCGCGCACATTACGGCGGACCGCCCGCTGCGCCGTGCGACGTTCGAACGCTACGTGAACACGTTCGGCCTGCTGCCTGGCGTCACGGTGAAGGCCAACGTGCCGCCGCCGCAGACGACCGATGGCGCGACGACGCTCGAGCTCGCGGTCGATCGCAAGCCATTCAACGTCAGCACCGGCATCGATTTCAATCACCCGGGTGTCCAGGGCCTCATCACCGCAACCGAAAACGGCCTGACTTCGTTCGGCGAGCAGTTGAGCATTTCCGCGCTGGCGCCGCCCGGACGCGACAAGCAGACCTACTTCGCGTTCAGCGGCTCGGTGCCGGTCGGCAGCAACGGGCTGATCACGCGCCTCGATGCAAGCACGTACCGCGGCAAGCCGACCGACAACCCGGGCCTGCCGTCGACCGTCGAGCGCATCGTCAAGAGCGAGAAGCTCGGTCTTTCGGCCTCCTATCCGATCCTGCTGAACAACCAGCGCAGCCTGCTCGGCACCGTGTCGGGCTACGCTGCGCACAACGAAGACCGCTACCAGAACCAGGTCAACGGCAACGTGCTCGACAACCGCTCGCAGGTTCGCGTGATGCAGTTGCAACTCGACTACACGAGTGTCGAACCGAAGCAGGTGCGCAAGCTGAGCGTCAACGTCGCCAAGGCATTCGACATCCTCGGCGCATCGAAATCGCAGACCGGCCTGGTCGACGGCGTGCCGATCACGTACGCAGACCCGACTTCGCTGACCTTCGTGCGTACCGGCGCGACCTTCACGCAGACCAACGAATGGCCGTTCAAGATCGGCACGTCGGTCTCGCTGACGGGCCAGTACAGCCCCGATTCGCTGCCGACGTCGGAACAGATCTCGTTCGGCTCGACGCGCTACGCGCTCGGCTATCAGCCCGGTGAAACGTCGGGCGACTCGGGCTGGGGGATGTCGCTGGAGGTGAACCGCGGCTTCACGCCGGGCTGGACGTACCTGAAGTCCATCACGCCATACATCGCGTACGACATGGCGCGTGTGTACCTGCATACCGGCACGCCGTCGCCGAGCCGCCTGTCGTCGGTCGGTATCGGCGTGAGATTGACCGACAGCCGGTACTACAGCCTCGACCTGAACATCGCGAAGCCGGTCGGCGATGCGCCTGTCGAAAGCGCATCGCGCAGCCCGCGCGTGAATGCGGCGTTCTCGTACCAGCTCAACTGATCGGGCACCGAACAGTCCGCATCCCGCGGACCGTTTGGATTAGAGCCCCCTCTATCAAACGCAGCGCGTGGTTTCACGTATTCTGGCAAAGCTCGCAACATGCCACCGCCCCATGCAGACGGTCGTGCGGGCGAATCGAACACGACGTGAAACAAGGAGGAAGACAATGATTCAAATGACCCGCCCCGTGCGCGCATTGGCAATTGCCGGCGCACTGATTGCCTGTGCCGCTCCGTCGTTCGCGCAAGCCGACAGCCCGATCGGCATGTGGCAGACGATCGACGACAACACCCATCAGCCGAAGGCACTCGTGCAGATCGCCGACGACGGCGACGGTTCGCTGTCGGGCAAGGTCGTCAAAGGCCTCGGCCCGAACGACACGCCCGATCGCCGCTGCACCGCATGCACGGACGAGCGCAAGGATCAGCTCATCAAGGGCATGACGATCATCAAGGCGATGAAGAAGGACGGCGACCAGTGGGATGGCGGCAACATTCTCGATCCGGAGAACGGGAAAGTCTACAAGTGCAAGATGACGCTGGAAGACGGCGGCCAGAAGCTCGTCGTACGCGGCTACATCGGCGTTTCGCTGCTCGGCCGCTCGCAGACGTGGGTTCGCGCACAATAACGCCTCGCACGCAACGCGCGCGATGCTGAGAAATCGGCCTGCGACGATGTCGTCAGGCCGATTTTGTTTCGGCGTGCATGGCAATGAAGCGCGCCGTGATCACGCCGCGTGCTCCAACGGGTTCGACGCATAGCTGCCCGGCGCACGATAGGTCGGTGCTGCGCTACGCGCCTGCGCCGCTTTCGACTGCGCGTGCTTGCGCATTCGTGTGGACAACTCGTTGCAAAGATTCACGCCTGCGTCGCCGTACAGCGCGTGCATCACCTGCATCAGCGTGCCCGTGTCGTGCCACGCCTTGAAGCGGCGATGGCAGGTCTGGTACGACGGGTAGCGACGCGGCATGGCAGACCATGTCGCGCCGCTGTATATCACCCAGAGCACGCCATTCAGCACAGCCCGCGTATTGGCCAGCGGCCGGCCGCGCAATTCGGTGCGCGGCTGCATTTCGGGCAAAAGCGGCACGACGCGGCGCCATTCATGATCGGTCAGATCGCGATACGGTGTCATGGGTATCTCCAGCCTTAGGAACCATGGCACAACGATATCGGCTGACCTCACCGACGAATATAAGACAAGTCCGAAAATACCCCGAGATCAGCAGAATCTGACCGGAATTGCTGTTTGAAGCGCGTCAAATGCCGAAGGCGGCGCTCAGGTCAGCGACGTATCGACGATGCGACGCGGCGTTTCGATGTACTCCTTCGACTGCATTTCGACGATCCGCGATACCGTGCGCGCGAACTCGTTCGCCATCGGACCTTCGACATACAGCTGTTCCGCCGGCACCGCCGCGGACATCAGCAGCTTGACCTTGTGGTCGTACAGCACGTCGATGAGCCACGTGAAGCGGCGTGCCTCGGACGCCATCCGCGGCGACATCTGCGGCACCTCGGACAGCACGATCGCATGGAAGCGGCTGGCGAGTTCCAGATAGTCGTTCTGCGAACGCGGGCCGCCGCACAGCGTCGCGAAGTCGAACCACACGACGCCGTCGGCCTTGCGCAACGCCTTCAGCTCGCGCTTCTCGATATGCAGGATCGGGCTTTCGTCCGGTACCGCGGCCAGCTGCGCGAACGCATGGCGCAGCTCGCGATCGGCGTCCGCGCCGAGCGGCGTGTGATACATCTTCACCTGCGCGAGCGTGCGCTGACGATAGTCGACGCCCGCGTCGACGTTCCGTACGTCGAGCTTGTCCTTGATCAGCGCGATGGCCGGCAGCATGCGATCGCGATGCAGGCCATCCGGATACAGATCGTCGGGATCGTAGTTGGACGTCATCACGAACTGCACGCCGTTGTTGAACAGGCGATCGAGCAGGCGGTACAGGATCATCGCGTCCGCGATGTCCGACACGTGGAACTCGTCGAAGCAGATCAGCCGGTAACGCTTCGCGATGCGCCGCGCGAGTTCGTCGAGCGGATCGGCCTGCCCTTTCAGCTCCTCGAGTTCGCGGTGCACTTCGCGCATGAATTCGTGGAAATGCAGGCGCGTCTTGCGCTGCACGGGCACCACCGCGTAGAAGCTGTCCATCAGGAAGCTCTTGCCGCGGCCGACGCCGCCCCACATGTAGACGCCGCGCGGCGGCTCCGGATGGTTGATGAGCTTCTTGAACGCATTCGAGCGACGCGCCTTGTACGCGACCCACTCGTCGAAGCATTGCTGCAGACGATCGACCGCCGCACGCTGGGCGGGATCGGACTGATAGCCGCGCGTGGTCAATTCGCGCGTGTAGTATTCGGTGACGTTCATCAGGGCAAACCGGAAAAAACAAAGGCGAGCGGGAAAAACCCGCCCGCCTTCGTCATGAGACGGCTGCGCCGGCGAAAAGCCGGCCGGCGCTATACCGCGCTCAGCTGTTCAGCGAGCGCTTGTCGACGGCGAGCGCCGCTTCGCGCATCACTTCCGACATCGACGGGTGCGGATGGCAGATGCGGGCGATGTCTTCCGACGCCGCCTTGAATTCCATCGCCACCACGGCTTCCGCGATCAGGTCCGACGCGTTCGCGGCGATCACGTGCACGCCGAGCAGTTCGTCCGTCTTCGCGTCAGCGATCATCTTCACGAAGCCGTCCGGCGCGTTCATGCCGAGCGCACGGCCGTTGATCGAGAACGGGAACTTGCCCGACTTGATCTCGCGGCCTTCGGCCTTCAGCTGCTGTTCCGTCTTGCCGACCCATGCGATTTCCGGGTACGTGTAAATCACCCACGGAATGCAGTTGTAGTCGATGTGCGGCTTCTGGCCGTCGATCACTTCCGCGACCAGCACGCCTTCGTCTTCCGCCTTGTGCGCGAGCATCGGGCCACGCACCACGTCGCCGATCGCGTACACGTTCGGCACGGCCGTACGGCAGTGGTCGTCCACGTCGATGAAGCCGCGCTCGTTCGCCTTCAGGCCGATCGCCTCGAGGCCGAGGTTGTCGGTGTTCGGCACGCGGCCGACCGACACGATCAGGCGGTCGGCGTCGAGCGTCTGCGCGTTGCCGTCCTTGTCCGTGTAGGCGATCGACACGCCGTCGGCGGTCGTCTTCACGTCGCCGATCTTCACGCCGAGATGGATGTCGAGGCCCTGCTTCTTGAACAGCTTCGCCGCTTCCTTGGCGAGCGCTTCGTCGGCTGCGCCGAGGAACGCCGGCAGCGCTTCGAGCACCGTCACTTCGGCACCCAGGCGACGCCACACCGAGCCGAGCTCGAGGCCGATCACGCCTGCGCCGATCACGGCGAGCTTCTTCGGCACCGCGTCGAACGTCAGTGCGCCTTCGTTGTCCGACACGATCTTGTTGTCGACCGGGACGTTCGGCAGGTGACGCGCCTTCGAACCCGTCGCGATGATCACGTTCTTCGCGGTGACGACTTCGGTTTCACCCTCGCCGCTCACTTCGATCTGCACGCCGGCGTCGGTCTTGCCGGTGAACTTGCCATGGCCCTTCAGCCAGGTGATCTTGTTCTTCTTGAACAGGAACTCGATCCCGCTCGTCATCTTCTCGACGATCGCGTCCTTGCGGCCGAGCATCTTCGCGACGTCGATCTTCACGCCGTCGACGGTGATGCCGTGGTCGGCCAGGTGATGCGACGTGTTCTCGAACTCTTCCGACGATGCGAGCAGCGCCTTCGACGGGATGCAGCCGACGTTCAGGCACGTACCGCCGAGCTTCAGCGCGCCGGCCGGGTTCTTCCACTTCTCGATACAGGCAACCGTCTTGCCGAGCTGCGCGGCGCGAATCGCGGCGATGTAGCCGCCGGGGCCGGCGCCGATCACGACGACGTCAAATTCCTTGGACATGACTATCCTTTCTACTTGTGCGTCCGCACGCGCGCGCATGTGCGCGAGCGTGCGGAACGGGTCAATGCAGTGAGACTCGGCTTACAGGTCGAGCAGCAGGCGTGCCGGATCTTCCAGCGCATCCTTCATCGCGACGAGCGACAGGACCGCTTCGCGGCCGTCGATGATGCGGTGGTCGTACGACAGCGCCAGGTAGTTGATCGGGCGGATCACGATCTGGCCGTTTTCGACAACCGGACGCTCCTTCGTCGCGTGCACGCCGAGGATTGCCGATTGCGGCGGGTTGATGATCGGGGTCGACAGCATCGAGCCGAACACGCCGCCGTTCGAGATCGAGAACGTACCGCCGGTCATTTCTTCGATCGACAGCTTGCCGTCCTTCGCCTTCTGGCCGAATTCGGCGATCTTCTTCTCGATTTCAGCGAGGCTCAGCTGATCCGCGTTGCGCAGGATCGGCACGACGAGGCCGCGCGGCGAACCGACCGCGATACCGATGTCGAAGTAGCCGTGGTAGACGATGTCGTTACCGTCGATCGACGCATTCACGAGCGGGAACTTCTTCAGCGCGTGCACGGCGGCCTTCACGAAGAACGACATGAAGCCGAGCTTCACGCCGTGTTCCTTCTCGAACTTGTCCTTGTACTTGTTGCGCAGCTCCATGACCGGAGCCATGTTCACTTCGTTGAACGTCGTCAGGATCGCGTTGGTCTGCTGCGATTCGAGCAGACGCTCGGCGATACGCGCACGCAGGCGCGACATCGGCACGCGCTGTTCCGGACGGTCGTTCAGCCACGTCGTCGCCGACGCCGGCACCTTCACTTCCGGCAGCGACGGCTTCGCCGCGGCGGTCTTCGCCGGTGCGGCGGCCGGCGCAGCCTTCGGTGCGCTGCCTGCTGCCAGCGCGTCGCCCTTCGTGACGCGGCCGTCGCGGCCCGAACCTGCGACGTCGCCTGCCGACAGGCCCTTCTCGGCCAGCAGCTTCGCTGCGGCCGGCGATGCGGCAGCCGAGCTCGATGCGGTTGCGGCAGCCGGCTGGGCTGCCGGTGCGGCTGCAGCAGGCGCTGCCGCCGGCTTGACTTCGGCGGCGCCTGCCGCTGCTTCGGCAGCACCTGCCTTCGCTTCGGTGTCGATCGTCGCGATGATCTGATCGGCAACGACGGTGTCACCGTCGTTCTGCAGCACTTGCGTGAGCACGCCCGCTGCCGGTGCCGGCACTTCGAGCACGACCTTGTCGGTCTCGAGCTCGATCAGGATTTCGTCCTGCGCGACTGCTTCGCCCGGCTTCTTCTTCCACTGCAGCATGGTGGCTTCCGACACCGACTCCGAAAGCTGGGGGACTTTGACTTCTACGATAGCCATGTGATTTTCCTGGATGCTTAATCTGGGGTGTGACGAGGTTCGTGCGATTCCTTCGGCCGGTGCGGCGCGCGACGCGCCCGGCGGGCCCAAAGGGACGGGAAAGCGCCGTGCGCCTTCCCGTTTCGCTTCCGTCGGTTATTTCGCGATCGATGCGCTCTTCAGGCGGCCGAATGCACCTTCGATGAGGGCCTTCTGCTGCTCGTAGTGCTTCGCGTAGTAGCCAACCGCCGGCGAGGCCGAAGCCGGACGGCCGCTGTATGCCAGCTTCTGCCCTTCCTTCATGCCTTCCTTCAGGTGGTGCTCGACGTAGAACCAGGGGCCCTGGTTCTGCGGCTCGTCCTGCACCCAGACCACTTCAGTCGCGTTCTCGTACTTCTTCATTTCGGCTTCGAACTGCTTGTGCGCGAACGGATACAGCTGCTCGATACGGATGATCGCGACGTCGTTCGCCTTCGCTTCGCGACGGTGCGCGACGAGGTCGTAATACACGCGGCCCGAGCATGCCAGCACGCGCTTGACCTTCTTCGCGTCGATGCCGCCGTCGGTTTCGCCCAGCACCGGCTGGAACGAACCCTTCGCGAGTTCGGACAGGTCCGACACCGCTTCCTTGTGGCGCAGCAGCGACTTCGGCGTCGCGACGATCAGCGGCTTGCGGAACAGGCGGATCATCTGGCGACGCAGCAGGTGGAAGATCTGCGCCGGCGTCGTCGGCTGGACGACCTGCATGTTGTGGTCGGCACACAGTTGCAGGAAACGCTCGATACGCGTGGACGAGTGTTCCGGACCCTGGCCTTCGTAGCCGTGCGGCAGCAGCATCGTGAGACCCGACACGCGGCCCCACTTCACTTCGCCCGACGAGATGAACTGGTCGATCACGACCTGCGCGCCGTTGACGAAGTCGCCGAACTGCGCTTCCCACAGCACGAGCGTGTTCGGCTCGGCGGTCGAGTAACCGTATTCGAAGCCCAGCACCGCTTCTTCCGACAGCACCGAGTCGATCACCGTGAACTTCGCCTGGCCGTCGGCGATGTTCTGCAGCGGCACGTACGTGCCGTCGTTCCAGCGCTCGCGGTTCTGGTCGTGCAGCACCGCGTGACGGTGCGTGAACGTGCCGCGGCCCGAGTCCTGGCCCGTCAGGCGCACCGAGTAGCCCGATGCGACGAGCGACGCGAACGCGAGATGTTCGCCCATGCCCCAGTCGAGCGGCTGGTCGCCGCGCGCCATGTTGCGGCGGTCGTTGATCACGCGCTCGACGAGCGGGTGAACCTTGAAGTTTTCCGGCACCGTGGTGATGCGTTCGCCCAGGCGCTTCAGTTCGGCGAGCGGCACGGCCGTGTCGGCTGCGTCCGTCCACTTGCGGTTCAGGAACGGCACCCAGTCGACCGCGTACTTGCTCTTGTAGTTCGACAGGACCGGATCGACGGTGTGGTGGCCGTCGTCCATCGCCTTGCGGTACGCCTTCACGTAGTTGTCGGCGTCTTCCGCGGTGATCACGCCCTGCTGCACGAGCTTCTCGGCGTACAGCGCACGGGTGCCCGGGTGCTGCGCGATCTTCTTGTACATCAGCGGCTGCGTGACCGCCGGCGTGTCCTGCTCGTTGTGACCCAGCTTGCGGAAGCAGACGATGTCGATCACGACATCCTTGTGGAACTGCATCCGGTAGTCGATCGCGATCTGGATCGCGAGGACGACAGCTTCCGGATCGTCGCCGTTCACGTGCAGCACCGGCGCTTCGATCATCTTGACGACGTCGGTACAGTACAGCGTCGAGCGCGCGTCGCGCGGGTCGGACGTCGTGAAGCCGATCTGGTTGTTGATGACGATGTGCAGCGTGCCGTGCGTGCCGTAACCGCGCGTCTGCGCGAGGTTCAGCGTTTCCATCACGACGCCCTGGCCAGCAAAGGCCGCGTCGCCGTGGATCTGCACCGGCAGCACTTGCAGGCCGTCTTCGTCGCCGCGACGGTCCATCCGCGCCTTCGCGGAACCTTCGACCACCGGGTTCACGATTTCGAGGTGCGACGGGTTGAACGCGAGCGACAGGTGGACCGGGCCGCCTTCCGTCGACACGTCCGACGAGAAGCCCTTGTGGTACTTCACGTCACCGGCCGGCAGGTCGTCGACGTGCTTGCCTTCGAATTCGGCGAACAGGTCGGCCGGCATCTTGCCCAGCGTGTTGACCAGCACGTTCAGACGGCCGCGGTGAGCCATGCCGATGATGATTTCCTGCACGCCGCGCTTGCCCGCGTGCTGGACGACTTCGTCCATCGCCGCGATGAAGCTTTCGCCGCCTTCGAGCGAGAAGCGCTTCTGGCCGACGTACTTGGTGTGCAGGTAGCGCTCGAGGCCTTCGGCGGCCGTCAGGCGATTCAGGATATGCTTCTTCTTGTCGATCGAGAACGACGGCGTCGCGCGGGTCGACTCCAGGCGCTCCTGCCACCAGCGCTTCTGCTCCGGATCGCTGATGTACATGTACTCGGCGCCGATCGTGCCGCAGTAGGTGTCGCGCAGGCCCTTGACGATGTCGCGCAGCGAAGCCTGGTCGAAACCGAAGTACAGGTTGCTTGCGCTGTACGTCTGGTCGAGGTCGCCTTCCGAGAAGTCGTAGAAAGCCGGTTCGAGTTCGGGAATGGCGGGACGTTCGCGACGCTTCAGCGGATCCAGATTGGCCCATTGCGAGCCGAGGAAGCGGTAGGCGCTGATCAGCGACTGGACGTGCACCTGCTTGCGTGCGGTCGCGAGATTGCTGGTGCTTTCGCGCGGGATGAAGGCATTGGCCTTCGCACGCTCGGCGAACGATTCGACGATCGGGAAGTGAGCGACGTCATTGGCATTCGAGCCGTCGGTTGCAGGAACGTTCTGCAACGCGTCGAAATACTCGCGCCAGTTCTCCGGCACCGATGCCGGATTGTTGAGGTATGCATCGTACAGTTCTTCAACGTACGAAGCATTGCCGCCGAACAGATAGGAGTTCAGCTGAAACTGCTTCATTACATCTGACATTTTACGCTCACCTTTCTTCGAGCTTCTCGAGAAATAGCGGGTTACTCAACCTTCCGCGACACGGCCTGACCGTTTAGCGGATTGCGAATCAAGTCTTGCTTGGAAGGACCTAAAACTTGCGTGCGCGCAGCATATCACAGAACCGTTACCGGAGTTCACGGCGAAATGCGCTTGAAAGCACGGCGCGACGGGGTTTTGCCGGATTGCCGCGACCGGCCGGAACAGTGTTTTGCAGTCTGCGCGGTCGCGCATTTCATAGACGCAAAAAAGGCCGCCGAAGGCGACCTTTCTTGCGTGATGCACGGAAACGATCGATGCTCAGTCGACCGCGCCTTCGCGGCTCGCGCGACGACGCTCGTGCTCCTTCAGGAAGCGCTTGCGCAGACGGATCGACTGCGGCGTCACTTCGACGAGCTCGTCGTCGTCGATGAATTCGACCGCGTATTCGAGCGACATCTGGACCGGCGGCACGAGACGCACGGCTTCGTCAGTACCCGACGCGCGCACGTTGGTCAGCTGCTTGCCCTTGATCGGGTTCACGACGAGGTCGTTGTCGCGGCTGTGAATGCCGATGATCATGCCCTCATACAACGCGTCGCCCGGCTTCACGAACATGCGGCCGCGATCCTGCAGCTTCCACAGTGCGTACGCGACCGCTGCGCCGTCGTCCTGCGAGATCAGCACGCCGTTGCGGCGCTCGAACACCGAGCCGTCCTTGACCGGTGCGTACGAATCGAAGATGTGGCTCATCAGGCCCGTGCCGCGCGTGAGCGTCAGGAATTCGCTCTGGAAGCCGATCAGGCCGCGCGCGGAGATCTTGTATTCCAGACGCGTACGGCCGCGGCCGTCCGATGCCATGTCGAGCATTTCGCCCTTGCGGCGGCCGAGCTCTTCCATCACGCCGCCCTGGTGTTCGTCTTCGACGTCGACGGTCAGCAGCTCGTACGGCTCGTGGCGCACGCCGTCGATCTCCTGCATCACGACGCGCGGACGCGACACGGCCAGCTCGTAGCCTTCACGACGCATGTTCTCGACGAGAATCGTCAGGTGCAGCTCACCGCGGCCCGACACTTCGAACACTGTTTCGTCGCCCGTGTCCTTCACGCGCAGCGCGACGTTGTGGTTCAGTTCCTTCATCAGGCGATCGCGGATCTGGCGGCTCGTCACGAACTTGCCTTCGCGGCCGGCCAGCGGCGACGAGTTCACGAGGAAGTTCATCGTCAGCGTCGGTTCGTCGACCGTGATCATCGGCAGCGCTTCCGGCGTGTCGACCGCGCAGATGGTCGCGCCGATGCCGACGTCTTCAATACCGTTGATCAGCACGATGTCGCCCGCTTCGGCCGAGTCGACCTGCACGCGCTCGAGGCCCTTGAACGACAGCACCTGGTTGATCTTGCGGTTCAGCACGTCGCCTTCCGGGCCGAAGCGCATCACGACCGGCTGACCGGGCTTGATGCGGCCGCGCGTGATGCGGCCGACGCCGATCCGGCCGACGTACGTCGAAAAGTCGAGCGACGTGATCTGGAGCTGCAGCGGCGCTTCCGGATCGGCCGGGCGAACCGGCACGTGCGCGAGGATCGCCTCGAACAGCGGGCGCATGTCGCCTTCGCGAGCAGCCGGGTCGAGCGACGCGTAGCCGTTCAGGCCCGACGCGTAGACGATCGGGAAGTCGAGCTGCTCTTCGGTTGCGCCGAGCTTGTCGAACAGATCGAAGGTCTGGTTGATGACCCAGTCGATCCGCGCGCCCGGACGGTCGATCTTGTTCACGACGACGATCGGCTTCAGGCCGAGCGCCAGCGCCTTCTTCGTGACGAAGCGCGTTTGCGGCATCGGGCCTTCGACGGCGTCGACCAGCAGCAGCACCGAGTCGACCATCGACAGCACGCGCTCCACCTCGCCACCGAAGTCCGCGTGCCCCGGCGTGTCGACGATGTTGATATGCGTGCCTTCGTATTCGACCGCGCAGTTCTTCGCGAGAATCGTGATCCCGCGCTCTTTTTCGATGTCGTTCGAGTCCATCACGCGTTCGGCAATCTGCTGGTTCTCGCGGAAGGTGCCGGACTGGCGAAGCAGTTGGTCGACGAGCGTGGTCTTGCCGTGGTCGACGTGAGCGATGATGGCGATATTGCGAAGGGCGCGGGTCATAGAAACCTGGAAATCGTTGAACGCGCAAACGCGCACGCTCGTTCGACACGTGCGCGCGCATTGCAGCTTGGAAACCACAAATTATAGCACGTGCGAGTGTCGACGGCCGACTGCGCGCTGCAACGCAACAAACGGCGCACCTGCGCCCCTTGCCTCGCACGCCGGATCGGCCATTCGAAGCCCGGCCGCCGACCGAAAACCATTACTGCGACGAGGGCATTCCGGCACGCGGAGCACACCGTGGCCCGTTGGATTAACATTTGCCGCGGCAAGCAATTGTGCCTATACTGCTGCCTAGTCAACTATTGCAGCTTCAGGGTTTTATGTCCGATTCTCCTTCCCAATCGCCCGTTTCGCCGCTTTCGTCGTATCAGATCAACGACAGCGTCGGCTATTTGATGTCGCGCGTAAAGTCGGTCATGACCAACCTCGTCACGCAGCGTACGCAGGAAGAGCTCGGCATCACCGGCACGCAGGCGAGCATGTTGTTCATGATCGCGGTCGGCAAATGCTCGACGGCCGCAGAGCTCGCGCGGGAATACGGGATCGACGCGAGCGCGGTCACTCGCCTGCTCGACCGCGTCGAGAAGCGCGGCCTGCTGTGCCGCGTGCGCAGCATCGAGGACCGGCGGGTCGTGCGGCTCGAACTGACCGACGAAGGCCGCGCGCTCGCCGAGCGGCTGCCGCCGGTGTTCCGTAGCGTGCTGGACGAATTGCTGGGCGGATTCACGCCGGAGGAAGTCGGGTTCCTGAAGAGCATGCTGCGCCGCATTCTCAGCAACTATTGCGAGACGGCGGGCGGCAGCGTCACGTAATAGTTGCCATAACAATTACTTTTGACAGATCAATGTAAGGAAATCCTTGCAGTGTCCATCATTCATTCCGAGTCAGAAATCAGCGCGATGAAATCCTCCCCGTTGTCCGTGCGCGCCGGGTCGTGCCGCGCCGCCGTCGCCGCCGCGGTCGCCGCGCTGGCGCTGGCGGGCTGCGCGAACTACATCGGCATCAAGAGCGACAAGCAGATCGCGCCCGCGTCGCAATTCGAAACCGCCCAAAGCCTGCCGGCCCAGGGCGGGCAATGGCCGGCGCTCGACTGGGCCAACCAGTTCGGCGATCCGCAGCTGCCGAAGCTGATCGACGAGGCGCTCCAGGGCAACCCGTCGATCGCGCAGGCGCAGGCGCGTATCGCGAAAGCGTCGTCGTACATCGAGACGTCGCGCTCCAACCTGATGCCGAAGGCCGAGGCCAGCTACTCGTGGACGCGCGAGCTGTATTCGTCGAATGCGCTGTTCCCGCCGCCGTACGGCGGACAGTGGTACAGCGAGAACAATGCGCTCGCGAGTGCGTCGTGGGATCTCGACCTGTGGGGCAAGAACCGCGAACGCCTGCACACGGCCGTGTCGCAGGAAAAGGCCGCCGAAGCCGACATGCAGCAGGCGCGCATCACGCTTGCGTCGTCGGTCGCCCGCACCTACAACTCGCTCGCGCAACTCTATGCGCTGCGCGACATCGCCCAACGCGAAATCAGCAACCGCCAGACGGTCGGCAAGATCACCGACGGGCGCGTGTCGGCCGGCCTCGACACCAACGTGGAGCGCCAGACCGCACGCGGCAATATCGCGACGACCCAGGCGTCGCTGTCCGACCTCGACGGCCAGATCACGACGGTGCGCTACCAGCTCGCCGCCCTGCTCGGCAAGGGTCCGGACCGCGGGCTGCAGATCGCCGCGCCGGTGATGAACCCGACCGCCGAGGTGGCGCTGCCCGGCAACCTGCCGGCCGACCTCGTGTCGCGCCGCCCCGACATCGTCGCCGCGCGCTGGCAGGTCGAGGCCGCGATGCACGACGTGAAGGAAGCCAAGGCGGAATTCTTCCCGGACGTGAACCTCGCGGCCGGCTTCGGCTTCGACGCATTCGGCTGGGGCAAATTCCTGAACTTCGCGAGCCGCCAGGCGCAGTTCGGCCCGGCCATCCACCTGCCGATCTTCGATGCCGGCGCGTTGCGCGCGCAGCTCAAGGGCCGCTACGCGGACTTCGACCTGTCGGTCGCGAACTATAACCAGACGCTGATCAACGCGCTGAACGACGTCGCGACGCAGGTCGCGTCGATCCGCGCGGTCGATCGCCAGATGGACGATGCGCAGCGTGCACTCGACGCGTCGACGCGTGCGTACGACCTCGCCGTGATCCGCTACAAGGCCGGCCTGTCGCCGCAGCTCCAGGTGCTGACCGCGGACAGCAACCGTCTCGCGTCGGAACAGACCGTGACCAACCTGAAGATGCGCCGGCGCGACATGCAGCTCGCGCTGATCAAGGCGCTCGGCGGCGGGTTCGACGCGACCGGCACGCGGCTCGCCGCGCCTGACGCGCCTGACGCGCCCGACACCGGCAAGCAGACCAAACAGGCCGCCAACTGATCCGGCGCCAACACTACGCAGACACTCGAAATAACGGACGGAGAAAATCGCCATGAGCGACCCTCAACAAAACGCCGCGAGCGCACAGCCGCAGAACAACGGGAAGCGCAAACGGATGATGACGCTGCTGATCGCGGTCATCGTGATCGCGGCCATCGCGTACGGTCTGTACTACTTCCTCGTCGCGCGCTTCCATGAAGAGACGGACGACGCATACGTGAACGGCAACGTCGTGCAGATCACGCCGCAGGTCACGGGTACCGTGATCGCCGTGAAGGCCGACGATACGCAGACGGTCAAGGCCGGCGATCCGCTCGTCGTGCTCGACCCGGCCGACTCGCAAGTCGCGCTGCAGCAGGCCGAAGCGAACCTCGCGCAGACAGTGCGCCAGGTGCGCGGCCTGTTCGTCAACGACGACCAGTACCGTGCGCAAGTCGCGCTGCGCCAGTCCGACCTGTCGAAGGCGCAGGACGACCTGCGCCGCCGCGTCGCCGTCGCGCAAACGGGCGCCGTGTCGCAGGAAGAGATCTCCCACGCACGCGACGCCGTGCGCGCCGCACAGGCGTCGGTCGACGCGGCACAGCAACAGCTCGCATCGAACCGCGCGCTGACCGCGAACACGACGATCGCATCGCACCCGAACGTGATGGCGGCCGCGGCGAAGGTGCGCGACGCGTACCTCGCGAACGCACGTAACGTGCTGCCCGCGCCGGTCACCGGCTATGTCGCGAAGCGCTCGGTGCAAGTCGGCCAGCGCGTGTCGCCGGGCAACCCGCTGATGTCGGTCGTCCCGCTGAACGCGGTGTGGGTCGATGCGAACTTCAAGGAAGTGCAGCTCAATCACATGCGCATCGGCCAGCCGGTCGAACTGACGGCCGACATCTACGGCTCGTCGATCGTGTACCACGGCAAGGTCGTCGGCTTCTCGGCCGGTACGGGCTCGGCGTTCTCGCTGCTGCCGGCGCAGAACGCGACGGGCAACTGGATCAAGGTCGTGCAGCGCCTGCCGGTGCGCATCGAAATCGATCCGAAGGATCTCGAGAAGCACCCGCTGCGCATCGGCCTGTCGATGCAGGTCGACGTCAACATCAAGGACGAGCACGGCGAGCAGCTCGCAAACGCGCGGAACACGGTCTACGAGACCGACGTGTTCGCAAAGTACGGCGACGAAGCCGACGCCGAAATCGCCCGCATCATCGCGGCGAACGCCGGCGGCAACGCAGCGGCGGCACCGGCCGCGGCGAAGCCGAACGGCACCGCCAAGATGATGTAACGGCTCGATTCCGGAAAACTACCGACATGGCACAGGCTCCTGTCTCCCACCCGCCCCTGCAGGGCGGGCAACTCGTGCTCGGGACGATCGCGGTATCGCTCGCGGTGTTCATGAACGTGCTCGACACGTCCATCGCGAACGTCGCGATCCCGACCATCTCGGGCGACCTCGGCGTGTCTTCCGACCAGGGTACGTGGGTCATCACGTCGTTCGCGGTCGCGAACGCGATCTCGGTGCCGCTGACGGGCTGGCTGACCGACCGCTTCGGGCAGGTTCGCCTGTTCCTCGCGTCGATCATCCTGTTCGTCATCTCGTCGTGGATGTGCGGGCTCGCGCCGACCTTGCCGTTCCTGCTCGCGTCGCGCGTGCTCCAGGGCGCGGTCGCCGGGCCGATGATTCCGCTGTCGCAATCGCTGCTGCTGTCGAGCTACCCCCGCGCGAAAGCGCCGATGGCGCTCGCGCTGTGGTCGATGACGACGCTGATCGCACCGGTCGCCGGGCCGATCCTCGGCGGCTGGATCTCCGACAACTATTCGTGGCCGTGGATCTTCTACGTGAACATCCCCGTCGGCATCGCCGCCGCGCTTGCCACGTGGTCGATCTACCGCACGCGCGAATCGACGGTGCGCCGCGCGCCGATCGACGGTGTCGGGCTCGGGCTGCTCGTGCTGTGGGTCGGCTCGCTGCAGATCATGCTCGACAAGGGCAAGGATCTCGACTGGTTCGCGTCCACCACGATCGTCGTGCTCGCGCTGATCGCGATCATCTCGTTCGCGTTCTTCGTGATCTGGGAGCTGACCGCGGAACATCCGGTCGTCGACCTGTCGCTGTTCCGGATGCGCAACTTCACGGGCGGCACGATCGCGCTCGCGGTCGGCTACGGGCTCTACTTCGGCAACCTCGTGCTGCTGCCGCTGTGGCTGCAGACCCAGATCGGCTATACGGCGACCGATGCGGGCCTCGTGATGGCGCCCGTCGGGCTGTTCGCAATCCTGCTGTCGCCGCTGACCGGCAAGTTCCTGCCGCGCACCGACCCGCGCTACATCGCGACCGCCGCGTTCCTCACGTTCGCGCTGTGCTTCTGGATGCGTTCGCGCTACACGACCGGCGTCGACGAATGGTCGCTCACGCTGCCGACGCTCGTGCAAGGCATCGCGATGGCCGGCTTCTTCATCCCGCTCGTGTCGATCACGCTGTCCGGCCTGCCCGGCCACCGCATTCCCGCGGCGTCCGGCCTGTCGAACTTCGTGCGGATCATGTGCGGCGGCATCGGCACGTCGATCTTCCAGACCGCGTGGGATCATCGGAACAACTTCCATCACGCGCAACTGGTCGAGCAGGCCAATCCGTATAACCCGACGTTCAACCAGGCCGTCACGCAGATGGGCAACCTCGGACTTACGCGGGACCAGGCACACGGCCTGATCAACAACATGGCCACGCAGCAGGCCGCCCAACTCGGCGTGAACGATCTGTTCTATATTTCCGCGGCGATCTTCGTGCTGCTGATCGGACTGATCTGGATCACGAAGCCCGAACGCGCGGGCGGCGGCGACGCGGGTGCGGCGGCGTCGGCTGCGCACTGAGCGCCGCGTTCAACGCAACGCACCAAGCAAAAAGCCCGGTCGAAATCGACCGGGCTTTTTTCGTTCCGACGGCGGCGCTTGCGCGCGCCGCATCACTCGGCCGTCACGACGAGACGTTCGGGCGCGAGCACGCCATTGGCCTTGCGCGCGACGCCAAGCAGGCGTTGGGCGTCGTACACGCGCACACGGTCGCCTTCCGCCGCGTCGATCGAATCAAGCGCCGACAGCGGCAGGCGCTGCCCGTGCAGGAAGCGCTTCGCGCTGGCTTCGTCGAGACGCACCAGCGGAAACGTCGACAGCAGTGCGTCGACCGGCTGGAGCCACGCATCGCGTGCCGCTTCGGCGGCGTCGGACAGCGTGTCGAGCGTCACCGCATGCTCGAGGGTCAGCGCGCCGACACCCGTGCGGCGCAGCATCGTCAGATGCGCACCGCAGCCGAGTGCTTCACCGATATCTTCCGCGAGCGTACGCACGTAGGTGCCCTTGCTGCAGGTCACGCGAAACGTCACGTCCGGCAGCTCGCAGGCGAGCAGATCGAGCGCATGGATCGTCACGTTGCGGCCTTCCCGTTCGACGGTCTGGCCCGCGCGTGCGTATTCATACAGCGGCTTGCCGTCGCGCTTGAGCGCCGAATACATCGGCGGCACTTGCACGATCGCACCGGTAAAGCGCGCAAGCGCGGCTTCGACCGCCGCGAGGTCGCATTCGACGGCACGCGTGTCGAGCACGTCGCCTTCCGCGTCGCCGGTAGTCGTGCGCACGCCGAGACGCATCGTCGCCTCGTAGGTCTTGTCGGCTTCGAGCAAGTCCTGCGAGAACTTCGTCGCCTCGCCGAAGCACAGCGGCAACAGGCCCGAGGCCAGCGGATCGAGCGTGCCGGTATGACCGGCCTTCTTCGCGAGAAGCAGGCGCTTCGCGCGAATCAATGCATCGTTGCTCGACAGACCGACCGGCTTGTCGAGCAGAAGGACGCCGTCCAGCGCGCGCCGCGGCACGCGTGGACGCTGGTTTGCTGCAGTCGTCATAGGGCGCGCGAACTCAGTCGTCCTTCGCGGGCGCGTCGGCTTCGTCGTCGTCCTTCGCGCGCGTCGAGTTGGCTTCCTTGATCAGGCGCGACATTTCCACCGCTTTCTCGATCGTCTGGTCGTAATGGAAATGCAGCGTCGGCACGGTATGAATGTGCAGGCGCTTGAACAGCAGGTTGTGCAGGTGACCCGACGCATGGTTCAGCGCCTCCTGCGTCTTTTCGGGATCGCCGGTGAGCGCCGTGAAATAGACCTTCGCGTGCGCGTAGTCCGGCGTGAGCTCGACGCTCTGGATGGTCACGATGCCGATACGCGGGTCTTTGACCTCGCGCATGATGAGTTCGGACAGATCGCGCTGAATCTGGTCGGCAATCTGAACGTTGCGATTGGGGGAAGTCCGTTTCCTGGACATGATCGATCCGTGATCCGTTTATCAGGATAAAGCGGCGCGCCGTTGGCACGCCACCATGAAAATGGGCGGGACAGGCCCAAGCCTGCCCCGCCCCATGAGCCGATACGCGACGCTTACAGCGTACGTGCGACTTCGGTCACTTCGAATACTTCGAACTGGTCGCCTTCGATGACGTCGTTGAAGTTCTTCACCGACATACCGCACTCGAAGCCTTGCTTGACTTCCTTCACGTCGTCCTTGAAGCGCTTCAGCGATTCGAGTTCGCCCGTGAAGATCACGACGTTGTTGCGCAGCACGCGAACCGACGACGAGCGCTTGACGATACCGTCGGTGACCATACAGCCGGCGACCGTACCGATCTTCGGCACCTTGAACACCTGGCGCACCTCGACCATACCGGTGATGACTTCGCGCTTCTCCGGCGCCAGCATGCCCGACATCGCCGCCTTCACCTCATCCACTGCGTCGTAGATGATGTTGTAGTAACGGATGTCGATACCGTTCGCCTCGGCCAGCTTGCGTGCCTGAGCATCCGCACGCGTGTTGAAGCCGATGATGACCGCCTTCGATGCCGTTGCAAGGTTGACGTCGTTTTCGCTGATGCCGCCGACCGCGCTGTGCACGATCTGCACGCGCACTTCGTCGGTCGACAGCTTGAGCAGCGACTGCACGAGTGCTTCCTGCGAACCCTGCACGTCTGCCTTGATGATGAGCGGCAGGTTCTGAACTTCGCCTTCGCCCATCTGCTCGAGCATGCTTTCCAGCTTCGCGGCCTGCTGCTTCGCCAGCTTGACGTCGCGGAACTTGCCCTGACGGAACAGCGCGATTTCGCGCGCCTTGCGCTCGTCCGGCAGCACGATCACTTCCTCGCCCGCACCCGGCACTTCCGACAGACCCTGGATTTCGACCGGGATCGACGGGCCGGCTTCCTTCGTCGGCTTGCCGTTCTCGTCGAGCATTGCACGCACGCGGCCATAAGCCGTGCCTGCCAGCACGATGTCGCCACGGTTCAGCGTACCGGACTGCACCAGGATCGTCGCGACCGGGCCCTTGCCCTTGTCGAGCTTCGCTTCGATCACGATGCCCTTGGCAGGCGCTTCGACCGGTGCCTTCAACTCCAGCACTTCGGCTTGCAGCAGCACGTTCTCGAGCAGGTCGTCGATACCGGCACCCGTCTTGGCCGATACCGGCACGAACGGCGAATCGCCACCGTATTCTTCCGGCACGACGCCTTCGGCGACCAGTTCCTGCTTGACGCGGTCCGGGTTCGCTTCCGGCTTGTCGATCTTGTTGATCGCCACGACGATCGGCACGCCACCGGCCTTCGCGTGAGCGATGGCTTCCTTCGTCTGCGGCATCACGCCGTCGTCGGCAGCCACCACCAGCACCACGATGTCGGTCGCCTTCGCGCCGCGTGCACGCATTGCCGTGAACGCCTCGTGACCCGGCGTATCGAGGAACGTGATGACGCCGCGCGGCGTGTCGACGTGGTAAGCACCGATATGCTGCGTAATGCCGCCCGCTTCACCCGCTGCAACCTTCGCGCGGCGAATGTGGTCGAGCAGCGAGGTCTTGCCGTGGTCGACGTGACCCATCACCGTGACGACCGGCGGACGCGGCAGTTGCTCCGCATCGGTCGTGGTCTCGCCTTCGACCAGCAGCGCTTCCGGATCGTCCAGCTTTGCCGCGACCGCACGGTGGCCCAGTTCCTCGACGACGATCATCGCCGTTTCCTGGTCCAGCACCTGGTTGATGGTGACCATCTGGCCCATCTTCATCATCACCTTGATGACTTCCGACGCCTTGATCGACATCTTGTGCGCGAGATCGGCAACCGAAACGGTTTCCGGCACGTGCACTTCACGCACGATCGGCTCGGTCGGCGCCTGGAACGACGATGCGCTGTCCTGGTGACGGCCGCGACCCTTCGGGCCGCCGCGCCAGCCGCGGTCGACACCGCCGCTCGAATCGCCACGCGTCTTGATGCCGCGGCGCTTCGCTGCGTCGTCCTGCCAGCCGCCCTTGCCGCCGCCCGGCTTCTTGTTGCGGTCGCCCGCACCTGCCGGCGCCGTCGTCGCCGGCGCTGCACCTGCCGGCTTCTTCACGGCCGGACGTGCTTGCGTGCCTGCGCCAGCCGGCTTGGCCGGCTTGTGCAGCGTGCCCTTCGCTTCGGCCGGCTTCGGCGGTTCCACCGGCTTCGGCGGTTCGACTGCCTTGACCACTGCCTTGCGCGGCGTGTTCATCATTTCGCGGATCGCGCGTGCTTCGGCTTCTGCCGCCGCGCGACGCTTGCTGATCTCTTCCTGCTCGGCGCGCGCCTTGTCCGCCGCCTCGCGGGCAGCGTCTTCGGCCTTCTTCGCCGCTTCGCGCTGTGCCGCACGTTCTGCGGCCGCGCGTGCTTCGTCCTGCGCGGACTGCGCACCTGCCGCTTCCTGCTTGGCCTCGGCGGCCTGCTGGGCAGCAGCCTGCTGAGCGGCGGCGGCTTCGGCCGCGGCACGCTTCGCCGCAGCTTCTTCCTCGGCGCGACGACGCTCGGCTTCCGCCGCTTCCTCGCGGGCGCGACGCTCGGCTTCTTCGCGCTCGAGGCGCTCCTGACGCTCGCGCAGTTCCTGCGCCTGCTTCTCGAGCAGCTCGGCCTCGCGGCGCGCCTCTTCCTCGCGACGCTTCAGTTCTGCGTCGTCGTCCGCTTCGGCGACCTGCGCCTGACCCTGTTCCGCACCGTCGCTCACTTCGTCGCGCTTGACGAACGTGCGCTTCTTGCGGACCTCGACCTGAATGGTGCGAGCCTTGCCCGTCGCGTCAGATTGCTTGATCTCCGACGTATGCTTGCGGGTCAGCGTGATCTTGCGCTTGTCGCCGTCGGTTGCGCCATGCGACTTGCGCAAATGATCGAGCAGACGCGCCTTGTCCGCTTCGGACAGCGCATCGTCTTCACTCGCTTTCTGGACGCCCGCTGCCTGCAGCTGCTCGAGCAGCACACCAGCAGGCATTTTCAGTTCCGCGGCAAATTGGGCTACGTTGTTACTCGCCATTCATTCCTCTTAGTGCAAGGACCGATTCCTTGCGGTTAGCATCGGGTCAGGCCATACGGCCGCCATCAAATCAGTGCGCCATGGTCATTTCTCACTGGAACCAATGTTCACGTGCTTTCATGATCAACGCCTTAGCGGCATCCTCTTCCATCCCGGTCATGTCGACCAGTTCATCCACAGCCAGCTCCGCGAGATCGTCCCGCGTCTGCATGCCATGTTCGGCCAGCTTCGCGAGCAACTCCGGCGTGACGCCGTCGAGGCCCTTCAAATCCAGCGCGGCATTTTCAACCTTTTCTTCGTTCGCGATCGCCATCGTCAGCAATGCGTCACGTGCGCGGTTGCGCAGCTCATGCACGGTGTCCTCGTCGAATGCCTCGATTTCGAGCATTTCGTTGAGCGGCACATAAGCGATTTCTTCGAGACTCGTGAAGCCTTCGTCGATCAGGATGTCGGCAACTTCTTCGTCGACGTCGAGACGCGCCATGAACAGCGCACGCAGGCGGTCGCGTTCCTCACCCTGCTTCAGGGCGGACTCGTCCGGCGTCATGATGTTGATCTGCCAGCCGGTCAGTTCGCCGGCAAGGCGAACGTTCTGACCGCTGCGGCCAATCGCGACAGCCAGCTCGTTCTCGTCGACGACGACGTCCATCGAGTGCTTTTCTTCATCGACGACGATCGACTGGACAGCTGCCGGCGCGAGCGCGCCGATCACGAACTGGGCGGGATCCTCGGACCATAGCACGATGTCGATGTTTTCGCCACCGAGCTCGTTGCGCACGGCCTGCACGCGCGAGCCGCGGATGCCGACGCAGGTGCCGATCGGATCGATCCGCTTGTCGTAGGCGATCACGCCGATCTTCGCGCGCACGCCCGGATCGCGAGCGGCTGCCTTGATCTCGAGCAGGCCCTGCTCGATTTCCGGCACTTCCATCTCGAACAGCTTCATCAGGAATTCGGGCGCCGTACGCGACAGTTCGATCTGCGGGCCGCGCGCGGTGCGGTCGACCTTCGCGATGTACGCACGCACGCGGTCGCCGACGCGCAGGTTTTCCTTCGGGATCAGCTGGTCGCGGCGCAGCAGCGCTTCGACACGGCCCGATTCGACGATGAAGTTGCCCTTGTCGAGGCGCTTCACCGTGCCCGTCATGATCTTCTCGCCGCGCTCGAGGTAGTCGTTCAGGATCTGCTCGCGCTCGGCGTCGCGCACCTTCTGCAGGATCACCTGCTTCGCGGCCTGCGCACCGATGCGGCCGAACTCGATCGACGGCACCGGCTCCTCGATGAATTCGCCGACTTCGACGTCGGGCTTCTGGTCACGTGCTTCGAACAGCAGGATCTCGCGATCCGGCTCCTGCAAGCCTGCCTCGTCGGGCACGACGAGCCAGCGACGGAAGGTTTCGTGCTCGCCGCTTTCGCGATCGATATGGACGCGGATTTCGGCGCCTTCGTCGAACAGCTTCTTGGAAGCGGACGCGAGCGCAGCCTCGAGGGCGCCCAGCACCACATCCTTGTCGACGTTTTTCTCGCGCGCCAGCGCATCCACCAGCATCAACACTTCGCGACTCATTATTTGCGGCTCCTAAAGTCAACTTGCGGAATCAGGCGGGCTTTATCGATATCGGCCAGCGTGAAATCCAGCATGGCTGCCTCGCCCTTCTCCCTCTCAAATTCCAAACCGATCGTTTCGCCATTCGGCGCGTGCAGAACGCCCCGGTACGTCTTGCGCCCGTCCAGCGGCTTTTTCAAGGTCACGGATGCTTCGCTGCCGGCGAAGCGCTCGAAATCGGCCAGCTTCTTCAACGGGCGGTCGAGCCCCGGGGACGAGACTTCGAGCCGTTCGTAATCGATGTTTTCGACCGTCAAGACGTGCTGGAGCTGACGCGTGACCTTTTCGCAATCTTCGAGCGAGATGCCGGCAGGCTGATCGATATAGATGCAAAGCATGCCGCGCCCGGTGCGCTCAAGATCCACCAGCTCGTAGCCGAGCCCGGTGACCGTGGTTTCTATCAGTTCCGTCAGTTGCACAGTGTCCTCTCAGGTGTTCGCGCCCGCCGCTCGCGATTCACCCGCGGGCGCGCGCCTTAGCCGGCGCAGGAAGCGCTACCCGAGATGCCTAACCGTTTCAGCAAAAAAAAATGGGCGGAACGCCCATCTTCTTACTGGTGGTCGCACCTGAGCCGCACATTGAATCCGTACGCCCAGCGACTCTGCGATTATAGCGATTTTTGGCGCAAACGCCAAGCCAGCCGGTAAATGCGGCGCCCTGCCCGCCTTTACCGACCGAAAATGCAAAACCGGACCGTCCGACGGAGCGGAACAATCCGGCTGCGCGACATAGATATAGTCAGCGACGTGCCGACGAAACCGAAACGACGTCGATTCCGTCGGCGCACCGCGGCTTCACGCCGCGGTACGCCAGAAGCGCTCAGCGACCGCGCGAGCGATTGCGCTGCGGACGCTGCTGACCGCCGCGTGCGCCGCCACCGCCGCCGTTACCGGCGCCTTCGGCGCGATTGCCGTTCGGATTGCGGTTGCCGCCCTTGCCGCCGCCGCGCTTGGCGCCAGCGCCTTCACGCTTCGGGCCGGCGCCATACGACGCGCGGTTGCCGTCGACATCGCGACCGCCGCCCGAGCGATTGCCGTAACCCGACGGCGAAACCGGCAGGCTGCCGTAGCCGCTCAGACCCGGCAGGCCCGGGCCACCGCGACGACCACCACCGCCGCGACGCGGCTGATCGAGCTGACCGTGCGCGGTCAGCACCGGCTCACGACTGATGAAGCCCATCGAGGTCTGCATCGGATCCGGCTGGCGGCGCTCGGCCTGGCCACCCGCACCGCGCTTGCCCTTTTCCTCGGTCGGCGCCTTCAGGCCGACGGTCGCCATCAGCTTGCGCACCTGCGCCTCGTCGAGCTCTTCCCAGCGGCCGCGCTTCAGGCCGCGCGGCAGCGGAATCGGGCCGTGACGCGTACGGATCAGGCGGCTCACCATCAGGCCGGCCGCCTCGAACATCCGGCGCACTTCGCGGTTGCGGCCTTCGGCCAGCGCGACGTGATACCAGTGATTCGTGCCCTCGCCGCCGCCATCGCGGATGCGCAGGAAGTTGGCCGGACCGTCATCGAGCTCGACGCCGTGCAGCAGCTTCTGCCGCATGCCTTCGGACAGCTCGCCGACGACGCGCACCGCATATTCGCGCTCGACGCTGTAGCGCGGATGCATGAAGCGGTTCGCGAGATCGCCCGAAGTCGTCAGCATCAGCAGACCTTCGGTATTGAAGTCGAGACGGCCGACCGCGAGCCATTTCGCCGTCTTCATCGGCGGCAGGCGGTCGAACACCGACGGACGGCCTTCCGGGTCCGCATGGCTGACGATCTCGCCGGTCGGCTTGTGGTACAGCAGCACGCGCGGCGGCTTGTTCGGCAGCTTGCGCTTGACCGGCTTGCCGTTGATCCGGACCTGGTCGGTCGGCATGATGCGCTGGCCGATATGCGCCGGCTCGCCGTTCACCGACACGCGGCCGGCGACGATCAGCTCTTCCATTTCGCGGCGCGAGCCCATGCCCGCTTCCGCGAGCACCTTGTGAAGCTTCGGCGCATCGTCGTCCGGCGATAGCACGCGCTTGTTCGCGGGCTGAGCGCGGCCGCGACGCAGCATCGGCGCACGTACGCCGCTGCCAGCCGCCGAATTGTCCGCGTCGAAGGCGGGCGACGTCACATAGGCGAACAGATCGTCCTGCGGCGCATCGCCGTCGGCCTTCGCTGCACCGCCTTCGGCTTTCGCCGCGCCGCCGCGCCGCCCCTGGCCGCCTAGCGCGCCCTGGGCACCCTTCGCCGCGCCTTCGCGCTTGCCGGCCGGCTTGCGCGCGCCGCGGGCCGCGCCTTCCTTGCGCGGTGCGCGGGCGGGCTGTTGTGGTTCAGCGGCTTCGACCGGCTGCGCTTCCGCGCCTTCGCCGCCTTGCGGCTCGCCATCGGCGCCCTTCGACTTGGCCGCCGCGCGGCGACGTGCGATCAGGCTGCGCGGGCCGCGTCGCAGACCGCGGCGGGGACGCTCGTCACCACCCGCGGCCGGAGCGTCCTGCTCCGGCGCATCGTCGGCACGCGCAGCCTGCACGGCAGGCGCGGACGATTCAATATCGTGGATATCTGTCAAAACAACCTCAAAATGTCAGGTCTCGCGCCCGGCGGGGGCGCGGCAAGAAGTCGGCCGCGATCAGGCGCGGCGCTGTTCGGGTTCTGCTTCGTCGTCCGGCAGCGCGTCGGCGCCGATGGGCGCGCTGGCACTGCGTACGGCATCGGCAAGGCTATCGGACGGATCGTCCAGCATCTCGCCGTCCGCGGGACGGGAGCGCGAGGCGTCGGCCTGACCAGCCTTGTCCGGCATGTCGCCGGCCGCATCTGCTCCATCTCCGGCAACCGCGTCGGCGGCCGGCTTGCGATCTTCCTCGTTCCATTCCGCGCGCAGCGGCTCGGGCCGCACGCCGGCCGGCGCTGCTTCGGCGCCGCCCTGTTCCGTTTGCCCGCGATCAACTTCCAGCGTATCGCGGTTCGGCATTTCCTGCGTCGCCGCGACGTCGGCCGCGGCGTCGTTCAACTGCTCATCGGCCGCTGCTTCGCCTGCTTCCGGCAGATCGTCGACAACCGGCACATCGCCGTCGAAGTCCATCGCCTGCTGCGCGAGCAGCGCGGCCTCGATGTTCGCGGCAGGCTCCTCGAGCGCGGGCAGGTCGTCGAGCGCCTTCAGGCCGAGATCATCGAGGAACTGCTTGGTCGTCGCGTACAGCGCCGGGCGCCCCGGCACGTCGCGATGTCCGATCACTTCGATCCAGCCGCGATCCTCGAGCTGCTTGACCACCTGCGTATTGACCGTGACGCCGCGAATCTCTTCGATGTCGCCGCGTGTGACGGGCTGCCGATAGGCAATGATCGCGAGCGTTTCGAGCACCGCGCGCGAATATTTCGGCGGTTTCTCGGGATGCAGGCGATCCAGATAATGGCGCATCGCCGGCTTGCTCTGGAAACGCCACCCGGTTGCCAGCGCCACCAGTTCGACGCCGCGGCCGGACCAATCCTGTTTCAGATCTTCGAGCAACGTGCGGACCGTGTCAGCCGACACGCCGTCGGCAAAGAGCTTGCGCAAATCGCCGAGCTTCAGCGGTTCCTGCGCGCAGATCAAAGCAGTCTCGAGGACGATCTTCGCCTCTTGGGTATTCATGCAGCTAGGCCAGACCCTGTGGTCAAACGAACCGGATCAACAAACAGACGAAAGGAACGGAAGACGCGCTCGCCCGATTCTGATCGGTCATATTGATGGGAGCACGAACCGGGGGCGGCGAACCAACTTCAAGCCAGGCCCAAACCGGACGGAAACAGCACGGCTCAACGGCGGAACCGCGTGACTGAGCGCCATATTACGCAAAATTGCCCGATGCGTAAAGACACGCCGAATGCGCCGCCGCCTGCACGCCGCGCCCGCTCCGTCCCCCTTCAGCGCCGGGCCGCGCCGCGTGCGAGAAAGCGGCGCAGGCGCTCGACGCCCGCATCGAGCCGCGCGGGATCGCACGCGTAGCACCAGCGCACGAAGCCCTCTCCCTCCGGGCCGAACGCGCGCCCGGGTGCCAGTCCGAGTCCGGCCTCACGCACCAGCGCCTTGCAGAACGCGAGGCTGTCGTCGGCGCCCGGCAAGCGCAGGAACAGATACATCGCGCCGGGCGGCGGCGGTACATCGACGCCGGGCAACGTCTGCAGTGCCGCGACCAGATGATCGCGCGCGTCCCGCAGCGCCGCGACGAACGACTGCACGAACGGCTCGCCATCACGCAGCGCGACCTCGCCCGCGGCCTGCACGAAAACCGGCGCACACGACGTGTTGTACTCGACCAGCTTCGACAGATCGCCCATGACCGACGCCGGCGCGACGAGCCACCCGAGCCGCCAGCCCGTCATCGCCCACGCCTTCGAAAACGAATTCACGACGACCAGCCGCTCGTCACGCGACGCGATATCGAGGAACGACGGCGCACCGCCCGGCCCGAACGCAAGCCGCTCATAGACTTCATCGGCGACGAGCCAGATTCCATGCCGGCGGCAATGCGCGAGCACGGCCTCCTGGTGGTCGCGCGACATGATCCAGCCGGTCGGATTATTCGGCGAATTGACGAGCAGCATCCGCGTGTCGGGCGTCAGCGCCGCGAGCAGGCGATCGACGTCGAGCTGCCAGCCCGCATCGCCATGGCCGAGCGGCACGCACTCGACATGCGCACCGAGGATCTTCGGGATTTCGACGAGGTTCGGCCAGAGCGGCGTGACGGCGACGACGCGGTCGCCCGAGCCGACCAGCATCTGCGCGGCGAGCATCAACGCGCTGACGCCCGAACTCGTCACGGCGATCGTGTCGGCCGACGTCGCGCCGTGACGCGCGCTCACGTACGCTGCGAGCGCGTCGCGCAGCGGCGCCGTACCGAGATTGTGCGTGTAGAAGGTCGCGCCGTCGCGCAATGCCGCGGAAGCGGCGTCACGAATGAACGCCGGTGTCACGCGATCCGATTCGCCGAACCAGAACGGCAGCACGTCGGGCACGCCGAAGCCTGCGTTCGCGACATCCCTGATCAGCGACGCACGCAGCGCCTGTACTGCGCTGCGTGCGACCGGCTCGCCCGTCGCCGGGCCGAAGTCCGCAGAATGCACCATCGAGCACCACCGCCGAGGAACACGATCCGCGTAGTGTACCGGCCCGCGCACCGGACCGGTGCCGTCAGTCGAGGTCTTCCGCCCGTGCCGGCATCTGGCGCGCGAGTTCCCAGATCGCCTGCGCCGCCGGCGACAGCGACCGATCGCGGCGGCGCACCAGCTCGACGGTGCGTTCGGTGCGCGGCGTCAATGGCCGCGCGACCAGCGTCGAACCGGCCGGCAGCGGGAGCGACAGCCACGGCTGCACGCTCACGCCGACGCCGGCTTCGACGAGGCCGAACACCGTCGCCGAATGTCCGAGCTCCTGCATGACCGTCGCGTTCACGCGATGGGCGGCCAGCGCGGCGTCGATCAGCGGCCGGCTTCCGGACGCATGGTCGAGGAGCACGAGGCGCTCGCCGTCGAGCGCGGTCCACGGCACCTCGGCCCGCGCCGCGAGCGGATGATCGGCACGCGCGACGAGGCAGAACGAGTCGGTCATCAACGGTTCGCATACCAGATCGGCGACGGCGAGCGGCCCGATGACGACGCCGAAGTCGACCTCGCTCGACTTCACCTTGCGCAGCACATCGCTCTGCACGTCGTCGCGCAGGCCGAGCGTAACGAACGGGAACTGGCGCTCGCACGATGCGACGACGCGCGGCATCAGCCGGCACGCGATCGTCGGGCTCGCCGCGACGATCACGCGCCCGCGCCGTTGCTCACCGATTTCGCGAATCTCGCGCAGCGTGTCGTCGAGATCGTCGATCAGACGCGACACGCTGGCGATCAGATTCGCGCCGACGTCGGTGAGCTGCACGTCGCGCGTCGTCCGGTCGATCAGCTTCAGCCCGAGCTCGGCTTCCAGTTCGCGCACGCAGCGGCTGACCGCGGACTGCGTCAGGCCGATCTCGTCGCCCGCGCGACTGAAGCTCTTCAACCGCGCAACCTCGATGAATACGCGAAGCTGGCGCAGCGTAACGTTCATCACCTGACCTCATCAATCGTGGACACCGATGCGCGATTTTAATGCGCAAAGCGGGGGTCGATGTGCAATTCCGGCACCGAGCGCACATGTTTCGCTGCGGTGCAATATCCGCGCAAACGCACGCGGTGCGGGCGGATTGCACAAGATTGGTGATTGTCCCGATTTGCTACGCGGTTATTTTGGCGTCTTATACGCCCCTAGCTGACTTAGCCGTTAGCTCGCTGCCAAGCGGCTCTCGAGGGAATCGCCCCCGACGTGGCACGCTTCCTGCATTACCTGGCGCACAGGGCGCAGGTTCGTCGGACGGGAGGCAGTAACGCCGCTGCCGGCCAACCGGACGCCCCCACCCGGCACTCGACGCTCGAGTGCTTGAAGAGTGCGCGGCGCAGGGCAGCGCACCGGAGTTAGCTTCGCTGAGGTGAGGACATGATGCTGTTCGACGATTTGAGAGATAACGAGTGGGCGCTGGTCGAGGGTCTGTTTTGCTCGGAACCCGAACGGAGCGAACGACGCGGCCGTCCCCGCGTGGAGGCCCGCTCGGTTGTAAATGCAGTGCTGTGGGTCCTGTCGACGGGCGAAGGCTGGTCGAAGCTGCCGGGCCGCTATCCGTCCCCGCCGACCTGCCGCCGCCGCTTCGATGAATGGCAGGCAGATGGCACGCTCGCCGAAATCGTCAAGCGGCTCGGCACGAGCGGCCGCCAGATTTCGCTGCGCGGGCGCATCGGCGCGAGCGCGGCAAAGCCGCCCGCACCGCCGAGCCGCGACCGCTTGCGCGGCGCGTTCTGGACCAACCCGGAATCCTGGCGCGCCCCTGTGAAGATGGCGTAATAGATGCTCGATCGGGCGGCCTCGGCCGCCCGGTTTCGTTTCGGCGCCCCTCGTTTGCATGGCGGGGTGTTGCCGTGGATCACCGTTGTCGTGCAGCGATACATCTATTTACCAATATTTACAGCAACCCTCCACGCCCACGCTTACCTTAGCGAAATATCAACAGGCCGCACCGACGGCTTGAAGGGAGCCCCGGCATGAAATCAATGTCACTGCTCGTCGCATGCGGCATTGTCATTTCGCTGGCGCTGACCGCCCCCGCTCACGCAGACGATCGCGCGAAGCCGCCTCACCGCCAGCAGGATCACCGAAACGCCCAGCGCCAGCAGCAGCCGGTTGCGCCGCCGAACCAGCAGACAGTGCCGCGCGGCGACCTGCGCGGCGACATCGCGAGCAATGCGCGCGCGCGGATTGGCTCGCAGACGTCCGACATGCCGCGTCATCCGTAACGCAGGGACTCCTGCACGATTTCGTCGAAGAAAATTCCCGGATCCGGGAACTGCACGGCGTACGATCAGTCACATCGTTGCCATGAGCACAGCGTGGCAACAGCAAAAGTATCCGGTACGCCCGTATCCTCGCGATACGGGCTTTTTTTTGGCGCCGATGACGGCGCGCATGAGGAAGAAAGATTCGCTGCTACAGGCGGCTTTCGAGGATTGCCACGGCGCCGGCGTCGCTGAGCACATAGTCGTCCGCACGACGATCGGTCCATGACAGCAACTTCTCGTCACGCTCGAGGCGCGCACACTCTGCTCGACCACTGTCGGTGAGCACCGCGATGTCGACCGGGGCATGAAAACCCGGTGCGGGCGCAACGGTCTTCTGCCTGACCGTGTCCATCAGCCCAAGTGACCGCAAATACTCGAACACGCCCGGGCGGCGCGCCCACGGTACCTGGCGGTACTGCACTCGTCTCAATGCGTCGAGCACCGCTTCGTTGGAATACGTGGCCATCTCGATTCTTTCTTAAAGTGCAGCGACAATGCGAAGCGGTGCGCCGGGCAGGGTCTCCGCCCGCCGATACCGCCACCGATTCTGGAAGCCGACGTTCGGCGTCGCGTCAGGGCCGGATCGTCAGCCGTCCATAAAAAGACACCATACCCCAATCAAATTGATTCTGTTCGACTCATTTGTACTTCTCTTCATCAGTTTCATGCTCTGCCGCAAGCGGCGTCGACTCATTGCAATCGCCGCTGCGGCGCTGTTCTGGCTGCTCGCGACAGGCTGGCTCGCGGCACCGCTGATCGCGTGGAGCGAAGCCGGTGTCGCACCGGTCGAGCACCCCGACATGCGCGGCAATACGGCGCTGATCCTGATCGGCGCCGGCACGCGACGCGCCGATTCCGGACTGCGACCGCCGCCCGACGGCGACGCACGCATTCGCAAGACCGCGGCGCTCTACCGCACGTGCCGGCAACAGGCCAACCGCTGCACCGTCGTGATGTCGGGCGGCGATCCGCAACATCATGGCGACACGGAAGCGGCCGTGTACGGACGCCAACTCATCGCGCAGGGCGTCGACTCCCGCGATCTCGTTCTTGAGCCGAACAGCCGTACGACCTACGAAAATGCGAAATACACTGCATCTATACTACGCTCACAACATGACGACTCGCTCATTCTCGTTACGTCGTCGTATCAGATGCGTCGCGCACTGCTCGATTTCCGCCACTTCGGCCTCGATCCGCAACCCGTGTACTCGAATCGCCGGCGTGCGCAGACGGGCTGGCTGCCCCGCCGGCACAACCTCGTCGACGCCGAACAGGCACTGCACGAACTGATCGGCATCGCGCAATTTCACGTGTACCGGATGCTCGGATGGTTTTGACACGCACCCGGCATGCGACGGCAGCCCTGCCCGCGATGGCATCCGCGTGACGGGAGCGCGGAGTGTTGCGCGACTTCAACGGGGGCCTTGCGCGGCGCGGCGATCCGGTGCACATTGATCCGTCACTTTTGCTACACTCGACACGCACTCGATTGCAGTCGCCAGACAAAACGGCAACACTCGGGTTCATCACCACTTAGCGGAGGTAAAGCAATGAAGAAGACGTCCCTGGCTATCCTGGTTGCGATGTCGGCGCTGACTGGCGCAGCGTATGCGCAAGAGAGCACGGAAATCCGGACCATCACCGACCCGGCCAAGATCTCCGAGATCGAGCAGCGCGCACAAGCGCTGCAACAGCAGCAAGCAGCCGAGGCTCAACAGCCGGCGGCGCATGAAGAAGAACACCACAATCGTCACGCCAAGAAGGCTGCTCACCACAAGGCAGCGAAGAAGGCCGGCAAGGCCGCGCCGGCAGACGCCGCAAGCCAGTAAGTTCGGCGGCACCGCACAAGCGAAAAGCCGAATCCGGGTAACCGGATTCGGCTTTTTTGGTTGCGGCGCCTGCGCGCTGTGCTAAAGTCGCGCACCGAAATTTTCCACCCGTGCGCACCCCGGTGCGGAGGACAGCATGAGCAACATTCAACTCGACATCGAGTGGACCGAAGCCGCCACTCGCCAGATCAAGCAACTGATGCCCCGCGGCTCGGCCGACGCGTTTCTCGCGCTGCCGCCGATCGAGTGTCTGCCGATGGAAGGCGACGTGCTTTTCCTCGGCCCGCAAGGCAAGCAGCAGCCGTTCATCGTGGCCGAACGCCAGTATCATCACGACGGCGACGCCGACTGGACGATCATCCTGATCCTGGACGTACCCAGCGCGTCGCACTGACGCGCCGCGGCGGCCGGCAATGCGCCCGGCCGCGCCGCCCTCTTGCACGAGCTTCGACAGCACGCGGACCTCGGAACGATCGATCCAGTCCGCGGCCGCCTCCCGATGGGCCAGAATATGCGCGGAACGCGCGTGCGCAGCCAACGCGTCCCCTCCGTCCCAGCGCTCGATGAATACGAAGCGTGCCAGCTCCCTCAGGTCCCGGTGCAAGTCATACGGCAACGCGCCCGACTCTTTGCGGGTGGGCTCGACGATCTGCTCGAGCACGGCGTGCAACGGCTCTTTCGCGCGCGGCTTTGCCACGATCAGCGCGACGACTGCGATTTCCGCCATTCGCGGCCCCTTCGTTCAGAAAAGTCAGAAAACCCGTGAATCCGCATCGGCGTGGTCGACACATCCTCGATGGTGGTCCCGCAAAAAAATTGCCCGCGCTTCAGACGAAGCGCGGGCGAAACCGTCGCCCTACGAGGATAGGCGACGGGGCCATCGGGACCCACGCACGGCATGGATCGTCATCGGTTGCGGGCGTTCGCTGCGCCGGCGTTTGAAGGCGCCGCCACCGGCGGTCGCGCACTCGCGACACGCCCGGAATCTGGCGCCGTCCTCCCCGTTCCAACAATTCCAGCTTATAAAGCAGGTTGCGTGCCAACTTGCAATGCGCCGCCACTCCGTTGATTCATAAGGATATTTTCCAGAGTCATGACAATGCAACACCGGTTCTGGCGCCGTAACGCGCGGATGTTACGTAACGTCACGCGGAGGGGACCGAACGTCGCGCGCACATCAATAGCGACGCACGCGGGCATGAAAAAACCCGCCGGGTGGCGGGTTTTTCGGGATGGCAAACCGACTGCGATCAGCGCAGCTGATTCACGAGCAGTGCCATGATTTGCCGGGCCGGCGACGACGTATCAATCGCGCCCGCCTCGTCGACGATCGCAACTCGCGTCTGATCCGGCGTCAGCGCCTTCACGTTCACGCGATATTGCTTCGCCTGCTTTTCCTTCTTGCCGTGGAACAGCTGGCTCCAGAAACCCTGTTCGGCCGAGCTCAGATCCTTCGGGTCGACATAGCGCACGAAATACAGGCCCTTCGTGCGATCGCGATCGTCGACCGTGAAGTTCGCGCGGTCGAGTGCGAGGCCGACGTGCAGCCACGACCGGTCGTACGGCTCGCCGAGCGTGACTTCGGACGGCACCGCGCCGGACGAGTCGACATCGTTTGCTTGCGAGGACGCACGCGTGACGTTCTGTGCGGCGATCGCGGCGGCGGCCTTCGATGCGTCGGTGTCGGCCTTCTTGTCCTTCGACACCGCGTTGTCGTTGATGTTGGCGATCGGCGGCTCGCCGTTCTTCGCACGCTGCTCGTTCTGCGCGAGCACCGCCATCAACCGCTTCAGGTATTCCGTCTCGAGCGCCGGATCGTTCGGCTTCACTTCCCACTTGCTCGAATCGTTGTTCGAGCCGGTGAGCGCCTCGCGCATACCCTTCTGGCTGATGAACACGTAGGTACCGCCGTTGGGCGCCGAATCGAGACGCGTGCGGTACTTGTTGCGCTCGGCCGTCACGTACGAGTTGCCCATCGCTTTCGAAATCACGCCACGGATCAGGCCGTCGTTGATTTGCGGATGGGTTTCGTTCCAGTCGGTTTCCATCACGCCCTTGTCGCGCTGGTCGACGACCAGCAGGAAACCCTGCTCCTGCCAGAAACGGCGAACCTGCGGCCAGATGTCGGCGGGCTTCTTGCCGTCGATCACGAGCCAGCTCTCGGTGCCCTCACGCTGGATGCGCATGCCCGAAACGGCGGGAACGACGGTGTCCGTCGCAGGCGCCGCCTGTTGAACCTGCTGGAGCGCGGACAGGGAAGTCGCGCCACCCTGCGGTGGCAGCGAGCGCTGATCGGCCGTCTCGTCGAGCATGTTGGGCGGCACTGCGAGCGACGCTTCCTTCGATTTCGAATCGCTCTTGTAGTCCACCTTCGTGGGCGACGACGTACCGCAACCGGCAACGAGCGCGCCGGTGGCGAGCACTGCAGCGAACCGCATGGTAAGACGAAGATCAGTCATGTTCGGGGAATCCTCTTCCGCTAAATCACGGCGCTTTCCGTGGATCAACCTAGCATTTTACCGG
The DNA here is from genome assembly GCF_027257875.1 of Burkholderia sp. IMCC1007. Lineage (GTDB taxonomy): Bacteria > Pseudomonadota > Gammaproteobacteria > Burkholderiales > Burkholderiaceae > Burkholderia. The sequence continues at coordinate 65,604 of NZ_JAPVQY010000034.1, forward strand.
GGCCGCGCCGGGATGTGCAAAAAAGCGACGGGCAAGAAAAAACCCGCGTCAGCCTGAACTGACGCGGGTTCTTGTCTGGTCGGGGCGAGAGGATTTGAACCTCCGACCACCTGCACCCCATGCAGGTACGCTACCAGGCTGCGCTACGCCCCGAAAGAAAAAAATTATAACAGACAGTTCTCCGGTTTAGAACGGGTCATATGCATTTTGTGACCGATCTCATGAAATTTTTCGACGGTTGTGCCGACGACCGACGCCCACACAGCGCCGGCGCGAAGCCCTTCTCCCATTCCCGCCTAATCAAAAAGGACGATGGCCGTTACGCCGCGGATCGTTACCGTGCGCTTACCGGCGCGAGCGCGACGCGCACGACGGATCGTCCGATTGCGTATCGATCGACGTGGCCCATCCGCGCTTTGCCGCGTCGAGCCGAAAGCACCGGCAGCGATCCCGATCGCAACCGAAATCGCGACTCCTGTAACAGTCCCCGACAAAGGCCAGTGAGAATGAACCAGAAAAACGAAATTTCCCGTCGACATTTTCTTCGGCTCGGTGCCGGCACTTTGGGCCTCGCGCTCGGAAGCACGTCGCTGCTATCCGCGTGCGGCGGCGACTCGATCGCGGTCGCCCCGGTAACGACGCCCAGACTCGGCTCGGTAGCGAACTTTCGCGACACCGCGGGCCCCGATGGAACGGGCTACGTGACGGCAAGCGGTGCAGCGATGAAAAAAGGCGTGATCTATCGATCGTCGGCGCTCACGTTGTCCGCTGCCGACGTTGCGACGGTCGACACGCTCGGCATCACCCAGGTCTGCGATCTGCGCACGACGTCGGAAATCCACGCGCACCCTGATGTGCCGCTGGCCGGCGCAACATGGCAAAACCTCAACGTGCTCGGCGTCATCGACATCAGCCCGCTTCCGACCAACGGCGCGACTGCAGCAGCCTTCATGCAGAACATGTACCGGGCATTCGTGACGACGGAAACGGCACGCACGAGCTACCAAGCGCTGTTCGCCGGTTTCGCCGCGTCCAGCGGCAATCTCGTCTTTCACTGCACGGCCGGCAAGGACCGCACCGGCTGGGCAGCGGTTATTCTGCAAACGATCGTCGGCGTCCCGCAGCAGACGATTCTCGCGGATTACCTGCTGACGAACGAGTACAGCGCATCCGAAATCGCCGCCTATGTCGCGCAGGCGCAGAAAAGCGGCGGACAGGATGCGGCCGACATGATGGCCGCGCTGCAGGGCGCGCGGACGGCCTACCTGCAAGCGGCATACGATCAGGTCGCCACGTCGTACGGATCGATGGCGTCGTACATCGACAACGGCCTGCAACTCGATCCGGCGACGCAGAATGCGATCCGGCAGCGCCTGCTGGTCTGATCGGCCGCGCCCGCGACGATAGCGAATTCGCCGCATTGCCGCCTCCGAACCGGTCGCGCCGTTTCGGCCGATACGCAGTCCGGACGCGCGCGCCGACCGCCGACACCGGTTTGCCGATCCGACGCCGGCCGGGTTGTCACCTCGAAAATACAAACCAAACGAGCGTTTGATCCTGTCACCCGGCCGCCGCGAATCCGTTGTCCTGCCGCGCACCGGCCGGCGCCGCTCCGACTCCCGCTGTTTGGTAACGCCGCTCTAGCGCGCTATGACACACTGCACGGCATCGACGTCCGCGCGGTGCAACGGCCGCGCGCTCGTCGATCAAGACAAGACATGGAGACAGACGATGCGGAATGCGGTCCGGCGCGGCCATCGCTCGCCTTTGGCAATTTTCGACGGGATGTTCGGCGCGCGACGCGCGGCCGGTTCGATTTCCTATGGCACGCCCCGTGCGCTCGGCTGCGGCGCGCTTGCGCTCACGCTGCTCTGCGCCGGCTGCGCGGAACCTGCCGCGCAGCGCGACGGCAACGGATCGATCGCATCGACGAGGATCGAGCGTGCAAAAGCCGAGCGTCTCGCGCAAGAGCAGCAGATCGCTCGCGCCGTGCCGTCGCTCGCTTCGATCAGCCTCACGCAACCGCGCCCGTTTACGCTGCGCGACTCGGGTCAGAACGGCGCGATGACGTTCCTGCGCGACGTCGATTTTCGCATCGTCAACAACCTCGGTTTCTTCATCCATCAGTTGTCGGCAACACTCGTGCCGACGCAGGCCGGCGCGCCGGTCGTGTTCGACGATCCGACGAGCTTCGAGATCGACGTGCATGAAGGCGCCGTCACGCTCGACAACGCGAAACTGACGGCGCTATTCAATACGTACATCTTCGGTTATCGCAACGCGCCGCTGCGCAAGCTCGTCGTGTCGGCCGGCGACGGCGCGATCCATCTGCAGGGCGAGATGCAACGCGACGGCTGGGTGCCGTTCTCGCTGACCGGCACGCTCGCGATCCGCGACGGCAGCCAGCTCGTGTTCCACCCGACCGGCGTGCGCGTGTCGGGCATCGACGCACAGCCGGTGATGCGCGCGGCCAACGTGAAGATGGCCGATCTGCTGAAGGTGGAAACCCCGATCGCGCGTCTCGCCGGCGACGACCTCGTGATGTCGGTCGACAAGCTGATGCCGCCGCCGCGGCTGAAGATCAGGATCACCGCGCTGCGCGTGACGCCGGCCGGCCTCGACCTGACGCTCGACGACGGCACGCACGCCGGCTTCGCACTGCCCGCGAACGCGCCGCAACAGGCGATGTACATTCGCGGCGGCGACGTGAAGTTCATGCGCTCGATGCCGATGAATGCCGACATCCTGATCGGCCCCGTCGATCCGGCCAAGCGTAACCAGAACTTCGTGTTCGACCTGTACCACTATCGCGATCAGGTATCGGCCGGCTATTTCAATTTCAACGAAAACGGCGCGATGACGCTTCGGATGCCGTCGTACGCGGGCCCGGCAAGCGGCGCCGCGCTCGGCAATGCGGCCGCGCGCCTGAATGACAGCTTCCTCGCCGCCCAACAGAACGCACTGCGCGATTCGCGCGAGCACTGGGAAGCGTTTGCGCTCGCGGCCGGCGTCACGCAGCCGGGCATGCAGAAAATCGCGATGCGACGTTCGTCGACGACCCCGTTCAACGAACGGCATGTGTCGAATCGCAACCCGACGATCCATCTGCACAACGTCGACTTCAACCTGTCGGGCGACATCGGCTTCCATGTCGAGGATCTCGACGCGCAACTCGTCGCCAAGCGCCCCGGCGAGCCGGTCGACCTCGACGATCCGAACCAGTACGACATCCGCATTCTCGGCGGCACGGTCGTCGAATCGTGGAAGGCGATGTCGGCGCTCTTCAACAACTATCTGCTCGACTACTCGCCACGCTCGCTCAACGACCTGCAATTGAGCGCGGACGGCCAGGACCTGCGCGTCCAGGGCGGCATCAAGCTGTGGAATCACGTGCCGGGCGTGTGGCTGCCGACCGACATGAAGGGCTCGCTGTCGGTGCTGGACGACCGGCACCTCGCGTTCAAGCCGTCGCAGGTGTCGGTGCTCGGCGTCCCGCAGGCAAAGCTGTTGCGCTCGCTCGGCATCGAACTCGCGTCGCTGACGCCGCTGCAGCGCCGCGGCGCTGAACTGCGCGGCGACACGCTCGTGCTCGACCAGTACACCGTGTTTCCGCCGCCGATGCTCAGCGGCAAGCTCGGTCAGGCGACGGTCGAGCGCGACGGGCTGCGCCTCACGTTCCGGCGCGCCGCCGACGCGCCGGCGCCGAAGCGGCCGCAGATCGACGCGCCGAGCTACATGTGGATGGAAGGCGGCGACATGAAGATGTTCAACGTGCTCGAACTCAACGTACGCGCGTTGATCCGGAATTCGGCCGAAGCCGGCCCGATGCGTTTCGATCTCTACGGCTACCGCAGTCAGGTCGCGCAAGGTTCGGTGCGGATGCTGCCGGACGGTACGCTGGTGGTCGACATCGGGCAGCCGAATCCGCTCGCCTCACGCTGACCAACGCGGCCCACAACGCGTGAAAAAGCCCGGTGGCGCTTCGCCAACCGGGCTTTTTCGTCGATTCGAGCGTATCGCTCAGTCGTGCTTCAGTCCTTCGATCACGTCGAGCAGCGCCTGCCGCAATGCAACCACGTCGACGGTGGCCCCCGACTTGCCCGGTGCGCGCGCATCGGCGGCCGGTGCTTCGGGGTCGCCCGGCGCCGCAGCAGCGCGTTCGCTGCCGGGCGAATCGAGCCGATTGCGTGCGCCGTTGATCGTGAACCCTTGTTCGTACAGCAACTCGCGAATCCGCCGGATCAGCAGCACTTCGTGGTGCTGATAGTACCGGCGGTTACCGCGCCGCTTCACCGGCCGCAACTGCGTGAACTCCTGTTCCCAATAACGCAGCACGTGCGGCTTGACCCCGCACAGTTCGCTGACTTCACCGATCGTGAAGTAGCGCTTCGCGGGAATCGGAGGCAAGACGACTTTCTCAACCGTAGTGGTCATCGTCGGTTAACCGTCGGTAAAGGGTGCGCGGCGGCCGCGCGGAAACGTCGGCGCGCGGCGTTACTCCACGCCGTTTTCGACCAGCGCCTTCAGCTTCTGGCTTGCGTGGAAAGTGACCACCCGGCGGGCCGCGATCGGGATCGCCTCGCCCGTCTTCGGATTGCGGCCCGGACGCTGCGGCTTGTCGCGCAGCTGGAAGTTGCCGAACCCCGACAGCTTGACGCTTTCACCGTTTTCGAGCGCATCGCGGATCACTTCGAAAAACGCCTCGACCATGTCCTTCGCTTCACGCTTGTTCAGCCCGACGCTGTCGAACAGCAGCTCCGCCAGCTCCGCTTTCGTCAGCGTCGGCGTCTCGGTGGACGCCGGCGCCGAAGCGTCGCGGTTCATGGCGCTGCGTTGCGCCGTCAGGAGGGCTTCGAATTCACTCGAGGTCATGTCGTTCATATCTGCCATACAGCGCGTTAAACCAAAACTTACGGTGGGGAAAAGAGCCACCCGAGCCACCCGCGAACGGGCGGCCCCCTCCTTAGCCGCGCAGACGCGCACCGGCGCGAGCCATCCGCTCGACCAGCGTCTGGATCGCCTGATCGACGACCTCGTCCTGTAGCGTGCCAGCCGCGTCCTGCAGCGTCACGCGGAAGGCAAGGCTCTTCTCGTGCGCGGCAAGACCACCGGAAGTATTTGATTTTGCACGAAATTCGTCGAAGAGTACAACCTTCTGAACGAATCGGCAGGCGTCCTCGGCCAGCGCCTTCTTCATTTCGTCGAAAAGGGCCTGTACCTCGACTGCCTGATCGACCACCACGGCGATATCGCGGCGAACCGGCGGGAATTTCGACACGTCGGTCGGTGCAGGCAGCGCACGCGCGATCAGCGCGTCCGTGTCGATTTCGAACATGACCGGCGCATGCGGCAGCTCGTACTTCTGCATCAGGCGCGGGTGCAGTTCGCCGATCCAGCCGACCGCGCGACCATCGACTTCGATGCGCGCGCTGCGGCCCGGATGAAGGGCCGGATGCTCGGCCTTCACGAAGCGCGCAGCCGCCGGCGCGAGCAGCGCCTCGAGATCGCCCTTCACGTCGAAGAAATCGACCGCGCGGGTCGCCACGCCCCACTGCTCGTCGACCGCCGGCCCGTAAGCCAGTGCGCCGACACGCTTCGGTTGCGTGTAGCCCTCGACCGTCAGCTCGCCCGCTTTCACCGACGGATCGGCGAGGAACACGCGGCCCGCCTCGAACACGCGCACGCGATCCGCGCGACGGTTCAGGTTGTGGCGCAGCACCGAGATCAGGCTGCCGAACAGCGTCGTGCGCATCACCGAAAGCTGGCTGGCGATCGGGTTGAGCAGGCGGATCGGGTTGTCGTGGCCGGCGAAATCGCGCTCCCACTCCGCATCGACGAAGCTGAAGTTGACCGTTTCCGCATAGTCGCGCGCCGCGAGCGCATGACGGATGTCATGGATCGAGCGTTGCGTCTCGTTGGTCGCACGCATCTCGCTCGTCGCGACCGGCGGACGCGCCGGGATCTTCTCGAAGCCGTAGATGCGCGCCACTTCCTCGATCAGGTCTTCCTCGATCTCGATGTCGAAGCGGTGCGACGGCGGCGTGACCAGGAACGCGTCGTCGTCACGCTCGAACGGCAGGCCGAGGCGCGTGAAGATCTTCGCGATCTCCTCGGCGTCGATCTTCACGCCGATGATGCGGTTTGCGCGCGACACGCGCATCTTCACCGGCGCGCGCTGCGGCAGGTTCACCGCCTGATCGTCGACCGGGCCGGCCTTGCCGCCGCAGATCTCGAGAATCAGCTGCGTGATGCGCTCGACGTGCTCGACGGTCGTCGCGTAGTCGACGCCGCGTTCGAAGCGATGGGCCGCATCGGTCGAGAAGTTGTACTTGCGCGCACGACCGCGGATGCTGTCCGGCCACCAGAACGCCGCTTCCAGGTAGATATTGGTCGTATCGAGCGTGACGGCCGTGCTGTCGCCGCCCATGATGCCCGCGAGGCTTTCGACCTGATGATCGTCCGCGATCACGCCGACCGTTTCGTCGAGTTCGACCGTGTTGCCGTTCAGCAGCTTCAGCGACTCGCCGCGCTTGCCCCAGCGCACCTCGATGCCGCCGTGGATCTTGTCCAGATCGAACACGTGCGATGGACGGCCCAGCTCGAACATCACGTAGTTCGAGATGTCGACGAGCGCCGACACGCTGCGCTGGCCAGCACGCTCGAGGCGCTGGACCATCCACTGCGGCGTCTTCGCACGTGCATTCACGCCACGGATCACGCGACCCGAGAAACGGCCGCACAGATCGGGCGCGGCAATGCGCACCGGCAGCGTCTCGTCGAGTTCGGCGCGCACCGGGCGGATGTCGACCGGCGTCAGCGGCGCGCCGGTGATCGCGGCCGTCTCGCGCGCGATGCCGAATACCGACAGGCAATCGGCCTTGTTCGGCGTCAGCTTGATTTCGAAGATCGTGTCGTCGAGATTGAGCGTATCGCGGATGTCCTGGCCGATCGGCGTGTCTTCCGGCAGGATCAGCAGGCCGCTGTGGTCTTCGGACAGCTTCAGCTCGCGCGCCGAGCACAGCATCCCCTGGCTCTCCACGCCGCGCAGCTTCGACAGCTTGATCGCGAACGGCTTGCCGCCCTCTTCCGCCGGCGGCAGTTCCGCACCGACCAGCGCGACCGGCACCTTGATGCCGGGCGCCACGTTCGGCGCGCCGCACACGATGTTCAGCGTCGCGCCGGTGCCGGCGTCGACCTGGCAGACGTTGAGCTTGTCCGCATCCGGATGCTTGACGACTTCGAGCACACGGCCGACGACGATCTTCGACGTCGGCGGCGCAGCCTTGCTCAGCGATTCGACTTCGAGCCCCGCCATCGTCAGCGCGTGCGACAGCTCGTCGGTCGTCAGCTGCGGGTCGACAAAGGTTCTCAACCAGGATTCAGGGAATTGCATGGATGTCTACGTTCGAAACAGGTTAGATCGACGCCCGGGCCCCAGCGGATCGTGTCGGGGCGTGCGCGGGCACATGTCGGCGCGGCGCGTGCGTTATGCGAACTGGCGCAGGAAACGCAGGTCGTTCTCGAAGAACAGCCGGAGATCCTGCACGCCGTAGCGCAGCATCGTCAGGCGCTCGAGGCCGCTGCCGAACGCGAAGCCGATATAGCGCTCGGGATCGAGGCCCATGTTGCGGATCACGGTCGGATGCACCTGCCCCGAGCCGGAAATTTCGAGCCATTTGCCGGCGTTCTTGCCGTGCTCGAACATCATGTCGATCTCGGCCGACGGTTCCGTGAACGGGAAATACGACGGACGGAAGCGCACGAGGATGTCGTCGCGCTCGAAGAATTTCTTCAGGAAATCGGTATAGACGCCCTTGAGGTCGGCGAAGCTGATGTTTTCGTCGATCCACAGCCCCTCGACCTGATTGAACATCGGCGAGTGGGTCGCATCGCTGTCGACGCGATACGTGCGGCCCGGCGCGATCACCTTGATCGGCGGACGGTTCATGCGCGCGTAACGCACCTGCATCGGGCTCGTGTGCGTGCGCAGCAGCAGCTGGCGGCCGTCGGCATCCTTGCCTTCGACGTAGAAGGTGTCCTGCATCGAACGCGCCGGATGGTTCTCCGGGCTGTTCAGCGACGTGAAGTTGTACCAGTCGGTCTCGATTTCGGGGCCGTCGGCCACGTCGAAACCGATCGAGCCGAAAATCTGTTCGACACGCTCCCACGTGCGCATCACGGGGTGCAGGCTGCCAGCGCCGGCGCCGCGACCCGGCAACGTCACGTCGATCGCTTCGGCGGTGAGGCGCTGATTCAGCAGCGCGTCGGCCAGTGCCTGGCGACGTGCGGTCAGCGCGGCTTCGACCTGCTGCTTCGCGACGTTGATGCGTGCGCCTTCGGTCTTGCGTGTTTCGGGATCGAGCTTGCCGAGGCCCTTGAGCAACTCGGTCAGCGCACCCGACTTGCCGAGAAATCGTGCTTTCTCGTTTTCGAGCGTGGTGATGTCGGCAGCCTGTTCGAAGGACTGCTGCGCGTCGGCGACAATCTGGTCCAGATCCATAGATCCCATCATTTCCAACGTCATTCGATCTTGGCGTGCGAAATCGCCCCGCCAAACAAAAAAGGGGCTCGGAAGAGCCCCGTTTTCGCTGCAGCGGCCGAGACTACCGGAACCTCGCTGCAACTAACCACGCAGTGCTAATTTCGCAATTAGGCTGCAACGGCGGCTTTCACCTGCTTGACGATCGCAGCAAAAGCAGCCTTGTCGAACACCGCCATGTCGGCCAGGACCTTACGGTCGAGTTCGATCGACGCCTTCTTCAGGCCGTTGATGAACACGCTGTAGGTCATGTCGTGCTGGCGAACTGCCGCGTTGATACGCGTGATCCACAGTGCGCGGAACACACGCTTCTTGTTGCGGCGATCGCGGTACGCGTACTGACCAGCGCGCATCACCGCCTGCTTGGCGATGCGGTAGACGTTATTGCGGCGGCCGCGATAACCCTTGGCCAGGTTGATGATCTTCTTGTGGCGGGCCCGTGCGGTTACCCCACGTTTGACTCGAGGCATGTTTCTCTCCTTGGAGTATCAGTTGAGGGGTTACGCGAACGGCAGCATTGCGCGGACGGAGTTCAGATCGGAATCGTGAACTGCCGTTGCGCCGCGCAGGTGACGCTTGTTCTTCGTGGTTTTCTTGGTCAGGATGTGACGCTTGAAGGCTTGACCGCGCTTGACGGTACCGCCCGGACGCACCACGAAGCGCTTTGCAGCACTCTTCTTGGTCTTCATCTTAGGCATGACGAACAACTCCAGTTTATTAGATGGCGATGGGTGTGCGGTTGGCTTGCGCCCTTGACCCGCCCTTCGAAACCCAACTCCACTTGTGTACGGCGAACCGCTTGCGCAGCCGCCGTCGTTGTTGGCGCGCCGCCCTGACGGGCCACGCACCGAACCACTGTCGAACCTGCGCGCACCTGGCGCGCGGGCCCGTTACTTCTTTTTCTTCGGCGAGAGCACCATGATCATCTGGCGCCCTTCCATCTTCGGCATCTGCTCGACCTGGCCGACTTCCTCGAGATCCGTGCGCAGACGCTCAAGCATCCGCATACCGATTTCCTGGTGAGCCATTTCACGGCCGCGGAAACGCAACGTGATCTTCGTCTTGTCGCCCTCTTCGAGGAAGCGCGTGAGGTTGCGAAGCTTGACGTTGTAATCCCCGTCATCGGTACCCGGGCGGAATTTGACTTCCTTCACCTGGATGACCTTCTGCTTCAGCTTCGCTTCATGCTGCTTCTTGGACTCCTGATACTTGAACTTGCCGTAGTCCATCAGACGGCAGACCGGCGGAACCGCTTGCGGCGCGATTTCCACCAGATCAACATCCAGCTCTTCCGATTTACGGAAAGCATCAGCGAGTTTTACGATACCGAGCGGTTCGTTCTCGATCCCGACCAGACGCACTTCCGGCGCAGTGATTTCACCGTTGATGCGATGCGACGACTTATCAGTAGCGATGTTACGTTTCCTCTAAAAATTAAAAAAACGAGCCGCGCTGCCAGGGCGGTTACTTGAACGAGCGCAGGTCTTCCTGCAGACGCTCAACGAAGGCTTCGACCGGCATAACGCCAAGGTCGACGCCGCCACGGGCACGCACGGCTACCGTTTGCGCATCACGCTCCTTATCGCCCACGACGAGGAGATAAGGCACCTTTTCCAGCGTGTGCTCGCGTATTTTATAGCTAATCTTCTCGTTGCGCAAATCCGCTGCCACTCTAACCCCTTGTTTTTGCAACGTTTGGGCCAGAGATTGTGCATATTCGGCCTGACTTTCGGCGATATTGAGCACAACTGCCTGGAACGGCGCGAGCCAGACCGGCATCGCGCCCGCATGGTGCTCGATCAGAATGCCGAGGAAGCGCTCCATCGAACCGACGATCGCACGGTGCAGCATCACGGGCCGGCGGCGGCTGTTGTCTTCCGCGACGTACTCGGCGCCGAGGCGCTCCGGCAGCATCATGTCGAGCTGCAAGGTGCCGCACTGCCACGAACGGCCGAGCGCATCCTTGATGTGGTACTCGATCTTCGGGCCATAGAACGCACCTTCGCCCGGCAGCTCTTCCCACGACAGGCCGCAGGCCGTCAGCGCTTCGCGCAACCCCTGCTCGGCGCGATCCCACGTTTCGTCGGAACCCATGCGCTGCTCGGGACGCAGCGACAGCTTGATGTCGATGTGGTCGAAACCGAAATCGCCGTACACGCTCATCGCGAGCTTGTTGAACGCGATCGACTCGGCAATGATCTGGTCTTCCGTACAGAAGATGTGCGCATCGTCCTGCACGAAGCCGCGCACGCGCATCAGGCCGTGCAGCGCGCCCGACGCCTCGTTGCGATGGCACGAGCCGAATTCCGCGTAACGCAGCGGCAGGTCGCGGTACGAGCGCAGGCCGTGCTTGAACACCTGGACGTGGCCCGGGCAGTTCATCGGCTTGATCGCGTAGTCGCGCTTCTCCGACTCCGTCGTGAACATGTTCTCGCGATAGTTCTGCCAGTGGCCCGACGCTTCCCACAGCGAGCGGTCCATGATCATCGGCGTCTTGATCTCGAGGTAGCCGGCTTCGTTCACGCGGCGGCGCATGTACTGCTCGACCTGCTGCCACAGCGCCCAGCCCTTCGGATGCCAGAACACCATGCCCGGCGACTCTTCCTGCATGTGGAACAGGTCGAGCTGCTTGCCGAGCTTGCGGTGGTCGCGCTTTTCCGCTTCCTCGAGCATGTGCAGGTATTGATCCTGGTCTTCCTTCTTGGTCCAGGCCGTGCCGTAGATGCGCTGCAGCTGCTCGTTCTTCGAGTCGCCGCGCCAGTACGCGCCCGCGACCTTCATCAGCTTGAAGACCTTCAGCTTGCCGGTGGACGGCACGTGCGGGCCGCGGCACAGATCGGTGAAGCCGCCGTGCGAGTACAGCTTGATTTCGTCGCTTTGCGGAATCGATTCGATGATCTCGGCCTTGTACTTCTCGCCGATGCTGCGGAAGTAACCGGCCGCCTCGTCACGCGACACGACACGGCGCGTGACGGGCTCGTCCTTCTTCACGAGTTCCTGCATGCGCTTCTCGATCTTTTCCAGATCTTCGGGCGTAAACGGGCGGTTGTACGAGAAGTCGTAGTAGAAGCCGTTGTCGATCACCGGGCCGATCGTCACCTGCGCGTCCGGATACAGTTCCTTCACGGCATACGCGAGCAAGTGCGCGGTCGAGTGACGGATGATGTCGAGACCGTCGGCATCCTTGTCCGTGACGATCGCGAGCGATGCGTCGCGATCGATGACCGTGGACGTGTCGACGAGCTCGCCGTCGAGCTTGCCGCCAAGCGCAGCTTTCGCAAGGCCGGGACCGATCGAGGCAGCAACCTCGGCAACTGTCACCGGATGCTCGTATTGTCGAACTGAGCCGTCAGGCAAGCGTATCGAAACCATAGCAATCTCCGTGATGCCGACAGTGGGCGGCAAACCAGGCACGCGATATAAAAGTCACGCGCGAAAATTTCGCGACAAAAAAAATGCGGCCCCGCTTTCGAGGGGCCGCATTCGATACTTCACTCAGGCTGAAAGGGCGAAAACGTTCCTCGACTAGCGTCGCTCCGAAAAGGTTTCGGTCAACGTTCGCGGTGTCATAACCGTATTCGCCTTGTTCGCGTTGAGTTACTTACTGCATCGAACACCCGGAGGCCGGGCATTCTCAATTCGTTGGTAGGCTCGATTGGACTCGAACCAACGACCCCCACCATGTCAAGGTGGTGCTCTAACCAGCTGAGCTACGAGCCTAGTGAAGCTAAGATTATATGGAGCGCACGCTAACTTGGCAAGCGTTTTTATGCGGCCGCAGCAAAATAACGGTGTTCGAACCCCGTTACGGAGCCGTCATGCCTTGCGCCCCGCCCGCACGACGCCCGGCACTTCGCCGAGCAGCGTACACGCGCGCTGCACCTGCGCCGAGTTCGACACCTCGACCGTGAACTGCATGAATGCCGCGTTGCGGCGACTCTGCGTCTTCACGCCGACCACGTTCATCTTCTCGCGCGCGAACACTTCGGAGATATCACGCAGCAAGCCCTGACGATCGCTCGCCTCGATCATCAGGTCGACCGGGTAGACGGACGCGCCGCGGCCGCCGAGCACGTCGGCCGACCAGGTGGTCTGCAGCACGCGCTCCGGCGCGCGGTCGGCCATCCGCTGGAAAGTCGAACAGTCGCTGCGGTGGATCGACATCCCTTTGCCGCGCGTCACGAAACCGCAGATCGGATCGGGCGGCGCCGGACGGCAGCAACGCGCGAGCTGGGTCAGCAGTGCGTCGACGCCGACGACCAGCACGCCGGTCGACGCGCCGTGCGCGACGCTCGCCCCGCTGCTGCGCTTCTCGAAATCGGCGGGCGCCTCGGGCGCGTGCTCCGGCGGCGGCGCATCGGACAGCGCGTGCTCGACGTTGCGCAGGCTGAACTCTTCCTTGCCGACCACCGAGAACAACTCGTCGGGCGACTTGAAGCCGAGCTTCGCGGCAAGATTGTCGAGATTGACCGACGTCTTGCCCTCGCGCTGCAGCGTCTTTTCGACGAGCGCGCGGCCGTGCGCGATGTTCTCCTCCTGCTCGATCGAGTTGAACCACGCGCGCACCTTCTGGCGCGCGCGCGGGCTCTTCAGGTAGCCGAGCTGCAGGTTCAGCCAGTCGCGCGACGGGCCGCCCTCCTTCACCGCAACGATCTCGACCGTCTGGCCATTCGCGAGCGGCGTGTTCAGCGGGACCATCACACCGTCGACGCGTGCGCCGCGGCAGCGATGACCCAGCTCGCTGTGCAGGTGATAGGCGAAATCGACCGGCGTCGCGCCCTGCGGCAGCGCGATCACGCGCGCCTGCGGCGTGAGCACGTAGATATGATCGTCGTCGAGCGACGTCTCGCGCAGTTGCGCCCACGCCTTGTCGCCCGACACCTCGGTGCCGTCCTCGACGTCGTCCTTCCATGCGAGCAGCTGACGCAGCCACGCGATCTTCTCGTCGTACTTGTCGCTCGCGGAGAACTGGCCGCCGTAGCCGCGCGTGCCGGCTTCCTTGTAGCGCCAGTGCGCGGCGACGCCGTACTCGGCGAAGCGGTGCATGTCCTGCGTGCGGATCTGCACTTCGAATGCGCGGCCGTCGTCGCCGATCACGACCGTATGCAGCGACTTGTAGCCGTTCGGCTTCGGCCGCGAGATGTAGTCGTCGAATTCCTTCGGCACCGGCTGCCACAGGTGATGCACGATGCCGAGCACCGCATAGCAATCCTTGATGTCCGGCACGATCACGCGGAATGCGCGCACGTCGTACAGCTCGGAGAAGTCGAGCTCCTTGCCGCGCATCTTGCGCCAGATGCTGTAGATATGCTTCGGCCGCCCGCTGACGTCGGCCGGAATATGCGCTTCCGCCAGCTCGTGCTGCAGCCGCTCGATCGCCTGAGCGACATACGCCTCGCGCTCGATGCGCTTCTCGTCGAGCAGCTTCGCGATGCGCTTGTAGGTGACCGGATCCTCGAAGCGGAACGCGAGATCCTCGAGCTCCCACTTCAATTGCCAGATGCCGAGCCGGTTCGCGAGCGGCGCATAGATCTCGAGCGTCTCGCGCGCGACGTCCGGCGGCGGATCGATCTTCGCCGCCGCGTAGTAGCGCAGCGACTGCAAGCGGGACGCGAGCCGGATCAGCACCACGCGGATGTCCTGCGCGAACGCGAGCAGCATCTTGCGCAGCGCTTCGATCTGCGTGCGCCGCTCTTCCGCCGCGTCGCGCCCGGTGTCGGGCATCGCGTTCTGCGCGGCGCGCAGGCTGACGGTGCCGAGCCGCAGCAGCTTGCGCACATCGGCCACCAGCCGGGCGACCTCTTCGCCGAAGCGCTCGGTCAGCTCCCGTTCGGGGTCGCTCAGATGCGGCGTCAGCACGAACAGCGCCGCGGCCTGCATCGCGTGCGGATCGACGTTCAGCGTGCGCATGATGGACGCCGTGCCCGCCGAGTGATCGGCGAGCAGTTCGCCCGACGACAGGCGCGCGTCGCCCGCCCGCTCGCGCACGAACGCGAGCACGTCGTCGAACGACGGCGTCGCGACGGAAGAGGCGGAAGCGGACTCGGTCATCGTACGGCCTGGCGCAGTGCGGTCATCGTGGGTGCTTCGCTCAGCTCCGTTGCGCGGCGACGACGACGATCTCGACGAGCAGCGCGGGATCCGCGAGCTTCGCCTCGACGGTCGCGCGCGGCGGCGTGTTGCCCTGCGCGACCCACGCGTCCCACTCCGCGTTCATGCCCTCGAAGTTCGCGAGATCGGAAATGTAGATCTGCACCGACAGCAGATGCGCCTTGTCGCTGTTCGCTTCGGCGAGCAGGCGATCGATGTGGCCGAGCACTTCGCGCGTCTGGCCGCGGATGTCCTGCGTGGTGTCTTCGGCGATCTGGCCGGCCAGATACACGGTACCGTTGTGGATCGCGGTTTCGGAGAGACGGGCCCCGACGTGGTGACGAATGACTGCCATGGAATGTTCCGGTCGTGATGGGTAAGGAATCGGGCGGCGGCACGGCCCGCGTGCCGTCGAACCGCATATTATGACGTGTTTATGCGTCGCCTTCGACGAAAAACCGCCGCGCGAGCGCAATCTGGTCGGCGCTGATGAACGCCGGCGCATGGCCGGCGCCCGCAATCTCGACCTGCTTCACATGCCGGCCGCGACGCACCATCTCGGCCGCCGTCTCGCGCGACAGCAGGTCGGAGCTTTCGCCGCGCACGACGAGCAGCGTCGCGTCCGTCGTCTCGATCGCGCGCCACAGCGCGGCCTCGCCGAGCGCGGCCAGTTCGGGCGTCGTCGCCTTGAACGGCTCGGCGATGCGCGGATCGTAGCGCATCGTCCAGCCGCCTTCGGGCAGTTCATGCAGCAGCGGCCCGTTGATCTCGCGCCACTCGTCGGCACTCAGCGCGCCGAACGGCAGCGACAGCGACGTCAGGTAATCGATCGCCTCCTGCTCGGTCTTAAAGCGCGGCTGCACGCCGAGGTATTCGCCGATGCGCGTCAGCGAATCGGGTTCGATGCGCGGGCCGACGTCGTTGACGATCATCCGGCGCACCGGCGAACCGGGCAGCCCCGCGAGCGCCATGCCGATCAGCCCGCCCATCGACGTGCCGAACCAGTCGACCGATTCGACGTCGAGCCGCGCGATCAGCGTGACCATGTCGGCCACGTACTGCGGAATCGCATAGTGCCGCGGATCGGCCAGCCGGTCCGACCGGCCACGCCCGACCACATCGGGGCAGACGACGCGATACGTATCGGACAGCGCGGCGGCGAGCCGGTCGAAATCGCGCCCGGAACGCGTCAAGCCGTGCACGCAGACGAGCACGCGCGGATTCGCGCGATCGCCCCATTCGGTATAGGCGACGTGGTGAAGGCCGGCCGCGCTCGCACACTGCACGCGCCGCTGGCGGGGAACCGGGAGATTCGCTGGGGTCGTTGGCATCGTTGGCATCCTGTCGAACGGGGGCGACGCGCGGGGCAACGCTTGCGGCGCCCGATGCAAACGATTGTAAACCGCTTCGGAATGACGGGGCGCCACGCGCAGGCGATCCTGCACCGGGCGGCAACGCTTTATGCCACCGGTTTGGCGGTACCGCTCGACGGCGGCGGCGCGACCGCGTGACGCGCGCGTTCCAGAAAGAACGCCCCGCGTTCCGTCAGGAACGCGGGGCGTCGACGATCACGCGCCAGGGTAGTGCTCAGGCCACGGCGCTGACGTCGAGCGGTGCGCCCGTCTTCGCCTGGATCTCTTCGGCGCTCACGCCGTCGGCGAGCTCCAGCACCTTCAGGCCGTTCGGCGTCACTTCGATCACGCCGAGATCGGTGATGATCAGGTCGACCACGCCGACGCCCGTCAACGGCAGATTGCATTCGTCGAGAATCTTGTGCTGATCGCCCTTCGCGACATGCTCCATCAGCACGACGACGCGCTTCACGCCCGCGACGAGGTCCATCGCGCCGCCCATCCCCTTGATCATCTTGCCCGGGATCATCCAGTTCGCGAGGTCGCCGCTCTTGCTGACCTGCATCGCGCCGAGGATCGCGAGGTTGATGTGGCCGCCGCGGATCATCGCGAACGAATCGGCCGACGAGAAGATCGACGAGCCCGGCAGCGTCGTGACGGTCTGCTTGCCGGCGTTGATCAGGTCGGCGTCGACTTCGTCTTCGGTCGGCGACGGGCCGATGCCGAGCAGGCCGTTCTCCGACTGCAGCCACACCTCGACGCCTGCCGGCACGTGGTTCGCGACGAGCGTCGGCAAGCCGATGCCGAGGTTCACGTAGAAGCCGTCCTGCAGTTCCTGCGCCGCGCGCGCGGCCATCTGGTCACGATTCCAGGCCATGTCAGTCTCCTTTCGCGCGTACGACGCGTTGTTCGATGCGTTTTTCCGGCGTCGCGTTCAGCACGATGCGCTGCACGAAGATGCCCGGCGTATGGACCTGGTCCGGATCGAGCGTGCCGTTCTCGACGATCTCCTCGACCTCCGCCACCGTGATCTTGCCCGCCATCGCGCACATCGGGTTGAAGTTGCGAGCGGTGCGGCGATAGATCAGGTTGCCGGACTTGTCGGCCTTCCACGCCTTGACGAGCGCGACGTCGGCCGTCAGCGACGGCTCGAGCACGTAGTGGCGATCGCCGAACTGGCGCGTTTCCTTGCCTTCCGCGATCACGGTGCCGTAGCCGGTGTTCGTGAAGAACGCCGGGATGCCCGCGCCGCCGGCGCGCAGCTTCTCGGCGAGCGTGCCCTGCGGCGTGAATTCGAGCTCGAGCTCGCCGGCCAGGTACTGGCGCTCGAACTCCTTGTTCTCACCGACGTACGACGAGATCATCTTCTTGATCTGGCGCGTTTCCAGCAGCAGGCCGAGACCGAAGCCGTCGACGCCCGCATTGTTGCTGATGCAGGTGATGCCCTTGACGGCGGAATCGCGCAGCGCGGCGATCAGCGCCTCGGGAATCCCGCACAGGCCGAAGCCGCCCACCGCGAAGGTCTGTCCGTCGCGGACGATCCCTTCCAGCGCGGCAGCCGCGCTGGGATAGACTTTGTTCATCTGTATGTCCCTTCCTCTATGGAAACCAGCAAAACCGGTTCACGCGCCTGTACGGCCCGCAAGCCTGCCGCATCATTCTATGCATGCGCGGCGATGCGTGCGTCGAAACGCGCTGTTTTTATATCGCGGCAAAGCGCCGCGAGATGCCTGAAAGGGTACGATGCGGCGCGGATGCGGCACAATACGCAAAAATACATAAGCGTTTGCCTCCGCTTGCCTGCGCCATGCCCGCTCTCGATTACCAGACTGCCTTCCACCTCGCGCCGCTCGGCCTCGTGCTGTCGCGCGACCGCGTGATCGAGGACTGCAACGACGCGCTCGCGTCGATCTTCCGCTGCGCGCGGGCCGACCTGATCGGAAAATCCTACGAAGTGCTCTATCCGTCGCCGGACGAATTCCAGCGGATCGGCGAGCGCATCTCGCGTGTGATGATCGCGAACGGCATCTACGCCGACGACAGAATCATGAAACGAGCGGACGGCGAGCTGTTCTGGTGCCACGTGACGGGCCGTGCGCTCGACCGTACCGCGCCGCTCGCGGCCGGCGTGTGGACCTTCGAGGATCTGAGCGCGACGCGCCGGGTCGCCGTCGAACTGACGCCGCGCGAACGCGAGATCGCCGCGCAGCTCGCGACCGGCAAGACGAGCAAGCAGATCGGCCGCGTGCTCGACATCAGCTCGCGTACCGTCGACATCTACCGCGCGCGGCTGATGCGCAAATACGGCACGAACAATACGCCGGAACTGCTGCAGCGCCTGCTCGGCCAATGACGGCGGCGCCGCAATGACGATCGGCCGCATGACGCGGCCGATTCGGCGATCATCCTGACATGGCGACACATCGGCGCGGCGGCGCCGGGTTCATCGCTACCGTGCTCAGTCGACCTTCGTCGCCAGCGCGCGCTCGATCGTGTCGCGCAGCAGCTGCGGCAGCGGCACCGACTTGCCGAGCGCGTAGTCGACCCACACGCAGCGTGCGTTGCCGCGCGCATAAACGTGGTGCGGATCGTCGGCGCGCGTGAGCTCGAAACCCGTGTCGAAGCTGCTGCGGCCCGGTTTCGCGGCCGACAGCCTCGCGATCACGTCGCCCGGGTAATGCAGTTGCTTCAGGAATTCCATCGACGCGGTGACGATGACAGGCCCCTGCCCTTCGCCGTTGCCGCCCGCGATGCCGAGTGCCTCGAACCACGAGATCCGGGCCTGCTCCATGTAGCGGAAATAGACCGTGTTGTTCACGTGGCCGAACGCGTCCATGTCGCCCCAGCGGATCGGCATCGACATTTCAAAAACGGGGGAGTAATCGCTTGGTGCGCTCATTGCTGCCTTCTTTGTTGCTGAATGTCATCGGCTCACGCGACGCCGAAGCCGTCGTCGGCGGAGATAATCGAGCCGTTGATGAACTGCGACTCGTCGGCCGCGAGCAGCAACAACAGCCCGTCGAGATCCTGCGGCTTGCCGACGCGCCGCCGCGGCAGCATCGACTGCAGCTTCTGGCCCTGCTCGGTTTCCCACAGGTAGTGATTGATCTCGGTATCGATATAGCCCGGGCAGATCGCGTTGACGTTGATCCCGTGGCGGCCCCATTCGAGCGCCATCGCGCGCGTCATGTGCACCACCGCGGCCTTGCTCATCGCATACAGCCCGATCTGCGCAAACGCGCGCAAACCGGCCACCGACGCGATGTTGATGATCCGGTACGGCGGCTTGCCGTTGCCGTTCGAGCGCATGATCATCCGCTTCGCGACTTCCTGCGCGACGAAGAACGCGCCGCGCGTGTTCGTATCGAACACGAACTCGAAATCGGCCGGCGTCACGTCGACGAGCTTCTGCATCGTCGACACGCCCGAATTGTTCACGAGGATGTCGATCGTGCCGGCTTCGGTCTCCGCGTGCGCGACGGCCGCCTTGATGCTCTGCTGGTCGGTGACGTCGAGCGACACGACATGCGCGGCGCCGCCCGCCGCCTCGATCTCCGCACGCAGCTCCTTCAGGCGCTCGACACGGCGGCTCGCGAGCACGACCTTTGCGCCGGCCTGGGACAGCACCTGTGCGAAGCGTTGCCCGAGGCCGCTCGACGCACCCGTGACCAGCGCAACCTTGCCTTCCAGATTGATCGATCGACCCATTGCAGATCCCCTTTCGATGTCGTTTCGCCACGGCGGGCGCCCTATCCCGTGCAGCATAACCCTAGCACGAAAAATAGAACGACCGTGCTAATCTATTCGCATGCTGTTGCGGCAAGCGTTTTGTTTCGCAGACAATACGGTCCCGAATAAAAGCATTCTAACGGTTAGAGGAACGCCAATGACCCCCGCAAGCCTCATCGAGCAATACGGCCCGCGCGAATCGATGGAATATGACGTCGTGATCGTCGGCGGCGGCCCCGCCGGGCTGTCCGCGGCGATCCGGCTCAAGCAGCTGGCCGCCGAGAAAGGCACCGAGATCGGCGTGTGCGTGCTCGAGAAGGGTTCCGAGATCGGCGCGCACATTCTGTCGGGCGCGGTGATGGACCCGCGCGCGATCACCGAACTGTTCCCCGACTGGAAGGAACGGGGCGCACCGTTGAACGTCGAGGTGACGGAAGACCGCTTCCTGTTCCTGTCCGAGAAGAGCGCGATCACGACGCCCAACTGGGCACTGCCCGCCAATTTCCAGAACCACGGCAACTACGTGATCTCGCTGGGCAACGTCACGCGCTGGCTCGGCCAGCAGGCCGAGGCGCTCGGTGTGGAAATCTTCCCGGGCTTCCCGGCCGCGGAGATTCTGTACAACGACGACGGCTCGGTCAAAGGCGTCGCCACCGGCAACATGGGCGTCGGCAAGGACGGCGAGCCGACCGAGAACTTCCAGCTCG
>NZ_JAPVQY010000035.1 GCF_027257875.1 Burkholderia sp. IMCC1007
CATGAGGCGGTCGTTGATCTCGGGCGGTCGCACGTGAATGCTGACCATGTCGGGAATCGCCCCCCGCCGATCGGTGCCGCGCGATCGCGGCAGGCGCTTGTTGCGGTGCTGGCGCAGGCAGGCAATCAGCTCGCGGCGCAGCTCGCCGCGGGGCTGGGCGTAGATGGCGTTGTAAATCGTTTCGTGGGACACGTGCAGGCTCGGATCGTCGGGGAAGGTGCGCTTCAGGGTAGCTGCAATCTCCTGCGGGGACCACTGTCGCTCGCGCAAGCGCTGGCAAACGACACCCCAGAGAATCGAGTCGGGAGCGAGCTTAAGCGCAGGGCGCGCGGCCTGCCGTCGAATGTTGCGGGACGCTTGGGCTACATGTGGGCAGTACAGGCCGTCGGTCTGCGTGTTGCGGGCCAGTTCGCGACTCAACGTCGAGGGTGCGCGATTGAGCTTGCGGGCGATCGCCCGCAAGCTCAATCCCTCATCCCGCCAGAAGTCGAATCTCATACGTTCTTCAGGTTGCAGTTGTTGGTACGTTCTCTTTGCCATTCACGGAATTTACCGGCTGGCGAGAGTGTTGCACTTCAGATTTGAGACCGCCCTTTCTAACCGGATACCTCGGTGTTTAAAGCCACACAGTCACGTAAAGCGACGTTGGATGCCCCCGGGCTAAAGCGACGCGCTCGTTGACCACATGGCCCGGTGCCTGCATCCGAGCCTGACCGACGCGCAATCCACCATCGATACGCGCAGCCGTCATGCCCGGCACGCAGAGTCTGCCGCGATGGCAAACCGTCTCCCGGTGATCGACTGAAACGTCAGCGCGCGCGCCGCATCGTCACCCCCTCACGCCGCCTTCGCATGCACGCCGAGCCGCCGCAACGCCTGCCCGTTTTCGTCGAACAGATGGCAGTGCTCCGCCTGCGCATGCACGTGCAGCGCCTCGCCGGTGCGATACGTGTCGAGCGGCGGAATCCGGGCGATCAGCCCGTCCGAGGCGACAGCCGACTCCGCATACAGATACGCGGCATCGCCGAGCGATTCAACGGCCATCGTCCGCGCGGCGACACCGGCCGCCGCCTGCCCCACGATCAAATGCTCGGGCCGCACGCCAACGGTCACGGCCGCACCGCGCTGCAACCCCGCCGCATCGACCGCGACGTGCTGCGTCTCGCCGCTGCCGAAGCGCACCAGCACGCCCGTCGCATCGGCCGATTCGACCGTGCCCTTCAGGAAGTTCATCTTCGGCGAGCCGATGAAGCCCGCGACGAACTGGTTCGCCGGCGCGTGATAGAGCGCGTTCGGCGTGCCGACCTGCTGCACCGCGCCGCCCGACAGCACGACGATCTTGTCGGCAAGCGTCATCGCCTCGACCTGGTCGTGCGTCACGTAGATCATCGTCGTCTTCAGCTCGTCGTGCAGCCGCGCGAATTCCAGCCGCATCTTCACGCGCAGCGCGGCGTCGAGGTTCGACAACGGTTCGTCGAACAGGAACACCTTCGGCTTACGCGTGATCGCGCGGCCGATCGCGACGCGCTGCCGCTGGCCGCCCGACAGCTGCTTCGGCTTGCGGTCGAGCAGATGATCGATGTGCAGGATCTTCGCGGCCTGCTTCACCGCCTGGTCGATCTCGGGCTTCTTCGCGCCCGCGAGCTTCAGGCCGAACGCCATGTTGTCGTACAGCGTCATGTGCGGGTACAGCGCATACGACTGGAACACCATCGCGATGCCGCGCTTCGCGCTCGGCACGTCGTTGACCTTCGCGCCGTCGATCAGCAGGTCGCCGCTCGAGATGTCCTCCAGCCCGGCGATCATCCGCATCAACGTGGATTTGCCGCAGCCGCTCGGCCCGACGAACACGACGAATTCGCCATCGGCGATGTCGAGGTTCACGTTGCGCAGCACTTCGGTATCGTCGTAGCGCTTCGCGATGTTGCGCAGGAGCACGCTTGCCATGATCTGTCTCCGTTCGTTCGTGATGCGCCGCGTGGCACGCGGCGCGCAATCGTTCGTAGTTGCTAGTTGGGCAGCACCGCACCCGTCGCCTGCCAGCGCGCGACGTAGCCGGGCAGCTCGTGCATGTCGTCGAATACGTGACGCGCGCCGATGCTGCGCAACGCGTCGATCTGGGCGGCCGATGCGTGCCCGCCGCCAATGAAGCCGAGCACGGTCATGCCGGCCGCGGCGGCCGCGGTGATGCCGGCCACGCTGTCCTCGACGACGAGGCATTGCGCGGGCACGACGCCGAGCGTGTGCGCGGCCGCGAGATACACGTCGGGCGCCGGCTTCGGGCGCGCGACGGCGTCCGCGCAGAACATCCGGTCGCCGAAGAAACGTGCGAGGCCGGTGCGCGCGAGCGCCGCCTCGACGTACGCGCGGTAGCTGTTGCTCGCGCATGCGGTGGTCAGCGTGATCGCGGCGAGCGCTTCGTCGATGCCGTCGACCATCGGCGCGTTGACGGCCGCCGCCTCGACCGCGCGGCGAATCGCGTCGACGTCGTCGGCCGACAGCGTGCGCCCGAGCGCTTCGCTCGCGCCGGCCAGCACGCGCTCGATGCGCAGCCCGAGCAGCGGCATCACCGCCGGCCGCGCATCGATACCCGGCCAGCGCGCATCGAGTTCGCGCACGAGCACGTCGGCGGCCACGGCCTCGCTGTCGATCAGCACGCCATCGCAATCGCAGATCAGCACGTTCGTCCGTTCGCTTGCGCCGCTCATTTGACGGCCCCGAACGTGAGCCCGCGCACGAGCTGCTTCTGCGACAGCCAGCCGACGATCAGGATCGGCGCGACCGCGAGCAGCGATGCCGCGGACAGCTTCGCCCAGAACAAGCCTTCGGGGCTCGAGTACGACGCGATGAACACGGTCAGCGGCGCCGCGTTCGAGCTCGACAGGTTGATGCTCCAGAACGCCTCGTTCCACGACAGGATCACGAGCAGCAGCGCGGTGGACGCGAGCCCCGGCAGCGCCATCGGCATCAGCAGATAGACGATCTCCTGCCACGTCGACGCGCCGTCGATGCGCCCGGCTTCGAGGATGTCCTTCGGGATCTCGTTGAAATACGTGAAGGTCATCCACACCGCGATCGGCAGGTTGATCAGCGTGTAGACGATCACGAGCCCCGACACGGTATCGAGCAGCCCCGCGTTCTTCCACAGCAGATAGATCGGCACCAGCACGCCGACCGACGGCATCATCTTGGTCGACAGCATCCACAGCAGCACTTTCTGCGTGCGGTGGTTCGGGAAGAACGCCATCGCGTACGCGGCCGGCACCGCCAGCAGCAGCGAGATCGCCGTGACGCCGGCCGAGATCAGTACCGAATTCCATGCGAACGCGAAGTAGTTGCTGCGCGCGAACACCTCGCGGAAGCTGTCGAGCGTCGGCATGAAGAACAGCGACGATGCGTACGCCTGCTGCTCGGTCTTGAACGCGGTGATCGCCATCCAGAAGATCGGGAAGAACAGCAGCAGTGCGATGAGCCACGCGAGCGCGCCGGGCAGCGCGCGCCGCACGAGGTCGAATGCAGCCGGCGCGCGCCGGCCTGCCAAGGTCAGGTCGCTCATTTTTCGTACTCCCCTTTCAGGTTGCGCGCGAGCATCCGCACGAGGAAGAACGACACGACGTTCGCGACCACGACGGCGATGATGCCGCCCGCGGACGCGAGGCCGACGTCGAACTGCTGCAGGCCGAGCGCATAGATCAGGTACGACAGGTTGGTGGTCGCGTCGCCCGGGCCGCCGCCCGTCGTCGTGTAGATCTCCGCGAAGATCGACAGCAGGAAGATGGTCTCCATCATCACGACCACGGCGATCGCGCGCTTCAGGTGCGGCAGCGTGATGTAGAAGAACATCGCGATCGGGCCGGCGCCGTCGATGCGCGCGGCTTCCTTCTGCTCCTGGTCGAGCGACTGGATCGCGGTGAACAGGATCAGGAACGCGAACGGCAGCCATTGCCATGCGACGATCATGATCACGGCGGTGAGCGGGTAATCGGCGAACCAGTCGACCGGCGTCATCCCGAGCGCGCGCATCGCGTTCGCGACGAGCCCGTACACCGGATGCAGGATCATGTTCTTCCAGATCAGCGCGGCAACCGTCGGCATCACGAAGAACGGCGCGATCGCGAGCAGCCGCGCGATGCCCTGCCCGTAGAACTTGCGGTCGAACAGCACGGCCATCAGCACGCCGCCGACCACCGTGATCGCGAGCACCGCGCCGATCAGCACGAGCGTGTGCCAGATCGCCGGCAGGAACGACGGATCGGTCGCGAGGAAGCGGTAGTTGTCGAACCCGGCGAAGCCCTTCACGTCCGGGTTCAGCAGGTTGTAGCGCGAGAACGAATACCAGATCGTCATCGCGAGCGGAATCGACATCCACAGCAGCAGCACCGCGACGGACGGCGAGACGAGCCAGCGTGCGCCGCCCCGTGTGCGGCGCGGTGCGCCCGGCGGCGACGCCGCGTCGCCGACCGACGGCGCGTGGCTCAGGGGAAGACGTAAGTGACGCATGATCGGAGTCCCTCCAGTTGAGGCGCGGGCGCGAACGGCTGCCCGCCTTTCTGCTGACGCGACACGCATCCGTGCGCAATGAGGCGCACGGTGCGGGCCGCCGCGTTACTTCTTGTAGCCGGCCTGGCGCACCGCGCGATCCGCGGCGGCCTGTCCGGCGGCGAGCGCCTGGTCGACCGGCATCTGGCCGGCCACCGCGCCGGCAATCGCCTGACCAACCACCGTGCCGAACGACTGGAATTCAGGAATCCCGACGTACTGCACGCCCGTGTACGGCACCTTCTTCAGCGACGGATCGTTCGGGTCGGCCGTCTCGATCGCCTTCAGCACGAAGTCCGAGAACGGCGCGGCAGTCTTGTACTCGGCGCGCTGATACGTCGACGTACGCGTGCCCGGCGGCACCGACGCCCAGCCTTCGTCCTTGCCGACCATCTCGATGTACTGCTTCGACGTCGCCCACGCGATGAACTTGCGCGCGGCGTCCTGCTGCTTCGACGTCTTCGGCACGGCCAGCGCCCACGCCCACAGCCAGTGCGAGCCCTTCGGCGTCGCGGCGACCGGTGCGGCCGCGAAGCCGATCTTGTCGGCGACCTGCGACTGCTGTTTGTTATAGAGCATCCCGGCCGCGACCGTCGCGTCGATCCACATCGCGCACTTGCCCGATGCGGTCAGCGTCAGGTTCTCGTTGAAGCCGTTCGAACTCGCTCCCGGCGGGCCGTCTTTCTTCAGCAGATTCACGTAGAACGTGATCGCCTTCTTCCATTCGGGCGACGTGAGCTGCGCGTTCCAGTTCTCGTCGAACCAGCGTCCGCCGAACGTGTTCACGACCGTCGACACGTACGCCATGTTCTCGCCCCAGCCGGCCTTGCCGCGCAGGCAGATCCCGTAGGTGCCCTTCGACTTGTCGGTCAGCTTGTCCGCAAATTCGGCGATCTGTTCGTAGGTCGGCTGGTCGGGCATCTTCAGCCCCTTCGCCGCGAACAGGTCCTTGCGGTAGAACGTCATCGAGCTTTCGACGTAGAACGGCAGCGCGTACAGCTGGCCGTTGTACGACAGGCTGTCGCGCGCGGTCTTCACGATGTCGTTCAGGTCGTAGTCGGCGGGCAGCCCGGTGATCGGCGCGAGCCAGCCGCGCTTGCCCCACTGCGGCGTTTCATAGGTGCCGATCGCCATCACGTCAAACTGGCCGCTGCCGGTCGTGATGTCGGTGGTCGCGCGCTGGCGCAGCACGTTCTCCTCGAGGATCACCCAGTTCAGCTTGATGTCGGGATTCGCCTTCTCGAACGCCGGCGACAGCTTCTTCAACTCGATCATGTCAGGGTTGTTCAGCGTCGCGATCGTCAGCGTGCCGGCGGACGCCGCGCAGGTCGCCGTCGCGAGCGCGGCTCCGGCGAAACAGCGTGCGGCGGCGTCGAGCATCTTTCGTTGCATGGCATGTCTCCTGTGATTGTTCGAACTGCGTCGTTATTGCATCGTTATTGCGTCGTCATTGCGTCGTGTCCTTCGCGGCCCGTCACACCCGCCGCTGCATTCCGCACGCGCGCGCATAGTGCGCGATCACGTCGCGTATCCGGTGGCGCACCCATGCGCGCGGCTCTTTCGCGAGATCGCCCGCGCGGCACGCCGCGTACACGTCCGGCAGCCACTGCGCGACGAGCGTTTCCGGCACCGGTTGCCGCGCGAGGTTGTCGAACATCTGCTCGACCGCCGCCGCGACGGCCGGCTGCAGCCAGTAGTAACGGATCCGGTCGCTGTAGCTGAACTGGCGCGCAAGCCGCTGCTCGGTCTCGTCGCCGCGGTAGTACGGCGCCCAATGCTCGGGTTGCGCGCGCATCGCGGCGTCGACCACGTCGCGCAGCCGCGAACGCTGCGCGGCGTCGTCGATCAGCGCGTCCTCGATGAAGGTCAGCGCGAACAGCGCCTCGCGCAGCGCGAAGGTCAGCGCGGGGCCGACCTTCAGTATGGCGAAGTGATCGCGCACGAGCGCGGCGAGCGCGCCTTCGGTCTGATAGTCGGTCGAATGCGCTTCGAACACGAGGCGCGGCGTGCGCAGGATGCTTGCGCCGAGCGATGCGGCCTTCGTGCTGTCGTAGTCGAGCACGTGGCGATCGTCGAAGTCGACGCCCGGCTGCGCGACGATCGCGACCACGCGCGTCCACGCGTCGTCGAGCCCCGCCGCCGCCAACGCGCTGCGGTGCGCGTCGAGTGTCGCGGCGATGCTGTCGCTGCGCGTGACCGCGATCTGCGCGATCGCGTCGCCGCTTGCGTCATTGCCGGCCGCGCCGCTCACCTCGCCGCCCGGCGTCGGCACTTCGGTGCCGATCACGTAGACGGGCGCGGTGCCGGCCCGCGCCGCCGCGTCTTCCGCTGCGCGACACAGCTCGGCCGCACGCGCGGCTATCGTGCGATCGTCGAGCCGCGCGGGGTCGTCCGCGCACGCCATGCTGGCATCGAGATGAATCTTTTCGAACCCGGCTTCGACGTAGGCCGCGACCATCGCAGCCGCTTCGCGCATCGCGTCGGCCGCGCGGCGGTGTCGCCACGGATTGGGGCCCAGATGATCGCCGCCGAGCACGAGCGCCGACGGCGCGAGCCCGCAGCGCTGCGCAATCGCATCGACGTCGCGCCGGAAATCGGCCGGCGTCATGCCCG
Organism: Burkholderia sp. IMCC1007; assembly: GCF_027257875.1. Classification (GTDB taxonomy): domain Bacteria; phylum Pseudomonadota; class Gammaproteobacteria; order Burkholderiales; family Burkholderiaceae; genus Burkholderia. The sequence goes on from NZ_JAPVQY010000035.1 coordinate 7,153, forward strand.
TATAGCCGCCGAGATGATTCACCTGGTTGCAGGTCGCCTCGATCAAGAGCGGCGAGCCGTCGGCGCGCGCGGCTTCGCATGCGGCTTCCAGCACGAGCCGGTGCGCGCTGCAAATCGAATAGATGCCACGCTGTGCGTCCGCGCGGTTCGCGTCGAAGATCATCCGCAGCACGGCGTCGGCATGCGCGATGCGCGCGCGCTCGGCGGTGGGGGTCAAGCCGGACATGCGATACCTCGTTCGGTCAGGAAACGGTCGATCTCGGCGGCGCCGCTGTTGCCCTCCATCGGGCCGCGCCGCGTGACCGCGATCGCGCCGGCCGCGTTCGCACGGCGCAATGCCACATCGATCGGCAGGCCGGCCACCAGGCTCGCGACCAGCGTGCCGCCGAAGCAGTCGCCGGCGCCCGTCGGGTCGAGTTCGTCGACGACGTACGCGGCCGCATCGACGCGGCTTGCGCGATCGAACGCGACGCTGCCTTGGGCGCCGCGCTTGAGCACGACGCGCTCGAGCAACGGATGCGTCGCGAGCAAGCCCGCGATCGCCCGCTCGGCCGGCTGCGGCCCGCAGAAGAACGGCAGGTCGGCCTCGCTCGGCAGGAACAGGTGGCACGCGGCGAGCATCTCGTCGAGCGCCGCGCGCATCGGGCGGAAGCTCAGCATCTCGGGCCGCACGTTCGGATCGAACGACACCTTCGCGCCGGCGCGCGCCGCCTCGATCACGCCGCGCTGCACCGCCGCGATCGCCGATTCGCTCGTCAGCGACGAGCCCATCACGTGGAAGTAGCGGCAGCCGCCGAACATCGCGGCGTCGACGTCGGATGCATCGACGCAGGCGGCCGCACTGGTGGACAGCGCAAACACGAAGCTGCGCGACCCGTCGTCGCGATACGCGACGAACGCGGTGCCGGTCGGGCGTGCGACGCGGCGGATGCGCGCGACGTCGACGCCGTCGCGTGCGAGCCGTGCGACGATCGCGTCGCCGAACGCATCGCGACCGACGCAGCCCGCATACGCGACGCGCGCGCCGAGCCGCGCGGCCTGGTCGGCGAAGATCGCCGGCGCGCCGCTCGGAAACGGCCCGGCGAACAGGCCCGGCGTGTCGAAACCCTGGCCACGCTCGGCGGCGACGAATTCGGCCAGCAGTTCGCCGGCGACGACGATCTCGGCCATCAGGCGAGCCCTCCTCGTGCGCCGGCGGGCGCGGCGTGCGGCCATGCCGCCGCATCGCGGGCCGGCTGGCGAATGGCGCGTGCGAGCGGCGCCATATCAGCTCATCCAGTTGCCGCCGTCGACGTTCAGCGTCTGGGCGGTGATGTAGTCGGCGTCGGCCGACGCGAGAAACAGCGCGGCACCGGTCAGGTCGCCCGGCACGCCCATGCGGCCGAGCGGCACGGCTTCGCCCACGAGCCGCTTCTTCTCGCCGAGCGGCCGGTTCTCGTAGCGCGCGAACAGCGCATCGACCTGTTCCCACATCGGCGTGTCGACCACGCCCGGGGCGATGCCGTTCACGTTGATCCGGTGCGGCGCGAGCGCGAGCGCGGCGGACTGCGTGTAGCTGATCACCGCGGCCTTGGTCGCGCAGTAGTGCGAAACGAGTGCCTCGCCGCGACGCCCTGCCTGCGACGACATGTTGACGATCTTGCCGCCGCGGCCCTGCTCGACCATCCGCTGCGCGACGGCCTGCATCAAAAAGAACAGCCCTTTCACGTTGACCGAGAACAGCCGGTCGAACACGTCCCACGATTCGTCGAGGAGCGGGCGCATGTCGAACAGCGCCGCGTTGTTGAACAGGATGTCGACGCCGCCGAAGCGCTCGACCGCCGTGGTGACGATCCGTTCGATGTCGTCGCGGCGCGTGACGTCCGCGGTGACCGCCACCGCGCGGCCGGGATTCGCTTCGATCAGCCGCGCAAGCGACCCGCTCGGCGGTTTCACGTCGACCAGCACGCAGCGCGCGCCCTCGTCCAGATAGCGTTGCGCGACCGCTTCGCCGATGCCGCTTGCCGCGCCCGTCAGGATCGCGACCTTGTTGTCCAGTCTCACTGGTTGTCTCCGGTTCGTTCTGCTGGATGAAGGCCGCGAGGTGAGCGAACGCTCGCTAGCCGATCAATTGCTCTGTTGGTGATCGAATGATCGGATACGCGATTCGCGCTGTCAAGGCGACCTGGCGGCTTTCGATGATGCGCTGCGGCACGGCGGCATGGGCCGCGCGCGGGGGACGCGCGCCTGGCAAGGCGCGGCGCGGTGGGTGCGGCGCGGCTGAAGCGGCGCTGAAGGGGACGGAGTGCGGGCCGAACCGAGAATTCGCGCTGCACGGGGACGGGATACGTTATATCATCGCGATACTTCGTTTCATTCGCGTGCTTCACGCCATGGCTACCTCATCGTCCATTGACGCCCGGCTGTCCCGGGCCGACGCATTCGCCGCCGAGCACGGGCTCGCGTGGACGCCGCTGCGCCGTCAGGTCTACGAACGCGTGCTCGCCGCGCAGCGCCCGATCGGCGCATACGACCTGCTCGCCGAACTCGAACCGCAACGCGGCCGCGTGCCGCCCACGACCGTCTATCGCGCGCTGGATTTCCTCGTCGAACACGGGTTCATCCACCGGATCGAATCGAAGAACGCGTTCTTCGCGTGCTGCGAGATCGGGGTGCCGCATGAAGGCCAGTTCCTGATCTGCGATTCGTGCGGCGATACCGTCGAGATTCCGGGCAGCGACCTCGCGAAGCAGTTGTCCGCGAGCGCGCCCGCGCACGGTTTCGAAGTCCACCATCAGGTGGTCGAGCTCAACGGCCTGTGCGGGCACTGCAAGGCCAAGCCCGCGCAGCGCTGAGCCCGCATCGCACGGCGCCGTGCCGGCGCCCTTTCCAACGAGGAGTTTCATGTCCATTGCCCTGAAGCGCGCGCCGCGGCGTGCCCTGTCGCTTGCACGCCTGTTTGCCGTCACGGCCGCCGCGCTGTCGCTCGCGGCGCCCGGTTTCGCGCAGGCCGCGACCGTCAACGTCGTCGCCGCGGAGAATTTCTATGGCGACGTCGCGTCGCAGATCGGCGGCAGCCACGTCGCGGTCACCAGCATCCTCAGCAATCCCGACCAGGATCCGCACCTGTTCGAAGCGAGCCCGAAAACCGCGCGCGCGCTGCAGCACGCGCAGGTCGTGATCTACAACGGGGCCGCCTACGATCCGTGGATGGGGAAGCTGCTGTCCGCGTCGAAGCAGGCCAGGCGCGCGACGATCGTCGTCGCCGATCTGGTCGGCAAGAAGCCCGGCGACAATCCGCACCTGTGGTACGACCCGGCGACGATGCCGGCCGCCGCACGCGCGATCGCCACCGAGCTCGGCCGCGCGGACCCGGCGAACAAGGCCGAGTACGATGCGAACCTGCAGAAGTTCGTCGCGTCGCTGAAGCCCGTCGACGACAAGGTCGCCGCGCTGCGCGCGCAGTACAAGGGCGTGCCGGTGACGGCCACCGAACCCGTGTTCGGCTACATGTCGGATGCGATCGGCCTCGACATGCGCAACCTGCGCTTCCAGCTCGCGACGATGAACGACACCGAAGCCAGCGCGCAGGATGTCGCCGCGTTCGAGAACGACCTGCGCAAGAAGCAGGTGCGCGTGCTGATCTACAACAGCCAGGCCGAAGAACCGATGACCAAGCGGATGCTGAAGATCGCGCGTGACGCCGGCGTGCCGAGCGTCAGCGTCACCGAGACGCAACCGGCCGGCAAGACCTTCCAGCAATGGATGGCCGGTCAGCTCGACGCGCTCGCCGCCGCGCTTGCCGCCACCAGGAAATAACCGCCGCAACCCAATGACTGCCACTCCCCACGCACTTGACGTCGATCGCGTCACGCTCGAACTGGGCGGTCGCACGATCCTGCGCGACGTCAGCTTCTCGATCGAACCCGGCGAATTCGTCGGCGTGCTCGGGCCGAACGGCGCGGGCAAGACGACGCTGATGCGCGCGGTGCTCGGCCTCGTCCCCGTGTCGAGCGGCACGCTGTCGGTCGGCGGCGTGCCGCTCGTGCGCGGCAACGCGTCGATCGGCTACATGCCGCAGATCAGGAGCGGCCTCGCGAATCGCCGGATGCGCGGCTACGACTTCGTCGCGATGGCCGCCGACGGCCACCGCTGGGGGCTGCCGCACACGAATGCCGCGACGCGGCGCGACGTCGACCGCGTGCTCGATCTCGTCGGCGGCCCCACGCTCGCGCGCCGGCCGCTGTCGGAACTGTCCGGCGGCGAGCGCCAGCGCCTGCTGCTCGCGCAATGCCTGCTCGGCAGCCCGAAGCTGCTGCTGCTCGACGAGCCGCTGATCAGCCTCGACCCGAACCATCAGCGCGGCGTGGTCGAACTCGTGCGCAGCGTGCAGCGCGAGCTCGGCATCACCGTGCTGTTCTCCGCACACGAGCTGAATCCGCTGCTGAACGCGCTCGACCGCGTGCTGTATCTCGGCAACGGCGTCGCCGCGCTCGGCACCGTCGACGAGGTGATCACCAAGCCCGTGCTGTCGCGGCTGTACGGCTCGCCGATCGACGTGATGCGCGTGAACGGGAAGATCTTCGTGATGTCGGGCGACGTCGAAATCGAAAAGCACGATCACGAACACGAGGACGACGACGATCACTCGCACGGCGCCGGTGGCGGCAGCCACGGCCATCATCACCACGGACACGCTCATCCCGGGCAATCGCACGATGTTTGAATACGACTTCATGATCAACGCGTTCGCCGCGTCGGGGATCGTCGCGGTGCTCGCGGGCATCGTCGGTTACTTCCTGGTGCTGCGCGGACAAACCTTCGCCGGCCATGCGCTGTCGCACGTCGGCTTCACCGGCGCGACCGGCGCGGTGCTGCTCGGCATCTCGCCGATCTGGGGGATGGTCGGCTTCACGCTCGCGGCCGGGATCGGGATGGGCGCGCTCGGCGAACGGCTCGCGGGCCGCGACGTCGCGATCGGCGTGATCCTGTCGGGTGCGCTCGGCTTCGGGCTGCTGTTCCTGCACTTCTACACGTCGTTCGCGACGCAAGTCACGGCGCTGCTGTTCGGCAACGTGCTCGCGGTCAGCCACGATACGCTCTCGGTGCTGGCGGGCATCGGCGCGGTGAGCCTGATCGCGCTTGCGGTGATCGCGCGGCCGCTGCTGTTCGCGTCGCTGCAGCCCGAACTGGCGGAAGCCAAGGGCGTGTCGCTGCGTACGGTGTCGGTGCTGTTCCTCGCGGTGTGCGCGCTTGCAGTGGCCGCGGCGACGCAGATCGTCGGTGTGCTGCTGGTGTTCACGCTGCTGGTCGGGCCGGCCGCGGCCGCGCAGAACGTGGCGACGCGGCTGTCGACGGGCGCGCTGCTCGCTGCGCTGTTCGCACTGTTCGAAGCGTGGGTCGGGATTGCGCTCGCATATCACACCGACTGGCCGACGAGCTTCTGGATCACCGCGTTGTCGGCGCTGGTGTATGGGGCGAGTCTGTTGCGCAAGCCCTGATGACGTGGACGCCGCTCGATGCCGTCACATGCTCGCTCTCCACGCGCATAGCGCGGTCGCCGCGAGAATCAGAAAGCCGGCCCAGGGCCTGACACCGACCGCTCTGGATCTCGCGAGCAATACGATCTGCGTGATCGCAACGACCATCAGCAGTGCATAGACGACGAGCGTCCGGTCGCCTGCTTCGTCCTTGATTGCACCGATCGTGACGGAAGGATCGATTTCGTTCATCCACGCGTACTTGCTCCGGGTCATCGCGACGACGACGAGCAAGCCGGCGATACAGCCGGCATGAATGGCGAAACGGAGAAGTCGGGTCATATTTCGCATCCGGGCGTTAGCGCATGAGCCGCACGAAACGCGGCCAATGGGTGACGCCATGCAAACAGATTGAACACCCCCCAACTCGGGGAGTTGTTCGATACATCGCAAACCACGTCGTCCATCCGGATCGAAGCCTCGCTCGAATATGTTTTCCAACGATCAAATCGTCGATCATTATTCCGAAAAGCGATTCGGTTTCCTATAGAACGGGTACGAATTTGCGACGGTAAATGCTGTTTACGGATGCGTATTCGCGTTGCATGTATAGCGGCGAACGACGGCCACGTCGCCCCTGAGTGCGGCGACGGGCTGTCAGCGACAGCTCACCGCGCCAGCACGCGCGCGTGATGCGCGATGTGATCGGCGATGAACGTCGAGATGAAGTAGTACCCGTGGTCGTAGCCCGGATGGCGGCGCAGCGTCAGCGGCTGCCCTGCCTTCGCGCACGCGGCTTCGAACACGTCGGGGTTCAGCTGGTTCGCGAGGAACTGGTCGGCAAGGCCCTGGTCGACGAGGATGCCGTCCGCGAACTTCGGCGCATCCGCGCGCGCGACCAGTTCGCTCGCATCGTGCTGCTTCCACGCGTCGCGGTCGGCGCCGAGATAACCGGAGAACGCCTTCTCGCCCCACGGGCAGCGCGTCGGCGCGGCGATCGGCGCGAACGCCGACACCGACCGGTACAGGCCCGGGTGACGCAGCGCGAGCGTCAGCGCGCCGTGCCCGCCCATCGAGTGACCGAAGATCCCGAGCCGCGCGCCGTCGATCGGCAGCTCGGCCGCGACGAGCTCGCGCAACTCACCCGTCACGTACGACTCCATCCGGTAATGCGTCGACCACGGCGCTTGCGTCGCATCGACGTAGAAGCCCGCGCCGACGCCGAAATCCCACGCATCGGTCTCGCCCGCCACACCGGCACCGCGCGGGCTCGTATCGGGCATCACGAGCGCGACGCCGTGCTGCGCCGCGTATTGCTGCGCGCCGCCCTTGATCGCGAACGTCTCTTCGGTGCACGTGAGCCCCGCGAGATAGAACAGCGCCGGCACGCGGCCGTGCGCGGCCTGCGGCGGCAGGTACACCGAGAACTTCATCGGCAGGCCGATCGCCTTCGAATCGTGGCGATAGAAGCGTTGCTCGCCGCCGTGGCAAGCATGCGAAGAAACGAGTTCGAGCATGGGGTTTCCCTTCCGTTCAATACAGCACGATCGAGCGAATCGATTCGCGCTCGTTCATCAGGTCGCGTCCGCCGTCGATCTCATCGAGCGGCAGCGCGTGTGTGATCCGATCATAGACCTGCATCCGTGTCGATGGAGCCGGCGCTTCGGTACTGCTCCGAGCGACCTGCCCCGTGTAACGCCATGCCGCCCGGTACATTGGAGCGCCTGTCATGCCCGGCATGATCGTCGATCGCGGCACGCGTCGTGTGCCGGAAACAGCCGTCGGCTTGCCACGATGCGTCATCGCTGACGCACCCGGACAAGTGCCGAGTTTAAACACCCATCGTGAACCACGCATCGGTTCGTGCGTACAGGTCGACGAAGCGTGCATGACGTGCGGCCAGCGCGCGATCGTCGCGCGGCGCGGCCACGGGCGATGCGGCCGGCGCCAGCGTGTGCAACGCGTCTTCCCGCCAATGCCCGATCGCGACGCCCGCGAGCAGCCCGGCACCGCGTGTCGCGGCGTTCGGACAATCGACCGCATCGAGCGACGCGCCGAGCGCGTCCGCGAGCAACTGGCGCCAGCGCGGATCGACCGAGCCGCCGCCCGCGAGACGCAGCGTCGCCACCGGATCCGCACGGTTCGCGTCGCGGATCGCATCGAGCCCGGCGCGCAATGCGAACGCGACGCCTTCGAATGCCGCGCGCATCATCGCGCCGCGCGTATCGCCGAGCCCGAGACCGAGCCAGCCGCCGCGCGCATCGGGGTTCATCCATGGCGAACGCTCGCCCGTCAGATACGGCAGAAAACACACGCGCTCGGACGCCGGTTGCGCAAACGCGTCGTCGTATGCGTCGCGCCAGTTCGCATAACCGAGCCAGCCGCGCACGGCTTCCAGCGCGAGCCCGACGTTCTGCATCGCGGCCATCGTGTAGTAGCCGCCGCCGGCCGCCGTGCGATAGCGATGCAGTCCACGCCGCGCCGGTGGCAGCGCATCCGCGAGCACGACGATCTGGCCGCCGCTGCCGGTCGTCAGCAGTGCGTCGCCGGCCGCGACGAGCCCGCTGCCGAGCGCCGCACAGGCGGTATCGGCGGCGCCCGTCGCGAGCGGCACGCCGGCCGGCAGCCCGAGTGCCGCGGCGGCCTGCGCACCGAGCGCGCCGCAGCGCATGCCCGACGCCCTCACCAGCGCGAACAGGTCGGCCGGCAGGCCGAGCGCGTCGATCCGCCGCGCATCCCACGCGCCATCGGGCGTCGCGAGCGCGGTCGCGCACGCGTCGCTCGGATCGGCCGCAACGTCGCCGCCCAGCGCGACGCGCAGCCAGTCCTTCGGCTGCACGGCCCAGCGCGCGGCACGCAATGCATGCGGCTCGTGTTCGGCCAGCCAGCGCAACAGCGGGCCCGCCATGCCGGGCGCGACGGGGTTCGGTGCGACGGGCACACCGGCGACGGGCACACCGGCGCCGGCCCCGCTGACCATATCGGCTTCGCGCACCGCACGCGTATCGGGCCACAGCAGCGCGGGCCGCACCGGCTGCCCGGCCGCGTCGATCAGCACGACGCCATGCATCTGCCCGGAGAAACCGATCGCGACGACCTGCTCGCGCTCACCGGCCGGCAGTTTCGCGGCGGCACGCACGAGCGCATCCCACCACACGTGCGGCGAGATTTCCGCCCAGCCAGGCTGCGGCGACGACAACGAATAGGGTTCGCTCGCGACCGCACGCTCGGTGCCGTCGGCATCGAGCGTGACGAGTTTGATGGAGCCGGTGCCGAGGTCGATTCCGAGCAGGCGCATGACGCGGACGATATTCGAATGAACAAATGTCGATGATAGCGGGATCGCGATACGCGCCCCGCTTCGCGCTGCGAATTTGCGTATCGATGATGCTAAAACGCGGCCGCGGGCGGCGGGTGGCGCCGGGTGCACCTTGGCGCAGAAAACGACCGCTCGCGGGTTAACCCGGCACGATTTTTCGCCGGTCGAATTTGCCACTATGCCGCACGCGCGATACACACCATAAAGCCACCGATATTTGGCTCGGGGGTCCGCGCTATTTTGGAGCGCTATAAAACCGGGGAACCTCACTCCTGCGGCAGTTTCCCGATGATCGACACCCTGTTTCATGCCGAAATGGCATATCGAACCAGCAAAGAACGGAATAGTACCCAGCGCTCTTGTTGCATGGATTCATTCCGAATAACTTCGTATCACCCCGAAAACAAGATCATGGAGTGAGACAGATGCAATCGAACACGGTCCATCCGTGCGATGAGGTGCTGCCGACCGGCAAGCTTGTAACGCTTGGTCTCCAGCACGTCCTCGTCATGTACGCCGGCGCCGTCGCCGTGCCGCTCATCATCGGCGGCGCGCTGAAGCTGCCGAAAGACCAGATCGCGTTCCTGATCAGCGCCGATCTGTTTTCGTGCGGCATCGCCACGCTGATCCAGACGCTCGGCCTGTGGATCTTCGGAATCCGCCTGCCCGTCATCATGGGCTGCACGTTCGCGGCAGTCGGCCCGATGATCGCGATCGGCACCAACCCCGGCCTCGGCATTCTCGACATCTTCGGTTCAACGATCGCGGCCGGCATCATCGGCATCGTGCTCGCGCCGATGATCGGCAAGCTGTTGCGGTTCTTCCCGCCCGTCGTCGTCGGCACCGTGATCGCGGTGATCGGGCTGTCGCTGATGGAAGTCGGCATCAACTGGGCGGCCGGCGGCGTCGGCAACCCCGAATACGGCAGCCCCGTCTACCTCGGCCTGTCGCTGCTCGTGCTCACGCTGATCCTGCTGATCAACAAGTACGGCCGCGGCTTCCTCGCGAACATCTCGGTGCTGCTCGGCATCGTCGCCGGCTTCGTGATCGCGTTCGCGATCGGCCGCGTGAATACCGACGGCGTCGCGCACGCGCCGTGGGTCGGCATCGTGATGCCGTTCCACTTCGGCTTGCCGCACTTCGACCCGCTGTCGATCGCGACGATGGTCACGGTGATGTTCGTCACGTTCATCGAATCGACCGGGATGTTCCTCGCGGTCGGCGACATGGTCGACCGTCCGGTGAACCAGGACCGCCTCGTGCGCGGCCTGCGCGTCGACGGTCTCGGCACGCTGATCGGCGGCATCTTCAACTCGTTCCCGCATACGTCGTTCTCGCAGAACGTCGGCCTGATCGGCGTGACGGGCGTGAAGAGCCGGTTCGTCTGCGCGACGGGCGGCGTGATCCTGGTCATGCTCGGCCTGTTTCCGAAGATGGCGCAGGTCGTCGCGTCGGTGCCGCCGTTCGTGCTGGGCGGCGCAGGCATCGTGATGTTCGGGATGGTGGCCGCAAACGGGATCAAGGTGCTGTCGAAGGTCGACTTCGTGAACAACACGCACAACCTGTTCATCGTCGCCGTGAGCGTCGGCATGGGCCTCGTGCCGGTGGTGTCGCCGCACTTCTTCTCGAAGCTGCCGCCGGCGCTCGCACCGATCCTGCACAGCGGCATCCTGCTGGCATCGGCGACCTCCGTGATCCTGAACATCGTGTTCAACGGCGTGAAAGGCGAGAAGGACGCTCGTTGCGACATCCGCCGTGCCGGACACGACTTCGACGGACGCGCGGCCGACGTGCACCACTGATCGGGCCGCCGCGCCGGACGACGGCGCGCAGCGGCAGTCATGTAAAGCGCCACGGCATGCCGTGGCGTTTTGCTTTGGGGGCGCAGGACCACGCGCGGTGTCCGGACGATCGCTCTGCGCGCGAGAAGGTGGGTCGCCGGCAACGCGACGCACGCCTCGTCCCGACAACGGCCTTCCCCGCGCACGATCCGGCAGCGCACAAAGAAAACGCCACGGACTTTCATCCGTGGCGTTCTCGTTTCCGCATACAGCCGGTACGACGTGCAAGCGCGGCAACCGCGCCTGCCCTTTCCTGCGCTTACCCGTTCGTCGCCGCTGCCGACGCAGGCGCCGGCGCAGCTTCCTGGTCGTAGTCGACCGGCGCATCCGGCGCGCGCGGCGCTTCGCCTGCACGCTGGATCCACCCGCCGCCCAGTGCACGGTACAGGGTGACCAGGTTCGTCCAGCGCGCCAGACGCGCGCTGATCAGCGACTGCTGCGCCGAGTACAGATCGGTCTGCGCGGTCAGCACCGACAGGTAGCTGTCGACGCCGTTCTTGTAGCGCAGGTCGGACAGCTCGAAACGGCGCTGCTGCGCATGCTCGTTGCGCTCGAGCGCGGCGATCTGCTGATCGTACGTGCCGCGTGCCGCCAGCCCGTCGGACACTTCGCGGAACGCCGACTGGATCGCCTTCTCGTAGTTGGCGATCTCGATACGCTTCTGCACGTTCGCGAGGTTCAGGTTCGCGAGGTTCTGCCCGCCTTCGAAGATCGGCATCGTGATCTGCGGCGCGAACGACCACGCCGCCGTGCCGGCCTTGAACAGGCCGCCGAGCGTCGGGCTGCCGGTACCGAACGCGCCCGTCAGCGAGATGCGCGGGAAGAACGCCGCACGCGCCGCGCCGATGTTCGCGTTCGCGGCCAGGAGCGTCTGCTCGGCCTGCATCACGTCCGGACGACGCGTCAGCAGGTCCGACGGCAGGCCGGCCGGCACGTCCGTCAGCAGGTTCTGCGCGTCGAGCGGCATGCCGGCCGGCAGATCGTCCGGCAACGGCTCGCCGATCAGCAGCACCAGTCCGTTCAGTGCCTGCGCACGCGCACGCGCCTGCTGCTGCTGGTTCGCGAGCGCCGTCTCGACGACCGTCTGCGCCTGACGCAGCTCGAGCTCGGAGCCCGTGCCGTTGTCGAACCGCAGCTTGGTCAGGTCGTACTGCGCCTGAGCGGACTTCAGCGTGTTTTCCGTGACCTGCAGCAGGTCGTCGGTCGACAACAGCGTCAGGTACTGATCCGCCACTTGCGACACCAGCGAGATTTCCGACGCCTGCCGTGCATACGACGTCGACAGGTACTGCGCGAGCGCCTGGTCCTTCAGGCTCTGCACGCGACCGAACAGGTCGAGCTCCCACGACGCCGACAGCCCGACGTTGTAGGCGCGCGAGATGTACGGCGCTCCCGTCTGCGAAAGACCCTGCGGCACGCGCTGGATGCTGCCCGTGCCCGTGCCGTCGAGCGTCGGGAAGAGCCCCGCGCGCGTGATCTGGTACTGCGCACGCGCCGCCTCGATGTTCAGCACCGACACGCGCAGGTCGCGGTTGTTCTTCAGCGCGATCTCGATCAGCCGCTGCAGGCGCGGATCGACGAAGAATTCGCGCCAGCCGATGGCGGTCGCCGCCTGGCCGTTCGCGCTGCGCGCGCCGGCCGCACCCGGCTGCGTCGCATAGACGCCGCCGGCCGGATACGCCTGCGCGACGGGCGCGTCGGGCCGCTTGTAATGCGGCGCCATCGTGCAGCCTGTGGCAAAGAGCGCGACCGCGATTGCAGTCAAAGCGTGTTTTTGCATCATCACTGTCCCTTGTTGCCTTCGTCGCCGTTGCCCGGCTTCTCTTCGTGGTGCGAGTGCTCCTGAGCGAGGCGCAGCGCGTCGTCGACGTCTTCCTTCTCGCCGCTGAAGATCGCACGGATCTTCACGAAGAACATCGGGATCATGAAGATCGCGAGGAACGTCGCGGTGATCATCCCGCCGATCACGCCGGTACCGATCGCGTGCTGGCTGGCCGAACCCGCGCCGTTGCTGATCGCGAGCGGCATCACGCCGAGTATGAACGCGAGCGACGTCATCAGGATCGGACGCAGCCGCAGGCGCGCCGCTTCCAGCGCGGCCTCGATCGGCCCCATCTTCTCCGTCTGCTGCAGTTCGCGCGCGAACTCGACGATCAGGATCGCGTTCTTCGCGGACAAGCCCACCGTGGTCAACAGGCCGACCTGGAAGAACACGTCGTTCTCGAGGCCGCGCATCGTCGCCGCCAGCAGTGCGCCGATCACGCCGAGCGGCACCACCATGATCACCGAGAACGGGATCGACCAGCTTTCATACAGTGCCGCGAGACACAGGAACACGACCAGGATCGAGATTGCGTACAGGATCGGCGCCTGCGAACCGGACTGGATTTCCTGGAACGACAGGCCCGTCCACGAATAGCCGATACCGACCGGCAGCTTCTTCGCGAGCCCTTCCATCGCGGCCATCGCCTGACCGGTCGACTTGCCCGGTGCGGCCTGACCCTGGATTTCCATCGCCGACACGCCGTTGTAACGCTCGAGCTTCGGCGAACCGTACGTCCAGTGACCGGTCGCGAACGAGCTGAACGGCACCATCCCGCCCGACCCGTTGCGCACGTACCAGATGTTCATGTCCTCCGGCGTCATCCGGAACGGGGCATCGGACTGCACGTACACCTTCTTGATCCGGCCGTCGGTGTCGAGGAAGTTGTTCACGTACTTCGACGCCCACGCGATCGAGAACGTCTGGTCGATCGCATCCGCCGTCACGCCGAGCGCGTTCGCCTTCTCGCGATCGATGTCGACCTTGTACTGCGGCGTATCGTTCAGCCCGTTCGGACGCACGCCCTGCAGCGTCGGATCCTTCGAAGCCATCCCGAGCAGCTGGTTACGCGCGGCCATCAGCGCATCGTGGCCGAGGCCCGCGTTGTCGGTCAGCTCGAAGTCGAAGCCGGCAGCCGTGCCGAGTTCCGGAATCGACGGCGGGTTGAACGGGATCACGATCGCGTCCTTGTAGCCGCCGTAGCGTCCGAACATCCGGCCGATCAGCGCCTGCACCTTCTGGTTCGCGTGCTGACGCTGCGAGTAGTCCTTCAGGCGCACGAACACGAGACCAGAGTTCTGGCCGCGGCCCGCGAAGCTGAAGCCGTTGACCGTGAACGCCGATTCGACGATTTCCTTCTCGTCCTTCAGCAGGTAGTCGGAAATGTTCGCGAGCGTCTTCGCGGTCGTTTCCTGCGTCGAGCCCGACGGCGTCTGCACGATCACGAACATCAGGCCCTGGTCTTCATCGGGCAGGAACGACTTCGGCAGGCGCACGAACAGCAGCCCGACCGCGACGATCACGACCAGATAGATGATGAGCCAGCGGCCCGAGCGCTTGATCACGTGGTGAACGCCGACGTGATACTTGTCGCGGCTGTTGTTGAACGTGCGGTTGAACCAGCCGAAGAAGCCCTTCTTCTCTTCGTGATGCCCTTGCGGGATCGGCTTGAGGATCGTCGCGCACAGGGCCGGCGTCAGAATCAACGCGACGAGCACCGACAGCACCATCGCCGACACGATCGTCAGCGAGAACTGACGATAGATCGCGCCGACGGAACCGCCGGAGAACGCGACCGGCACGAACACCGCCGACAGCACGAGCGCCACGCCGACGAGTGCGCCGGTGATCTGGCCCATCGCCTTGCGGGTCGCCTCCTTCGGCGACAGCCCCTCTTCCGCCATCACGCGCTCGACGTTCTCGACCACCACGATCGCATCGTCGACCAGCAGGCCGATCGCGAGCACGAGGCCGAACATCGACAGCGTGTTGATCGAGAAGCCCACCAGCGACATGATCGCGAACGTGCCGAGCAGCACCACCGGCACCGCGATCGTCGGGATGATCGTCGCTCGCAGGTTCTGCAGGAACAGATACATCACGAGGAACACGAGCACGATACCTTCGAGCAGCGTCTTGACCACTTCCTCGATCGACAGCTTCACGAACGGCGTCGTGTCGTACGGATACTTGACGACGAGGCCGTGCGGGAAGAACGGTGCGAGCTCGTCGATCTTCGCGCGCACGGCCTTCGCGGTCGCGAGCGCGTTCGCGTTGGTCGCGAGCTGGATACCGAGTGCCGCGGTCGGCTGACCGTTGTACTTCGTGTCGAAGTTGTAGTTTTCGCCGCCGAGGCCGATCTGCGCGACGTCCTTCAGGCGCACCTGCGAACCGTCCTGGTTGACCTTCAGCAGGATGTTGCCGAACTGCTCGGGCGTCTGCAGCAGCGTCGATTCGGTGATCGTCGCCTGCAGCACGGTGCCCGGCTTGGCCGGCGTGCCGCCGATCTGGCCGCCCGCGATCTGCACGTTCTGCGCGGTGATCGCGCTCGTCACGTCGACCGGCGTGAGGCCGTAGTTGGTCAGGCGGGTCGGGTCGAGCCAGATCCGCATCGCGTACTGCGAGCCGAACAGCGTGACGGTACCGACGCCGTTCAACCGGCTGATCGGATCCTTCACGTGCGACGCCACGAAGTTCGCGAGGTCGTACTTGTTCATGCTGCCGTCTTCGGAGTTGAAGGCGAGCACCAGCAGGAAGCTGCTGCTCGACTTCGTGACCGACAGGCCGAGCTGCTGCACGACCTGCGGCAGAACCGGCGTCGCGAGCGACAGCTTGTTCTGGACCTGAACCTGTGCGATGTCGGCGTTGGTGCCCGGCGCGAACGTCAGCGTGATCGTCGCGTTGCCCGAGTCGTCACTCGTCGACGACATGTACAGGAAGTTGTCGAGACCGCTCATCTGCTGCTCGATCACCTGCGTCACCGTGTCTTCCACCGTCTTCGCGGAAGCGCCCGGGTAGTTCGCGGTGATCTGGATCGATGGCGGCGCGATCGTCGGATACTGCGAGATCGGCAGCGTGAAGATCGCCGCAACCCCGGCCAGCATCAGGATGATGGCGATCACCCACGCGAAGATCGGGCGATCGATAAAAAACTTTGCCATGAAACAGGCTCCCTGTTATTGCGCGCTCGACGCAGCGGCGGCGCTTGCCGGAGCAGCGCCCGATGCGGCGGCGCCCGAGGCGGCTGCGGTGCCGGAACCGGCGGCGGCCGGGGCGGCGGACGCGGCAGCGCCCGAGGCGGCGACCGGTGCCGACAGCTGCGCCGGCACGGCCTTCACGGTCGCGCCCGGACGCACCTTGTCGACGCCCTGCACGATCACGCGGTCGCCCGCTTGCAGACCGCCTTCGACGACCCAGTTCTGACCCTGCATGCCGCTCGTCTTCAGCGGATGCGGCTCGACCTTGTTGCTCGCGTTCACGACCATCGCGATCGCCTGGCCCTTCTGGTCATGCGTGACGCCGATCTGCGGCACCAGGAACGCGTTCTGGTTCACGCCTTCCTCGATCCGTGCGCGCACGAACATCCCCGGCAGCAGCACGCGGCCCGGGTTCGGGAACACCGCGCGGATGGTGACCGAGCCCGTCGTCTGGTCGACCGTCACGTCCGAGAACTGCAGCTTGCCGGCTTCCGAATAGGTCTTGCCGTCTTCGAGGATCAGCGACACCTTCGCGGCGCCCGGGCCGCTCGTCTTCAGGCGGCCGCTCTGCACGTCCTGGCGCAGCTTCAGCCCGTCGAGGCTCGACTGCGTGAGATCGACGTAGACCGGGTCGAGCTGCTGCACCGTCGACATCAGCGTCGCCTGGCTCGCCTGCACGTACGCGCCCGGCGTGACCTGCGAAATGCCGACGCGGCCGGTGATCGGCGACACGACGTCCGTATAGCCGAGGTTGATCTGCGCGGTCTCGACCGCTGCCTTGCCGGCCGCGACGTCCGCCGCGGCCTGCCCTTGCGTGGCCACCGCGTTGTCGTAGTCCTGCTTGCTGACCGCGTTCGCGGCGACCAGCACCTTGTAGCGCGCGACCAGCGCGTTCTGCGTGACGAGGTTCGCCTGCGCCTTCGCGAGCGTCGCCTTCGCGCTGTTCAGCTGCGCGAGGTACGGCGCGGGATCGATCTTGTAGAGGCGCTGGCCGGCCTTGACGTCGCCGCCTTCGGTGAATTCACGGCGCAGCACGATGCCGTCGACCCGCGCGCGCACCTGCGCGACGAGGAATGCGCTGGTGCGGCCCGGCAGTTCGGTGAAGACCGGTACGTTTTGCGGCTGGACGGTGACGACGCCGACTTCCGGCGTTTGCGGCGGCGGTGCCGATTCTTTTTTCCCGCACGCGGCCAGGAAAACGGCGGCCGTCGCGACAGTGATTAAGCGGTATGGAACCCGTTCGACGCGCATGGAGCGACCTCTTGTATAACCAATGGAATGAGTGCCGCGCCCGACCGGAGCGCAACACGGATGCGCCTCGCGGCGCTGATCGAACACCTGAATTACTGGACTGCTGGATACAGCAAGCCGGCACGAAACATCCATGCCGACGAGATGCCGCGAACTGCGGATTGTGACTTGGGGCGGAATCAGCAGAGTGGGATATTAACTGATTGCCACTTGGGTCATTCGATCGTAGGGTGGTATTGTATATACATTCACGAATGTATGTAAAAAGCCCGCGCGCCCGTCGCCAACTGCCACGTCTTACGAATCATTACCACTCGCAAGCATAGCGGCTCCACGCGATCGCGACGAGCGTTGCAGACCCTATATTCACCTACGATCGATCCATTCAGGCCTGCACATGGTCAGACGCACCAAGGAGGAGGCGCTCGAGACGCGCAACCGCATTCTCGACGCCGCCGAGCACGTGTTCTTCGAGAAAGGCGTGTCGCACACGTCGCTCGCGGACATCGCCCATCACGCCGGCGTGACGCGCGGCGCGATCTACTGGCATTTCGCGAACAAGAGCGAACTGTTCGACGCGATGTTCGACCGCGTGTTTCTGCCGATCGACGAACTGAAGACGATGCCGCTCGACGCACCGGGCGGCAATCCGCTCGAGAAGATCCGCAAGATCCTGATCTGGTGCCTGCTCGGCGTGCAGCGCGACTCGCAGCTGCGGCGCGTGTTCAGCATCCTGTTCATGAAGTGCGAATACGTCGCCGATATGGAGCCGTTGTTACAGCGCAACCGCGCGGGGATGAGCGAGGCGCTGCACGCGATCGACGCCGACCTCGCGGTGGCCGTGCGACTCAAGCTGCTGCCCGAGCGGCTCGACACGTGGCGCGCGACGCTGATGCTGCACACGCTGGTGAGCGGCTTCGTGCGCGACATGCTGATGCTGCCCGACGAGATCGATGCCGAGCAGCATGCGGAAAAGCTCGTCGACGGCTGCTTCGACATGCTGCGCTGCAGCCCCGCGATGCTGAAAGCGGACGACTGACGCTCGCCCCGGCGACGGCGCGATACGCGCCGTTTCATCGTCATCGGCGGCCCGTCGTGCCGGCCGCGCACGGGCGGCGGCGTCGCGCCGCCCGATCGATTCCCCTGCCCTCCCCCGGTTCGCTCACGCCGCCTTCGCGCGTTGCGCACGAGCCCGCCGGTTCGACGCGGCCACCGAATCGCGCGCGGGCATCGCCGTGCCGGCGAGTCCGGCGATCCACGCATCGGTCGACATCACTGCCGCGAAATTCGACTGGAACACCACCGTGTACGCGCGGTGAATCTCCTCGGCGCTCACCGCGCCCGCTTCATTCTCGTAAGGCAACGCGCCGGTCGCGTCCGCCAGATACTCGACGTTCAACCCCGCGTGCGCCGCGTGATAGACCGTCGATGCATTGCAGTTGTGCGTCATGTAGCCGGCGACCGCGAGCGTGTCGACCCCATGCGCGGCGAGCCACGCGGCGAGGTCGGTGCCGGCGAACGCGCTGGCTTGCGCCTTCACGATCAGATGCGCGTACGGCCGCCCGGCGACGACCGGATGCAGCGCGACGCCGTCCGTGCCGGGCGCGAAGATCGGCGCGCCGGCCGGCGCGACATGCTGGACCACGATCACGGGCACGCCGGCCGCATGCGCGGCGTCGATCGCGCGGCCGACGTTCGCGAGCGACGCGTCGACGGGCGGATACTCGATCGGCAGGTTGCCCGTCACGTATTCGTTCTGGACATCGATCACGATGAGGGCGCGGCGGGACGCGGAAGACGATGCGGCGTTCGACATGGGTGGCTCCGGGTTCGACGGCGCCGCCCCGCTCCGGAACGGAGCAGCTGGCAGCGCGATGCGATGCATTGTCGGATCGCAACGCGCACGCGGACAGTGGCCCGATTGCCATTCTTCGATAGAATCGGGCCATCGCCATCCCGGAGCCCGTCATGAGCGCCGTTGCGTCGCCCGTTGCCGCTGCCCCGACCGTCGTCGCCGTGATCGCGTACGACGGCATCAGCCCGTTCCACCTGTCAGTGCCGTCCGTCGTGTTCGGCAAGGAGCGCGATGCGGCCGCGACGCCCGCGTTCGAGTTCCGCGTGTGCTCGGCCGAGCGCGGCCCGCTCGCGACGACGGGCGGCTTCACGATCACCGCGCCGTACGGGCTCGATGCGCTCGACGACGCGGACATCGTGATCGTGCCGGCGTGGCGCGACCCGGACGAAGCGCCGCCCGACGTCATGCTGGACGCGGTGCGCGCAGCCGCCGCGCGCGGCGCGCAGCTCGTCGGCCTGTGTCTCGGCGCGTACGTGCTCGCCGCGGCCGGGCTGCTCGATGGCCGGCCGGCCACGACGCACTGGGCGTGGGCCGACGACTTCGCGCAGCGCTTTCCGCGCGTGAAGCTCGACCCCGACGTGCTGTACGTCGACGACGGCAACCTGATGACGTCGGCCGGCACGGCCGCGGGGCTCGACTGCTGCCTGCACGTGGTGCGCCGCCGCTTCGGCTCGGACGCGGCGAACCAGATCGCGCGCCGCCTCGTGATCCCGCCGCACCGCCAGGGCGGACAGGCGCAATACGTGCCGCAGCCGGTCGCTGCGCATCCGCGCGACGCGCGGCTCGCGGCGCTGCTCGACTGGGTGCGCGCGCATCTGGACGTCGCGCACAGCGTCGATTCGCTCGCCGAGCGCGTGCTGATGAGCCGGCGCACGTTCACGCGTCATTTCCGCCAGGCCACCGGCACGACCGTCACCGCGTGGCTGCAGGCCGAGCGGCTTACGCGCGCGCAGCATCTGCTGGAAACCACCGGCCAATCGATCGATGCGATCGCGCAGGCGGCCGGGTACGGGTCGAGCGTGTCGCTGCGCCAGCATTTCGCCGGCGCGCTCGGCACGTCGCCATCGGCCTATCGGAGGGAATTTCGCGGCGCCGGAACCGACGCGCGACGGTAGCGGCCGCCGCCGCGGCGAGCGCCGGCCGCCGGCAGCCGGCCACGCGGCGGCGCGCTCAGGCGCCGTTGATCCAGCGCGCCGCGTAAAGCAGCAGCGCGACGAACACGATGATCGCCGCCCATACCCACACGGGCAGCGGGCCGGATCCGCGATGATGGAGCGCACTGGTCGCGCGGCCGCTCAGCGCGCCGCCCAGGTGCGGCGGCAGCGGACGCTTCGTCGCGGCCATGATCGACGCGGGCCGCAGGAACACGTGCTGGCGACGCTGCGGGCCCGGGCGCGCACGGTTCGGCACGAGTCCGTGCTTCGCCTGCACGACCGCGCAGAACTCGCGGAAGAAATCGTCGGTCCACTCGCGCAGCGCGTTCTCGATCTGCCGCCCCGGCAATTCCGCGAGCGGCCCGCTCGCGGTCGCCCACACCACGTAGTCGATGCACGTCGCGCCGGCGTCAGCGTCGTCCGGCAGCAGCATGAGTTCGACCTGGCCGCGCAGCGCCCCGAGGCCGTCGGCCCGCGCCTTGAAGCTGAGCACGCGGCGCGGCTGCCCTTCCGCATCGCCCTGCTCGGCCGCCGAATGCGCACGCACGTCGTAGCGCGCGCGCAGCGGGCCGAGCGGCACCGTGATCGTGAGCGCGAACTCGCCGTGCGGCAGCTTCACGAACGATTCGCAATGGTCGAAGCTCGCGCGCAGCAGCGCGAGATCCTCGAACGCGTCCCGCACGATCGCCCGCGCGAGCGGGACGCGTAACGTGTCGTTCAGTTCCATGATGCCTCCCCGATGAACGCGTGCCGCATCAGGATGTTTCGATGAGACTGTCGATCCGTGCCGGGTCGAAGGCAACGTAGTGCGCAAGCACGGACGCGGCGGGCCGCGGTTGCTCGTAACTCCATGCGGCGTTCTCGATCACGCCGTCTTCGGTCTGTAGATCGAAATGCACGGCCTCGCCCCGCAACGGACAGACCGTCGTGTGGCCCGACTTCACGAGCCGGCGCATGTTGACGTCGTCGCGCGGCAGGTAGTGCGTGTCCGGCAAATCCGCTTCGCGCACCGTCAGCGCACCCTGCGAATCGGCATACGTGATGCCGCGATGGATCACCCGCACGCGATGGCGGTTCGGCACGATTTCGAGGCGAGGGGAATCGGACATCGTTTCTCCTTCGGACGGCTCCGGCACGCAAGCCGGACGCTGGAAACGAAAAAGCCACGGCGCGCAGCCGTGGCTTTCATTATGGGCGAAACTTCGTCCGATTGTGCGACCCCGGACGGGGCCGCGGCCGACAATCTATTGCGCGCTCCACTGGAACGCCGCTTTCGCGCCGCCCTTCGAACCGACCGTGACCGCGCGCGACTCGTCGCTGCCCTGATACGACGCGTGGACCGTGTAGCGCCCCGGCGGCAGCTTCACGAGCATGTACGGCCCGCGGGCGTCCGTCTTCAGCACCTCGTTGTTCTTGCCGTCGACGATCCGCACGTGGACGTCGGCCAGATATTCACCGCCCTGGCCGGTGAAGCGCAGCGCCAGCGGCCACGCCGATTCGTTGCGCTCGAATGCCGTCGACTGATCCTTGCCGATGCCGCCGGACACGAAGCTCACGTCGCCCTGCTGGGTCGCGGCGGGCAAGTCGTCCGACTGCGCGTACGCGCCGGTCGCGACGGTTGCGAGGCCTGCGGCCAGCGCCGCCGCGACGGTAAATCGGGACAGATTGCGTAGATATTGCATGGCTCTCTCCTTTAGGGTCGGAACACAGCACTACGAAGCCGAATGACGGCGGCGCCCGCCGCGGCCGGCCAGGGCCGGCCCGCAACGATCACCGGTCAGCTCAGGTCGACCGGCACGAAGATCTGTGCATTGTCGCGCTGAATCAGCAGAGCAAGACTGTTGCCTGCCCCCTTGACCGCGTCGCGCAATTGCTCGGGGCTCGTGACCGGGCGGCCGTTGACCGCCAGGATTACGTCGCCCGGCTGGATGCCCGCGCTGGCAGCCGGACCGCCGGCCTGCTGCACGATCAGCCCGTGCGACAGGTTGGCGGCGCTGCGTTCCTGCGGCGTGAGCGGACGCACCGCGACGCCGAGGCGCCCCTGTTCGACCGGGCCGCCGTCGTTCGACGCCAGCTTCGCATCGGTCATCGCACCGAGCGTCACGGTGATCGACTTCTTCGCCTTGTCGCGCCACACCTGCAGGTCGGCCTTCGTGCCGGGCTTCAGGTTCGCGATCTGCGCGGGCAGCGACGTCGAATCGGCAACCGGCGAACCGTTGACCGACAGGATCACGTCGCCTGGCTGCAGGCCGGCCTTCGCGGCCGGACCGTTCGGATCGACCGAGCTGACGAGCGCGCCGTCCGGCTTCTGCAGCCCGAACGAGCTCGCGAGCGTCTGATTGAGGCCCTGCACCGCAACACCGAGGCGGCCGCGGCTCACGTGGCCCGTCTTCACGAGCTCGTCCTTGACCTTGATCGCCTCGTTGATCGGGATCGCGAACGACAGGCCCTGGAAGCCGCCCGTCTGCGAGTAGATCATCGAGTTGATGCCGATCACCTCGCCCTGCAGATTGAACAGCGGGCCGCCCGAGTTGCCGGGGTTCACCGGCACGTCGGTCTGGATGAACGGCGTGTAGTTCTCGTCGGGCAGCGCGCGCGACTTCGCGCTGATGATGCCGGACGTGACCGTATTGTCGAAGCCGTACGGCGAACCGATCGCGACGACCCACTGGCCGACCTTGCTCTGCCCCGGGTCGCCGATCTTCACGGTCGGCAGGCCGCTCGCGTCGATCTTCAGCACCGCGACGTCGGACTGCTTGTCGGAGCCGACGACCTTCGCCTTGTACTCGCGCTTGTCGGTGAGCTTGACCGTCACGACGTTCGCGCCGTCGATCACGTGTGCGTTGGTGAGGATGTACCCGTCGGCGCTGACGATGAAACCCGAGCCGAGGCTCGCGCTCGGCTGGTCGTCCGGCTGCGCGTCGCCGCCCATGCCCGGCATCTGGCCATAGAAGCGCTTGAAGAACTGGTAGAACGGGTCGCTCGGGTCCATTGGCAGCTGCGGCTGCTGCACGCGTCGCGACACCTGCTTCACGACGTGCTTCGCGCTGATGTTCACGACGGCCGGGCCGTAGGTTTCGACCAGCCCGGAGAAATCGGGAATGCCGGTCTTCGCCGCGGCCTCGGCCGGCATCAGCGCGGCCGCCTGCGCGGGCGTGATGATCTGCGGATCGGCGCGGCGGGTGCCCGCGACATAGCCGGCGGACAGGGCGGCCGCCACGGCGACCGCGACGGCACCGCGCGCAAGGAATCGGGTATTCATCGTAGGACCTCCTCTTTGTTAGAACGCAGCGTAACGACGCTGACTTAAAGGAGGCTTAATTGGCCTTAAGCGGGGCTTAAGCCGGTCGACGCCGTCCCGCCGGCGCCGTTCTTCACAGGGATTCGGGCGCGGGGGCTTCGGCGTCGCGGAACACGACGCTCACGAGCAGCCCGCCCGCGGCCGCGTCGCCGAGCGTCACCGTCGCACCCTGCTGTGCCGCCACGCGCTTGACGATCGCGAGCCCGAGCCCGCTGCCCGACACGTCGGCACGCGCGCGCGCCGAGCTGTCGCGATAGAAGCGGTCGAACACGCGCTCGCGCTCGTCGGCCGGGATGCCGGGCCCGCTGTCGCCGATCTGCACGCACGCGCGGCCGGCCGCGTCGCGCGTCAGCGAGACGTCGATGCGGCCGCCGTCGGGCGTGTACTTCACCGCGTTGTCCAGCAGGTTGCCGAACATCACGCGCAGCGCGGCGGCGTCCGCGACGACCGTGGCCGCGCACGTCTCCTCGAAGCCGAGATCGATGTCGTGCCGCTGCGCAAGCGGCGCATGCGCGGCCACGCATTCCGTCAGCAGCGCCTGCAGGTCGACCGGCTCGCGCATCGTCGCGCCGTCGGGTTCGGCGCGGGCCAGCGCGAGCAACTGCTCCGCGAGACGCGTCGCACGCGTGACGCCGTCCTGCAGATCGGCGAGCGCCTCGCGGCGCGACGCATCGTCCTTCGCCCGCGCGACGAGCTGGGACTGGATCTGCACGGCCGCGAGCGGCGTGCGCAGTTCGTGCGCGGCATCGGCGACGAAGGCCTTCTGCGTGTCGAGCGCCGCCGACAGCCGCGCGAGCAGCCCGTTCAGCGCGCGCACGAGCGGCTGCACCTCGAGCGGCAGGCGCCCATCGGGCAGCGCATCGAGCGCTTCGGGCCGGCGCGCCTCGACCGCGCGCGTCACGCGCTCGAGCGGCGCGAGCCCGCGCCCGACGATCGTCCACACCGCCGCGCCGAGGAACGGCAGCAGCACGATCAGCGGCCACAGCGTGCGCAGCGCGACGTTCGCCGCGAGCCGGTTGCGCACCGACAGCGGCTGCGCGAGCTGCACGACGTTGTCGCCGACGATCGCGCCGTACACGCGCCATTCGCCGCGATCGGTACGCTCGGTCGAGAAGCCCAGCTCCGCGCGCGGCGCGATCGGCGCGCGCGGATGCGAGAAATACATCAGCACGCCGTTGCGATTCCAGATCTGGATCACGATGCCTTCGTCGCCGTTGGTGCGCGAGCCGAACACCTGCGAAAACGGCTCGGACGGCAGCGCCGCCGCGATTTCCTGCAGCTGGTAGTCGAACAGCTCGTTCGCCTCGGCGAGCGCCTGCCGATAGATGAGCCAGCCCGCCATGCCCACGCCCGCGACGACGATCGCGAGCAGCCAGATCAGCAATTGATGACGAATCGACCGCACGCGTCAGCTTTCCTTGACGACCATGTAGCCGAGCCCGCGCACGTTGCGGATCAGGTCCGAACCGAGCTTCTTGCGCAGCGCGTGGATGTAGACCTCGACCGTGTTGCTGCCGATCTCCTCGCCCCAGCCGTACATCTTCTCCTCGAGCTGGCTCTTCGACAGCACCGCGCCGGGCCGCGCGAGCAGTGCCTCGAGCAGCGCGAACTCGCGCGCGGACAGCGCGACGGGCGCGCCGTCGAGCGTCACCTGGTGCGATGCGGGATCGAGCGTGAGCGCGCCATGCCGGATCAGCGACTCGCTGCGCCCCGCCTGGCGGCGAATGAGCGCGCGCATCCGCGCGCCGAGCTCGTCGAGATCGAACGGCTTGACGAGGTAATCGTCGGCGCCGGCGTCGAGCCCCTTCACGCGATCGGCGACCGCGTCACGCGCGGTGACGATCAGCACCGGCAGCGACAGCCCGCGCGCGCGCAGCGTGCGCAGCACGTCGATGCCGTCGCGCTTGGGCAGGCCGAGATCGAGCAGCAGCAGGTCGTACGCCTCGCCGCCGAGCGCGGTGAGCGCCGCGTCGCCGTCCTGCACCCAGTCGACCGCGAAGCCGTCGGAGCGCAGCGCCTTGCGCACGCCCTCCGCGATCATCCGGTCGTCTTCGACAAGCAGAATGCGCATCGGAACAGGAACCCATGGGACGAGTAAGACATGGCGCCCATTGTAGCGCCGCGAATTGCCGGCGCTCCTTGCAATGCAACAGAAAGGCGGATTGCAAGGGACGTGTGCGGACTTGTCTCTACAATGTGCGGTCCGGCGCCGCGCGCGCCCTGCCCCAGTCTCGTGCTTTTCCCGTATTCGCCCATGCCGATTTCCGATCTTTCCGCCCGGCTCGCGCCCGGCGCCCGCCACTGCCTGCGCATCGCCGCCGTCGTCGCCACCTGCGCGGCCGTGGCCTTCGCACCGCCCGCGCAAGCCCGCAAGAAGTCCCATCAGGAAGCCCGCAAGGAAGCGCGCAACGGCGTCGCAGTTTCGCCGGCCGCGCGCGCCGCCGGCCTGCCGGCGTCGGTGCTCGTCGCGCTGCAGCGCGCGAAGGTGCCGGCATCCGCAATGAGCGTCGTCGTCGAGCGGGTCGGCAACCCCGAGCCGCTGATCGCATGGAACGCGAGCCGGCCGATGCTGCCGGCGTCGACGATGAAGCTCGTCACGACCTTCTCCGGCCTGTCGATCCTCGGCCCCGACTTCCGCTGGCGCACCACCGCGTATGCGGACGGCCCGGTCGCGCCGGACGGCACGCTGCAGGGCAACCTGTACATCAAGGGCACCGGCGATCCGAAGCTCGTGCCCGAGGAACTGATCGACCTCGTCGACAAGCTGCGCAAGGCCGGTGTCAAGCACGTGGCCGGCGGCCTCGTGCTCGACAAGAGCTATTTCGCGGCGTCGACGCGCGACCTGCCGTCGTTCGACGACGACGTGAGCGCGCCGTACAACGTCGGCCCCGATCCGTTGCTGTATGCATTCAAGGCCGTGTCGTTTACGGTCACGCCGGGCGACGACGGCAAGGTCGCCGTCGACGTGCTGCCGCCGCTCGCGGATCTGTCGATCGACAACCAGCTGCATGAAGGCAAGGGTTCGTGCGGCGCGGCCGCCGAGGCCGCGCGCCCGACGCTGTCGACCGGCACCGGTGGAATCGTGACCGCATCGTTCGCCGGCGACTATCCGCTGCGCTGCGGCGCGCGTACGACCAACCTCGCGATCCTCGATCACACGACGTTCTTCGCGCGCGGCTTCCTCGCGCTGTGGCAGCAGGACGGCGGCACGATCGCGGGGCCGGTCAGCGAAGGCAAGGTGCCGGGCAACGCGCGTGCGCTCGCCGTGCATCACAGCCCCGTGCTCGGCAACATCGTCTACGACATCAACAAGTTCAGCAACAACGTGATGGCGCGCAACCTGTTCCTGACGATCGGCGCGGTCGGCGGCAAGCCGCCCGCGACGCCGGAACAGTCGAGCCGCGTGGTGCACGCGTTCCTGCAGAAAAACGGCATCGCGATGCCCGACCTCGACATGCAGAACGGCTCGGGCCTGTCGCGCGACGAGCACGTGAGCGCGCTGTCGCTCGCCGCACTGCTGCAGGCCGCGAACGCGAGCCCCGTCGCGCAGGCGTTCGTCGACTCGCTGCCGATCGCCGGCATCGACGGCACGATGAAGAACCGCCTGACCAGCGCCGGCGTGCTCGGCAACGCGCACATCAAGACCGGCACGCTGCGCGACGTGCGCGCGATCGCCGGCTACGTGGCGGGCGCCGACGGCGAGAGCTACATCGTCGTCAGCTTCATCAACGACGATCACGCGGAAGGCGCGCGCGCCGCGCACGACACCCTGCTCGAATGGATCTACGCCGGCGCGCACTGACGCGGCGCCAGCGGCTCGCGCCCGCGACGGCGCGACGCGTCATCCCGGGGCCCGGCAGGCAATTGCCGCCGCCCCGCCGCCTTCCGAATCGCCGCGCGCGGTTTGAAACGCCCGCAGTCAGCGGTGCGCCGCAGCCCGCGCGCCGCCCTGCGCACGAAACGGGGCCGCACCGCCCGCGCCCGTGCCGCGCGGCTTCCGTAGAAACCCTGTCCTCAGAGGGAACCCTCTACGCTGCCCCCTCGCCTAGCGCGTGGCGATTGCGTAGGCTGTTGGCCTGACCGATATCTACAACGGGCCACGCGCCCGGCCTCACGGCTTGCAGGGGAAAGGAGGAGACACGTCCATGCGATTCGACGTCGAATTGCTTCTGCTCGCGCTGGCGCCCGTCTTCCTGCTCTGCATCGGCTGGGAGGCCTGGCACCTCGCCCGCACAC
The DNA here is from genome assembly GCF_027257875.1 of Burkholderia sp. IMCC1007. Classification (GTDB taxonomy): domain Bacteria; phylum Pseudomonadota; class Gammaproteobacteria; order Burkholderiales; family Burkholderiaceae; genus Burkholderia. Next base: position 34,588 of record NZ_JAPVQY010000035.1, read on the forward strand.
GTGCGCAGGACCATGTCTATGCGTGGCGCGACACGCTGTGCAACGCGGCGCTCGCGCTGATGCACCAGGGCGCCGACAAGCTCGCGTGGCTGTTCGTGATGCCCGTTTATGCGTACTGCTACGCGCATTTCCGGCTGTTCACGTGGCACGACGGCTGGCTGTCGTTCGCCGTGCTGTTCGTCGGACAGGACCTGCTCTACTACGTGTTCCATCGCGCGAGCCATCGCGTGCGCTGGCTGTGGGCCGCGCACGTCGTGCACCACTCGTCCGAGCGGATGAATTTCTCGACCGCGTTCCGGCAGAGCCTCATGTATCCGATCGCGGGCATGTGGGTGTTCTGGCTGCCGCTGGCGTTCCTCGGCTTTCCGCCGCAGCAGATCGTCGGCGTCGTGCTGATCAATCTCGCGTTCCAGTTCTTCGTGCACACGCAGGCGATCGGCAAGCTCGGCTGGCTCGAATACGTGCTCAACACGCCGTCGATCCATCGCGCGCACCACGCGCGCAATCCGCGCTACATCGACCGCAATTACGCAGGTGTACTCGTGATCTGGGATCGCCTGTTCGGCAGCTACGTCGAGGAATCGCCCGACGACCCGCCGCAATACGGAACCGTCGAGCCGCTGGGCTCGAACAACCCGCTCGTCGCGACGTTTCACGAGTGGGTGTCGATGGCGGCCGACGCGTTGCGCGTCGCAGGATGGCGCAACAAGCTGCGCGCGATTTTCGGCCCGCCCGAATGGGCGAGCGCTTATCATGCGCAGAGCGCCGAGGCCGCAAACCACGATCCGCGCACCACGCCGCTTGCGGCGGTGCGCGACCAATAAACCATTTCAGCCAACGGCCGCCGCGCTCGACCTGAGGAGACACGCGGCAGATGCACCCTACATCGGGCCATATCTACGAGGAGATCCATCGATGCAAGCACAACAACGCACCCCGTCGCGCAACCGGCAACGCCTTTTGCGCACCGCGCAGGTCGCGATCGCGGGCGCCGCGCTCGCATTGCTCGCCGCGTGCGGCGGCGGCGACGACAACAACAGCAGCGCATCGAACACGCCGCCGTCCGGCGTGAAGATGCAGATCGTGTCGTTCGGCGACAGCCTGTCGGATGCCGGCACCTACTCGCAGATCAAGCTCGGCTTCGGCGGCGGCCGCTTCACGACCAACCCCGGCCAGGTATGGACGCAGGACGTCGCGCAGTACTACGGCGACACGCTGCAGCCCGCGAACCAGGGCGGCTTCGGCATTCCGCTGCAGGCCACGGGCGGCCTCGGCTATGCACAGGGCGGCTCGCGCGTGACGCTGCAGCCGGGCATCGGCCACGCCGATGCCAGCGTGCCGAACGCCGACTACGCGCAGGCGACCACGACGCCGATCGCCGACCAGGTCAAGCAGTACCTGTCGCAGCACGGCAGCTTCAACGCAGGCCAGATCGTGCTGATCAACGGCGGCGCGAACGACATCTTCTATCAGGCGCAAGTCGCGCAGGCGCAAGGCAACACCCCGACCGCCCAGCTCGCGGCCGCGCAGGCGATCGGCCTGGCCGCGCAGCAGCTCGCCGGCCTCGTCCAGCAGATCGTGGCGGCCGGCGCGACGCACGTGTTCGTCGCGAACGTGCCGGACATCGGCGGCACGCCGCTCGCGCTGCAGGGGGGCACGCAGGCCGTATTCACGCAACTGTCGGGGCTGTTCAACCAGACGCTGGTCGGCACGCTGGCCGCGCTGAAGGTCGACACGACGAAGTATGCGGTGGTCGATTCGTTCACGTGGCAGGACGGCATCGCGGCCAACTACCAGGCGAACGGCTTCACCGTGTCGAACACCGACACCGGCTGCAACCTGAAGGCGATGGTCGCGGCGGCGACGCAATACGGCGTCGCGAACGCGAGCGCGTTCGGCTCGTCGCTGTTCTGCTCGCCGCAGACCTACACGACCGCCAACGCGGACCAGACCTACATGTTCGCCGACACGGTCCACCCGACGACGCACCTGCACGCGCTGTTCGCGCAGTACGTCGAGAAGCAGATCGCGGCAGCGGGCATCGGCAAGTAAGTCACCCGCCGCGCGCGCGCAAGCGCAAACGAAAACGAAAACGCCCGACCGGTTCATGCGCCGGTCGGGCGTTTTTTTGTTCGTGGCCGGCCGAGGCCGGCTGCGTCAAGTTCAGTCGCGCGCTTCGAATGCCGCGGCCGCGCGGCCGAGGCGATCGTTGACCGCGATCCACTCGACGGTCTCGGGCAGCTTCTCGACGAGAATGCGAGCGACCTGCGCACGGTCGAGCGCACGCAGCATCCCGTACAGATCGCGCGCATAGGCCTGCGGATCTTCCGGCGCCGCGACGAAATGCACGCCGTCGGCCTGCGCCCAATGCCCCGCGCGCGATGCGCGTGCGACCAGCGCGACGCGTTCGCCGTCGGTCTGCGCGGCCGCGAGCAGCGCCTCCAGTGCGTCGAACGGCAGCAGCGCGAGCGGCGTGCGCGGCGCGTAATGCGCCTTCAGCGTGCCGGACGCGCGCGGTGCGGTCGCGTCGCTGCCGTCGGGCAGTTGCGGCGCGCGGCCGAGCACGTCGGCGATCTGCTGCGGCGTCACGTGGCCGGGGCGCAGCAGCGCCGGGAAACCGCGCGACAGATCGAGAATCGTCGACTCGATGCCGACTTCGGATGCGCCGCCGTCGAGCACGTGCACCGTGTCGCCGAATTCGTCCCGCACGTGCTGCGCGGTGGTCGGGCTCACATGGCCGAACCGGTTCGCGGACGGCGCCGCCACGCCGCCGTGGCCGCCGCGCCGCGCGCTGAACGCGGCCAGCAGCGCCTGCGCGACCGGGTGCGACGGGCAGCGCAGCCCGACCGAGTCCTGCCCGCCGCTCACCGCGTCCGGAATGCGCGCATGGCGTTTCAGGATCAGCGTCAGCGGGCCCGGCCAGAAGGCATCGATCAGCGCGTGCGCTTCGGCCGGCAGGGCGGCGGCCCAGTAGCCCGGATCGCCGCCCGGCGGCAGATGCACGATCACCGGATGGTTCGCGGGGCGCCCTTTCGCCGCGTAGATACGCGCGACGGCCTCCGGATTGGCCGCATCGCCGCCGAGCCCGTAGACGGTTTCGGTCGGGAACGCGACGAGTTGCCCCGCGTCGAGCAGCGCGGCGGCCGCGTCGATCTGCGCACGCGTCACGGCATTCGGGAGATCGATGGACATCGGCTGGCGCCTCAGTCGAGTGGCACGCGCAGCAGCTGCGCGCACGCGGTGGCCGCGGCGACGGCTTCGTCGCGCGTCTCGGCCGTGAAGTTCACGTGGCCCATCTTGCGGCCGACGCGCGCTTCTTCCTTGCCGTACAGATGCAGGTGTGCGGCAGGCATCGCGGCGACGGTGTCCCACGGCGGCGTGACGGCCTCGGCCGCGCCGTTCGGGAACCACACGTCGCCGAGGATGTTCAGCATCGCGGCCGGCGAATGCTGGCGCGGGTTGCCGAGCGGCATGCGCGTCATCGCGCGCACCTGCTGCTCGAACTGACTCGTTGCGCACGCATCGACCGTGTAGTGACCGGAATTGTGCGGGCGCGGCGCCATTTCGTTCGCGACGAACGAGCCGTCTTCCAGCACGAAGAATTCGACGCACAGCACGCCGACATAGCCGAGCGTGTCGGCAATCCGCACGGCCGCCTGCTGCGCCTCCTCGACGCGCGCCGCATCGGCGGCTGGCGCCGGCACGACCGTCAGCGCGAGGATGCCGTTGTGGTGCACGTTCTGCGCGAGCGGGAACGCGGCCGAGCGGCCGTCCGCGCCGCGCGCGATCAGCGCCGACACTTCGTATTTCAGCGGCAGGCGCTTCTCCAGCACGCACGCCACGCCGCCGAGCGCCGCATGCGCGTCGCGCGCTTCCTGCGCGGTGGCGACGCGCACCTGGCCCTTGCCGTCGTAGCCGAGCCGCGCCGTTTTCAGGATGCCCGGCAGCACCGCGTCGAGCGCGGCATCGTCGAGCGCGGCGAGCGCCGCGGCCGATTCGATCACGACGTGCGGTGCGACCGGCACGCCCGACGCCTCGATGAAACGCTTCTCCGCGATCCGGTCCTGTGCGACCGCGACGCAGCGGCCGGCCGGCGCGACGAACGTCGTGCGCGCGAGGAACTCGAGGCTCGCGGCCGGCACGTTCTCGAATTCCGTCGACACGGCATCGCACAGTTCGGCCAGCTCGGCGAGTGCGGCTTCGTCGTCGTAGGCTGCGCGCAGGTGACGGTCGGCGACCGCGCCGGCCGGGCTCGCCGGATCGGGATCGAGCACGGCGACGCGATAGCCCATCGACTGGGCGGCAAAGCAGAACATGCGGCCGAGCTGGCCACCGCCGACCATGCCAAGCCACGCGCCGGGCAGGATCGGGGAAACGGAATCAGGAGTTGCGGTCATGTCAGTGATCGGTCGCGGCGGGCGCTGCCCGCCGCAGTGGGAGAGTCAGGCGGCCGCGACGCGCGGGCGCCGGTGCCGTCATTCCAGCGGCGGCAGCACCATCGCGTGCGCGGCTTCGTTCTGGCGCACGCGGAACGCGGCGAGCCGGTTCGCGTAGTCGACCGACGTGACGGACAGGATCGACACCGCAAACAGCGCCGCATTCGCAGCGCCGGCCTCGCCGATCGCGAACGTCGCGACCGGCACGCCCTTCGGCATCTGGACGATCGAGTGCAGCGAATCGACGCCCTTCAGGTACTTGCTCGCGACCGGCACGCCGAGCACCGGCACCGTGGTCTTCGCGGCCAGCATGCCGGGCAGGTGCGCGGCGCCGCCGGCGCCCGCGATGATCGCGCGCAGCCCGCGCTCGCGCGCCTTCTCCGCGTAGTCGAACATCTCGTCGGGCATCCGGTGCGCGGACACGACCTTCGCTTCGTACGGCACGCCGAATTCCTGCAGGATCGCGACCGCGTTCTTCATCACGTCCCAGTCGGAGCTCGAGCCCATCAGCACGCCGACGAGCGGCGCGCTGTGCGTGTGGGCAGTCTGGACTTCACTCATTTCTCTTCCTCGATCAGGCGAGCGGCTGGCCGGTGATGCGCTCGAGCGCTTCCTGGTACTTCGCGGCCGTCTTTTCGACGACGTCGGCCGGCAGCGCCGGCGCCGGTGCGGTCTTGCCCCACGGCTGCGCTTCGAGCCAGTCGCGCACGAACTGCTTGTCGAACGATGGCGGGTTCGTGCCGACCTGATACTGGTCGGCCGGCCAGAAGCGCGACGAATCGGCCGTCAGCACTTCGTCCATCAGGTACAGCTTGCCGTGGTTGTCGAGGCCGAATTCGAACTTCGTGTCGGCGATGATGATGCCGCGCGTCGCCGCGTAATCGGCCGCTTCCTTGTACAGGCGGATCGAGATGTCGCGGATCGTCGCGGCCAGCTCGGTGCCGATGCGGCGCTCGGTTTCCTCGAACGTGATGTTCTCGTCATGCTCGCCGAGTTCGGCCTTCGCGGCCGGCGTGAAGATCGGCTCCGGCAGCTTCTGCGCGTTCTGCAGCCCTTCCGGCAGCTGCACGCCGCACACCGCGCCCGACGCCTGGTATTCCTTCCAGCCGCTGCCGGCGAGGTAGCCGCGCACGACCGCCTCGATCATGATCGGCTCGAGGCGCTTGACGACCGCCGCGCGGCCCTTGACCTGCTCGACCTCGTCGGCCGCGACGACCGCTTCCGGCGCGTCGCCCGTCAGGTGGTTCGGCACGATGTGCGCGAGCTTGTCGAACCAGAAGTTCGCCATCTGGTTCAGCACGCGGCCCTTGTTCGGAATCGGCTCGCCCATGATCACGTCGAACGCCGACAGGCGATCGGTCGTGACGATCAGGAGCTTGTCGTTGCCGACCGCGTAGTTGTCGCGGACCTTGCCGCGACCGAGGAGCGGCAGCGAGCGGAGCGTGGATTCGTAGAGGGTAGACATCGTCTTTTCGCAGATAAGGAGCCAAACAAAAAGGGAAACGCCGTTCCCCGCGGCAGGCGGGAACGGCGGTCTTGCAATGCGTCGGCGAACCGGCCGGGACGGCGCCCGGGCGGTTGCCGGCCGGCCCTCGTTCGGCCGGACGGAACGGCTGCCCGGGGCCGGATCGGATCCGGCAACCGGGCTGCCCGCCCCCGCCCGATGACGGAATCGGGCAGCATCGGGCGGGGCAATCGTACTACAGTCTTAGCGCACGACCTGCGCGAGCGCGCCGGACTTGTACTGCTCGGCGATCTTGTCGAGCGCAACCGGCTTGATCTTGCCGGCCTGGCCTTCGCAGCCGAACGCGAGGTAGCGGTCGACGCAGACCTGCTTCGCCGCTTCGCGTGCGGGCTTCAGGTAGTCGCGCGGGTCGAACTTGCCCGGGTTCTCGAACAGGTAGCGGCGGATCGCGCCGGTGATCGCCAGACGCAGGTCGGTGTCGATGTTGATCTTGCGCACGCCGTGCTTGATGCCTTCCTGGATTTCCTCGACCGGCACGCCGTAGGTTTCCTTCATGTCGCCGCCGAATTCGCGGATCTCGGCCAGCAGCTCCTGCGGCACCGACGACGAACCGTGCATCACCAGGTGGGTGTTCGGAATGCGCGCGTGGATTTCCTTGATGCGCTGGATCGACAGGATGTCGCCCGTCGGCTTCTTCGAGAACTTGTACGCGCCGTGCGACGTACCGATCGCGATTGCGAGCGCATCGCACTGCGTGAGCTTCACGAAGTCGGCGGCCTGCTCCGGATCGGTCAGCAGCTGCTCGCGGGTCATCGTGCCTTCCGCGCCGTGGCCGTCTTCCTTGTCGCCCTTCATCGTCTCGAGCGAGCCGAGCACGCCGAGTTCAGCCTCGACCGTCACGCCGATCGAGTGCGCCATCTCGACGACCTTGCGCGACACGTCGACGTTGTATTCGTACGAGGCGACCGTCTTGCCGTCGGCTTGCAGCGAACCGTCCATCATCACGCTCGTGAAGCCGCTGCGGATCGCGGCCATGCAGACTGCCGGCGACTGGCCGTGATCCTGGTGCATCACGACCGGGATGTGCGGATACGACTCGACCGCCGCTTCGATCAGGTGGCGCAGGAACGGCTCGCCCGCGTACTTACGCGCGCCGGCCGATGCCTGCATGATCACGGGCGCGCCGACCTGATCCGCCGCCGCCATGATCGCCTGGACTTGCTCCAGATTGTTCACGTTGAAGGCCGGCAGGCCGTAACCGTGCTCTGCCGCGTGGTCCAGCAATTGACGCATTGATACGAGAGGCATTGTGGAACTCCTTGGAATGAAAACCGGTGCGCCCTGACGCCGGCGCGGTGCTCGGACCCGGGAGGACCGGGGCGCGGCGGCGCGGCTGAGCGTCGAATAGCGGCATTTTATCGCGAAGCGCCTCCGATTCCGACCGTCAGGCGGCGCGTACTCGCAATTTGTTACCTTCGCACTGCACAATCCGCGCAAAAACCAGAAAAAAAGCCGCGCGGGGCGTCGTACCCCACGCGGCTTTCTTCGAAAAAAATGGTGCCAGTTCGACTCGGGCGGCCGGTCGCTCGGCCGGCCGCTGGCACGCCGACGCTCAATAATGCTCGCCGACGCGCACGATCTTCAGCGTGTTGGTGCCGCCCGCCTGCCCCATCGGCTCGCCGACCGTCAGCACGACCATGTCGCCGTGCTGCACGTAGCCCTGCTTGACGACGATCTCGAGCGCGGCCTGCAGCGCCGAGTCGCGATCGCTGTTGAAGTCGACGTGCAGCGGCGTCACGTTGCGGTACAGCGCCATCGTGCGCTCGCTGCCGACGCGCGGCGTCAACGCGAAGATCGGCACGTGCGTGTAGTGCCGCGACATCCACAGCGCGGTCGCACCCGATTCGGTCAGCGCGATGATCGCCTTCGCGCCGAGGTGATACGCGGTGAACAGCGCGCCCATCGCGATCGACTGATCGATCCGCGTGAACGTGCGGTCGAGGAAATCCTTGTCGAGCTCGACCTCTTCGGACTTTTCCGCCTCGACGCACACGGCCGACATCGTCTCGATCGTGACGACCGGGTACTTGCCGGCGGCCGTCTCGGCCGACAGCATCACCGCGTCGGTGCCGTCGAGCACCGCGTTCGCGACGTCCGACACTTCCGCGCGGGTCGGCACGGGCGCGTAGATCATCGACTCCATCATCTGCGTCGCGGTGATCACGAGCTTGTTCGACTCGCGCGCCATCCGGATCATCCGCTTCTGCAGCGCCGGCACGGCCGCGTTGCCCACTTCCACCGCGAGGTCGCCGCGCGCGACCATGATGCCGTCGGACGCGTCGAGGATGCTCTGCAGCGCCGGAATCGCCTCGGCGCGCTCGATCTTCGCGATCATCTTCGGCTTGATGCCGTACGGCGCGCCCGCGATGTTCGCGAGCTGGCGCGCCATTTCCATGTCGGTCGCGTTCTTCGGGAACGACACCGCGACGAGGTCCGCGCCGAGCGACATCGCGGTGCGGATGTCTTCCATGTCCTTCGCGGTCAGCGCGGGCGCCGACAGGCCGCCGCCCTGGCGGTTGATCCCCTTGTTGTTCGACAGCTCGCCGCCCACCTTGACGATCGTATGGATCTCTTCGCCGAGCACGCGCTCGACGGTCAGCACGATCAGCCCGTCGTTCAGCAGCAGCAGGTCGCCCGGCTTCAGATCGCGCGGCAGTTCCTTGTAGTCGAGGCCGACCCGCTCGTCGTTGCCGAGCTCGCAGCCCGCGTCGAGGATGAAGGCCTGGCCCGGCACGAGCGTCGTCTTGCCGTTCTCGAACTTGCCGACGCGGATCTTCGGGCCCTGGAGGTCGGCCATGATCGCGATCTCGCGGCCGACCTTGCGGGCGGCCTCGCGCACCATTTCGGCGCGCTGGCGGTGATCGTCGGCCGTGCCGTGCGAAAAATTGAGCCGCACGACGTCGAGGCCCGCCTGCATCATCTGCAGCAGAATCTCCGGCGAACTGGAAGCCGGGCCGATCGTGGCGACTATCTTGGTGGCGCGCTGCATGAAACTCCTCATCTGGATCAAGGTGGATGCGCTGGGTGAAACGCTGCGAGAGCCGGAATCGGCGGGCCCAGCGGCGGCCGTTCCGGGGGGCGTGCCGGTGCTTGCGCCCGGCATCGCTTTGTTCTGAATCTCGTGGTGCTGCACGGCCGCGTCGCCGGCGGCCGCCGGTGCGCGCGGAGCTGAGTTCGCCCGCGCGGGCGCGCGTTTGCGCTTGCCCGCGCCGGCCGGCTGCTCCGCTTTCGCGGAGCGCGCGGCCTTGGTCAACCCTGCGCGCGCCGCCACGCTCAGGCCGCCCGCGTTTCGAGCACTTCCACTGCCGGCAGCTTCTTCCCCTCGAGGAACTCGAGGAAGGCGCCGCCGCCCGTCGAGATGTAGCTGACCTGGTCGTGGATGCCGTACTTCGCAATGGCGGCGAGCGTGTCGCCGCCGCCCGCGATCGAGAACGCGGACGATTTGGCGATCGCTTCGGCGAGCGTCTTGGTGCCGTTGCCGAACTGGTCGAATTCGAATACGCCGACCGGACCGTTCCACACGATCGTGCCGGCCTTCTCGAGCTGGCTCGCGAGCGCCTTGGCCGTATCGGGGCCGATGTCGAGGATCATGTCGTCCGCTTCGATGTCGGCGACCTGCTTCACCGTGGCCGCGGCCGTCGGCGAGAATTCCTTGGCGGTGACGACGTCGGTCGGGATCGGCACCGACGCGCCGCGCTCGCGCGCTTCGTCGATGATCGCCTTCGCCTCGGCGACGAGATCGGCTTCCGCGAGCGACTTGCCGATCGACAGGCCGGCCGCGAGCATGAACGTGTTCGCGATGCCGCCGCCGACGATCAGCTGGTCGACCTTGCCGGCCAGCGACTTCAGGATCGTCAGCTTGGTCGACACCTTCGAGCCGGCGACGATCGCGACCAGCGGGCGCGCCGGGTTGCCGAGCGCCTTGCCGAGCGCGTCGAGTTCAGCGGCCAGCAGCGGGCCCGCGCACGCGACCGGCACGTACTTCGCGATCCCGTGGGTGGTCGCTTCCGCGCGGTGCGCGGTGCCGAACGCGTCGTTCACGTACACGTCGCAGAGCTTCGCCATCTTCTGCGCGAGCTCGTCCGAATTCTTCTTCTCGCCCTTGTTCACCCGGCAATTCTCGAGCAGCACGACCTGGCCCGGCGCGACGTTCACGCCGTTCTCGACCCAGTTCGGGACGAGCGGCACGTCGCGGCCGAGCAGTTCGGCGAGGCGCTTCGCGACCGGCGCGAGCGAATCTTCCGGCTTGAATTCGCCTTCGGTCGGACGGCCGAGGTGCGACGTGACCATCACGGCCGCGCCGGCGTCGAGCGCGGCCTGGATGGCCGGCACGGACGCGCGCACGCGCGTGTCTTCGGTGATGTTGCCGTGATCGTCCTGCGGGACGTTCAGGTCGGCGCGGATGAACACCCGCTTGCCGGCGAGCTGGCCGGCGGCGATCAGGTCGGTAAGACGCTTGACTTGGCTCATGTTGGACAGATTGAAGTAGTGGATGGGGAAAGGGGGTTCACGCTGAAACGTGCGCGGGCTGCCGCGAAAGGGCGCCGGATGCGGCCGTGGCTGGCGGTTCGCATGGCGCGCACGCGTAAAAAATCTCGAACGGGCATTCTAGCCGATCCATCCGGCAGACTGACCCGCGCGGCAGCGAATTCCGCCTATTTGGGATTGCGCGCGGCGTTCGACACATTGCCGCAATGCAACAATGCGAGCATCCGGGCGGCGTGCGCTTGGCCGGTCGGCACGACGACGTGTCAGAAGATCAACCGCAGCACGGTGAAGACGAGCATCCCGATGAGGATCGTGCCGAGCATGCTGCGCCGCCACAAAAACCATCCGAGGCCGGCAAGTGCCGCGTAGAACGGATGGTTGGACAGCGCGAACGAGATCCCGGTGGGCGTTTCGAGCACGTCCGGCAGCACGACCGCGACGAGCGCGGCGGCCGGCGCATAGCGCAGCGCGCGTTGCACGCGCTCGGGCAGCACCGTGCGTTCGCCGCCGATCAGGAACAGCGCGCGCGTGACCGCCGTGACGATCGTCATTCCGACGATGACGATCCAGATTTCGGTCGCGCTCATTCGATGTCCTTTTCGTGCACGGTTTCGGTACGGATGCGCCGCCAGTCGGCCCGCTCGACGAACAAATCGGCCGTGCAGCCGGCCGCGAGCGCGGCGAGCACCGCGATCGGCAGCGCGAGCCGGTACGGCAGATCGAACGCGATCAGCGACACGATGCCCGCGACCGCGACGGCCGCGAGCGTCGAGCGGTTCGCGACCGCCGACACCATGATAGGAATCAGCGCGAGCGTGCCGGCCAGCTCCAGCCCCCAGCTCGCGGGAAAGACGCTCGCGAGCAGGATGCCGGCGAGCGACGACACCTGCCACGACGCCCAGCTGGCGACCGCCATCCCCCAGAAGTACGCCTCCTTGCCCGGCACGTGGCCGTAGGCGAAGCCTTGTTTCTGGAACAGCAGGTAGATCACGTCGCCGTTGAAATAGCCGATCGCGACGCGCCGCCACAGCGGCAGGTAGGAAAAATGGGGAGCAAGCCCGGCGCTGAAGATCACGAAGCGCAGGTTGACCATCGCGGCCGTGAGCAGGACCGTCCAGATCGGCAGCTTCGCGACGAGGAGCGGCAGCACCGCGAGCTGCGACGAGCCCGCATAGACGAAGATCGACATCGCGCTCGCCTGCCCGAGCGTCATCACCGATTTGCTCATCGCGATGCCGGTGACGAGCCCCCAGGACAGGATCGCCATCAATGTCGGGGAATAGTCGCGCGCGCCCTGGATCAGCGCGAAGCGGTCGGTGGCGGACAATCGAGCGAGCATGGGAATGCGGGGCCGCGGCGGGCAGTTCGTCCGGGCTCCGGCGTCTCCTGCCGGCACAGCCCGTCGTTATTGGAATCGGTGCCGGACGATTATAGCGCCGGCCCCGTGCCGACCGACCGGGCCGACGCCAAATGACGCTAAAATAAGCGTCTTTCCGGCTCAACGCTGCACACAACCCGCAGCACCCACTGCTTCCAGGAGAATCCTATGTCAATGGCCGACCGCGACGGCAAGATCTGGATGGACGGCAAGCTGATCGACTGGCGCGACGCCAAGATCCACGTCCTGACCCATACGCTGCACTACGGCATGGGCGTCTTCGAAGGCGTGCGTGCGTACAAGACGGCCGACGGCGCCACCGCGATCTTCCGCCTGCGCGAGCACACGAAACGTCTGCAGAATTCGGCGAAGATCTTCCAGATGGACGTGCCGTTCGATCGCGAGACGCTCGAAGCCGCGCAGCTCGCAGTCGTGCGCGAGAACAAGCTCGAGTCGTGCTACCTGCGCCCGATCATCTGGGTCGGCTCGGAAAAGCTCGGCGTGTCCGCGAAGGGCAACACGATCCACGTCGCGATCGCCGCATGGCCGTGGGGCGCGTACCTCGGCGAGGAAGGCCTCGCGAAGGGCATCCGCGTGAAGACGTCGTCGTTCACGCGCCACCACGTGAACGTGTCGATGGTGCGCGCGAAGGCGTCGGGCTGGTACGTGAACTCGATCCTCGCGAACCAGGAAGCGACCGCCGACGGCTACGACGAAGCGCTGCTGCTCGACGTCGACGGCTACGTGTCGGAAGGCTCGGGCGAGAACTTCTTCCTCGTGAACAACGGCAAGCTGTACACGCCCGATCTGTCGTCCTGCCTCGACGGCATCACGCGCGACACGGTCATCACGCTCGCGAAGGACGCCGGCATCGAGGTGATCGAGAAGCGCATCACGCGCGACGAGGTCTACACGGCCGACGAAGCGTTCTTCACGGGCACGGCCGCCGAAGTCACGCCGATCCGCGAACTCGACAACCGCACGATCGGCAGCGGCGCACGCGGCCCGATCACCGAAAAGCTGCAGTCGGCATTCTTCGATATCGTGTCGGGCAAGAACGCGAAGTACGCGCACTGGCTGACGAAGGTCTGAGTGCGCTGCCGCACCGACCGCCCCACAAAAGAGTGATAAGAGAACGTCTCATGAGTGAAATCAAGGAAATGCCGCTGGTCGAGCTGACGGCCAAGGATCTTCCCGCCTACTGCCCGAACCCGGCCATGACGCGCTGGAACGCACATCCGCGCGTGTTCATCGACGTCTCGCACGGCGAAGCGCGCTGCCCGTATTGCGGCACGCGCTACAAGCTGCGCGACGGCGAGGTGGTCAAGGGCCACTGAGCCCCGTCAGCCGGGCCCACGGGCCCGCCGTACGCGAGGCGGTGCCGCCGGAATGCCGGCGCGCCGCCCTTTTCCCGTTCTGAACAACCCGAACGCGGTGCCCGTGCACCGTGCTTCATTACGACATCGGAAGTCGACCTGATGCGTCGAGCGCTGGTTATCGCACCGAACTGGATCGGTGACGCATTGATGGCGCAGCCGCTTTTTGCGCTGCTGAAGAAGCTCCATCCCCGCATCGCGATCGATGCCGTCGCGCCCACCTGGGTCGCGCCCGTGCTCGAGCGGATGCCCGAGATCCACGATGTCTACGCGACCGACCTCGCGCACGGCAAGCTGCAGTTGCTGCGTCGCTGGCAGCTCGCGAGCGACCTGCGCGACGTCGGCTACGACGCGGCGTACGTGCTGCCGAATTCGCTGAAGTCCGCGGTGATCCCGTGGCTCGCGAACATTCCGCTGCGGATCGGCTACACGGGCGAGCACCGCTACGGGCTGTTGAACGTGCGGCACGCGAACCCCGACAAGTCGGGCGAGCGTCCGCCGATGACGACCCACTACGCGGCGCTCGCGTATGCGCCGGGCGCGAAGCTGCCCGAGTCGATGAAGACGCTGCCGCCGCCGCGGCTGGACGCCGACCTGAACGAGACGGCGCGCGTGTCCGCGCGCTTCAACCTCGATACGCGCAAGCCGCTCGTCGTGTTCTGCCCCGGCGCGGAATACGGCCCGGCCAAGCGCTGGCCGCCCGAGCACTTCGCGACGCTCGCGACGATCGTCCACCAGTCGTTCCCGTACACGCAGATCGTCGCGCTCGGCTCGCCGAAGGATTCGGCCGCCGCGCAGGCGATCGCCGACCACGCGCCGAACGTGCGCAATCTGTGCGGGCAGACGTCGCTGTCCGAGGCCTGCGCGCTGATCGCGCGCGCGAACGCGGTCGTCACCAACGATTCGGGGCTGATGCATGTCGCAGCCGCGTTGCGCCGGCCGCTCGTCGCGTTGTACGGATCGACCGATCCGCGCCACACCCCTCCGCTGTCGGACCTGGCGAAGGTACAATGGTTACATCTCGAATGCAGTCCCTGCTTCGAACGCGAGTGCCCGCTCGGCCATCTGAACTGCCTGCGCGAACTCGGTCCCGAGCAGGTATTCGGCGATTTGCGCGGCATGCTCGTCGGGCAGCGCTGACCCTGGCCGGCAGCGTCGCACGACGCGCCGGGCAATCCGATTCACCGGTGTACGGCGGCCTCACACGGGCCGCCGTGCTGAATACGGCGCGCGACGCGCGCGAGAGACAAACCCGATGCCACGTTTTGCCCGCCTTTTCGAAGCCGCTGCCGATACGCTGAACGCCTACTACCAGGCCGTCGCCGATGCCAATCTCGACGCGCTGCTGGGGTTGTGGATCGACGAGGACTTCGCCAGCTGCGTCTGGGCCGACGGCGAGCATCTGCACGGCCTCGACCAGATCCGCAGCGGGCTCGGCAATCGCCTCGCGACACGCCCGGTGACGATCGAGCCGCTCGACATCCGCGTATACGATAGCCTCGGCACCGTCGTCTACACGATCGCCGAGGCGCATCAGCAGGCCGACCTGACGGCCGACCCCGACATGGTTTTTGCTACGTACGTGATGATCCACGAACGCGGCGAATGGCGGATCGCGCACATCCACGCGAGTCCGATTCCCGAACAAGCGGCCGGACAATTCGCCGCGAAGATCCGTCACGGGCAGGGTCCGCTGCACTGACGAAGAACGAAGCAACGCATTAGCGGGGCGATCATGAGTACGGCTTCTCCGCCCACCTCGCCGCTGACCGGGGCCCCGGCCCCCGACGACGATTCATTGCGCTATCGCGCACCGCGCTGGCTGCCGAACAGCCATGTGCAAACCATCGTGCCCGCGCTGTTCGCGCGACGACCGACCGTCGCGTATCGACGAGAGCGATGGGAAACCCCCGACCACGACTTCATCGATCTCGACTGGGTCGCGCATCTCGACAGCGCGGCGCCGGCGCGCGACGCGCCGCTGTTCGTGCTGTTCCACGGCCTCGAAGGCAGCTCCGGCTCGCACTATGCGCTCGCGATGATGTCCGCCGCGCGCGCGAAGGGCTGGCATGCGGTCGTCCCGCACTTTCGCAGTTGCAGCGGCGAGATCAACCGGCAGCCGCGCTTCTACCATCTCGCCGACAGTGCCGAAGTCGACTGGATCCTGCGCCGGCTCGCCACGCAGCATCGCGGGCCGATCGTCGCGGCCGGCGTGTCGCTCGGCGGCAACGTGCTGCTGCGCTGGCTCGGCGAGCACCGCAGC
This sequence comes from Burkholderia sp. IMCC1007, assembly GCF_027257875.1. Lineage (GTDB taxonomy): Bacteria > Pseudomonadota > Gammaproteobacteria > Burkholderiales > Burkholderiaceae > Burkholderia. Next base: position 50,054 of record NZ_JAPVQY010000035.1, read on the forward strand.
GACACGTCGATCGTGCACGCCGCCGCCGCGATCTCGACGCCGATCGACGTGCATGCCGGCGGCCGCGCGCTGTCGCAGGGCTTCGCGATGGTCTACACGCGCAGCTTCCTGAAGACGCTCAAACGCAAGGGGCTCGCGAAACTCGAACAGTATCCGGGGCTGTTCGACCGCGACGCGATGCTGCGGGCCGTGACGATGCGCGACTTCGACGAAGTCGTGACCGCGCCGCTGCACGGCTTCGCGAACGCGGACGACTACTGGACCCAGGCCACGACGCGCCCGCTGCTGCGCGCAATCGACGTGCCCACCCTGATCCTCAACGCCCGCAACGATCCGTTCCTGCCCGAATCCGCACTGCCGAGCACCGCCGACGTGTCGCCGGCCGTCGAGCTCGACCAGCCCGCGCACGGCGGCCATGCGGGATTCATGACCGGGCCGTTCCCCGGCCGCCTCGACTGGCTGTCGGCGCGGGTGTTCGGCTATTGCTCGAAATTCGTCGACCATGGATGACATCGTCAGGCAGGCCCTCGCCAAATGGCCGAACGTTCCGCACTGCACCGGCTGGCTGCTGCTCGACCGGCGCGGCGAATGGCGGCTGCGCGACGACGCCGCGCAGGCCGCCGGCGAGCTCGGCTCGCCGATCCGGCACGCGGCGCTGAACGCGTTCATCGGACGCAATTACGAATGCGATGCGCACGGCCAGTGGTTCTTCCAGAACGGGCCGCAGCGCGTGTACGTCGAGCTCGCGTATACGCCGTGGGTCGTGCGGCTTGCCGAACGCGACGGGCAGCTCGCGCTCACCGACCAGACGGGCGCGCCGTTCGAACCGGACGCCGCATGGCTCGACGATGGCGGCGGCGTGCTGTTTCGCGATGCCGGCACACCGCCGCGCGTCGCGGCACTGCACGATCACGACCTCGGGCTGTTCGCCGATCACGCGGATTTCGATGCCGAGCCGCCCATGCTGCGCTGGCGCGACGGCCGCACGCTGCCGCTCGGCAGCATCGCGTGCGCAGACGTGCCTGCGACGTTCGGCTTCGTCGTGAGTCCCGCGCAACGGGCGCGTAATGAAGAAGCCAATGGCGGCCGCAGCACCAGCAGCGAAAGCTGACCCGCGTCCCGCCCTGCCACTGCCCTTGCGCACCTGATGGCCGCCTGACGGCCGCTATCCGCGGCCGTTCTTCTCTTCCTCGCGCTCTTCCTTGTAGCGCGCCTCGAATTCCAGCAGCCGCGCGCCGATGATCGACTGATCGTAGAACGACACGTCCTTCGCGTCGCGCGCTTCCTTCAACTGGCGGATCGCGGACGGCCACGCGCCGTCGAGCGCCAGTTTCTCCGCGAGCGCGCGGCGCCGCGCGAGCACGTCGCCTTTGCCATCGCTCGCCTTCGCGAGGTAATCCCACCAGTCCGGCTGTTCGGGGTCGGCCTTCGCCTGCGCACGTGCGAGCGTTTGCGCTTCGGCGAAGCGGCGCGCGGCCAGCAGCGCCTGCAGGTGCGCGACGATCGCCGCGTGCGACGCCGGCCAGCGCCGCTGCGCGAGCGCCGCGAGCCGCACCGCGTCGTCGGTCCGGCCCGCGCGGCGCGCGATGTCCGCGGCCAGCACGTCGAGGCTCGGCGAACTCGCCGCCGGATCGCCGTCGCGCCGCTCGCGCGCGTCGAATGCGCTGCGTGCCGATGCGAGCGCCTTGTCGGCCGCGTCGTACTGGCCGAGCAGCGTGTTCGCGAGCGCGACGCCGTACTCGTTCGCCGCGACGTTCGGCGCGGTGCGATCGTCGATCTCGAGCTGCATCCGGTGCGCCTCGGCCGCGATGTCGTTCGGCGCGCGGTTCTGCAGGATCCGCAGCCGCGCCCGCACGAAGCCGTATTCGGCCGACTGGCGCGGCTGCCGGTACGGCGCGCGGCGCGCGCGATCCTCCATGTCGGCGATCCGTTCGCCCGTCAGCGGGTGCGTGCGGGCATACGCCGGCACGCCCGCGTCGCCCATCGACGCGCGATCGAGCCGCTCGAAGAAGCCCGGCATTCCGTACGGGTCGTAGCCTGCGCCCGCGAGCAGCTGGAAGCCGACGCGATCGGCCTCGCGCTCGGCCGATCGCGAGAAACGCAGCTGGTTGTCGACCGCATACGCCTGCCCGCCCATCGCGATCGCGCTGCCCAGATCGCCGCTTCTCGCTAGCACGCCAGCCAGCACGCCAAGCAGCATCGTCGCGAGCGCGGTGTAGCCGGTCTTCTCGTTCGCGCCGATCATCCGCGCGATGTGCCGCTGCAGCACGTGCCCCATCTCGTGGCCGACCACCGATGCGAGCTCCGACTCCGTCTGCGTCGTCACCACCAGCCCGCTGTTGATCCCGATGAAGCCGCCTGGCATCGAGAATGCATTGATCTGCGGATCGCGTACCGGGAACAGCTCGAAGTCCGGCGTGTAGCCGCCGATGAAGCGCGCCGCAGCCGCTGCCGCGAGCCGCGCCGCCATCGCGTTTAGGTAGTCGCGCACCAGCCAGTCGTCGAGATAGTCCGGGTCGCGCCGCACCTCGCGCATCACGCGCTCGCCGAGACGACGCTCGGCCTGCGGCGTCAGCGAGCCGCCGGAGCCGTCGCCGAGATCGGGCAGCTCCAGCGCGCGCAGTGGCGCACGCAGGTTCGCGGCGGGCGCGGACGCGCCGCCGGCGCCCGAGAAGCGGCTTTCCGCGCCACCGTACGTGCCGAATACGCCGGTCGCGATGCCGGACGGCACCGTGGAAATCGACGTCGCGCCGCCGCCCGCCGGCTCGAGCGGCGGCGCGGACGCGCTCTGCGCATGGCCGCCCGGCGGCAGCGCGAGCGCGGCCGATAGCGACACGGCAAGCAACTGTTTGACACGCATGGCAGGATGAAAACGACGCCGTCCCGCGCGAGCGGCGCGCATCGCGGCGTTTGGTCTGAATATTCCGGTCATTGTAACGGTGCCGCAACGACTGTCCCGCGCCGCGCATGCGCCATCTGCGCGTCCGGCAACGCGAACGCCGCTGCTATGATAGGCGCCCGTTGAGAGGTTGGATCGGTTCGTCGCGCCGGTATGGGATTCAGTGCCCGGCCGATCGCGAAGCAGGATCGACGGACGTGCGCGCGCACTCCGTTCCACTAGAGGAAGACATGTCAGGACTCACCCATTTCGACGCCGCGGGCCACGCACACATGGTCGACGTCGGCGGCAAGCAGGAAACCCGACGCATCGCGATCGCGCGCGGCACGATCAGGATGCTGCCCGCGACGTTCGCGCTGATCCGCGACGGCAAGGCGAAGAAAGGCGACGTGCTCGGCGTCGCGCGCATCGCCGCGATTCAGGGTGCCAAGCGCACCGCCGACCTCATTCCGCTGTGTCACCCGCTCGCGCTGACGCGCGTGGCCGTCGACTTCGAACTCGACGACGCGCTGCCCGGCGTGCACTGCGTCGTGCAGGTCGAGACGTTCGGCCGGACCGGCGTCGAGATGGAGGCGCTGACCGCGGTGCAGGTCGGGTTGTTGACCGTGTACGACATGTGCAAGGCCGTCGATCGCGGGATGGTGATCACCGACGTGAGCGTGCGGGAAAAGCGCGGCGGGAAGTCGGGCGATTGGAAGGCGGAGGACGCGGCCGGCTGACCGGCCAGAACACCGTCGACCCGAGGTTCGTTCGAAACGACGACGATGCGGCCCGACTGTCCGCACCGCCCCGCATCAATCGGCGTGCCGCGGCTCGAACACGAACGGCTGGGTCAGCAGGAACGGATTCGCGGTGGCGCCCGTCTGCACGCAGGTCGCATGCGTCATCGCATCGACGGCCGCGCGGTCAGCCGCCGCATTGCGGCTGCTCGTCGTCACGGTGACGTTCTGCGCTTCGCCCGACGTCGTCATCAGTGCGCGCACCAGCACCGTAACCGGGCGCGTGAGCGGCTTTGCGGTATCCGGGTAGACGGCACGCGGGATGTGGCAGGTGAGCTTGCTTTCCTGCGACGACGACAGCATCGCGCAGCCGGAAAGCAGCATCGCGACGGCAGGCAGGATCAGGTAGGGTGAGCGGAGAGCCATGGTCGAATATCGTTCTTCAGCACTGTTCCAGGCAAACTCGCCGCACACCGGAAGCCCTCCCCCGGCCGCATCGCGGGTGTCGCCTTGCGCCGCGGCCATCGGACCGGCGCCCCGTTACGGCCGCACGACCGATGGCTGCATCGGCCGCGATCCTGCTTGATGGGTGCCCCGAATATGCCCGGGGCTGCTTTCGCGTCGGCGGCCCGTAACGGGCAACCAAGCACGCGACCGCTTTCGCGCATTGTGCATGCACCGCCCCGCACATGGCGGCAATTTGACAATGGTTGACGCGAATCAGGCCAGCTTCGGCCCGCATCCATTCGCGACGGGAAGCAATCGCCGGGCCGCCCCGGCGCGTCACCGCTCCGCTGCTTCATCGCGATACGAAAGGCGCCGCGATTCCCCGCCGGGCGCCGATCGGTTTCAGTCGGAATCGTCGTCCGAGTCGTCTTCGTCCGCGTCGGCCGGCACTTCCCCGTACTTCGCGACGACGGCAGCCTTGAACGCCTTCAACGACGGCTGCTGATCGCACAGCTTGTACAGCGACGCGAGTTGCTGCGGCCAGTCCTTCAACTCCTTCGCGAACACGTGCAGGCGCGCGACCGTGTCGAGCGCATCGGCTTCGCGACCGGCCATCGCCTGCAGCGCTGCGTAGCGGCGCAGCACCGTCTCGCCGGGCAGCAGCGCGATCGCACGCTCGTGAGCGGCAAGCTTGAGCGGCAGATCGTCCGGCGAGATGGTCAGCAGCGTCGCCGCTCCGTAGTCGCCCCACGCGCCGAACAGCCGCGACGGCGCGTCGCGGTACTGCGCGGCCGGATTGCTGCCGTAATACAGCACTTCCGCACGCTGGTAGTCGCGCAGGACCGGCACCGCCGCCAGCACCCCGCCGACCGACAGCACCGCGAACAGCCCGAACGCCGCGCGGCCCGGCAGGATCCGCAGCGGCTTCACTTCAAGCAGACCGATCACGAACATCGCGGGCAGCAGGAAGAACATGTATTGCTGCGGGTACTCGACGAGCGCATGCATCAGCAGGACGCCGATCAGCGCGAGGCCGAACACGCGCGTGCTCGACTGCGGCGCGCGCACCGCGCGCACGAACCACGTGACAAGCGCGACGACGAGCACGCCAAGGCCGACGGCACCGGACTTCGCGAGCAGGTCGATGAAGATGTCGTGCGAGTTGTTCGCGATCTCGACGCCGCCGAGCGTGCGCACGAGCGCGAACTGGTGCGACGGGAATTCGCCCCAGCCGACGCCGAGCAGCGGATGCTCGCGGAACATCGCCAGACCATACTTCCACAGCGCGAGGCGCGGCGCGATCTGCCCGGCGTCACGCATCCGTTCGGCCGCCGATTCGGCGAGCCCCAGATGAAAATGCACGTTGGCCCAGCGCACCGCGACGTTCACCGCGACGAAGGCCACCGCGAGCACGACCGGCATCAGCCATGCACGCCGGTTGCCGGGCTCGCGGCGCGATTCGAGCCACGCCATCCAGAACCCCGCGACCACCATCACCGCGACCTGCAGCCACGGCCCGCGCGACACGGTCAGCGCGAGACCGACCGACAGTACGATCGACAGCGCGAGCCACGCCCAGGCGGCGAGCCGGCGCGTCTGCACCAGATACAGCGCCCCCGCGAGCGCGAACGCGATGTAGGTGGCCAGGTGGTTCGCCTGCGCCATGTTGCCGTACGGCCGGCGATCGACCGGGATGTTGTACGAGACGACGAACGGCGCCACCACGGACTCGAGATGGAACAACTGCACGATCTGGCTCGCGACGGCGAACACCCCGCCGATCAGCAGCGCACCGGCCATCATCCGCGCGACGGCTTCCGCGAGCCCCTCGCGCGCGAGCGTATAGCCGGCCTGCATCGCGACCAGCGCCGCGGCGAGATAGCCGACCGCGAGCCAGTTCATCGACGGCACCTTCAGCGGCATCAGCGCGACCTGCGCGATCAGCACCGCCGCGAACCCGAGCGGCGCGACGAAAGCGGTCGGCGTGGCAAACGGCTGGGCCGGGCGGCCCGTGCCCGCGAGCAGCACCACGGAGACGCCCACCAGCATATACAGCACCAGCGCGGCGAACTCTGAATAGAAGGTTGGAATCGGATACGTGTGATTCGTGATCGCGTACGGCACGATCAGGGCGACAGCCAGCGCAACGAGCGGCAACGAGCGGGAAAAAGTAGAGGGCATGAGCGAACCGGATGTCAGCAACCGGCGCACTATACAAAACTTTCCCTGCTCTGTGCGGGGCTGTCGCGCCATCGCACGACAGGCACACGACCAGCGCGAGCGGCAGGAGCGGCAACGGCCGCCCCGTGCACGCCGGGCGACGCGCCGCCCGCACCAGTGCCGACACTAGGCGCGGCACTCCGCCGGCGCATATTTCGCGGGCAACGTTGCCGCCTCCGCCGGCAACGGCCCCGCACCCGGCGCCGGCAGCGACGACGCGTCCTTCCCGGCGGCAAAACACTCCCATGCGATCGCGCCGGCCTGCATCACGCCCTTTTTGAGCGGCACGCGTGAGGTCGGCGTATCGGCCTTGTCGGGCGCGGACGGCACCAGCACCAGCGTATTCATACCGGCCGCGGCGACGCGCGTCGTGAATGCCACCGTGATCTGCCCCGTCTCGCCGTCGATGGCGACGGACGCGACGTTGCGGGTAGCGGCCGGCGCGCTGTAGCCGCCGTCCAGGCTTGCGCCGCTCGCGGCGTTGTCGGCGACCGCGAGCCGCGCGGACGACGCAAGCGCAAGCCCTTCGCCGACGCGCGAGCGCGCCAGGTAGTCCTGGTACGCGGGAATCGCGTAGGCCGCGATCACGCCGACGATCGCGAGCACGATCATCAGCTCGATCAGCGTGAAGCCGGCCGGCCGCCAGCGCGGCGACGGCCGGTTCGCGCGCCGCAGATCGGCGGCGACGCGACGGAACAGGGAAACGGAAAAGGCTTCGAACATGGCAGGCTCCGGAAACGAAAAACGCCTGCCGACAAAGGCAGGCGTCTCGATCGTAGCCAGCGGGCCGCGAAGCCGGCAGTCGGCCGGATGGCCAGTCAGTGCGCGTGCGGCGCGCTGCGGCGGTTTCTCAGTGCGTAACCGATCGCGACGACGAACAGCGCACCGGCAATGCTTGCGCCGTAGAGCGCCGGCTGCGTGTCGAGCACCGGCCAGCGATCGCCAACGGGGTCGTTCACGATCAGCCCGCCCGCGATCCAGCCGAGCAGCCCGGCGCCGAGCGCCACGACGACCGGGAAACGGTCGAGCAGCTTCAGCACCAGCGTGCTGCCCCACACGATGATCGGCACGCTGACGAGGAGCCCGAAGATCACGAGCGCGATCCGGTGCGACGGATCGGCCTGCTCGGCCGCGCCGGCAATCGCGATCACGTTGTCGAGGCTCATGACCGCATCGGCGATCACGATCGTCTTCACCGCATCCCACAGCCGGGCGGCTGGCTTGATGTCGTCGTGCGCGTCGGCGGCCGGCGCCATCAGCTTGATGCCGATCCACAGCAGCAGCAGCCCGCCGCCGAGCTTCAGGAACGGCACGTCGAGCAGCGCGACCGCGAACGCGATCAGCACGACACGCAGGAGGATCGCCCCCGCGGTGCCCCAGACGACGCCGCGCAACCGCTGGTTCGCCGGCAGGTTACGGCAAGCAAGCGCGATCACGACCGCGTTGTCGCCGCCGAGCAGGATATCGATGATGACGATCTGGAGAATCGCGCCCCAGTGCAAGGAGGTCAGGAATTCGAGCATGGCGGTGAGGAAAGGACAGCGGCCGCCTCGCGGGCGGGCCGGTTCATCGCCGGACATGCAGCACGCATGCCCGGTGCTTACGAATTCATTGCGCGAGCATAACAAAAAACGCCGGCAAAGCCGGCGTTTTCTGCAGGACGAATCCGATGGAAATGATTACAGCGCCTTCTTCAGCAGACGGCCCATTTCCGACGGGTTGCGCGTGACGGTGATGCCGCACGCTTCCATGATTTCCAGCTTCGCTTCGGCCGTATCCGCACCGCCCGAGATCAGCGCGCCGGCGTGGCCCATGCGCTTGCCCGGAGGCGCCGTGACGCCCGCGATGAAGCCGACGACCGGCTTCTTCATGTTGTCCTTGATCCACTCGGCGGCGTTGGCTTCGTCCGGACCGCCGATTTCGCCGATCATCACGACTGCGTCCGTGTCCGGATCGTCGTTGAACATCTTCATCACGTCGATGTGCTTCAGACCGTTGATCGGGTCGCCGCCGATACCGACTGCCGACGACTGGCCGAGGCCGAGCGCCGTCAGCTGGGCAACGGCTTCATACGTCAGCGTGCCCGAACGCGACACGACGCCGATGCGGCCCTTGCGGTGGATGTGACCCGGCATGATGCCGATCTTCAGCTCGTCCGGCGTGATCGTGCCCGGGCAGTTCGGCCCGAGCAGCAGCGTCTTGCGGCCTTCGCGACGCATGCGGTCCTTCACTTCGATCATGTCACGCACGGGAATGCCTTCCGTGATGCAGATCGCGAGATCGAGGTCGGCTTCGACCGCTTCCCAGATCGCAGCAGCAGCGCCTGCCGGCGGAACGTAGATGACCGACACGGTTGCGCCAGTTTCCGCCTTCGCTTCCTTGACGCTCGCGTAGATCGGAATGCCTTCGAAATCTTCGCCGGCCTTCTTCGGGTTCACGCCCGCGACGAATGCTTCGCGGCCGTTTGCGTATTCACGGCAGGCGCGCGTATGGAACTGACCGGTTTTGCCGGTAATGCCCTGCGTGATGACCTTCGTGTCCTTGTTGATCAGAATCGACATGTATTTTGACCTCTGTTCGATGGGCGTCGCGTGCAAACCGCGCCGCCATACGTGTTCATTAGCGCGTGCTTACTTGCCTGCGGCAGCCGCGACGACCTTCTGCGCAGCCTCTTCCATGCTGTCGGCCGAGATGATCGGCAGGCCCGAATCGGCCAGCATCTTCTTGCCGAGGTCCTCGTTCGTGCCCTTCATGCGCACGACGAGCGGCACGTTCAGGTTCACGGCCTTCGAACCGGCGATCACGCCTTCGGCGATCACGTCGCAGCGCATGATGCCGCCGAAGATGTTCACGAGGATCGCCTTCAGATCCGGGTTCTTCAGCATCAGCTTGAACGCTTCCGTGACCTTCTCGGTCGTGGCGCCACCGCCGACGTCCAGGAAGTTCGCCGGCTCGCCGCCGAACAGCTTGATGGTGTCCATCGTCGCCATCGCGAGGCCCGCGCCGTTCACGAGGCAGCCGATGTTGCCGTCGAGCGAGATGTACGCGAGGTCGAACTTCGACGCTTCGATTTCAGCCGGATCTTCTTCGTCCAGATCGCGGTACGCGACGATTTCCGGGTGGCGGAACAGCGCGTTCGAGTCGAAGTTGAACTTCGCGTCGAGTGCGATGACCTTGCCGTCGCCGGACACGTTCAGCGGGTTGATTTCAGCCAGCGATGCGTCGGTTTCCCAGAATGCCTTGTACAGGCCTTGCAGGATCGCGCGCGCTTGCGGAATCGATGTGGCCGGCACGCCGATCTTCGCGGCGAGGTCGTCGGCTTGCGCGTCCAGCAGGCCCGTCGACGGCTCGACGATGACCTTGTGGATCAGTTCCGGGTGCTTTTCGGCGACTTCTTCGATGTCCATGCCGCCTTCGCTCGAACCCATCAGCACGATCTTCTGCGAGATGCGGTCGACGACGAGGCTGACATACAGTTCCTGCTTGATGTCGGCGCCTTCTTCGATCATCAGGCGATTGACCTTCTGGCCTTCCGGGCCCGTCTGGTGCGTGACGAGCTGCATGCCGAGGATCTGGTTCGCGTATTCGCGAACCTGCTCGATCGACTTCGCCACCTTCACGCCGCCGCCCTTGCCACGGCCACCCGCGTGAATCTGAGCCTTCACGACCCACACCGGGCCGCCGAGCTCTTCTGCCACCTTGACGGCCTCGTCAACCGAGAACGCCGGCTTGCCGCGCGGTACCGCGACGCCGAATTTCCGCAGGATTTCCTTACCCTGGTACTCGTGAATCTTCATGCGTGATTCCCTTCAGTCTGAGAGTTGGATGAAATGTCGCTTAAGACGCTTCTTCGAATGATTTCCGTTCATTCCTTCGTGCTGCCATCACCGGGCAGATCCGGCCGGCTCGCGCCATACCAGCGCGGGTAGTACTGCCGCACGACCTCGCCGTCGAACCGCAACGCCTGGCAGCGGCCGAGCTGGAAAGGCGGTTCAGTGTGCGCGCCGTCGTGATCCGGACCTTCGCCGCCCTCTTCGCGCACGTTCCATACGTCACCGGCGAACGCCTGGATCGCTGCGGTCGGCAGCACGGCGCACAGTTCGGTGAGATGGGAGCAGCCTGCGACGCCGGCGAGCAGCCGGTTCGCGTTGCGGCGGAAATTGCGGAAGAGATTGAGCCCGATCAGGGCCCGATAGGCAGGCGGGGCGGATTGACAGTGACCGGGATAGGGAACCCATTCCGAAGACGCTTCGGCGTCGACGACATTGAGGTCACGATCGATAGTCACGCGCAGCCAGAGTTCGTGGATCGGCAGGCCCTGGGGCCGGATGCCCGACGCAAGCGCGACATCGCGCGGCTTGTGGTCGGTCAGGCAGGCTTCGATGTCCCACAAGCCGTCGCCGCGCTCGTAAGCTTCCGCTCGGATTGCGCGTCGATGTCGCAACTGACGGGGCACGGGCTCGGATAGCGGCATGCTGGAGGTTGAGGCCGAAGAGGAAAACCCGTGGATTTTAGCATATTGGGTATTTGAGGCAGTCTGCCGCGACGGCGGGTATTCCCCGCTGTCCATCGGTGGTTGCGTTGCAGCAAAATCGCGCGCCGCGCGCGACCGGACCGGTCAGTCGTCGATCGGGAAATCGTCGCCGACTTTCAGCAACTTCACGATGGTCGCGCTCGAGAAGCCGCGCGCGGCCAGGAAGCGCGCCTGCTTCGCGCGCTCGGCCGGCGTTTGCGGCAGTGCACCGAATTTCTTGCGCCAGACGGCCTGCGCGCGTGTGAGTTCGGTCTCGCGCAACTGCGCATTCACTTCCTCGACGAGACTGTCGCCGACCGCATGACGCTTCAGTTCGCTGACGATGCGCGCGACCCCGACACGCGATGCGCGGCGATGCACGAGACTCTCGGCAAAGCGCGCATCGGACAACCAGCCGTCCTTTTCCAGCGCATCGAGCACCGGTTCGACCGATTCGTCCTCGCCGACGTACGGCGCGAGTTTGCGGGCGAGTTCGGCGCGGCTGTACTCGCGCCGCGACAGATAGCCGAGTGCGCGGCCCTTCAGCGAACGCGGCGGCTTCGACGACTTGCGCTCGCGCGCGCCCGGCTCGTCGCCGGAAGAAGCACCGCGCGTGCGGCGCGGATGCTGGCTGCTGCGGGTATAGACGTCTTGCGCGACCGGCGCGGCCGCACCGGCTGCGCGCTCGCCGGGGAAGCTGACGCCGGACACGCGACGGCGCGACCGGTCGTGTGCGTCGAACGATTCGTCGTCGTCGAACGGATCGACCGGCGCGGCAATCTCAAACGAAACGAGGGCATCGTCGGATGCCCTCGTCGCAGTGCGGTTCGCGGCCTGACTGCCCGTGACCCGCTGGTTGGTGGCCGAGGACCCGGTTCGCCGGGCGGAGCGGCCCGCCGTTTCGGGCGCGTCGCTCTGCTCCGGTTCGCCAGCCTGACCTCGGCGCCCGACCATCACTCTTCTTCGTCCATCGCCTCGGCTTCGTTGCCTGCGCCATCCGGCATTGCGACGACACCGAGCGATTCACGAATGCGGTTTTCGATCTCGCGGGCGATTTCCGGATTCTCGCGCAGGAATTCACGCGCGTTGTCCTTGCCCTGACCGATCTTCTCGCCGTTGTAGCTGTACCAGGCGCCTGCTTTGTCGACGATCTTCGCCTGCACGCCGAGATCGATGATCTCGCCCTGACGCGAAATGCCTTCGCCGTACAGGATGTCGAAGATCGCTTCGCGGAACGGCGGAGACACCTTGTTCTTGACGACCTTCACGCGGGTTTCGTTGCCGATCACCTCGTCGTTCTTCTTGATCGAGCCGATCCGGCGGATATCGAGACGCACCGACGCATAGAATTTCAGCGCGTTGCCGCCCGTCGTGGTTTCCGGGTTGCCGAACATCACGCCGATCTTCATCCGGATCTGGTTGATGAAGATCACGAGGCAGTTCGTGCGCTTGATCGTGCCCGTCAGCTTGCGCAGCGCCTGCGACATCAGGCGAGCCTGCAGGCCCGGCAGCGAATCGCCCATCTCGCCTTCGATTTCGGCCTTCGGCACGAGCGCCGCGACCGAGTCGATGACGATCATGTCGATCGAGCCCGAGCGCACCAGCGCGTCGGTGATTTCGAGCGCCTGCTCGCCGGTGTCCGGCTGCGAGATCAGCAGCTCCGGCACGTTCACGCCGAGCTTCGACGCGTACTGGACGTCGAGCGCGTGCTCGGCGTCGATGAAGGCTGCCGTGCCGCCCAGCTTCTGCAGTTCGGCAATGACCTGCAGCGTGAGCGTGGTTTTACCCGACGATTCCGGACCGTAGATCTCGACCACCCGGCCGCGCGGCAGGCCGCCGACGCCGAGCGCGATGTCGAGACCCAGCGAGCCCGTGGAGACGACCTGGATGTCTTCGGCCGCTTCGCCGTCGCCCATCCGCATGATCGACCCTTTGCCGAACTGCTTCTCGATCTGCGCGAGTGCGGCCGCCAGCGCCTTGCTCTTCTCGGCGGTCATCCCGGAGCCCTTCTTGCTATCTTCCATGAATCGTCCTTTGCTATGATGAGCAGCGTCTGTTAGAGGCGCGCCCGCTTCAAGCGCTGCCCACGAATGCAGACACTGTATAAAAAAACAGTATTTTATGCAAGCCCGCGATGCGGGTTGCGTCGTACACGAATAACTTCGGAGACAGCCGCGCCGGCGTGAACGCGCCGCCGGCCATCGGTCAGCAACATGCGAATTCTCATCGCCGAAGACGACAGCATACTCGCGGACGGCCTCACCCGGTCACTCCGCCAATCGGGCTATGCGGTCGACCACGTGAAGAGCGGCCTCGACGCCGATACCGCGCTGTCGATGCAGACTTTCGACCTGCTGATCCTCGATCTCGGGCTGCCCAAAATGTCCGGGCTCGACGTGCTGAAGCGCCTGCGCGCGCGCAATTCCAACCTCCCCGTGCTGATCCTGACCGCCGCCGACAGCGTCGACGAACGCGTGAAGGGGCTCGATCTGGGCGCGGACGACTACATGGCCAAGCCGTTCGCGCTCAACGAGCTCGAGGCGCGCGTGCGCGCGCTGACCCGGCGCGGCGCGGGCGGCGGCCCGACCGTCGTGCGCCACGGCTCGCTCGCGTTCGACCAGGTCGGCCGCATCGCGTATGCGAACGAGCGCGTGCTCGACCTGTCCGCGCGCGAACTCGGCCTGCTCGAAGTGCTGCTGCAGCGCATCGGCCGGCTCGTGTCGAAGGAGCAGCTCGTCGATCACCTGTGCGAATGGGGCGAGGAAGTCAGCAACAACGCGATCGAAGTGTACGTGCACCGGCTGCGCAAGAAGATCGAGCCGAGCGGCGTGCGGATCTCCACCGTGCGCGGCCTCGGCTACTGCCTCGAGAAAGTCGCACCCGCGGCGCCCGCCGACACGGCAGCGCCCCCGCCCGCGCCGGCCGGCACGCCGCTGCGCTGACGCCGGCCGTCGCCGCGATGGCCACGCCGGCCCGTTCCCGTCATCCGAGCGGCGAGGAGCCGTCCGCCGCCGACGTGGCGCGCGACGCGCGCTACGAGAACCCGTTCGCGCCGCCCGACGAGACCGACACGCCCGAAGCCGCGCGCCCGCGCTCGCTGTTCGGCGAAATCCTCGACTGGATGCTCGCGCCGCTCCTGCTGCTGTGGCCGATGAGCATCGCCGTCACCTATCTGGTCGCGAAGACGATCGCGAACGGCCCGTTCGACCGCGCGCTCGAGACCAACGCGTACGTGCTCGCGCGGCAGATCCATCCGGTCAACGGCGTCGCCGAGCTGACGCTGCCGCAGCAGACGCGCGACTTCCTGCGCGCGGACAACGTCGACAGCGTCTACTTCCAGGTGCTCGGCACACGCGGCGAGCTGGTCGCGGGCGAAGCCGACATGCCGCTGCCGCGCGACGAGGACCGCCCGTCGCCGGGCGTCGTCGTGTTCCGCGACGACCTGCTGCGCGGCAACGACGTGCGCGTCGCGTATACGACCGTCGCGCTGCCGCAGTCGAGCGATACGCAGCCGGTGCTCGTCCAGGTCGGCGAGACGCTCGACAAGCGCAATGCACTCGCGAACGACATCATCAAGGGCGTGATCCTGCCGCAGTTCGTGATCCTGCCGCTCGCGATCCTGCTGGTGTGGTTCGGGCTGTCGCGCGGGCTCGCGCCGCTCAACGCGCTGCAGGCGCACATCCGCGCGCGGCGGCCCGACGATCTGTCGCCCGTCGAGGCGCAGCGCGCGCCGCCCGAGATCGAGCCGCTCGTCACGTCGTTCAACGACCTGCTTGCGCGCCTCGAACAGAACATGGCGCTGCAAAAGCGCTTCATCGCCGACGCCGCGCACCAGATGAAGACGCCGCTCGCCGGCCTGCGCACGCAGGCCGAATTCGCGCTGCGCCACCCGGTGCCGCCCGACGTGCAGCGCTCGCTCGAGCAGATCGCGACGAGCTCCGAGCAGGCCGCACGGCTCGTCACGCAACTGCTCGCGCTCGCGCGCGCCGAGAACCGCGCGAGCGGGCTGACGTTCGAGCCGGTCGAAATCGGCTCGCTCGCGCGGCGCGCGGTGCGCGACTGGGTGCAGGCCGCGCTCGCGAAACGGATGGACCTCGGCTACGAAGGCCCCGAGGACGACGCGCCGCTCGACGTCGACGGCAATCCGGTGATGCTGCGCGAGATGCTCGGCAACCTGATCGACAACGCGATCCGCTACACGCCTGACGGCGGCCGCATCACCGTGCGCGTGCGCGCCGAGCCCGCGGCGCGGCGCGTGCACCTCGAAGTCGAGGATACCGGGCCCGGCATCCCGGCCGGCGAACGCGAGCGCGTCGTCGAGCGCTTCTACCGGATCCTCGGCCGCGAAGGCGACGGCAGCGGGCTCGGGCTCGCGATCGTGCGCGAAATCGCGACGCAGCACGGCGGCACGCTGACGCTCGAGGATCACGTCTATCAGCACAGGCCGCGCCTCGCCGGCACGCTGGCTCGCGTCAGCCTGCCGCTGTCGGGCACCGCGCCCGATCCTTCCTGACACGCACGCCGCCCCTACTCCGTCGCGCGCGGCGCGATCGCTTCGAAACCGACGTTTTATCGGCCGTTCGCGACACGATCGGGACGCGAAGCGGCCGATTCTTCGCGGGTTAACGCGCAGTCGTTTTGTCCGCGCGAGTCAGTGCGCCGTAAGTTTCCCTGCCAATAATCGTCGACAGGCCCGCCCACCCAAGGCGGCCGCATATCTATAGCAAGGGACTTGGAGACGATTCATGGCAACGTTAGGCGGGCAAATTTCGCACTCGCCGATGACGGGCGAAGAAAAGAAGGTGATCTTCGCATCGTCGCTCGGCACCGTGTTCGAGTGGTACGACTTTTACCTGGCCGGCTCGCTCGCGGCCTACATCAGCAAGAGCTTCTTCTCCGGGGTCAATCCGACCGCCGCGTTCATCTTCACCCTGCTCGGCTTCGCGGCCGGCTTCGCCGTGCGACCGTTCGGCGCGATCGTGTTCGGCCGGCTCGGCGACCTCGTCGGCCGCAAGCACACGTTCCTCATCACGATCGTGATCATGGGCCTCTCGACGTTCGTGGTCGGCTTCCTGCCCGGCTATGCGTCGATCGGCATCGCGGCGCCGGTGATCTTCATCGCGATGCGGCTGCTGCAGGGCCTCGCGCTCGGCGGCGAGTACGGCGGCGCGGCAACCTACGTCGCCGAACATGCGCCGGCGAACCGCCGCGGCTTCTACACCGCGTGGATCCAGACGACGGCCACGCTCGGCCTGTTCCTGTCGCTGCTCGTGATCCTCGGCGTGCGCACCTTCATCGGCGAGGAAGCGTTCGGCAGCTGGGGCTGGCGCGTGCCGTTCGTCGCATCGATCCTGCTGCTCGCGGTGTCGGTGTGGATCCGGCTGCAACTGAACGAATCGCCGGTGTTCCTGCGCATCAAGGCGGAAGGCAAGACGTCGAAGGCGCCGCTGACCGAAGCATTCGGCCAGTGGAAGAACCTGAAGATCGTGATCCTCGCGCTCATCGGCCTGACCGCCGGCCAGGCCGTCGTGTGGTACACGGGCCAGTTCTACGCGCTGTTCTTCCTCACGCAGACGCTGAAGGTCGACGGCGCCAGCGCGAACATCCTGATCGCGATCGCGCTGCTGATCGGCACGCCGTTCTTCCTGTTCTTCGGCTCGCTGTCGGACAAGATCGGTCGCAAGCCGATCATCCTCGCGGGCTGCCTGATCGCGGCGCTCACCTACTTCCCGCTGTTCAAGGCGCTCACGCACTACGCGAACCCGCAGCTCGAACTCGCGACGCAGAAGGCGCCCATCACGGTCGTCGCCGATCCGGCCACCTGCTCGTTCCAGTTCAACCCGGTGGGCACGTCGAAGTTCACCAGCTCGTGCGACATCGCGAAGAGCGCGCTCGCGAAGGCCGGCCTGAACTACGAGAACGTCGCGGCGCCGGCCGGCACGCAGGCCGAAATCAAGGTCGGCGACACGGTGATCCAGACCTACGACGGCAAGGCGGCCGACGCGAAGACGAAGGGTGCGGCGTTCGACAAGACGCTCGCGTCGACGCTGAAGGGCGCCGGCTACCCGGCGAAGGCCGATCCGGCGCAACTCAACTGGCCGATGACGATCGTGATCCTGACGATCCTCGTGATCTACGTGACGATGGTCTACGGCCCGATCGCCGCGATGCTGGTCGAGATGTTCCCGACGCGGATCCGCTACACGTCGATGTCGCTGCCGTATCACATCGGCAACGGCTGGTTCGGCGGCTTCCTGCCGGCGACCGCGTTCGCGATCGTCGCCGCGAAGGGCAACATCTACTCGGGGCTCTGGTATCCGATCGTGATCGCGCTGGCCACGTTCGTGATCGGTCTGCTGTTCGTCAAGGAGACGAAGGACTCGGATATCTACGCGCGGGACTGAGGTCCTTGAGGTCGGCTAGCGGGCGGCTCCCACCCGCTAGCCTGACCGGAACGGGCCGCCGGCAACTTTTTTCAGGAAAGATCGAAAAAGGTGTTGACAGCCGGGCGGGACATCTGCATAATTCAAGTCTTCGGCGAATTAGCTCAGTCGGTTAGAGCGACGGAATCATAATCCGCAGGTCCGGGGTTCGAGTCCCTGATTCGCCACCAAGCTGCACAAGGGCTTCCGAGAAATCGGAGGCCCTTTTTATTTTCAGCGGTTCAACGAAGGTTCAACCGCCCATCTCTCCACATGTAACGCCGCGGTCGACCGACCATCCTCGGTCAGGCGGATAAGCTGGCTCCGCCCACCGCTCTATCGATATTCGTCGATATCGACCACGCCTCCGAGCGATTCCATGAGCGCTCGCACATCGTTCGGAACGTCCGGCACACGGTCGCCGGTATAGTTTGCCCAGTAGCAGAAGAAACGAACGCGAGCGCCGGCGCTCTCAATAAGCTCACGCAAGCCGTCACGGGGTAGCGCCAAGCGCTTGATGAGATAGCGCAGGTGCGGCTCCAATTGATCGCTATGGACAGACTCACTGCTGCGCACACCCCATACTCCCGTTCGGCCCGGATAGCTGCTAGCTCGGCCCGCCGACGTAACAAAATGCTGCCCCTTGGTAACGGCTATATCAGGCACGATGCAGAAATAGTCGGTCCAGAATTCCGGAACGACATCATCACCTGAGATTGTGAATGACGCGTTCGCAAGTTGATGAGAGCCCAATCCCAACCTCATTTGTAGTCGTGCATGTTGCCGATGACTTCGCCTCGAAATTCCACGTTGCCATTGTCGTGCCAGATGACGTTATCAGCGCCACCAAGGCCAAGATCGTCTTTCATCGAATGGACCATCCCACCAAAGGTATCTCGGTCGTACCCTAGCATTTTCGCTGCATAGTTCGGAGCAAGTGGGTTGCGGGACGGATTCGGGCGGTAACGCGCTGTATTTGCAGGTTTCCACGTCGGGCGGCGATCAACCTGTCTCGGGTGGCGAGGTCGTCGGTATGCAGATAGGGGCGGCGGTGCTCGGAGTGCTTGCGGTGGCGTGGTGCATATGCGCCCTCCTTAGCTCACACCCTTCGCACACCACAATTCCGCCAGCACGGACACCCAAACCGACGTCACCGCCATCCCAACACCCACGCCCACTCCGACCATGCAGCACACATCCCAAACTGACACCGTTACTCCTCGACGCAGCCAACGCCATGCGCACATAACCCGCCTCCGCTCACAAAAAAAGGCGTTCAGACCGCCGCCCGAACGCCTCTCATCACGCCATCACCCCGATCAACGACCGAGGAAGCCCTTCACCGTCTTGTAGCCCCACGCCACCACCACGACGGCCAGAACCGCGCCACCGATTGCCACGATCGACGGAATCACGTTGTTCACCGAATTCACGATCGGCGTCACGTCCACACCCGACGCCTGCGCAAACGACGCCGACGACACCAGAGCAGCAGTACCGCCAGCGGCCACGACGGCGAGATTCTTCTTCAGGTTCTTCATCTTCTAACTCCACGGAAATGGCTCACTGTTTAGGATTCGTCCGACCGAGCCACCTTCGAACGAATCGACTTCTTCGGCGGATCACGACGTGACACAACACGCGTCACGTAGTCCACCGCCTTGCAGACCAGATGCACGAACAGCAGAACGTTCAACAACGCAAGCTGCGCCGACACCGGGTCCACCGCATACGACGACAGGCGGTCCATCGCTTAACTCGCAGCACCAGCCGTAGCGGCAGGCTTAGCAACCGGACGACCCTTCGAAAGCGGAGTCCACGACACGATGCGCGGAGTCAATCGCCCGGCATCAATCCCGTAACCCTCGCTGAGCCGGTACTGGACGATGTATTCCTCGCCCACTTGAATCTCCACGTCCGCGTCAAACAGCGACGTTTTTGCTACGAACGACCCATCGACCAGCTCACCAGTCTTCGGGTCTTCGTAACGCGATTCCACAAAGCAGTGAAGCACTCGCATATCGCGGGTCTGACCAGTCTTCTTGCTCGTGACTTTTTCGTTGTCGATCTTCAACACACGGATTTTTTCGCTTGCCATTTCTCTCACCTTTTTCTCGATTAGTAGTGCTATTTGTATTGCACAAAACAAAAGGAACCCATCGGCTCCACCTCTACAACGACAGCTTCAACCCTGCGACACCGCACTTCTGCATCAACGCCGCCGTGTTCACGCAGGACCTCTTCCCGATTTGAACCGTCGGCAAGTAGCCACGATTGCACCAACCCACAACAACCCCGATCGGGAGCCCCGTAAGCTCGCTGAAACGCTCGCGTGAAACGAACGGCACCGCAGCCAGCATCCCACTCTCCAACCGACCTACACCACGACTGCCCTCCATACATCGCTCCCGATCACACGCCCAAGACTCTCAACTCTCGCCTTACAAACTGCCACTGCGGAATCTGAACAAAACATACACCCCAAAAACTCTAGCCTCAAGAACGAAAGTTACAAATTCACATTACAAACAGCTATTTCTATATACACATCACCCGCAAATACCCGCCCACAAAGGAAACCCCATCGAATAAAATTTTTATTTCTATATACAAAACCACACATTTATCTCAACTATTTTTAGCTTCAGCACCGACCATTCACCGCCACAGCCACCCTATCCATATAATTAACAGATCCGAAAGCGATAGGACCATCCAAGCAACCATGAACATTCCCGAGCAACACGACGCCGCCGCGTACGACATCACGATACGCATCCACTTGCTGCTCCGACACCTAACCGGAAACCAGCACAAGTGGGCAGCACTGGAAAGACTCACCGGAGTAAAGGCCGTGAAGTGGCGTCACGTCTACATAGGAATCAACAAGCCATCTATAGCCATGCTCGACGCGCTCTGCCGCAGCGTTCCACAATATGCATTCTGGCTTGCAACCGGAATGACGGACGCTTTGGGAGGCCATAAATCGCCATTACCGGATTTCACCTTTCTATTTCAACAGGACGAAATCGAAATTCAAATCGACTCGGACAGCAGTGCACGATATTTCCATACGTGCACAAACACCATTAGAGAGCTATCCAACAAGCTGATTAAACTTTACGACGAAGAAGCGAACTACAAAACAACCCAAAGCGACTTAATAGATGAATTAAACAGACAATTCCCCTTACCAGATATTCCGGAAACCCCTGCACTACAGAAGATCAAGGAATACGAAATCCAACCGGAACTTCTAGAAAAAATCCTACTTCTCAGAAGCGAGCACGTAGAAAGCATGATCCGACGAATCAGAACAATACCGAATGCGGACGAACTAATCGACTCATTACGAGCCAAAGAACAAACCGCCAAGTAACGACAAGCAACAATCGCACTGACGCGATCACAGACGCGCAACACGACATGCAAAAGAGAACCGCATGGAAAAGGTAACTTTCAGCCGCTACGACACAGCCGACTACCTCACGACCGAGGAAGACATCGCCGCCTACCTCGAAGCAGTAGCGGAGGACGGCAACCCCGCCCTCATCGCCGAATCAGACAAGATCGTCGCACGCGCCCGCGCTCGCAACGCCCAAGCGAGACCCTCATCGAACCCGGCTCCGCCCGACAACACCTAACGCCCGCCCGCAGCAGTTCAACAAAGAGTCAACGGCACAGGCACGCAACGAACATACAATGTGACCCAACGTGCGCTAACCCTTTGAATAGTCACTCAATGTCATCCAAAGTGACTTATGGGAAAGGAATCATAATCCGCAGGTCCGGGGTTCGAGTCCCTGATTCGCCACCAAATGCGAAAAGCCGCTGTTTCGAAAGAAACAGCGGCTTTTTTCATTGCTTCATCCGGCGTACGCGATATCGCGCGTCGACCGCCTTCAGCCCACGCGCTGCGCCGCGACTACGCCACCACCGCCCCTCGCTGCGCCTCGGTCGCCTCCGCCCGCACCTTCCCCCGCCAGTTCTCCCCACCCTCCAGCGCCGGCGTCGACTCAAACAGCTCCGCGATCCAGTCCGCGAACACGCGCACCTTCTGCGACAGATGCCGATTGTGCGGATACACGATCGAGATCGGCTTGGGCTTCGGATTGCAATCGGGCAGCACCTCGACGAGCGAACCGTCGAGCAGGTTCGGCAGCACCATGAACAGCGTCGGCTGGATCATCCCGAACCCTTCGAGCCCGCACGTCACGTACGCATCCGAATCGTTGACGGTCACGCTGCCGTTCATCCGCACCTCGACCGGCTTGCCTTCGATCATGAACACCCAAGGAATCGCGCGCGCCCCGTGGCTCGCACGGAAATTCACCGCATGATGATCGGCCAGATCGGCGATCTCCTGCGGTTCACCGTGGCGCGCCAGGTAGTCGGGCGACGCGCAGGTCACGCGCTTGAGCATTCCGATGCGCCGCGCGACCATCGACGAATCCTCTAGCGGCCCGACCCGGATCATGCAGTCGATGCCCTCCTCGACCGGATCGACATAGCGGTCCGACAAGCCGAGGTCGAGCGTGATGTCCGGATAGCGCTGCCGGAAGATCGACAGCGCGGGCAGCACGACGCGCCGCCCGAGCGAACTCGGCATGTGCACGCGCAGCACGCCGCTCGGCTTGCGGTTGCCGGTCTGGAAACTCGCGTCGGCTTCCGCGATCTCCGAGATGATCTTCATGCAATGCTCGTAGTACGCGGCGCCCTCCGGCGTCAGCGACAACCGGCGTGTGGTCCGGTGCATCAGGCGCACGCCGAGCAGCGCCTCGAGATTCTGGATGATGGTCGTCACCGACGCGCGCGGCATCGCGAGCGTGTCGGCCGCGCGCGTAAAGCTGTTCGCGTCGACCACGCGGGTGAAAACTTCCATTGCCTGGATGCGGTCCATGCTGCGCCCCCCTTCGAATCGCCAACGGAACAGAATAGAGCGCGCAATGGGCCCGGCACAAGCCCTCGCCTATTGTTCTCCACTTCTGAATAGTCGCAGCGTTTTGGACTGTAAAGTAATCGACGAGCGTTCAGTTCGACGCGGCAATCGTTCCGTCCCGGGAAACCGCTTACGGCCCAGCCCCGCCGTACCTCGCGCGTCACCGCACGAACCGCTCGCGATAACCCTGCGGTGACACGCCGAGCACGCGCACGAAACTGCGCCGCAGCGTCTCTTCGGAACCGAAGCCGCAGCGCGTGGCGATTCGCTTGACGGGCCAGACGGTTTCGCCGAGCAGACGCTGCGCGGCCTCGACACGAATCTGCTCGACCGCGCGCGCGGGCGTGCGGCCGGTTGCGGCGCGATAGTGGCGCACGAAGCTGCGCTCGCTCATGCTGACGCGCTCGGCGAGCGCCGGCACCGACAGGTCGGCCGCCAGATGCTCGGCGATCCACGCATGCAGTTCGCCGAAACGATCGTCGGTGCGCTGCATCGACAGCATCGCACTGAACTGCGCCTGCCCGCCCGGCCGCTTCAGGAATACGACGAGTTCGCGCGCGGCGTCGAGTGCGACCGCCCGGCCGAGATCCTCCTCGACGAGCGCGAGCGCGAGGTCGATGCCGGCCGTCACGCCGGCCGAGGTCCACAACGCGCCTTCGCGGATGAAGATCGGATCGGCTTCGACGCGCACGTTCGGGTAGCGCGCCGCGAATTCGTCGCAGCGCGCCCAGTGCGTGACCGCGCGCCGCCCGTCGAGCAGGCCGGCCTCGGCCAGCAGGAACGCGCCGGTGCAGACCGACGCGACACGTCGCGCGCGCTGCGCCTGCTGCCGGACCCAGCGCACCATCCGCGCGTCCCGCGACGCCGCGTGCACGCCCTTGCCGCCCGCCACGATCACCGTATCGGGCCGGCCGGCCGAGCGCAGCGAACCGGCCATCACGACGAGGCCGGACGACGTCTCGATCGGCCCCGCGTCGGCGGCGACGACGCGCGGTGCATATGGCGCGGGCTGTCCGCGCTCCTGCGCGAGCTCGTTGACGGACGCGAACACCTGCAGCGGGCCGGTCACGTCGAGCAGTTGCGCACGGGGAAACGCGAGGACCAGGATCGAGCGTGGAGCGGCAGGCATGGCGATTGGCTGAAAACGTGGGCGATATGGCAATTTCGCCAAACACTACGCGCCTAGAATCGATCTGTCCATCGTGCGCCGGCGCGGCGCTTCCCCTTCCATTCGGAGTGTTCGCATGACCCTGCATATCGGCCTGCTCGTGTTCCCGGGCGTCCAGCAACTCGATCTCACCGGCCCGCACGACGTGCTCGCGTCGCTGCCCGACGCGGCCGTCCATCTCGTCTGGAAATCGCGCGACACGGTCGCGTCGAGCAGCGGGCTCGCGCTCGCGCCGACCTGCACGTTCGACGACTGCCCGCCGCTCGACGTGATCTGCGTGCCCGGCGGAATCGGCATCAACGAGCTGCTGCTCGACGCCGACACGATCGCGTTCGTGCAGCAGCGCGCGGCCACGGCGCGCTACGTGACGTCGGTCTGCACGGGTGCGCTGCTGCTCGGCGTGGCCGGCCTGCTGCGCGGGCGCCGCGCAACGACGCACTGGGCGTTTCATTCGCTGCTCGAGCCGCTCGGCGCGGTGCCCGTGCGCGAGCGCGTGGTGCGCGACGGCAACCTGATCACCGGCGGCGGCGTGACGGCCGGCATCGACTTCGCATTGACGATCGCCGCCGAGCTGGCTGGCGCGGAAGAAGCGCAGTCGATCCAGCTCGCACTCGAATACGCGCCGGCGCCGCCGTTCAACGCGGGCTCGCCGGATACCGCGCCGGCATCGGTGCTGGAACGCGTGACGGAGCGCTCGGCGGCTGGTGTGGAGAAGCGCAGGCAGATCGTCGACGCGGCGTTGCGCGCGATGTCGCGCTGATCGCGAGCGAACGGAATCCCGCAGGCAGGCACCGCCGGCGTGCCCGCCTGCCCGCCTGCCTGTCGACGCATGCGCACGCAAGGAACTATCGATGAATATCGTCCGCAGTCGCGCGTACACCGCGCAGCGCCCATGGGGCGCGCTGGACATTGCGAACCTGAACGGCATCACGGTCCGTCTGCACTGGACCGATCAACCGTACCGATGGCACGTGAACGACGGCGACGAAGTATTCGCGGTGCTCGACGGCCGTGTCGAGATGCGCTATCGCGAAGCGGGCATCGAGCACGCGACGGTGCTCGAAACGGGAGACGTCTTCCATGCGACGGTCGGCACCGAACACGTCGCGCACCCGCTCGGCGAAGCGCGCGTGCTCGTGATCGAGACCGAAGGCAGCGTCTGACGACGGGCTTCAGCCGGCGAGCGTCCCCGTCTCCTGCGACGCGGTCAGTTTCGGTTGCGGCGTGCACAGGCACTGGCACAGGTCGTGTTCGAGCGCGACGACCTTGCCCATCACGGTCATCGTCCGCTCGCCGCCGTCCGACACGATCACGCCCTGGGTCTTGCACGTCGCGCAGAACACCGGCGCGCCGAGATAGGCAAGCTCGCGGCCGTCGAACGACGAATGGGCGATCCCGTCGAGCACGATGCCGCCATGGTCGGTCGTGTCGCCCTTCAGAATGAATTTGCGGCTCATGGTTCGGCTCTCCCTCGAAAAACGCCGCGCATCGGCGCGTGCGGCCGCGTGCGGGCAATCGGTATCCGCCCGTCGGTCGCGGGCGTTTCGCGAGGATAGCACCGTGCGGCCGCTCTCCACCTCCCGGCTCGGCACTCAGAACTTGTGCCGCATGCCGATGCGCGCCTGGAACTGCCGGTCGTTCGCGGACGCGCCGGGGCCGTTGATCGCCGCGACGGCCGCACGCCCCGTCGAATCGGTGCCCGATGCGCGCTGATAGACGGCAGTCACGTAGACGTCGGTACGCTTCGACAGGAAATAGTCGAGCCCGGCCGCGGCCTGGTGATAGGTCGCGCCGTCGCGGCCGTTCACGCCGCCGCCGCGCGTGTAGTCGTACGCAACGCCGCCGAACAGATAAGGCGCGAACTGGTAGCGCACGCTCGCCTCGGCGTTGTTGAATACCGCGTTGCCGGACACGCCGCCCGGGTTCGGTCCGGACGACAAGTCGCCGAGCTGGCGGAACGACGTGTTCGTATACATCGCGCCGAGCGTCACCGCGCCGATCGCATAGGTGCCGCCCACGGCCGCGACCTGCAGCGTGCGCGCCGATGCATAGCCCGAATACACCGGCGACAGCATGTTGTTGCCCGGCACGCCGCCCACGGTCGGCGCGGGGCTGCCGGTCGTGCCGAAGAACGACACGTTGGGATTGCGCGCGTTCAGGTAGCCGGCCGCCACCGCGAGCGGCCCGCGCGTGTAGCCGACACTCGCCGACCACACCTGGTTGCGCGTCGTCGCGCCCGCCACGCCGCCGACCCCGTACATCGCGGCGAAGCGGAGCCCGCCGTAGTTGTTGCTGGTGAACTTGACCGCATTGTTGGTCGAGTTCGCGTTGTTCACGTTGTCGAGGTCGCCGGGGTGCGCAACCATGTAGCCGCCGAACAGCGCGGCGGCCTCGAGCGGGCCGAGGAAGTCGACGTTGGTGTCGTACTGCCGGCCGAGCGTCACGGTGCCGAACGGCCCCGACAACCCGACGAACGCCTTCTTGCCGAAGATCAGCCCGCCCTGCCCGAGCTTGCCGGTGCTCGGATCGAACCCGTTCTCGAGCGTGAAAACCGCCGCCAGCCCGCCGCCCAGATCCTCGCTGCCGCGCACGCCCCAGCGGCTTGCCTGCTGCACGCCGCCCAGCAGCCGCAGCGCGGGCTTGCCGCTCACCGTGCCGTTCGCGCCGGTCGACGCGACATTGCTCGAGTAAGTCAGCCCTTCATCGATAATGCCGTACAGCGTGACGCTGCTCTGTGCGTGCGCCGCACCCGCGATCAGCGCGACGCCCGCGCCTGCCAACAGCCGTTGTTTCATCGAGAGATCTCCATTGCGCGGGTCGAATGGCCAAACGCAGGCGTGCGCGCCCCCCGCAGGCGCGCGGCCTTCCGGCACGGACCGGAACGGTCCGGTGTCAGCCGGGAAAAGTGGTCAGCGCAGTGCGTCGGCGACGACGGACGGCGGCGTCCAGCGACGGCCGGCCGCGACTTCGTACGCATGGCCCAGTTGCAGCACGCCCCAGTCGTCGCGGTAGCGGCCGACGATCTGCATGCCGATCGGCAAGCCGGTCGCGGAAAAGCCGCACGGCACCGACAGGATCGGCGCCTCGGTCGACGACAGCAGCCAGCACACGCGCATCCAGTCGATGTACGACGTACTCGCGATGCCGAGCACATCGGCGGGCGCGCGCAGCGCGGCGTCGAACGGCATCAGTTGGGTCGTCGGCAGCACGTAGAACGCATGGCGCTGCATGAACGCGCGCATCCGCTCGAACAGGCGCGTCTTCGTCACGAACATGCGTCCGAGATCCGCGGCGGTGAGCGACCGATGCAACCGGTATTCGTCGAGGAGCTCGGGCTTGAGCGCCGCGCGCTGCCGCTCGTCGAAGCCGTCGACCAGCGTGCCGATCATCCATGCGCGCTCGATCCGGAACACGTCCTCGCCTTCGGCGAGATCGGGGTCGTCGAATTCGACTTCGCAGCCGAGCGACGCGAATACGCGCGCCTGCGCGTCCACCGCGCGCCGGATCTCGGGATCGATCGGCACGCCGGGCAGCCCGCGCGACATCGCGACCCGCGTGCCGCGGAAATCGCGTTCGAGCGGCTGCGCGAAGCGCGCGCCCGGCTCCGCGAGCTCGGTCGCGGTTTCACCGCTCGGCCCGGCGATCGCGGACAGCAGCAGCGCGGTGTCGGCGACATCGCGCGCCATCGGCCCGTCGACGCCGAGCGTCGCCCAGCCGTTGAGGTCCGGCGCGCGCGGCACGCGGCCGGGCGACGGCCGCAGCCCGACGACGTTGTTCCATGCGGCCGGGTTGCGCAGCGAGCCGCCCATGTCGCTGCCGCACGCGAGCGGATTCATCCCGCATGCGAGCGCGGCCGCCGCGCCGCCGCTGCTGCCGCCGGCGGAGCGCGTCAGGTCCCACGGGTTGCGCGTCGCGCCGAACACGTCGTTGAACGTATGCGAGCCGGCGCCGAATTCCGGCGTGTTCGACTTGCCGATCATCAGCGCGCCGGCGCTCGCGCAGCGGCGCACGATCAGCGCGTCGTGCTGCGGCACGTGATCGGCGAACAGCGTCGAGCCGAAGGTCGTGCGCACGCCGCGCGTCGCGGTCAGGTCCTTCTGCGACACCGGCAGCCCGTGCAGCGGCCCCTGCCATTCGCCGCGCATCCAGCGCGCGTCCAGCTCGCGCGCACGGGCGCGCAGCGCATCGGGATCGGCGACGGTGACGAGCGCATTCACGCGCGGATTGACCGTCGCGATTCGCGCGAGATGCGCATCGAGCAGCTCGCACGCGCCGATCTGCCGGGACTTCAGCAACTCGAGCATCGTGCGCGCGGGCAGGTCGCACAGGTCGCCGGCGGCGACGTCGGCGGGCGACGACGAAAACGAAACGGTGGGGGTCATGGGGCGAATGGAAGAAGAAGGAAACCGCTCAGTCGTCCTGAGCGCTGCGATTTGACGCAAACGCGAGCGCAACGAGCGACAGCACGCCGCAGACGATCACGTACCACGCCGGCGCGGCGGGATTGCCGGTAGCGCCGATCAGCCAGGTGACGATGAACTGCGCGAAGCCGCCGAAGATCGATACGCCGCCCGCATACGCGATCGACAGCGCGGTCGCCCGCGTGCTCTTCGGAAACAGCTCCGCGAGGATCACGCCGTTCGCGCCGGCATTGATCGAATGCAGCGCGGCGAGCAGCATCACGACCGCGTACAACGTCGCGATCGACGGCACCGCGCGGATCAGCCAGAAGCCCGGAAGGACCAGCACGGTCAGCGCCACGCGCGACCACAGCGCGACACGCTTGCTGCCGGTGCGGTCCGCCAGGCGCCCGCCGATCGGCGCCGCGACGAACATCACCGCACCGGACAGGATCCCGCACCACAGCGCGGTATCCATCGGCAGGTGCAGCTCGCGGATCGCATACGTCGACATGTAATAGAGGACGATGAAGTGCGCGGCCGTGCCGCCGACCACGAGGCCGAGCGCGGTCAGCACCGCGCGGCCGTCGCGCCGCAGCACGGTGCCGAGCACCGCGGACGAGCGTCGTGCGGCGGCGGCCGGCGCGTGCTGTTCGATCGCAGCGAAGCGCGCGCGCAGATACAGGCCGACTGGCGCGATCAGCACGCCGCCGAGAAACGGCACGCGCCAGCCCCACGATTCGAGCGCGGCCGGCTCGAGGAAATACGACAGCAGGAAGCCGACGAACGAACCGGCCAGCGCCGCGGCGCCCTGGCTCGCGAATTGCCAGCTCGTGTAGTAGCCGCGTTGGCCGGGCGGCGCACGCTCGGCGAGCAGCGACGTCGATACGCCGACTTCGCCGCCGGCCGAAAAGCCCTGCAGCAGCCGTGCGCGCACGACGAGCACGGGCGCCGCGACGCCGATCTGCGCATAGGTCGGCAGGATGCCGATCATCCCGGTGCCGAGCGCCATCGTGACGAGCGTGAGGTTCATGGCCGGCACGCGGCCGAAGCGGTCGGCGACGAGCCCGATCACGACGCCGCCGACCGGCCGCGCGATGAAGCCGACGCCGAACGTCGCGACCGACATCAGCAATTGCTGCTGCGCGGACGCGGCCGGAAAGAACAGTTTGCCGAGCAGCACCGCGAAGAAGCTGAATACGGTGAGATCGAAGAATTCGAGGCCGTTGCCGATCGTGATCGCGACGATCAGCTGGCGATTGGACGGGGATGCGGCAACGTCGCCGACATGCCCGCCGTACATGTTGTCCGCTCGGGGCGCCTTCATGAAGGTGTGTCTCCGTACTGGTTGTGCGTGCTGGTGCGTGCTGGTGCGTGCTGGTGCGTGCTGGTGCGCGGCCCGTTCGACGGCCTGCGCATGCAGTCTAGGCATTCAAAATACGCAGCCCGGAGCGACATTTTTCGATCGTGATAACGCGTGGTTATCGCGTCTTTTTCCCGCGCCGGCGCGGTGTACGATACGAACGTCGCCACTGCCGCCGCGCCCCGCCACGCCGTGAAACACCACCAGCTCCGCGCGCTTGCCGCGATCGCCGAACACGGCAGCCTGCGCGCCGCCGCGCGCGCGATCCATCTGTCGCAGCCCGCGCTCACGAAGGCGATCCGCGAACTCGAGCAAGACCTCGGCGTGCCGCTCGTCACGCGCAACGCGCGCGGCGCGCAGCTCACGCGCTTCGGGCAGGCCGTCAACGCACGCGCGCGGCTGATCCTCGCGGAAATGCAGCACGCGCGCGACGACGTGATCCAGTTGTCGGGCGGCAAGGAAGGCGCGCTCGCGTGCGCGCTGACACCGCTGATGTCGCTCGGCTTCCTGCCGGCCGCGCTCGATGCGTTCCGCCAGCGGATGCCGATGATCCGCCTCGACGTGCGCGAAGGCTTTCTCGACACGGCATTGCCGCGCCTGCGCGACGGCTCGCTCGACTTCGTGATCGCGATCGTCGACGCGACGCGGCTGTCGCCCGAATTCACGTTCCGGCCGCTGATCGAATCGGAGCTGATCCTGATGACGCGCGCGAGCAATCCGCTGCGCCACTGCACGTCGCTCGCGCAGCTGCAGGATGCGCAATGGGTACTCAATACGTCGCCGGAAAGCATCGGCCGCGTGCTGCAGAACGTGTTCGTCGCGCACGGCTACCCGGCACCGCAGCCGATCGTCGAATGCACGTCGTTCAGCGCGGCATTCTCGCTGTCGGTGCACACCGACACCGTGTCGTGCGTGCCGAAGCACTTCATGGAAATCGACTGGATACGCGAGCGGATGGTCGCGATCGACGTGAAGGAGACGATTCCGACCGTGTCGGCCGGCGTGCTCACGCGGCGCGATGCGCTCAACACGGTCGCATGCGACTACCTGATCCACTGCTTCGTCGAGGCCGTGCGCCGGTACGATCCCGCGAAGTTGCTGTGGCGATAGCGACGCGTCTCATTCGAATCGAGCCGCATCTGACATATCGAATGCATTTTTGAGAAAACTCCGCGGCATTTTCGTACAAATACTAAATACAAATCAGCCATCGACGTCTATATCCGTCGTTCACGGCAAACGACAGCAGAACACGACCCGGACGACGACACCCCCAAACCCCCTATTCTTAGTCCGATCGCAGTCCCGATCAACGCAGCATTTCATAATAATCATTCATCAAAATTAGACGTTCAAATCCGATAAATCGATAGCTAGAATTCAATAAACACTTTCTGTTTATCGATAAAAAAATGGACGAACTCCTACCAATGCGGCTATTTGTGAAGGTTGCCGAACTGCGCAGCTTCGCACGTGCCGCCACCGAGCTGAACATCTCCAATTCGTCGGCCACGCGCCTCATGATGGGCATCGAGGATCGCCTCGGCGCACGCCTGCTGAATCGCACGACCCGCAGCCTGTCGCTGACCGACGCCGGTCATCTGTATCTCGCGCAGATCCGTCACGTGATCGAGGAAATCGACCGCGTCGAGGAAACGATCGCGTCGATGCACCACGAGCCGATCGGGTCGCTGAAGATCGCCGCGCCCGTCATGTTCGGCATGCACGTGCTCGCCCCCGCGATCGATGCGTTCAAGACGCTGCACCCGGCCATCGTGCCGGAAGTCACGATCGTCGATCGCCACGTCGACCTCGTGTCGGAGGGCTTCGACGTCGGGCTGCTGCTGTCGCAGCACATCAGCAACAACACGCTGGTGAAACGTCCGCTCACGCGTCTCAAACGGCTCGTCTGCGCGGCGCCGCAGTATGTCGAGCGGCATGGCGCGCCGGGCCATCCGCACGACCTCGCGTCCCACGCGTGCCTCACGTTTCATGCCGACTTCGCGGGCGAACACCTGTCGTTCGTTCAGGGCGCGACGCACGTCACCGTGCGTCCGAACAAAGCGGCGTCGTCGAACAACATCGGGTTGATCCGCAACTGGGCACTCGCGGGCATGGGCATCGCGGTGCTGCCCGACTTTCTCGTCGAGCAGGATCTCGCGGAGGGCCGCTTGCTGGCGATGCTGCCCGACTACCGGCTCGAGGAACTCGAGATGAATATCGCGTACCCGAGCCGGCGCCATTTTCCCCGCAAGGCGCGCCTCTTCGTCGATCACCTGATCGAGCACTTCGTCAGGTGAATGAAGGGTGTAATCGCGCACCATTTCTCGACATCGATCCGGCCCGCCGCGCACATCGCCGAGCGGCCGCACTGGCTCGCCAGGCCGGGCGCGCGCGGTGCCCGCCGCGCGCTTCGCGCGGATCGGGCACGCGCGTTGCGTCGGCGCATCTCCGTAGAGAACCGCTCTTGGCAGCCTGCGGTTGAGGACTAAACTAATCCTTAATGACTGGCGCGGCCGGAGCCTGCGCCTTCAGGGAGACGCCGCCATGAATCGGCCGCTGAATCGCATCCTGCCGCGTATGACCGGTAGTGGATCGGTCTGGACGTGGATCAAATGGTCTTTGCTGGCCGCGCTGGTGATCGCGCTCGCGATCATTGCGCGCGTCGTCCAGACTGAGATCGAGACGTCGCGCCTGCAGGCGCGCTACCTGTCCGACCTCACCCGCGACGTCGGTTACACCGTCGAGACAGGGCCGAGCGACCATATCCGCTTCCCCGCGAACGGCCCGTACGACGAGCGGCTCGGCTACTCGATGCTTCCGGCATTCCAGCAGCGCCTGCTCGCGCGCGGCTTCGTCGTCGGCCAGCAGGCGCGCGACTCCGACCGGATGCTGTCGCTCGCCGACCGCGGCCTGTTCCTGCCTTACAACGAGAAAGACCAGACCGGGCTGATGCTGTTCGACTCGACCGGCTCGCCGCTGTTCGCGACGGTGTTCCCGCAGCGCGTGTACGCCGATTTCGACACGGTGCCGCCGGTGGTCGCCAACTCGCTGATGTTCATCGAGGATCGCTACCTGCTCGACCCGGCCCAGCCGAACCGCAACCCGGCGATCGACTGGGGCCGCTTCAGCCGCGCGCTCGCCGATCAGGCGCTGCACGTCATCGACCACCATCAGGCGCGCCCGGGCGGCAGCACGCTCGCCACGCAGATCGAGAAATTCCGCCATTCGCCGGACGGGCGCACGGCGACGCCGCCCGAGAAGCTGCGGCAGATCGCGTCCGCGTCGATCCTCGCATACATGAACGGCCCGCAGACGATGCTCGCGCGCCGCACCATTCTTGTGCGCTACCTGAACTCGGTGCCGCTCGCCGCGCGAGCGCACATCGGCGAGGTCACCGGCCTCGGCGACGGCCTCGCCGCGTGGTACGGCCGCGACTTCAACGACGTGAATCGCATCCTGTCCGCGCCGACGACCGGCGACAACGTCGACGAGCAAGGCAAGGCGTTCCGCGAGGTGCTGTCGCTGATCATCGCGCAGCGCGCGCCGTCGTACTTCCTGAATCGCGGCTATCCGGCGCTGCAGAAGCTGACCGACAGCTATCTGCGGCTGCTGTCGAACGGCGGCGTGATCTCGCCCGCGCTGCGCGATGCCGCGCTCGCCGCGCAGATCGAACGCAGCGCGCCGCCGCCCGCCCCGCACGTGCAGTCGTTCGTGTCGCGCAAGGCCGTGTCGTCCGCGCGCGCGTCGCTGCTGGCCGCGCTCGGCATCAGCGACCTGTATCAACTCGACCAGTTCGACCTGCAGGCGACCAGCACGCTCGACAACGGCGTGCAGCAGGCCGTTGCCGAACGGCTCGCGCAGGCATCGACCCGCGACGGCGCGCAGGCGGCCGGCCTGTATGGCTTCGAGATGCTCGCGCCGAAGGACGATCCGTCGCACCTGACGTACAGCTTCACACTGTACGAGCATCGCAACGGCGCGAACCTGCTGCGCGTGCAGACCGACAGCGTGAACGAGCCGTTCGACGTGAACCGCGGCGGCCGCATCAACCTCGGCTCGACCGCGAAGCTGCGCACGCTGATCACGTACCTGCAGATCATGTCCGAGCTGCATGCGCGCTACGGCAGCCTGTCGAATGCGCAGCTCGCGCGGGTAAAGCCCGATCCACTCGACGGGCTGTCGCGCTGGGCGCTCGACTACCTGTCCCACACGCGCGACCGCTCGCTGCAGGCGATGCTCGACGCGTCGGTCGAACGGAAGTACTCGGCGAGCCCCGACGTGTTCTACACGGGCGGCGGCGCGCAGGTGTTCTCGAACTTCGAAAAGTCGGACAACGGCCGCATCCTGACGCTGCACGCCGCGTTCGAGCATTCGGTGAACCTCGTGTTCGTGCGGCTGATGCGCGACATCGTTCATTACGAAATGCTGAAGGCGGCCGGCCCGTCGTCGTCGTGGCTCGACGATCCCGAACAGCGCCGGCATTACCTCGCGCAGTTCGTCGACGGCGAAAGCCAGGTCTACGTGAAGCGCTACTACACGCGCTATGCGGGCAAGGCCCCGGACGACGCGCTCGCGCTGATGCTGCAGGACGTGCGCAAGTCGCCGCCGAAGATCGCGACGGTGCTGCGCAGCGTCGCGCCGAACGAATCGCTCGCGTGGTTCGATGCGCAGATGCGCGCGCAACTGAAGGGCACGCCGGCCGCGTCGCTGTCGGACGACGATCTGGCCGCGCTGTACGCGAAGTACGCGATTGACCGCTTCAACCTGAACGATCGCGGCTATATCGCGAGCGTCCACCCGCTCGCGCTGTGGACGCTCAACTACCTGCGCGCGCACCCGACCGCATCGCTCGCCGACGTGCAGCGCGACAGCCGCGATGCCCGCTTCTACACGTACTCGTGGCTGTACAAGACGCGCTACCACGGGACCCAAGACCGCCGCATCCGCCGCATGGTCGAGCTGCGCGCGTACGGCGAAATCACGAAGGCGTGGCGCGCGCTCGGCTACCCGTTCGCGGAAGTCACACCGTCGTATGCGGCCGCGATCGGCGCATCGGGCGACCAGCCCGACGCGCTCGCGA
The DNA here is from genome assembly GCF_027257875.1 of Burkholderia sp. IMCC1007. Taxonomy (GTDB): domain Bacteria; phylum Pseudomonadota; class Gammaproteobacteria; order Burkholderiales; family Burkholderiaceae; genus Burkholderia. Next base: position 84,227 of record NZ_JAPVQY010000035.1, read on the forward strand.
AGCTGATCGGCCTGATCGCGAACGGCGGCCAGAAAGCGCCGACCGAGACGATCACGCGCCTCGACTTCGCGAAGGGCACGCCGTACGAAACGCGCTTCGTGCGCGCAGCCGCGCAGCCGCAGCCGACGCTGTCGCCGGAGATCGTCAACGTCGCGCACACGCTGCTGCGCGACGTCGTGCTGAACGGCACCGCGCGGCGTCTCGCTGGCGGCTTCACGCTGCCCGACGGCAAGACGCTCGATGTGTATGGCAAGACCGGGACGGGCGACCAGCGCTTCAATGTGTATGCGCGCGGTGCGCGGCTGATCGAGTCGCGCAAGGTCAATCGCAGCGGCACGTTCGTGTTCGTGCTCGGCGACCGCTTCTTCGGCGTGTTGACGGCAACCGCGCACGAGCCGTACGCGGCCCGCTACGACTTCACGAGCGCGATGGCCGTGCAGTTGCTGAAGTCGATGGCGCCAGCGCTCGCGCCGCTGATCGAACGCCCGGTCCAGGCCGGCACGCGCACGACGGGCCCGGCGCCGCAGGCCGAGATGCCGCCGCCGCGCGCGGCGGCGGTCGCGCCGGTGCAGCCGGCCCAGCCGTCCTGACGGCAACG
>NZ_JAPVQY010000036.1 GCF_027257875.1 Burkholderia sp. IMCC1007
GCTCGCGCTCGCGACCGGCGCGGTGCCGTCGCGCGGCGCGGCCGGCGCCGCGTGCACGCGCTCGATGCGGCGCGCGGCCGACACGGCCAGCATCGAGAACAGCACGCACGCGACCGCGAGCGCGAACCATGCGGGTTGCCAGCCGTGCACGCCATGCACGAGCGTCGCCGGGACCAGCAGCGACGACGCGACGATCCCCCATCCCGTGCCGCCGTAATAGAGCCCGAGCAGCAGCCCCGCGTCGCGCGGCGACGCCGACGCGAGCCGCGCGGCCAGCAAGCCGCCGCTGATGAAGATCAGCGCGCTGCCGATGCCGGTCGCGAGCCGCTCGATCAGCAAAGCGTTCGTGCCGGCGGTGATCCCGCATGCGGCCATCAGCATCGCCGTGAGCACGCAGCCGGCCGCGAGCAGTGCGCCGGTGCGCCAGCGTCGCGACAGGAACGGGAAGGCGAGCGCGCCGATCAGGTAGCCGGCTGCGTTGGCCGTGTTCAATGCGCCGGCCTGCGCGAAGCTCCAGCCGAGATCGGCCTTCATCGGCGGCAACAGCAGCGCGTATGAAAAGCGTGCGAGGCCGAGTGCGATCGCGCTGCCGAGCGACAGGCAAATCGCGAGCCGCCATGCGGCCATGCGCTCGGGGTCTTTTGCACCGGCGTCCGGCCGTGCGTGGCCGGCGTGCTCGGGTTGCGGCGCTGCGCGCATCAGGTGTCTCCATCGTGTTCGAGGCCGCTTTGGCCCCGGGGGCCGCACGGTCGACGCAGCGTGGCATCGCCGATACGGCATCCGTGTTGTGGCCGGCGTCGCATCAGGCGTCGGCAGCCGCCTTGTCGCCGAGCCACTTGAACATCACGAGGCAATCGACGAACCCGAGCCGCGCATGACGATACGCGCGCGGCAGGCGGCCGACGATGTCGAAGCCAAGTTTCTGCCACAACGCGACCGCGACCTCGTTCGTCGCGACCACCGAGTTGAACTGCATCGCGAGAAAACCGCGCTCGCGCGCGACCTGCTGCGAGTGCTCGCACATCAGGCGCGCGACGCCGCGGCCGCGCGCGGCCTCGCCGACCATGTAGCCGCAGTTGCACACGTGGTTGCCGGGGCCGGCCGCATTCGCCTTCAGGTAGTACGAGCCGAGCAGCACGCCGTCTTCTTCGGCGACCCACGTGCAGAGCGGTGCGTCGAGCCACAGTGCGCGGGCCGCTTCGCGCGTCGGCGCCGGATCGAATGCATAGGTTTCCTGAGCGGCGACGATCGCTTGATACGTGGGCCAGAAGCGCGGGAAATCGTCTTCGGTCATCGGGCGAATCGTGATCATGCGGGTCCTTTCGTGATCGGGTTAAGAGACATGCGGACGGCGCCACGCGCACGGCATCGCGCAACGCGACGCAACTCGGCGCAACTCGGCGCAACTCAGCGCACATCAGCGCACATCGCCGTCGCGCAGCAGACCGCTGCGATAGGTGCCCGGCGGCACGCCATACCAGCGCTTGAATGCCTGCGAAAAGCTCGACAGGTCGCTGAACCCCAGCCGCTCGGCCACGTCCGTCAGCGACAGATGCGCGTCGCCGAGCAGCGTCTCGGCCATCGCGCCGCGCGCCTGCGCGAGCAGCGTGCGAAACGTCGTGTGTTCGTCCTGCAGCCGGCGCTTCAGCGTGCGCGGGCTCGTGTTCATCAGCCGCGCCATGTCCTCGAGCGAGAACGGCACGTTGCCGGGCGTCGCCGTCAGATATTGCCGCACCATCTCCGCCGTGCCCACGCGGGCGCGCCGCGCTTCGACGAGCTGGCTGCACATCTGCTCGCACATCGACACCGTCAGCGGGTTCGCATGCGGCAGCGGCCGGTCGAGAAACGCGCGGTCGAACGCGAGGGTGTTCGCGCGCGCACCGAACGCCGGCTCGACGCCGGCAATGCGCGGCACGGATGCGGCGCCACTCGCCACGCCCGCGGCCTGCAGCGTGAAGCGCGACAACGCGAAATCGCCGCCGCCGATTTCCTGCAGCAGCACGGCAGCGGCCGTCATGTCGCGCTCGACGAGGAATCGGCTCAGGTCGGCGTCGAGCTCCGGCGCACCGAAATTGAGCACACCGGCGCCCGGCTCCTCGCGATACGTGATCACGGTAAACGCATACGTGAGCGGCAGGAAGCGCATCGCGAGCGCCAGCGCGTCGCGCGCGGTCGCACTCGCGATCAGCCCGTAGCCCCAGACGCCGTACGCGGAGAAGTGATAGCGCTGCCCGACCTCGAAGCCGAGGCCCGGCGCACGCCCGAGCGCGCGCAGCAGGTTGCCGGTCAGCCGCAGTTCCTGCGCGGCCGTCACCTCGACGTTCGGATCGTCGAGTTGCGCGTCCGCGAGGCCCGTGCCGGCCAGCAGCTTCGTGCGCGACACGCCGCGTGCGTCGCCGAAATCGACCAGCAGCCGGGCGCTGGCCGGACTCCGGGTGAAGTCCCAGAAGCTCATGCGGAGAAACCCTCGAAGCGCCGATTTGGCCCAAATACTAAAACAATTGTCCCGAAGCAGCATTGGTGTTTTCCCATCCGGCCCGCACCATCGGCGTCATCGATCGTCGCCCGAACGACGCCAACGCCCAGGAGGAGACACCATGCGACCGAGTCGCCCCCCCGACCTCGCCGCCCGCTTCGCGCGCCAGCACGAAGCATGCGCCCGCGACCCTGCGCCGCCGCTCGCGCGCCGCGTATTCAGCGATCGCAAGCCTGTTTTCGATCACGCGCGCCGCAGCGGCACCGCGCCGTTCCGCACGCCGTACGGCCAGACCTTCGACCGGCTGCTGCGCGTGCCGACGCGCATCGCATGACCCATCGACCATCTGGAGAGAATTTCATGAGCAAGACTTACGACTACATCGTCGTCGGCGGCGGTTCGGGCGGATGCGTCGTGGCAGGACGACTGACCGAAGACCCGGCCGTCACCGTGTGCGTGCTCGAGGCCGGCGGCCGCGGCGACAGCGCGGTCGTCAACGTGCCGACCGGCGCCGTGGCGATGCTGTCGACCCGCTTGAACAACTGGGCGTTCGATACCGTGCCGCAGCCGGGGCTCGGCGGGCGCATCGGCTATCAGCCGCGCGGCAAGGCGCTCGGCGGCTCGTCCGCGATCAATGCGATGGTCTATATCCGCGGCCATCGCGTCGACTACGACGGCTGGGCGGCGCTCGGCAACGAGGGCTGGGCCTACGACGACGTGCTGCCGTACTTCCGCCTGAGCGAGCACAACGAGCGCTTCGACGATGCGTGGCACGGCCGCGACGGCCCACTGTGGGTCAGCGACCTGCGCACCGGCAACCCGTTCCACGCGCGCTATCTCGATGCGGCGCGCCAGGCCGGCCTGCCGCTCACCGACGACTTCAACGGCGCGCAGCAGGAAGGCGTCGGCATCTACCAGGTCACGCAGAAGCACGGCGAACGGTGGAGCGCGGCACGCGCGTACCTGCTGCCGCACATCGGCCGCCGCGACAACCTGACCGTCGAAACCCATGCGCAGGTGCTGCGCATCCTGTTCGACGGCACGCGCGCCACCGGTGTCGAGGTGCGGCAGCACGGCGAAGTCCGCACGCTGCATGCGCGACGCGAAGTCGTGCTCGCGGCCGGCGCGTTGCAGACGCCTCAGTTGCTGATGCTGTCCGGCATCGGCCCGGCCGCCGAACTGCAACGGCACGGCATTCCGATGCGCGCCGACCTGCGCGGCGTCGGCCGCAACCTGCAGGATCATCCGGACTTCATCCTCGGCTACCGCGCGCGCAGCGTCGACACGATGGGTGTATCCGCGCGCGGCGGCCTGCGCATGCTGCGCGAATTCATGCGCTTTCGCCGCGAACGGCGCGGGATGCTGACGTCGAATTTCGCGGAAGGCGGCGGCTTCCTCAAGACGCGCGCCGGCCTCGATGCGCCCGACATCCAGTTGCACTTCGTCGTCGCGCTCGTCGACGATCATGCGCGCCGCCTGCATGCCGGCCACGGGCTGTCGTGCCATGTGTGCCTGCTGCGGCCGCGCAGCCGCGGCTCGGTCACGCTGCACGGCGCCGACCCGCTTGCCGCGCCGCGCATCGATCCCGCGTTCTTCGACGATCCGCGCGACCTCGACGACATGGTTGCCGGCTTCAAGCTCACGCGCCGGCTGATGGAAGCGCCCGCGCTCGCCGAATGGACCACGCGCGACGTGTTCACCGCGAACGTGACGACCGACGACGCGATTCGCGACGTGCTGCGCCGGCGCACCGACACCGTGTATCACCCGGTCGGCACATGCCGGATGGGCCGCGATGCGCTCGCCGTCGTCGATCCTCAGTTGCGCGTGCATGGCATGGAGGGGCTGCGCATCGTCGATGCGTCGATCATGCCGACGCTGATCGGCGGCAACACCAATGCGCCGACGATCATGATCGCCGAGAAGGCCGTCGACCTGATGCGCGGCGTGCGGCGCACGGCGGCATGCGCACCCGCCGATACGCGCTGCGAGCCGGCCGATGCGCCGGCACACCGCGATACCGTTCCAGCGTCGTGCATGTCGCGCGATGCGATCCAGCACGAGGAAACCCGCCATGTCGTCGCCTGAAGCGCTCCATTCCGCCGCATCGGCCGCGCCGCTGTCGGCCATCATCATCGGCGCCGGCTTCGCCGGCATCGGCATGGCGATCGCACTGCAACGCGCCGGCATTCACGACTTCGTGATCGCCGAACGCTCGCACGACGTGGGCGGCGTGTGGCGCGACAACCGCTACCCGGGCGCCGCGTGCGACGTGCCCTCGCATCTGTACTCGTTCTCGTTCGAGCCGAATCCGGCGTGGTCGCGCGTGTTCGCGCCGCAGCCGGAAATCCATGCGTATCTGCAGCACTGTGCGCGCAAATATGGCCTCGAACGCTATCTGCGTTTCGGCGCGGAAGTCGCCGATGCGCGATATGACGACGCCCGCGCACGGTGGGATGTGACGCTCGCCGACGGCACGACGCTCAGCGCGACCCTGCTCATCAGCGGCACCGGCCAGTTGAGCCGCCCCGCGATGCCCGACCTGCCCGGCATCGACACGTTTCGCGGCCGCGCATTCCACTCCGCACACTGGGATCACGACTATTCGCTTGCCGGCAAACGCGTGGCGGTGGTCGGCACCGGCGCGTCGGCGATCCAGTTCGTCCCTGCGATCGCCCGTGACGTCGCGCGCCTCGTCGTATTCCAGCGTTCGCCGGCCTACGTGATGCCGCGTCCCGACCGCGCGTATCGCGCGTGGGAGCACGCGCTGTTCCGCCGGCTGCCGTGGGCGATGAAGCTGTACCGCGCGTCGATCTATGTGCGCTACGAGTCGCGGGCGGTCGCGTTCACGCGGCTGCGCGGGCTGATGGATCTCGCGGTCGGCCGGCCGTTTCGCAAGCTGCTCGCGCGCGATGTGCGCGACCCCGCGCTGCGCGCACGGCTCACGCCCGACTATCCGATCGGCTGCAAACGGATCCTGCTGTCGAGCGACTATCTCGCCGCGATCGCTCGCGACAACGTCGAACTCGTCACGCAACGCATCCGGCGCGTGACCGAGGACGGCATCGAGACCGACGACGGCGTCCATCATCCGGTCGACGCGATCGTCTACGGCACCGGCTTCGCCGCGACCGCGTTCCTGTCGCCGATGCGCATCACGGGCCGCGACGGGCTCGAGCTGAACGACGCATGGCGACGCGGCGCGCAGGCGTATCTCGGCCTCACCGTGCCCGGCTTTCCGAATTTCTTCATGCTGTACGGGCCGAACACCAACCTCGGCCACAACTCGATCGTGTACATGCTCGAAAGCCAGATCGCACATGTGATGCGCTGCGTGCTCGCGATGCGGCGCGACGGCGCGCGCGCGATCGACGTCGATCCGCGCCGCTACCGGCACTTCAACGTGCACGTGCAACGGCGGCTCGCCGGCTCGATATGGAGCGGCTGCAACAGCTGGTACGTCGATGCGTCGGGGCACAACAGCACGAACTGGCCGGGCTTCACGCTGACCTATCGATGGCTCACGCGCTTCGCCGGGCTGTCCCCGTACCGCTTCACGCGGCCGCTGCCCGGCGGCGTCGCGCCCGTGGCCGTGGCCGTGCCCGTGCCCGTGCCCGTGCCCGTGCCCACACACACGCACACGCTCAGGCACACGCTCACGCCCACGCCGACGCCCACGCACGGCGTCGTCGTCGCGCCGCCTGCCGGCCGCGCAGAAGCGCTCGCCGCCGCGTCGCTGCGCGGCTTTCTGCGCGTCGCGTTCCGGCCGCTGATCGGGCCGCCGTTCGGCGCGCGCATGCAGCGCGGTGTCGTCGCGTTGCTGGCGCCGCTGATGCCCGGCGCGGGCGGTACGCTGCGCTACCGGATGTTGGCCCATGGCGTGCCGGTCGAAGTGATCGCGCCGAAGCACGGCGATGCGGGCGGCGCGATGCTGTATCTGCACGGCGGTGCGTTCTGTGTCGGCGGCCCGCATACGCATCGCGGCGTGACGACGCGGCTCGCCGCCGAAGCCGGCCTGCCGGTGTGGGTGCCCGACTACCGGCTCGCGCCCGAGCATCCGAGCCCCGCGGCGCTCGACGATGCGCTCGCCGCCTACGACGCGTTGCGCGCGCAGGGCTACGCGCCGCACCGGATCGTGATTGCCGGCGATTCGGCCGGCGGCGCGCTCGCGCTGGCGCTCGCCGTCGCGCTACGCGATCGTGGCGAGCCGGCGGCCGCCGCGCTGCTGCTGATCTCGCCCGTGACCGATCCCGCACTGGGCGGCGACACGCTCACGTCGCGCCGCCACGACGATCCGATGATCCGGCGCGGCTGGCTCGAACAGGGTTTGCGCTGGTATCACGGGGCGGGCTCGGCTGCGGCGCGCGGCCCGCTCGACACCGATCTGCGCGGCATGCCGCCGATGCTGGTGCAGGCCGGCGATCAGGAGGTGCTGCTGTCGGATGCGCAGCGGCTCGCCGAGCATGCGCGCGCGTGCGGCGTGCCGTGCCGGCTCGAAGTGCATGCCGCGCGCTGGCACGTGTTTCATCTGCAGGCGTTCTACCTGCGCTCGGCGCGCGATGCGCTGCGCACGCTGGCCGCATTTGCGGCGGAACGGGTGGCCACGGTGGCGGCGCCATGACCCTGCACCGGTGATGCAGCGCGATCGGCGCAGCGGTTCGCCGCGGCCCCGATCGCGCCGCTTGCAGCAATGCGACACCGTCTTGCCAAAACCGGCCGTTTATTTTTTTCCGGCGCGCGCGGCCGCGCATCATCTCCGCAAGCCTCGGCGCGCTGCCGTGGCGACGATCCCCTCACTCCGGCGGAGACACAATGAAAAGAACCCATACCCTCAACACGCTTGCTCTGCTTTGCTGCGTGGGCCTCCAGTGCGCGACGTCGGCGTTCGCGGACGAACCGAAGAAGGTCGCGTTCGTCGACACGGGCAATACCGGACGCAGCGTGATGGCCGAAGCGATCGCAGGACAACTGATCGAGCAACGCCACGCACATATCGCGGTGATCTCGCGCGCGGTGGACGAGGATCCGTACGACGTGAAGCCCGAGGCCAACGGCGTGATCCTGATGAAGCGGCGCGGGCTCGACACGTCCGCGCATCGTTCGGTGCAACTGAACGCGAACGACGTCAAGCATTCCGACGTGATCCTGACGATGACCGACAAGCACAAGGAAAAAGTGCTCGCGCTCTATCCGTCGGCGGCCGGCAAGGTGTTTACGCTCGCCGAATATGCGACCGGCGAGCACAAGGACGTGCCCGACGCGTGGGGCAAGCCGATCGACTTCTACGAATCGGTGACCGCGCAGCTCGACGCGTTCATCCCGGCCGCGCTCGACAAGGTCGCGACGGCCGCGCCCGCGAAGCCGTAACGCGGTTGCACTTGCGGGGTCGCCCGTCGCAATGTCCGGCGGCCGGCTCCGGCTTCGGCTTCGGATCCGGCTTCGGCTTCGGCTCCGGCTTCGGCTTCGGCTTCGGCTTCGGCTTCGGCTTCGGCTTCGGCAGGTCGATCGTCCCCGCGGTCCCCTCCCCCCGTGGCGCGTACTCCCCGCGCGCCAACGCGTTCGGCCATCCGGCCGAATCGTCTCCGCACGTCCCGACTGGAAGAATGATCGTCGTTCGGGAAGCAGGCTTCATCACCCGAAATCCCGAACCACGAAGGCGCCGCGTGCATTCCCGTCGCGGCGCCGGCGCGCGGCGTTCCGCGTCGATTTCGGCAGCCCGGCCGCGCTGCATCGGGCTTGCTCCGCGCCCATCCGGCAGACCGTGTGACCACGCTGCTCCCTATACCCTTCATGTAGCTTATAAGTTACAATGCTCTCCAAGTTCGAACTGCTTCGCTATCAGCGCGACGACGGTCGCGAGCCGTTCACCCAATGGCTGAACACCGTGCGCGACAAGCTCGCGCAAGCGCGGATCCGCGAACGCCTGCGCCGCGTGGAAACCGGAAATTTCGGCGATTGCGAAGCGGTCGGCGAAGGCGTGATCGAACTGCGCGTCCATGTCGGCGCGGGATATCGGGTGTATTTCGGCCGACACGGCAGTGCACTGGTGCTGCTGCTGTCCGGTGGCGACAAGCACAGCCAACCCGACGACATCCGGCGCGCAAAGGAACACTGGTTGAACTGGAAGCGGAGGCAAACATGAAGAAGCTGAAAGGCGCGGTATCGCACCACGACGCCGAAGTCGCCGAACTCGGCGCCGATCGCGAGCTCGCGGTCGCCTATCTGCGCGTCGCGATGGAATCGCTCGACGATCCCGACAATCGCGCGGCCGGGCTGCTCGCGCTGCGCACGGTCGCCGAAGCGTACGGCGGCCTCGGCGCGGTTGCCGCGGAAGCCGGCATCAGCCGCGAATCGCTGTATCGCACGCTGTCGCCCAACGGCAACCCGACACTGAAAACCCTGCTCGCGGTGCTCAAGACCGTCGGCCTGCGCCTGTCCGTCGTCCCCGCGCAGCCGGCGCACGCATAGGGCCTGTTCATGCTAATAACGGGCTTGCGCCGGCCCCACGAATGAATTTTCCAAACAGGGGAACGTGCCTTTCCGCCCGCATGGCGCCGTCACGGCTGCACCATCCACACGAGCAGCATGTTCGCGGGCGCGGCACGCATCGCCGCCGGCGGATGCGCGATCGTCGGTTCGATCGCGAGCGCCTGCGCGATCGCCGCCGGATCGTCGATCGTCGTCGTGCGCACGCTCGTCATCAGCCGCGCAGGCCGATGCAGCGTCTCGCGATACAGCGCGCCATACCACAGCGGCCGCATCCCGCGCGCGTCCTCCAGCACATACGGATAACGCCACAGCCGCAGCACGAAGCGGCTGTCCGGATACGCCGGATCGACGCGCACGAACACGCGGCGCGTGCTTTCGCCGTGCGTGTAGCGCGGCAGCACGGGCAGCGTGTCGGCCGGCGACTGCGGCAGCAGCCAGCGCAGCGCGGTCGCCGGCGTCCACGCCGGCGACCGCTGCCAGCCGGCCAGCGACAGATGGCGATCGAGCGTGTCCGACGTCGCGCACCATTGCAGCGGCAGATATTCCTCGCGGTCGCCGCCGATCTCGGTGCGCCGCATCGGCACACGCTGCCAGCCGCCGCGCAGCCACTGATCGACGGTCATCGCCACGACGTCGCCGACATGCGGACGCGCCGCGCGATCGAGCTGCCATTGCGCGGGCACGGTCCACACGCCCGCCGTCGCGAGCACGACGAGCACCGCGACGAACGCGCCGCGGGGCTGCACATGCTCGCGCACCTGCCAGTACGCATAGGCGCCGGCCAGCAGCGCGAACCACGCAAGCCCGAGACTCCAGCCGCCCAGCAAGCCCGACAACCACGTATCGCCCACGTACAACCGCGCGAAGCCGCCCAGCACGACCCACAGCCCGACCGCCGTCACGACCGGAATGCGCCACAGCGCCGGCCGGTCGCGCGCCAGCACCCAGCCGAGGCCGCTGCTCGCGAGGATCGCAAACGCCGCGTCGGCGTCGGGCAACGCCACGTGCAGCGCGCCGGGCGGCAAATTCGCGGGCGTCGTGCCGGGCACGCCGCCGCCGAACACCGGCACGAGCACGACCGCGATGCCGACCGTCGCGAGCCACCAGGCAGACGTCAGCCAGCAGCGATGGATCATCAGCCAGACGAGAAACGCGGCCGCCACGATCATCCCCGTATCGTGTCCGTGCAGCACGGCGAGCGCGCGCATCACGGCGTCCACGGGCGGCGTGCGCAGGTTCTGCAGGAATGCGTACAGCGCGATGTCGGCGTGCATCAGCGGATCGTTCGCGACGACGTCCTGCACGATGCCGGCGAACAGCCACACGCAGCCGACGAACAGCAGCGCGAGCACCAGCACCGCGCCCGGCAGGCGGCGCACCCGCGCGAGGCCGTCGTGCAGCCGTGCGCCGACGCGCGGCCAGCGGCGCACACACGCGTGCACGCACGCAGCGATCGCGCGGTGCAGCAACGGTAAGCCGCGGCGCAGCGCGATGCGCACACCGATCCACACGAGCGCGACGAGCGCGGCGGCGAGCAACAGGATCGCGGCGACCCGCACGCTGATCGCCGCGGCCAGCGCCGCCGACGCGCCGAACAGGATGCCGGGTGCGACGTGCACGGGCGCCCAGATCAGCGCCGACACGATGTTGACCGGATAGAACGCGCGCCGCGGCAACGTCGCGCAGCCGACGACGACCGGCACGACCGCTCGCACCGGCGCCAGGAAGCGCGCGAGCACGATGCTCTTGATGCCGTGCCGCAGCACGAACTGCTCGCCGCGCGAATACGCGTCCGCATAGCCGACGCGCACCAGCCCGTCTCGCACCGCGCTGCGGTAGCGCCGTCCGAGTTCGTAACTGATCGCGTCGCCGGCGATCGCGCCGGCGGCCGCGACACCGATCGTGATCCAGCCGTCGAGCGCGCCCGCGCCGATCAGCGTGCCGGCCGCGAACATCACGGCGCCGGCCGGCACGACCGTGCCGATCAGAGCGATCGCCTCGGCACAGGCCGTGACGAACACGATCGCCAGCACGAGCGCCGGATGCGCGCCGATCGCGGCGAGCCACGCGTGGATCGTGTCGCTCATCGCAGGGCGCGCGGCGTGGCGGCGCGACGTGCATGCGCCGGGCCCGCGGTGGCGTGGGGAAGGTTCATCGGAGTCTGCGCGCGTTCGCGGCGGTCGGGGCGTCAGTCGAATTCGTGCTGGCGCGCATCGGCCTCGAGCGGTGCGTCGTGATAGCCGACGGTCGCGATCTCGTGCAGATAGCGCGCGAGAAACGCGTCGATCGAGCCGGCCGCCTCGTACTGATGCACGTGGCGGAATTCATGCGTGAGCAGGCGTCGCGTATCGTGGCCGCGCAGCACGAACACGGCATGGCCGAGCGTGAGGCCGATCGTCCCGGGCGACAGCAGCCCGGTGTCGCGCGCGATCGCGCCCAGCGCCGGCGTGTCGGGAAACGGCAGCCGCTCGGCGACCACGATCCGGATCCGCTCCGGCTGCGCGACGCCCACGGCCCGCGCGTCGTCGACCTGCGCGGGCGTCAGCGGCACGCCCTGGGCGAGCCCGTGGGCCGCCTGCGCAGCGGCCCATGCGACGGCGTCGGGCAGCGCGGACGGCAGGATGTCGGCGAGATCGATCATCGTGGGAGCTCCTCGGGGCGGGACGCGGCAATCAGGCACCAGTTTATCTCTTAATTAGGGCGATCCGCGAGGTGCGGCGCCTGCCCCACCCCGACGACTCCCCGGGAATGCCCGCCCCGCATGGGCCGATCGCCTGTACCATTTCCCGTCGATTATTGCGCTCCGGAATACGATCCACATCAGGATGTCTCAAAAATTTACAGTTGGTGCACCATTTCCCGCTTCGGCGGAATATATTGATCAGAAGAACGGCCGCGGCGGCTACCGGCAGCACAGCCCGCGGTGTCATCCCGAAGAGGACCGCTAGATGATCAGGGTAATTCTGGCTGACGATCACGCAGTCATGCGCGACGGACTGCGTCACATCCTGGAAACGGCCGGCGGCTTCGAAATCGTCGGCGAGGCGAGCGACGGCTCGGCCACGCTCGAGCTGGCCGGGCATCACGCCGCCGACGTGCTGCTGCTCGACCTGTCGATGCCCGCACCGACCGGCATCGAGCTGATCCGGCTCGTCAAGACGCGCGCGCCGTCGCTGCGCACGCTCGTGCTGACGATGCATGCGGAGGCGCAGTACGCGGCACGCGCGTTCAAGGCCGGCGCCACCGGCTACCTGACGAAGGACAGCGCGACCGCCGAGCTCGTCGAAGCCGTCGGCAAGGTGGCCGCGGGCGGCGTGTACGTGAGCCCGTCGGCGGCCGAAAGCCTGGCACGCACGCTGCGCGCGCCGGCCGACATGCTGCCGCATGAACGGTTGTCCGCGCGCGAACTCGACGTGATGCGCCGCATCGTCGCCGGCCAGACCGTCACGCGGATCGCGTCCGAGCTCACGCTGAGCGCGAAGACGGTCAGCACGTACAAGACGCGCATTCTCGAGAAGATGGATCTGCCGCACGAAGCCGCGCTGGTGCGCTACGCGGTGCGGCACGATCTCGACCTGGGCCTCGGCCCCGACGACGCATGATGTCCGCATTCCGCGACCGCCCGGCCGCTGCCGCTGCCGCTTCCGCTTCCGCTTCCGCTGCCGCTTCCGCTTCCGACGACGAAGACGGCACGTCGGAGCCGTCGCGGATGTTCATGTCGTCGCTGCCGCCGGGCCGGCCCGAGCGGCGGCTCGCGATCGCGACGGTCGTCGTGTCGGCCGTGGTCTTCGCCGTGCTCGCGCCGTTCGCGGGCGTGCAGTTTGCGCGGGTCTGGGGATTCATTCCCGTGTACCAGTCGGCGATCGTCGTCAACGACATGGTGACGGCCGGCCTCCTGCTCGGCCAGTACGCGATCCTGCGCGAGAAATCGCTGCTCGCGCTCGCGGGCGGCTATCTGTTCACCGGCTTCATGGCCGGCACGCACATGCTGAGCTTCCCCGGGCTGTTCACGCCGTCGGGCCTGCTCGGCGCGGGCGAACAGACCACCGCGTGGCTGTACCTGTTCTGGCACGGCGGCTTTCCGCTGGCGGTCGCCGCGTACGTGCTGCTGCGTGAAGCGCCGCGCGCGCGCCAGCCGTCGGTGACGCAGCGCCGCGCGGCGATTCCGATTCTGCTGTGCATCGTGTCGGTTGCGGCCGCAACCATCGCGCTCGCGCTGCTCGCGACCGCCGGCCACGATCTGCTGCCGCGCATCATGCAGGGCAACCGGATGGCCGCGACGATGCGCTACGCGATCACGACCGTCTGGATGCTGAACCTCGCCGCGCTCGTGCTGATGTGGCGGCAGCGGCGGCCGCATTCCGTGCTCGACCTGTGGGTGATGATCGTGCTCGTCGCGTGGCTGTTCGACATCGCGCTGTCGGCGATGCTGAATCGCGGGCGCTTCGATCTCGGCTTCTATGCCGGGCGCACCTACGGCCTCGTCGCGTCGGGTGTCGTGCTGTTCGCGCTGCTGTTCGAGAACGGCCGGCTGCATGCGCAGACGGTACGCGCGCTGGCCGGCGCGCGCTATCAGCATCTGCTGGTCGTGCAGAAGAGCGCGCAGCTCAACGACGCGAACGAACGGCTGGAGCAACGCGTCGCCGCGCGCACCGCGCAGCTGAGCGCGTCGAACCGCGACCTGCGGCGCGAGGTCGAGGAGCGCGTGCGCGCGGAGCGGGCATTGCAGGCGTCGCGCGAGGATCTGCGCGAGATCGCGGCGATCAGCGCGACCGCGCGCGAGGCCGAACAGCGCCGCATCGCGCGCGAACTGCACGACGAACTCGCGCAGACGCTCGCGACACTGAAAAACGATCTCGAATGGCTGCTCGATCACGTGCCGCAGGACGACGCGCCGCTGGCACGCAAGATCGCGACGATGCATGCGCTCGCGCGCGGCGCGGTGACCGCCACGCGGCGCATCGCATCGGACCTGCGGCCGCTGATGCTCGACGATCTCGGGTTTGCCGCGGCGATGCAATGGCTCGTCGAGGATTTCCAGCAACGTCACGGGATGGCGTGCACGCTGCAGGTCGAGCCGGGCGAGCTGAACCTCGACGAACCGTATGCGACGGCCGTGTTCCGCATCGCGCAGGAAGCGCTCGCGAACGTCGCGCGGCACGCGGCCGCGTCGAGCGCGAGCGTGGCGCTGCTGTACCGGGACGAGACGATCGCGTTGACGATCCGCGACGACGGCGCCGGCTTCGATCCCGGCGCAGCGCGCAAGTCGGGATCGTTCGGGCTGGTGGGGCTGCGCGAGCGCGCGTATCTCGTCGGCGGCACGCTGCGGATCGATACGACGCTCGGCGAAGGGACGACGGTCGAGGTGGATATTCCGGTGGCGTCCGCGCATGTGGCGATCGCGCATGGGGGGGACGGGGCTACCGGACGGCCGGGATCGTGACTTGTTCTACCGTTCGCACGAATCGACACCGATCGTCTAATGCGGTGCCGCCGCAGCGCGCGCGGCTTTCAGCATCGTCTCAAGTTTGGCCTGGACTTCCGCGGCGTCGACGTACTCACCAGTACGTCGCGCCTCACGCGCCGACGCCAGACCGCGCGCGACAAACTCGCGCCGCAAGCGGCGTCGCGCAATGGCATCGCGCAGCGTCGACTCGACGAACGCAGATAGCGTCTCGTTTTCAGCCAACACAGTTTCCGCTGCCTCGAGCAGTTTCCGATCGACGCTTAGCGTGGACATCGCCGTCGTTTTCATTTCGCTCTCCATGCATCTCGACCGCATGCACGGTAGCACATCGGCACGCCCGGGAGCTGGGACCGCGTGGAAGCGCAGCGCCAACGCTTCCCGCATCCATCACGCCCGCGCCGCCACCATCCCCCGCTCCGAGCGCGTCCACGCGACCAGCGCACCGACGCCGAGCAACGCGAGGCACACGATCGGCACGATCATCGGCCCGAACGCGGTGCCCGTGACCTTGCCCGCGAACGGCATCAGGTTCTGGCTGAAGAAGCCGCCGAGGTTGCCGATCGAGTTGATCGCCGCGACGCTCGCCGCCGCGCGCGCGCCGGTGAAGTAACGCGGCGGCATCGACCAGAAGCACGGATACAGCAGCGGGATGCACGCGCCGCCGAGCACGAGCGCGATGAAGCGCAGCGGCGTCGACGGCAGCACGAGGCTCAGCAGGAACCCGAGCGCGCCCAGCGCCGCGACGATCGCGATCGTGCGCAGGATGCTCTTCGCGCGGCGCAGCTTCGACGGCAGCCACACCAGCAGCACCACAGCGAGCGCCCACGGCAGCATGCTCAGCAGCCCGTTCATGGTGCTCGACACGCCGAACGACTTCACGAGCGTCGGCAGCCAGTACGTGACGCCGTACAGCGACGTCGACATCAGCATGTAGGTCGCCGCGAACAGCATCACGCGCGGATCGAGCAGCGCCTTCCACGGCTGCGCATGCTCTGCCTGCGCCGGCTTCTCGCGCTCCAGCGCGGCCGCGACGATCTGCTTCTCGCGTTCATCGAGGAACGGCGCTTCGCGGAACGACGCCGGCAGCACGCGGAACACGACGATCGCGACGATCACCGCCGGGATGCCCGTCGCCACGAACACCCACTGCCAGCCCGCGAGCCCCCACACGCCGTTCAGGCTCAGCAGCACGCCGCCGACCAGCGAACCGAGCATGTTCGCGAGCGCGCTGCCGAGCGTGAAGATGCCGAGCACCTTCGCGCGGTAGCTCTGCGGGAACCACAGTGTCAGGTAATAGATCACGCCCGGATAGAAGCCGGCCTCGGCGATCCCGAGCAGGAACCGCAGCGAACAGAACGCGGGCATCGACGTCGTGAAGCCCATCAGCACGGTGATGAGGCCCCACGTCAGCATGATCCGCGCGAGCCACACGCGTGCGCCGTAGCGATGCAGCGCGAGCGTGCTCGGCACCTCGAACAGCAGGTAGCCGATGAAGAACAGCGACGACGCGAGACCGAACGCGGCCTCGGTCATCCCGAGGCTGTGCACCATCTGCAGTTTCGCGAAACCGACGTTCTGCCGGTCGATGAACGCGATCAGGAACATCACGACGAGAATGGGCATCAGGCGCCGCGCCATCTTCGACATGATGCGCTGCTCTTCGGCGGACGCGGGGTCCAGGGTTTCGGTGGCGTTCACTTCAGGCTCCTTGGGTGAATCGGTTGCATATCGGTTGAATCGGTTGAATCGGCGCCGCGCTCGACGAGCGCGCGGGCGCGCAAATGTTTCGGTGAATGGCGTGCCGCGTGCGGCGTTCAGCCCGACCGGTAGTCGTCGAGCATCGGCGCGAACATCTCGTGCCACGCGCGCGGCTTCGCCTTGATCGTGCCGGCGAGATACAGGAATTCGACGTAGTCCATCAGCTGGTTCGGCCGCACCGAGAAGCGCGTGTCGGGCGCGGCGAGCATCTGCATCACGTCGTCGTGCGACACGCCGACACCCGACGACGCCGCATACAGCGCAGCGGCCGCGCGCGGATCCTGCGCGATCACGTGATTCGCTTCGTCGAGCGCGCCGAGAAACGCGGCGGCCAGCGCGGGCTCCGCATCGACGAGCCGCTTCGGCGCGAACACGACGTCGAGCGTCATCGGGCCGAGCACGTCGACCGAACTCACGACGCGATGAATGCCCGGCTGCCGCAACTCGAGCGTCGAGAACGGCGGCGACGTGAAGTGCGCGGTGATGCCGTTCTCGCGGTGGATCAGCGCCTGCATCGCCTGCGGATGCGGCAGGTTCACGGTGATCGAGTCGAGCTGCGCGAAATGCTTCGCACCGAGCTGCCGGCTCGCGACCATCTGCAGCACGACCGCCGACAGCGACGTGTGGATGCCCGGCACCGCGATCCGGTCGGCGCGCGTGAAGTCGTGCAGCGACGCGAGGCCGGGACGGTTCGCATTGAGCGACAGCGACGTGGTCGACAACCCGCTGATGCCGATGACCTCGACGTTCGGAATCCCGCGCGCCCGCGCCCACAGCTCGATGAAGCCGGGCGCGCCGGCGCCCGCGAAATCGAGCGTGCCGGCCATCATCGCGTCGTTGACGGAGTTGCCGCCGTCGAGCAGCACCCAGTCGACCGCGATCTCGCGCAGGCCGTGCCGCGCCGCGTGCCGCTCGAACAGCCGCTGCTTCTCCATCACGAGCAGCGGCAGGTACAGCACGCCATAGCCTTTCGAGATCCGCACGGTGCGCGGCGTCGAGCGCACGAGCGCCGGCGCCCCGAGCACGCCCAGCGCGCCGAGCCCGGCTGCGATCAACGCGCGGCGGCGTGGCGACGTCGTCATGCGCGCGCCGCCGTGCGGCGGTCGGCCAGCGGCCACGCGCAGGCCGGCGTGGCGCCGCGGCGCGCGTTCATCGTGCCCGTGACATGCTGCATGTTGCCGTCTCCTTGAATATTTCTGGTATTAATGCCGTCCTTGCATCCTGCTTCCGGCTCGACACAGGTTATCGAGCGAGTCTGAGAAAATACTGACACCCCGGCCCCGGGAAAACCCCTAACCCATCTACCTGCGAACCGGCACCATGCGCATTCTCGTCGTGGAGGACGATGCCGAAATCGGCGCGGCGATCCGCAGCCGCCTGACGCGGCTCGGCCACGCCGTCGATCTCGAGACCGACGGGTCGACCGCGAACAGCCTGCTGCGCGTCGAGCGCTTCGACCTCGTCGTGCTCGATGCGAACCTGCCCGGCCTCGACGGCTTCGCGGTGCTGCGCAACCTGCGCGCATCGGGCAGCACGACGCCGGTGCTGCTCGTCACCGCGCGCTCGGCGATCGACGACCGCGTGAGCGGCCTCGGCCTCGGCGCCGACGACTATCTGGTGAAGCCGTTCGACTACCGCGAACTCGACGCGCGCGTGCAGGCGCTGCTGCGCCGCAACAGCGGCCATGCGAACGACGTGCTGACGCTCGGCGGCCTCGTGATCGACCGCAGCAGCCGCCTCGCGGAACTCGACGGCCAGCCGCTGTCGCTATCGCGCCAGGAGTTCGCGCTGCTCGAGATTCTCGCGAGCCGTCCGCAACGGATCTTCTCGAAGGACGAACTGCTGAACCAGTTGTTCAGCTTCGGCAACGAGCCGACCGCGAACGCGGTCGAGCAATACGTGACGCGCGTGCGCAAGAAGCTGCAGGGCAGCTCGGTCGAGATCCGTACCGCACGCGGGATGGGGTATCAGATTGCCGCGCATTGACTGGTTCCCGAAGACGCTGTTCGGGCGCACGCTGCTGTTCATCGCGCTCGTCGTCGCGACCGGCGCGCTCGCGCTCGCGGCGATCGCGCGCTACTACGCGGGCGTCGCGGCCGAACGCGCTTACGACCAGTTGCTCGCCGGCGCATCGATCCAGGTCGCGGAGAACCTCTACGTACAAGGCGGCGTGCTTGCGCTGAATCCGCCCGTGGCAGCGCTGTCGACGCTGTCGCGCTACGACCTCGTCTACTACAAGGTCGTCGATTCGCGCGGCGTGGTCGTGGCCGGCTACAACGATCTCGCGAGCCCCGCGACGCTCGCCGCCGCCAAACAGGGCCCGGCGTTCGCGAACGCCGTCTATCAGGGGCACCGGATCCGCACCGCGACCATCGCGCGCTACATGCCCGAGGAAAGCACGCCCGGTTGGGCGCTCGTCACCGTTGCGCAGACAACCAACGCGCGCCAGCAGCTGACGAACGAGATGAGCATCAAGGTGTGGACGCTGATCCTGCTGATGAGCGTGCTCGCGATCGGCGCGAGCGGCCTCGCGATCCGGCGCGGGCTGCGCCCGCTCGCGCAGATCGGCACGATCATCGCCGCGCGCGACCCGGCCGACCTGCGGCCGGTGGCCGTCGATACGCCGAGCGAGATCGACGCGATCATCGGTTCGATCAATGGTTTGATGCACCGCCTCGCCGAGCGAATCAACGCGATGCAGCGCTTCATCGCCGACGCCGCGCACCAGATGCGCACGCCGCTCGCGCGGCTCGACGCACAGATCGAGCTGCTCGACGGCGAATCCGATCCCGCGCGTCATGCGGCGCGGCTCGATGCGCTGCGTGCGACCAGCGCGGATGTCGGACGGCTCACCGGGCAGTTGCTCAATCATGCGATGGTGATCCATCGCACCGAGGCCGTGCCGCTGCAACCCGTCGAACTCGTCGCGCTCGCGAAGGACGTGTTAGGCCGCGCGATTCCACTCGCGGACGAACGCGATGTGGCCGTTGCATTCGCAAGCGATGCGCCGCAAGCGTGGATCGACGGCGATGCGATCAGTCTTCAGGAGGCGTTGTCGAACGTGCTGCACAATGCGCTGCTGCATGGGCATGCGGACGACATCGTCGTATCGGTCGCCACCGCAGGCAACGCAGGCAACGCAGGTAACGCAGGCAACGCGGACGACGCGGTGACGCTGACCGTCACCGACAACGGACGAGGCATTCCGCGCGAGCACTGGGATGCGGCGTTGCAGCCGTTCGTGCGGCTCGCGCCGGACGGCACCGAGCGCCGCACCGGGTCGGGCCTCGGGCTCGCGATCGTGCAGGAAGTGATGAAGGCGCACGGCGGGCGTGTCGGGTTCGCGTTTCCCGATGCGGGCGGGTTTGCGGTGGTGCTTACGTTTCCGCAGCCGGTGACGGCTCACGCGAGCAAAGCCGCGGTTCGCCGGACGATCTGACGCGGAGTCAGTCGAACGGCAGCGCGCGACAGGCGCTCAATCGTCGCTGTCGCGACGGTCGGCGTTGCGCTCCGCATGCCGCGCCACCAGCCGGTCCAGCTCGTGATAGTGGCGGTCGCAGAAGAGACGGCACAACGTGTCGACGTCGACGCGCTTCCTGACGTCGATCGTTTCGACGTATTGCCCCAGCTTCGCCTTTCCGATGCCGAACAACCCCTTCTTCATCCGCATGGAAACCGCATTCAACTGGAAGCCGTCCGAATGCGCGTCGCTCAGCGCGCTGATCCACAATTCGCGCCGATCGCCGGCATGCTGCAGCACGAGCGCGGGCAACGGGCCGTCCTGCAACACGTTCCAGTCCGCATGCTGCGCGACCCACGGGAATGCATCGAAGGCCCGCGCGAACGACGCGTAGTCCGTCGCTCGCTCGGGATCCAGCTGGTCGTAGTCGTAGCCGACTTTCTGCGTGGAATAGGTCAACATGGCGGGTGATCTCCGTGGCGCCGATCGCCACAGAACATCAATCTACTCCACTTTTCATCGAGCACGGCCGCGCCAGGGTGCACGACTTACGCCGCCACCGCCTCCCCGCCGAGATACGCATCGCGCACGCGTTCATCGTCGAGCAGTGTTTTCGCGGGCCCTTCGAGCACCACGCGCCCCGTCTGCAGCACGTAGCCGTAGTGCGCGATCTCCAGCGCGAGGCTCGCGTTCTGCTCGACCATGAACACCGTCACGCCCTGCCGGTTGATCGTGTCGATCAGCTCCAGCACCTTGTCGACGTACAGCGGCGACAGCCCCATCGTCGGCTCGTCCATGCAGATCAGCTTCGGCCGCGCCATCAGCGCACGCGCCATCGCGAGCATCTGCTGCTCGCCGCCCGACAGCGTGCCCGCGCGCTGCGCGAGCCGTTCTCGCACACGCGGAAACAGGTCGAGCATGCGTTCGTAGTCTTCGCTCACCGCCGCACGATCGCCGCGCGTGTACGCGCCCATCAACAGGTTCTCGCGCACGCTCATGTCGCCGAACAGCCGCCGCGCTTCCGGCACGGCCGCGATCCCGCGCCGTACGCGCTGCGGTGTCGCGAGCGCGGTCACGTCGTCGCCGTCGAAACGTACGACGCCACGCTTCGGCCGCATCAGCCCGAGGATCAGCTTCATCGTCGTCGACTTGCCGCTCGCATTGCCGCCGAGCAAGCTGACGATCTGCCCGCGGCCGACTTCGAAATTCACGTCGAAGTGCACCTGTACCGGCCCGTAGAACGTGTCGAGGTGTTCGAGTTTCAGCAGCGCGTCGGTCATAGTCGTATCGGCGTCCGAATAAAGTGCGCTCATGCGGCCGCCTGCACGGTGCGCTCGGCCGCCGCGCCGCCCGCATGGCGGCGGCCGAGATAAGCCTCGACCACGCGCGGATCGTGCCGCACGTCGCGCGGCGCGCCTTCGGCGATCTTCACGCCGTTGTCGAGCACCATCACGCGGTCGGACACGCGCATCACCAGTTCGAGCTTGTGCTCGATCAGCAGGATCGTCAGCCCGCGCGCCTTCAGCGACTGGATCAGCTGCAGCATCTCGGCCGTTTCCGTCTCGTTCATGCCGGCCGTCGGCTCGTCGAGCAGCAGCAGGCGCGGATGCAGCGCGAGCGCGCGGCCGATCTCCACGCGCCGCCGGTTCGCATACGACAGGCTGTGCGCCGGATGATCGATGCGCGGCGTGAGCCGCTCGCCGAAGCCGGCGATGATGTCGCGCGCCTCGTCGCGCAGCGCCGCTTCCTCGCGGCGCACCGACGCGGGCCGCACGAGCGCGCGCAGCACTTCGGCGGCCGCGCCGAGCGCCGGCCAGCCGGGACGCGCCGCGCGCAGCCGCGCATGCGCGCCGATCAGCACGTTGTCGAGCACGCTCAGGTTGCCGAACACGCGGCCGTGCTGGAACGTGCGCGCGATGCCGAGCGCCGCGAGCCGTTCCGGCGCGGTGCCGGTGATGTCGCGGCCGTCGAAGGTCACGCGGCCGGCATCGGGCCGGTCGGCGCCCGCGATCAGGTTGAACAGCGTCGACTTGCCCGCGCCGTTCGGGCCGATCACGCTGAGCAGTTCGCCGTCGGCGAGCGCGAGGCTCGCACCGTCGAGCGCGGTCACGCCGTCGAAGCGGCGCGTCAGGCCCTGCACGTCGAGCAAGGGTCGGGTGGTGGTCATTGCATTCCTCCTCACACCGTGCCGAGCACGCCCTGCGGCCGGAACCGGACGAGCAGCAGCACGAGCCCGTAGATCAGCATCCGGTAGTCGGCCGCCCAGCGGAACAACTCCGGCAGCCCGATCAGCGCAACCGCGCCGACGATGCCGCCGAGCACGTTGCCGAGCCCGCCGAGGATCACCATCGTCAGCGCGAGGATCGACACCTGCGAATCGAAGGTCTGGTGATTGATGTAGCTGTACAGATGCGCGGCAATCCCGCCGCTCACGCCCGCCGCGACACCGCCGACCGCGAACGCGATCGCCTTGTAGCGGTTCGGCGCGATGCCGTGCGCGCGCGCGGCGACGTCGTCCTCGCGCACCGCGCGCAGCGTGCGGCCGAGATGCGAGCGCAACAGCCGCACCTGCACGAGCGCGAACACGACGAGCACCGCGAACGTGAACCAGTACGCGGCGCGCGCGGTGGTCGCCCACGGCAGCGGCGCGATACCGGTGATGCCGAGCGGGCCGCGCGTCAGGCCGTCCCAGTTCAGGATCACGAGGCTCACCACTTCGCCGATGCCGAGCGTCGCGATCGACACGTAGTGTCCGCGCAGCCGGAACGCCGGATAGACGAGCAGCGTGCCGAGCACGGCGGCGATCACGCCCGCGCACGGAATCGTCACCGCGGGCGACCAGCCGAGATCCGACGACAGCAGCGCGGACGCATACGCGCCGATCACGAGCAGCGCCGCATGACCAAGCGAGATCTGCCCGACCGTGCCGGCGACGAGCGTGAGGCTCAATGCGAGCAGCCCGTACAGCCACGCGTTGGTCAACGTCTGCAGCACGTAAGGCGATGCGCCGAGCCACGGCAGCACGGCCGCCAGCGCGATCAGCAGCGCCAGCACCGGGCGCGGCACGCGCACCGCCTTCGCGGCCGCGAGGAACGTGCCCGTCATCGGCTCCGGCGGCAGCGCGCGGTTCGCGCTGAACAGCCCGTTCGGACGCCAGACGAGGAACACGATCAGCAGTCCGAACGCGAACAGGTCGCGGTAGCTCGTGCCGAACAGCGCGACGCCGTAGCTTTCGACGAGACCGAGCAGCAGGCTGCCCGCGATCGCACCCGGCACGTTGCCGAGCCCGCCGATCAGCAGCGCGACCACGCCCTTCAGCGTCGCCTGGAAGCCCATCGCCGGATCGATGCTGTTGTAGTACATGCCGACCAGGAGGCCGCTCACGCCGCCGAGCGCGCACGCGATCGCGAACACCGTCTGGTTCACGCGATCGACGTCGACGCCCATCTGCAGCGCGGCGTCGCGATCCTGCGCGGTCGCGCGCACGGCCCAGCCGAGCCGCGTGAAGCGCAGGAAGCCGTACAGCAGCGCGGCCGCCGCGATGCCGATGCCGGCGATCAGCAGGTCGAGCGAGCCGAGCGTCGCACCGGCGATCCGCACGTGCCAGTCGGGCAGCGGCGTCGGCACCGCGCGCGGGTCCGCGCCGAACGCGAGCTGGTCGAGGATGAAGCTGATGCCGATCGTCGCGAGCAGCGGCGCGATGCGCGCGGCATGGCGCAGCGGCCGCAACCCGATCCGCTCGATCGCGATGCCGAGCGCGCCGCAGCCGACCACGACCGCCGCGAGCGCGATCGGCAGCGGCAGCCCGAAGCGCGTCAGGCACAGCCAGCCGATGAACGCGCCGACCATGTAGACCGAGCCGTGCGCGAAGTTGATCAGGTGCGACACGCCGAAGATCAGCGCGAGCCCGACCGCGAGCAGCGCGTAGATGTTGCCGACGATGAGGCCGTTGAGCGTGTAGTCGAGCCAGGAAGCCATCACGATGCGTCCGTCTTGGGCATGCGGGTCTAGGTCAGAGTGAGGGTGAGATTCGCGTTCGGATTCAGCGCGCCGCGATCTGCGGCTTCGCGCCATCCCACAGCGCCCACTGCCCCTGCTTCACGACGAGATACACGGTGCGCGCGCCCGCGACGCGGCGCGTCTGCGGATCGAAGCGCACCTTGCCGAAAATCACGCTCGGCACGTCGCTCACCTTCGCGAAACCGTCGTGCGCGGCCTGACGCGTCGTGCCGTAGCGGCGCAGCACGTCGGCCGACAGGATCAGCGCGTCGTACGCGCGCGCGACGAACGAATCGGGATCGGTATGGAATTTCGCGCGATAGCGCTGCACGAACGCCTGGACTTCCGGACGCGGCTCGGCCGGGAAGAAGTTCGATTCCGTATAGACGCCGTCGACGGCCGTGCCGCCCAGTTCGAGGAACTTCGGCGAATACACGGAGCCCACCGCCGCGATCGGCAGCGTGAGCCCCGACGTGCGCGCCTGCCGCACGATCTGCGCGCCGTCCGCGTAGTACGAGATCAGCACGATCGAATCGGGCTTCGATTCACCGATGCGCACAAGCGTTGAACGGAAATCCTTCTCCGTCGGCTGGTAGCCCTCGGCCGCGACGACCTGCGCGCCGAGCCCCGTCACCGCCTTCGCGAAGATGTCCTTGCTGGTGCGGCCCCAGTCGGTGTTCAGGTACAGCACCGCGATCCGCTTGAAGCCGAGTTCCTTCACTGCATAGCGCGCGAGCAGCGGCTGCTCTTCGGCCTGGCTCAGCGCGGTGCTCCACAGATAGTCGCCGCCCTTCGTGAAATCCGGATGCGAGTTCGTGAAGCCGAACTGGAGCAGTTGCCCGCGCTGGTAGATCGGCGACGCGGCCATCGACGTCGCGCTGGAGAAGTCGCCGAGCTCGATCACGACGCGCGGGTCCGCGACGAATTTCTGTGCGATCGCCACGGCCTGGCGCGGATCGCTGCGGCTGTCCTGGAAGTCGATCGCGAGCGGCCGGCCATGAATGCCGCCGCTGCCGTTGATCTCGTCGAGCGCGAGATCGAAGCCGCGCTTCCACTGCTCGCCGTATTGCGCGTCCTGCCCGGTGAGCGGCCCGCTCACGCCGATCACGACCGGCTCGCCCGCCACGCCTGCCGCGAGCGCGCCGCCCGTCGACAAACCCCATGCGGCAGCCAGCGCCGCCACCGTGCCCAGCACGCGCCGCCATGCGCCGCGTGTGTCGTTCCCCGAAACGTTCATGCGTCCCCCAGCTTCAGTCGATCGAAAAGAGTGAGGGCATGTAACCATCCGGTCCGGAGCGTTCCAACGAAGTTTTGCGCATATCGATATCGCGCATGGCGCGAAGTGAAACGCATGCGTGACGGTGTCCCGCGTATCGCGCATCGCGCGCTGCATCGGCGCGCGGCGCAGCACATTGATTCGATTGACGTTTCCCGCGCGGGGCCGATGGCAACGAGTGCGCGTGCATGCATGACCGGCCGTCGCGGCGCGTATGCGCTTCGCATTTATCGCGCTGTCGATAGCAAAAATCATTATATGAATCGCGCATGCTCGCACTCCTACAATGCGCAAATCGCATCATCGGAACGCGTCATGGAGCTGCATCAACTCGAAGCCTTTTCCGCGGTCATGTCGGCCGGCAGCGTGACCGGCGCGGGCGAACTGCTCGGCCGCTCGCAGCCGGCCGTCACGCGGCAGATCCAGGAGCTCGAAGCCGATCTCGGCTACGCGCTGTTCGACCGGCACGGCCCGCGCGTGACGCCGACGCGCCGCGCGTTCCTGCTCTATGAGGAAGTCGAGCGTTCGCTCGTCGGGCTGCGCGCGATCGAAGCGCGTGCACGCGCACTCGGCGACGAAACGGCCGAACCCGTGCGCATCGCGGCCACGCCCTCGCTCGCGGCCACGCTCGTGCCGGCCGCGCTTGCGGCCCTTCCCGGCGACGCGCATGCGCCGCACTATCAACTGCGCAGCGAGTCGGCCGAACACGTCGTGCACGAGGTGCTGGCCGGCACCGCCGATATCGGCGTCGTCACGCTGCCGATGGCGCATGCCGGGCTCGACGTGCACTGGATCGCGCAGACGCCGTGCGTCGCCGTGCTGCCCGCCGACGATCCGCTCGCGACGAAGCCGCGCATCGCGCTGCGCGATCTCGCGCGGCGTCGCATCGTGACGGTCGCGAACCGGCACCGGCTGCGCCAGCGGATCGATGCCGCGTTCGCCGCCGCCCGCGTCGATGCGCGCGTGTTCATCGAAACCAATGCGTCGTTGAATGCGGTGATGGCCGCGCGCGCGGGCATCGGGATCGGCATCGTCGATCCGGCGACCGGCGTCGCGCTGCCGGTGGACGGCGTCGCCGCGCGCCCGCTCGACGTCGACATCCCGTTCGCGTTCGGGGTCGCGACACCGGCCGGCAAAGCGCGCACGGCCGCCGTCGACGCGCTGCTCGACGCGCTGCATCGCACGACGCGCACGCTGCTCGACGACGTGATCTTCCACGACGCTGCCGCGCACGACGCGCTGCTGCGCGGCGACCGCCTGCGCACCGATCGCGCAACCCGAGCGGCAGGCACCGCAGGCACCAAGCGCGCGCGCCGTACGCGCCGGGAGGCCGCATGACGACGCCCGCCACACTCGAAGCCCTCGAAGCGCGGCTCGCGCAGGATCTGCGCTGGCTCGATCTGCCCGCCCCGTCGTGGGTGCCGCCGCGCGACGTCGACGGCGCACGCGTGCTCGATGTCGCCATCATCGGCGGCGGCATGGCGGGGCTCGCCGCATCGGCCGAACTGCGCCTGCTCGGCATCGACAACCAGTGCGTGATCGACCGCGCGCCGGCCGGCTACGAGGGCCCGTGGATCACGTTCGCGCGCATGGAGACGCTGCGTTCACCGAAGCAACTCACCGGCCCCGCGCTGGGACTCCCCGCGCTGACGTTCCGCGCGTGGTTCGAAGCGCAATATGGCCGCGAAGCATGGGATGCGCTCTACAAGATTCCGCGCACGCAATGGATGGATTACCTGCGCTGGTATCGCCGCGTGCTCGGCCTGCAGGTGCGCAACGACTCCACGCTCGTCGCGCTGCGTCCGCGCGACGACGGCCTGCTCTCGCTCGACATCCGCGCAAACGGCGAAGGCGACACGCTGCTCGCACGGCACGTCGTGCTGGCCACCGGCCGCGACGGACTCGGCGGCCCATACGTGCCGCCCGTCGCGCAACGTGCGCCGCGCACCCGCTGGGCCCATTCTTCGGAGCCGATCGATTTCGCCGCGCTTGCCGGCAAGCGGGTGGGCGTGGTCGGCGCGGGCGCATCCGCGTTCGACAATGC
This sequence comes from Burkholderia sp. IMCC1007, assembly GCF_027257875.1. Taxonomy (GTDB): domain Bacteria; phylum Pseudomonadota; class Gammaproteobacteria; order Burkholderiales; family Burkholderiaceae; genus Burkholderia. The sequence continues at coordinate 26,970 of NZ_JAPVQY010000036.1, forward strand.
CGGCACCGCGCTCGAAGCGGGCGCCGCGCGCGTCGACCTGTTGTTCCGACGTGCGGACATTCCGCGCATCAACAAGCTGACGGGCATCGGCAGCCCCGGGCTCGTGCACGGCTACGCCGATCTCGACGACGCGACGAAGTGGCGCTTCATGCACTACGCGCTGACGTCGCAGACACCGCCGCCGCGCGACAGCGTGCTGCGCGTGTCCCGGCATGCGCATGCGTATTTCCATGCGGGCAGCCCGATCGAAACGCTCGTCGAACACGCGGACGGCCTCGACGTGATCACGCCGCGCGGGCGCTACACGGTCGACTTCCTGATCTTCGCGACGGGGTTTCATTCGGACTGGACGACGCGTGCGGAATTCGCGTCGTTCGGGCCGCATGTGCGGCGCTGGAGGGATCGCTATCGCCCGGAGCCGGGCACGTCGCTCGACGAGCTCGCCGAGTCGCCCGATCTCGGCCCTGCGTTCGCGTTCCAGGAGCGCGAACCCGGCGCATGCCCGGCCGTCACGCGCATTCATTGCTTCAACCATGCGGCGAGCCTGAGCCACGGCAAGCTGTCCGGCGACATCCCCGCGATCAGCGCCGGCGCCGAACGGCTCGCGCGCGGCATCGCGAGCCGGCTGTTCGATGCCGATCGCGACCGCCACTACGACGCGCTCGTCGCGTTCGCGAACGCGGAGCTGCAAGGCGACGAATGGCACGATGCCGATGCATGAGCGCCGCGGCGATCAACGACGACACTCGAGACTGGAAACCACCACGATGACCGAACCCATCACGCCGGCCGCCGCGCCGGATACGATCGACGCCGTCGCCGGCCTGCGCGACGGCGATGCAGTAGCCGCACTGCGTCGCGCCCGCGACAAGATCCTGCTCCATACGCGATCGAGCGAAGCCGCGCTGTTCGATCCCGCTCTGCCCGATCTTTCGCTGGCCGAACGATTGCATGCGGCGCGATATGTCGCGCAGCGCTCGAACGCGCATGCGCTCGCCGCAACGTACCGCGCACGACTGCTCGCTGCGGGCGGCACGGCGGACGACATCGCGCATGCGGACGCCGATGCATTCGACGCGCTGCCGCCACGCATCGGCGCACTGCTCGCACATGCACACCGGCTGACGCTCGCGCCCGTCGACGCGCGCCCGTCCGATCTCGACGCGCTGAAGTCGGCCGGGCTCACGACGCCGGCGATCGTCGCGCTGTCGCAGCTCGTCGCATTCGTTACCTATCAATTGCGCGTCGCGGCAGCCGCGCACGCATTGCAGGCACGCGCCGGCAAGGAGGCCGCATGACGACCACGACCGCCCACGGCTTCACGTCCGACACGCTCGGCTGGCGCGCGTGGCTCGACACCGTGCCGCTCGACGGCGCAACGGCCGACCAGCTCGCGGTGCTCGAAGCGAGCCATCCGCAAGCAAAGACGTCCGACTATTACCTGCTGCTCGTCCATCTGCCCGAGATCCTGCGGCAGCGCTCGGGCGTGTTCAACGCGATCATGTACGGCCCCGGCGGCCTCTCACGCGCGGAACGCGAACTGGCGAGCACGGTCGTGTCGCGCGTGAATGGCTGCGTGTATTGCGCATCGGTGCATGCGCAGCGCTTCACGCAGCTCGCGAAGCGTACCGATGCGATCGAACAGGTGTTTGACGATCCGGCCACGGCCGGCACGTCCGCGCGCGAACGCGCGATCATCCGCTACGCGATCGCGCTGACCGAACGGCCCGACGCGGTGGACGAGCACGACATCGCCGCGCTCGAAGCGGAAGGGCTGACGCATGAGGAAATTCTCGACCTGTCGCATGCCGTCGCGATTTTCGCGTGGGCGAACCGGTTGATGCTGACGCTGGGTGAACCGGTGTTTCCCGATCACGCGCGCACGCGGCCCGTCGACATGACTGTCTGACGCCGTCAATTCAGCGATGCTGAGGTTTGCCGATAGACCGGCGGGCGCTCGACCGATCGCGACACGACGGCCGGCGCCAAGGTGCTTCACCGGTAATGCGCAATGGCGGGCGTTCCGCATGCCCGTCAAAACACGCCCGGAACCAACCGGTACCGCACCTGCGCCTTGTACGCGCGATAATCCGCGTCTTCCGACAACACGCGTTCTTCCAGAATGATTCGCCCGACCTGCAACAGCATCCAGCTGCTGACCATGAGCAAGTTTCGGGAGCTGAAGTTTGCGAGCAGGAAACCAAGCTCGGACACCAGGTAAGCGGCATAGATCGGGTGACGCACGAACCGGTATGCGCCGCTCGCCACGACCCCGCGGTTGGCCGGCAACAGACCGAACGAGCGCCCCAGCGACAGCTTCGCGAGCAGCTGGAATGCGATCCCGAAAATCTGCAACGCTCCGCCTGCCCACTCCGGAATCAGGTGTGTGCTGGCGTCGAGCTGATAGGCGAGGCAGTAGAACGAACCGCCAAGAGAAACGCACACCGCGACGGGATGCCAGTCGCGCTGCTTCGGCAATTTCGCGAATGCCGACATGCCGACGGTCAATGCCGCGGCGACCAGCAGCAGGACCAGCGTGATCCGGCTCGGATCCTGTCGCCACGGGATGTAAGTCAGATAGGCAAATGCGCCCAGTACGGTCACCGACGACACGCGCGCGCCAAGTTCGATCAGGTCGATCTGTTCCGACTCCGCTGCCGCGCTTGCGACGTGCGGCACCAGCGCTTCTTCCTCGTATGCTCCCCGTCCCCCTGCATCCTGTACGGCCTCTCTCATCTTATAGACCCCGTCATTTATCGCGTTTTTTTATATTGCGGCTGCAGGTTAGCATGGCCCGCCTCGATGCAGCAGGCCAGGTTTCTGACTTTGTGACGTTGATTAGTGTAAGTCCCGAGGACATCGGACGAGTGGAAGGTCAGAAGGGCTGAATTTCGCCGCGCCTACGCTCCTCGGTCTGACGAAATCATCTTCGTGCTCCGCAATAGACTGGCTCGGATTCCGAACGAAGCAGGCCCGGTAATTGCCGCGTACGCCGTGGCCCGTGGCCGTGATCGCAACCGAACGACGACGCCCGCTCACGAACTTCGCGCCGCTATCGTTTGCACGGCCGCCGCAGCCGCGTCGGTGGTATCCGTCGGCGTTTCAAACACGCGTTGGCAACGGAACTGACGCGCACGCCACGCCGCGTCACGCCTTGTGCGTCGACAACAAAATACTCGTCTCCGTACTTGCGATCCCGTCGATGAGCCGGATCGCGCCGAGCACGCGATCGAAATGCTCGAGCGAATCGGCGTGCAGCTCGGCGACCAGATCCCAGCGCCCGTTCGTGCTGTGAATCGACGCGACGTTCGGATGCCCGCGCAGCACCTTCACCACTTCCGCGCCGCGATTGCCCTGCACCGCGATCGACATCAGCGCGCGGATCCGGTGCCGCTCGGCGGCCGGCTTGAGCCGCACCGTATAGCCGACGATCACGCCGTTCTTCTCCAGCCGCGTCAGCCGGTTCTGCACGGTCGCGCGCGCGACGCGCAGTTCCTTCGCAAGCGCGACGACCGGCAGCCGCGCGTTATCGCGCAGCAGCGCGATGAGCTGCCGGTCGACGTCGTCGAGCGTAATCATGAACGCCTCTTCCTGTTGAGCGTGAACGGGCCGCCAGCGTGCCGGACAGTGCGCATTCCGACCAGCGGGAATTGAGCAAACTGCCGGATATGTCAAGCAATTTGCAAAGTCTACCGAGAAATCTGCCACTTTTGCCGTCTTTTTGTTGGCTCGACTCCCGGAAATAATGACTCCATCGACCGGCCCAACGCGCCGCGACGCCGCTTTTCATGGAGCCGGGGCCCGGGCCACAGCGCCCGCCCCGGTCGACCGGAACGCCGGATATCCGCACCGGCAAAATAATGGAGACAGACCGATGACTCGCTTCCTCGACGTTCCCGCCACCGCCCGACTGATCGCCAGGACCGGCGTCACGCCGTTCCTGCGCGAACTCGTCGACACGCTGCGCGCCGATTACCTGCACTGGGCCGACTTCGACAAGTCGCCGCGCGTGGCGTGCCACTCGCGCGACGGCGTGATCGAACTGATGCCCGTCGCGAACGACTCGCTGTTCGCGTTCAAGTACGTGAACGGCCATCCCGTGAACGCCGCGCGCGGCATGCACACGGTGATGGCGTTCGGCGCGCTCGCCGAAGTCGACACCGGCTACCCGCTGCTGCTCGCCGAACTCACGCTGACCACTGCGCTGCGCACGGCCGCGACGTCGGTGCTCGCCGCGCAGGCGCTCGCCCGCCCCGATTCGCGCACGATGGCGCTGATCGGCAACGGCGCGCAAAGCGAATTCCAGGCGATCGCATTCCACACGCTGCTCGGCATCGAAGAGATCCGCGTGTTCGACGTCGATCCGCTCGCCACCGACAAGCTCGCGAAGAACCTCGCCGCGTATCCGGCGCTGCGCGTCGTGCGCGCCGCGTCGACCGCCGATGCCGTGCGCGGCGCCGACATCGTGACGACCGTCACCGCCGACAAGGCATACGCGACGATCGTCACGGCCGACATGATCGAGCCCGGCATGCACCTGAACGCGGTCGGCGGCGATTGCCCGGGCAAGACGGAGCTCGACGCCGGCGTGCTGCACGCGGGCCGCGTGTTCGTCGAATTCGAGCCGCAGTCGCGCATCGAAGGCGAGATCCAGCAGATGCCGGCCGACTTCCCCGTCACCGAACTGTGGCGCGTGCTGCAGGGCGAAACGACGGGCCGCGAACGCGCTGACGAAGTCACCGTGTTCGACTCGGTCGGCTTCGCGCTCGAAGACTATTCCGCGCTGCGCTACCTGTACGCGCTCGCGCAGCAGCACAACGCCGGCATCGAGATCGCGCTGATTCCGCCGGCCGTCGATCCGAAGAACCTGTTCGCGCTGATCGACGATCCGGCCGCAGTCGCGCAGGGTCACGCGGCGTTCGTCGCCGAAGCCGTCGCCGCGTTTGCGCGCTGACCGTCATTGCCGGGCGGCGTGCGCGCCGCCCGGTTCCTCGCCTCTCGCCACTACCGTTCATGAATCTCGTATCGATCCAGGCGCCGGCCGCCGTCGTGATGATCCGGCCGCACCGCTTCCTGCCGAACCCGCAGACCGCGGCCGACAACGCGTTCCAGCGCACGGCCGGCGGCGCTGCGCGCGACACGGCGTCGGTGTCCGCCGCCGCGCGCGACGAAGTCACGGCCGCCGCGCAAACGCTTGCCGAAGCCGGCGTGCGCGTGCACGTGTTCGACGACCACGGCGAGCGCGACACGCCGGACTCCGTGTTCCCGAACAACTGGTTCTCCACGCATCCGGGCGGGCACGTCGCGCTGTACCCGATGTACAGTCCGAACCGCCGCCGCGAACGGCGGGCCGATGTCATCGACATGCTGAAGGCCGAGTACCGCGTGCAGGACGTGATCGACTACTCGGGCCTCGAATACGACGACGTGTTTCTCGAAGGCACCGGCGCGATGGTGCTCGACCACGTCGCACGAATCGCATACACCGCGCGTTCGCGCCGCGCCGATCCGGTCGCACTCGAACGCTTCTGCACGAACTTCAACTTCGAGCCGATCTGCTTCGACACGGCCGACGCGAACGGGCGGCCGATCTATCACACGAACGTGATGATGAGCGTCGCGACCGAGTTCGCGATGGTCGGTCTCGACCTGATCGCCGATCGCCGGCGCCGCGAGGAAATCGCACAACGCCTGACCGAAACCGGCCGCACGGTGATCGCGCTCGATTACGCGCAGATCGCCCATTTCGCGGGCAATACGCTGGAACTGTCGGGCACGGACGGGCGCGTGCTTGCGCTGTCGCGACGCGCATTCGACTGCCTGACCGGCGAGCAACGCGTGACGATCGAGCGCTCGGCGCGGCTGCTGCCGCTCGACGTGCCGACGATCGAACTGGCCGGCGGCTCGGTGCGCTGCATGCTCGCGGGCATTCATCTCGCACGGCGCACGTCGATGCATGGCGTGATGGCAAGCGAAGCGGTGGAGCGGCAACGCGAAGCAACGGCGCTCGCCTGAGCGAACACACGTCCGCCATTGCAGCGGACTGTCGGACACAAGCGGATGCATCGGTCTCCGAACGGGATCGATGCATCCGTTGTTGATTCAACTACCCAGCAGCTTCAGCCCGGCCGGCAGCGTTTCGCCGAACACGCGTGCCGTGTCGGCCTCGTCGAACGCGATCGCTTCGCGCACCATGTCGATCCACGCCGCCGATGCGTTGGCCGCCGACAAACGCTTGATCACCGCTTCGCGCGTATCGTCCGGCAGATCGCGTTCGCGGTCGCCGGTCATGCGCGCGATTTGCGCCGCCGCGAACGCCGCGGGTTCGACCTGTTTCCAGTCGAGCGCGAACAGCGCGTCGAGCCAGCGCGTCGCGACGTCGGCCGGCACGACACTGTGCGCGCTGCCGTAGAACGGCCGGCGCGCGCCGATGCGCCCGAGCGCCCACGCGCACAGCGTGCGCTCGGCCGGCTTCTGCAACTGCCCGATCAAACGCTCGGCCAGCTCCACCTTGCGCTCGACCGGCAGCCGCTCGAGCGACGCCGACAAGCGCGTCATGTCGGCGGGGCCGACCTTGGCCGGGTCGAACGGCAGCTTGCGGCGCTTGTCGTCGGACGGTTCGAGGAACGCGATCGCATCGCGCACCTGCGTCTGCGCATCGTCGTCGAGACCGCCGGCCGCGCGACGCCACAGCGTCCACCATTCGGACCACACCTGCGCGTCGTTCACGTACTGGATCCCGTCGTCGAACAGCGGCCAGAGCTGCTCGATGCGCCACGCGTCGAGCGGATGACCGAAGCCCGGACGCAGGCAATAGCCGGCAAGATTCAGCCACGCGCGCTCGTGATCGGCCGAACGCCGGCGCCGACGCGCCCGCGCGAGCAATGCATCGAACAGTTCGCGCGCGAGCGCGACGTCCCACTCGTCGCGCGGGCCGAGCACCTGTTCCAGTTGCGCGCGCAACCGTCGCGTGTCCTTCGGCGTGACGCCCGCGGCCTTGCCGCCGAATGAGCGGTCGATCAGCTCGATCGCGTGATCGAGACGCGGATGGCGGGACGGTGTCCCATCGTCGCCCTGCGCGGGCGCGTCGCCGCGCAGCTGGAATTCGAGCCGCCAGCGGCGCGACGCATCGTCGGTCGCGATGCAATGCATTTCAAGCGTGCCGACCTCGGTCAGCGACGCTGTGAGCTTCACCGGCGTTTCGCGCGCGTCGCCGCCGGCCTTGCGATCGACGACCGTCGCGATCGGCGGCAGCCGCACGAAATCGCCGCGGTCCAGGTCGACGAGATCGCCGGGCTGGTACACGGTATCGGCCACCGTCGACACGAGGTGGAAACGCACCGGGTGCCCGAGCTGCAGCGCGAACGTGCGATCCTCGAGCCGGATCTCGCGGCCTTCTTCCGAACCGCGCGGCAGCAGGCAGACGCCGCGCGCGGCCGCGTCGCCCGCACCATCGTCGAGCACCAGGAAATAGCTGCGCGCCGAGCCGCCGCCGATACGCGGCGCATGCCCCGCGCGCGCGAGCCCGTAGGCCACCGCACCGCGTGCGACCGCGACGTCCGGATGCGCGTTGTGCAGCACGTCGAGCGGCGCGCCGCGCCACGCGCCGAGCGTCTGCGCGAGACGGCCGGCGAGCGCGCCCGCGCGGAACACGCCGCCGTTGAGCAGCAGCGTGTCGGGCAGCGGGCCTTCCGCATGACGATTCAGGAACGCGGCGACGTGCCGCGTGACGGCCGCATCGCTCGCATACGGCAACCCGAATTCGACGATCGCGGCCCGCGCGCGGCGCGGCAAGTCGCCAGCCTCGACCTGCGGAAAGAACCCGTCGACGACGATCTGCTCGACCTCCTGCCGCGTGAGCTCCGCCGAGCGCGCGCCGCCGACGAGCTTGCTGCCCGCGCCGAGCAGCGTCACGGTGACGGACGCGGGCGCATCGTCGCCGAGCAGCCGCTCCTTCGCCGCACGGCAGCGTTCGACGAGCTGCGACAGGCTCGCGGCCGACAGCCGCGTGCCGGGCTCGGTGAGCCGCGTCTCGACCAGGCGCGCGAGCGCGAGGTCCATGTTGTCGCCGCCGAGCATCAGGTGATTGCCGACGCCCACGCGCGTGAAGGTGGGCGCACCGTCGTCGCCCGGCGCGACGTCGACGAGCGTGAGGTCGGTCGTGCCGCCGCCGACGTCGCAGATCAGCACGCGCCGCGCCGCGGCGAACGTGTCGCGCAACGTCGCGCGCTGGCCGTACAACCAGTCGTAGAACGCGGCCTGCGGCTCTTCCAGCAGCCGCAGCGCCGGCAGTTTCGCGCGCCGGGCGGCCTCGACCGTCAACGCGCGCGCGCCGTCGTCGAACGACGCCGGCACGGTGAGGATCACGTCCTGCTTCGCGAGCGGCGCATCGGGAAAGCGTGTGTCCCATGCGGCACGCACGTGCGCGAGGTAGCTCGCACTCGCATCGACCGGCGACACCTTGTCGACGCCGTCGGCCGCGCCCCACGGCAGGATCGCCGCGAGCCGGTCGACCGATGCGTGCGACAGCCAGCTCTTCGCGCTGGTGACGAGCCGGCCCGGCACCTGCGCGCCGAGCGTGCGCGCATAGCGGCCGATCACGGCCGGCGGAGCGCCGGCCGCCTTCCCATCGGCCTTCGCATCGGCCTTCGGGCCGGGCGTCCAAGGCAGCCGCAGCGCATCCGGCGGCAGTTCGCCCGCCGCCGGGTGATAGCGGACCGACGGCAGCAGCGGCTGCGCCGCCACCGCGCCGGGGCCGACCAATTGCTCGACGTCGAACACGCGGATCGTGTCGGAGCCGGCCTCGACGTACGCGACGACCGTGTTGCTCGTGCCGAGGTCGATGCCGACCGTATAGCGCTTCATCGCGCTCAGGCGGTGCCGCGCACGTCGAACTCGACCTTCCAGCGCTCGTCCGTGCCGCTCGGGATCGCCTCGAGTTCAAGCGTGCCGGCCTCCGTCACGCGCGCATGCAGCCTCACCGGCACGACTTCGCCGACCGTACGCCCTTCGGCGGGCAGCGTCGCCTGGATTTCCTCGAGCTCCTGCAGCTCTTCCGGCGACCAGTAGTCGAGCAGCGTGCCGACCTGGTCCTGGCGCCGCACCGACGACCCGAAGAAGCGGAACTGCACCGGTTCGCCGACGACGAGGCCGAACTCCTGCGGCGGCAGCGCCGCGTCCGTGCCTTCCTCCATCCCGAACGGCGCGACGCACAGCGCCTGCACCGGCGGTTCGAGCCCCGGCACGGCCGGCATCGCCGACTCGATCGCGACGTAGTACGCACGCGCCGTGCCGCCGCGAATCCGCACGCCGCGGCCGCGCTTCACGAAGCCGTAGTACGCCGCGCCGCGCGCGACCGCGAGATCGAGATCCGCGCCTTCGAGCAGTCGCGCGGGCGGCGCACCTTCGGCGGCGAGCCAGCTGTTGAGCGTATCGAGCACGCGCTCCGTGAGCAGCGTCGACTTGAACACGCCGCCGTTGAACAGCACCGCGGTCGGATGCAGGAACGTCGCGCCCTGCGGCAGCGTGCGCTGCACGCCTTCGAGTGCGTCGAGCGCCGCGACCTGGCGGCCGAGGAACGCCGCGAGATGGCGCGTAATGCCCGCGTCCTGCGCATACGGCAGCCCGAGCTGCGTGAGACCGACGCGTGCGCGGCTCACCGGGCGCGCCGCCGCGTCGACTTGCGGGAAGAAGCCTTCGAGGATCGTCTGCGTGAGTTCCGCGCGCGTGAGCTCCGTGCGGATCGAGCCGCCGATCAGCTTCGAGCCGCGGCTCGGCACGACGAGCGGCACCGCGTCGGTCGTCGGGTCGGACAGCAGCATTTCCTTCGCCGACCGGCACGCGTAGGTCAGCGCGCGCAGTTGCCACGGATCGGGCTGCGTGCCCTGCTGCGCGAGCTTGCGCGCGACCACGTGCGCGAGCGCGAGATCCATGTTGTCGCCGCCGAGCAGGATGTGCTCGCCGACCGCCACGCGGTGCAGTTCGAGATTGCCGTCGCGCTCGACCACCGCGATCAGCGACAGGTCGGTCGTGCCGCCGCCGACGTCCACGCACAGGATCAGGTCGCCGACCTGCACCTGCTTGCGCCAGCCGCCTTCGCTCTTCTGGATCCAGCTGTAGAGCGCCGCCTGCGGTTCTTCGAGCAGCGTCATCCGCGAATAGCCGGCGGCACGCGCGGCTTCCGCCGTCAGTTCGCGCGCGGCCGGGTCGAACGACGCGGGGATCGTGACCGTCACGTCCTGATCCACGAACGGCGCATCGGGACGTGCGTGGTCCCACGCTTCGCGCAGGTGCGTCAGGTAGCGGATCGAGCTTTCGAGCGGCGACACGCGCGCGACTTCCGGCGGCGCATCGCTCGGCAGGATCGCCGCGCGGCGGTCGACGCCCGGGTGGCACAGCCAGCTTTTCGCGCTCGACACGAGGCGGATCGGCGTGCCGGCGCCGCGGGTGCGCGCCATCTCGCCGACCGCGAACGCGCGCGAGTCCGTCCACGGCAGCGTGAGGTCGCCCTGCGTCAGCTCGCTTTCATGCGGAAGATAGAGGAACGACGGCAGCAGGTCGCGCGACTCCAGCGCGCCGGGTGCGGTCAGCTGCGGGATCGGCAGCACCTGCTGCGTGACTTTTTCGCCGTCGCTCGCGGCGCTGTCGACGTACGACAGCGCGGAGTGGGTCGTCCCGAGATCGATACCGATCGAATAGCGCGGATCGCTCACAGTTCCACCTCCGCCGGTGCGATGACCGATGCGTCGTGGCTGCCCGTCAGCTTCGGCAGGCGCACGTCGGAGACACGCCAGCCGCGATGGCTGACCGTGCCCGTGAAGGGTGCCGCGCCGACCACGTTGCCGGTCACGCGCACGGCCGTCGCGTCGAAGCCGGCCGGCAGCGTCACGCGGCTGCCTTCGGCTTCGTCGCGCACCGGCACGATCGTGAAGTGTTCGCGCAGCGCGGCGCGGCAGCCGTCGTGCACGAGGCGGGCGGCGGCGCCGATGTCGGCGTCGCCGTAGCCGGCGATATCTTCCTCGACGAAATCGATGAAGCGCGCATCGCGCTGCAGCAGGCCGAGCAGTTGCAGCGCCGCTTGCGGGCTCGCTTCGCGCAGCTCGGGCGCCGGCGCCTTCACGGGCGCGGGTGCCGGGGCCGGTGCAGCGGCAGGCGCAACCGGGGCCGCCGCCGGTGCGGGTGCAACCGGGGCCGAGGCCGGCGGGCCGTTGCGCACGCGCAGCACGGCGGCCGCGAATTCGCGGTTGCCGAGCACGGAGAAGAATGTGCCGACGGCCAGCGATAGCCGGCCGAAGAAGGACAGGTTCGATTCGGGCATGAGGTCTGGACTCCTGTGGGCTCGCGACACGGCGAGCAGCTTGCCTGGGCGCCCGGCGGCGGCGTGCGATTGCGCACTGCCACCGCCCGGCGCGTGATTCGGACACACCCTCGCGGATGCGGAAAACCCGTATTTTGCCCTGTGCCGGGCGAACCGGGCAGAAGTTGGGGGACAGATCGGTGCGGCGCACGGATTTCACGCTGCGCCGGATTGCGTCGGACTACACGCTAGCGCGCGCCGAACGCGATGTTGCGGCGCGTCAGCGCGGCTTGCGGCGACGCACGGCCGTCGCTTCGAATTCGCGCGACAGCAAGCAGCGTCACCTCGCCGAAGCGCGCGAGCAGCGTCGTCTCGGCCTCTCAGCGCCGCCGACAAATGCGCGTTGATTTTCAGACTCGCCGCGTGATGTGAGGTTTAATGCTCGCCACACCCGCCGTTAAGAGACACGAAATGCTCGACCTCGAAGACCTTCGACTGATTCGCGCGATCGGCGCGTCGCGCTCCCTGGCGTCCGCCGCGCGCTTGCTCGACCTCACGCCGCCCGCGGTCACGATACGCCTGCAGCGGATGGAGGCGCGCCTGAACGTCAGGCTCGCGGTGCGGCAGTCGAAAGGGATCGCGTTGACCGACGAAGGCCAGCGGCTGTACCAGGAAGCCATCGGGATTCTCGAGCGCGTCGACGCGCTGCCGGTCAATATCGCCGGCGACCACGGCGACGTGCAGGGCGCGCTGCGCGTCGTCGCGCCGTTCGGCTTCGGGCGCAAGTACGTCGCGCGGATCGTGCGCGACGTCCAGCGCGCGCACCCGAAGCTCGAGATCTCGTTGCATCTGTCGGAAAGCCCGTTGACCAGCGCATCGGGCGCCGACGTGGTCGTCCATGTCGGCAGCCTGAAGTCGTCGTCGTGGATCGGCTATCCGCTCGCGCCCAACGAGCGCTTCCTGTGCGCGAGCCCCGGCTACGCGCGCCGGATCAAGTCACTGAACCATCCGTCCGACCTCGCCCGCTACGACTGCCTGTGCCTGCGCGAGAACGACGAGGACATTCCGCGCTGGCGCTTCTCGCAGGCCGGCGACGGCAAACGCGAACCCAGACGCTCGGCGGTGATTCGCGTCACGGGCGCGCTGTCGTCGAACGACGGCACCGTCATCACCGACTGGGCACTGGCCGGGCTCGGCATCGTCGAACGCTCCGAGTGGGACGTCGCACCGCTGCTCGCCAGCGGCAAGCTCGTCAGGCTGCTGCCCGACTGGCATCTGCCGCCCGCGCCCGTGACCGCCCTGCTGCCGTCGCGCACCGGCCGCTCGGCGCGGCAACGGGTGTTCCTCGAAGCCGCGACGCAGTTCTTCGACCCGCCGCCGTGGCGTGGCAAGGCATCCGTCGCGCCACGCGATTAAACCGCGCTTAATGAACGATTTGGCACGCGTTAAACACGCGCGGCGCCAAAGACCCTACAGTGTGCGCGTCGGCAATCCAGCGAGGTACACACATCATGGGCATTCCCGTCGTCAACACACCGGCCGCGCTGATCGACGTCGGCCGCATGCAGCACAACATCTCGCGCATGCAAACGCATCTGGACGCGCTCGGCGTGACGTTCCGTCCGCACGTGAAGACGACCAAGTGCCGGCACGTCGTCGACGCGCAAATCGCCGCCGGTGCGCGGGGCATCACGGTGTCGACGCTGAAGGAAGCCGAACAGTTCTTCGCCGGCGGCGTGCGCGACATCGTCTACGCGGTCGGCATGATCCCCACGAAGCTCGGCCAGGCGCTCGCGCTGCGCCGCCAGGGTTGCGACCTGAAGATCGTCGCCGACAGCCTGCAGACGGCCAACGCCATCGCCGAATTCGGGCGCGCGCACGACGAGCGCTTCGAAGTCTGGATCGAAGTCGACGTCGATGGCCACCGCTCGGGCATTGCGCCCGACGACGACCTGCTGATCGCCGTCGGCCGAGCGCTCGTCGACGGCGGCATGACGCTCGGCGGCGTGCTCGCGCACGCCGGCTCCAGCTACGAATACGACACGCGCGAAGCGCTGGTCGCGATCGCCGAACAGGAGCGCAGCCGCACCGTGCGCGCGGCCGAGCGCGTCAGGGCCGCGGGGTTGCCGTGCCCGGTCGTGAGCATCGGTTCGACACCGACCGCGCTGTCGGCGGAACACCTCGACGGGGTGACGGAAGTCCGCGCGGGTGTGTACGTGATGTTCGACCTCGTGATGCACAACATCGGCGTGTGCGCGCTGTCCGACATCGCGCTGTCGGTGTTGACCACCGTCATCGGGCATCAGGAAGAGAAAGGCTGGGCGATCGTCGACGCGGGCTGGATGGCGATGAGCCGCGATCGCGGCACGCAGCGGCAGGCGCGCGATTTCGGCTACGGGCAGGTGTGTACCGAGGACGGCGACGTGCTCGGCGAGTACGTGATGAGCGCGGCGAATCAGGAGCACGGCATCGTGTCGCGGATCGGTACGCCGGATGCGGGCATCGCGCAGCGGTTTCCGATCGGGACCCGTCTGCGCATCCTGCCGAACCATGCGTGCGCGACCGGTGCGCAACATCCGGAATATCTCGCGCTGAGCGGCGACGGTGCCGTCGAGACCTGGCCGCGCTTCTACGGGTGGTAAGCAGCGTCGCCGCCCATAACGCCCCGATTTCCCGCGAGAAATTCGACGCCGCGCGTTAGCCCGAACGACATTGACTAATTGTCCAAATCTAGACAAACTATAAATACCGCAATTCGTATTGCACCTGCACAGGCTCGCTGACCATGCCGACAGACGCGCAACTCCTTCTTCTCGACCGGGATGTCGTCGAACCGGCCCTCCAAGCCGAACAGGTGATGGCCGCGGTCCGCGAAGCGTTCGTACTGCACAGTCAACGCGCCGGACGCGTATTCCCGGTCGTGCGCGAGAAACTGCACACGGGCGGCGTGTTCGGCATCAAGTCGGGCGACGTCGCGAGCCAGGAACTGCTCGGCTTCAAGGCGGCCGGGTTCTGGCCCAGTAACCGAAGCCGGGGTGGCGAGCCGCACCAGGCGACCATCGCGTTGTTCGATCCGGCCACCGGCCGGCCGCTCTGCATCATGGATGGCAATGCGATCACCACCGGCCGCACCGGCGCGGCCGGCGGCCTCGGGCTGCAGGCGCTCGCTCGCCGCGACAGTTCACGAATCTGCGTGTTCGGCACCGGCGTGCAGGCGCGCGTCCAGCTCGACTATGCGATCCGGCTGCTGCCGCAACGATGCACGGTGCAATACGTGAACGTCAGCGGCGACACGGATCCGGGGTTCGAATCGGCATTCCGCGAACGCTGCGACCTCCGCGTCGCACGCGACCGCAACGATGCGGTGGCCGACAGCGACGTGGTCATCACGGCGACGCCGGGCGGCGGCCCGCTGTTCGACGCGGACGCGGTCCAGCCCGGCACGCACCTGACCTGCGTGGGCGCCGATACCGCGGGCAAGCGCGAACTGCCCGACGGCGTGCTGCAGCGCGCGCGCATTTACGTGGACGATCACGAGCAGGCGCGCAGCATCGGCGAGTGCCAGTGGGCGCCCGAGCTGCCGCGCACCGAGATCGGCGCCGTACTCGCCGGGGCCGTATCGGTCGATCGCTGCGCGAGCGACATCACCGTATTCGACATGACGGGCCTCGCGCTGCAGGATCTGACCGTTGCGCGTTTCCTGTATCGGCAGGCCGTCGACGACGGGACGGGGCGCTCGATCCCGTGGCCGTGGTGAGCGGCCGTTGCGTGGTATCTTCCATCGCCATGCGCCTCACCCACGTTTCCGCCATCTCGTTCGATCTCGACGACACGCTGTGGCCGTTCGGACCTTCGGTCCAACGAGCCGAAGCCTCGCTGCATGCGTGGCTGATCGAACATGCGCCCAATACCGCGCGCGTGCTGCCGACGTCGCACGCGCTGGCCGTATTGCGCGACGAATACGAGCGCCTGCGGCCCGATCTCGTCAGCGACTATCGTGCGTTGCGAATCGGATCGATCCGGCTTGCGCTGGAACGCGCGAACGAAGACGTCACGCTGACCAACCGCGCATACGACGTGTTCTATTCGGCACGGAACCAGGTGGAATTCTTCGACGATGCGTTGCCCGCGCTCGCGTGGTTGAGCGCGCGGTTTCCGCTGATCGCGGTGACCAACGGCAATGCGGATTTACGGCTGACGGGCGGCGGCGAGTTCTTTCGCGAAACGCTCAGCGCGCGGGCGTTCGGGTTCGCGAAGCCGGAGCCGCAGATCTTTCATGCGGCCGCCGCGACACTCGGTGTGCATACGGCGGAACTGCTGCACGTCGGCGACGACTTTCACCTCGATATCGTCGGTGCGTTGCAGGCGGGGCTGCAGGCGGCGTGGGTCGTGCGCGATGAACGCGCGGAAGCGGAGCACGCTGCGCATCGTGCCCCGTCCGCGCATCTGACCGTTCGCGACTTGTCGGTGCTGTGTCGTCTGCTGGGTGGTCCTGTCGAGGCGTCGTAGGCGCAGGCCGGCGAGTTACCCGGTCGATCACGCCATTCCACTTCACCGCGCCTCACGCCGCCTTGCGCGCCTCCGCGATCCGCTGCGGCGCCTTCGGCCGCGCATACAGCCGGTCGACATACGCGCGCAACTGCGGAAACGCATCGATCAAATGGCACTCGCTGGCCCAGTCGATCAGATACACCGTCACGCAATCGGCCACCGTCAGCGTATCGCCGACGATGAATTCGCGCCCTTCCAGATGGCGGTCGAGAATCGCGGCCATCGTCGCGAAATCCTCGCGCGCGAGTTCGATGTCGGCCGGCAGCCGCTTCTCGGGCGGATAGATGAACGAATGCCGCGTGATGCGCCACAGCGGCTGCTCGAGCTCCGTCACCGCGAACATGACCCATCGGTACGCCTGCGCACGCAGCGCCAGATCAGCGGGCAGCAGCGCCTTCTCCGGATACTTGTCCGCGAGATACAGCACGATCGCGGCGGACTCCGGAATCACGAGATCGCCATCCACCAGCACGGGCACCTTGCCCGCCGGATTGAGGCGCAGGAATTCGGGCCGCTTGTGCTCGCCCGCCAGCAGGTTGACCGACACGAACTCGAAATCCGCATCCAGTTCCTTGAGCCCCCAGAGCGCGCGCTGCGAACGCGTGCCGGGGAATCCGTAAAGCTTCATCGCCATGTCTCCGTCGAAAACGTCGGGGAAATTTCCATTTCCGTGTGCAGGCGAACGCGCATCGGCCGCGATCACGACGACACCACCCGCCGCGATCACCGCGACGACGCGCCTCGCGCCTGCGCTGCCCGCTTACATGCCGGGCACGGCGAGCACCGGCATCACGTCGATCGTCTCGCCCGGGAACAGCGTGAAATGCGGATGGCCTTCGAACAGCGCGGCCGCCGCCTCGTGCGACGCGGCGCGCACCACGGTAAAACCGCCCATCGCGTTGGCGGTGTCCTTCACGCCGCCCGCTCCGATGGTCTTGGTCTTGCCGAGCGGCCCGCCGAGCTCGACGATCGCGTCGCGATGCCGTTCGACCCACGCGTGCCACGCGGCGATGCCTTCCCGCTCGCGCGTGCGCCGCTCGTCGTCGGGCAACGCCATCCATGCCTTCATGCGCGGGCTGTCCTTGCTGCCGAGGAATACCGCGAGATACAACTGCTGTTGAGCACTCATGTTTCCTCCGTCCGATCGCGGGCACGACGGAACGCCGCACCTCGCCCTTGACACGATAGGTTGATATCAACACAATTGCAACATGGCACGCAAAGAAAAGCTCCCTTTCGAAACGACGCTGATGGTGCGCGATTGCTGCCTGTGCCTGCACATGCAGCGCGCGGCGCGCAATCTCGCGCGCATCTTCGACGATGCGCTGCGCCCGCTGGATCTGACCAACGGTCAGTTTTCGCTATTGATGTCGCTGAACCGGCCGCAACCGGCCGCGATGAAATCGGTCGCGTCGCTGCTCGCGATGGACCGCACTACGCTGACCGCCGCGCTCAAGCCGCTCGAGCGGCGCGGGCTGGTCACGATCGAGCCGGATCCGGACGACGGGCGCAGCCGCCTGCTCGCACTCACGCCGGCCGGCCATCGGCTGCTCGCCGACGCGTTTCCGGTGTGGCAGCAAACGCATGCCGACATCGAACGGCCGTTTGCGCCGGGAGAAGTCGATCTGCTGCGCGGCCAGTTGCGCGCGCTGTCGGAGGATCCGGCTACGCGAGACTGACGCGCGCACCGCTCACTTGCGGCCCTGCTTCGGCATCAGCAATTGCGCGAACTCCTGCAGGAACCGCACGGGCCCGTGCGCGTGCAGCGCCTGCCCGCTGCTGAGCGCGCCGTCGATGACGGTCGCGAGCCGCAGCGCGTACGTTTCCGGCTCGTCGATCCCCATCGCATTCGCCAGCTCGGTCAAGCGTCGCCGCAGTTCCTGCTTGTGCGCGACGGCGACCTTGCGCGCCGGATGATTGCCGTCCGCATATTCGGCGGCGATATTGATCTGCGGGCAACCGCGATAACCGGGGCGCTCGATCCGTTCGCCGATCCACTGCAGCTGCGCGTCCAGTTCCTCGCGCGGCGTGCGGCGATACTGCGCGGCCACCGCATCCCAGTGCGCCCAGAAATCCGCGTCCTCGCGCAACAGGAACGCCTCGATCAGGTCGTCCTTGGTTGCGAAGTGCCGATACAGGCTCGTCTTCGCGACGCCGGCCTGCGCGACGATCAAGTCCACGCCGACCGCCCGCGTGCCTTCCCGATAGAACAGCTCGCTGGCCGTTTGCAGAATGCGTTCGCGCGTATCGAGCGCGACGCCGTTCGTGTCCGTTGCCTTTTTCATCCCGACTTGGCCATCCAGGGCCGCCTGTCCCGCAAAGTGGTTCCGATGATAGCACCGCGTGCTTGACGACGCTACAGGTCTGTACTATAAAACAGACCGTTCTGTATCGGAGTCGATCATGGATGCTCGAATGACGGTTGCAGTGTATGGCGCGACGGGTCACACCGCGCGATTCGTGATCGCGGAACTGGAGCGCCGCGGCCTCGGCACGATCCGCATCGGGCGCGATGCGGTGCGGCTCGCGCAAGGCCGCAACGACGCGGCGCCGTGGCGCGTCGCGTCGGTCGACGATCCGGCCTCGCTCGACGCCGCGCTGCGCGGCGCGCACGCCGTGATCAACTGCGCGGGGCCGTACCTGGATACCGCGCTGCCGGTCGCCGATGCGGCATTGCGGGCCGGCATCCCGTATCTGGACCTGACGGCCGAGCAGCCGTCGGTCCACGCACTGACCGAACAGCGCGACGCCCGCGCGCGCGCCGCCGGCGTGACGCTCGTGCCGGCCGCCGCGTTCTACGGCGGACTGGCGGACCTGCTCGTCACGGCCGTGATCGACGCGAACCAGCCGATCGATCGCATCGACATCGCGACCGGTCTCGACAGCTGGCATCCGACCCGCGGCACGCGCGTGACCGGCGAGCGCAATCATGCGACCCGGCTCATCGTGAAGGGCGGCAAGCCGACCGCGGTGCCGTCGGCCGCCCGCGAACGCAGGTGGCCGTTCCCGCCGCCGCTCGGTGACGTCGACGTCACGCTGCTGCCGTTTTCCGAAGTGATGACACTCGCGCGACATCTGCGTGTCGATACGATCGAGTCCTGGCTCGCGACGCTCGCGCTGCGCGACGTCCGCGATGCCGGCACGCCGCCGCCGCAACCGGTCGACGCGCTCGGCCGCTCCGCGCAGCAGTTCGCGATGGATGCCGTCGTCGTGCAGAACGGCGTCATGCATCGCGCGACCGCGTCGGGACGCGACATCTACGCGGTCAGCGCACCGATCATCGTCGAAGCGACGGTCCGCCTGCTGACCGGCAGGACGCTGACGTCGGGCGGCGTCTGCAGCCTCGGCGAACTGTTCGATGCGCGTGATTTCCTCGCGGCACTCGATGCGATCACCGTATCGTTCTGCACCACTGACGATCCCGTTTTCACCAGGAGAGACGAGTATGAGCAGCAGTAACAAAGAGAAAGGCGCGTATTTCCGTTCGCTTCACCGCGCAGGCGAGCCGCTGGTGCTGTTCAACGTGTGGGACGCCGGCAGCGCGCGTACCGTCGCCGATGCGGGCGGCGTCGCGCTGGCGACCGGAAGCTGGTCGGTCGCGGCCGCCAACGGTTTCAGCGACGGCGAAAAGATGCCGAAGGCGCTGATGATGGAGGTGCTCGCGCGGATCGCGCAGGCGACGGATCTGCCCGTCACCGCCGATCTCGAAAGCGGCTATGGCGAGCGGCTGGCGGATGTCGCCGACACGATCGCGCACAGCATCGAGGCCGGCGCGATCGGCTGCAATCTCGAGGACAGTTTCCCGGCCACGGGCGAGCTGCGTACGCTCGACGACGCAGCCGCGCGTGTCGCATCGGCCCGGCAGGCGGCCGATCGCGCCGACATCGGCTACTTCATCAACGCGCGCACCGACGTGTTCTTCAAGGCCGCGGCCGACACGCACGACGAGCGGCTGCTCGACGAAGTACTGGCCCGCGCACGCGCGTATGCGGCGGCCGGCGCCGACGGCCTGTTCGTGCCGGGCCTGCGTGCGCCCGCGCTGATTCGCGCGCTGACGGCCGCATCGCCGCTGCCGGTGAACATCATGCGCGTGTCCGACACGCCGACGCTGGCCGAACTCGCCGAATACGGCGTCGCGCGCATCAGTCACGGGCCGTACCCATACCTGCAGGCGATGAACGCGCTTGCGGCGGTGGTGAAGCAACGTGCATAGCCCGATCGATTACATCCGATGCGCGTGATCGACGACGACACGCAGCGACTGCTTGACGACCTGCTTGCCAGTCCGCAGGCCGCGCACGACTGGAAAACGCCGCCGGCGCCGGCCGCCGCACCGCCGCACCGCCGCACCATCGCTGCCGGTCGTGCCGGTCGGCTTCGTCCACGAAGGCGTCGTGCTGCGCTATTTCTCGTCGATCACGACGGTCGGTACGCCGCAAAGCGCCGCCGCGCAGGAGCTGCACATCGAGTGCATGTTCCCCGCTGACGACGCCACCGAAACACGTCACCGGCGGTTGCTCGACGCGCAGCCGACGCGCCGAACAGCCCGCAGCCGGCGCTCACGCGTCGTTCACTCGGCCAGCGCCGCCGCCGCCCCGACCCGCTTCGGCACGCCGGTCACGATCGTCGCCACCGCGACGGCCAGCACCGCGGCCGCGCCCAGGAACACGCCGCCCGCGCCGTTCGCGTCGAACACGACACCGCCCACCGCCGCGCCGGTCGCGATCGCGAGCTGGATCGCCGCGACGATCAGCCCGCCCGCGCTCTCCGCTTCATCGGGCACGGTGCGCGTGACCCACGTCGACCATGCGACCGGCACGCCGCCGAACGCCATCCCCCACAACGCGACCAGCACCGCGTCGATCATCGGCGCACGGCCGAGCGCGACGAGCGCGATGCCGAGCACGACCATCAGCGCGGGCATCCCGATCAGCATCGGCCGCAGCCGGTGTTCGAGCACGCGGCCGGCGAGCGACGTGCCGACGAAGTTCGCGATGCCGTAGCCGAGCAGGATCGCCGACAGCCCGTTCACGCCGACGCCCGCCACCTGTTCGAGGAACGGCCGCAGATACGTGAAGAACGCGAAATGCCCGGTGAACACGAGGATCGTCGCGAACATCCCGAGGCCGACGGTCGGCCGGCGCAGCACGTCGACGAGCGTGCGCAGCCGCGTCGTGCCGCTCGGCGGCATCGACGGCAGCGTCATCACCTGCGACACGAGCGCGACGCCGCCGATCGCGGCCGCGATCAGAAATACGTTGCGCCAGCCGATCAGGTGCCCGAAGTAACTTCCCATCGGCGCGGACGCGATCGTCGCGACCGCCACGCCGCTGAAGATGATCGACAGCGCACGCGGCACCATCGCGGTCGGCACGAGCCGCATCGCGGTGGCCGTCGCCATCGTCCAGAAGCCGCCCAGCGCGACGCCGAGCACCACGCGGCCGACCAGCAGCGTCGTCAGGTTCGGCGCGAACGCGACCGCGAGATTCGATGCGACGAGCAGCACCGAGAATGCGAGCAGCACGCGCCGCCGGTCGATCGTGCGCGTCAGCGCGGAGATCAACAGGCTGGTGACGAGCGCGACCGTCGCGGTGGCCGTCACGGCCTGGCCGGCCACGCCTTCGGTCACGCCGAGACTGTCGGCCATCGGCGTGAGCAGGCTCGCGGGCAGGAATTCGGCGGTGACGAGGCCGAACACGCCGAGCGTCATCGCGAACACCGCGCCCCAGGCCGGTTCGCGGGGAGCCGCTGAGGTGGCGGCAGAAGACATTCCGGGATTCATGTGTGGTTCCGTACGAAAAGGCGTTCCAGTGATGGCGTATCGTAAGGAACCACGGCAGGACGGTCTATGACATACAATCCGCTCTTATTGATCGAACGTCCGAATCTGATATGTCCGAGCCTTTGCTTCCCGATGCCCACGACGCGCACGACCTCGTCAGCGAGCTGCTGCTCGGCATGCGCCTGAGCGGCGTGCAGTACCGCCGGATCCAGGTGCCGCGGCCGTTCGGGCTGAGCTTCGGCCAGGCGCCGGGCCGCGCGCAGTTCCATTTCGTCGGGCGCGGGCCGGTGCTGCTGCGCGACGCGGCCGGCACGACCGTGCAGCTCGAAGCCGGCGACGCGATCCTGCTGCCGCACGGCCGCACGCACGCGCTGGTGTCCGATCCGGATGCCACGTGCCGCGAGATCGGCGGGTTCGAGGTCGCGAAGATCTGCGACACGGTCGCGGCGGTGGGTGCAACGTCGTGCGCGACGCCGGAGCCGGGCGCCGGCGATGCGCTGATCTTCAGCGCGTGCATGGAGCTCGATCTCGGCGGCATGCAGCCGCTCGTCGGCACGATGCCGGAGTTCATGCACGTCGGCACGCTGCTCGCGCGCTACCCGGAGATCCGGCCGATGCTCGACGCGATGGAGCGCGAATCGTGCTCCGCGCGCGCGGGCTTTGCGGGCATCCTCGCGCGGCTCGCGGACGTGGTCGCCGCGTTCATCGTGCGCGGCTGGGTGGAATGCGGATGCGGCGACGCGACGGGCTGGGTGCAGGCGCTGCGCGAACCGAGGCTCGGCCGCTCGATCGTCGCGCTGCATCGCGATCCGGGGCGCAACTGGAGTGTCGCGGAACTGGCCGCCGAAGCCGGCGTGTCGCGCTCGGTGTTCGCCGAGCGCTTTCTCTCGGCCACCGGGATGACGCCGGTGCGCTATCTGACCGAGCTGCGGATGCGGCTCGCCGCGCAGTGGATCGCACGCGACCGCGAAGCGATCGAGGCGGTCGCGTACCGGCTCGGCTACGGGTCGCTCGCCGCGTTCAGCCGCGCGTTCAAGCGCGTGGTCGGGCGGCCGCCGGGCGCGGTGCGCGCGGAAAGCGACGCGCACGCCGACGCGTGACGGGGCTCGCGTAGCGAGCCTCGCGCAACGCACGCCTTCCTGTGCGCGAGCCGGCCGCGTCGTGTCGCGCCCGCGCTATCCATCGGCATCGCGATACGCGTCGCCGGTCATGACGGACCGACTCCCCCGCTGCGCGCGTCGAGCTGGTCCACCAACGCCGTCGCACACTGCACGGCCAGCGCCGCGCACTGTTGCGCATCCACCGGCGCGCCCTTCATCACCACACCCTGCACGATCCGGCCCAGCAAATCCTTCGACAGGTCGGCGATCTCATGTTCCCGTTCAGTCATGTTCGTCTCCCGCGCGTCGCGCCCGGTTCGGCCGGGTTCGGCCACGCGTCCGATCGTGCCGGGCGCCGCGCATGCCGCATGGAGAGCATGTACCGTGCCCGACATTCAACGTTGCCGTGCCCGCACGACGATCTGCGCCTGCGTGTCGCGTTCGATGCGTTCGAGCGACGCACGCAGCGCCGTGAATTCGTCGGGCGTGCAGACCTGGCGCCCGAAAGCCGCCGTCATCCGGCGCGTCACCTGCACGACGTGCGCGTTCGCATCGAATACGTAATGCGATGTGAAATCGACGAAGCGCTCGTGCACGGCCGTATCGGCCGGCAGGTCAGTGACCGCGACGTCGGCCGGCAACGCGATCTGGCCGGTCTCGTCGAAGGTGCCGCCGATGCACACCCACGGTTGCGTGCGCGTGGGCTCCGTGAGCCAGCCTTCGACCTGCGTCGCGATCCCGCCCGTCAGGCTCGACAGCGCCGGCACCGCCGTCGTGCCGTCAGGCCACACGAAGTGATCGAGCGTGCCCGAATACGTGACGTCGAACGGCCCGTTCGTCGCCCGGCGATCGCTCGTCGCGATCTGCGCGCGGCCGCGCAGCCCGCTTTGCCGCAAGCGCTCGTTCGCGAGTTGCCGCACACGGTCGGGCGGCGCACGACGAAACATCGTACGTTCGAGCTCCGCGGTCCAGCCTTCGTCCTCGACCAGCGCCTGGACACGCGCGGCGCCCGCCTGCGCGGCATCGATCTCCAGCCGCGCGACGCGGCGGCGCGGCTGCGCGGCCGGCGTACGCGACAGCACGCCGGTGTCGACGAGCAGCGCCGGACGATCCATCACGATCGGCGGCAGGTAGCCGAATGCGATGCCGCTTGTCGTCGTGTCCGCGTAGAGCGCGAGATCCGGCAGCCACGTGATCGCGTGATTGATCGCGCCGCCGCCGTAACCGGGCATCGACGGCAGCGTGTAGACCGAGCCGAGATTGATCAGCACCGGTTCGCTGCGGATCCCGACTGCCGCGAGCAACGCGCCGAACAGCGCGACGTGGTCCTTGCAGTCGCCGTAGCGGTTGCGCAGGATGTCAGCCACGCGATGCGGCGCGGCGGCCGTTTCGCCGAGAAAAAGCGCGACGTAACGCACGTTCGCCTGCACCCAGTCGTACAGGATGCGCGCCTTGTCGTAAGGATCGGCAGCGGCGGCGGTGAGCGCGCGCGCGAGTTGCACGACGGCCGGATCGTTCGCGCTCGGGTCGACCGCCGCATCGCGGTAGCGCGCGGCGAACGCCGCGTAGTCAGGCAGCGTGGACACCACGAGCCGGTCGCCGTAGGTCGGGTAGCCTACCGAGCCGCTCTCGATCCGGTCGTACGGCCCGTGCCGATAATCGAACTCGTAACGCGTGCGGCCGTTTTCGGTCACGGGCGGCAGTGCGACGTAGCCGCGTGCGTCCGCATGCAGCGGCATGTCGGCCGGCAGATCGAAGATCAACCGCTGGCTCTCGACCGGCTCGCGCGACGGCTCGACGTAGTAGCCGAAGTACCCGGCGTTGACGGGTTTCGTGCGTGTCTTGCGAAACACGATGCGCGTGCTCGATCCCGCCTCGACGCCGGGAAACACGACGGTGCGCAGCAAGCCGTCCTGAAACGTCGGGGCGCCGGCCGAACGCGGCTCCTGCACGTCGCGGATGGCGTCGGCGCCGACCGGATGCGCGACGCCGTCGCGATCGACGGTCTCGGCCGCGAGCAAATCGACCTTCTCCAGGTTCTTGTCGAACCACACGTAGCGCTGCGCGATCGCATCGATCCCGTTCGCGTCGTTCGCGCGCAGCGTCGAATCGTCGTGCTCGTCGAGCGAGCCGTCGTGCTGCAGCACGAATACGTGGACGTCGCTGACGAGCGTCACCGGCGCCGTGTCGTCCGTCGCCGCGAAAGCGGGCCGTGCAAGCGCCAGCGCAAGCGCAGCGAGGACGCCGGCGAGTGCAGCCGTGCGCGCCGGGAAGTGGCCGGTCAATCGGCGGAACGGAAAACGCACCACGTAGAAGCTCTCCGCGCGTTCGTGCTCGGTCGGACTCGGCGGGCAGGCAGCGACGCGGACCACCTACTCACCCGCTAACCGACGTTCATCGGCAGCAGCACCATCTGCCGCCCCTCGACATGCAGCCGCGCCTGCAATTCGACCGGCGTCTGGTTATGCAGCCACGCGGTCAGGAAGTTCACGCGCCGGAAAATCAGCTTGCTCGCGAAGCACACGGCGTTCGGATACACGTCGAGCGTCGACGACGCGAGGTTCATGAATTCGACGACCGGGTTCGTGCCGAACGCGATCCGGTAGTCGGCGGCAATGCCGTTGCGGCGGCAGTGCGCGACGTAATAGTCGAGCGCTTCGGTGATCGTGTGGCGCAGCCGTTCGAGATGCTCGTGTCCGTCGTACGCCTTCGCATCGACCTCGCCGACCGCGAGAAAGATCACGTTGCGAAAGTGCCCCGGAAACAGCCGGTTGACCCACAGCAGCGCGTGCATGCTCGCGCCGCGATGCTTGCCGACGAGCAGCACCGCGGTGGGCTGCGCCGGATCGGGCCGGCCAGGCGCGCTCGCTTCGTCGACTGCCGGCGGTGCGCCGGAGAACAATGCGTCCTCCTTGGCGAGCTGCGCGCGCGTGTACGCGTAGTGCCGGTTGATCATGAAGCACAGCGCGATCACCGCGCTCGTCACGAGCACCGTGAGCCAGCCGCCGGCGGTGAACTTCTCGATCAGCGTGATGACGAGCACGGTGGCCGTCACGCTCAGGCCGAGCGCCGACAGGCAGAAGTGCTTGACCCAGCCGCGCTCGCTGCGATGGCGCCACCAGTACGTGCACAGCCCGAGCAGCGACATGCTGAAGGTGAGGAACACGTTGATGCTGTACAGCACGACGAGCACATCGACGTTGCCGTGCGTCCACAGCAGGATCAGCAGGCTCGACAGGCCGACGACGATGATGCCGTTCTGCCGCACGAGGCGCGTCGACAAGTCGCGGAAATGGCGCGGCACCCACGAATCCGATGCCATGTTCGACAGTACGGCCGGCCCGTCGAGGAAGCCCGTCTGCGCGCCGACCAGCAGCAGCCCGGCCTCGAACGCGAGCACGGCCGCGAGCAGCGCATGCCGCGCGAATGCGGACCCGAGCCCGAGATGATCGATCACGCTGCCGAACACGACCGCGTTGAGCGTCTCGCCTTCGACCGGCCGCGCGTGCCACAGCATGTACAGCAGGATGATGCCGCCGGCCGTGAACGCGAGCGACGTCGACATGTACCACATCGTCACCTTGCCGTTCGGCACGCGCGGATCGGCCAGCATGTTCACGTTGTTCGACACGGCCTCGAGGCCCGTATACGTGCCGCCGCCGAGCGAGAACGCGCGCATCAGCAACGCGAGCATCACGAACGTGCCGAGCGATTGCGACATCCCGTGCGCGTCGTGCACGGCGTCGGGCACGATCGTCGTCAGGTTGCTGCCGTGCACCGCGATGCCGTACACGATCAGCCCGAAATGCAGCACGACGAAGCCGATGAAGATCGGCAGCATCACGATGATCGACTCGCGCATCCCGCGGAAGTTGAGCCCCGTCATCAACAGGATCAGCACGATCTCGGTCGTGAGCTTGAACGCCTGCGCACCGACCGGCAGCAGGCTGTAGAACGCGTCGACGCCGCTCGCGAGCGACGTCGCGACCGTCAGCACGTAATCGACCAGCAGCGCCGCGCCCGACACGAGCCCCGGCTTCGGCCCGAGCAGCGACGTCGCGACGCGATAGCCGCCGCCGCCGGTCGGGAACAGCTCGATCACCTGGTTGTAGCCGAGCGCGATGATGAACACGGTCGCCGCCGTCGCCAACGCGAGAAACAGCGCGAGCGGCGTGTGCTGCGCGAGCGCGAGGAACGCCTCCTCCGGGCCGTAGCACGACGACGACAGCCCGTCGGCGCCGAGCCCGACCCATGCCAGCAGCGGCGTGACGGCGATTGCATGGCGCGTGCGCGGGTCGAGCGGGTCCAGCGGCTTGCCGACGAGCAACTGCCACATCTTCTGGACTCCGGTCATGGTCCCCTCCCCGAACGCCGGGCGCACCGGCGTCATCTTCTCAAGCTAGCCCACCCGCGCGCGCGGCGCCAGTCCGCACATTCCATAAGAGGCCGCCAACGGCTTGGCGGCGCTTTCAACGCGTAAGCGAAAGGGCGGCGCGAGCGGCATCGCTGGGGCATCGCGGCGGCGTCGCGGCGGCATCGCTTGGGCTCCGCATCGACATCGCTCCGGCATCGCTCCGGCATCGCTCCGACATCGCGGCAGCGACCTCGCACCGCCGGCAAGCCGGCCGCCCGCGGCGCGCCATGTCGCGCCGTATCCCGCCAGCTCGCACTGCGGCCGCCGCCCGCGCGCTGCCGCACCGACCACCGCCCCGTCAGGCCGATTCCGCCATTCGCGTCGATCGACGCTGAACCTGCCGGATGCAACGCGCAATCGCGTCCTCGTCGTGCGTCATTCCCCGCAGTTCGCCATTAGTGCGCGCGCAACAATGGCGATGCCTCGCGGCCGGGGTCATCCGGGGAGCGGGTCTCCCGCGCGACACCGGCCGCGGCGGTCTTTGAAAAACCACATCACGAGGACATACCATGCAACTCCAATCCCATCCGGCGTGCCGCCCGTTTTACGAAGCAGGTGAACTCACGCAATTGACCGCGTTCTACGAAGAAGGTCGCAACGTCATGTGGATGATGCTTCGATCGGAGCCGCGGCCGTGCTTCAACCAGCAACTCGTCACCGACATCATCCATCTCGCGCGCGTCGCACGCGACTCGGGCCTGCGGTTCGACTTCTGGGTGACGGGCTCGCTCGTGCCCGAGCTGTTCAACGTCGGCGGCGACCTGAGCTTCTTCGTCGACGCGATCCGCAGCGGCAGGCGGGATCAGCTGATGGCCTACGCGCGTTCATGCATCGACGGCGTGTACGAAATCTACACGGGCTTCGGCACCGGGGCGATCTCGATCGCGATGGTCGAGGGCAGCGCGCTGGGCGGCGGCTTCGAGGCCGCTCTCGCGCACCACTACATCCTCGCGCAGAAGGGCGTGAAGCTCGGCTTTCCCGAGATCGCGTTCAACCTGTTCCCGGGCATGGGCGGCTATTCGCTGGTCGCGCGGAAGTCGAACCGCGGGCTCGCGGAATCGCTGATCTCGTCCGGCGAGGCGCACGTGGCCGAGTGGTACGAGGATCAGGGGCTGATCGACCAGACGTTCGAAGCGGGCGACGCGTACCTCGCGACGCGCACCTTCATCGACGTGACGAAGCCGAAGCTGAACGGCATTCGCGCGATGCTGCGCGCGCGCGAGCGCGTGTTCCAGCTCACGCGTTCCGAGCTGATGGACATCACCGAGGAATGGGTTCGCGCGGCGTTCACGATCGAGCCGAAGGATCTCGCGTACATGGAACGCCTGGTGATGCTGCAGAACCGGCGCGTGTCGAAGCTGCGCACGGTGTAACGTGAGTGAAGCGCGCCGCCCGGGACCGGCGGCGCGCCGCCACCGAAGCTCAGGCGATAAGCCAGAGCTTTATCGTCTCCGCAAGCCACGCCTCGAAGGCCTGGGCCGGCATCGGCCGCGCGAAGTAGTAGCCCTGCGCGTGATCGACCTGAATCTGCTTCAGGAATTCGGCTTCCGCGTGGGTCTCGACGCCTTCGGCGACCACCGAGAAACTCAGCGCCTTCGCAAGCGACACGACGGAGCGCACCAGCGCCTGCGAGCGCGGATTGCGATCGATGCCGGTGATGAAGGTGCGATCGAGCTTGATCGAATCGAGCGGCAGACGCGACAACTGCGACAGCGACGAATAGCCGGTGCCGAAATCGTCGAGATGGATCTCCGCGCCGAGCTGGCGGAATTCATTCATCAGCCGATGCGCCGATTCCTCATCCTCGATGAAGCTGCTCTCGGTGAGCTCGATGTCGAGCAGGCTCGGCTTCAGCCCCGCGCCGTCGAGAATCGACGCGAACTGGTGGACGATGTTCGTGTCCTGCAACTGCCGCGCCGACACGTTCACCGCGATCCGCACGCCGAGCCCCTTCGCCTTCCATGCAGCGGCCTGCGCGGCCGCGGTGCGCATCACCCAGCGCCCGAGCGGCGCGATCAGCCCCGACTCTTCCGCGAAGCGAATGAACTCGACCGGCGCGACCAGCCCGCGGTCGGGCGACTGCCAGCGGATCAGCGCCTCGACGCCGTGCACGTCGCCGGTCGCGATGTCGACGAGCGGCTGGTAGTGCAGCACGAACTGGTCGTCTTCGAGGGCCTTGCGCAGGTTCGTGTCGAGCCACATGTACTTCGCGACCTTCTGGTTCATCTCCTGCGAGAACACGCGATACGTGTGCTTGCCTTCTTCCTTCGCGACGTACATCGCGGTGTCGGCGCTGCGGATCAGCGTCTCGAGTGTATCGCCGTGCTGCGGATACATCGCGATGCCGATCGAGCAGCTCGTGTAGACCTCCATCAGCCCGAGATGGATCGGCGTGCGCAGCCGCTCGAGGATGATCTGCGCGGTCGCTTCGAGCAGCGGCCGCGTGCCGTGCTCGAACAGCACCAGGAATTCGTCGCCGCCGAGCCGCGCGAGCGTCGCGCCGGACGGCAGGCAGCCGCTGATGATCGCGGACACGTCCTGCAGCAGGCGGTCGCCGGTGATGTGACCGTAGTGATCGTTGACGCGCTTGAAGTTGTCGAGATCGAGGAACAGGATGCCGACCTGGCCGCGCATGTCGGTGCGGTCCATCGCGAGCGCCGCGCCGATGCGCTCGCTGATCGCGTGGCGGTTCGGCAGGCCGGTCAGCACGTCGGTGTTCGCGAGTTCGCTGAGCCGCTGCTGCGCGCTGCGCTCCTCGGTGATGTCGATGCCCGAGCAGATCAGGAACTGCTCGTCGACGCCGCTGCCGCTCTGCACGAACTTGTTGCGGAACTGGAACAGGCGCGGCCCGTTGACCGTGTTGATGTAACGCTCGACCGCGAACGACTGGTTGCTCGCGAAGAAGCCGGTGATGTTGTGGCGCGACTGTTGGCCCTGCTCGGGGCTCATGAACAACTCGAATGCGCTGCGGCCGACCACGTCGACCTCGCGCTTGCCCGTCACTTCCTCGCACAGGCGGTTGAAGCGCTGCACCATCCCGTTGCGGTCGAGAATCACGACGAGCGAATTCACTTCGGACACGACCTGCTCGGCGAACGCGAGCCCGTTCGCGAGATCGCTCGCGACGGACGCGGCATCGGAATAGGCGGAGGCCGTGCCGGCCCAGTCGCGCGTATCGACCTTCTTGCCGACCAGATGGAGGCTGATTGCAGTGCCGTACAGCGTGATGTCGAGCACGAGGTGCGACGTGACGCCGGTCAGCGCGCGAACCCGCGCAGCCTGCTCGGCGGTGAGCGCGACCGCGACGTTGGTCATGCCGCGCACCGCGGCCAGTTCGAGTGCATTGCTGTCGCTGCCGAGACGCCAGCAGGGGCTGCGCGTACCGACGTGCGCCTCGAGCACCGCGCTATCGCTTTCGTCATCCATGGACACGCCCCGATTCAGAAAAAACGCACAGTGTAGACGGAGGCGAGACGGCCGCCCCCGATCGCTGGGCGCGCAACGCGTGTACCGGGCAACGCAGTCGTGATGGCCGCGACAGCGGCGCTCGTTCCGTATTTGTTTCCAACTAAGGCGACCCGGCGTTCGCGCTCGACGCGCGCAGGTTTTCCAGACGAATGGAACCCATCTTATCAAATGACGAAGCAGATGGGCACTCACATTTGGAATGGGGTGTCAAGGAATGGGGACTCCATTGGCAACCAGGATTTTTCGTGATCCGCGCGCCGGTGGAGGCCGTCGGACGGGCCCCGGGCGGCGCGCTGAAACCGGCCGCGAGCCATGCTGCGCAAGGATTCGCGACCCAATGAATCGCCGGGGCGAGGCGTCGCAATTGCACGTCATTCGCGGGCCCGATTGCATTGCAGCAATCGGCAAAACGGGCATTTTCCTTTCCGTTTGCGCGAGAATCCACGCCTTTATTCCCGCGGACTGGTGCAATAGGCGCCGATCTTTTCACGCGTATATATCGCTCGTGCCGCCGTGGCGGCAGCGCGGGTGGAACCGGTACGATCGTGCGCGGCCCGTCCGGCGCGGGCCGCGCGCGACGGGCGTGTCACCGCCCGTTCCCGCTTGCGTCGTTCGCCTCAGCCGGCCGCGCCGTAGCCGCCGCCCCCGGGCGTTTCGACCACGAACACATCGCCCGCCGCCATCTGCGCACGGCCGATGTGGTCGAGCGTCTCGACCGTGCCGTCCGCCCGCTCGATCGTGTTGCGGCCGAGCGCGCCGGCTTCGCCGCCCGCCGCGCCGAACGGCGCATGGATCCGGTTGTTCGACAGGATCGACGCGGTCATCGGCTCGAGGAAGCGGATTCGCCGCACCGCGCCGTCGCCGCCGCGCCAGCGGCCGCCGCCGCCCGAGCCCGCACGCAGCCGGTGCGAGTCGAGCCGCACCGGGTAGCGCCATTCGAGCACTTCCGGATCGGTCAGCCGCGAGTTCGTCATGTGCGTCTGCACTGCGCCGACGCCCGCGAAGCCGTTGCCCGCGCCGCTGCCGCCGGCGATCGTCTCGTAGTACTGGTATCGGTCGTTGCCGAACGTGAAGTTATTCATCGTTCCCTGGCTCGACGCGACGCAGCCCAGCGCGCCGTACAGCGCGTTGGTGATCGCCGACGACGTCTCCACGTTGCCCGACACCACCGCGGCCGGATATTCGGGGTTCAGCATCGAGCGCGCCGGCACGATCACCGTCAGCGGCTTCAGACAGCCGGCGTTCAGCGGGATGTCGTCGCCGACCAGCGTGCGGAACACGTACAGCACGGCGGCCATGCAGACGGCCTTCGGCGCGTTGAAGTTGTTGTCGAGCTGCGCGGACGTGCCGGTGAAATCGATCTCCGCACGCCGCGCCGCGCGGTCGACGCGAATCGCGACGCGAATCTCCGCGCCGTTGTCGAGCGGGTAGCGGTATGCACCGTCCTGGAGCGCGCCGATCACGCGGCGCACCGCTTCTTCCGCGTTGTCCTGCACGTGCCCCATGAACGCGAGCACGACGTCGCGGCCGAACTGCGCGACCATCCGCCGCAACTCGTCGACGCCCTTCTGGTTCGCCGCGATCTGCGCGCGCAGGTCGGCCATGTTCTGCTCGACGTTGCGCGCCGGATAGCGGCCCGATGCGAGCAGCGCACGCGTGTCGGCGTCGCGCAGCACGCCGGCCGACACGAGCTGCCAGTTGTCGATCAGCACGCCTTCCTCGTCGATATGGGTCGAATCGGGCGGCATCGAGCCCGGCGTCGTGCCGCCGATATCCGCGTGGTGGCCGCGCGAGCCGACGTAGAAGAGCGGCACGTCCGAGCCGTCCGCGAACACCGGCGTGATGACCGTCACGTCCGGCAGGTGCGTGCCGCCGTGATACGGGTCGTTCAGCATGAACACGTCGCCGTCGCGCATGCGGCCGCGATTGCGCTCGATCACCGTGCGAATGCTCTCGCCCATCGAGCCCAGATGCACCGGCATGTGCGGCGCGTTCGCGATCAGATTGCCGTCGCCGTCGAAGATCGCGCACGAGAAGTCGAGCCGCTCCTTGATGTTCACCGAGTACGCGGTGTTCTGCAGCCGCAGCCCCATCTGCTCGGCGATCGACATGAACAGGTTGTTGAAGATCTCGAGCCGCACCGGATCGGCGTCGGTGCCGAGCGAGCGGCGCGTCGGCAGCGGCGTCGTGCGCGTCAGCACGAGGTTGCCCTGCGCGGTCATCTGCGCGCGCCAGCCGGGCTCGACGACGGTCGTGCCGTTCTGCTCGGCGACGATCGCCGGGCCGTCGATCGCGTCGCCGGCGAGCAGCGTGTCGCGCACGTAGAGCGCCGCGTCGTGCCACTGGCCGCCGGAATAAAACCGCACGGCCGTGTGCGCTTGCGGCGCCGCGCCCGCCTCGCGCGACGCGAGCGGCGCGACCTCGACCGGCGCATCGGAGCGGCCGATCGCCTCGACCGACGCCAGTTCGGCCACCAGCGGCGTATCGGGCATCAGGAACGCGTAGCGCTGCCGATACGCGGCTTCGAACGCCTGCTGCATCGCCGCGACACTGCCGGCCGGCACGTCGAGCGCGGAATCGGTGCCCTGGTAGCGCAGGTGCACGCGCCGCTCGGTAACGATACGCTCGGGCGGCACGTGCTGTTCGAGCAGCGCGCCGACCGCTTCGTCGGTCAGCCGGTCGAGCGCCGCGTTCAGCGCCGGCAGCGACGCGTCGGACAGCACGGCTTCCACGGCCCGCTCGCGCATCGCCGTCTGGTCGGCCAGGCCCATCCCGTACGCGGACAGCACGCCGGCCAGCGGATGCGCGAACACCTGCGTCATCCCGAGCGCGTCGGCCACGCCGCATGCGTGCTGGCCGCCCGCGCCGCCGAACGTCGTCAGCACGTAGCGCGACACGTCGTGGCCGCGCTGCACGGAGATCTTCTTGATCGCGTTCGCCATGCTGCCGATCGCGATTTCCAGGAACCCTTCGGCGAGTGCCTCGGGCGTGTCGCGCCGCCCGGTCGCCGCGTGGATCTCGTCGGCGAGCGCCTCGAACTTCGCGACCACGCCGTCGCGGTCGAGCGGCTGGTCCGCGTGCGGGCCGAACACGCGCGGGAAGTGGTCGGGCTGGATCTTGCCGAGCATCACGTTGCAGTCGGTCACCGTCAGCGGGCCGCCGCGTCGGTACGCGGCCGGCCCCGGGTTCGCGCCGGCCGATTCGGGCCCGACGCGCAGCCGCGCGCCGTCGAAGCCGAGCACCGAGCCGCCGCCGGCCGCGACCGTGTGGATGCTCATCATCGGCGCGCGCATCCGCACGCCGGCCACCTGCGTCTCGAACACGCGCTCGAACTCGCCGTTGTAGTGCGACACGTCGGTCGACGTGCCGCCCATGTCGAAGCCGATCACCTGGTCGAAGCCGGCCGCGCGCGCGGCGCGCACCATCCCGACGATGCCGCCGGCCGGGCCGGACAGGATCGCGTCCTTGCCCTGGAATGCATCGGCGCGCGTGAGGCCGCCGCTGCTCTGCATGAACTGCAGGTTCACGCCGGGCATCTCGTGCGCGACCTGCTCGACGTAGCGGCGCAGGATCGGCGACAGGTACGCGTCGACGACGGTCGTATCGCCACGCGACACCATCTTCATCAGCGGCGACACCTCGTGCGACACCGATACCTGCGTGAAGCCGATCCGGCGCGCGAGCTGCGCCAGCATCCGTTCGTGCGCGGTGTAGCGATAGCCGTGGATCAGCACGATCGCGAGCGCCTGCACGCCGCTGTCGAACACGCGGCGCAATGAAGCTTCGGCACCCTGAACATCGAGCGGCACGACCACGTCGCCGTGCGCGCCGACGCGCTCGTCGATCTCGACGACCGTCTCGTACAGCGCATCGGGCAGCACGATGTCGAGATCGAACAGGCGCGGCCGGTTCTGATACGCGATGCGCAGCACGTCGCGAAAGCCGCGTGTGGTTGCAAGCGCGGTGCGTTCGCCCTTGCGTTCGAGCAGCGCGTTGGTCGCGACCGTCGTGCCCATCTTCACCATGTCGACGCGCTCGGGCGTGATCGGTTCGCCGTCGGCGAGGCCGAGCAGATGACGGATGCCGGCCACGGCCGCATCGCGATATTGCTCGGGGTTTTCCGACAGCAGCTTGTGCGTGACGAGCGTGCCGTCGGGCCGGCGCGCGACGATGTCGGTGAACGTGCCGCCGCGGTCGATCCAGAATTGCCAGCGTGCGGCGTCGGAGGAAACGGGGAAAGTGTGTCGGTCGGTCATGGCGATGAAGTCGATATGTCGTTGCATTCAGGACGAGCGCCGCCGCACGGCGCGCGTCGCGCGCCGCGTGATGGCTTCGGCGAAAAGGGAGTGAAAAGCGGCGGGCGGGCGCCCGCTCAGGCGGCGTCGAGTTCGCGGCCGCGCGTCTCGGGCAGCGTCAGTGCGGCGACGATCACCACGCCGTACGCGGCGACGGCGAAGATTCCGATGCTCATGCCGAGCCCGTACTGCTTCGACAGCGCGCCGATCAGGAACGGGAACAGTGCGCCGATCGCGCGGCCCACGTTGTAGCAGAAGCCCTGCCCCGAGCCGCGCACGCGGGTCGGAAACAGTTCGGTCAGGAATGCGCCCATCCCCGAGAAGATGCCCGATGCGAAAAACCCGAGCGGGAAACCGAGCCACAGCATCGACGCGTTGGTCAGGCTCAGCGACGTGTACGCGAACGCGATCACCATCGAGCCCACCGCGAACAGGATGAAGTTCGGCTTGCGGCCGAGCCGGTCGGTCAGGTACGCGCTCGTCAGGTAGCCGATCCACGAACCGAAGATGATCATCGCGAGATAGCCGCCGGTGCCCATCACGGTCAGGTGCCGTTCGGTCTTCAGGAAAGTCGGCAGCCACGTCGTGATCGCGTAGTAGCCGCCTTGCGCGCCGGTCGTCAGCAGTGCCGCGCGCAGCGTCGTCGTGATCAGCTTCGGCGCGAAGATCTCGGTGAGGCGCGGCGCGTCGGCCACTTTCGCCTGGGCGGCCTTTTCCTTCTCGAACACTTCGGGTTCCTTTACGTAGCGGCGAATCACGACCACCAGCAGCGCCGGTGCGAGGCCGACGAGGAACAGCCCGCGCCACGCCTGTTCGGCCGGCAACGCCGAGAACAGCACCGCGTACAGCAGCGCCGACAGCCCCCAGCCGAGCGCCCAGCCCGACTGCACGAGCCCGACCGCCTTGCCGCGATCCCGCGCGCGGATCACTTCGCCGATCAGCACCGCGCCGGCGGTCCATTCGCCGCCGAAGCCGAAGCCCATCAGCGCACGCGCGGCGAGCAGCTGGTGATAGTTCTGCGCGAGCCCGCACAGCGCGGTGAACACGGCGAACCACAGCACCGTCAGCTGCAGCGTGCGCACGCGGCCGATCCGGTCGGACAGGATGCCCGCGATCCAGCCGCCGAGCGCCGACGCGAGCAACGTCATCGTGCCGATGAAGCCGGCGTCCGCGAGCGAGATGCCCCAGGTCGCGACGAGCGTCGGGATCACGAACGACAGCATCTGCGTGTCCATCCCGTCGAGCATGTAGCCGACCTTGCAGCTCCAGAACGCGCTGCGCTCGCGCGGCTTCGCGTCCGCGTACCAGCCGAACAGCCCGTTGCGCGAGGGGCCCGCGGGGGCAGCGGCGGGCGCCGCGAGGGTCTTGCTTTCCATGGTGATGCTCCTGTCGATATGCGCGGTCAAAATCGGTTCGTGTCGTGTCGTGCATGCCCGTGTGCCGGGCTCGCGGCCTGCGGGCCGCCGCTGCGCGCCGCCCTCCGGCGGGGCGGATCGTCTGCGGTCGCGGCACGCTGCCGCGACGGGGCCGGACCGGCGAGCGCGCACGCTGCCGGCGTCGGTTGGGTCAGAACACGGCCAGCGATGCGTTCGTGATGTCGGTCATCAGCATGTAGCCGGGCGTATGCGCGATCGCGAGCGGCAGCTTCGCTTCCATCAGCGCGGTTTGCGGCGTCACGCCGCACGCCCAGAACACCGGCAGCTCGCCGTCGCGCACCGTCACCGCATCGCCGAAATCGGGCGCGCCGAGATCCGCGATGCCGAGGGCTTCAGGATGGCCGATATGGACCGGTGCGCCGTGCACGCCCGGGAACCGGCTCGTGATCTGCACCGCGCGGATCGCATCGGCGCCGCGCAGCGGCCGCATCGACACGACCAGCTGCCCGCCGAAGATCCCCGCGCGCCGGTTCGGGATCGACGTGCGGTACATCGGCACGTTGCGACCCTCCTCGATGTGGCGTAGCCCGATGCCTTCGCGCGCCAGCATGTCCTCGAACGAGAACGAGCAGCCGATCGCGAACACGACGAAATCGTCGCGCCACAGCGCTTCGAGCGATTCGACGCGCTCGGTCAGCACGCCATCTCTGTATACGTTGTAGCTCGGCACGTCGGTGCGGATGTCGAGATCCTCGCCGAGCACGTCGAGCCGGAACGCGCCCGGTTCGCCGACGCCCAGCAGCGGGCACGCTTTCGGATTCGCCTGACAGAAGCGCAGGAAATCGTGCGCGTACGCGTTCGGCAGGATCGCGAGATTCGCTTGCGCGAACGGGCCGCACTGGCCGGCGGTCGGGTTGCGGAATGCGCCGGTGCGCACGGACTGGCGGAATTCGGAAGGCGTCATGGTGTTCGTTGGCAGATCAGGAGGTCGGAGCGATGACGGTGTTGCGTCAGCGGATACGGCCAAGAATAGAAAAGAAAAAATTTTGTCGCCAACGAGTTTTTTTGCGTCGCGTGTATAGAATTCCTTAACGGATCCTGGGGTTTTCCCCGGTGTCGTTCATTTTTCTTCACCGGCACGCTGCCCGTCCACCGTTCGCCCGACCGCCATGAACACGCGTTTTCTCGAAACCTTCGTCACGCTCGCGAAGCTGCGCAACTTCCGCACGACGGCCACCGCGCTGCACGCGACGCCGGCCGCGATCTCGCAACGCCTGAAGACGCTCGAGGACGAATTGCACACCGTGCTCGTCGATCGCGACAGCCGCGAATTCCGCCTCACGCCGAACGGCGAGTACCTGCTCGGCTATGCGAAGGCCGTCGTCGAGGCGACGCACGAGCTGCAGGCCGCCGCGGCCGGCGAAAGCGCGCTGCGCGGCAAGCTGCGGCTCGGCGTGATCGAGACGGTCGTGCACAGCTGGCTGCCGCACTACCTGCGCCGCCTCGCGGCCGACTATCCGCAACTGGAAATCGACCTGACCGTCGACGTCAGCGTCGTGCTGCAGCGCCGGCTGATGGCCGGCGAGCTCGACTTGATCATTCGCGTGGAGGGCAGCGACGAGGCGTCGGTCGTCTGCGACGCGCTCGCGAACTATCCGGTGCGCTGGATCGCGCGCGCGGGGCTGCTGCCGAACACGCGCACCGGCCTCGCGCGGCAGGTGCTGCGCCAGCCGATCCTGACCTACGGGCGCGGCACCGCGCCCCACCGCGCGCTGGAGGACATCGTGCGCACGCTCGCGCACGCGCATGGCGTGCCGCTGTCGGAGACGCGCATCACCGGTTCGCCGTCGATCTCGGTGATCGTGCAGCTGGTGCGCGACGGCTTCGGCGTCGCCGCGATTCCGGTGCTGTTCGTCGATGCGCTGATCGAAAGCGGCGAAGTCGTCGAGTTGCCGTTGCAACCGTCGCCGCCGTCGATCGTCGTGTCGATGTCGCGGCGGGCCGATGCGCCGAAGTTCGTGCACGGCGCGTCGATCGCCGCGCGCGCCGCGTGTCACGAGTATTGCGAGAAGAGCAACCGGTTGCTGGTCGAAGCGCTTTGACCTTTGATGCGCGATTCGGCGGCGCGCGCCGCCGGTGAATGGGCGGGCGCGAATGCGCACATCCTGGGTCGGAATCGGCCGGGAAACGACTGCGTCAGGGCGATCGGCCCTTCTGCGCGCCTGGCGCGAAGTCGATGCCGTGTTGCTGTGTCGATCAGCATGCCGAGGTCAGCTATTGCGTGTGCGAATCCTTCGTTATTGATATGCAATTCGAAGGAAATGATCAGACAGAATCACGCAGGTGTTCCGCGTGGTGCAGGTTGCCCCACATGCGGTTGGGCGAGCTTGCCGTCGCCGTACTCGTGCAGCACTTGCGAGATCACCACGCGATACCCGTCGAGCCAACGCGCCTGCTTCGCCTTCGCTTCCCGATGCGCGGGATGCTGGATCAGCTGCCGCAGCGCCGCCTCCGATTCCCAGTAGTAAACGTTCTGGATCAGCCCGGTTTCAGCGTTCTCCCACGTTTCCTCGCCGAGATAGCCAGGCGTCGCGCGCGCCATGTCGGCGATCTGCCGGTCGAGCCGGTGGAATTCGTCGTCGTATTGCCCGGCGCGGAAGATGAAGGTCGATGCGTACATGCGCGCTCCGTCGGAGACGATTGAAAGAGCGCCAAGTGTAAGGCACGCGGGATGTGCGGATGTCGTCAGGCGGCGTGCTCGATGAGGGCGTGCTGATCCGTGAGCCATGCGTCGATGGTCGGGGCATCGGTGTGCGTGGTTGCAGCGGATGTCGCGGATGTCGCGGATGTCGCAGTTATCGGCATCGCGGCGAGCGCGTGCCGCGCACGTTCGAGTGCCTCCGCGAAACCGCGCAGCTCGCGTGTCGCCGGCCGGTCGTCGAGACGCCGGCGCGCGAGTGCCGCTTCGACCCGTGCGTCGATCAACGCAAGCTGCGCGTCGATGAAGTCGATGCAAAGCATGCGGCAGTGCGCGGAGATCGGCGCGACCGCGAGCAGCACCGGCACGATCGACATCGTCAGATAGCCGCCGGGCGCAAGCCGCGACAATGCGGCGCGTACTTGCGGCCCGCCGTCGATCAGCGATGCGAACACAGCGTCGCGCCACACCGCGCGCTCGAACACGAGCGCATCGCGAAACGTGTCGAGCGCGACGCGGTCGGTGACCTGCCCGGCCGTGACCAACGGTATCGCCGGCGTCGTATCGACCGCAGCCGTGCCGCCGTCCGCACCGACGATGCAGTTCGCACCGAGCCATGCCGTCTCGTCGCGCCGCCCGGCGAGCACACGCGACTGCAAGCGGTCGGGCAACAGCGGATCGAGCGGCACCGCGCCGCAGATCGCCGGCTTGCTCGCATGCACGCTGCAGCGACCGTCGTCGGCCAGTGCAGGGCACCGGCCGAGCGATGGATAGTCGTAGCCTTGCAGCGTCAGTGCGATCCATTCGTCGCCCGCGCCGTGCGTGCGATGGAACAAGCGGTTCGCGAGAGCGTCACAGGCGGCAACGTCATCCGCGTGGAACACATGCTCGCGCCCGCCAGTGCGCGATCGTTCGCCGACGCGCCGCTTCGGCACGCGATGGATCGTCAGCGCACCGACGAAACGGTGACGATGCCGGAACAGCTCGCGCAGCGACAACGTCGGCGCGCTGTTGCAGCAGCGTCCGCACGCATTGCACGCGAGGCGGTAGTCGTCTACCACGGCCGCCGCACCGAGTCCTGGTAGCGCGCCAGGATGAAATGCGCGACGTCGTCCGAGTGATACGCGGCGACGAGCTGCGCAACCCATCGCTTCGTGCGATCGGCATCGCGCACGGTCAGCACGTTCGCATACGGCGAGCGGGCATCCTCGAGGCTGATGCTGTCGCGCGCAGGCTGCAGCCCGGCACGGGCCGCCTCGTCGCTGTCGATCGCGACGAACGCGGACGTGCCGAGCGCCGCATAAAGCCGGTCACGGCGCAGCGCGACGAACTTCAGCCCGAGCCGGTTGCCGGTCACGTCGCGCAGCGTCGCATGCAGCCCGGCCTTTTCGCGCAGCGTCACCAGCGTATCGTTCTGCAGCAGCACGAGCGAGCGCGCCATCCCGCGCGGGTCGGCGGGAAGCGCGACCGTCGCGCCGGGTTGCAGTTCGTTCAGGTTCTTCAGCTTGCGCGAATAGAGCGCCATCGGCAGCGTGACGGTCGGCGCGACGGCGGTCAGCGCATAGCCTTTCGCCGCGCGCGTGGCGCTCAGGCGCTGCGCATCCTCGAAGCTCGCCGCGTCGATACTGCCGCCTGCAAGCGCGGCATCGATGCGCGATGCGTCGTCGAATGCGACGACGTCGACGGTCAATCCGCGCGCGGCGGCAACGCGTTTCACCTCGTCGAGGATTTCCGTATGCACGCCGCGCGTGACGCCGACGCGCACCGCGGGCGCAGCCGATTCGGCGGCCACGATCCACGCCGGACGCATGACGCCGCACGCTACGATCAACCCCGCGGCAACGGCCCAACCCGCGCGCTTCATGACGCATCCCTCAGAATCGTACGGAATCCGATATGTGATGCACCGAGATCGGCTTCCTGCTGTTCGCGCGACGATGCGCGATAGCGCACGCAGTAATCGCGCGAGCACAGGAACGAGCCGCCCTTGATCACCATCGGCGTATCGTGGCGGCGCGTCGGCGGTGCGACGGCTGCCGTGTCGCCGTTCGTATGCGATTGGTGCGGGCCCGTGTACGCGTCCTTCGTCCATTCCCATGCGTTGCCGATCATGTCGTAGAGGCGAAAGCCGTTCGCCGCATAGCAGCCGACCGGGGCCAGCCCCGCATGACCGTCCTCGGCCGTATCGAGCACCGGAAACGCGCCCTGCCAGTAGTTCGCGGCCGGCTTGCCGTTCGCGTCGCGCGGCGCCGCGTCGAGCGACGCGTCGTCGCGGCCGGCCTTGCCCGCGTATTCCCATTCGGCTTCGGTCGGCAGGTCGCGGCCGAGCCAGTGTGCGTAGGCGAGCGCATCGCGCTGCGTGACGAGCGTCACCGGCAGGTTGCCGATCCCCTCCACGTCGCTGCCGGGCCCGCGCGGATGCCGCCACGACGCGCCCTTCACCCACGACCACCATGCGAGGTCGCGCGCATTCAACTCGTCGCGTGTTGGCACATGGAACACCGCCGCACCGCCCTGCTGCTCGGCCTCGGTCACGTAACCGGTCGCCTGCACGAATGCGGCGAACTGCGCGATCGTCACGTCGGTCTGGTCGATCCAGAAGCCGCCCACGCGCGTCTTGCCGTCGCCGAGCGGACGCTCGTCCGCATAGCCGCGCGTGCTGCCGAACACGAACGCGCCGCCGCGCAAGTGCACCATGCCCGCCTTCGGATCGTCGCGCCACTTCGCGGGCAGCCCCGCGTAGCGTTCGCACGCGCGCTCCGAACCGAGCGGCGCGAGCGCGCGGCCGCGATTCAGCTCGTCGAACGCGCCGCCTGTCGGCGCCGCCGGATTCGCATAGCCCACCGCGAATGCCGCGGCGAACAGCGTGGCGGCAAGCGCCGAGCCGATCGTCCAGAAGCGCAACCGCATCGTATCGCTCCCGGGATCAGTAGTAGCCGCGCGGACGCAGCGGCTCGACGCCGCCGACGTTGCTCATATAGGCCTTCCACTGGTCGACCAGCGTGCTGACCACCGACGGGTTCTGTGCCGACACGTCGGTCGTCTCGCCACGGTCCGCCGCGAGGTCGTAAAGCTGCCAGTGACCGTCGAGCGGGCCGAGCGGCGGCTCGGTCCACAACGCCTTCCAGCGACCATCGGCGCTGCGCAGATACGCGCGGCCATACGCTTCGTCGCCGAACGGCGTCGTATGCACTTCGCCGCTAGCCGAACCGATGAGCACCGGCAGCAGCGACTGGCCCGTCACCGGATACACGTAGCGGTTGTTGTAGACCACCTTGCCCTTGTTCTGGTCGACGCCCGTCAGCGTGTTCACCAGCGGCGGCGCCGGCTGCGACGGCGGCGTGACGCCCGCGACCGCGAGGAACGTCGCCGTGTTGTCCGTCACGTGTGTGAACGCGCGCAGCGTCGGCAGTTGTTGCGTCTGGCCCGGTAGACGAACGATCGTCGGCGTCGACACGCCGCCTTCGGCCGAATAGCCCTTCGTGAGCCGGAACGGCGTCGCGCTCACTTCGGCCCAGCGCAGCCCGTATTGCAGCCGCTGCGCGTTCTGCTTGCCGTTGTCGGTGCCGAGCGCGGAATAGGTCGGCTCCTGTGCGTTCGCGGTGTCGGTCGCCGTCGGGTCCGCGCCTGAATCGATCGGCCAGCCTTCCGCGCCGTTGTCCGACTGGAACATGATGAACGTGTTGTCGTATTCGCCGATGTCCTTCAGGTGCTGGATCAGGAGTCCGATGTTGTAGTCGAGGTTCTCGACCATTCCCGCGTAGATCTCCATGTAGCGCGCCTGCGCCTTGCGTTCGGCCGGGCTCAGGCTCGACCAGAGCTTGTCGACCTTGCCGGCACCGTAGTCGCTGTAGCCGTCGGCGGCCGAATGCACGGCGCTGATGTACTTCGCGTTCGCGGTGCCGTCGTTCGCCGTCGCGGGCGACGCCGCCGTCGTTTCGGGCAGGCCGTCGAACGGCTTGAAGTCGGCGGGAATCAGGCCGAGCGCCTTCTGCCGCGCGATCCGCGCGTTGCGGATCGCATCGTAGCCGGCGTCGTATACGCCCGCGTATTTGTGCAGCCACGGGTCCGGCACCTGCAGCGGCCAGTGCGGCGACGTGTAGGCCGCGTATGCGAAGAACGGCTTGCCGTCCTGCTTGTTCGAATCGATGTACGAGATCAGTTTCTGCGTGTAGAAATTCGTCGAATAGAACACGGGCGGGCTGCCGCCCGTACCGCCCGGCTGTCCGGGCTGGCCCGGCTGCACGTAGCGGCCGTCTTCCGTGTAGTTCGACGAGCCGGCCGCCTCGTGCGCAAAGTGGTTCGTCGCGGCGCCGCCGAGCAGCACGTAGCTGTGCTCGAAGCCCCATTGGTCCGGCGTCTGCCCGCTGCCCGTCGTGCTGCCGACGATCCCCGAGCCGATGTGCCACTTGCCCGCGATGTACGTGTGATAGCCGGCGTCCTTCAGCAGTTGTGCGAACGACAGCGCGCGATCGTTCAGGTAGCCCTCGTAGCCGGGCAGGCCGCGCCGCTCGTCGGTCGGCACGCCCATCGTGCCTTCGCCGACCAGGTGGTGATCGGTGCCGGAAATCAGCATCGCGCGCGTGATCGCGCAGACGGTGCCGGTGTGATGGTTCGACAGGATGCGGCCCGATGCGACGAGCGCGTCGAGGTTCGGCGTGTTGATCTCGCCGCCGAATGCATGGATGTCGGAATAGCCGAGATCGTCGGCCATGATGTACAGGATGTTCGGGTGCTTGGCCGCCGGCGTCGCGCTCGCCTGCGGCGGCGGATCGCTGTCGACGCCGCCGCACGACGCGAGCGACACCGCGCCGGCAATCGCGGCGCAGACGACACGGAAACGAAAAGCATGCAACGGCGACGCGGACTTTTTCATTGTTGTTGACGCTCGATCTACGGGATCGGCGATCTTAGCGTCGCTCGCGCAGCGCCCAAAGTCGGATTCGTCACATGCTAACGGGGTGGGGGAATATGTATGGTGGTCCGATGGTGTCCGTCTGCACCGGACCGGACCGGACCGGACCGATTTTGAGATGAACGACGGGATCCGCGACGCATAATCCCGTCGCACGCCACGAC
The DNA here is from genome assembly GCF_027257875.1 of Burkholderia sp. IMCC1007. GTDB lineage: Bacteria > Pseudomonadota > Gammaproteobacteria > Burkholderiales > Burkholderiaceae > Burkholderia. The sequence continues at coordinate 71,029 of NZ_JAPVQY010000036.1, forward strand.
TAAAACGAGCCGACCGCATCGCATGATGCGCGTCGCAGACACGGCGAGCGGAACCATCCCGATCACCCAATTCACCCTGGAGAGCCGATGTCAAAAATCACGGAAGTGCTGAAAGTGCTATCGACGTGCGAACCCTATCGCCCTGCAAAAGGCCTGTCGATGGAGCGGGCGCGAAAAGTCGCGAGAATCCTGCTCGCGGGAGGCGGCGTCTGTTTCGTGCTGCTCGGCGCATTGGCGCTTTGGCACAAGGCGTCACCGTCACCGTGGCAGCAGTATGTCGCCCTCGTGTTCTACGTACTGACAGTCTTGTTCAGCCTGCTATCCCTCGTCGTAGAACCTATCGCCGGCATCATCCAGATGTTCCGCTGGAAATCGGAAACGCTGAACACCATCACGCGTGAAGTCGAGACCGACGAGAGCCATGCACGGCTGCTGGCCGGCTTCGACGACAGCACGCTCGAGTACGCGCGACACTTCCTGCAACTCAAGGTGAAGCGTCTCGACGCGCGCGTCGTTTCGTTCTTTGGCGGCGGAACGGCCGCGTACGCGCTGCTTGCCGTAACGCTCTCGAACATCAAGGACGCAGGCGGATTGCCGTGGTTGCAGAGTACGCTGACAAACGGATTCGTTTCCGGAAATTTCCTGAACACCGCCGTCGTATGGGGCATTGCATTCGTCTTCGGGTTCTCCGTCGGCTCGATGGTGTTGAAGGTGGTCCAGTCACGCTATGTCTATCAAGTCGAACTGATCGAGCTCGTGTTACTGCAACGCACGATGGCGAAGGCGGTCACGAGCGCTTGACGCCGTCAGCACGGCGGACGGCGCGCAACCGCGCATCTCGCGCGCTCATCCGGCACGCCCCGCCGCCACCGGCATCGCACGCCGCGACGCAATCCGCAACGCGAGCACGCCGCCGACGAGCAGCGCCACGGCGACCAGCAGCAGCGCCAGGTCGTACGAATGCGTGACGTCCTTGATGTGTCCCATCACCGGCGGCAGCACAAGCCCCGCGATGTTCGCGACCGCGTTGATCAGCGCGATGGACGCAGCGGCCGTGAGACCCGACACGTACTCGGTCGTCACGGCCCGGAACACCGGCGTCGCGGCCCAGTTGAACCCGACCGCAATACGAGCAACGCATACGCAACGGGCAGCACGGGCGTAGATCGCACCGATCAGCAGCGCGCCGGCCAGCAGTAGCGGCACGCCGAGATGCAGCGCGCGTTCGCCGCCGAGATCCGAAGGTCTGCTCGACACCTGCTAAAGTTCCGGTCGATCTTTGGAAAGGAATATGTAAGAATTGCATGACTTATCCGGAGAAAGTCCAGATGTCGAAATGTCCGAGTTTTGCCACAGCCTTCCATGCAAACATGACCGCGTTGCATATGCCCGTTCCAACGACTCTTTTCGCAACGCTTCAAACGTCTGTCACGAGCGTTGCCGCGATGATGGGAATCCTGAAGACATTAGGTGCAGATGCAACGGTCGGTGAACTGATTGGTGCAACGACGAAGCTCGAGGTCGTCACCGTCGGCAGTTCGATTCTGGGCAGCATCTATCTGGGCGCGGTCATCGGCAGCTTGATGGTCGCAACCGATGCGTCATTGGCGTGTGGAATCGGCAGGCGAGGAACCAATATGTCTTTGGCGGTCGCTCAATGGGGCACACGTTACGGACTCGCGGTTCACCCTTTTGTCATGGCTCAAATCCTGCGCCATCCCGAAGTGCTTGCACCGGGCCCGCATAGCTATCTCGGCCTGAAGGCGAACACCGCGATCCGAGGTGCGCAATGAAGTGGATTGCAGATCGATTCCTCCTCATCGTCACGGCATTGGTTGTCACGGCCGTAGGCTGGACGATCATCAGCGCGACAGGCGAATGGTTTCCGCTCCTGATGATGGTGACCGCGTTCGCTTCACTGTGGATCGACAACACGCGCCTGCGCAAGCTGCTCGAACAGAACGGCATCGATCCGCGCCGACGCAAGCGTTAGTCCCTCGCGCGAAAAGCCCGCTGTTAGTACGTGTGCCGTAACCAACACCGTATCGTCGAACAGCAGAAGCGCGATTGCCGCGGCCACATCGCGCAACGTGTCGAAATTGTCTGGTCCTCGGCGCAAATCCCCTGATGATCTCGTCGCGAAGCACGATCGTTGCACGTCCTTCGTCACGTTACATTCTTCTACCAGCGTCAGCGACTGCCGTCACGCGGCCTCGGAAGAGGTTCAAGCGTCACACTCATGTATTTCTCAATGCATGGCTGCCCAGCAGCGATAAGATTCAGCATTGCCGCGCCGAGTCGACGCGCAAACTCGTCATCAATTTGATAGTCGAACTCGTCCAACAGGATCGGCATTTCGAGAACGCCTTGCAATTGCGGCGCGAGTTTGTCCGGATCAGCAGCTCTTACGGTAAGGCTCTGCTGGTCCTCGTCGTAAGTCACCACGACGGCGTAAGGCGAGTGCTTGGTCATTTTTTCAGTCCGTGCCCGGGCGCCGAACAGGAGACCAGTCGACGGAACCGGCCTCCGCAAACTTGAGCCGTTCGCGTAATTCCGGATGTACGCCCGCCTGCATCAGCAGCGCCATGCCGCCCAATCGCCGCGCATCCTCGTCGGTAATCGGGCACCCGTCGTTCGGTTCGGCATGCGGCGGAATCGTGATGGCGACGCCTGCATTCAGTTCGCGGTCAAGTACGGCCTGCACGTCCTTGCGCAACACGGTGCACAGCGTAACCTGTTCGGTCTCCTCGTCGTAAAACACAATGGTGGCGCGTCTCGGTTTGCTCATGTCACATTCCTCTACAAGTCTGGAATTTTTCGAAAGCACGTTGCCTGCACAGTGCGTAGGTCCTGGGGTCTTTATACATCGCGCCAACGGCCGCACACATTTCCATGTCGATTTCGTATCGTGCGAAACACTGTTCCTCTTGATACGGGTCGACAGCCGCCATGGTCAAAGCGTCGCCCCAAGATGAATCGTCGAGCGAGAACGGTGTCGCGTCGCTGAGGAACGGACTGTCAATGCGTCCGGACGCGATGCCCGCAACACCACTGCCTGTGCTCGCTATAACGCTCTCCAGGTATCCTATCAACTCATCTGCCGATACATCGCTTGGCCTTGCCCAACTCGGGATCGGCTTGTCGACAGAAGGCAACGCCATCGGAGCCACTCTACCGAACCGGTTCCCACGAGGGAAAGGGGGCATGGATGGCTCACCACCAGAAGCGCCGCCACTGACCGCCAAGCGCTCGATCTCGACGACGACCCGTCCATCCTCGATGGCAGACTTGAGCACATCGAGCGGTGCACCACGGACTGCGTCAAGGCCCAACTGTCGCACGTACATCACCGCATTCGTCGTCAGGCCCGCATACTTCGGCCAGTGCAGCATCAGCTCGGAGATTGCGGCGCGTTGACTGGCCGACAACGTCGCACGTCCCGCACGCGTCAGCGTCGCGCGCTTTCCAGAACCCAATTCAATCGCAATCGAAGCCATTCGAAACCCCGGCGTTACCGTCGGGCGAATCTACTTTTCGATACGCGATGCCACAAGCTCGCGGTTTTCATGGAACACGCAAAAAGCCCGCGCTCGACGGGGCTGACGGCTCGCATCGTTTCCCTGAAACACGCCGTCGGAGCGCTGCCGCTCGCGGTTTTGGCTCAGGTAGGCGCCCGCATTCCGGACGTGTGCACGTGTGTACGCCCTGCGTCGGAAATCTTTAAATTCTGTTACCTGCCCCAGGCAGTCCCTGTCGCTCGCTCAATACCGCATCACCAGAAACAGCCCCGCAGCCGCAAGCGCCATCCCCGGCCACGCGAGCGCACCGATCGTCTCGCCGAGCACGACGAGCGCGATCAACGCGGTGGCCGGCGGTATCAGGAAAAACAGCGCCGACACACGCGACGCCTCGCCGTAGCGCACCATCGCGAGCAGCAGCGAGATCGCAATCAACGAATTGCAGATGACCAGATACGCGAGCGACGCGGCGAGGCCCGCCGTCCAGTTCACGTGCATCGGTTCGAGTGCGAACGCGAGTGGCGCGGTCACGGCGAGGCCGACGGTGTACTGCACGAGGTTCGCTGTGACCGGATGAACATCGGTGCCGAAGCGCTTTTCCCACAGCGTGCCGCCGGTGATCGATGCGAGCGCAAGCAATGCGAACGCCAGCGCCCACGACAACGACACCGCAACCGACGAGCGCGCGAGGATGACGATCACGGCGCCGGCCGCGCCGAGTGCGAGCCCGACCCAGCGCAGCACGCCAACTCGCTCGCCGGCTATCATCGGCGCGAGCAACCCGACGAGAATCGGCTGCTGCGACGTGACGAGCGCGACGGCCCCGGCCGACATGCCAAGCTTGAGACTCAGATACGTGAACGAGAAATAGCCGGCCTGCAGCAGCAAGCCGACGACGACGAGATTGCGCCATTCGCCGCGCGTGCGCGGCAACGCGGGACGCAGCCACAGGAACGGCCCGACGAGCAGCGCGACGACGCACGCATAGCGCAGCGCGAGGTAGGTGAGCGGATCGGCGTCGCGCAAGCCCAGCTTCAGGAACACGAAGCCGCTCGCCCACAGCAGCAGGAACAGCGCGGGGGCGACGCGCAGCCAGCAGGGTTGTCGCGTAGCCATCGGAGGATCGGTCGTGGTCATATGCGCGCGCCTTGCATGGCCGGACGATCGTCGGTGCCGCTCGCGGCGCGGCTGCGTGCGAACGGGCGCATCAGCGACGCATCAGGCGAGATACGACATTCGTCGCGGTCATGACAATGCCGGTGACGATCACGATCCGCAGTGTCCTGCTCATCACGGCGTGCCCCCGATCAGGTATTGTGCGGTGATCATACGCCGCGTCGATCGATCCTATGTCGTCGCTACGGAGCGTGCACGATGCGCCGCGGCACGCGTTCGTCATCCGCGTCGTCCGATGCCAGCATCTGCGGAATCTCGTCGACCAGCGCATCGACGACGACCCGCACCTTCGACGGCACATGACGCGACGCCGGCCGCACGACGAACACCTCGGCGCCCGACACGCTGTTGCTGTCCATCACGAGCGCGAGGCGGCCGTCGCGCACGTACGGTGCCATCAGCCAGCACGGCAGCCACGCAAGGCCCGCGCCTGCCGCAGCCGCGTCGGCGATCGCGTGCAGGTCGTCGAACCGCAGGCTGCCGGCCGCGCGATGGTCGTGCACCGCGCCGTCCGCGCCGATGACCCGCCACGGCGTCGGCTGTCCGCCGCGCGAATACGCGATGCCGACGTGCGACGCGAGTTCGTTGAGCCCCGACGGCCGGCCGTGACGCGCGAGATAGGCGGGCGATGCGCAGATGCCCATGCGCTGCACGCCCAGCCTCCGGCCGACCAGCGCGCTCGTATCGGCCAGCTCGCCGATGCGGACCGCCAGGTCGAAACCGTCGTTGACGAGGTCGGCCACGCGATCGCTGAACGACACGTCGATTTCAAGCTGCGGATAACGCTCGACGAGGCGCCGCACGACGGGCGCCACGCACTGCCGCCCGAACAGCACGGGCACGCTGATCCGCACGCGCCCGGCCGGCTCGCGGCGGCCCGCGTCGAGCGCGGCCTCCGTCTCGCCGAGTTCGGCGAGCAGCCGCCGGCATTGCTCGTAATAGACGAGCCCTTCGTCGGTCAGGCCGAGCTGGCGCGTCGTGCGCTGCAGGAGCCGCGCGCCGAGACGGAGTTCAAGCCGCGCGACGATCTTCGCGACGGCCGAGCGCGTCATGCCGAGGCGCAGCGCCGCTGCCGCGAAGCTGCCCGACTCCACCACGTCGACAAATTCGGCGACGCCTCTCAGCCGTTCGTCCATGCCGTTGCGCTCCGGTGCGATGACAAGGGTTGTATCCACGCCAGCGACAATCATTGGCCGAATTCTCGCCAATGCGTCCGCCAGCGCAACACTATGATAGTCCGGACTATCTCGAAAAAGGAGTCGACATGCATGCATGGCAAATCAAACCGGGCGACGGCATCGACGGGCTCCGGCGCATCGACGCGACGCTGCGCCCGGTCGGGCCGACCGACGTCGTCGTCAAGATCCATTCGGCCGCGCTGAACTATCGCGACCTGATGTTCGCGCGCGGCGACTATCTCGGCATCGGCACCGACGCGCTGATCCCGGTCGCCGACGGCGCCGGCGAAGTCGTCGAGACCGGCCGCGACGTCACGCGCTTCAAGCCGGGCGACCGCGTGATCAACACCTACTTCCCGCGCTGGATCGACGGGCCGCCGACGGCGCACAAAGTGTCGGGTTCGCCAGGGGCGCAATTCGACGGCGTGCTGGCCGAACGCTTCATCTCCGACGAAAGTGCGCTGGTCGCGATTCCCGCGCATCTCGATTACGACGAAGCGGCGACGCTGTCGTGCGCGGGGATCACCGCATGGAACGCGCTGTTCGTCGATGGTGGACTGAGGCCGAGCGCGACCGTCGTGCTGCTCGGCACGGGCGGCGTGTCGATCATTGCGCTGCAGCTCGCGCAGGCGGCCGGGTTGCGCACGATCGTCACGTCGTCGAGCGACGCGAAGCTCGAACGCGCCCGCGCACTCGGTGCGGACGCAACGATCAACTATCTCGCGACGCCCGAATGGCAACATGAAGTATTGCGGCTCACCGGTGGTGCAGGCGCGGATCTCGTCGTCGAAGTCGGCGGACGCGATACGCTGCCGCGCTCGATCGCCGCGACGAAACTCGGCGGCATCGTGTCGATCATCGGCGGCCTCAGTAGCTTCGGCGGGCCGGCACTCGATCTGCTGTCGCTGATCGGCGGCGTCCGGCAACTGCACGGCTTCATGGTCGGCAGCCGCGCGATGCTCGACGACGTCGTGCGACTCGTCGACGCGAAACGAATCAAGCCGGTGGTCGATCGCGTGTTCGGCTTCGACGAAGCGCCGCAAGCGTATGCGCGCCTGCAAGCGGGGCAGCACTTCGGCAAGGTGGTGATTCGCGTCGCGTCGTAACGCCGGAAGGGACGGCCCGCCGCGGCTCGGCGCCCCACACGCCGGTGCCGCGGCAGGCGTCTCCCGTCAGAGTCAGATCTTCGCGGTCAGCGTGATCCCGACCGTGCGCGGATCGCCGTACAGCGTCGGATACGCGCCATACGACGGCAACAGCTCGAGCTTCTTGTAGACCTTGTTCGTCAGGTTCGTCACGTAGCCGGTCACGATGTATTTCTGATTCGGCGTCGTGTACGACACATGCGCGTTCAGCACCGTATAGCCACCCTGCCACAGCTGCGGCGTCGTCTGCCGCGTCGCGCTGAAGTACTCGCGACTGCGATAGTTCACGTCGCCGCCCGCCGTCAGCGTGCCGAACTGCACCGGCAGGCGATAGTCGAAGCCCGCGTTCAGCGTCGTATGCGGCGAACGCGCGAACGAGTTGCCCACCGCCGTCGGCACGTTGCGGAACTCCGTGTAGCGCGTGTTCAGCAACCCGAGGTTCGCGAACAGGTAGAGGCTGTTGACCGGCTGCGCCTTCAGCTCCAGCTCGAAGCCATCGGCACGCCCCTGCCCCGCATTCGACAGCGTCGACACCGGCGGGCCGCCGAACGGGTTCGGCGCCAGCGCGAACACCTGGATGTCGCGATAGTCGTAGTGGAACACGCTCGCGTTGACGATCAGCCGCTTGTCGAACCATTCGCTCTTGATGCCGACTTCGTAATCGGTCAGGTACTCCGGCGAAACGGTCGACACCGTGCTCTGCGTATACGCGTTGCCGTTGTAGCCGCCCGAGCGGAAGCCGCGCGCATAGCGGAAATACGCGCGCACGTTGTTGCTGAGCGCATATTCGGGCGTGAGGTCCCAGGTCGGCGCGCGCCAGGTGTTCGTCTGGTTCTGCCGCGCGCTGACCGCGAGCGGCGACGACACCGACGACGGCGACCACCAGCTGTTCGGATCGCTGAACGTCACGTTGCCGGTATCCTGCAGCCCGGTCAGGTTGATGGTCTTGCGCTCGATCGTGTAACGCAGCCCGCCCGTCACGTTGAAGCGGTCGGTGAACCGGTACTTGACGCTGCCGAAGATCGCCGCGCTCTGCGTGTGCTGCGTGAGATCCGTCAGATGGTAGTACGCGGGCGACGGCGAGCCCGGCAGTCCGCCGCCCGCGCCCTGCTCGGCCAGTTGCTCGGCAAACAGGTGCGTGCCGACGATCCAGCTCAACCGGTCGGTCTGCGGGGATTCGAGCCGGAATTCCTGCGAAAACTGGCGGCTCGACAGGCGGTCGTGCGAGCGCGCCGCATCGAACGGCGAGTAGTCCTCGTCGTCCTGATACCAGCGGTGCAGCCCTTCGAACGCGGTGATCGACGTCAGCGATACCGCCGGGTTGATGCGCCAGTGCGCGGTCAGCGACGTGCCCCACGTCGAGATGTGATCGCTCGACGGCGCGTTGAGCGACACCGTATACGGATCGCTCGACCCGACGAAGCCGAACTGGTTCGTGCCGCCGCGCCCCGCGCCTTCCGCGTGCCATGCGTTGCCGCCGCCCGTGTAGTTGCGGCCGTGGATGTTGAACAGGAAATCGGTGTCCGACGTCGGCACGGCGAGCACCTGGAAGCGCACCGCGTTGTCGTGGAAGCCGCCGAAGCGCCCTTGCTGCACCGTGTTCGTGTAGAAGCTGTCGGCGTTCTCGTGATACACCGACACGCGCGCGGCCAGCACGTCGTTCTTGCCGATCGGCCCGCCGATCGCCGCTTCCGCGAGCCGGCTGTTGTACTGGCCGAAGCCGAGCTTGCCGTAGCCGCTGACGTCGAACGTCGGCTTCTGCGACGTGATGCTGAGCGCGCCGCCGACCGTATTCTTGCCCCACAGCGTGCCCTGCGGCCCGCGCAACACCTCGATGCGATCGAGGTCGAACAGCGGAAAGCCCTGCCCGAACACGCTGTTGATGTACACGTCGTCGAAGTACACGCCGATCGGGCTCAGCGACAGGTCCGACGGATCGTTGCTGCCGACGCCACGCAGGAACCAGCGCGGCCGCTCGCGGCCCTCGGTCGATTGCCCGGTGAAGTTCGGCACGTATTTCGTCACGTCGTTGATCACGCGCAGTTCGTTGTTCTTGATCGCGTCGCCGCTCAGCGCGCTGACCGCGACCGGTACGTCCTGGATACGCTCCTTGCGCCGGCGTGCCGTCACGGTCACCGTGCCGAGACTCGTTTCGCGTACGGCCGTGCCGCTGTTCGCACGTGCCGGCTTCGACGCGGCCGCGCCGTCCGGTGCCTGTTGCGCCGGCTTCGCGTCCGGCGCCTCCGCCGTCGCCGCGCCATCCTCTGCCCACGCGGGCAACGATACGGCGCCGCCCGTCAGCAGTCCCCCCAGCGCGGTGACGATTAGTTTTTTCCTGAACATCGATGAGTCATCCTGTTTGATCGGTTGAACGCACGTGCGTGCGCGACGCACGGGTGCTCTCATGCAATTCGGATGCCAGCATCGACATGCCCGTCGCACGGGGCCTGCGGCGCGCATGCCGCAGCGGTGTTGCTGCCTGCGCATCTGTGAACGCAGGAAAACTGCTGGCCACGCAACACTGCCCGATTCGGAAATCGTCAGGACAGCTTCGCAGGCAGCGGCTGCGTCGCATCGCGACGGCCGTGCACGAACCGCAGCGCAAACGCAACCAGCACGACGACCGGCAACCAGCACAGAACCACGGCCCGCAACCCCACGAGCGGCACGAGCGCACTGCCGACCAGCGGACCACAGAACGCGCCGGTCATCGACGCGAGGTTGTAGAGGCTCGATACCTGGCTCTTGTCGGCCGGATGACGGCCGAGATGCTGCATGTTGACGAGATGCAGCAGCGACGACCCCGCGCACAGCGCGGCGAGCCCCGCGCCGACGATCCATGCATCGCGCGCGAGACCGAGCGCGAGCAGCCCGGCCATGCCGCCCGCGAGGCTGAGTGCATGACAGCGGCGCTCGGTCATGCGCTGCGTGACGTGCCCGAGCCCGAACAGCGCGATCACCGCGGCCGCGCCCTGCCACGTCAGCAGCGCGACGGCATGCGTCTGCGTGAGGCCGAGCGACTGGATCGCGAGCACCACCGTATAGGTGCCGACGAGTGCGCGCGTCGCGCTGTTCACCGCTTCCACGACGAGCTGCTCGCGTATGTCGCGGCTCCACGCAAGCGCGAGCAACGCGCGCAGGCCGCCGGTTTGAAATGACGCACCACGGGGCGGCGGCACCGCATCGCCGAGCAACACGCGGCTGAACAACGCCATCCCCGCGAAGCTCGCCGACGCCGCGCAGAACGTCGCGACCGCACCATGCGTGCCGATCAGCCAACTCGCGAGCCACGGCCCCGCCATGCCCGTTCCGATCGACATCGCCGCGCGATACCAGCCCGCGCGGGCGAGGCCGATCTGCGCGAGACGCGCGAGAAACGCGCCGTTGATCGACACGATCCGGAACGGAATGCACAGCCCGATCAGCCCCTGCGTGAGCGCGATCAGCGGCCATGCGCCCGTGAACGGCACGACGAGATTGAGCAGCATCGGCCCCATGCTGGCGGCGAAGTACACGCGCCGCGCACCGTAGCGCGCGACGAGCAGCCCGGCCGGCAACGTCATCAGCGCAATGCCGAGCGGCTCCATCGCGGCGATGATGCCGAGCCGCGCGTCGTCGACGCCGAGCGCCAGCGCATACAGCGTCGTCGCGAGCTGCGCCATGCTGATCGTCGTGCCGCTCGCGAGCGCGAGCAGCATGAAGCCGCCGGTGAAGCGCTCGCGCCGCCATGCGTCGGCAACGCGTGCCGGCGTGCTCACCGCGACAGCGTCGCGATGCCGTCGAGCGCGCGCCGATCGACCCACGCGCGCACGTCGAAGTCGGCGGGCAGGAACCGCCAGTCGACCAGGAACCGCTTGAAATCGTCGAGCGCGGCGATCGACGCTTCGTCGAGATCCGTGCGCAGCCGCCGGTGAACGTCCACGCCGTACGCGAGCCGCAGCCAGTCGTGGCCCGAGCCCGTCTCGCGGCCGAGATAGCCGAGCACTTCCTGCTCGTGCTCGCGCGCCCAGCCTTCGACATCGGTCACGCGTGCGAGAAAGCGGCTGACGATGTCGGGATGGCGGTCGAGCGTCGACGCATTGACGGTCAGCGGCCGCGGCGAGCCGTTGTTGATGCGGATCTGCGGATCCGGATGGAAACCGATGTCGACCACCGGTTGCGCGCCGATCAGGTGCGCGGTTTCGAGCCCGAGCGAACCCTTCACGTAGATCGCATCGACGTCGCCGCGCACCAGCGCGGCCGCCTCGGCCGCATAGAGCCGCCGGCTCGACAGGCTCGCCGGATGACTGAACGCCGCGTCGCGGGTTGCCGGTGTAGACACCGGCGCGCGCAGGTTCGACGCCGGTACGTCGACCCATTCGACGTCGCCGGGGCCGAGCCCGTCGAGCGACAGCGCACTGACGAAGCCGCGCAGCGCCGCCGCGCGGAAGATGTCGATCCGCTCGCCGTCGCGGCGCGGCAGGCCGATGCGGCGCCCACGCAGATCCTTCGGCCGTGCGAGGCCCGCTTCCGGCAGCGCGACGATCGCCTGTGCCTCGTCGACCCAGGTCAGCGCGATCACGCGCGTGTCGGCGCCGGACGCGCGCGCCCACAGCGCCGGAATGCTACCGCCCTGCCGGAACGCGTTATCGAGCGAATGGTCGACATGCGCGCGATGCAGCGCGGCGTGCTGGCTTTCCTGCAGCGCGCGCACGGTGATGCCGTCGCCGGCGAATTCGTGATCCAGCCAGCCGAGATGGGCGGCGATGCCGAGCGGGGTCGGCACCGGACAGCGCGTGTACCAGATCGACTGGACGTTGTGTGAAGCCGTGGTGCTCATGAATGCGTTCGCAAAAAAGGAGTCGTTGTGAAAGGCGCGTCAGCCGCGCGGCGCGGTGAGCACCGACAATCGCTTGATGCCCGCGTGCTCGATCGCGGCCATCAGCTTCGCGACGGTGCCGTACGGCACGTGCTCGTCGGCCTGCAGGTCGAGCGCGACGTCGGGCCGGCCGGCCTTCAGCGCGGCCAGCTCGGCCGGCACCGTGTCGAGCGCGACCGCGCGCTTGTCGAGATACACGACGCCGTTGCCGTCGACGCTCACGGTGACGTTCGGCTTGCGGTCGGCCGGCGCGGTGGCGACGGTGTTCGGGAGATTCACGTGCACCGCGTTGTTCAGCAGCGGCGCGGTGACGATGAATGCGACGAGCAGCACCAGCATCACGTCGACGAGCGGCGTGATGTTGATTTCGCTGAGCACGTCGTCGTTGTCGGAGGACGATGAGAAGGCCATTATGCGAACGCCTCCTGGCGCGTGTCGTCGGAACGGCGCGCCGGCGCGGCAGCGGGCCTGGCGGCCGGCACGCGGAAGCCGGCCTTCTGCGCGAGCGTGACGAAGTCGGTTGCGAACGCATCGAGATCGGCCGACGCGGCCTTCACGCGGCGCACGAAGAAGTTGTACGCGAGCACGGCCGGCACCGCGACCGCGATCCCGATCCCGGTCGCGACGAGCGCTTCGCCGATCGGCCCGGCCACGACGTCGATGCTCGCCGACGCGCTGTGCGTGATCGCGGTCAGCGCGTGGATGATGCCGAACACGGTGCCGAACAGCCCGACGAACGGCGCGGTGCTGCCGATCGACGCGAGCACCGCGAGCCCCGCTTCCTCGCGCCGGCGCGCGTTGTGGATCTGCTGGCGCAGATGGCGTTCGAGCAGGTCGTGGCGGCTCCAGCTGTGTTCGAGATCGTGCGCGCTGCTCTCGTCGGCGCGCCGCAGCGCGTCGAAGCCCGTCGCGGCGAGTTCGCCCACCGGGCTGTTCGCGCCGTCGAGCGCGGCCGCGTCGTGGAAGCTGTTCGCGGCCCAGAACGCGCTGACGTAACGCCGGTTGCGCGCGCTCGAGCGCAGGCTCTGGATCGCCTTCACGACGATCAGTGTCCACGTGACGACGGAGAAGACGACGAGCAGCCAGAGCGCGCCCTGGACGATGAAGGTGGTCGGGATAGCGTTCATGATGTGAGTTCCTTGAAAAATGGGCGGGCGGCCCCGCGGGTCAGCCCAGCTTGAAATCGATCGGCACGTTGACCCAGCCGTCGACCGCTTCGTTGCCGCGCTTCGCGGGCACGAAGGTCCAGCGCTTCACGGCGGCCACCGCCGCGCTGTCGAGCAGGCGGCGGCCGCTGCTCGTGCGGACCTCGACCGAATCGGGCGAGCCGTTCGCGAGCACGTGCACGCGCAGCACGACGCGCCCTTCCCAGCCCTGGTCCTGCGCAAACGCCGGATAGTCGGGCGCCGGGTTGCGCAGGTATGCCGCGTCGCCGATCGGCGCGGTTTCACGCACGGGTGCGGCGGGTGCGGGCGCGGGTGCAACTGCCTGGGCCGGGGCGGCGGGCGCCGCGACGGCCGGCGTC
>NZ_JAPVQY010000037.1 GCF_027257875.1 Burkholderia sp. IMCC1007
CTACTAGGAAGCGCTAGGGGATTTCAGCGATCGGTTCGACATGGCAGCCGAGGTCGGCCAGGCGCTTGAGCAGCCGATTGATGGTTTTCTGTGCATCGTGGTGGTCAAAGTAGTGTGCGCCGAGATCGGCGTATTCGGCGCCGTCGCGGAGCATGAAGTAGGCTGCCGTGAGCATGGAGGCGGCGACTGCGAGGATGGCCTTCTTGGGGCCGCGTCGGGCCTTGAGGCGCAGGAACTGGGCGCGCAGATAGGTGGTCTTCACGCGTACGGCAGCCCACGCGGCGGTCACCAAGGCGGTCTTGAGCCAGGTGCCGCTCTTGCGCACACGCGTGCTGCGGCGCTTGCCCGCGCTCTCGTCGTTGCGCGGACACAGGCCAGCCCAGGACACCAGGTGGCCAGCGTCGGGGAAGCGCGTCATGTCGACGCCGATCTCCGCCAACAGGACCTGAGCGGTCAGGTCGCTAACCCCGGGGATCGTGGTCAGCAGGCGGGCACGCTGTCGGATCGGCGTCAGCGCTTTTCCCACCGCGGCGTCGAGTTCGGCCAGCGTGTGCTCCAGTGCGCCGATTACCTCCAGGTGCAGCCTGAGCATGGTGCGGTGATGCTCCGTGATGTGACCGCGCAGCGCCTCGCGCAACTCGGCGCTCTTTTTCCGCGCGTTGCCTTGGGCGAGCGCGGCGAGCCGTTCCGGGTCGCTCTCGCCGGCAACAATCGCCTTGAGCATCGCGCGGCCGCTCTGTCCGAGCACATCCGAGAGCACGCTGCCGAGTTTCAGATTGGCGTCTTCGAGCACCTTCTGGATGCGCAGGCTGTGCTGGGAGATCTCGCGTACGAGCTGCTTGCGAGTCCGGGTCAGATCGCGCAACTCCTGAATGGCGGCCGGCGGCACAAAGCTGGCGCGGATCAGCCCGTGGGCCAGCAGATCGGCGATCCACATCGCGTCGTTGACATCGGTCTTGCGCCCGGGCACGTTGCGGATGTGTTGGGCGTTGGCCAGCACCAGTTCGAAGTTGCCCTCAAGGATGTGCCACACGGGCTTCCAGTAGATCCCGGTGGCTTCCATGGCGACGTGGGTGCAGGCGTGCGCGGCCAGCCAATCGGCCAGCGCTAGCAATCCGCCGGTCGTGCTGTCAAAGCTGCGTACTTCCTGATGCGTGGGCGCCGAAACGCAGCGCACGCAGGCCACGATAGTGTCCTTGTGTACATCCAGGCCGGCACAGCGGGGATAGAGAACTTGCATGGAGCCTCCTGCCAGAGTCAACGGCACCGGCAGCAGCTCTCGTCGTCGAAATCTACTAGGCGTGCTCCAGGGTGTTGCCACCCGTGGTCACAATTCGGGGTGCTCGCAGGGCTGCGGGTCCAACTACTGAACGGGCTCGGGGCACCAAGAGCGGGCCGACCTCGTTACCGATACCTTCCGACATCTTATGCTTCGCCAATCAGCAAAGCACCGGCCGTAAGCCCGCTTCATCCTTCGGAGTCGGGCAGGCCCGATGGACAACTACTGAGTCGTTCAGCGACCACGTCGCGCCAGATCGACGGACTTGGCTGGCACCTTCAGACCTATGCACGCCTGCCGGTGCTGAATGCACTGAGAGCCCAGCTGTCGGATCTTCCCGTGCCGCTCGTCCTCGATCACTTCGCAGGACTCGACGCGTCGGCCGGACTGAATCAGGCGGGATTTCCGGGTGGTGCTGGACCTGCTGAGGTCCGGTCGCGTCTACGTCAAGATTTCCGGGCCCTACTATTCGTCGAACGACAAGCCGGATTTCGCCGACATTGCGCCGTTCGCCCGTGCGCTCGTCGCAGCCAATCCGGAACGGATTCCGTGGGGCAGTGATTGGCCGCATCCGGGCAGCGCACCCGTCCCCGGACGGACACCGACCGATGTGGCACCACCGCAAGATATCGACGATGGGCGCGGCATTGATCGGCTCGCCGAATGGGTGCCGGACGCTGCCACGCGCAAGCTAATCCTCGTCGACAATCCACAACGCCTTTTTGGCTTCTGACGTTAGTTCTATCTGCTGGTCCAGCTGCAATTCGGATGCCGGAACTTGCAATCTGCCAGATTGCAGCCCGAATTTATCTTCGAGACAGGAGATACGAGAAGATGACAGCGATCACCAGCAAACCTGCCCCGTTTGCAAGCAACAGCGCCGACGTCGAGCGCTGTTGAACGATTGCAGCACCGACCAGCACACCGACGGATTGCCCCAGAAAGAGGAAGCAAGAGAACAGCGCGACTGCCGTGCCCCGGCACGCCGGGTTCATCTGCGTGGCGTTCAGTTGAAGCGTGTTATGCAGGATGTAGAAGCCGAAACCGGCGCCGAAACATGCGAGCAGGCTGAGGCTTCGTTCATGCTGATCCGCGAGCAGACCAAACGAGCCCAGCAACACCACGCCGCCGATCGCCGCGAATCCGGCCTCCGCAGCATGCCGGCGCAGCGTCTTTGCCGCACGGCTATAAAAGAGACCGCCTATTCCGTACAAGCCGACCACGAGCCCCGCTTCCGACATCGGGAAGCCGAGTTCGTAGTGAAAATGGGTGGGTAAAAAGGCGAGCGCACCATAAGCCAGCGCGCCTTCGAACATGGCGATCACGAGCACCACACGAGCCCACGGTGTCCGCAATACGGAAGCCACATTGCGCCAGAATGGCGACTTCCCCGGCCCGCGGCATTCAGCCTGGGGCGACGTCCGCATCAGCGTCAGCATTCCGCCTGCGCCAAACGCGACGGCAAGCGTCACGAATGCAGCCCGCCACCCCGCCAGCGATGAAATCAGGCCACCGGCCCATTGACCGCAAATCGTTCCCGAAATCGTCGCCCCGAGCAGCCTCGCGAGTACGTCCTGCCGGCGTTCATAACGAACGTTGTCGCCGATCCACGCCATCGTCATCGGGACAATGCCGGCCGTCATGGCGCCTGCCACGGCCCGCGCGAGAATGAGCTGATCGATGTTGCCGGATGCCGATGCGGCCAGATTGCCCAGGGCGCTGACCGCGGCAGAGATGCCCACCACCCTGATCTTGCCGATGCGATCGCCCAACGGCCCGAAAAACAACTGGGAAGCGCCGTACGTCAGCGCGAAGACGGAAATCGTCCGCGCGGCATGTTGCGGCGTCACCGCGAAATGGGCTTCGAGCGACGGCAGCATCGCGTCGCAAATCCTCATCGAAGCCAGGCTGGTGAAACAGCAAAGATAAAGCGCCCAGAGCGCGCGCGTGATCGACGCATCGGCACCGAACCGGCCATCTCCCGTTTTCACAAGCGATTCACTCCACCGGCGCCCGCGCCGATCTCACCGCTGAACGTCCACCGTCGAGTCGGCCCGTTGCATGTCATGTCGGCGTATCGACACAACGGCGTTCAGGACTCGTCCGCACGTCGATCGCGCGATCGCTTCAGCGCCACAGGATGCTGAGATATTGGTCATGCTCGATTCGCAGCGGAACCGATTCGAGCTTTTGCCCGAGACACGGGCCCAGTATGCAAAGACCATCGTCCAGCGTGAATTTCGCGCCGTGTCCATGGCAGACGATGTGCTCCATAGAACGATCGAGATACGCATCCTTGCGCCACGGAAGTGTCGAGCCCGGCCAGTGCGGGCACGAATTCCGGTAACCGCGAATCAGCCCGTCGCGGCGCACGACAAAGAGATCGTCGACGCCGCGCCCCTGCAGATCGAACCCGCGCGCCCCCGAAACCGGGAGCGCGCTCAATTCGCAAAGACGCATCCAGCGCAATGGGCCGGCGGCCTGCATCGGCTGTCATGCCTTCAGCGGTTCGGACGACGGCGGCGGGCCGCCCGGCGCCCACTTTTCACGCCACTGGAGCAGGAACTCCTGAGCGCGGTCCGCATGTGCGGGCGCAATGCGCGGTACCCACGAATCGTCGTGCAGGTCCATGTCCGCGTCGTACTCGATGTGGCAGCCAAATGGCGAGTTGAAATACCAGAACCAGTTCGAGCCGAATTGATGACGGCCCGGGCCCCAATACGATTCATAGCCTTTTGCCGCGAACGCGCTGCCGGCACGCATCACCTCCGTCGGGCCGCCGAGGTGAAACGTGAAGTGCTCGCAGCCCTGCATGAACGGCGGCGTCTGGATCAGGAAAAGCGTGTGGTGATCGAGCGTCCCGGCAGGACGCAGGAACGGCCCCATGCCGATGAACTTGTCGCTCAGTCGGAACTTGAGTCGGTTGACGTAGAACGCTTCCGCCTTGTCCGTGTCCGGCACGAAATACACGACGTGCGACAGCGTCCGAGGGCGCGGCGGCGGCTCGTTCTCGCCGGTCAACGCGCCCGTCACGTTGACGCCGCGGCGGCCATCGCCCGGCGCGTTCACCGACTCGGCCAGAAGCTGCAATTCACGGCGCACGGTGACCTGAAACCCGAGCACGAACCCGGCATCGTCAACCGCTTCGATCGAACCGTCGGGCAGCAACGTCACCTCGCGGTCTTTTTCGAGTTCGCTGGCGATCTCGTCGAGCGTCGCCTGGTCTGCCACGCCGTAGATGGTCTTACGCAACTGATTGGCCGTCGCGAACGGCCATGCCGGCAACGACGGATCATCTTTGGGGCGAACGACGACCCCGGTTCCGTCCAGGGCTTCGAATCTGTCTTCGCCCTGTCGCGTGAGACCGTAGTCGAGAAGAAACTGCGTGCAGCTTTCGACGTCTTCGACACCGAAGACGAGTGTGTCAGGTCCGAGGATTTTCATTGTCATCGTCCAGTTGATGAAACCGTCTCACTACGTGAGACGTGTTGGTTACCTGCGAATCGCCAAAACGTTTGGACGGCGAGCGCCAGCCCATAACGACCGCATCGGCCGGAAAGGTTCTGTCGCATCGTGCCTAGATGGGCTGACCGAGATACCGGTACGTCTCCAGCAGCAGGGCGGCCGACCGATCCTTGTTGCCGATCGAATCCTCCTGTTCGTTCAGGCAGAGTTGCAGCGAAGCGTCGTAGATCCGCTTCACCCGCTCGAAGCGACGCTGGTCGTAGCCGGTGAGCGCTTCCTCGGCCGACGCGCTGCCGGCGAGGCATTCCGCCAGCACCACGGCATCCTCGACCGCCATGCCCGCGCCCGAAGTCATCTGCGGTGTCGGCGCATGTGCAGCATCGCCCAGCAGCACCACGCGCCCGCGATGCCACGGCGTGGGCACCAGCGTGATGTCCAGCGGACGGAAAATGACCTGCGACGATTCGGTGATCAGGTCGAGCGCGTCGCGAATGGCCGGCGCGTCGAACTCGGCCAGCCGCTCTCGGATGAGCACGTGCGACTGTTCCGGCGCGATGCGCAGCGGTTCGCGGCTGCTTTCGAGGTAGAACATGTAGCAGTTCTCGCGCGAGGTCGGGAAAATCCCCAGGACCTTGCCGGTCTGCGTTCGATACAGACAGAAACCGTCGGCCTGTCCGGGACGCGGAGCGTTGAATCGCCAGACGCTCTGGCCGGCGAACCGCGGCTCGTAGTCGGCACCGAAGACGCGCTTGCGCAGCCCCGAATACACACCGTCCGCCGCGATCACCAGGTCGTACGATGCCAGTCGGCCATCCGCGAACTGCACGTCGACGCGATCCCCGCGGTCCGTCAGGTCCTGGACCGTCACGCCCTTTTCCAGCACCGCGCCGCTGTCCTGCGCTGCCGTCTCGAGGATACGAGCGAGTTCTGGCCTGCGGATCCCACAGCTCGGCGGTGCGGGATGGACGTGCTGCAGTTCGCCCGACGCGTCGAATTCCCGAAAGACGGCGAACGCCATCCCGCTCTCGCGGCAGGCATCGGCAACGCCAAGCGTCTCGAGCGCGCGCATCGTGTTGTGGAGCAGACAGATGCCCGCCCCTGCCGTCGGTCTCTCCGGCTTGATGTCGATGCAGTGAACGTCGAATCCTTGTCTGGCCAGGGTAACGGCGGCCGTGGCGCCACCAATTCCGGTGCCGACGATCAGCACACGTTTGACCTTCATTGTCTGTCTCCTTTCTCCACTCTGATGGCGGATAGTTTTTTCGGGCCATCAGTAAAACCGATGGACGCCCCGGCTGATCCGGCTTGTCCCCCGGCGATTGTAGGCTCGTACCGTGATGAAGCCTGTGCGCGCGAAGCCCGTTTTACATGAACGGCGCGCGCCGCTGCGGCCACCAGGTTTCCTGCGGTTGCCGCGCGATGCGATTACGCAGGACGCCCACGCCCTTCACGTCGAGCTCGATCACGTCGCCGGGTTTCACGCTGCGTCCGAGCTCGAGCGCCGAACCATTGCCCATCGTGCCCGAGCCGATCACGTCGCCCGGTTGCGCGTAGTCGCCGAGCGACACGTAAGCGATGAGCTCTTCGGGCGTCCAGAGCATTTCCGACGTATCGCCCTCGCCCCACGTCTCGCCGTTCACGCGCACCGACATCCGGATGTTGTCGAGCCGCTCGAACTCGTCGATCGTGGTGATCCACGGACCGATGCCGTACGCAAAGTCCTTGCTCTTCGTCGGCCCCATGCCGATTGCGAACTCGTTGCCCTGCAGATCGCGCGCGCTGAAGTCGTTGAAAATCGTCACACCGAACAAATACGAACGCGCGACGTCAGGCGTGATGTTGTGAGCCTGCCGGCCCACGACCCAGCCGAGCTCCAACTCATAGTCCAGACGCTCGGAGCGCGCAGGCCAGGGCACCTCGGCTTCATGCCCGATCACCGTCCACGGGGAGCCCTTGAAGTAACCCGGCACTTCGAGCAGGGCCGGTGTCGGGCTGATGTTCATCCGCTCATGGAACTGGCGGATATGCTTGGTGAAAGTGAGCCCGTCGCGCACCACGGACGGATCGCAGGCAGCCCCCCACTGCAGCCCGTCGATCGCACGCGACGCGTCGTCGCCGTATTTCGCAGCGGCTTCGGTCGCGGTGTCGAGAAAGCGTTGCCCGAGCGCGATGGCGGCCGACATGCTTTCCGGGAACACGACGGATGCGTAACGCAGCGCGGCGTCGCGGGTTGCCCCTTGCGCTTGCAGCCGCAGCGCTTCTGCCGCACGCAGATCGATGACGCGCCCCTGCTCCGGCTGCACCAGACAGATGCGGTGAACCGGCCCGTCCAGACCTTCGACTACAAATCGCCCCAGCTTCATATGCCGTCTCCCTGTGAAGAAATTGAGATGAGCCATAATGAAACTGAACGTATCGTTTTGTCAACGACATAAAAGCTAGGGTATTTCCCGGCGAACTTCGAGTTCGATGATGCAAAACTTTAGTATACGATTCGTTTCGTTTATTAAATGATCCTCATGCACCGCCGATTGAAAATCTGAGGCCGACCGCAGGCACATCAGAAACGGCGCCACGACACGCGTTTCACGAACCACGCGGCAAGTGAAGGCGAACGATGCATACGTTGTGAAATCCGTCGCCTCCTCGCGCCTGCCCCATCGACCCGCCCGAGTCTCACCGTACGGAGCGTTCATGCGTCGCAAAGCAATCGCTTTCCAGCACTACTACCCGTGGTTTCTCGTGGTCGTCCTGTTCTGCACGAGCGTCGTGTCGTATCTCGACCGGAACATCATTGCCCTTTTCGTCGGGCCGATCCGGCACGAGATCGGGCTGTCGGACGTGCAGATCAGCCTGCTGCAAGGGGTGGCCTTCGCACTGTTCTATTCCGTGATGGGACTGCCGTTCGGCCGCCTGGTCGACCGTCACACGCGCAGGAACCTGATTGCGGCGGGCGTCTTGCTGTGGAGCGTCATGACGATCTGCTGCGGCCTGAGCACAGGCTTCTGGCAACTCTTCTTCTCGCGGATGGGCGTCGGCATCGGCGAGGCTTGCCTGGGGCCCGCGGCCTTTTCGATGATCGCCGACTGTTTCGTGCCGGCGCAGCGCGGACGGGCCATCGCCACCTACAACATGTCCAACTACGTCGGCGTCGGTGCATCGCTGCTGTTCGGCGGCGCGATCATTTCGCTGCTCACGCGCTTCTCCGATTTCGGCGTGCCCGGCGTTTCGAGGATGCCGACATGGCGGCTCGCCTTCATCGTTTCAGGCTTGCCCGGCATCCTGATGGCGTTCGTCGTTCTCGCGCTGAAGGAACCGGTGCGCCGCGAAGTCAAGCAGGCGACCGATGGAAACCGCGAGCAGCTCGGGTTGTGGTCGTATCTGTCGCGTCACAAACACGCGTTCACGTCCGTCTATGCCGTCTATACGCTGACCGCGATGATCGGCTACATCATCGTGGCGTGGGCGCCGTCCTTTTATATCCGTCACCACCGCATGCAGCCTGTCCACGTCGGCCTCACCCTTGCATGGCTCGCGACCGACTCGCACCACCTCGCCACGCCGGCGCCGGCGCTGACCGGCAACGACATGGGTGCGGGGAAGACCGTCGCCTAGCGACGTCGATTCGGATCACAAAGATTTCACGAAAAAGCGCAGACGCACTACGACAACGTCAACGTCTCGGCCGACGACTTCCTCTCGAAGAGCACCGATGTGTTCATTTCGCCGGTCTACGAGCACACGTCGGGCCGGGGCCTCGCGCAACTGTTCCAGCTCGGTTCCGCATCGGGCGGCAACCAGTTCGCCGTCGACATCGGGATTCGTCACAACTTCTAGGTCGGGCCGGCCGATCGTCCGGCTCGCTTCCGTCATGGCCGGACAGGCTTGCCGCGCGTGCGGCGGGGCTGCCACCGCCGCACCGCGAGACGGTCGACGTGGCAGCCGCCTTCGTTTCCCTCATCCGCGCACGTCGAATACGGCGAATGACGCAGTCGCATTGGCCACGCAACGCACTCGCGCGCCGTCATACAGATCTGCCGCGAGGAACGCGATGCGGTTGCCAAGCCGCTTCACGCGCGCTTCGACCGCGAAGTTCCCGACATATCCCGGCTCGAGCATGTTGACCGTGAGACTGACGGTTGCGCAGGTGCGGCCGTACGGGAGTTGCGAAAGCAGCGCAAGCGCCATCGCGAGATCCAGCATCGATGCCAGCGCGCCGCCCGAGACGACGCCGTTGCCCTGGACCGAATCGGCAGGCGCGGTAAACCCGATCGATAGCGCACCCTTGCTTCCTCCCAGCAATGTCGCCCCGAGCCACTGCAACGCCGGGTTCATATCGAGCGCGACGTTGCCGATGCCGGCCGCAAGGGTTTGCTGGATAAAGGCGCGGTCGAAGTTGTCGGGCCGCACGTCGGCTTCCGCTGCGAGCGCCTCAGCCATTGCGGCGCTCCATGCACACCTGGCGCTGCCGCCCCAGCCCTTCGATCTCCGCCTCCATGATGTCGCCTTCACGCAGGAAGCGGTTGTAGTGCGTGCCGTTTCCGGCAGGCGAACCCGTGCAGATGACGTCGCCGGGCAGGAGCCGCGCGTACCGCGAGATGTATTCGATCTGCCGTTCGATGCCGAACAGCATGTCAGCGGTCGTTTCGTCCTGCATGACCTGACCGGACACGGTCAAGCGCATTCTCAGCCGGTGCGGATCCCGCACGAACGCGCTGGGAACGAAGTACGGGCCGAGCGGAAGAAATCCCGGCTGCCCTTTCGAACGCAGCCAGTCGGTGCCCAGCATCTTGTAGTCGGTCCGCGGAATGAGATCGCGAGCGGAGATGTCGTTGACGATCGTGTAGCCCGCCACGTGCGCGAATGCGTCCTCCCGTTTGATTCGATACCCGCCGCGCCCGATCACGACGGCCAGTTCGAGTTCCCAGTCGGGCTGCGTCGTCGTGTCGGGCAACTCCAGCGCGTCGAATGCACCGGAGATCGCCGACACCGGTTTGGTGAACGCATAAGGCTCTCCGTGCGCCACGCGTTCATCGAGCATGTTTTCCGCCCAAGCCCGAAGTTGCATGTCGTTCAGGCCGTCGGGGCCCACCTTCGCGTCGACAGTCAGATCGACCACATGCTTGCGGTAGTTCGCGCCGGTGCAGAACACCTGGCGCGGCAGGTCGATCGCCGGGTGGGTATGCAAGTCGGATAGCCGATGCCAGTGTGCCTCAGGTGCCGAGGCCCGGCTTGCCAGACGCTCCAGCGCCGGGCGGCTCACGTCCCAGTTTTCCAGCAGCTCGAGAACCGTGGACGCCTCCGCCAGCATGGTGTCGCCATGTCTTGCCGCGAGCTCGGCAAGCGGCGTCACACGCTCGTCCACGACGAAACCAACGAACCGCGCACCATCGCCTTCAGAAAATGTTCCGAGTGAATACGGCGTCATGCCATGTCTCCGATATGTTTGCGAACCAGCGAATCGTCGACGATTGCCGAATAGTCGCTGTCAGCGCCCGCCAAGCCCAGCGCCCGGCGATGCGCAACGAGAAGCGCCACCCCGTCCGGCGCCGGCAGCAGCGACCGGGGGGACAGCGCGATCATTCCGTCGGCCGCTGCCGCGGGCAGCGATGCCATGACCACCGCTTCCCGGGCCAGCTCCGGCTGGTCGAGAACTGTCTGCCGCGCTCTTTCGAGATCCTCCAGCCACGCACCCACGCGCGCTTGCGCGCCGCCGGTGCGCATGACGATTCCCTGCCCCGGAAAATGCGGCCAGATCTCCTGGACGCTCGCCACCCTGACGAATCCGGCCTTGACCGCCATCGCATCGAACGGCGGCCCTAGCAGCGTCGCGACGCCCTGCCGCGCCAGCAGCGCCTCCAGACGTTCCTGAACACCGCCCGCAGTCACGAGGCGATAGGCATCGCCGTCGAGCCCCGCCTCATCGAGCATCGCCCGCAACGCCGTGACAAAGCCGTTATCGGGTGCATCGATGAGAATGTCCGCGCCACGAAGCGAGCTGATGCTCGACCGTCCGGCCCGCGCCACCAGCGTCAGCGGCGTGGTCCGCTCGATCTGGGCGACGACGCGAAAATCGGCCGGCCCGGCACGCCGATTCCATCCGATTACGTTGTCCATCGCGGTAACGACGGCATCGACCTCGCCGGCCACCAGCGCATCGTACTGTTCGTCCGACGAACGGTTACGCACCGCCCGCGTCGTCACCGCAGCGTGCGGATTGCGGCCGGCGACCAAGGCCAGCAGCGGCGGCACGAACCACATCACCCGGATCGCTTGTGTCTCCATCACGTCATTTCCTCACGGTTGCCCACCATCAATTACAGAACGCGTCGTTCCGTTTTGTCAAGAATTGTTTTTGAGATACAGATTCATCTACCTGTCATTTCCCTATTGACAGTAAAACCTCGACAGTTAACGATACGAAACGAATCGACTCGTTAATGGAGAAAAAATGGACACAACGGTACACAGAGATAGCGCGCAGCCCGTGGAAGGAAACAGTTATCGGCCCGTGCGTCGACTCATCACGGACACCAACGCCGACGGGAAGTCGTACTTTGTATCGGATGGGCCGGCCCCGAACAGGACGGCACGCGCGGGCCTGCCGGTCGCGCATGTTCTGTGGGCGACCGGGGAAGCCCGCGCACCCGGTGCGGAGCCCGCGCCGGCCGGCCACGCATTCGAGTTCCATTCGCGCGGCGGCTCGCTGCTGCGGATCGTCGATTTCCCGCCCGACGAAACCTATGACGAGGCCACGCTGCAACAATTCCTCGACGCCAACGGCGTGCGGGACAAAAGCAATCCCCGGCATTTCTGGTTCCACAAAACCGAGTCGCTCGACTACGCGTTCGTTCTGGAGGGGGAAATCTGGGCCCTGCTCGACGAAGGCGAGAAGCTCATGCGCGCCGGCGATGTGCTGATCCAGCGCGCAACCAACCATAGCTGGGCAAACCGGTCGGGCAAGCCTTGCCGCATGGCATTCGTGCTGCTCGACCTCGTTGACGGAGAGCCGCTGTGAGCAAGGCAATCATTACGTGCGCCGTGACGGGGGGCGCACATACCCCGTCGATGTCCGAGTTTCTTCCCGTTACGCCAGAGCAGATCGCGGCCGAGTCGATCGCGGCGGTCGAGGCCGGCGCCGCCATCGTTCATCTTCATGCGCGCAATCCCGACGATGGTCGCCCCAGCGGCGACCCGGAGATCTTCAGGCGTTTCGTGAGCCCGATCAAATCAGCGACCGACGCGATCATCAACATCTCGACGGGCGGCGGCGGTCCGCATATGTCGATCGAGGATCGCGCGGCGGCAGGCCGGGCCCTGAAGCCGGAAATGTGCTCGCTCAACATGGGGTCCATCAATCTGGTGCTGGCCGAGATGGCCGAGCGCAAGCGGGACTGGAAGCACGACTGGGAAGTGCCGTTCCTGAAGGGCACGCGCGGGCTGATCTTCCGCAATACCTACGACGACATCGAATGGATCCTGGAAAACGTCGGTCGGCTCTGCGGTACGCGTTTCGAATTCGAATGCTACGACGTCAGCCACCTGTACACGCTTCAGTATTTCCTGGAAAAGGGGCTCGCGAAGCCGCCGCTGTTCGTGCAGACCGTGTTCGGACTGCGCGGCGCGATGGGCGCGCACGTCGAGGATCTGCTCCACCAGAAGCGAACGGCCGACCGGCTGTTCGGCAGCGACTATCACTGGTCGGTGCTCGCGGCCGGCAAACACCAGATGCCGCTTGCGACGATGTCGAGCCTGATGGGCGGCAACGTGCGCGTCGGCCTGGAGGACAGCCTTTACATCGGCCGCGGTGAGCTCGCGCAGAGCAATGCCGATCAGGTCCGCAAGATTCGTCGGATTCTCGAGGAACTGGGCATCGAGATCGCGTCTCCTGACGAAGCGCGCCGGATTCTCGACCTGAAAGGCGCCGATCAGGTGAACTTCTAGGCAGGCTCCGCCGCCCCACCCGGCATCCGCCGGTGCGAAACGGCTGCCGCACGTCAGCGCGCGGCAGCCGTCCTGACCTGAGGCGCACCGCGCCTGGCGACCTCCAGTTCCGCGACGTTCGGGATGTCTGCGCCGAGCAGCGCATAGGTGTAGTCGATGTGTTCCTGCGCGAACCGGTCGTCCAGCGCGCCAACGCCCGTCATCAATCGCATATAGACGGGCGCGTACAGCAGTTCCGCCAGCATCTCCACGTTTTCCGGCGCACGGATGCGCTCGGCAACGCGCCACTCTTCCAGCATTTCGCGGACAAGCGCGCGTCGGCCGTAATGGAACCGTTCACGAAAGACCCTGAGCACGGCAGGATCGGCCTGCCCTTCGGCGATGATCTGCGCGACGATGCGCCCCGACCACCCCGCATATTCGTGGATCAGCGACACCAGGTGCGTGGCGATCGCCTTGCCGGGAGGCAGGTTACGCGGCATCGGCGTCTTGACCAAATGATGCTCCATGAAGGCATCGATCACCACGAGCGCCTTGGCGTCCCACCAGCGGTAGATCGTCGCCTTGCCGACGCCCGCCTCTCTCGCGATGGCCTCGATCGAAAGCGACTGGACCGTGCGGGTCTCGAGCAGGCGAGCGGTTGCCGCAAGAATCTGCATGCGCGTGCCTTCGCTGCGGGGGCGACCAACCCCTCGCGGAAGCGCCACCGCAGCGGCACCCTGGATATCTGTTTTCATCGGCTAGCCAATTGAATGGTGAACGGCGAGCGTCGCGCCACGTCGCGTGGCTATCCGGCAATGGGCCGCATAGCCGGAAACGCAAATTGTAATACACGCCGTATACAAATTATCGCCATCGTTTCCGACATGATTCCAGATCCGATCGATCGACACGAGAACCTGGAGAACGGTGAATTTTCAGCGTCTCTTTCTCATATTTCAGCACTCGTCATCGTCGAGGCGCGCCGCGGGTTTGACCCAATGTCGTCGAACGACATCACGGTTACCATATCACAAACGATACAGTTCGTTTCGTATATAAACCAAGGGCACCGCCCCACCGGAGACATGATGAGCAGATCCATTGACGGGTTGAAAAGCCGGATATCGCTTGTGCTGGGCCACTGCGCCGGCATGATCGATGTCGTTGCATTGCCGGTGTGGGTCGGGATCGTCCTGATCCGACAGGACGGACTCGATCCGCAACGGGCCGGCGCACTCGCCACTGCCTTCCTCGGCGCAGTGGTCGCAAGCAGCCTGTCGATCGCGCCACGAATCGACCGCATCCGCGGCACGATCGCCGTGCCCGCCGGCTTCGCCGTCGCAGCGGCCGCATTCTTCGCGATGGCGCTGACGCGGGACTATGCGACGCTTCTGGCGCTGCATGTCGTCGGCGGTCTTGCGGTCGGCTGGGGCCTGTCGCTTACCCATTCCGCGATTGGCGCGAGCCCCAATCCGCACCGCCTGATCGCGACGGGCTTCACCGTGCTCAGCCTGCTGTCGCTGGGGTTCCTCGGCGCGGTGCCGCACGCGATCGCGGCGTTCGGGGGGCAGGTGGCGTTCATCGTTCTCGGCGCCATCATGCTTACGGCCGCACTTGCCGCGCTCGCGGGTTTTCCGGAGCGTCGGGCAGCGGCCTTGCCCGACGGCGCGCCGCGCGAGCTTCCCAAGCTGTCCCGACGCGTATGGTTTGCGATGGTGGGGACCAGCCTGCTCACCGTAAGTCACTCGATGATGCTGAGCTTCCTCGAGCCGATCGGTCTTGCGCACGGCTTCGGCGCCGGCCAGGTCATGAACGTGCTGCTCGGCATCGGCCTCGTGAACATGTTGCCCGGGGTGCTCGCCGCGCTGCTCGAACGCAAGGTGTCGAGCCGCGCCGTGATGATTGCCGGCCCGGTGCTCCAGGCTGTCCTCGGCTTCACGCTCGCCCGGTCGACCTTGTTCGGTGCTTACGCGTTTGCGGGCGTAATCTTCCCGACCGTGATGATCTTCACGCATACGTTCATCTTCGCGTTCCTTGCGCGCAACGACCCATCGACGCGAGCCGTCGCCGCCACTCCCGTCATGGCCATGACGGGATCGGCCATCGGCCCGATTCTCGGCGGCACCGTGGCGGACCATTTCGGATACGGCAGCATCGGGTGGACCATCGTCGTCGCTGCCGGCATCAGCACCTTCTGCTTCTGGCAAGCGAGCCGCCGAGCCGAACCTGCGCTCGCTCCCGCGACGGCGACGCCGCAGTAATCAGGGTCTTGTGCGATCGGCCCGCCGTAGCGGTCATCGCACCATGATTCGCGCGCGCCGATCTGCCAATGGCTGCGAATCGCGCCGCCTTTTTCTGACGCCACATTTCGCACGATGAGGGAACGACGATGACAAGACCCGCCGAAGCAGTGATTTCCGCCGCCAAGGCGAGCGCCAGCAACATGGCGGACCGCGATACGCCATTCGTGTTCGATGAGTGGTACGTGGGCGCCCGGTCTTCCGAAATCGGCCGGGCAGTGCTGCCCCGCACGCTGTTGGGCAAGCAGGTCGTCCTTTACCGGACGCTGGAAGGACAGGTCGTCGCGCTCGACGGCCGTTGCGTCCATCGCTCGTATCCGCTGTCCGCGGGCACCCTCGATGACGATAACGACGGACGCTACGCGGTCAGACGTCATGTCGTTCCGACGACGTTGCCACCGGTCTGGGCTGACAGACGCCTCGAACGGCGCCTTCGCGTAGTCCGGCGTTCCGAAGCTCTTCGCATGCACGTAGGTGAGATGCGTCAGATCGAGGAGATTCTCATGCAGGCTCAGATAGTTGCCGTTCAGGCGCGCGCGAATCGCGACTTCGACATTCGTAGCGCCGGGTCTGCATGAGGTGAAGGTCACGTTCTACGAAAGCACCCTGCCTGCCGTGGAGCGGACGCTTTTCACGATCAGGACACTGCACTTGCCCACGCCGGAAAGCCACTCATCGACACACTACTTCATCGTCCACTGTCGGGACTTCGGGCTCGACGACGCGGCAATGACGCCACTCATGCACGAGCGGCTCTTCACTGCATTCAGGGAAGACGTGCAGGCGCTCGAGCGGCTCGAGGACACGCTTCGCAACGCCGACGACCCGTTTTTCGAAATTTCGGTAGCAAGCGACCGCGCGTCGGTCGAAATGCGCAAATACCTGAAGCGGCGGGGACAGGCGGCGGGTGCGGGCTCGAACGGCCGTCCGCATCTCCTTCAGCGGTCCGGATAAGCCATCAGGAGAAATCGTCCGGCGCACATGCCTGAATCCATGAGACGCGAAGCCTCCAGTCTTGCGCCTTCGCTACCCTTCCGGCGAATCGACAGCTCCGTGCGTCGCAATCACGCGCGCCGCGTCGACGCGATTTTTCTAGCTATCAACGCGTGCGGGTCGGCGTCTTTTTTGCCGGAGGCTTTTGCTTCTTCTGACCCGTGCCGGGAATGAGCGCTTCCGGCACTTCGACGCCCAGCAACGTGTAGACATAGCTGATGTGCTCGCGCGCGAAATGCTCGTCGAGCGGGCCGTTGCCGACCAGCAGGCGCATGTAGACCGGCGCATACAACAGCTCGGCGAGGGTCTCGATATTGGACGGTGCCGGAATGCGCGACGAACTGCGCCATGCCTCGAGCATTTCCCTCACGAGCGCCCGCCGCCCGTAATGGAAGCGCTCGCGGAATTCGCGCAGCACGGCGGGATCGGACTGCCCTTCGGCGATGATCTGCGCGACGATCCGGCCGGACCATCCCGAATACTCGCGAATCAGCGACATCAGATGTGCGGCGATCGCTTCACCGGGCGGCAAGCCATGCGGCATCGGCGTCTTGACGATGTGATGCTCCATGAACGCGTCGATCACGACCAGCGCCTTGGAGTCCCACCAGCGGTAGATCGTCGCCTTTCCAACGCCCGCCTCCCTGGCGATCGCTTCAATGGAAATCGACTGAATGGTGTTGTTCTGGAGCAGACGGACCGTCGCCGCGAGAATCTGCGTGCGGGTTTCCTCGCTGCGTGGCCTGCCCACACCGCGCTCGACAGCCGGTGCGGGAACGGAAAGCTGGGTATTGGTCTTCATTGGCGTCCCGTGTTGACGTATGCTGCGAACGGTATCGCCCAATTATAAGACAGCTCGTACCTTAATTCGCGCCCGCGACGAAAACCGGTCGTAATGTGGAACGGGGGCGGCCATCGCTCAGCGACGGCCGCCCCCGCTTCTTCACCGAATGATCAATTTCGGGTGTGCAACCGACGCCGGCGCCAAGCCGACATCGGACGCGTCACTCAAAGCCCGCCCAGCGCCACGTACTTGATCTCGAGGTAGTCGTCGACCCCGTACTTCGACCCCTCGCGCCCCAGTCCGGACGCCTTCACACCGCCGAACGGCGCCACCTCGGTCGAGATCAGTCCTTCATTGACCCCCACCATGCCGAATTCGAGCTGATCGACCACGCGGAAGATCCGGCCCACATCGCGCGCGAACACGTACGATGCCAGGCCGAACGGCGTGTCGTTGGCGAGCGCGATCGCCTCTTCTTCGGTTTCGAACCGGAACAGTGGCGCGATCGGGCCGAAGGTCTCGTCACGGAAGATCAACGCATTCGTCGGAACGTCGGCCAGCACGGTCGGCTCGAAGAAGAATCCACCCAGCGCGTGACGCTTGCCGCCCGCCAGCACGCGGGCTCCCTTCGACAGCGCATCGTAGATATGCTCTTCGACCTTCCGGACGGCTTCCTCATTGATGAGGGGCCCTTGGACCACGCCCGCCTCCATGCCGTTGCCAACCGTCAGGTCCGCGGACGCGGCGGCGAGCTTCGCGGCGAACGCATCGTACACGCCGGCTTGCACGAGGATCCGGTTCGCCGCGACGCAGGCCTGGCCGGCATTGCGATACTTCGCGGCAAGGGCCCCCTTCACCGCGGCATCGAGGTCGGCATCGTCGAAAACGATCAGCGGCGCATTGCCGCCAAGCTCCATGCTCGTCTTCTTGATGGTCGGCGCGCATTGCGCCAGCAGTTGCGCCCCGACCTCGGTCGAACCCGTGAACGAGACCTTGCGTACCACCGGGTTCGACGTCAGCTCGCCGCCGATCGCGCGAGCCGAGCCGGTGACGACGTTGCACACGCCCCGCGGCAAGCCGGCGCGCTCCGCCAACACGGCCAGCGCCAGCGCGGAAAGCGGCGTCTGGCTTGCCGGCTTGATCACGCCGGCGCAGCCGACGGCCCAGCCGGGGCCTGCCTTGCGCGTAATCATGGCCGACGGGAAATTCCACGGCGTGATCGCCGCAAAAACGCCGATCGGCGCCTTCTGGGCGAGGATCCGCCGCCCATCGACGTTCTGCGGAATGATGTCGCCGTACACGCGCTTCGCTTCTTCCGAGAACCACTCGATGAAGCCTGCGGCATACAGGATCTCGCCGCGCGATTCGACCAGCGGCTTGCCCTGTTCGGCCGTCATGATGAGCGCGAGGTCGTCGACGTTGGCCAGCATCAGGTCGTACAGGGTACGCAGCACCTTCGCGCGTTCCTTCGCGAGCGTCTTGCGCCAACGGTTCATCGCGCGTTCGGCCGCGGCAATGGCTCGCCGCGTCTCGGCCGCGCCGCCGTTCGGCACGCGCGCCACCAGTTCGCCGGTCGCAGGATTGCGCACCTCCAGGGTCTGGCCGCTGTCGGCCTGCACCCATTCACCGTCGATCAGCATCGCCTGGCGCAGCAGGCCGGCGTCTTTCAGCGGAAGCTTGACAGGTTCGTTCATGAAGCCTCCTTCACGCAGGGTTGCGGCCGACGAAGAACGCTTCATCCGGATCGCTCGTCGGATTCAGGCCGGCTACCTCCTGGCCCTTGCGAAGCGATGCCATGTCCCGCTGATAGATGCGCTGCGTCGGGTGCGGCAGCGGCCCGCCGTTGTACCCTTGCAGCCACCCCTGGTATTTCCACGCCATCCGGTTGAGCAGGCCGTTCGGCGCCATCGGCAAGCCGGCGAACGCCTTGCGTGCCGGATCGATCTTGTACCAGAGCTGGGTTGCCTCGTCGAATTCCCCCGCCTGGATCAGCTTGAAGATCTTCGGCATGACGGGGCCGTAATAGGCCGTGTAGTTGGTGCCACAGAACGGGATATCCATCACCTGGGCAAGCGGCACGAACTCGTGCTCGAGCGGCGACGAGATCACCACCTCCTTG
Source organism: Burkholderia sp. IMCC1007 (assembly GCF_027257875.1). Taxonomy (GTDB): domain Bacteria; phylum Pseudomonadota; class Gammaproteobacteria; order Burkholderiales; family Burkholderiaceae; genus Burkholderia. The sequence continues at coordinate 18,867 of NZ_JAPVQY010000037.1, forward strand.
TGGAACTCGCGATGGACCTCGATGGCGGACATGAAGTTCGGATACCCGCCTTCGGCCTTGATCGCGACGACGTTGGGGATTTCGTCCACCATGCGGCGCAGCACCGGCACCGGGATGTCGGCCGGATGCAGGCGCGAGAAACCCCACGCCGGCAGCGGAAAAATGATCACGCCGAGGTTGGTGGCGTCGCAGATCTTCCGCGTGTACTCGAACACTTCGTCGTAAGACTTGGGATAGAAGTACGGCGGGTATCCGAGCAGCACGAGGTCGGCACCCGCCGCCTCTACCCGGCGAATTGCCTCGATGTTGTCCTCGAGCGTGTTGAACACCGCATGATGGACGACCACGAGGCGACCGGACGCCTGGTCGGCCATGATGTCGCAGAACTCGCCGTACTGTTCCAGCGTGATGGCGACTTCCGAACATGATAGCGAACCGACGAAGCCGTGCTGGATCGCCAGTTCGACATCGTGGCGTACAGCCTTTTCGTTGATGCGCTTGAAGTCCGACGTCATCGTCGGGAGGGTCACGTTGGCAACTCCAACGAGATGCTCACGCGCCCATTCGCGCGCTTCCTTTTTGGTGTAGCGGGCCATGCAGTGCTCCTTGTAGTCTGCGGGGTATCCGGTGTCGCGTCAGGCACGCGCCTAGCGCTTGGTTTCGAATTCGATCGGCAACGGCGTGGCAAGTCCCGCCTCGATCGCCTTGTCGAGGATCAGCCCGGCAACCACGATGTCCTGCAGGCCGCCGCCGACCGACTTGTACATTCGGGTCCGCGCATCCTTCAGACGGTCGTCGAGCGCGCCCGCGACCAGCTCCGCGAGACTGAACGACTTGTCGTGAAACGCGATGCCCGCCGTGTGCGCGGCGAGCATGTCGCCGGTCTCCTCCAGCACTTCCTCCAGCATGTCGCACACGATGATGTCGCTTCGCGCAACGACCGAAACATCGATCTCGCGCTGCTCGGGAATCGTCGAGCCAATGGAGACAACGGTCGCGCCAGGCTGCAACCAGTCGCCAAACAGGATCGGCTGCTCATCCCGCGAGCGGGCCGCGGCCAGCACCAGGTCGGCCGCTTCGACCGCTTCCTGCGCGGATGCCACGCCCCGCGCGGGCACGCCGAGGTCGCGCGTCACGGCTTCCGCGAAGGCGGCCCGGCGTTCTGGCGTCGGGCTGAACACGACGACCTCGGTCAAATCCCGCACCGCGGCAATCGCTCGGGTATGCATCGACGCTTCGAGGCCGCTGCCCAGTACCGCCAGACGGGCGGCCTTCCCAGGCGCAAGCCGGTCGAGCGCCGCGGCGGAAGTGGCTGCCGTGCGAAAACCCGTGACGAGGTTGCCGTCGACGAACGCCGCGATGCGGCTCGTTTCCCGGTCGAACAGCACGATCACGTATTCGACACCGGGCACGGCCGAGCCCATCGCCATCCCCATGACCTTGGCCCCGTAGTAGCGGCTCCCCACGGGAACGGCCGGCAGTGTGCGCAGCCACGTCTTGCCGGCGACTGCGACCGTTCGCGGCGGCGTGCTCTTGGGCGGAATGGATTGGGCGTAGGCCGCCTGAAGGGCATGGATCGCGTCCTTCCAGACGAAAACGGCGCGCGCGGCCTCGCTGGACACGAACACGGGTGCAAACGAAGAAATGGTCATATGCAGAACCGGAAGTTGACTTGAAGGGCTCGGCCGGCCGCGCAGCAGACTATCGATGTGCGACAGGGCTCGAGAGCGATGAACGGGTACCGGGTCGCGGAGTCGCCGCATGTGATGCGAGCGCTCCGCGGCGTCCGGATCACAGCTCCCGTGTGATTTCTGTCGCGATCGTCAGCTGCACGTTGTCGGACAGCGCGTGAGGAATCGCATCCATGCCGTAAGCACTGCGACTGATATTCGCCGTCGCCTCGAATCCGACCACGGGATGTCGCGTCCACGGATTCACCGCGCGATCGATCAGCGTCGCGTCGAACAGGGCCGGCAGCGTGACGCCACGGATCGTGAGATCCCCGTCGATCGCGTACTGGCGACCGTCGAGCAGCCGCACCGAACGGGAGACGAAAACGATCTTCGGATGTGCGTCAACGTACAGCCAGTCGGCGCCGCGCAAGTGTTCGTCACGCAGGTCGAACGCCGTGTCGATGGACGCGGCATCGATTTCGAACGACACCCGTGATGCCTCGATGCACACGTCGTCGAACGCCAGTCGCGCATCGAAGCGCCTGAATATCCCGGGCGTACGCGTAAGCCCGAGATGACGGACCGAGAAGCCGACGTGGGTATGTGCGGCTTCGAATGACCATGCCTGGCGTGCCACCGAGTCCGGCTCGACGACAGCGGCGTTACGTAGGAACGGCAGCGGGAAGTTCAACATGCGGAGTCTCCAGCCCGGTTACACCGAGCTATTCGTCTTGACGCCATGCTAACCGCGAGAAAACATCAATGCAACTATTGCGACGCCTCATTTTTGAAATTGATTCATATCTTTCGCGTATACCCGGAGGTCAATAGCGGCTTGGTGGCCGATCAGGCATAATGAGTCGTCGATTGATGCGTTCAATCACGCCCCAATCCGCTGACATGAATCGCGCTCCATCGCCTGCCCATTGGCAGGAATGGGGCCGCGGACCATCCACGAATCAATAGCCCTCACCTGACCAAAGAGCCTTCCCGCGCGGGGCGGCCGAGAATATGTCTGTACAAACGAACCTGATCGATGACGATGTGCTGCGGCTGCGTGAGTACATCGAGGCCCACGTCGCCACGAGCGGCGACCTGCGCCTGCCACCGGAACCGAAGCTCAGCGAGGCATTGGGCGTTTCGCGCGGAAGGCTGCGCACGGTGCTGAAAAGGCTCGAGGACGAAGGCGTCATCTGGCGACATGTCGGCAAGGGCACCTTCGTCGGCCCGAAGCAGGTCACGCCCGACGACGAGACCTGGTCCTCGTCCATCAGCGTCGACGACATCATGGATGCGCGGCTCGTGCTCGAGCCGCAGCTCGCCGCGCAGGCAGCCGTGCACGCGACGGCCGCCGACGTCGCGGCGATGACGCAGTGCCTCGCCGACATGGCCGAAACGGCGCCGTTTATGCCGTGGAAACGTCTGGACGAGCACCTGCACCGCCTCATCGCGCAATCGACGCACAACGCGCTGCTGCTGCTGCTGTACGACACGATGCGGGTGCAGGTGCGCCTCAATCTGGACGCACGCATGGAAGAGGTGTTCTCTTCGCAGACGGGCCCTCGGCACGATACCGACGACGAACACCGACAGCTCGTCGATGCGATCCGCACGCACAATCCGACACGCGCGGAGCAATTGATGCGCGAACATCTTCGCTCGGTGAGAACCCGGTTGTTCGGCTTGCGCTAGTACGCGCTTCGAGGGGCGGCGTAATTTGCCCGTCTGCGACGCGAATCGTTCCTCCCGGATGACGCACCTCCTGGCGCCGGCCCGTGCTGGATGCGCATCGCAAGAACCCTTTGCCGGCCCGCCGTTTCCGGTGGCTCCAGGGGCTCCGGCACGATAACTCGCCGGAGCCACCGTGCGCGCGGCCCGTTACGCCGTCGTCTCGCTCTTTTGCTCAGCGGCCGCGCGCTCTTCTTCGAGTCGCTGATTCACGGCCCAGCGGAACTGCGAGAGCGCGGCATCGATGCCGAAGGGCATCATCTTGAAGCCGGGATCGAGCTCAAGATTGCGGTGCTGCGCACTGATCATTTCGCGATCCTCATCGAAGGCGTCCACCACCGACTGATGGATCGACCGTGTCACCTCCGGCTTGTCGAGCGAGAAATTGTGCGGATGCGCGAAGAAGTAGTGTGTCGAGCCCTCCGTCTCCGGCGTCAGCGCCTGGCAACCGTGGAATTCCGCCGCGTCCACCCGGGTCCCCTCCGGCGCACCGGTCCCCACGGGCGCCATGCCCGAATCCATGCGCAGGATCGCGGGAATCGTGAAGTCGTAAATGTTCCAGCGATCGACCTTGCCCGGCCAGTCACGCACCGCTTTCACGAACGGCGGCGGATCGGTGTTCAGCGTCCAGCGCGTAATGCGTACGCCGTCCTTGATCCGCTCCACTTTCGGCCGCACCGTCGCGTAATCCTCTCCACCGCCCAGCGTCGTGGGATGGACATAGGGCAGATGCGAAAAGTCCAGCAGGTTATCGCAGATCAACAGGTAGTTGACGTCGTAGTGGATATACCCGGGCAGCGAACGCCACTGTGGATCGTCAACCCAATGCGTGTCGGGAATCGCGGACGGATCGGCCAGCTCGGGCTCTCCCATCCAGATCCAGACCCAGCGGTGCTGCTCCACCACCGGGAACTGCCTCACCTTCGCATGCGCCGGGATTCGCTCCTGCGCCGGCGCCTCGACACATGTGCCCTGACTGTCGAATTTCAGTCCGTGATACATGCACCGCACGCAGTCGCCTTCGCGTCGGCCGTGCGACAGCGGCGCGCCACGATGGCAGCAGCGATCCGCAAGCGCGATCACCTCGCCGGACTCCTTGCGGTAGAGCATCACCGGCGTATTGATGATGGTGCGGGAAAACAGCTTGTCGCCTTGCACCTCGTGCGACCAAGCAGCTACGTACCATGTATTGCGGATGAACATCGCTCGTCTCCTGTTTGTTGTAGGACATGCTGTTGCACGTCGCGCCATAACGATAGAATCGGATCCGTGATGCATCAACCTAATGGGATTAATTCAACCTATGCACGCCGCGCATATACGTGATCTCGATCTGAACCTGCTGGTGCTGTTCGACGCGATGCTTCGCGAGCGAAGTGTCACGCGCGCGGCGGCGGAAGTCGGCCTATCCCAGGGGGCCATGAGCCATGCACTCAATCGTCTGAGGACGTTTTTCGAGGATCCGCTGTTCGTCAAGACGCCTGCGGGCATGGAGCCCACGCAAAAGGCCTCGCAACTGGGCACGACGATCACGGTGGTGATGACGGCATTGAGGGAGCGGGTTCTCTCGCAAGCGAGCTTCGATCCCGCGACGGCGCGACGCATGTTCGTGATATGCATGACGGACATGGGGGAACTCGTCTTCCTGCCGCCGCTCGTGCGGCGCCTGCGGGAAGTCGCGCCCTACTGTTCGGTGCGCTCCGTGCAGGTGCCGCTGGAGGACATCGAGGCCACGCTTGCCGCGGGCGACGCCGATCTCGCGCTCGGCTCCGTGCACGCCGCGCCTGACGGCCTGTACCAGCAGCAACTGTTTCTGCACACGTTCGTCACGATGGTCAGCGTGCACAACAAGGCCATTGGCAGAACGATCAGCCGTGCGCAATTCGAGCGCGCACCGCAAATCGTCGTGTCGCTGACGGGCCGCGCGAGCGCCGCCTACGATAGTGCGTTCGAGGAATACGGAATCAAGCGGAACGTCTTTCTGACCACACCGCACTTTCTGGTCGTACCGCACCTGATCAACGCGCAGCCGGACCTGATCGCGACGGTACCGCTGGAACTCGCGAACGTCTTTGCGAAGCTCGGCACGGTGCGGATCGTCCCTCCGCCCGTGCCATTGCCGCCATTCGCGCTACGCCAGCATTGGCATCCGCGTTTCCACGACGATTCGGCCAACATGTGGCTACGTCGCCTCATCAAGCAGACGTTCGACCGCTATCCGGATATCGACGGCGATTCATGAGGCGAGGACATCGCGCGTGTCGAAGGCCGGTCCGGCGTCACGCCGGACCGGCCTTCGCCGCTGCAATCAGAACATGTGCATGATGCCGACGGTGGCCCCCGTCGTCGTGCCCGCAGGCGCAAAGAGCGACGTCGTTCCCGCACCCGGCGACAGCCCTAGATTCGCCTTGCCGTGATTGTTGACGAAGCCGACCTGCGCATACACGCCAGTGCGCTTCGACAGGAAATAGGTCGCGCCCGCCGCGCTCATCAGCGAGTGACTGGACGAATCGTTGCGGTCGCTGACGTACCAGACGCCGACATTGAGATCCAGTTGCGGCAAGGCGAAGTAATCGACGCCGCCACCGTACACGTTGTTGGTCGCTCCGCCCTCGACCTTGAAGCTCTCGAACGATGCCTTTGCGGTGACCGGGCCGAACTTGTACGCCGCGCCGATCAGCCGTCCGACATACGGGACATTGCCGGCCGGAACCGTGATGACCGACCCGCCTGCATGGCTGTCGAAAAAGGCCGAATCAATGGTCAGTCCGCCCCACTCGTACTTCAAGCGAGCCGAATACTGGCGGCCCGACTGGAAATCGCCGGCCACGCCGCCGAACGAGTACATCACACTACCCTGGAAGCCGGACACCACCGGGCTCGTATATGAAATCGCGTTCGAGCTGAACGAACCCGTCACACTGACGTTGTTGGAATAGATGGCCAGGATGCTGCCGAATTCCGAAAACTCCCGCGGATCGAGTGCCCACGCGGCCAGAAAAAACGGGGAAAACTGCAGACCGGCCTTCACCTCACCGAAGCCGCCCTTGAGTCCGACATACGCCTCTCGGCCGAACAGGTTTCCGTTTCCGTTGTTGAGGCCACCGTTGGACAATCCGATCCCGCTCTCGAGCTTGAATATCGCCTGAAGACCGCCGCCCAAGTCCTCAGTGCCGGTCAGGCCGAAGATCGCAGGCGCGATCCCCCCGTTCTGAAATCCGACGAACTTCCCTGTATTTCCCCCAGTCGCCAGGTTCATCGTTTTACTGAGATAGAGGACGCCGGTATCCGCAATTCCGTACAGCGTGACGCTGCTTTGCGCATGGGCCGATACCGCAAAAAGAAGGCTCGACGCTACTGCGGTCGTCACCCTGAAAACGCACCTCCGGTACATGACTGTCTCCTTGATTTATTCTCTAAATAAAAAACACTTCGCATTACGAAGTACTTGCGGCGGCACTTACGACTGTCAGACATCAAATTGAAACGAGATGTCGCGTTTTTCTCGGGGACTCCCTTGCAACACCCAGACTTGAGATCGCGGACCCACCATCCCGAACGGAAAAGCTGACCTTTCGCGCTCACGCCTTCTGCTTCGGTCAGCAAGCTCTCCGGCACCGCGGTCGCTTTCAGCGCAAGTCGAGACCGTTCTCCATCAGAGACCTAGCATCCCAAATATCGATACGGCAAGGATCATAATATGCCGATGATCGCCGCCGAACAATCGCGTTTTCCCTGCATCGCATTACGTCCACGCTAGGAACCCTAAGTTCATAGACGGCTCGAATCGTATTTAATTTAAACGACTATCTTGACCAAACCGCGACAACTCCGTTGCGAAACATACGCGAGCCGCGACGCGGACCTCCACGCACGTCGCTGACGACGTGAGTCGGCATCTCGCAATGAATCATTGGTACCAGTGATAATGCCGCTCCGCCACTCTTGCCCGAGGAATGGCGGACCGTCGACCGGGTAGGTAAAAGTCACCCGAGCCCGATTGATGATGCGCCGGCGCCCGAGGCTTGTACCGCCCGCAGGATGCGTGCGTGGTGAAGGATGTGATCTTCCATGAAGCTCTGGACGAAGAAAAATCCATGGTCGTAACCTGCATGGCGACGCAGCGCAAGCGGCTGATGCGCGACTTCGCACGCACGTTCAAACACGTCAGGGTTCAGCTGTTGCGCGAGAAACTGGTCTGCCAGCCCCTGATCGATCAGGATGCCCTCACGGAACCTGTGGCGAGCGTTGCCCACGAGCTCGCTCGCGTCGTATTGCTGCCACGCGTCGCGATCGGCGCCAAGATAGCCGCTGAACGCCTTCTCGCCCCACGGGCAGCGGGTCGGCGCCGCAATCGGCGCGAACGCCGACACTGACCGATAGATCTCCGGGTTGCGCAGCGCCAGCACCAATGCGCCATGACCCCCCATCGAATGGCCGAAGATGCCAAGGCGAGCGCCATCGATGGGCAACGCGCCGAGCGCCGTCTCGCGCAACTCGTCCCGCACGTATGAATACATCCTGTAGTGCTTCGACCAGGGATCCCGAGTCGCGTCGACATAGAAGCCCGCGCTGACCCCGAAGTCCCACGATTCCGACTCGCCTGGCACGCCCGCACCGCGCGGGCTGGTATCGGGCGCGATGAGCGCGACACCGTGTTGCGCCGCGTAGCGCTGCGCGCCGCCCTTGATCGGAAAGGTCTCTTCGGTACAGGTCAGCCCGGCCAGAAAGAACAGCGCCGGCACCTTCCTCTCCGCCGCCTCCTTCGGCATGAAAACCGAAAAACGCATCGGCAGACCGATGATCTCCGACTGATGTCTGTAGATGCATTGCGTGCCGCCGTGCGAACCGTGCGACTCGATCAATTCGAGCATTGCGCTTTCCTTTACTGGAGAACGACCGGGCGAATCGATTCGCCGTTCTTCGGATCGGCCGCGCCCGGGTCGCATCCGCCTCGATGCGCGCGGCACGGTCCGTCAGCCGAACGCTTCCTGTCCGTCAGTTCACCGGCTGCGGCTGTCGTTGCGTCAATTCGGCCTCGATCTGCTTGTCCAGCAGGCGGCGGACGCGAACGGCCGCTGCATCGCCTACCAGCAGTACCGGCTTGAGCGACCAGAAATCCTGCTTGCCGATCGACGCCTGCTGCCTCTCGAGCATCGGCGTGTCCTCCCTGTCGAACGTGGCCGCGAACGACTCGACAACGCTCGCCGCGATTTGCTCGCCGCGTGCGCCGCCGTCCTTCGGCACACACATCGAAAACCAGTAATGCGACGTGCTCTGCGTCTCCGGCGTGAACAGATGCGGATTGTTGAACAGGAGCCCGACGGACTCGCTCCGGGGGCGCCCAGCAGGCGTTGCGCCACCCAGCAGCAGGAGATTTGACGGGGCACTCCACCTGACGTCGAGCCAGCGGTCGACATGCAGGCCGCGCGGAACGCCGAACTGATCGCAAGCCGCATCGGGCAGGACTTCGTTGCGGATGAAACGCAGCGACCAGACATCCGCGCCGTCCTGGCGCACTTCTGTCTGCGCGTGCTTGACGGAATCGCTGCCCAGCGAATCGGGATGCAGAAATTCGATGTGTGACAGGTCGAGAATATTGTCGACCTCAAGCCTATAGTTCGCGCGCGGCCGCAGGTATGCCTTGCCGACGTACCAGCGCTCGGGATCCATGCACGAGAAATCCGGGATACTGGCCGGATCGGCGCGCGCCGGATCACCCATCCAGATCCACAGCACGCTGTATCGCTCGACGAGCGGATACGAACGTACCGTCGCGGCAGCCGGGATCCTGCCGTCGCCATGAGGATTGTGTACGCACTGCCCGGCTCCATCGAATTCCAACCCGTGGTAGCCACATTGCACCGCGCCTTTGTCAGCCAGAAGACGCCCACAGGACAACGGCGCGAAGCGGTGCGGACAGCGATCGTACAGCGCGTGTGGCACGTTCGCGGCATCACGGAACATCACGACCGGCTGGTCGAGCAGCCTTCTGGCCAGCAACGCGCCCTTTTCGAGTTCGCTGTCCCAAGCCGCCATGTACCACGTGTTGAGCAGGTAATCCATGCTGCTGTCTCCTCTAGCTATGTATGAGCCAACGGCGGCGGTCCAAGCACACCGCTGACGATAGGTTCGCAAGCGAACGGCGTCCGCACGAACGGCGCGCTGGGTACGCCGACTATCCGTCGCGCTCCATCCAGCGCGCAACGATACGGCGCGCCTGGATACCCGCCGCATCGGCCTTGACGCTACGTTCGCCGGCGCTCACGCGGCGAGGACGACGGGCCGCCTGCGCCTGGATGGCCTCCAGCACGGCACGGTCCTCGTCGAATCCGGTTCGGATCGCACCGACCAAATGGTCCATCGCTTCCGGCGCGGTGGCGAAATCCCGACCTATAACCCAGCAATACAGCATGTGGGTCTGATCGATCGGCGTGGTGGCGTGCGCCACGCGAAAGCGGCTCGGCGCACACCCCGGCCGGGACGGATCCTCGAAATCGACACACCCCTCCTGCAGCGCCGGCGACAGGAACGAGCCTCGATGCTCGCGATGCCAGGGCGTACCAGGCAGCACCCCAAGCGCCATCGCATAGCCCGGCGCGAGCGGCTTGTTCACGAAACGCTGGCGGTATTCGACCGTGTCGCCGTCGCCGCTCACTTCCGGCGCGCTCGTCCAATCCTCGATCTGAAAGGTCGATGCATGCACATAGCCAAAGTGCGTGAGGTCCAGCACGTTTTCCTTGAGCAACATGTAATTGGCTGAAATTTCCATCTGCCCGGAGCGGGTGGCGAACGAGGAATCGGTCGTCCAGTGCAACTCCGGCTGCGCAGGCGCCGAGTCGATCATCGCGGGATCGCCAACCCAGATCCATACGAACGGCCCAACCTCCTTGACGGGATAACGCTTTACAGAAAAAGCAGGGGCTGCGTCCGCGGACGGCACACGCACACAACGTCCAGCGGGATCGAAGCAGAAGCCGTGGTACCCGCATTCGATCGTGTCGCCATGCAGGCGGCCTAGCGACAGCGGTGCCTGGCGGTGCGGGCAGCGGTCCTCCAGCGCGGCGACCGTGCCATCCTCCTGCCGGAAAAGCACCACGGGCGTATCGAGCAGCCATCGGCCGAGCAAAGCTCGCCCTACTTCGTTGCCTAGCGCGGCAACCCACCAGCAGTTGTACGGATAGTTGCGAGTTTCTGCGATGCTTTCCGTAATATTCACGGTTGCCACGATGTCTCACTCCTTGTCCAAAAGACCTGTGCCCTTCACTGATTCCGCAGCGAGAACCCTGCGCACCTGACAACGGCCTTGCGCTGATGCGTCGCTTTACGGTGCGGTTGCCTGTTTCGGCTGACCTCACAATTACTAAACGATTCGTCTCGTTTCACTTTAGTGGAAGTGTATGGTGCGCGCAATCGGGTTTGCCCGAACCGCGCCCCCTTCTCTGTACCAACATGCGATCGCAACATCGGTGCACTGCGGCGATCGATGGCACATGTCCAGTGGATATCGGTGACAAGTCTGGGGTAAATCCCGATGACGGCATCAATCACACTCGGTATATTTTTAATACGATACGTACCGTTGTATAATTATGCTGCCACGAAACCGTTCGAAGCTGATATGAATCTCCGCCCAATCGGGCTTGCGCGACGTACGGCTATGCAAACGAAATCGAACATTGCTCCCAGTTCGCGATGTTCCGGAACACTAGATCAGGAGTCTTTGATATGGATGCAGTCATCCGCCCGGTGCGCGTTGCCGCCAAAGCGCTAGAAGCCCGAAACATTTACAGCTTCGAGTTGATCGCGCTCGATGGCGGCGAACTTCCATCGTTTTCCGCCGGCGCACATATCGATGTGCATCTGCCCACCGGGCTGGTGCGCCAATACTCGCTTTGCAACAATCCCGCTGAATCGCACCGCTACCAGATCGCAGTGCTTCGGGATGCAAACTCTCGCGGGGGTTCAGTCGGTATGCACGCGTTGGAAGTGGGGCAGATCGTTGATATCAGCGAACCGAGAAACCATTTTCCGCTGGCGGACGATGCGCCGCACAGCCTGTTGCTCGCAGGGGGCATCGGCATCACCCCGTTGCTGTCGATGGCCGAGTACCTGTCGAGTCAGGACAAATCATTCGAACTGCACTACTGCACGCGTTCCGACGATTGCACCGCCTTTGTCGCGAGACTACGCAGCGCTTCGTTTGCAGCGTCCGTGCACCTTCACTACGACGACTCCCCGTCTCGGAAACTTGACCTGATGGCCCTGCTTGAGCGAGGCCGTCCCAGCGCTCATCTCTATGTTTGTGGGCCCGCAGGGTTTATGGACTGGGCACTCGATAGTGCAAGAACTGCGGGCTGGCCGGAAGAACGCCTGCATCGCGAATATTTCGCGGCGACACCCAAGAATACGAGCGGGGACGGCAGCTTCGATGTGGAAATCGCGTCGACAGGTCAGGTTATCCGGATTGCGGCCGATCAGACAGTGATCGCGGCGCTTTCCGTTCATGGCATCAGCGTCCCTACATCCTGCGAACAGGGCGTTTGCGGCGCTTGCCTCACACGTATACTGGACGGCATACCCGAGCACCGCGACATGTTTCTCACCGCCGAGGAACGGGCTCAAGCGAACCAGTTCACGCCGTGCTGCTCCCGATCTCGAAGCCCCAAACTCGTCCTCGACCTCTGAACTGGCGATGCGAGTCCATTCAAAGTATGGTAATCGCCGAGGCTGTTGGTGCCCGCCTTTGGGGCCACGTTTCAGTTCGATAGAAACAGGCGACTGAGCTAGTGATTGTAGAAAAACAAATCCACGCAAAAATCACCCTCGTCGATGAGCAGCCGCTTTTGCATCCACGCTTTGCACACGGACCATCCCAACTAGCCGGCCCAAATACCTCCTGCTGGGAACCATCCGGTGGAGCATTGAGCGGAACGGATCGGCGAATAGCACCTTCGCCGCGAAGGAACGCTTCGTAGAAGTCCAGCATGCGAATCCACACCTCCTCCACGAGCATCCACCGTGTAAATGCGCCGCAGTAAAGTGCAGGACGATGCCCGGATCGCTTACGGAGAGCCGGTATGGTCAGGACGGCTCGATCAACGATGATCCCGCCGACGCGATCGCAAACCGCTAACCTGGTTTTCGACTTCGCCGGAATCCTCTCTCTTTCCGCCGCCAGACGGAAGCCGCAGGCTGAAGCGGGGGAGATGTCAAAACGCACCGGCCCTGCCGGCCAGGAACCACGTGCGGAGCTCGCCAATACCCTTCGCAGTAATCGTGCCGCGCTCTTCGAGGAGGAAGGAATCGCCGAGCCTGTTGCGCGTGGCCTCCGTCACCTGCACGCGCCCGGCGACGCCCTGCGATTCCATCCGGCTCGCGAGATTGACCGCGACGCCCCACAAGTCGTAAATGAACTTGCGCTTCCCGATCACCCCGGCCACGACTTCGCCGCTGTTGATGCCGATACGCAACTGCAAGTTGCAGCGCCGGAGCGCGTTGAAACGGGCCATCGCATCGATCATGTCGAGCGCCATGTGCGCCGCCCGCGCCGCATGGTCGGCCACCGGGACGGGCAGTCCTGCCGCCGCCATGTACGCGTCGCCGATGGTCTTGATCTTCTCGAGGCCACGATTGTCCGCGAAGATGTCGAAATCGGTGAAGATATCGCCGAGCATCTCGACGAGTTGCTCGGGGCTCATGCCGGCCGAAAAGCCAGTGAAGTCCACGATATCCGCGAACAAAACCGACACCTCGGGGAAGCGGTCCGCAATCACTTGCGGGAAGTTGCTGTCGGCAATGTCATCGAGGTGAGCTTTCAATCGCTCCGCGATCGGATAGGGCAGCATATTGAGCAACAGCCGCTCCGATACCTTCTGCTCGGCGACGACCTTCGCGTACAGCCCCTTGAGCTCGTCGCTCTGGCGGCGAATCAGCTCGCGGCTCGCCTCCACTTCCCGCATCTTTTGCTCGAGCGCCCTGCTGTAGTCGCGCAATTCGCGGTGCAGCAAGCGGACTTCCAGCATGTTGTGAACACGCATCAGCACTTCGGCCAGATCGAACGGCTTGCTGACGAAATCCTTCGCGCCGGTTTGCAGCGCGCGCAATTTATGGGCAGGCTGTGCCGTGACCACGATAACCGGGAGGTAGCTGTCCGCCTCGAGATCCTTCAGTGCCTCCATCACCTTAAAGCCGTCGGTGCCGGGCATCTGGAGATCGAGCAGGATGAGGTCGAACCGATTTTGGCGGTGAAGCGCGCATACCGCGGATCCATCCATCGTCGACGAAACGTGAGCATAGCCCGCCCGGCGCAGGACCTGATCGAGCAGCAGGATGTTGGCCTGCAGATCGTCGACGATGAGGATTTTGGCGTTGAGAATCGCTGATGAATCGATCATGGTTCGGCACCCGGATACCTGACGCGCTAGTGCGTTCCTTGCCGAAACGCAATGGCTTCGGCGAGCGCCTGCATGAACTCGTCGATCTTGATCGGCTTGGTCAAATAGCGGAAAAAGCCCGCTTCCAGACCTTTTTCGATATCACGCGGCATCGCGTTCGAACTGAGTGCCACCACCGGGATGTCCGCCGTCGCGGGATTCTTGCGCAAGATGTTTAGCGCTTCGATGCCGCTGATGTCGGGCAAATTGATGTCCATCACAATCACGTGCGGCAGCGCCCTGCACGCCAATTCCACACCGAGTCGTCCCGTCACGGCACTGAGCATGCCTATGTCCGCGTGCCGGGCAACCAATTGCTCCACGAGTTTCAGGTTCGCGGGGTTGTCCTCGATATAGAGCACGGTATGGACGGGTACCGCGGCCGCAGCGTTCCTGGCCACCGCCTCGGCAGGGGTAGTGAGTTGCGCGGCGACCATCGTGGCGATTTCCGGGGCGGGGGCCGCATTGAGTTCGATCCAGAACACACTTCCCTGCCCGGCGGTACTTTCAACACCCATGGCGCCGCCCATCAGTTCTGTCAGCCGCTTGGCCACCACCAAGCCGATGCCCGTGCCCTCCTCGGTGCCTGCCTCCTGTCCCAGACGATTGAATGGCTGGAAGAGTTGGACCATCTGCTCCGGCGACAAGCCCAGACCCGTGTCGCTGATGCTGACGCGAACCCGATCCGACGTGCGCGTGCTGTAATCCACCTCGACTGTTCCTTGCGAACGGTTGTATTTGATTGCATTCGAAAGCAGATTGATCAGGATCTGCTTGAGGCGGGTTCGATCGGCATGGACGTAGCAGCGCGCGTCGACATGCGGAAACACCATACGAATACCGCGTTGCTGTGCCTGCTGCGCGATCATGGCTTCGCATTCGTGCAACGCATCGCTCAACGATACAGGTTCCGGCGAGGTTGACACCTGCCCCGATTCGATCTTCGCAAGATCAAGCACTTCGTTGATCAACTCGAGAAGATGCCATCCTGCCCGCAGAATCTGGTCGATGCTCGCCAGTTGCGAGGGCGTTGGAGGCGGCGATTCGGATGCCATGAGTTGCGCAAAACCGAGGATCGCATTGAGCGGGCTGCGCAGTTCGTGACTCATACTGGACAGGAAGTCCGACTTCGCGCGGTTGGCGCTTTCGGCCGCGGCCAGGGCCTGCTTGCGGTCCTCGATGTCAGTGGCCGTCCCAACCCACCTCACAACGTTTCCGTTCGCATCTTTTACCGGCGATGCCCGATCGAGATGCCATCGATAGCTGCCGTCAGACCTTCTTCTTAAACGCACCTCCATTTCCTGCTCCGTGCCGCTCGCCACGGCACGCGCCCAATGCTCCGTCGCCGCTTGCACATCATCCGGATGTATGGTCGACATCCAGTTCGATCCCTGAACTTGCGGAAAATCAAATCCTGTAGACGTTTCGAGCCGCTGGTTAACGTAATCGATCAAACCATCCGGCGTAGCTGTCCATACGATATGTGGTATTGCGTCCGCAAGTGATCTGAAACGCCGTTCGGCTTCCTCGACCTTGGTTTCGTGCCCAGGACAATCTCGTGACAAAGCGTGCTCTTGCATGATCGATCCCTAAAACAAATGTCGACATGCCAGTGCGTCAGCAACTTCACCTGATCGGAATCAGCTCGAAAGTCTCTGGCGTTGGACGGAAACCGACCTATTCAAAGGCGAGAAGACACGTCGGCACAAGACAAGTGGCCACATTACCCCTTCTCATGTTCATGCTCGCGTAACGAAGCGTCAATTGGGAGCGTAAGCCAACCGTTGTAAGGAATTGAACCGCCGGCGCTTGGTTGAGGTTCGACGACGCGACCTCGGTGAAACGGGAGCGCACTCCTTATCGTAGGCTTCGCGTAATCTCAGTTTGAGCGACCCATTCCTACTCACTCATCCGATCCATGTTTCGCCAGCGTAACGACGATAGGCAATGGACGGTTGGCAATCTCCGTCGCTTCAGCTCTCGGAACCCCGAGCGTTTGCAACAACGAAGAGGCAGTACGTTCTGCAAAGCCCTCTTGGCTATACCCGATCATTTTCAACATATCAGTCACGGGTTCTTCCCCGGCATCAAAGCGCAACTCGATTGCGATGGCCGTGAGTACCGCACCTCCGACTGTAATCACGCTCACGAGCGGCTCGTCGGCGACGAACCTTTTGGCACCGATCCCCTTCTGGATATCTCTCAACAGTCGAGGCCCGAGGCCTCGGCTAAGTGCACGTGCAGACAGGCCCTCCCGGAGCAGGAAATGGCCCCACACGGGCTCGCGTCGCGCACGCAACAACGTGTGGCGCAAGGCGACCGCGATGGTCTCTGCGGGATCGGGGAGGTCGGCAGCCATCCGATCCAGCGTATCTGCGAACTCCTCGAACACTGAATCCAGGACCGCGGCATGAATCGCTTCCTTCGATTCGAAGTGGTTGTAGAACGAGCCCAAGCCAACGTCGGCGGCCTCGGTAATTTCGTTGATCGCGACCCCTTCCATCCCTTTTTGCGCCATCAGGACAAGAGCAGCATCGAGTAGACGCGCTCTGGTTTCACGCCTGCGGCGCGCGCCGCGGGGCTCGCGGCCCTCGGCAATCACGGGCGCCTCCCCGTGGGTGGCGGCAGCAGTCGCGGATTTCGTGCGACGGGTTGAAGGGGCAGGCATCGGCGTTCCGGTGGATTCGACAATTCGAGTATACGTTCCAACATCATAATTGACACAATATTCAGAGATGAATTTAATGTCATCACGACGGCGCACAGTCGTCCGTCTGGAGAATGGAGACTGAACGGTGGCGGAGACAACGGTACGGAACGAGATTGGGACCCCTGAACGCGCAGCGTCTTCCGGCGGGCACGACTTGCCATCATCGGTAGAAGTGCTTGTCGTCGGGTGCGGACCGGTTGGAGCAACTATTGGAGGTCTGTTGGCGCGTGACGGTGTGCGGGTTCTTGTCGTCGACAAGGCTACGGAAATTCTCATGGCACCGCGTGCGATCGCCCTCGATAACGACGCGCTGCGGATACTGCAATTCGCAGGCGTGACCGAAGCGGACCTTGATACCGTGGCAATTCCGTACGTACGTATGCGCTCGCCGTGGTTTGGCGAATTTGCACGGGTAAATTCGCTCGGAAGCATCGATTGTCATCCAAAGCTCGTCACGTTCTATCAACCTGATCTGGAGCGTTGCTTGCGCGCGCAATTGCGTGCATGCAGCTCAGCGCAAACAGGGTTCGGCGTCGCGCTTGTCTCGCTGGACGAGCAAGAAGACCACGTGGTCGCAACGCTCGACATCGGTGAAGGCCGGCGGCATGCGGTGCGCGCCCGCTACGTCGTGGGTGCGGACGGAGCGAGCTCGGTCGTGCGCCAAATGATTGGACAGGCGTTCAAAGGAAAGACATTCGCCGAAGACTGGCTGATCGTCGACGCACGTGAGGTTCGTCGTCCGATCGATCACGTCGAGTTTATCTGCGACCACCGGCGGCCCACGCCACACATGACTGCTCCCGGCGGCCGCGAGCGCTGGGAGTTCATGCTGCATTCGAATGAGACCCGCGACGAAATGGAGTCCGACGAAAGCATTCGGAAACTCCTGCAACCGTGGGGCGGCATGATGGATATGGTGATCGAGCGAAAGGCTGTGTATCGCTTTCACGCGCGCACCGTCAGATCGTTCAGAAGGGGTCGCGTCTTTCTCGCCGGCGACGCGGCGCATATCACACCGCCGTTCGTCGGGCAGGGGCTGGTCGCTGGGCTGCGTGACGCCGCGAACCTGTCATGGAAGCTCGCGTGGGTCATCAAAGGACACGCCGCGCCGCACATTCTAGACTCGTACGATCAGGAGCGCCGACCTCACGTCAAGGCAATGATCGGCGTCGCGAAGTTCATGGGAAAGCTGGTGATGCCGCGCAATGCGGGTGTTGCAATTTTCACCCACGGTCTGATGCGGCTTTCCCGGCTCGTCCCGGCGCTACGCAACCACTTCGACGAGTTAGGAATCAAGCCGAAGAATGCGCTTCGACGGGGACTATTCGTTTCCGGTGCGGCACGAACCCGACTTGTCCGCGGAGCGGTTCTTCCTCAAGGATGGCTGCGCAATTGCGACGGCGCTATTCGCATGAGCGATGACGTATTGGGCACCGGCCTCACGCTGATCGGATTCGGCAAGGATGCTGGAGCAAACCTTGACCCAGGCACGCGGGCGGCGTTTATCGCGGCCGGTGGATCCGTCGTTCAGGTCGTACACCGCGGGCAGCGTCTGCACCGTACCGAGAAGGGCGGGTGGGAAGACCTGGACGGCACGTTCATGCCGCGTGTCGTCGGATTTGGCTGGGCGGCTGTTGTTCGTCCGGACAAGACGATCCTGCATGAGGGGCCCGTGACCGAGTCGACGCGCATTGTCCTCGAATCGCTGCAGCTACTTGGCGCATGCACTTCGCTAACGGCGCGCTCCAGTCAAATTGCCATGCCCTCCGCCTGAGGCCTCTATGAAACTCACCACGGTTCAACCTGCGCGGCATCCGAAACCCACAACGAAAGCGTTGGCGCTGTCCTACTTGATGTTCGAGCGCCCCGATCTTGATCGGGCTGAACGATTCCTCAACGACTTCGGCCTTCGCACGGTATCGCGCGACGGCGACTACTTGTTCCTGCGCGGCACCGCCGCCACGCCCTTCTGCTACGTCGTTCAGCGCGCCGACAAGGCGCGCTTTGTCGGCCTGGGACTTGAGGTCCAAGGCGTAGCGGAACTGCGCAAGCTTGCTCATGTACCGGGCGCCTCGGACGTAGAGCCGTCGCCGTGGCCAGGCGGCGGTCTTCGTGTGAAACTTGTCGATCCGTCCGGGTTCCATGTCCATGCAATTGCCGGGCAAGCGCGAGCCAGTGCGCTGCCCCACCGATCGGCGTTGCCGTTCAATTCGGTGGATTCCGTCGTTCGTGTAAACGACACCCAGCGGCCGCCGCTTGACCCGCCCGAAGTGATTCGCCTCGGTCATGTTGTCCTGGAGCTGGCTGATTTCCAGGCGACTTGCGCATGGTACACATCGCATTTCGGCTTCATTCCGAGCGATGTTCAGGTATTGCCGGATGGGTCGCCGGCCGTCGCGTTCATGCGACTTGATCGCGGCGCAACCCCAGCGGATCACCATACGCTTGCTTTGGCGCAGGGCTTCGGCCCGCTCTACAGCCATTCGGCATTCGAGCTCGTTGATGCAGATGCGATCGGCGTAGGACAACGCGTTCTGCGTGACCAGGGCTGGACGCATGCATGGGGAATCGGACGCCACATCCTTGGCAGTCAAGTATTCGACTATTGGCAGGATCCTTGGGGCGACAAGCACGAGCACTATTGCGACGGCGACATGTTCACGGCCGACATGCAGACCGGTATCCATGCAGTGAGTCGTGAAGCGATGTCTCAGTGGGGGCCGCTGATGCCGCGGAGCTTTACCAAGCCCAAGATAACGCCTTCCAGCATTGCGGCACTCGTGCGAAGCCTGCATGGCAGTCCTGACGTTACCATCGCGAAGCTGCGCACGCTCGCGAAGTTGTTTGCCTGATACCTATCCTCTAAAAGACTTGTTCGAGGCACTTCCATGGCTTTGCACGTTCTGCACTTCCGACATCAAGGGCGCGCCCAATGGGGCGTCGTAATGAATGATCGTATCACCCCGATCCCGGGTGACTATGCGACGACGGGCGAATTCGTGCGCGCACACACGATTGCCGAACTCGCAACGCTCGCTGGCGAGACGATTGCCGAGTCGGATGTCGAATGGCTGTC
Source organism: Burkholderia sp. IMCC1007 (assembly GCF_027257875.1). Lineage (GTDB taxonomy): Bacteria > Pseudomonadota > Gammaproteobacteria > Burkholderiales > Burkholderiaceae > Burkholderia. Next base: position 38,490 of record NZ_JAPVQY010000037.1, read on the forward strand.
ACCGGTCACTCGCAACCAGCGGTTCGTCTGCCAGGGTGCCAACTACCGCCAACACATGATCGAGTCCGGCATGAACCCGGACGCGAAGACCTTCAATATGATCTTCACGAAGGCCACGAGCTGCATCGTGCCTGCGAATTCGGACGTGATCCGACCACGTCACGTCAAATTCTTGGACTACGAGATCGAACTCGGGCTGGTGCTTCGTCGTGATATCACGTCCCGCCAAGCAATCACGGACAACAACCTGCACGAGTACATCGCCGGGTTGGTGATCGTCAACGACTATTCCGCTCGAGACATTCAGATTCCGCAAATGCAGTTCTACAAGGGGAAGAGCTACCGGACATTCGGCCCCGTAGGGCCGTACCTCTGTCTCCTCGAAGCAAGCGACATTGCCCAGTTGCGGAAGCTGGAACTGACGTTGACCGTCAACGGTCAAGTGCGTCAAAGCGATTCGACCGCGAATCTTGTGTACGGCCCCGCCGAAACGCTCACCGAGCTTTCGGGAGTCCAGGATCTGAACGCCGGTGATTTGTTGGCCACCGGCACGCCGGCAGGATGCGCGCTGAGCATTCCATCGCCCGCAAAGCAACGGATCGCCGCCTTGCTTCCGGAGCACATGAAATGGCGGATGTTTTCCAAAGTCCAGGCTGGCCGGCCGCAGTATCTCAAAGCGGGCGATTTCGTCGAGTCGCGAATCATGAGCAAGGACGGAGCAATTGACCTCGGGGTGCAACGCAACCGCATCGTAGAAGAAATCGCATGAACGCCATCGCAAATGAAGCGGACGTGGTCTCGATCGAAACCCTCCGGCCACCGGCTGACCTTCCCGCCAGCACGTACGAAATGATCAGCCGCGGCGCGGCAATTGATCCGTCCGCGCCAGCATTGTCGTTCTTCCTGCGTGCAGACGATCATCGGAAGCCTATTCGATGGAACTATGCCGAACTGCTCCGCGATATTACCCGCACAGCAAACTTGTTCACCCGTCTCGGCATCGATCGAAATTCGGTCGTCGCGTACGTCCTGCCGAATTTGCCGGAGACGCATTTCGTTGTCTGGGGCGGAGAGGCTGCCGGCATCGTGTGTGCTATCAATCCGTTGCTGGAAGGCCCCGCGATTGCCGCCCTCCTCAACGCTGCGAAAGCCAAAGTACTGGTGACATTGGCGCCGTTCCCGGGCACGGATCTGTGGCCGAAGGTCCATTCGATCCTGGACCGGGTGCCGACCGTGCGTAGCCTTGTGTTGGTCGATCTGGCTGGTCACGTACGCGGATGGCGCGGTATCGCGGCACGCATGATGCAACGTCGCGAATGCAAACGGCTGCATGGCCGCGCGGAAGTGCGTGGCGCAGTTCCCCGCCGTATCGACATATATGACTTCGACCACGCGATGGGGCGGGAATCCGGCGATTCTCTGCTAAACCAGCGAACGGGCGAGGCTGACGACATTTCGTCCTATTTCTGCACGGGCGGCACGACAGGGTTGCCGAAAATCGCAATTCGCAGGCATGGCAACGAGGTCGCGAATGCTTGGAGCGTCGGCCAGGTAGTCGGCTCCGGCATGGGCCCGGGAAAGGTGATCTTCTGTGGGCTTCCGCTGTTCCACGTCAACGCGGTGCTTGCTACCGGACTCGTGCCGTTTTCACTGGGTGCACATGTGGTTCTCGGCACACCTCAGGGATATCGCGGCGAAGAGGTCGTCAAACGTTTTTGGGAAATCGTCGAACACTACCGAATCAATTTCTTTAGCGCTGTACCGACGCTGTATGCGGCATTGCTCGACGTACCCATCGACGGTCGCAACATCAGCTCGCTGGAGTATGGACTCTGCGGAGCGGCGCCGATGCCAGTCGAGATTTTCCGGACATTCCAGGACCGGACAGGCGTGCGCATCCTCGAGGGTTACGGATTGACCGAAGGGGCATGCGTCAGCAGCGTTAACCCGCCGCAGGGCGAGCGCCGCCTTGGGTCGATCGGATTGCGGATCCCGGGGCAACCCATGAAGCCGGTGATACTCGACGAAGCAGGCAACTATGTGCGGGACTGCCACGACGACGAGGTCGGAGTCTTGACCATCTCAGGGCCGAACATCTTCGCTGGCTATTTGCAGGATGAGCAGAACAAGGGCTTATGGCTGGATCTTGGCGACGGCAGGCAATGGCTCAACACCGGAGATCTCGCGCGACGCGACGCGGATGGATACTTCTGGCTCACGGGTCGACGAAAAGAACTCATCATCCGCGGCGGCCACAACATCGACCCGGCCACGATCGAAGAGCCGTTGCACCGGCACCCCGCTGTTCAGATCGCAGCGGCAATCGGACGTCCGGACGTCCACGCCGGCGAACTTCCGGTCGCATACGTACAACTGAAAGCCGGCGCGAGCGCGACTGAAACCGAGCTGGACGAATTCGTTCGTGGCGCCATCGGCGAGCGGGCAGCGCTACCAAAGCGAATTCACATCGTGGACGCGATGCCGCTGACCGCAGTCGGAAAGATCTTCAAGCCGGAGCTCAAACGGCGCGAGACGCTCGATGCGCTCAACGTGGCATTGACCGAGGCGGGAATCACTGGCGCGCGCCTCAATATTTCGGACGATACCTCGCGTGGCTTGGCGCTACACGTAACACTGGGCGATCAGGCGCAGGTTGCAAAGGTCAACGCGATCATGGGGCGCTTCTCCTTCGCGTTCTCCACATCAGTTGTCTCGTAATTTTCGAGCGGTAGGCGGCCCACCGCAAGGCGACGACGCGGTTCGAATCATTTGGAGGTGTTGCATCCACATTCGCTAACGGCACCTTCTACGAAGCAGATTGCATCGACATCTGGATCTGATGAGCTTGTCGCCCGCTTCCGATGTTTGATCGGTATCGACTTTCTCATTAGATCAGGATTCCTCAAAATCAATATCAATACTCGGAGACATACATGAGCCGCAACCGCATTAGCGCAGGACTTGCAATCTTCCTCGCGACGATATCCGCCGCGCACGCTCAATCGGCAGGCCAGTGGGTAGTCAACGCCGGTTGGTCACATTTCGCTCCTCAGGGTTCAGCCGAGCCACTGACCGTCAACGCGCTTGGCCAGTCACAAGTCATGACCGGCAGCAGTGGGGAAATCTCGAGTGGCGACACTCTCGGCCTCACCGCGACGTACTTTGTCACTGACCACATCGCAGCGACCACGGTCATGGGCATCCCACCGACCTGGCATCTGACCGGCGCCGGCACGCTGAGCAGTGTCGGCGAATTGGGGACCGCACGAGCGTGGAGTCCGGCGCTCATCTTCAACTATTACTTTGGTCAACCCAACGCGAAATTCCGGCCTTATCTCGGCGCAGGTGTCACGTATACGTGGTTCAGCAATATCAAACTCAGCAGCCCTGTCGCCACCGGCCAAATCTACGCTTCTCCAACGGTTGGCACCGCACTCGAGGGGCCGACGACCGTGTCGCTCAGTAAATCCTTTGCGCCCGTCGTCAACGGGGGACTGACGTACAACATCGACTCGCACTGGTCGATCAATGCGTCGGTGGCGTACTCGTGGGTATCAACCCGGGCTACCCTGACGACGAAGTCCTCGCTCGGTACGGTGACCAGCACCAGCAAATTCAAGGTCAATCCGATCGTGACCTTCCTGTCGGTCGGATATCGATTCTGATTCTCCATGGGGACAAGCGGGCGAATGGCACCCCGCTTGCAAGAACGAGACGCGGCACCCGCTGCAACCGCGAGTGCCGCCACGCTCAATTTCGCAGAAAGTCGAGCACCATGCGATTGAATGCGTCCGCGTGCTCCCACTGTGCCCAGTGCCCGCACCGTCCGAACACGTGCAGTCGAGCGTTCGGCATGCCCCACACGAGCCGCAAGCCCACATCCATCGGCACGAAACGATCATCGCGGCCCCAGATCACGAGCGCAGGCGACTTGATCTCGTTCAACCGGTGACCATAGTCCGGAAACTGCTTCGGATTGGCCGCCAGACTTTTCACGAAGTTCTCCAGATGATCGCGCCGCGCAAGCATGTTCTCGAGCCGCGCCTGCATCAGCTCTTCCGTCATCGTGCTCGCGTCGTAGACGAAGACGTTGAGCATCTTCTCCAGGTTCTCGAGCGTCGGCTGACGATACAGCCCCTGTAGCAGCTTGATGCCTTCGGTCGGCATCGGCACGAACTGGCTCGGCCCGCCCGTGCCGCCGCCCATCAGCACCAGCTTGCCGACGCGCTCCGGATACGACAGCGCGAAGGCGACCGCGCTATGCCCGCCCATCGAGTTGCCGACGAGATGCGCGCGTTCGATACCGAGCGTATCCAGCACGCCCTTCAGCACGCGCGCGTTGAGGTCGGAGCGCGAGCCGGTGCAGACGATCGAGTCGCTCTTTCCCCAGCCGGGACAGTCGACGAGGATCACGCGGTAGCCCGTGTCAGCAAACGCGGCGACGTTGCGATAAAAGTTGGCCCAGCCGCTCGCGCCGGGGCCGGAACCGTGCAGCAACACCAGCGTTTCCGTACCGGCACCGGTGTCGTTGTAGTGCACGCGCAATTCCGTGCCGCCTTCCATCACGTTCACGAACCTGCTGGTTGCGGCTTCCGTATGAGTCACAGTGTCAGTCATGTCGATGTCCTTCGTCAGATCGATTCGGTTCCAAGTGTGTGCGAGCCGTTGGCCGACTCGCGCGGAGATTTCGCGATCACGGCGAGCGCGCCGAACGCCGCGATCACGATAAGCGGGATGCTGGAGATCACGAGCATCGACGCGCTCTGGCCCAACGCCAGCAATTGCCCCGCGATCAGCGGGCCGACCATCGAGCCCACGCGGCCCACGGCCACCGCTGCGCCGACGCCCGTGCCGCGCACCCGCGTCGGGTACGTTGCACCGGCGAGCGCATACAGCACCGATTGCGCGCCAACGAGAAACAGACCGGCCAGCAAGCCGCCAAACGCCATCGACACGCTGCCCGTCGCGCCGGCGAGCGCAAGCAATGCAGCCGCGATGCCCGCATACATGCCGACGACGACCGGCCGCTTGCCAATGCGATCCATCAGCCCCGCGATCACGATCGCGCCGACGCCGCCACCGATGTTGAACATCATCTGCACGATGCTGGCCTGTACTGGCGTGAGGCCACGCGAGAGCACCATCGACGGCAGCCAGTTCATCAGGAAATACAGCACGATCAGCGTGCCCAGGTAGCTGGTCCACAGCGCGATGGTCGTCACCGCACGCCCGTCGCTGAAAAGTGCGCGCACGATGCCGTCCTTCGACTCGCGGGTCGCGTGCTGGCTCGCCGCGACGAAGTGCGTCGACTCCTTCAGGAAGAGCGCCAGCAGCGGCAAGGTCAGCAGCGGCCCGATCCCGCCAACATAGAAGATATGCCGCCAACCGTCATTGCCCGGACTGACGATGCCGATCACTGCCGCGAGCGCCGCGCCGAACGGCATCCCGCAGTACATGGCGCCGACCGCCGTGCTGCGTTGTCCGGGCGCCGCCGCTTCCGCGCACAGCGCGATCAGGTTCGGCATCGCGGCGCCGAGACCGAGGCCCGTGAGAAAGCGCGCGACCAGCAAGCTCTGCAGATCCCACACCTGGGTCGTTGCAATCGAAAATAGCCCGAACAGCGCGACCGACATCATCAGTACGCGCTTGCGGCCGATGCGGTCTGCGAGCCAGCCGCCAATCGCCGCACCCGGCAGCAGGCCGAGCGCGCCGATGCCGAATGCCCAACCGAGCTGCGCGACAGCGAGATGAAACTCGCGTGCCATGCGCGGCGCGGCGATGCCGGTGGATTGCAGGTCGAGCCCTTCGAGCAGCGCGACCGCGAGGCACAGGCCGATGGTGATGGCGCCGCCGACGCGCGCGGGGGAAGCCGTTGACGTTTTCATTGATGTCTCCAAGTTGAACGATGCCGCGCTCTTCATGGCGCTTGGCATACCGGATGGTTCACGCGCGCGCTTCGCGCTTCTTCAGATCGAGCGCGACGTCGACGATCATGTCTTCCTGACCGCCCACCATGCGTCGCTTGCCGAGCTCGACGAGAATGTCGACGGCTTTCAGCCCGTACTTCTTCGCCGCGATTTCGGAATGCCGCAGGAAGCTCGAATACACGCCTGCATAACCGAGCGCGAGCGTTTCGCGGTCCACGCGCACCGGCCGGTCCTGCAACGGGCGCACGATATCGTCGGCCGCATCGAGCAGGCGATGGAGGTCGGTGCCGTGATGCCAGCCGAGGCGCTCGGCCGCCGCGATGAACACTTCGAGCGGCGCATTGCCCGCACCCGCACCCATGCCCGCCAGGCTCGCATCGATGCGATCACAGCCCTCCTCGACCGCAACGATCGAGTTGGCAACGCCCAGGCTCAGGTTGTGATGCGCATGCATGCCCGTCCGCGTCTCGGGGCGCAGCACCGCCTTGAGCGCCCTGAAGCGCGCACGGATGTCGTTCATGTTCATCGCGCCGCCGGAATCGACCACGTACACGCAGGTCGCCCCGTAGCTTTCCATCTTCTTCGCTTCGATCGCGAGATTTTCAGGTGTGGTCATGTGGCTCATCATCAAAAAGCCGACCGTGTCCATGCCGAGGCTGCGCGCGTATTCGATGTGCTGCTTCGAAATGTCCGCTTCCGTGCAATGCGTCGCGACACGCACGACTCGCGCGCCCGCGTCGTACGCGGCCTTCAGATCGTGAATCGTGCCGATGCCGGGCAGAAGCAGCGTCGCGATTTTCGCGTGCTTCACCACATCGGCTACCGCCTCGATCCATTCCAGATCGCTGTGCGCGCCGAAGCCGTAGTTGAAGCTCGAGCCCTGCAAACCATCGCCGTGCGCGACCTCGATGCTGTCGACCTTCGCGTCGTCCAGCGCGCGGGCGATGTCCTGCACGTTCCGAATCGAGTACTGGTGACGGATCGCGTGCATGCCGTCGCGCAGCGTCACGTCGGAGATATAGAGTTTCTTGTCCATGATCGAGTGCTCCTTGCCTCAGGCGTTCACAAGCGACGCGGCCATGCGTTCGGCCGTTGCCAGTGCGGCGGAAGTCATGATGTCGAGATTGCCCGCGTAGGCCGGCAGATAATGTGCCGCGCCTTCCACTTCGATGAAGATCGAGGTCTTGAGTCCGCTGAAGTGGCCGAGTCCGGGAATATGCAGCGGCGCAGCGGCGGGGATATCGTCGAACTGCACGGACTGCTTCAGGCGATAGCCGGGCACGTAGGCCTGGACCGCGGCGGCCATCTGCTCGACCGACGTTTCGATCAGCGCCCGGTCTGCCGCTTCGGACAGCACATAGACGGTGTCGCGCATCATGAGCGGCGGCTCGGCCGGATTGAGCACGATGATCGCCTTGCCCTTGCCGGCACCGCCGACCGCTTCAATGGCCTTCGACGTCGTCTCGGTGAACTCGTCGATGTTGGCGCGCGTGCCGGGCCCCGCCGACTTGCTGCTGATCGACGCGACGATCTCCGCGTAATGCACCTTCGCGACCCGCGACACCGCGGCGACCATCGGGATCGTCGCCTGTCCGCCGCACGTGACCATGTTCACGTTCGGCGCATCGAGATGCGCGTCGAGGTTCACCACCGGCACGCAGTACGGGCCGATGGCGGCGGGCGTCAGATCGATCACGCGGATGCCGGGCTTGAGCGTACGCAGGAACGCGTCGTTCTTCACATGTGCGCCGGCGGACGTCGCGTCGAACACGAAGTCGATCTCGTCGAACACGGGCAGGCGCGCAAGCCCTTCCACGCCTTCATGCGTGGTCGCCACGCCGAGCTTCGCGGCGCGCGCGAGACCGTCCGAGGCCGGATCGATGCCGACCATCGCCGCGACTTCGAGATGCCGGCTGCGACGCATGATCTTGATCATCAGGTCGGTGCCGATGTTGCCTGATCCGATGATCGCGGCTTTGTACCGAATGTTGTCTGTTGCCATGGGAATGTCTCCGTCCGTCATTCGCTGAAACTGGCGCGCACACTGCCGAGCCCTTCGATATGTGCGGTATAGGTGCCGGCCGCGTTCACCGCGACCATCGGGCCGAGCGCGCCCGTCAGCACGATGTCGCCCGCGCGCAGCGGCGTGCCCAGTCGAACCATCCGGTCCGCGAGCCACACGGCAGCATTGAGCGGATTGCCGAGGCACGCGCCGCCGTTGCCGCGTGAAAGAACTTCGCCATCCTGCGTAAGCGTCATCGCGCAAGCAGTCAGTTCGATATCGCGCAGCAGGACCGGGCGGCTACCGAGCACGAACAGCGCGCTCGACGCGTTGTCCGCGACGGTGTCGAAAAAGCGGATGTCCCAGTCGCGGATGCGGCTGTCGACGACCTCGATCGCGGCCACCGCATACGCGGTCGCGGAAATCAGATCCGCGAACGTGTGCTTGTCGGCGGTCAGGTCGCGTTCGAGCACGAGCGCGATCTCCGCCTCGACCTTCGGCTGGATCAGCGAAGCTAGCGGCATCGGCTGGCTGTCGCCGTAAGCCATCGACGCGAACAACGCGCCGAAGTCGGGTTGATCGACGCCAAGCTGCTTCTGCACCGCGGGCGAAGTCAGGCCGATCTTCCTGCCGACGACACGCTCGCCGTTCGCCGCGCGCCAATCGTTGTTGATCTGCTGGATCGCGTAGGCGAGCGTCGCGTCGCCTTCGGGACACGTATCGCGCAGCGGCGCGATCGCCTGACGCAAGGCCTGCGCGCCACGCAGGCGCGCGGCCATCGAAACAATGCTGTCGTCATTCGACATGGTTCTATCTCCTGGAAAGCGTCCGTGCTCGCGCGTGCATCGCGCCGAAGCCCGCGATCCATTCCGGAATCGCACGGTAGTAATCGATCGATGCCGCGTAAGGACCGCTCGCCGCAAGCGCAGCGAATGCGGCGACCCACGTGCGGATCTCGTGTGCGGACTTGCCTGCATCACGCGTGATCGCTTCGTTCGTGAGGCCATCGGCGGCGGTGAGTTCACCGCGTTCGAGCAGTTCGAGAAACGTGCGGTCCCATGCGGGATTGAGCGGATGCAGCCGGCTGTCACCGGCCGCGAATGCCTTGGCCGCCGCGACGGTGCGCGACTGCCGCGCGTCGCGCGACTCCGGCGACGGGTTGCGCCCCGCGATCAACCGTTCCGCGACGACGTCGTCCGCGCCCGCGATTTCCGGCACCGGCGGCTCGTGCGAAATACCGCCCGAGCCGATCAGCAACACACGCCGATCCATGCGCGCGACGGCCCGGCCGATCGCATCGCCGAGCAGCCGGGCGCGGCGGCACGACGCCATCGGCGGCGCAACCGAGTTGATGAAAACGGGCACCACCGGATAGCGGTCGATGCCGCCCGTGATGACCTCGAGCGCCTGCGCGCAGCCGTGATCGACCTGCATGCGATACGACACGGCGACGTCGATATCGCTCGCGAGCGTGGCATCGGCGAGCGCGAGCGCGACATCGCGCGCGACGGGCAACGGGCCGGCCGCACTGCCGAAATCGCCGATGGCCGTCGCACTCACGCCGATGCAGAACTGCGGCATCACGTCGTAGAAAAATCCGTTGTAGTGGTCCGGCGCGAACACGATCACCAGCTCCGGATCGAACGCCTCGACCCGCTCGCGCGCCGCGCGCTGCACCCGCTCGACTTCCGCGACGACTTCCGGCTCGGGATCGAAATAGCCGTGCAGCGGCGTATGCGACATGCATTCGAGATGAATCGGCATCTCAGGCTCCTACCACGTCGGCGGCGTGCGCGAACGTCGCAGCGTCTGTCGTCGCGTCCGTCGTCATGGAAAGCGACAGCCTTTGCGCGAGCTGCGACACGCAACCCGATACGCATTGCGGCGAGCACATGCCGGCCACGAAGCGGTCGGGCCGCAACAGCACGACCGCTTCCGGCACGCGTGCGAACCAGTCGCGCAGGCGCGAGTCGACATCGCCGATGGCGATCACGTCTTCGGGCACGTCATCATGGAACGCGAGCTGCGGGTCGGGCTTCGCGATCACGAAACATCCGCCCAGCGCGCCCCAGATGCGGCGCGCGTCGGGCGTCAGGCCGAAGGTCGGGTCCGTGCCCCAACCCACGATCACGAAACGGTTGCCGATCGCATCGTCGAGCCGGACGATGCTGCCGTCCGCGAGACGCACGCGCGGCTGGATGAACATGCGGCCCACGGGCGTGCCAGCCAGCGCGTCGCGGCCGTGCACCATCCGCCCGATCAGCGATTCACGTTTCTCGCTCATCAGACCGACCAGCCGCCCGAACGCGCCGTGCCCGCGCTTGGCGATCATCCGCGCGAGCAGGCCTTCGGAGCGCGCGCGTCGCGGCAGAAGCACGACGCCCTCTTCATAGCGCGGCATCGGCTTGAAGCGCATCTCGACGAAATAGCGCTTCATGGATGGCAGCACATCGAAGCAGCGCACGAACGCGTCACGCACTTTCGATCCGAAGAAGCTGGTCGGCGCGAAAATATCGCCGGCGACTTCCGACAGATGGATCATCGAGCGTGCATGGGCGCGCCGCTCCGCCGTGTAGGTATCGAGCAGCGTGTCGCGCGCGGTGCCTTTCACGACCATCGCAAGCTTCCAGCCGAGATTGCTCGCGTCGCGAATGCCGCTGTTGTAACCCTGACCCTGCCACACCGGCATGATGTGCGCGGCGTCCCCCGCGAGCAGGATGCGCTTCACGCGGAACGTGCTCGCGAGCCGCGCGTTGTGCGTATAGACCCGCTGACGAATGTAGTCGACCTTGTCAGGATCGTCGACGACCCCGCGCACCAGCGCCGCCATGTTCTCCGGCTTCGACAGCTCCTGCTCCGTCTCGCCCGGCATCACCATGAATTCGAAGCGCCGGATGCCGTGCGGCAGCGCCGCCGAAACGTACGGACGCCGCGCGTCGCAATGCAGATAGACATGCGGAGAGCCGATCGGATCGTTGCGCACGTCGATCACGATCCATTGATTCGGCTTCGTGCGCCCTTCGAACGGCACGTCGAGCGTGCGGCGCACGAAACTGTTGCCACCGTCCGCGCCGACCATGTATGCGGCGCGGATCGTCGTCGTCACGCCGTGCGCGTCGGTCGCCTGGATGTTCACGCCGCCGTCGTCCTGCGCGAAGCTGTCGACGCTGTGTCCAAGCAGCGTCGACACATTCGCGAAACGCTCGAGACCGCGGTACAGGATCTGGTCGGCGAGCGGCTGGATGAACGCATTGCGGCGCGGCCAGCCGAACTCGTCGGTGCGCGGCTCGATCGACGCGAAGCACTTGCCTTTCAGCGTGAAGCGCATCCAGTGATTCGGCGTGGTGTGCGGGAGCAACGCGTCGACAAGGCCGACCGACTGGAATACGCGCAGTGCTTCATCGTCGAGGCCGATGGCGCGCGGATAGTCGATGATCTGCGCGAGCTTCTCGATAACGACGACGCGCACGCCCTGCAGGCCCAGAATGTTCGCGATCATCAGGCCCACCGGGCCCGCGCCGATGATCGCGACGTCAGCGTCGATCGAGCGATGTGTCGTTTCGTGAGGATGAGCGCGGCCGTTGCCGGCCGCCGGTTCAAAGGCGGGGCGCATGCTTGTCTCCTGACTGGGCTTGTCCGTTATGCTGAACAGGCGACGCACCTGGCTCTCTCGCTCGTTCAGCTTATGGACGCAGTTTATGGACGGCGGAAAACGCCCTCAACAAAATCTCCGAAATGTGCATAGAATGCACATCGTTGATTTAAATGGATTTTTTGACGTGACGACCTACACGAATGTGCGCGGACTGGCGCGCGGCCTGCAGGTGCTGCGTGCCCTGAATGCGATGGAGGACGGACGCGCGACGAGTCAGCAGCTCGCCGATCTGACCGGCCTGCATCGCACCACGGTGCGCCGTCTGCTCGAAACGTTGATGGAGGAAGGGTTCGTGCGCCGCAGCCCCTCGGACGACAGCTTCCGTCTGACGCTTGCCGTGCGTTCGTTGAGCGAGGGCTTCACCGATACGGAGCGCATCGCAACCGTGGCGCCGCCGCTCATGGGGCAACTCCTGCAGCGCGTTGCGTGGCCATCCGATCTGACCACGCCTGACGGCGACGCGATGATCATCCGCGAGACGACGCACCGCTTCAGCCGGCTGTCGTTTCATCGCGCGATGGTCGGGCGGCGTTTGCCGATGGTGCTGACCGCCGCGGGCCGCGCGTACTTCGCGACCTGCCCCGACGAGGAGCGCGAGGACATCCTGGAACTACTGCGCTCCGGCGTGGGCGGCGAAGAGCAACAGGCGTTCGCGAAGAACGATGCACTCGTGCGCAAGCTGATCCGTCGCGTGCGCGACGATGGTTTCGGATCGAATCACGGCGACTGGACCGCGCAGTCGAAAATCGGTGCGGTGGCGGTCGCGATCAGCGCGGACGAACGCGTGATCGCGAGTCTCAACGTCGTCTTCCTGTCGCGCGCGGTCAGTCTCGCAGACGCCGCTCGCCGCTATGTGCCGGAGTTGCAGAAAACGGCGATGGAAATTGCCGCGGCATTGAAGCAGGAACCGGGAACGCCTTCCCATCCATCGGCGTAAGCGAATCGCGCTTTCGGGCCGTTGTCTTGATCATCAGCTGGGGTTACGCGCTGTACAAGAATGCGTTGGCCAAAGGTATCGGGCAGACGCTGAACCTGTGGGACAAGCCGAGCCAGGCGTGACGCGCTGACACGCACGCCCGAGTAAAGCGATGCAGGCCCCGCATGTCGATTCGATATGCGGAGCCTGTTCCGTTTGGTCCCCTGCTTTTACGTCGATGAACTCGCTGGCAGAAACGGGCACGCAGGTGTGCGGACGGGCTCGCATTGCGAAAGCCCGGCGCCTTTCTTCTGCACTCCGATGGATGAACGACAGGAAGGTGGCGACGGGGCCATGCGCCGCAGTTCAACGGACGCTTCATGCAGTACCTCAACCGGACCCTGACCGCGCGGATTCCAGTGACCTACCCGTCGGACAAGTCGTCCGGCCCGACGGTGCGCCGATTTGCGCACCGTCATCCCGACACGTCGATTACTGAATCGGCGCCAGGTTGTCGCCGGACACCTTGTACACCGTCACGGGCGCATCGATCCATTCGCCCGTCCGGTCGAAGCGGACCTTGCCGACCAGCGTCGCGAACGGTGTGTCGCGCAGCACTTCGACGAACTTTTCCGGATCGGTCGAATTCGCCGTCTTCATTGCCTGCGCGACCACCATCGTGGCCGAGTAGAAGGCCGGCGAATAGACGTCGTTCTTCACGCCGAACGTCTTTTCGTATCGCGCCGCGAACTCCGGGCCGCCCTTCAGCGTTGCGAGCGGCGCGCCGCCTTCCGCACAGAACCCGCGACCGTCGAGCGCGCCCGCGGCGAGCTTCGGCATGTCGACCGAGCAGATGCCGTCGCCGCCGAGCACGGGCACGTTCAGGCCCAGTTGCTTCGACTGCCGGCCGATCGACGCCGCCTGCGAATAGTAGCCGCCGTAGAAGATCGCATCGGGACGCTTCGCCTTGATGTGCGTGAGGATCGCGTTGAAATCGGTTGCCTTGTCGTTCGAGTACTCGCGCGCCACGACGTCCATGCCATTCTTCTTCGCGGTCGCCACGAACACGTCGGCCACGCCCGAACCGTACGCGGTGCGATCGTCGATGACCGTCACCCGCTTCGCATGAAGCACGTTCGCCGCAAAATCCGCGATGCGTGCGCCCATCACGTTGTCATTGGCCGCGAGCCGGAAGATGTACGGAAAGTTCTGCTGCGTGATCGCAGGGTTGGACGCCGCGCCCGTGATCATCGGGACTTTCGCGCTGTTGTAGATGCGTGATGCCGGGATCGTCACGCCCGAGTTGTAGTGGCCGAGCACGGCCTTGACGCCGCTGTCGACCAGCTTCTGCGCGACCGACACACCCGTCTTCGGATCGGCCGCGTCGTCTTCGGAGATCACCAGGAAGGTCACCGGCTGGCCGTTCACGACGATCGGGTTCTTGTTCAGGTCCTCGACCGCGAGCCGCACACCGCGCTCGTCGTCCTTGCCGAAATTCGATTGACCGCCTGTCAGCGGGCCCGCGACGCCGATCTTCACGACCTCGGCACCTGCAGTCAGACAGCATGCGGACAAGGCCACGGCCATCGCCGCGGACAATTGACTTTTCTTCATATGGCGCTCTCTCCCGGGGGTAGGCCGTAGCTGGTGATGAACGCGTGGGCGCGGCAACCTGACCGGACGGCGCCACGCGCCCGCCCACGCTGGACACATTGTTTTTGGCCAAAATAGGCGGTGACATGCACACCCGGCCGCACGAAGCCAGCGCTGTACACCTGCCGACACCTGCACACTTCGCGCCCGCTCCACGTCATGACGCGGGCGCGAGCGTCGCCGTCCGAATGCTCCGCCCCGGGCGGCGGCACGCCGATTGCGCATGAACGCGGGTCCTGCTTCTTTTCCCGCGCGCGGCCGGCGCCGATAATGACCACCATGCAACCGCGCACACACCGATGCAAGGAGGCTCCCCGCATGACGACGCCATTCAGCGTGGGCGACCACGTCCGCTGGAATTCCGAAGCCGGTTATGTGACCGGCACGATCATCGCGATCCACACGCAGGATTTCGACTACAAGGGCCATCGGCACCGCGCGTCGCCCGGCGATCCGCAATACGAGATCAAGAGCGACCGCACCGACCACATCGCCGCGCATCGCGGCCGCGTGCTCGAACGCATCGACGGCAAGGACGACACGTGACGCTCCCGTTCTACACGATCGGTCATTCGAACCGCACGCTCGACGAATTCGTCGAGATGCTCGATGCGGTCGACATCGCGCTGCTTGCCGATATCCGCAAGATGACGCGCTCGCGCACGAATCCGCAATTCAACGAAGCGACGCTGCCCGATGCGCTGGCCGCGGTCGACATCACGTATGAGCACATCGCGGAACTCGGCGGCCTGCGCGGCAAGTCGCGCGGCGTGCCCGACGAGGTCAACGACTTCTGGACGAACCGCAGTTTCCATCGCTACGCCGACTACGCGCTGTCGCCCGAGTTTCGAACGGGCCTCGATCAGCTGATCGCGCAAGGGCACGCGCGGCGCTGCGCGATCATGTGTTCCGAAGCCGTGTGGTGGCGCTGTCACCGGCGCATCGTGTCCGACTACCTGATCGCGCGCGGCGAAACGGTGCTGCACATCATGGGGAAGAACCGCGTAGAGCCCGCGCGCCTCACGGCCGGCGCGGTGATCCGGGCGGACGGCACGATCGTCTATCCGGACGTCGAAGGCGATGCGACAACACAAGAACCCGCCGCGCTGCCGGACGCGTGACGCTCCGCGGCGCGCATGGCCAGGCAGCGCTGGCGCGATCACGACGTGAGGGCATGGCGGCATGGCCACGCGGCACGACAGGCCGCGCCGCCCGCCCCTGCGCCCCTGCGCCCCCGCGCCCCTGTGCCCCCGCGCCCCCGCGCCCCCAATCCGCGCGCCCGACGCGCCGCCCTTGCCCCCATTTGCGCGTCGGCCGTCCTGCATTATCATCGGGCGACCATCGCGCGTGCCCGCCTCCGGCATGCGAGCCCGCTACCCCTTCGCCCCCACACCGATGCTCGCTCTCATCATCCTCGCCGGCCTGTGGGCCGGCCTTCAGAACGCGTTGGCCGGCGGCGGCTCGTTCGTCACGCTGCCCGCGCTGATCGTATCGGGGATGTCGCCGCTCGCGGCGAACATCACGTCGACGGTCGCGCTGTTCCCCGGCCAGGTCACCACCGGCTGGGCCAGCCGGAACATGGTGCAAGGCGCGGGCAAGCTGTCGTTTCGCGCGCTGTTCGCGATCAGCGTGGTGGGCGGCGCGCTCGGCGGGTTGCTGCTGCTGAAAACCCCGTCGTCGATCTTCTCGCACCTCGTGCCGTGGCTCGTGCTGTTCGCGACGGTCGTGTTCGCGTGGGGCAGCTTCTTCCGCAAGCCCGGCGCCGGCGCGCAGCATCTCGGGCCGGTCACGGCCGCGATCTCGCAGTTCCTGATCGCGATCTACGGCGGCTACTTCGGCGGCGGGATCGGCTTCCTGATGATGGCCGCGCTGACGATGGCCGGGCTGTCGCCGCGTCACGCGATGTCGACCAAGAACGCGCTCGCCGGCGTGATGAACGCGTCGGCGGTCGTGCTGTTCGTGACCTCGCCCGACCTGCACTGGCGCGCGGCGATCGCGCTCGGCGGCGGCGCGATCGTCGGCGGCCTGCTCGGCGCGTGGGCGCTGCATCGCGTCAACGAGCGCGTGCTGCGAATCGCCATCGTCTGCATCGGCGTCGCGCTCACCGTCGGGCTGTTCGTCAAGCCGATCTGACGCACGTGCGCCGATTGCCGTCGCGGCACGCAGATCGCCGCCGCGACGGCAATTGATGTGCGTCGTACTTCATGCGGCGCAAGTCGTCGTCGCTCGGACAGGCGTCGGTGCGCTGAGCGGTCAGGCAGCCGTGCGGCTGCCTCGCCACACGACATACGATGCATCGGGGGCGCGGCGGCCGGTTCGTGCGCGCCGCGCCAGTGAATGCCGGCACGCGTGCCGGTTCAACCGAACGGGCGCACGCCGATCAGCGGGCCGTGCAGGAACAGCGCGAACACGGCCCATACGATGGCCCCCGCCACGGCGGCGACGATGTCGCCCGACAGCCGGCCCGGCGGATAGCGGACGCCATCGCGGCGATCGCGTGCGCGCGACACGACGAAATCGGCCAGCGACCACACGAAGAACGCGCCGAACAGCACGACCGCATGCAGCGTGCCGTTCACGAGCAGATGCGCGACCGCCCACACCATCACGCCGGCCAGCATCGGATGATGGACGAGCGGCTTGATCCGGTTGCGCGGCACGTACGCGGCGGCGATCAGCACGAATGCAACGGCGGTCAGCACGCCGGTCAAGTGACGCACGCCGGCGGGCGACACCCACAGCAGCGTCGTGTTCTCGCGCGCGAGCCCGTAGCCGCGCACGATCAGCGCGAAGCCGACGATCGACGCAATCGCATAC
Organism: Burkholderia sp. IMCC1007; assembly: GCF_027257875.1. Taxonomy (GTDB): domain Bacteria; phylum Pseudomonadota; class Gammaproteobacteria; order Burkholderiales; family Burkholderiaceae; genus Burkholderia. The sequence continues at coordinate 55,460 of NZ_JAPVQY010000037.1, forward strand.
CCGGCCTTCCAGCCCTTCTCGCCGATCCGCTCGATCATCGCGGTGCGCCAGCCGTCGGCCACGATCCGGATCGAGTGCACACCGAGGAAGATCGCTAAACCGAGAATCAGGACGAGCATCGGCTGTCTCCGTCTGGAGTGGTGAGTGGGGAATGCATGCCGCGCGGCGTTCGATGCGCCGTTCGCGGAGCCGGCGTCGCGGCCGGCGGGGAATGCGCGAGACGCGGGCGCAACCCGCGCCGATCATAAACGCCGGAACTGCCGTTGTGAAGCATCGGAAATGCGCGGTGCGGCGAGCGTGGTGCTTTCGTGTATGCCGTGCGTCGGTGATGTGTCGCCTCACTCGCCCTCGCCCGGTCATGATAAAACGGAAAGAGAGGACAACCGACATCCCGCCGCCGTGACGGCGTGCGGCTGATGCTACGGTTGCTTGCGCTTCGAGGCGGGTTTCGCGGCGGGTTTCGTGGCCGGCTTCGCGGCAGGTTTAGCACCCGCTTTCGCTGCCGGCTTCGGCGACGATTTCGCACTCCGTTTCGCTGCCGGCTTCGACGCGCCCGCCGAGTCAGCCTCCCGCGCCAGTTTCAGCCCGGCCGTCTTCTTCGCCTTGCGCTTCGGCGCCCCCGCCAACAGCGCCGCGCGATACGCACTACGGCACCAGTCGAACAACGCGCCCGCATCCTCGAGCACGTCGGCCGGCGTTTCGTAATAGCGTTCGGCCGCAACGGTCCGCGTGCGCCCCGTGTACGAGAACGGCCCCATCCCCGCCGCGATGAACGCCGGCCGGTTCACGTCGTCGACCCGCAGGAACAGCGACCCGCGCACGAGAAACCCGAACATCACGCCATCGAGCCGCATCGCCGCGCCGCTGAAGAACCGCGTGACGTCGACACGGCCGAGGCTCGCGATCTGATACGCGATCTCGTCGCCATGCGCCTTGTCCGCCAGCCAGCTCATCGGCCGCTCGCTCGGGCTAATGGGTCACGCAGCGCCGGTACAGCGCTGCGTCCACGCGTCGAGCTGGGCGTCGTCGAAGCCGACGAGCGCCGCGCTTTCGCGAATCTGCCGCCACGTCGCGCGATCGACCGGAATGCCGTCCGCGCCGCGCGCGGCGCGGCTCGCTTCCTCCGGCTCGCCGGGCATCCGCACCGGCGCACCGCCCGCCTGCGGCGACGCCTTCGCCCACGCAACGAACGCATCGGCCTCGCGCTGCGCGTCGGCCGCATCGAACGCGTTCGGGTCGATCAGCACCGACAGCATCCCGTTGACGATCGCGCTGGTCTTCTGCAGCGTGTCGCCGTACGTCGTATGGCCGCCGACCAGCGCGCCGCCGAAGATCTCGCACATCGCGGCGAGCGCATAGCCCTTGTGCAGCCCGAACGGCAGCAGCGAGCCGAACGGCTGCTCGTGCATGACGGCTGGATCGTCGGTCGGCTGGCCGCGATGATCGATCAGCGACCCGGCCGGCACGCGCTTGCGCTGGTTATACGCGACGCGCGTCTTGCCGTATGCGATCGCGCTCGTCGCGAAATCGAGCAGCAGCGGCGGCTGGCCCGCGCGCGGATACGCGGCGCAGAACGGATTCGTGCCGAAGCGCGCATCGGTGCCGTGCAGCGGCGCGACGAGCAGGTCGCCCGGCACGTTGACGAAGTGAAACGACACGAGCCCCGAGCGCGCGCATTGCTCGGCCCAGTGCCCGATGCGGCCGAGATGATGCACGTCGCGCAGCCCGATCGCGCAGATGCCCATGCGCCGCGCACGCTCGATCCCTTCGACCATCGCCTCGAACGCGATCACCTGACCGAAGCCACGGCCGCCGTCGATGGTGAGCACCGCGCCGCCGTCGCGGACGATCGACGCGTGCCCGTTCAACTGCAGCTGCCCTTCCCGCCACGATGCGACGTAGTTCAGGATCATCCCGATCCCATGCGAATCGTGACCCGCGAGATTCGCGCCGACCAGGTGATCGGCGACGAGCCCGGCCTCGCGCGCGCTGCTGCCGGCCCGCTCCCAGAGTGCCGCGACGAATGCATGCAGCGGCGCGGCGCGCATGCGCAGCGGTTCGGTGTCGGGGGTCGGCAGCGCGGTCATCGGCAAGGCTCCGTCAGGTCCGGTCGGATCGAGGTGGCGAGGTGGCGAGGCGGGATGGGCAGCAACGGCGCTCAGCGCGCGGACGCGATCACGTCGGCCACCGCCGCGGTGAGCTTCTTCGCGTACGGCACGTGCAGGAACTCGTTCGGGCCGTGCGCGTTCGACTTCGGCCCGAGCACGCCGCACACCATGAACTGCGCGGACGGGAAACCGGCCTGCAGCACGTTCATCAGCGGGATCGTGCCGCCGAGGCCCATGTACGCGCAGTCCGCACCGAAGTGGCGGCGCGACGCGGCGTCGAGCGACGACGCGAGCCACGGCGCGAGATCAGGCGCGCTCCAGCCGGTCGCGGCGCCCGCGTCGGGCTTGAACGTGACCTTCGCGTTGTACGGCGGGTCGAGCTCGAGCAGTTCCTTCAGTTGCTGCACGGCCTGCGCGGCGTCGACGAGCGGCGGCAGGCGCAGCGACAGCTTGAACGCGGTGCGCGGACGCAGCACGTTGCCCGCATCGGCGAGCGCCGGCAGGCCGGCCGCGCCCGTGACCGACAGCGACGGCCGCCACGTCGAATTCAGCAGCGCCTCGCGCGGATCGGTGGTGGTCGGCAGCACCGGCTTGCCGTCCGCGCCGCATGCCCACGGCAGCCCCTTCCATACGGCGTCGCCGAGAATCGCGGCGGCCGCGTCGGCCTCGCGCACGCGGCTGTCGGGAATCTCGCAATGGAACACGCCCGGCAGCAGGTTGCCGTTCTTCGCATCTTCCAGACGCTCGAACAACTGGCGCATCACGCGGAAACTCGACGGCGCGATGCCGCCGAACACGCCCGAGTGAACGCCCTCTTCGAGCACCTCGACCTGCAGGTCGCCGGACACGAGCCCGCGCAGCGACGTGGTGAGCCACATCTGGTCGTAGTTGCCGGCGCCCGAATCGAGGCACACGACGAGCGACACCTGGCCGAGCCGGTCGCGCAGCGCGTCGACGTACGGCAGCAGGTCGTAGCTGCCCGATTCCTCGCAGGTCTCGATCAGGCCGACGCAGCGCGGCCGTTCGACGCCCTGCTCGTCGAGCGCGCCGAGCGCCGCGAGGCTGGCATAGATCGCGTAGCCGTCGTCCGCGCCGCCGCGGCCGTACAGCTTGCCGTTCTCGAACTTCGGTGTCCACGGGCCGAGGTCCGCGCGCCAGCCGTCGAATTCGGGCTGCTTGTCGAGGTGGCCGTACAGCAGGATCGTGTCGGTGCTGCCCGAGCGCGTCGCGGGCGTTTCGAAGAAGATCACCGGCGTGCGGCCGGGCAGGCGCACGATCTCGAGCTTCAGGCCTTTCACCGGCTGGCGTTCGGCCCACTGCGCGGCATCGGTCACGACCCGTTCGAGATAGCCGCGCTTCGCCCAGTCGGGGTCGAAAGCGGGACTCTTCGCGGGAATCGCGATGTAGTCGGTCAGTGCGTGGAGGATTTCATCGTTCCATTTGCGCTCGACGAAGGTAACGAGCTTGTCATGGTCGAGGACGGGGGTAGTGTCGACGGAGGTCATGATGGGGTGCCTGGATCGGGCTGACGAAAACCCGGATGATACGCCGATGGCCGCCCGCCCGGGGCCGTTTCGGCGGGCTTTTCAGGGTCGTGGGCAGGCCGGCTTTCCGCGTCCTTTCGCCCCCTTTCCTTGCGCCGTGCCGGGCCGCGCGCCGCGCCCGCTCAGCCGCCCGGCGGGAATGCGTCGCGCAGCCCAGCCGCGCATGCCAGCGCGTCGTCCCACAGTCTCCGAGTCAGCACCCCGGCGTCCTCCTCGCGCGCAAGCGCCGCGGCCTCGCCCGACCACAGCAGCGAGAAATCGTCACGCCCGCCGCGCTCGAACGCAGCGCGCAGCGGATCGACGAAGGCCGTCGCGAGCGGGAACGCGGGCGCAAGCGCGCTCATCGGCCCCTGCTCGCGCATGAAACGCGTCAGCAGGCCGCGCGCGGGGCGTCCCGTGTACAGGTTGGTCAAGCGCGTGCCGTCGTCGCGCGCGGCACGCACGGCCGCGCGGTGCAGCGCCGAGCGGCCGGCCTGCGGCGTCAGCAGATAGCCGGTGCCGATCTGTACCGCCCGCGCGCCGAGCGCGAACGCGGCCGCGATGCCGCGCCCGTCGGCGATCGCGCCGGCTGCAATCACCGGCGCCCGCACCGCGTCGACGATCTGCGGCAGCAGCGCGAACAGTCCGGGCTGCGCGTGAATGTCGTCGGTCAGGAACATTCCGCGATGTCCGCCGGCCTCGGCGCCTTGCGCGACGATCGCATCGACGCCGCGCGCGTCGAGCCAGCGCGCCTCCTCGACGGTCGTCGCGGACGACACCACGAATGCGCCGGTGCGACGCACGCGTGCGAGCAGCGTGTCGTCTGGCAGCCCGAAGTGAAAGCTCACGACGGCCGGCCGCAATTCCTCGACGACCGCGCACATCGCGTCGTCGAACGGCGCGCGGCCGGGGCCGCCTTTCACGTCGGCGGGATCGAGCCCGGCCGGTGCGTAGTAGCCGGCCAGCGCCGCACGCCAGCGTGCCTCGACCTCGGCATCGGGCGCAGGCGGCGTATGGCAGAAGAAGTTCACGTTGAACGGCGCGGACGTGCGCGCGCGAATCGCCGCGATCTCGTCGCGCAGTTGCTGCGGGCCGAGCGCGGCGCACGCGAGCGAGCCGAGACCGCCCGCTTCGCAGACGGCGATCGCAAGCGCGCTCAGCGAACCGACCATCGGGGCCTGGATCAATGGCAAACGGGAAGGCAGCATCGGCATTTCCTTTTCGGAATCAGAGATCGTCATGTACGTCATATGCGGCGACGCACCGACACGCTTGATGCGCCAGATAATACCCGACAAATTCCAAAACGAATCGCCCCATTGTTTACATCACGAGACGATTTAACCAACTCATCAAAAACGAATTACTCGCCGACGACCGGCCGACGCCATTTTCGAGATTTATTGACAGCGACGCCGCAAACCCCGACCAGCCTTGATACACGGCCCGCGCCGGGGCCGCACCACACCACCGCCCGCTGTATTTCAATGACATCCATCAACATTTAACTCATTAAATGCAGGCGTTTACCATTACACAATCCCATTAACGAGATAACATGGCTTCGCTTAATAAAACGGCGATCCAATTCCGGAATCGTCGATCGGCGCCGGGCCGCGCCACCTCGACCGCATCACGTCTTTTCAAGGAGCGTCGCATGTCCGATGCCAGCTCGTCCTCCTCCCGTTCCGCCGCCGCGCCAGCCGCGGCTTCCGCGCCGAAAATCGGCGTCATTCCCGCCACGCTGATGGTCGCCGGCAACATGATGGGCTCCGGCGTCTTCATGCTGCCCGCGAACCTCGCCGCCACCGGCGGCATCGCGATCTTCGGCTGGCTGATCACCGTCGTCGGCGCGGTATCGCTCGCGCTGGTGTTCGCGAAGCTCGCCGCGATCGACCCGGCCGCCGGCGGCCCGTACGCGTATGCGCGCAAGTCGTTCGGCCCGTACATCGGCTACCAGACCAACCTGATCTACTGGCTCGCGAACGTGCTCGGCAACGTCGGCCTCGCGGTCGCCGGCCTCGGCTATCTGACGCACTTCTTCCCGGTCCTGCACGACCCGCTCGTGTTCGCGCTCGCGCAGATCTTCGTGATCTGGCTGTTCACGTACGCGAACATCCTCGGGCCGAACGTGGTCGGCCGCGTGCAGTCGGTCACGACGATCTTCGCGCTCGTGCCGATCCTCGGGATGGCCGTGTTCGGCTGGTTCTGGTTCAGCAAGGACGTGTACTTCGCGGGCTGGAACGTGTCGGGCGCAAGCAGCTTCAGCGCGATCGGCGCGACGCTGAACTTCACGCTGTGGGCGTTCATCGGTGTCGAGAGCGCGTCGGTGTCGGCCGGCGTCGTCGAGAACCCGTCGCGCAACGTACCGATCGCGACCGTCGGCGGCGTGGTGCTCGCGGCCGTCTGCTACGTGCTCAGCTCGACCGTGATCATGGGGATGATTCCGAACAAGGCGCTGCTCGCATCGAGCGCGCCGTTCGCGGATGCCGCGCGCCTCGCGCTCGGCGACACCGCCGCGAACGCGGTCGCGATCTGCGCGGCGCTCGGCTGCCTCGGCTCGCTCGCGGGCTGGACGCTGCTGGTCGGCCAGACCGCGAAGGCCGCGGCCGACGACGGCCTGTTCGCCGGCGTGTTCGCGCGCGTCAACTCGAAGAACGTGCCGTCGGCGGGCCTCGCGATCGTCGCGGTGATCATGTCGGTGCAGGTGCTCGCGACGATGTCGCCGAGCGCGAGCGAGCAGTTCGGCAAGATCGCGTCGATCGCCGTGATCATGACGCTGCTGCCGTACATCTATTCGTGCATCGCGATCAAGGTGCTCGGCTACGGCAAGATGCCGTCGCACCAGTTCACCTTCTACACGATCGTCGGCCTGATCGGCGCCGTCTACGCGCTGTGGGCGATGGTCGGCTCCGACGGCCAGCAGACGCGCTGGTCGCTGATCTTCGTGATCGCGACGATCGTGTTCTACGAGCTGTCGATCAACCGCCAGCGCGAAATCGAGGCAACCCACATCCATCCGGGCGGCCGTTCGCCGCGCTGGGTGCGTTACTTCGCGCTCGCCGTCACCATCGTCGCGCTCGCCGCGACCTTCTGGATCTCCGTGGGCCGACACGAGGCCGACATCCTTCACGCACGCTCGCCGGCCGCGGGCGTGCAGGCAACCCAGCAAACGGGGGAATAACCATGACCGCATCCTTGACCCAACCGGCGTTCCGCCGCCTCGGCATGAAGGCGCTGCTCGTGCAGCACGACATCGACGAACGCACGGCCACCGGCCGCGCCGCCACCGCGCTCGCCGAGGAGTTGCGCACGCGCCTCGTCGACGTCGTGATCGCGACGTCCGCCGACGACGCGTGTGCCGTCGTCAATGCCGATCCCGCGATCCAGTGTCTGCTGCTGAACTGGGAGCTCGGCAACGATCCCGCGCATGCGCCCGCGCAGGCCGTGCTCGACGCGATGCGCGCCCGCAATGCGACGGTACCGGTGTTCCTGCTCGCGAGCCGCGCGAGCGCGGCCGCGATTCCGGTCGACGCGATGCGCAAGGCCGACGACTTCATCTGGATGCTGGAAGACACCACCGCGTTCATCGGCGGGCGCATCGTCGCCGCTATCGAACGCTATCGGGAAACGGTGCTGCCGCCGATGTTCCGCGCGCTCGCGCAGTTCTCGCGCGTGTACGAATACTCGTGGCACACGCCGGGCCACACGGGCGGCACCGCGTTCCTGAAATCGCCGGTCGGCCGCGCGTATTTCGAATTCTTCGGCGAGGCGCTGTTCCGTTCGGACCTGTCGATCTCGGTCGGCGAACTCGGCTCGCTGCTCGACCACTCGGGCCCGATCGGCGAAAGCGAACGCTACGCGGCGCGCGTGTTCGGCGCGCATCGCACGTATCACGTGACGAACGGCTCGTCGATGTCGAACCGCGTGATCCTGATGGCGAGCGTCACGCGCAACCAGGTCGCGCTGTGCGACCGCAACTGCCACAAGTCGGCCGAGCACGCGATGACGATGTCCGGCGCGATTCCGACCTACCTGATCCCGTCGCGCAACCATTACGGGATCATCGGGCCGATCATGCCGGAGCGGCTCACGGCCGCTGCCGTGCGCCTCGCGATCGACGCGAACCCGCTGGTGCGCGGCCGCGACGGCATCGATCCGGCGCCGGTGCATGCGCTGATCACGAACTCGACGTACGACGGCCTCTGCTACAACGTCGCGCGCGTCGAGGAACTGCTCGGCCAGAGCGTCGACCGGTTGCATTTCGACGAAGCGTGGTACGGCTATGCGCGCTTCAACCCGATCTACCGCGACCGCCACGCGATGCACGGCGATCCGGCGCAGCACGATGCGAGCAAGCCGACGGTGTTCGCGACGCAGTCGACGCACAAGCTGCTCGCCGCGCTGTCGCAGGCGTCGTTCATTCACGTGCGCGACGGCCGCAATCCGATCGAGCATGCGCGCTTCAACGAGGCGTACATGATGCACGCGTCGACGTCGCCGAACTACGCGATCATCGCGTCGAACGACGTGAGCGCCGCGATGATGGACGGCCCCGGCGGCGAGGCGCTGACCACCGACGCGATCCGCGAGGCCGTGTCGTTCCGCCGGATGCTCGCGCGGCTGCATGCGGAATGCGAGGAGAACGACGACTGGTTCTTCAACGGCTGGCAGCCCGACACCGTCGTCGATCGCAAGACGGGCCGGCGCGTGCGCTTTCATGAAGCGGACGAAACGCTGCTCGCCACCGATCCGTCATGCTGGGTGCTGCATCCGGGCGATACATGGCACGGCTTCGGCAACATCGAGGACGACTACTGCATGCTCGACCCGATCAAGGTATCGATCGTCACGCCGGGCGTCGCGCCGAACGGCGGGCTGATGCCGGTCGGCATTCCGGCGTCGGTCGTCACCGCGTACCTGGACCGGCACGGGATCGTCGTCGAGAAGACGACCGACTTCACGATCCTGTTCCTGTTCTCGCTCGGCGTGACGAAGGGCAAGTGGGGCACGCTCGTCAACACGCTGCTCGACTTCAAGCGCGACTACGACGCGAACGCGCCGCTCGAACAGGCGCTGCCGGAACTCGTCGCGCGCTATCCGGAGCGCTACGGCAAGCTCGGGTTGCGCGAGCTGTGCGACCTGATGTTCAGCGCGATGAGCGACCTGAAGACGACCGAGATGATGTCGCGCGGCTTCTCGACGCTGCCGCAGCCGGACTTCAGCCCCGCCGAGGCGTTCGAGCATCTGGTGCACAACGACATCGAGATGCTGGAGCTGTCGGAGATGGCGGGCCGTACCGTCGCGACGGGTGTCGTGCCTTACCCGCCCGGCATTCCGCTGCTGATGCCCGGCGAGAACGCGGGGCCGGCCGACGGCCCGCTGCTCGGCTACTTGAAGGCGCTCGAGCAGTACGACCTGCGCTTCCCGGGCTTCACGCACGATACGCACGGTGTCGAGGTCGAGGACGGCGTGTACCGGATCGCGTGCATCCGGCAGGCCGGCCACGACACCCGCACGCGGTGAGCGGATGCGTTGCGACGCTCACGCGCCTGGCGGCCTGATGCCACGATCCATCCCGCGCCGATACGCGGCGGGGCTCGTCGCCGCGACGCGCCGGAAATGCCGGCGCAGCGACTCCTCGGAGCCGAAGCCAGCGCGCTCGGCGACCTGCGCGAGCGACAGCGCGGGATGCGTTTCGAGCATGTCCTTCGCGACGTTCACGCGCTCCCGGATCAGCCACGTGAGCGGCGACATCCCCGTCGCGTCGGCGAACTGGCGCTGCAACGTGCGCGTGCTCATCGCGGCCTGCGCGGCCAGCGACGCGAGCGTGTGCGGCTCGGCCGCATGCGCGCGCATCCAGTCGATCAGCTTCGCGACCCGGTCGCTGCCGCCGGGAGCGACCGGGCGCGGCACGAACTGCGCCTGCCCGCCGTCGCGATGCGGCGGCAGCACGAGGCGCTGCGCGACACGATTCGCGATCGCGCCGCCGTGATCGCGGCGCACGAGATGCAGCAGCATGTCGAGCCCCGCCGCCGAACCGGCCGACGTGATCACCTGCCCTTCGTCCACGTACAGCGCATCGGGGTTCACGCGCAGCGCCGGATAGCGCGCCTGCAGGCGCTCCGCGTAGCGCCAGTGCGTCGTGACGGTCAGCCCGTCGAGCACGCCGGCCGCCGCGAGCACGAACACGCCCGAGCAGATCGAACAAAGTCGCGCGCCGCGACGATGCGCGGCACGCAGCTTCTTGAGCAACGGTTCCGGCGGCAGTTCGTCCGGATCGCGCCAGCCGGGAATCACGATGGTGTGCGCGCGATCGAGCATCGCGAGACGATACGGCGCGGCGACCGTGATGCCGCCGGCCGCGCGCACCGGCCCCGGCTCGCTCGCGCAGACCGCGAAGCGATACCAGTCGACGCCCAGTTCCGGGCGCTCGAGCGCGAACAGCTCGACCACGCAGCCGAATTCGAACGTGCAGAGACGATCGTACGCGAGCGCAACGACGAGATGATTGTGCATGGCGCGATATTACCGGAACTTGTCGATCGCGCCACTGCCGCGACGGCCGCCGAACCGCGATACTGCCCCTCATGCCGGCGCACTCCGCGCCGTTCTTCAGGAGCGTGTTTCATGTCATACGTAACCGACGTCCCCGCCGCCGACAGCGCCGCCGCCCTCGCCCATTTCGACGCGTCGCTGCGCTTCGAGACCGACTGCTGGGACGTGCACGACGCGCTTTCATCGGGCGCGCCCGACTTCGTGCTGCTCGACGTTCGCGGTCCGGACCTGTTTGCGCGCGGCCACGTGCCCGGCGCCGTCAACCTGCCGCACCGCAAGATCGTCGCCGGCAAGCTCACCGACTACCCGGCCGACACGCTGTTCGTCGTCTATTGCGCGGGGCCGCACTGCAACGGCGCCGCGCGCGCGGCGGTCCGGCTCGCGCGCCTGGGCCGGCCGGTAAAGCTGATGATCGGCGGCATCACGGGCTGGCTGGACGAAGGTTTCGCGCTGAGCAACGATGAACGCCGGGAAACCGCCCCGGCGCACTGATCGTCATTGAAAACGCAACAATCAATTGCCGGCACGCGAACGGAAAAAGCGCGACAATCGGTCTCATTGCAGTTCGGTTGGAGCATCAACATGCACGACGCAGTCTTGATGGATATCGCCGGTTCGGTCGCGGCGGTCGCGTTCTACTTCCTCCCGGCGATCGTCGCCGACCGGCGCGGCCGGCGCGACAAGCTGATGATCGCGATGTTCAACGCGCTGTTCGCGTGGACGGGCATCGGCTGGCTGATGACGCTTTACTGGGCGTTTCAGCCGAACCCGCAAGCCGATGTCGCGCAAACCATCCTCGCGAAGCGCCGCGGCATCAGCATGCGCACCTTCTCGACCGGTCTCGTCGAACGCGTGCAGCGCCGCGTCGCCGCCCAGCAGCAATGGGCGGACAAGCAAGGCTGCCGCTGAACTTCGTTTTTCCGCTTACCGGGCCGTGCCGAATTTCGGCATCCTGACGTTGGTCGAGGCCCGGTAGTCCCACACCAGCCTGTCGCGCGGCGCTCCGCCGCCCGCACGCAACCACGCATCGAACGCCCCCGCCGTCACGGCCCGCGCGATCCGCTCGCCCGGGCAGCCGTGCGGCCCCGTGCCGAACCCGAAATTCGGCCCCGGCGCGCGGCCGGGCAACAGCCGATGCGGGTCGCGATGCACGGCCGGATCGCGGTTCGCTGCCGCCAGCACGACGAGAATCGCCGCGCCTGCATCGACCGTCACGCCTTCGATCATCGTGCGCGACGCGACGAAGCGGCGCGTGTTCTGCACCGGCGAGTCGAATCGTCCGACTTCGGCGACGAATCCGTCCAGCGCGGCGCCGTCCGGTGTCGCGCGTTCGCGCTCCGTCCGGTGAGCCGCCGCTGCATCCCACGCCACCAGCACGTTGCCGAGCCAGGCGGCCGTCGCTTCGCACGTCTGCGACAGCAGTCCGACGAGATTCGCGACCAGTGCGCCGCTTGCCTGCCAGCCCGCGTCGCGCGCGGCACGCTGAACCGCCGCGACGAGCGAGCCGTCCTGCGCACGCGTGCGCGCAGCGCGCTCGGTCATCCGGTCCAGCAATTCCCGCGCGGCCTCGCTCGCGCGGGCCAGCGCCGCGTCGTCCGACAGCGGCGACAGCGCGGCGACGAAATCGACGACCAGCGCGGCGATCTCGTCGAGCTGCGTATCGTCGAAGCCGAGCAGGTCCGCGACCGCGCACACCGGCACCGTCAGGCACCACGCGTTCAGCGCGTCGGCATCGTCGGACGCGCGCAGCCGGCTGCCGGCAAGCTGCGCGGCGCGCTCGCGCAGCGCGTGCGCGTCGATCGGCGCGAATGCGGTGCGCAACGCTTGCTTCGGCACGTCGTGCCGCAGCGCGCCGTCGTTCATGCGCACCAGTTCGCGGAACAGCGCGCCGGCCGTCGTGCCACGCAATGCTGGCGGCACGGGCGCGTCGAGCGGCCTGACGCGGCACGCGGGGTGGCCGAGCACGGCCGTCACGCTCGCTGCACGGCTCGCGACCCACAGGCCGAGCGTGGCATCGAACGCGAGCGGCGGCCCGTCGACGAGCGTCGCGCAGTACGGATAGGGATCGCGGTGTGTCACCGCGGCGATCGGATCAGTCGGGGTCGTATCCATGCGTGCAGTATCGGCGCGCTGCGCGGCCGTACGTTTCGGACTGACGTGAAATGTCGAAGTGCGGGCCGCGCGGGTTGCGGCAGTGCAGCACGACCGGGGCGGCCGGCGCCATGCGGCGTCGCGCCGCAATAACGAGACGGCCGGCGTCAGGCCGCCGAGCGGTGGCGGTGCGCGTGCATGCGCATACGCCCGGCCGAAATCGCGCGCGGCTCGGCCACCACCGTCTCGTGATGGAACATTTCCTGCCGGAAGTGGCCGCTATCGTCGAACCACTGGCAGATCAGCCAGTCGGCATCGTCGAACACGACCGGCCCGGCATAGGTGACGGTCATGCGCGGGCCGCCGGTTTTCAACGTCACGACATCGCCGACGCGAAAGCCACTGCGGGGATTCTCTCGGATCGTCATCGCTTTCCCGATTTTTATATATTCATTTTCCGGCGCCTGCCGGCCGTTCGACTGTGCGGCAGATTACCAATCCGAAAAACAAATCGCAACTCCGTAAAATCGAGAGTAACCAGCCTGGGAATTCGCAACAATACGTCCGATCAATGCACTTGGCGGAGCGGCGAGCGCCAGAACCGGCGGGGCTTGCACGCCGGCTCCGGTCAAACCGCGCGAGTGCGGAGAATAAACGAAGTAAAGTCCGCCGTCCCCGAACTTTAAATCGACGACGATTTCGCTTGATCGCAGTCAAATCGTTTTCAACGTGAAAACGTTCCCGCGTTTTATCGAATGCTCATTACGCAAACGGAACGCGGGAATTGTCCGGCGCGGCAAACCAGCGATCGAGATCGCGCGCCGGCACCGCCGCCTGTGCAAACGTGAACGTGCCGTCGCGCGCCATTTCCGTCGCCGCGCGAAGGAATGCGCCGAGCGCGGCGCGGGCGAGCGCGCCGCCGACGCTGATGCGCTTCACGCCAAGCGCCGCGAGCGCATCGCGGCTCAGCAGCCCGCCTTGCAGCCCCATCACGACGTTGACGGGTGCGTCCACCGCACGCGTGACCGCCGCAATGTCGTCGGGATCGGTGAGGCCCGGGGCGTACAGCACGTCGGCGCCGGCGTCGCGATACGCGACCAGCCGCGCGATCGTATCGGCCAGATCGCGTCGGCCATGCAGGTAGTTTTCGCAGCGCGCGGTCAGCGTGAACGGAAACGGCAACGCGCGCGCCGCCGCGACGGCCGCGGCGATCCGCTCGACGGACTCGTCGTGCGGATAGATCGGCGCGTCGGCGCGGCCGGTCGCGTCCTCGATCGAGCCGCCCACCGCGCCGGCCTGCGCGGCGAGCCGGATCGTCTCGGCCACCGTCTCGGGCGCGTCGCCGAAGCCGTTCTCGAGATCGGCGCTCACCGGCAGGCCGCCCGCCGCCGCGATCTCGGCGATGTGCGCGAGCATCGCGTCGCGGCCGATCGCGTTGTCGGGCAGCCCTTTCGAATACGCGAAGCCGGCGCTCGTGGTGGCGAGCGCTTCGAAGCCGGCCATCGCAAGCAGCCGGGCCGTGCCGGCATCCCACGGGTTCGGGATGATGAATGCGCCGGGGCGGGCGTGCAGTGCGCGGAAGGCTTCGGCGTGGCGGGCTTGAAGATCGGAACGGGTCATCGCGGACTCCCGAATGAGGTTGAAGCGCCAGCTTACGCGTATCGTGCACGCGACGTTTCAGTGTCAGCCGAAGTGTCGATGCGCTGCATGAGGCGGCGCAGGCGCGGGGCGCGCTCGCTGATCCGTTGGTCCGTTGGTCCGTTGGTCCGCTTACCGGCTTACCCTATGACCCCGGCCGCGCAGGCGACGGTCGGCTCGTCGCCGACGAGGTCCGGCTGCTCGCGCAGGAGCTGCGCGGCATCGTGAGGGATCGCGGTAACAAGCGCTCGAAGCCGCGAATGCGCTCATACGACGTACGCGCCCTTCGCATGCAATTCGGCCTCGGTGCGCTCGAGCGCCGCGATCGCATCGCCGCCTTCGAGCGCCAGCAACTGCGCGACCAGCGCCTCGGCCATCGCGTGCGCGGCGACCAGCGACGGAAAGAACGACGGGCTGTCGTGCGTGAAGATCAGTTGCGCGTCCGCATGCAGCGCGATCGGCGACACCGCGCTGTCGGTGATCGCGACGATCTTGCTGCCCTGCGCCTTCGCGGCCTGCGCGACGCGCGTCGCTTCCGCCGAATACGGCGAGAAGCTGACGATCACGGTCACGCTGTGCTTCGCGATCGTGCGCAGCTCCATCTCGAGCGAGCCGGCCACGCCGTTGAGCAGCGACACGGTCGGCCGGAACAGCCGGTAGCCGTACACGAATCCGAACGCGACCGGATAGCACGACCGGAACCCCGCGACGTGCACGTGCGCCGCCTTGCGGATCAGCTTCGCGGCGTCCGCGAGCGTATGCGCGTTCTGCGCGGCGGTTGCCGCGAGATTGTGCTGCTGCGCGGCGAGCAGGTCGTGCGCGAGCGACGCCTTCGCGTCGGGGCGTACCAGCGAACGCGCACGCTGCGTGAGCGGCTCCGGGCGCGTACGCACGCGCGCGACGCACAGGTCGCGCAGCTCGTTCCAGCCGGGGAAACCGAATTGCTGCGCCAGCCGCACGAGCGACGCAGGCTGTACCTGCGCGCGCTGTGCGACCTTGCGCATCGACGAAGTGGCGACTTCGTCGGGATGATCGAGCAGAAATGCAGCGCCCGCCTGGAATTGCGGGCTCAGTTCGGAAAATTGCGCCCGGATCCGGGACGCGAGTTCGTCGAAAGTGGCGGCCATCTTGGTGGGAACGGGAACCGGTCGCTCATGGTATCACCGGCCCCGCGCGCACCGGTCAGCGCAGCACTTCGACGTGATCGGCGTCGACCTTCACGCGGCCCGACCACTTGCGCTCGAATTCACCGGTCACCTTCACTTCGCTCTTGTCGCTGACGGGCTGGCCGGCCGCCCACAGGTGGTTGTCGATCTCGACGCGGATCGTGCCGGTCGCATCGGCGAACTCGTAATCCTCGCCGCCGACGTGCTTGACGATGCGCCCCTGCAGCTGCACGTGCTGATCGTCCTTGCCGTTCGCGAGCAGCTCCTTCACGGTGGTGGTCGTCAGCGTGGAGGGCCCCGTGTATTGCGCGTAGACGGCGGCGGGCAGCACGGCGAGCGCGACGCTCAGGATGCGGGCCAGGTGTTTCATGATCGGATTCCCCTTCTTCGAGATGGCGCCGCGCCTCGATGAACGCGACGGCCCGAGATTACGGACCGTAAGATTAAGCAAACCTGAAGGCGCTGCCGAAGCGACACGGCGCCGCATTGGACGAGTACGAAATGCCGGCCGGGCGGCGCACTTTAAGCTTCGTCTAAGAAACCTGCGCTTATCATGAGAACCCCGGGCGCTCACGCCCACGCAAAAACACGAATCCATGCGCGTACTGCTCGTCGAGGACGATCCGCTGATCGGCAGCGGGCTCGAACAGGGCCTCCGGCAAGAGGGCTTCGCGGTCGACTGGGTGAAAGACGGCGACGCTGCGTCGCTCGCGCTGCGCTCGACCGGCTACGGCCTGCTGCTGCTCGACCTCGGGCTGCCGAACCGCGACGGCCTGTCGGTGCTCGCATCGCTGCGCCGCCGCGACGAAACGCTGCCCGCCATCATCATCACCGCGCGCGACGGCATCCCCGACCGCATCGCCGGCCTCGACAGCGGCGCCGACGACTATCTCGTCAAGCCGTTCGTGCTCGAGGAACTGCTCGCCCGCATTCGCGCGGTCAACCGCCGCCACGCGGGCCGCGCGCAGACCACACTCGCGATCGGCCCGCTGCGGCTCGATCCGGTCAAGCACCTGGTGTGGCTCAACGACGACGAAGTCACGCTTTCGCCGAAGGAATTCATTTTGTTGCACGAACTGATGCGCGATCCGGGCGCGGTGATTTCGCGCGAGCAGTTCGAGGAGCGGCTTTATAGCTGGGGCGAGGAAATCGAGAGCAACGCGGTGCAGGTGCACATCCACAACCTGCGCAAGAAACTCGGCCACGACATGATCCGCACGGTGCGCGGCGTCGGCTACCGGATCGGTGACGGCACATGACGCACGTGCAACAGGCGATCACGCGCTGGCGCAGCACGTCGCTGCGGCGGCGCCTGCTGACGTGGCTGCTGCCCGCGGCCTGCGTGATCGGGGTGGCCGCGAGCGCGGGCACCTACTGGGGCGCGCTGCGCGAGCTCGACGACCTGCTCGACGACCAGATGCGCAGCATGTCGAAGCAGATCGTCGTCGGCCCGAACGGCGAGCTGTCGTTCCGCAATCACGGCGAAGGCAAGCACGCGTTCGAGGCGAGCGACCCCGACGCGGTGCTGCTGCAGGTATGGCGCAACGGCACGCTCGTCTATTCGACCGATCGCGACTCGCCACTGCCGCCGCCCGCGCAGACGGGCATCGCGAGCATCGACGTCGGCGGCCAGCCGTGGCGCACCTACGTCACCGAACGCGGCGGCACGACGATCCGGCTCGCGCAGGCGCGCCACGCACGCTGGGAAGCGATCGCGGGCATCGCCGTGCATCTGCTGTGGCCGGTGTTCTCGATGCTGCCGGTGCTCGCGATCGGGCTGTGGTTCGGCATCGGCGCGGGGCTGCGGCCGCTGCGCACGATCGCGGCCGGGCTGAAGCGCAGGAATGCAAACAACCTCGAACCGGTCGACGTCGCGTCGATGCCGAACGAGGTCCGCCCGCTCGCGGAAGCGATCAACGACCTGCTCGCGCGGCTCGACCGCTCGTTCACGCTGCAGCGGCATTTCATCGCCGATGCCGCGCACGAGCTGCGCACGCCGATCATGGGGCTGTCGATCCAGTCGCAATTGCTGCGGCGTGCGACCACGCCCGAGGACCGCGAGCAGATCCTCGCGCAGATCCACGCCGGCACGACGCGCCTCGGCCACCTCGCCGAACAGCTGCTGACGCTCGCGCGTCTCGAACCCGATGTGCAGGCTTCCGCGTCCGCAGCGGTCGATCTGGCCGCGCTGTGCCGGTCGGTGGTGGCCGACCGCACGCGCGTCGCCGACGCACACCGCATCGATCTCGGCGCGATCGTAGCGTCGCCCGTGATGGCCGCGGGCAATGCGGACACGCTGCGCGTGCTGCTGAACAACCTCGTCGACAATGCGATCCGCTACGCGGGCGACGGCGCGCGCGTCGACGTGTCCGCGCGCATCGACGGTGCGACGCCCGTGCTCGAAGTCGCCGACGACGGCCCCGGCATCCCCGAGGCCGAGCGCCACGACGTGTGGGAACGCTTCTATCGCGGCGAAGGCGCGCAGGCTGTCACGTCGTCGGGCAGCGGGCTCGGGCTGTCGATCGTCAAGCGGATCGCCGAACAGCATCGCGCGACGGTCGCGCTCGGCACGACGCAAGGCGGGCGCGGCCTGACCGTGACGGTGCGGTTCCCCGTGCCGGCCTGACGCGCGCCGGCCCGCCGTGCGCCGGCGCACGCGCGGCTTGGCTTGGCTTGGCTTGGCTTGGCTTGGCTTGGCTTGGCTTGGCTTGGCTTGGCTTGGCTTGGCTTGGCTTGGCTTGGCTTGGCTTGTCCACAGATTATGTTGGCAAGCTTGTGGACAACCCACCGCTAACGACGACAAGCCGTTGATCGGAAAGGGTTTGACGGCCGTGCGCAGCGAATGCGCCAACCCGCCTCACACGGCAGCACGCGTCGACGCGACAATCATCCTTCTCCGTCGTAGTTCCGTCCGTCAACGGTTCGATACGACTCAATTTGACAACTCGTTGTCCATTTCGTAAACTGGTTGTCAACTCATCCCGCGCATTCGCCATGACGAAACCCGCCAAGTTGACCGCCGTCGCGCTGTCCGTCTTCCGGCTGAACGGCCTGCTGATCGAATGGGGCAACACGTTTGCCGCGCCGCACGGTCTGACCAGCGCGCGCTGGCAAGTGCTGGGCGCCATTTCGATGACGCCCGAAGCGCCGAACATCCCGCAGATCGCCACGGCGATGGGCATCACCCGGCAGGCGGTGCTGAAGCAGATCAACGTGCTGGTGGAAGAAGGCCTGGTGCAGCCGCTGCCGAATCCGACGCACAAGCGTTCGCCGCTGTATTCGCTGACACCGCGCGGTGCCGCCGCGTATCAGGCCGTGGTCGCGCAATGGCAGCAGCACGTGCGCGACATCGCCGGCGCATTCAGTTCGGCCGACCTCGACGCGGCGATCCGCGTGCTGTCGGCGATGTCCAGTGCGCATGCGCCGGACGGACAAGCGTGATCGCCCCCTTCCCCACAGGAGCTTCCATGCCGCACTTCAAACCGATGGACCCGAATTTTCCGATCCAGCAGCAGATCGGCATCGACGCGCGACCCGTCGTGCTCGTCAACGTCTTCACGCTCGATCCGGCAGACGAAGCGGATTTCCTCGCCGTCTGGAAGGACGACGCCGAGTTCATGAAACGGCAGCCGGGATTCATTTCGACCCAGCTGCATCGCGCGCTCGGCGACAGCCCGACCTACTTCAACTACGCGATCTGGGAATCGACGCACGCGTTTCGCGCCGCGTTCACGCATCCCGAGTTCGTCGCGAAACTCTCGGCCTATCCGTCGTCGGCCGTCGCGAGCCCGCACTTGTTCCAGAAGGTCGCGGTCGCCGGCATCTGTACTGCGTGAACAAACGCGCGAGCCGGCGCACACCGCGCTTGGCATCCAGTGTCATGCCGGCCGACCGCGCACCCGGACTTCTCCACAGAAAATGTTGGCAAGCTTGTGGATATCCTGCGCACCGCAACGCTAAGCCCTTGATCCGATGGACTTTGGCACGCGTGATGCAGACGCGGCGCGTGCGCGGCCGTCATACGCGCCGCTTCGCCGCACTTCGCGTCACGATGCCACGCCGGCACCCGGCGATACATGATTCGTCCGCCGCAGCACTTACCCACAGATTGTGTCGGCAAGCTTGTGGATATCGTGCGCATGCATGCGCTAACCCGTTGATCGGCCAATGATTCATGCGTCGCGTCACGGTTTAGGCAGCGCGCGGCCGCCGCACGCGCGCCAACGGACGATCCGGCGCCGCAGCGACGCGCTGCCCGCACGCTGCCCGCGCCTTGACGCGTGCGCATCCCGCGCGTCAAGATCACGCGAGCCGCACACGGCCCGGCGTCACCGGCTTCGCGCGCCGGCACAACGGGCCGGCTGTTGCGCCGGCACCGCACAACGACACATCATTCCGAGGCAGACCATGGAACACTTCACCGCGTGGCAGTTGCTCGTTTCTCTCGTGCTCCTCGCCGTCATCATCTATCCGTACGTGCGCATCGTTCGGCGTACCGGACATTCGGGCTGGTGGATCCTGACGATGTTCGTCCCGATCCTGAACTTCATCATGCTGTGGGTGTTCGCGTTCGCGCGCTGGCCGAGCGTCGACGATCGGCAGAGCTGAACGTCTCGTGGGCAACGACGCATGCTTGTCCACAGATTTTGTTGGCAAGCATGTGGATAGCCTGCGCATACAGCACCCAAGCGCTTGATCCGAAAGGCTTTGTCCGCGCCGCTTCGAATGCGGCACGCGGCGGACAACGCGGTGCGCGTGCATCGTCATCCGGCATCGTGGCGCGCACGCCGCTCGGGCGGCGCCGCTTGTCCACAGATTGTGTTGGCAAGCGTGTGGATAGCCTGCGCATACAGCACTCAAGCGCTTGATCCGAAAGACTTTGTTTGCGCCGCTTCGAACCGGGCACGCAGGCTTGTCCACAATTTTTGTTGGCAAGGATGTGGATATCCTGAGCATGCGTGATGTAAGTCGTTGATCGCACAACGTTTCGACGAGCCGGTCACGATAGCGGCACGGCGTGCATCGACCGCCCGATCATGCACGCCACGCCACACCGCCCCTCAGCCGAACGTCGCGACCGCGATGCGCGCGGCCGCGGCGATCACGTCGTCCTTCGCCTTCGCATCGACGCGCGCCTGCGTGTAGTACACCGCCAGCACGATCGGCGCACCCGACGGCGGCCACATCACACCCGCGTCGTTGGTCGTCCCGTAGTCGCCGGTGCCGGTCTTGTCGGCCACCTGCCAGCCGGCCGGCACGCCCGCGCGAATCCGCTTGTCGCCGACCTTGTTGCCGCGCAGCCATGCGACGAGTTGCGCGCGCTGCGCGGCAGGCAGCGCGTCGCCGAGCGTGAGCACGCGCAGGCTCGCGGCCATCGCGTCCGGCGTCGTCGTGTCGCGTGGGTCGCCCGGCAACGCGGTATTCAGTTCGGTCTCCCAGCGATCGAGCCGGAACGTGTCGTCGCCGAGCGAGCGCGCATACGCCGTCACGGCCGACGGTCCGCCGATCATCTTCATCAACACGTTAGCGGCCGAGTTGTCGCTGTATTGAATCGCCGCCTCGCACAGCGCCGCGACCGTCATGCCGGTGCCGACGTGCTTGCCCGACACCGGCGAGTAGTTGACGAGATCGCCCTGCCCGATCATCACGTGCTGCTGCAGCAGCCCCGGACGCGCGACGCTTTGCGCGAGCACCGCCGCACTCAGCATCGCCTTGAACGTGCTGCAGAACGGGAAGCGCTCGTCGGCGCGATGCCGCGCGCGCCGGCCGCTCGCGCTATCGATCGCGCATACGCCGAGACGGCCGCCCGCCGCGCGCTCGAGTGCGGCGAACGATGTCGCAGACGCGATGTCCTGCGCGGCGGCCGGCGACGACGCGCACGCGGCGACGGTCAGGACGAGCGGCGCCGTCGCCGCGGCCAGCAACAGGGTTCGACGTTGCGGTGAGTAGGTCATGTCAGGTCTCTCGTGGTGGAATGGATGCAAGACGGCCGGCCGGCGAGACAGCACTATCGTGACTTTACGGTTGCCTGACAAGCAACGATAATTGAGCGCTGACAAAAGAATTTCTTATGACGAAGCTCCGCCCTCATCTTCCGCTAAATGCATTGCGCGCGTTCGAATCGTCGGCGCGCCATCTGAACTTCACACGCGCCTGCCGCGCGGCCTCGGGCTAACCGACGAAGGGCGCGCGCTGCTGCCCGTGCTCAGCGACGCGTTCAGCCGGATCGAGACCGTGCTCAAGCAGTTCGAGGGCGGACGCTTCCACGAGGTGCTGACGCTGGGGGCGGTCGGTACCTTTGCCATAGGCTGGCTAATGCCCCGACTGAAACGGTTCGGCGACACGCATCCGTTCGTCGAGCTGCGGCTGCGGACCAACAACAACGTCGTCGACCTCGCGGCCGAAGGGCTCGATTTCGCGATCCGCTTCGGCGAAGGCAACTGGCCCGCAACTCGCAACGAGCGCCTGCTCGACGCGCCGCTCACCGCGCTGTGCGCGCCGGACATCGCGCGGCGTCTCGCTCGGCCGGCCGATCTCGCGAACGAAACGCTGCTGCGCTCGTACCGCACCGACGAATGGCTCGGCTGGTTCGACGCCGCGCAGCTCGAGCCGTGGCCGGTCAACGGGCCCGTGTTCGATTCGTCGCGGCTGATGGTCGAGGCCGCGATGCAGGGTGCGGGCATCGCGCTCGCGCCCGCCTGCATGTTTGCGCGCGAACTGCAGCTCGGCCTGCTCGCGCGTCCGCTCGACATCGACGTGCGCGCGGGCGGCTACTGGCTCACGTCGCTGAAGTCGAAGCCGCTCACGCCCGCGATGACGCTGTTTCGCGACTGGATCACGGCCGAAGCTGCCGACGCCAACACGACGCCGGCCGAATGACCAGCGGCCCCGCTTGTCCACAGAAAATGTTGGCAAGGATGTGGATATCCTGGGTACCCGCGGCCTAACTCGTTGATCGCGCACGAATTAACGTGCCGACGCACGCGTCGGGCAGCATGTCCGTGCCGGCGTCCGGACGACTGCGTCCACACGCGCGTTCATCAACCATCGAGAAGCAATCAAGTCAGACTTATCCACAGATTTTGTTGGCAAGCCTGTGGATATTTCATCTGATCGACACATAACTTCTTGAAACAAAAGGGAATCGAGTAGATCGCGGTCGGCAGGTCAACGATGCGGCACCGATTGATGCCGTCGCGGCACGCATTGCACGAGCCGATTCGTGCCAGCCGGTTCTCCACAGATTTTGTTGGCAAGCTTGTGGATATCCTGCGCACCACCCGCCTAAGTCGTTGAGCGCACGGGGTTTTGTGCGCGTCATGCAGGATCGGGCAGCGTCGGCGCGGGCCCTGCGGCCAATGCCGGCGCTGCCGGTTCGTCAATGCCGGTCGAGCGCGCCGCGCAGTTCGCTCGCCTTGTCGCGCAGCGCCTCGTAGCCCGAGCGTGCATGTTCGGGCAGATCGGGATCGCCGATCAGCGCGCCGAGCGTTTCGATCAGGCTGAACAGGATCCCCTTCGCCGCGCCTGCCGCGATGCTCTGCGACTCGATCGACTTGTGCAGGTGGTCGACTGCGGCTTCGAGATTCTCGAGGTGCTGCTCGCGGTCGTCGGGCCGATTGTCGGTCGTCATCGTTTGTGCCTCCACCATCGTTCAAGGGTCTTGTCACGATTCTATGCCGCTGCGCACGGACGTGGCGCGACATTGCGCAACGTCCGTGCGAGCGCCCGCGCTACAGCACCGCGACCACTTTCACGCGCCCCGGCTGCTCCGCCGACGCGACCACCTGGCCGTCGACACGGCGGAACGTCAGCGATACGGTTTCGTCGCCCACGTGCAGTTCGTCGATCCGCAGCCAGTCGACGCCTTCCGGCAGCGCCGGACGCTCGACGCGCACCTCGTGGCGCGCCGCATCGACGCTCACGCCGAGACACGCCTGCAGCATCATGAACGGCGCACCGGCCGCCCACGCCTGCGGCAGGCATGCCACCGGATAGGCGGTCGGCGGTTCGCCGCGCCGGCGCGGGAACCCGCAGAACAGCTCCGGCAGCCGCATCTCGAAGCTCACCGCGGCTTCGAACAGCGCGCGCAGCAGATTCACCGCGGCCGTCTTGTCGCCGTAGCGCGCGAGGCCGCGCGCGATCAGCGCATTGTCGTGCGGCCATACCGAACCGTTGTGATACGCCATCGGGTTGAAGCGCGGCTGGCCGGCCGCGAGCGTGCGGACGCCCCAGCCCGTCTGGAACAGCGTCGAGCCGAGCACGCCGGCGACCTCCGCGCCGCGCTCGGCGTCGGGCAGCCCGAACGCGAGCAGATGGCCCGCGTTCGACGCGAGCACGCGGCACAGCTCGCCGTGGCCGTCGAGCGCGATCCCGTAGAACTTGCCGTCCGGCATCCAAAACAGCGCTTCGACCTGGTCGCGCAGCATCTTCGCGCGCAGCGCATAACGCGTCGCATTGGCCGCGTGGCCGCGCCGACGCGAACACATCGCCATCGCGTCGAGCGCCGCGCACGCATACGCCTGCACTTCGACCAGCGCGATCGGCCCGTCGGGGAAGCGGCCGTCCGCGTGGAACACCGAATCGTGACTGTCCTTCCAGCCCTGGTTCGCGAGCCCGCGCTCGGACGTGCGCTGGTAATCGACCAGCCCGTACGGGTTGCGGTCGCACTTGTCGATGACCCACAGCGCGGCGCGCTCGAGCGCGGGCCACAGCTCGTCGATCAGCGCGTCGTCGCCGGTGTGTTCGACATAGGCGCCCGCGAGCACGATGAACAACGGGGTCGTGTCGACGCCGCCGTAGTACAGCGCGAACGGCACCTCGCCCGTCGCGGCCATCTCGCTGCGGCGGAACTCGTGCATGATCTTGCCGGGCTCCGCATCGCGAAACGCGGACGTCTCGCGCGCCTGGTGCTCCGCGAGAAAGCGCAGCACGCCGCGCGCGAGCGACGGCTGCAGCCACAGCATCTGCAGCGACGTGATGATCGCGTCGCGGCCGAACGGCGTCGAGAACCACGGAATGCCCGCATACGGGTACGGCCCCGTGTCGAGCTGCGTCGTCAGCAGCCCGAGATCCGCGAGCGAGCGGTCGAGCCACGCGTCGAACAGCGGATTGCCGGTGTGCACGCGCGCCATCGTCTCGCGGCGCGAGCGCATCTCGCGATGCACGCCGACGAGCGCGGTGCGCAGCGCGACGCGGCCGCATCTCGGGCCTGCACCGTCGTGCGCCGAGCCGAGCGTCGCGTCGACGGTCAGGTAGATCGAGATGCACGCCTGCGCGGCGATCGTCAGCGTGTAGTCGGCACGATCGACCGACAGCGCGTCGGGCGCCGGCGAGAAGTGCATCGTGACGTTGCGCGCGACGCCGTCGAGGCCGTCGTAGCGCAGCCGCACCGCGCCGCCGTCGACGCGCGGCGCGGCCACCGTGCCGCGCTTCGGGCGCTGCGTGCCGCGCACTTCGAACATGTCCTTGAAATCCGCCGCGAACGACATCGACAGCGGCACCTCGGCCTCGTTCTCGCCGTAGTTCGTCAGCGTCAGCGCTTCGTAAAGCACGTCGCCCGCGAGCACGCGCATCCGTTCGATATGGATCACACCCTCCGGCGTTTCCTTACCGCCGAGCGGCGGCAGCGGACGGTTCGTCAGGTGCGCGGTGAACGACGCGTTGTCGGCGCTCGTCGCGCCCGACAGCAGCGACGGCGCGCGGCCGCCGAAGGTCAGACGCCAATTCGACAGCACGCGCATG
The DNA here is from genome assembly GCF_027257875.1 of Burkholderia sp. IMCC1007. GTDB lineage: Bacteria > Pseudomonadota > Gammaproteobacteria > Burkholderiales > Burkholderiaceae > Burkholderia. The sequence goes on from NZ_JAPVQY010000037.1 coordinate 80,285, forward strand.
TCCTCGACGAACAGGCCGTCGTCGTGACCGCCGATGTCGCCGAGCGCATCGCTGACCACGAATGCGTTACCGGATTTCAATACGTACTGGTTGTTGCGCGCGAGCGCCTGCGGGTCGGCTTCGGGCGCGATGAAAGCGGGACCCGCCGCGTGGGTCGGGGGAACCGGCGCGGCTTGCGGCCCCTGCGTCGTCGTGGTGGCTTCGGCGTGATTCGGCATCGATCCTCCTGTGTCGAGGCGCAACGCGCGGCGCGCGTCGCGTGTTTCGCACAGGATAGGCCAGAACGGGGGCTGCGCGCAGCGACGAAACGATGCGGCGAACGGCGCGTCGCAGGACGTCGCATGCACATGTGGGTGACGCGCCGGTCAGAATTTCCGGAGGATGCCGCCGGGCATCGCGTTGTCGCGGGCAACCGGCACGCCGATACCTGGAGCGACGCGGAACCGCTGCGCGATCGCGCGTGCCGACGAATGTCACGCGCCGCATGAGGCCGACAGTCGGGACCGTCGCGGATCGTTCGACGCCGATGCGCTGCTACGCGTTACCGGAAACGAAGTGTCACCGGTAACTGCAGAATCGATGCGGAAAAGGCGAAAAGACTCGAAATAAACACGAAACAGTCGACGCAAACCGATTCCCCGGTATGCACCGCCTCATGAAAACAGGCGCATCAGATAAAGCATCGGCCGGAACGATATCGGCCGCGCGTCGGGGTCCAGCCACAGCCGCAGCGCATAGATCGCATACGCCGGCACTTCCCGCCAGCTCGAATAGACGTCGCGCAACTGGAAGCGGCGCGGATACGCGGCCGAGATGTTCGCGCGCGCGATGCCGACCCGTTCGAACGCGAGGCGCGCCCGCGCCAAGTGGTAATACTGGCTGACGATCAACACGCGCGACAGGCCATGCGCCTGCAGATAGGCGCGCGTGTGCTGCGCGGTTGCGAGCGTGTTGTCGCCCTGGTCGTCGACGGCGATCCGCTCGGCCGGCACGCCGCGCGCGACCAGGTAGTCGCGCATCGCAGTCGCCTCGTTCAGCCCGGGGCCGTCGATCGCGCCGCTGACGAGAAACGCCGGACACCGCCCGGCGCGATAGCACTGCACGCCGACGTCGAGCCGCGCCGCGAGCACGGGTTTCGGCGCGCCGCTGTCGTCGAGCGCATTGCCGAAGATCACGGCCACATCGCACGGCTCGCTCGGCATCCGCATCCCGTATCCGACCAGCGCGATGGCCGCCGCCACCCACAGGCACGCGAAAACGGCCAGCATACGGACGATGCAGGCGACACGGCGCCGCCCGGGACGCTCGTCAAACATGGTCGGACTCCTGGAAAAACGCTCGGCCGGCTCGTCCGGCACGCGGACCGGCATGCTGCCACGGCGCGCTCGCGCGTGTCCAGGTATCGCTGTCAGCGGGAAACCGCGATGGCGGACGCAGCCCGCGCCCGCCGTTCCGGCGCGCGGATGTTCGGTGTTCGAAACACTTTGAAAGAATGTTGCCGAGTGTGGCGAGTGTGGCGAGTGTGGCGAGTGTGACGGGTGCGCCGGGTGTGCCGGGTGTGCCGGGTGCGCCGGGTGTGCCGGGTGTGCCCTGCGCGGCGGTCTCAATCCACCGGGCACATCGCGAGCCGCCCCATCGCCTCCCCTGCGCCGCGCACCGCGCAGGTGGCCGGCTCATCCGCGATCCGCGCGGTCAGGCCGGTCTCGTCGTACAGCAGTCGTGCGAGATCCGCGAGCAGCGCGCCGCCGCCCGTCAGCACCACGCCGCGATGCGCGATGTCGGTCACGAGTTCGGCCGGCGCGTTTTCCAGCGCCGATTTCACCGCGCGGATCACCTGCTTGAGCGGCGCGGCGAGCGCCTCCGCCACATCGTGATTGGACAGCTCGACGGAGCGCGGCAGGCCATTCTCGACACTGCGCCCGACCGCGCGCGTCGACGTGCGTGGCACCGCGCTGGTGGCCGAGCCGATCGTCTTCTTCACGTGCTCGGCGGTTTGCTCGCCGAGCAGCACGCCGTACAGGTTGCGCACATGGTTGACGATCGCCGCATCGAACTGGTTGCCGCCGACGCGAATCGCCTCGCGGTACACGATGCCGCCGAGCGCGATCACCGCGACTTCGGTCGTCCCGCCGCCGATGTCGACGACCATCGAGCCGACCGGCTCCGTCACCGGCAGGCCCGCGCCGAGCCCGGCGGCCAGCGATTCCTCGATCAGTTCGACGTCCGATACACCGGCCGCGAACGCGGCTTCGCGGATCGCGCGGCGCTCGACGGCCGTCGCGTCCGCCGGCACGCACAGCGTGACCTCGACGCGGCGGCCGAAGCGCGAGCGCGTGCGCGACATGTCGATGAAGCGGCGGATCATCTGCCCGGCGGCATGCGCGTCGGCGATCACGCCGTGCTGCATGGGCCGCACGGCCTCCAGATGGCCGGGCTCACGGCCGAGCAGCGCCTTCGCGAGTTCGCCGACCGCTTCGAGCGTCGGCCGCGCGTCGGCCGCGCCGGCCTTGCGAAAGCACACCACCGACGGCTGGTTCAGCACCACGCCGCGCTCGTGCGTATAGATCCGCGTACTTGCCGTTCCAGGGTCGATCGCAACGGGTTGCGCAAACAACTTTCCGAACAGCGGTGTCGACATATCAAGCCTTTTTCCGGACGAACGGGCCGCAACGGCCAGGCCGCATCCCCGCGGCGCGCCTTTGCCACCCATCCCGCTTAGCGGCAAATCGTTCCGATACTTTAGGCAATTCCGATGATTTTTTCGCGACGAAGTTGCCGAAAACACGTTTTGCGACAAGCCCGACTGCGCATCGCGCCCCTCGCGCCGCTTCCGTAAAACACGGTAATCTCTCGGTCTTGCCTGCTTTCCGGCAGGCGTCCCATGCCGATCACGCCCGATACTCCACCATGACAGCGACCGCTTCTCTCCGCTGGCTGGGGGTGCGCCAGCTCGGCGCGACACTCGTCGCGCTCTGGTGCTGCACCGTCGCCGCGCAGCCCTCGCCGGCCGCCGACACCGCCACCCGCGCCGCCACCGCCGCCACTGCGGCGGCCACCGCACCCGGCGCCGTCGCGCCCGCGCCGACCTGCA
>NZ_JAPVQY010000038.1 GCF_027257875.1 Burkholderia sp. IMCC1007
CATGAGGCGGTCGTTGATCTCGGGCGGTCGCACGTGAATGCTGACCATGTCGGGAATCGCCCCTCGCCGATCGGTGCCGCGCGATCGCGGCAGGCGTTTGTTGCGGTGCTGGCGCAGGCAGGCAATCAGTTCGCGGCGCAACTCACCGCGAGGCTGGGCGTAGATGGCGTTGTAAATCGTTTCGTGGGACACGTGCAGACTCGGATCGTCGGGGAAGGTGCGCTTCAGGGTAGCGGCAATCTCCTGAGGCGACCACTGGCATTCGCGCAAGCGCTGGCAAACGACACCCCCAAAGAACCGAATCGCGTGCGAGCTTCAACGGCGGTCGGGCGGCTTGCCGTCGGGCGTTGCGAGACGCTTGGGCTACACGTGGGCAGTACAGACCGTTGGTCTGCGCGTTGCGGGCCAACTCGCGACTCAACGTCGAGGGTGCACGATTGAGCTTGCGGGCGATCGCCCGCAAGCTCAATCCCTCGTCCCGCCAGAAATCGATTCGCATACGTTCTTCAGGTTGCAGTTGTTGGTACGTGCTCTTTGCCATTCGCGGACTTTACCGGCTGGCGAGAGTGTTGCAGTTCAGATTTGAGGCCGCCCGGGCAAGAATTGAAGAGGGAGATCGTTTTTCCCCGGCCGGGGGAGAAACGAGGACGCGTAAATAAACGATGATATGGATCGATTTTATGCAAAATGTCGCGCTGAAAACGATAGAGGCTTGACTACTTAAGAAGCCCATTCAGTCATACTCGGCAATCTCCCCAGCTTCCACTCACGCATGATTTTGACCGCCGCACGATTAAATATATGCCCCCGGTCTCCATCCAGGCCGGCAAGCAAATGAACTTCACCCGTTTTTTTATCAATTTCGAACTCACCATACTTTTCTCCAGCATCTCCAAATCGATATTTGGCAATAAGTTCGGTTTCGTCAATTTTCTCAATCTTCACATAGAAAGCCATATCTTTACTCCGGCATCCAAGTACGACCAGATCGAATGGCTGCATCATGAGCCGTCCGATAATCAGACTTATAGAACGCCTCGAATCTAGATTCGAAACGCTCGTGCTGCAATAAATCGAGATCGGATCCCACCCAATCTCCGGTCTTTAGCCGATCCCAAGCGTTCACAATATCAGGATCAGCATCAAACCGTCGCACGCCTGAGTCAAGCGTGTGATTATTGAAGAATACATGATCTTTGATTCGCGCAATTTTTACTTCAGAAATTCCGGTGTTCTTAGAAATTGCCAGAACATCTGTATTACTCGCACGAATGGCATCGTAAGCGCTCTCCGCAGCATCCCAGCTCTTCATCGAGTTCGGATCAAGGACCTGTCGAGCCCCGGTCTGGAATACGTTTTCAGGCGCGGAATGTAGCAACATGCCCCTGTTCGCCAAGAAGCTGTTTGCGGCCCTATCGAACGTCGGTCCAAAGATCGCTACACCACGTTCAAGTCCTGCTCCGCCTAAACGGGTTGCTGCGCTCACGGCACCGGGGGTTGCCGCCGAGAGAGCCGCATCCATCATGGACCCGCCGAGTCGGTAAGCTCCGCCCGCCTCGTTTTGGCGATACAGCGCATCAATCGGACTGAGCGCGCCCTTCACCACACCGGCTGCGATACCGCTTGCGTCGCGCAGAATCGTGCCGCCAAGGTTGCCAGCTTCATAGGCGTTCGCGTAGTGCCCGCCGATCCTGGCTACCGTATTCACCGGATGCGACACGACGTTCCAAGCGCCGCTCGCCAGCGTTAGCCCTTGGTCAACAAAACCTTGCGCTGCCTGCGCGACCGGATTAAAGGCCAACTGGCTCTCGAACCAGTTCAGATTTCGAATCGTGCCCAGCTCAGCGGCCGGCTGAAGGACCGGCCCGCCAGTCGACCCGACACCTTCGATCAGAACCTGTACCCCAGAGAATCCCTGGTCGAGAGGTTGCTCTGCAAGCAATTGCAGCTCAGCAATGCGCTGTGCCCTCGCTTGTTGAATGCCCGCAGGCGAGTCGTAATTCGCCAGTGCCATTGGCGCGCTGGCTTGCGGACTGTTTTCGAACCGGATATACGACGCATTGGCGGGTACGAAGCCCGTCCCGGCGGAGCCTGCGCCACCTGGCAGGATCTGCCCGTTCATCGCCGCGATCGCTTGCTGAGTGCGCAATTCGGTCGAGGTTGGCCGGTCCGCTATCTGGTCCACCACCATATTGCCAACCGACGACGCCACCGCATCGATCGCGATCGCCCCGACATTGCGCCCCAGACTCCCGCCCCGCACCACCGTACTCGCCAGACCTGCGGCCGCGCCTGAGCCCGCCCTTGTTATGAACCGCCCCACATCCGGACGCATACCGGATACCGACGAACCGATTACTCGTCCTGCCTCGAATCCTACCCCCGACGCAATCGCACTGGCCGCCACGCCCTTCCAGTCGAAACTATGCTGCAATCCCGTCGCCACGCCAATGCCCTGCGTCGCCACCGATCGCGCCGCACCCAGCGCCACCGCCGTCTGCACGTTGTTCACCGCGCCCAGCGCGCCGCCCGCCCCCGCCGTCACGCCTGCGCCAACCGCCCCCAGCGCCACGCCCTTCCAGTCGAATCCGTTCTGCGCACCGCCCGCGATCATCACCCCTTGCGCCGATGCAGCCCCCACCGCTCCGCCGACTGCTGCCGCACCCGCCCCCGCCAGACCCGCCCCGCCAGTCAGCGCTGTGCCGCCCGCCGACATCATCGCGCTGAACGACGCCCCCGCCGGCGCGGTCAATGCCCCCGCCGTGAACACCGTCGCAACCACCGCCACCACAATCGCAATCACCGGCAGGAACCCGCCGCACCCGCCTCCACGACCCGGCGGCGGCGGCGGATCCGGCAACGTCGGCTGCGTATTCCCGATCGCCTTGCCCGGGCCATACGGCTTGAATGTGCTCGCCGTGTTGTGCACGTTCGTTACCTTGTTCGGCACCGTCAGCAGCCGCCCGGCCTTCAGCTCGTCCGTGCTCTTCAGCCCGTTCGCGTCCGCCAGCACGTACCACAGCGTCTCGTCACCCCACAACGCCGATGCGATCGACTTCAACGAATCGCCGTCCCGCACCGTCCACACTCCTGGACTCGTGCCCGGGTACACCCCGTTGATCGTCATGAAGCTTTCGTCGAAATCCGCCGTCCCCACCGGCGTGAATACCTTGAACTGACTATCGTTCCCTTTCTGCAGCTTGCCGGCCAGTTCCTTCACGTAGTCAATCTGATCAATGCCGTCGTTGCCCTGATTCCCGACGTCGTACGTCGACTTCAGGTTGCCATTGACGTCGTAGTTGAACCACGACGATGCCGGCCGCCATCCCGGCGCATTCTGATTCGCGCCTTGCGCCGTGATCTTCGATTGTTTCGCACCGTCCCACCACTCGTATTCGTACACGAATGAGCTGCGGGTACCCTTCACGTCATCCGGCTTCACGTCGACCCTCGCGACCGTGCCGTCCGCCATCCGCGTATAGGTCGTCGTGTTGCCCGCCACCCGGTCTCGCTCCGACAGCAGGATGCTGTCCGCATCCCATGAGCGCGTGACGTCCGACACGACCTGCCCATTGTCCGGACGTCGCTCCACCACCCGGATTGCCCGCCCCAGCAGGTCATTGGTACGCGCCTGCGCCCCCACGCCGTTGATGGACTGCGTCTCCAGATAGCCGTTCGCATCGTACGTGTACTGCTCGGTGCGGCCGTCCTTTGCATAAACTGCCAACACCCGCTCGCCCGCCGCGTTGTAGCCGAGCCGTACACCCTCGCCGCCAGCACGGCCTGGCACGATCGACACGCTGGCGTCGTTCGGATCGACCGGACGCTCGCCGGACAAGCTGCCCATCGTCACAGTGAAGCGGTTCAGCGCGTCGTATTCGTACCAGCACAGCGCCGCATTGCCGCTGTACGGAATCTCCGGCGCCACGAACCCGCTACGAAGCCCGGACCGGCAGTATCTGATCGTTGCCCCGGCAATTGCCTGTTGAGTGCGCAACGCAACGGAATCCGCTTCCCGAGACTGGCGGTCTGCACATTGTCTACAACGAGGCTTCCGACGGGGGCCGGCCCAGTGACGGCTCGATGCACAACAGCACATCCACTGACTACTGCTCTTTCGTGCGCAGGAAACACCCTACCGTTACGTGCTCTAGGCCGGAGCCAGATAACGAGAGCGCAGCCGTCACGCCGTGGGATACCTGCTGCACGTTCTGGCGCATCACGTCAATTTTCTCGACCACCAAATCGATGTCGACGCTATTCAAACGCACGGGGTTCGGAGTGCCGCTCATGACATCGTCGCGACTGACCTCGTACCTAACCCCAAATCGAGCACCCAGCGCGAGCGCTTCTCCGTTGTTCGGAACGCCGATCACCAGCGTTTCCCCCGCAGGGCTAGTCAGCACATTTCGTACGTAAAATTCAACGCTGTTCATCGCAGACCTGTCTTGTTGATTCGTTGAATGAATTCAGCAACTTGCTCGGGCGTCATCTTCGGCACTGCATCGAGCAGCATGCTGCGAGCGCTCGGACTTGCCACGGTGTACGGTAACTTCGGCATGCCCAATTCGCCTAGCACTTGGCGAGCAGTGTCCACCGGAACAAAACTAGGCGCTCTTGCTGCGAAGTCTTTGGAGCTCATTAGGACACCAACCTCGCGCTCTTGTGCAGCCATCCAGTTACCCAAATCGAAAGTGCCGATGCTTGACCGCGGGCCGAACTGAACCACCGCCTGGCCTGCTTGACCACGCGCCTCAAGAGCGAACACCGTCGCAATGGACGGATCAGTGGTCGCCGAAACGGCTGTGGCCTGCGCACCGAGTGACCCGACCCAACCAGGCGAGGTGCCACGGAAGAGATGCACATCACCACTCAGCTCGACATGGCGCGCAATCTCAACGTCAGAGAGCCCAGCAGTCCGCAGAGCGTCCAACTCGGTAGGGCTGAACCGCGACAAGTAATTCGCTGTGCTAGTCCTTCCGACATTGCCAATACTCTTCGGTACGGCATTGAGCACCATGCCGGTTCTCGCCGCATACGCATCAACCATCGGACCTGCCGCCGGCGCGGCCCATCCGAGCCCCTTGAGCGCAGCCCCAGCCATTGGTACCGCCCCAGCCACCGTGCCAAGTTCGATCAGCACGGCCTCGCCATAGCTACCATCCGAGATCTGCTGTGCAAACGAACTGCGCCAACCGCCTGTTGCTCCCGTCGCCGCAGTAGCCAGATCCCGATACTGCCTCCCCACTTCGATAAGCGGATCGGCAATAAACTCCCCCACCGCCCGCACGCACCAACCTGGCATCGTACGTGTACTGCTCGGTGCACCGCGATGGCCGGACCCGGAATTCGGCAATTGCGCGCGTCCACGGCAGCTGTCACGAACGACGAACATCGAGTCATTGCCGACGACTGGCTGCGTCGCGCGATCGGCGGAATCCGCACAATGCACTTCGAAGACGACGAGCGGCAACACGTCGCGGGACGACTTTTCTGACATATCGAGCGTAGATGCAACAACGCCCGCTTTCGCGGGCGCTTTCTCTACGGCTTGAAGCGATCATAGAAGTTCGCGTCATTCCAATTTTCGTCAAATGCGAGCAACTGCTTGCGAAGAATGTGGCGCACCCGTTCACTACGTTCGCTATCTAGCCAAGCTTGAATAGCCTCACGCACCTCAGGCCATTTCAACTCGTGCATGCAATATTCGACTAACTCCGGCGGCCCTTTCTCTGGGTCGCGGAGCACGTCGAGGAATGCATTTACGAACTCGAAACGTTGATCAAGATGATTCTGCACAAAACGCAGCACAACCTCTAAAGCTGGCTCAAGTGGTTGGTCCATAGCATTCTCAGCTATGAATTCCGCATGTGCCGCGAGCTTGAAAAATTGGTCAATGGTCGTATTCATCTGCTTCACTTGAGGGTACGTCCAATGTACAGCCCATCGACATTGAAACCGAGGCTTGGGTGTGGGTGTTCCGTGTCTGGGTATGCAGACCGAATCACTGTTCGAATACGGCGGCGATGGCAATCGCACGGCGGTTGCCGTTCAGATAGTAGTAGTTGTGCTTGCGATCCCCCGCCGCCCCGACGATTCTCCCGTTGCCATCTACCCGCACGTTGACCAGTTCGTCTCGCCGCTGTACCTGCCCTCTCAGGTCCGTCCAGTATGTAAAGGCCCGTCCGTTGCCCGGCTGGTTTCCGCCGTCGTCGTACGTCGATTTCAGGTTGCCATTGACGTCGTAGTTGAACCACGACGATGCCGGCCGCCATCCCGGCGCATTCGGATTCGTGCCTTGCGCCGTGATCTTCGATTGCTTCGCGCTGGCCATCGTGTCCGCCGCGATTGCACCAAAGTTAGCGCACTACAATGCGCGACAATCGCCACTGCTCGGCAAGCGACAACTAGACCTTTTTTAACGCTTCTCGCGAAATAGCTGCCATGACGATTCTCATAGCCGCCTCGGTGTCAATCCCTCCATCTTGCAGCTCCAAAAAATGAAGCTGATCGGAATGATTTTTTTCAATATCACGCAGCAAATCAATATTCTTCCGATCAACAATCCCCAATCCTTTCCCAATCACCGCCATAAAGTCAGTTTCATATCTCATGTGTGGATTGAAAACCGCAATTATGGATACTTCTCTCCTACCTTTCTCATCGAGCAATTCAAGGCCACTTTTTGCTGCCGCTTCCAGATTTCCAGGAAGTTTGCGATTCATTGATATCACCTTGGATAAAAATTGTACTTAAGGTTAGGCGTTTGGGACGAAAAACGGATCCACATTTCGTCCGCCAGGAACCCTCGACGCTGTGCTCCTTGCAGTTCCTGCGGAACCACCATCGCCCCAGATCGGATATCCGCTATGATGCCGTTTCCGATTTCGTTCGTCTGGGCGTGTAAAAATCCATATGCCCCAGCGTAATCGCCACGATACGCAGCACCAAACGATCGGTCAAAAGCTAATTCATATGTGCCGACTGCCGTCGAAGCGCGAATTCCACGTGCACCGGATGACACCGCACCTGCAAGATCTTCGATTCCCAGCGTCAGACCACTCGGATGATTGTGAGTAATCCAGTTCCCTTCCGCCAGTGCCCATTGCTCCGGCCCAAACTTGAAACTTGCAGTTGATTGACCATAAGGTTGCCTCGCGGCCGTTAGTATGTTTCCGGAAGCGGAATCAACGATAAAGCCAACCTCTCTGGACGAAGTTCCCAATCTCGACTCGATACGGGCCAAAGTCGCCGATGGGCCCACATTCTCGAGTACAGGCTGCCCGCGACGCACACTCGCGACTGAATTGAAACGTCCTCCAGTCGGTGCCCACAGCGCATCGAGTGGCCCCGCCGCATCAGCAATGGCCGCTGCATATGCGGTGTTTCCCGTAGCTTGGATTGCCGCGTTTGCCATCAACCCACCAATCGGTTGCGAGCCTTGCGTCTCCATAAAACGCATGAACGTAGCATCTGAACTTGAGCGTGAAGCGGCCGCGTCCGTTGCCCGGCACGCGAGCTGTTTCGGCGTGCGCTCGCGCTTAACCCCGACAGCGCGCGCGCGACGCTCGGCCTGGGTCTCGTCGAACTGTCGGAGCGGCGTTTCGCAGCCGCCCGCGAATTGCTGGACCATGCGGCGAACATACTGAACGTCCATGCGGGTGCTTGGGCCGCCGCCGCGTGGAGCCACCTGTTCGATGGCGCTCCGGATGCCGCGCGCACCCGATTCGAACGCGCGGCGGCGCTGGATCGCGGCTTCGCAGACGCACATGGCGGCCTGGCGGTGGTCTGCATCCACGAAGGCCACATCGACGAAGCGAAACGTCATGCGGAAATTGCGCGACGGCTCGACGCCGCGTGCCTGTCCGCGGCCTTGGCAGAAAGCCTGCTCGCGGCACGGACCGGTGATGAACGGAAAGCCGACGAGATCCGGCAGGCGGCACTCGACCGGCCGCTGGGCGCTGACGGCAGGACCCTCGCGCAAGCGCTGTCGATGCGCGCCGGACGCGGCGCGTGACGTGGCGCGCAAGCGACGGCGCCCTCGCCCGTCGCTTGCCGCTCCGCGCCGCGCTTGCTGCATTACGCGCGCATTCCTCATACCGGACGCCAGCCAAAGTAAACCACCAACCATTCCCAAAAGTGTTTTCGCCGGCGTGCCGTGCAGTGCACGCCGCGCGCGAAGGGGGTCACACATTTTCGGAGGGCGCATGGCTGCTGCCACGCCGACCCGGGCGTGAGTGAAGATTACGATTGCTCGTCCGTCCGCGTATCGGCCGATGCGCCAAACAGCCGAGCGAAGAGCCGCTCCGATGCTCGCAAGCCTTCGTCGGTCAAGACCACGGATTTCGCCTTGTTGACCGGATCGCCGATCAGCCCGCGCTCATGCAATCGATTCAACGCGTGCCAATCGAAGCTTTTCCACGCACGATTGCCGTCGTGCAGCGTCAGATAAAGGAGCGCGAGCACGGCGTCGTCGATGGCCTGCAGATCGATGTTCATGTCGATACCCTCCTTTCATCCCGTCCGGATCACGCGTCGAGCTTCGCGAGCAGCTTGATGAAGTTGCGCTTCGCACGGTAGGCCTTGCGAATCTCTTCGAGTTCCGCGTCGAATACCGCCTGCTGACGATGTGCAACCCGCAGCGCACGAATCTCTCTCACCACACCGAACGCCTCGTCGTACCGCGCACTGCCCGCGCCATGGTCGAGCGCGACCGGCAGATAGCGGTGATACAGCGCGATCGCATCCTCCGGATCGGTCTTCGCGCGCACCGCGGCCATCGTCGGCCATAGGAGAGACTCGACCGGACCGCCCTGAAACGCGTCCCACGCGGCGTCGACGTCCCGCTCCGCGAGCAGGAGCTTCACCAGTTCGGTACGCGGCGACGGCTCCCAGCGCCGCGCGCCCGCGCCAGAACGTCCGGTCTTTTCCCGCTCGCGGATAAGCTCATGCAGATGCGATATCGCGCGCATTTTCACCGCATCGATTCGGCCGGTCGCCTTCGCGACCTTCACCAATGCACGGAATGCGTCAGCCGTCGGATGGTGCGCGAAGCGCTGCCACGCAAGTTCATCCGCCCGATCGAACGCTCGCCGACGCACATACTCGTCGATGCAGAAGCCCAGCAGGCGATCGTCCCACCCATCCTTCATTTCCCGCATCCCGCGTTCGGCCCACGCCAGCGCCTCGTCGAAACGCCGGTGCGCCGCGCACAATTCCGCGATCTGCGCGTACCGGTACGACGCCGACAGATCCTTCGACCAGATGCGTATCAGCGCGTCGACGTCGCCGTCATGTTTCGCGAGCGTCTCCATCGCATGTTCCAGATTGTGGCGCACCGTGTCATGTGCGTACTCGTCGCGCTTGTTCGCCGGCCGCGCGGGCAGCACGGCCCAACTCTCCTCGACCCGCTCTCGATAACGGCTCAATCCGGCGTTGCCCAGCACCTCCGCATAGGCCGGCAGCACATCGCGGAACGTATCCCACTGGCCTTCGGCCTGCAGGCGAAACAGCCGGTCGGCCAGCTTCACCGGATCCGGCCGTGTCTGAATGCACGCATCGAGATGCAGAGCGGCCAGTTCGCCGATTCCGGGCGCGACGCTGCCGTCCGAGTCGTCGATCTGTTCGAGGCTCGCTTCCGCGTCGGCTATCGCCAGCTCGGCCAGCTCGACGACCTGCGCGGCATGAGCGCCCGCCAGTTGTCGGCGCAGCATGTCGGCGAGTTCAAACAGCCCTTCTCCAAAAATGTGCGCTTCGTCCCAGCCCAGCGGCCGCGACACGCGGGCCATTTGCCTGACGGCAGCGCGCAGGCTCGCGATGTCGTCGGCGTTTGCGGCGCGCGCGTCAAACAGCAGCCTGTCGCGCAACGACCGGTCGCGCTCGGCCGCGTCGAGCAACCAGCGTCGCAACGCGTGCTCGTCGAGCGCCTCCAGATGATCGCGAATCAGCTCCGCGTGCGTCTTGCGCGTGCGCCTCGGCCGCGCCGGCTCGGGCGCCTCGTCGGGAAACGCCGTTTCGCCGCGGTTCTCCAGCCATGACAACGCGACCGCCACCGCATGCTTGCAGAACGCGCCTTCGTCGCCGACCGGGCAATTGCACGCATAGTCCAGCGTATCGTCGTCGCCCACCGCGAATGCGACGTGATAGCGATACGTGCCGCGCACGGTCGCCGACAGCTCGCCATCGCGTTCGGTCAACCGCGAAACGACGCCGTCGCGATAGTAAGCTTGACCGCGTTCGAAGGATTTCGGGTCGGCCAGTGTCCGGATGGCCGACAGCGTGATGAGGTCGGAGAGACCGACATTGCGTAGCATGGCTGATGAGGCGTATCGGTGCGGAAGCGGCAATGATGAACGACCTGTACCCGCTCCCGCAACAGGAAAACTCAGGCCCGTGCGAACCGCAGCACGCCGTCGTCGCCCTGCTCGCGCACGAGCTCCCCCGCGAGCCACAGCAGGTTCAGGTGCGCAAGCGCCTCGCCAAGCGCGAACGTCATCTGATGAATGTCGAGCTCGCGGCGGCGGAACATGATCGGCACGATGTCGGCCGCGCTCGCTGGCTTCTCCGCGCACGCGACGCGCACTTCGTCGAGCCGCGCGTCGTGGTGGGCGCGCAGTTGCGCGATGCGCGTGCGCACACCGCGGAACGGCTTGCCGTGCGACGGCAGCACGAGCGTGTCGGGCGCCATCGTCTCGTAGCGGCCGAGCGATTCCAGATAGAGCGCGAGCGGGTTCGCTTCCGGTTCGAGATCGAACACGGACACGTTCGTCGAGATGCGCGGCAGCACCATGTCGCCGGAGATCAGCACGCCGTCCGCTTCGCTGTAGAGCGCGCAATGCTCGGGCGAATGGCCGTAGCCGGTGACGACGCGCCACGTGCGTGCGCCGATCTTCACCGTATCGCCTTCGCGCAGGCGCCGGTAGCGCGGCGGCACGGCCGGCACGAGATCCGCGTAGTAGCTGCGACGGCTGCGCAGCTTGTCGAGCGCGACGGGATCGGTCAGCCCGTGACGCGCGAAGTGATCGGCCGCGGCCGCGCCGCCCGCGTTCGAGCCGTTGCCGGCCGCCATCAGGCAGCCGAACATGTACTCGCCGAGCGTCATCCACAGCCGCACGTTCCAGCGGCCCTTGTCGCCACCTTCGCACAGCCAGTTCGCGAGACCGAAGTGATCGGGATGGCAGTGCGTGACCAGCACGCGCAGCACCGGCAGCCCGTCGAGATGCCGGTCGAAGATCTGTTCCCAGTGCGTGCGGATCGCGTCGGACGAGATCCCGCAGTCGACGACCGTCCAGCCGGCCTGCCCGTCGATCTCGTCGCGCAGCAGCCACAGGTTGATGTGGTCGAGCGAGAACGGCAGCGGCATGCGCAGCCAGCACACGCCGGGCGCGACCTCGAACGTGTCGCCCGCGGCGGGCAGCGTGTCGGCGAAGGGATAGTCGAGTTGGTGTTCCAGTGCGTTCATCGGTGGGGTGTCTCGTCGTTATCGTTGCAGTACGGTCGCCGGTACGGCGGCGAAAGCGCCGCGCCAAGCATCGCGTCGATTCTATCGCCGTCGCGCGAAACGCGTGCCGGGCGCCCGCTCACCGGTCAAAAAAAGTTCGTGCCAGAATCGGTTCCGTACCCGTATCTTTACGCGAAGATGCACCGAACGGCACTGAACGTCGAACAACCTGCGCGTTGACGACGCTCGGTACCGCACCGCGAAAGTCTTTGAATCGCCGACTTGGGCGCTAAAATGGCGACTGCTTACAGCCCCTCTTGAACGAGCCTGCACGCAATGAATCACTTCCCCAAACTGCTGTCGTCGCAGATCGGTTTCGACGTCGCGCAGACGATGCTCGAAAACTTCGATCGCCATTACCGGATCTTCCGCGAAGCGGCGGTCGACGCGAAGGCGCTGTTCGAGCGCGGCGACTGGCACGGACTGCAGCGGCTCGCGCGCGAGCGGATCACGTCATACGACGATCGCGTGCAGGAATGCGTCGAAGTGCTGCAGGACGAATACGTCGCGGAAGACATCGACAACGAGGTCTGGCAGCAGATCAAGCTGCACTACATCGGCCTGCTCACGTCGCATCGGCAGCCCGAATGCGCGGAAACGTTCTTCAATTCGGTGTGCTGCAAGATCCTGCACCGCTCGTATTTCAGCAACGATTTCATCTTCGTGCGGCCCGCGATCTCGACCGAGTATCTCGAGAACGACGAACCGGCCGCGAAGCCGACCTATCGCGCGTACTACCCGGCCGCCGACGGGCTCGCGGCCACGCTCGAGCGCATCGTCACGAATTTCCAGCTGGAGCCGCCGTTCGAGGATCTCGCGCGCGACGTCGGCTGCGTGATGCAGGCGATCACCGACGAATTCGGCCAGTTCGAAGAAGCGCCGAATTTCCAGATCCACGTGCTGTCGTCGCTGTTCTTCCGCAACAAGAGCGCGTACATCGTCGGCCGCATCATCAACGCCGATCGCGTGGTGCCGTTCGCGGTGCCGATCCGCCACGTGCGCCCGGGCGTGCTCGCGCTCGACACCGTGCTGCTGCGCCGCGACCAGCTGCAGATCATCTTCAGCTTCTCGCACTCGTATTTCCTCGTCGACATGGGCGTGCCGTCCGCGTACGTCGACTTCCTCTGCACGATCATGCCGGGCAAGCCGAAGGCCGAGATCTACACGTCGGTCGGGCTGCAGAAGCAGGGCAAGAACCTGTTCTACCGCGACCTGCTGCACCATCTGTCGCATTCGAGCGACCGCTTCATCATCGCGCCCGGGATCAAGGGCCTCGTGATGCTCGTGTTCACGCTGCCGTCGTTCCCGTACGTGTTCAAGATCATCAAGGATCACTTCCCGCCGCCGAAGGAAACGACGCGCGCGCAGATCATGGAGAAGTACCAGCTCGTGAAGCGCCACGACCGCCTCGGGCGGATGGCCGACACGCTCGAGTATTCGAGCGTCGCGCTGCCGCTCGCGCGGCTCGACCACGCGCTCGTGCGCGAACTGGAGAAGGAAGTGCCGTCGCTGCTCGAATACGAGGACGGCAATCTCGTGATCAAGCACCTGTACATCGAGCGCCGGATGACGCCGCTGAACCTGTACCTGCAGAACGGCAGCGACGCCGACATCGAGCACGGCGTGAAGGAATACGGCAACGCGGTGAAGGAATTGATGAAGGCCAACATCTTCCCGGGCGACATGCTGTACAAGAATTTCGGCGTCACGCGCCACGGCCGCGTCGTGTTCTACGACTACGACGAAATCGAATACCTGACCGACTGCAACGTGCGGCGCGTGCCGCCGCCGCGCCACGAGGAAGACGAGCTTTCCGACGAACCGTGGTATACCGTCGGCCCGCACGACATCTTTCCGGAAACCTACGGACCGTTCCTGCTCGGCGACCCGCGCGTGCGCGCGGTATTCATGAAGCATCACGCGGACTTTTTCGAACCCGCGCTGTGGCAGGCGAGCAAGGACAAGCTGCTGCAGGGCGAGTTGCCCGATTTTTACCCGTACGACGCGTCGATCCGGTTTCAAGTGCGCTATCCCGCGCGCTTCGACGCGACGCACGCCCATGACGCCGAAGGCGACGCGCAGCGCGCCGCCTGACGCCCCGAGTACCTCGAACCCGTTATCGACCCGATTTCCGCCAACGGAATCCACACCGATGAATACCCAAGACAATCCGCTTTCACACCTGTTCGACAACAACGACGCCTGGGTCAAGCGCCAGCTCGCCGACGATCCGGATTTCTTCGCGCGTCTGGCCGATCAGCAGGCGCCGGAATATCTGTGGATCGGCTGCTCGGATTCGCGCGTGCCCGCGAACCAGATCATCGGCCTGCCGCCGGGCGAAGTGTTCGTTCACCGTAACATCGCGAACGTCGTCGTGCACAGCGACCTGAACTGCCTGTCGGTGATCCAGTTCGCGGTGGACATCCTGCGCGTGAAGCACATCATGGTCGTCGGCCACTACGGCTGCTCGGGCGTGAACGCGGCGCTGCACAACCGGCGCGTCGGCCTGGCCGACAACTGGCTGCATCACGTGCAGGACGTGCGCGAGCGCCATGCGGCCCTGCTCGACGAATGGCCGGTCGGCGAAGCGCGCTATCGCCGCCTGATCGAGCTGAATTCGATCGAGCAGGTCGTCAACGTGTGCCGCACGACGATCGTCAACGACGCATGGGCGCGCGGCCAGTCGCTCACCGTGCACGGGCTCGTATACGGCGTACACGACGGCCGGATGCGCAACCTCGGGATGTCCGTGTCGAACTTCGACGCGCTCGACGCAACCTACAGGCGCTGCGTGGCGGCGCTGACCGCACGCGGCCAGCACGCGCCGGACAACGACATGGTCGCGGCGGACGCCGCACAGCTCGACGGCGTCGCGCAGGCCGTGGCCGCTACGCTGAAGCCGTGCGACGACGCGAAGTAACCGGCGCGAACGCCGGCGCGGCGCGATGCGCTGCTTCCGGCTGACAACGCGACATGCCGGCGCGCGGCGATCCCCTCGCGGCAGGAACTGATCTGACACCGGCACCGCCGCCTCGGCGGTGCAACGAAAAGGAGCGGCGAACATGAAAACCGTACTGATCGTCGGCGCGTCGCGCGGCCTCGGACGCGAATTCGTCCGGCAATACCGGCGCGACGGCTGGACCGTGATCGCCACCGCGCGCGACGACGCGTCGCTCGCCGCGCTGCGCGAACTCGGCGCGCACGCGCATGCGCTCGACATCGCGCAGCCGGAACAGATCGCGGCGCTCGGCTGGAAGCTCGACGGCGAACGGCTCGACGCGGCGGTCGTCGTGTCCGGCGTCTACGGGCCGCGCACCGAAGGGGTCGAAACGATCGCCGCCGAGGACTTCGACGCGGTCATGCATACGAACGTGCGCGGGCCGATGCAGTTGCTGCCGATCCTGCTGCCGCTCGTCGAGGACGCGCGCGGCGTGCTGGCCGTCATATCGAGCCGGATGGGCAGCATCGCCGAGGCGACCGGCACGACCGGCTGGCTGTATCGCGCGAGCAAGGCCGCGCTGAACGACGTGCTGCGCATCGCATCGCTGCAGACGCGCCACGCCGCATGCATCGCGCTGCATCCCGGCTGGGTGCGCACCGACATGGGCGGCTCGCAGGCCGCGATCGATCCGGAAACGAGCGTGGCCGGCATGCGCCGCGTGATCGCCGAAGCCGGCGCGGACATATCGCAGGCCAACGGCCGATTCTTCCAGTACGACGGCGTCGAGCTGAGCTGGTGAGTTACATTCACAACCCGGCGTCGTTAATTCACGATTCGCATGACTTTGAACCGACCTGACGCGTGCCCGTGCGGCGGCGCGTCGCCTGCTCCTGCCGGCAAAGCCCCGCCTCCGCGCTATGCGGCCTGCTGCGGCCGCTTCATCGACGGCGGCGAAGCCGCGCCCACCGCGCTCGAATTGATGCGTTCGCGGTACAGCGCGTACGTGCTCGGCGCGACCGACTACCTGCGCGCGACCTGGGCCGCGCGCACCTGCCCGGCCGATCTCGACGCCGACCCCAATGCGCCCGACGCGCCGCGCTGGCTCGGCCTCGCCGTCAAGCGGCACGCGCCGCTCGACGAACGGCACGCGGAGGTTGAATTCGTGGCCCGCTACAAGGTTGGCGGGCGCGCATACCGGCTTCATGAAACGAGCCGTTTCGAGCGCGACGAGCAGGGTTTCTGGCGCTATGTCGACGGTGAAGTAAGTGAGCGCTGACAAATAGTTGCTGTGTCAGACGCCGGGTAATTCCTGCATTGCACAACCTGAATTTGTCGGGCTACGATGGCCCTCGGATCGGTCAAGTTGCATGGCAGGGCTTACGAATGGCGTTCAGCAAGGTAGTGATGGGATGGATGGCGGCCTGCGCGCTGTCGGCCGCTCAGGCCGGTACGCTGCCGAGCGCCCATGCCGACGCATCCGCGGCGAACGGATCGCTCGCCCATGCCGAGCACTTCGACTACGGCGACTCGGGCCTGCCGCAGGTCGCCGCGAACCTCAACGAACAGATCATCAGCATTCCCGCCGATGCGTCGGGCTCCGTGATGCTCGAGGCCACGCTGTTCAAGCCGAACGGCCCCGGCCCGTTCCCGCTCGTCGTCTTCAACCATGGCAAGAACACGGGCGACCTGCATCTGCAGCCGCGCAGCCGCCCGGTCGCGTTCGCGCGCGAATTCGTGCGCCGCGGCTATGCGGTCATCGCGCCGAACCGTCAGGGCTTCGCCGGTTCGGGCGGCACGTACCAGCAGGAAGGCTGCAACGTCGAGAAGAACGGCCTCGCGCAGGCTTCCGACGTCGCCGCGACGGTCCGCTACATGTCTCGCCAGTCGTACATCGACCCGTCGCGCATCGTCGTCGCGGGCACGTCGCACGGCGGTCTCGCGTCGGTCGCGTACGGCACCGAAGCGGCGCCTGGCGTGCGCGGCATCATCAACTTCTCCGGCGGGCTGCGCCAGGATCTCTGCGACGGCTGGCAGCGCAATCTGGTCGACGCGTTCGACCAGTACGGCGCGCATACGGCCGTGCGTTCGCTGTGGCTGTACGGCGACAACGATTCGGTGTGGACGCCGGCGCTCGTCGCGCAGAT
Source organism: Burkholderia sp. IMCC1007 (assembly GCF_027257875.1). Lineage (GTDB taxonomy): Bacteria > Pseudomonadota > Gammaproteobacteria > Burkholderiales > Burkholderiaceae > Burkholderia. Next base: position 16,586 of record NZ_JAPVQY010000038.1, read on the forward strand.
GCACGACGCGTACGTGTCGCACGGCACGCAGGCGCAATTCATCGATTACGGTCGCTACAAGGACGATGCGCACCGGCTGATCGTCGATCGCGACGGCGTGCCCGTGTGGTGGCCGGCCGTGCATGCGTTCCTCGCCGAGCTGAACCTGCCGACGTCGGTACGCTACGCGGTTGCGAACCCGCATGAGCCGAATGCGACCGGCTACGCATCGATCGATGCGGTCGACGCGGTACCGTTCCTCGACGAGGCCGGCCGCGAAGGCTATCGCCGCTTCCTGAGCCAGCATCCGAGCCGCGCGTTCGCGGTGTCGGCCGAAGGCGCGTGGTCGTGGGCCGAAGGCGGCGACGACCCGATGGCGCTCGCGCTCGACAACTGCACGAAGCAGGGCGCGGGCACCTGCCGGCTGTATGCGGTCAACGAGCGTGTCGTGTGGAACGCGAGTGCGACGCAGACGGCCGACAACGGCGACGGCAATCCGCAGCACAACGACGCGCTGGCTGCGCGCTGATACGGGGCGCGACGCGCGTTCAGCGCGCGTTTTTCTGCGTCTCTCCTCCCTTTCTTTGCTCCGTTTCGCGAATGCTCGCTTTGAAGTCGCGATGACGTTCGCGTGCGCCGGGTGTTTTACATTTGAGCCACCCGCGAGCCGTCTGCGCCGACTTGCGCAAGCCAGCCTCAAGCCCTTTCCCGAGCGGCTGTGGTACCTGATTCAGCACACCCCTCATCCATCACGGCACGCATGTCGCGCCGCTTCGTTCTCCATTTTCCCTTCCCGCCCCGATTTTTCACCGCTGGCGAGCCGCCCGCCCCACGATTTTTTCTGTCGAGGGGTGTCACTCGAACGTCGTCATCTGCGGTCATTTCGGGATATCTGGCGCGTACCGTCCCGAGCGCCCACGATCTGCGTCGAACTCCCGCCCGGCAAGGCCCTGCGGCGTTTGTAACCGGTAGTGCAACGGGCGCCGGAACACGCTAATCTCAGCGCGTTTTGGTCTGCCGCCGCGCGGTATCGCACGCGATACGCGCCGCCGTTTTACCCCCCCGGAGTTGCCTTGAGTACGCCAGCCACCGACGACTGGGTCGCGCGCAGCCTGCGCGCGGTCTGGCATCCCTGCACCCAGATGAAGCACCACGAGCGCCTGCCGCTCATTTCCGTCGCGCGCGGCGCGGGCGTATGGCTATACGACCGCGACGGGCGCCGCTACTTCGACGCGATCAGCTCGTGGTGGGTGAACCTGTTCGGCCATGCGAACCCGGACATCAACGCAGCGCTGAAGGACCAGCTCGACACGCTCGAGCACGCGATGCTCGCCGGCTGCACGCACGAGCCGGCGATCGAGCTCGCCGAGCGGCTGCACGCGCTCACCGCGCGCACGCTCGGGCATGCGTTCTTCGCGTCCGACGGCGCGTCGGCCGTCGAGATCGCGCTGAAGATGAGCTTCCACACGTGGCGCAACCGCGGGCGCGCGGACAAGCGCGAGTTCGTGTGCGTCGCGAACAGCTATCACGGCGAGACCATCGGCGCGCTCGGCGTGACCGACGTCGCGCTGTTCAAGGACGCGTACGACCCGCTGATCCGCCATGCGCACGTGGTCGCGTCGCCCGACGCGCGCGGCGCGCTGCCGGGCGAGACGGCCGCGGATGTGGCGGGCCGCGCGCTCGACGACGTAAGGCGCCTGTTCGCCGAACGCGCCGACCGAATCGCCGCGCTGATCGTCGAACCGCTCGTGCAGTGCGCGGCCGGCATGGCGATGCACGATCCGTCCTACGTGCGCGGGCTGCGCGCGCTGTGCGACGAATTCGGCGTGCACCTGATCGCCGACGAAATCGCGGTCGGCTGCGGCCGCTCCGGCACCTTTTTCGCATGCGAGCAGGCCGGCGTCTGGCCCGATTTCCTGTGCCTGTCGAAGGGCATCAGCGGCGGTTATCTGCCGCTGTCGCTCGTGCTCACGCGCGACGACGTGTTCGCGGCGTTCTACGACGACGACACGACGCGCGGCTTCCTGCACTCGCATTCGTACACCGGCAACCCGCTCGCGTGCCGCGCGGCCGTCGCGACGCTCGACCTGTTCGCTCGCGACGACGTGCTCGCCGCGAACGCGCGCAAGTCGGCGGCGATGCGCGCCGCACTCGCGCCGCTCGACGCGCACCCGCAGGTGCGCCACCTGCGCGAACGCGGCACGCTGTTCGCGTTCGACGTCGCGCTCGACGGCGAGGCGGCACGCGGCTTCTCGCGACGCTTCTTCGAACGGGCGCTCGAACGCGAACTGCTGCTGCGCCCGATCGGCACGACCGTGTACCTGATGCCGCCGTACGTGATGAGCGACGACGACATCGCGTGGCTCGCGCAACGCACGCGCGACACGCTCGACGCGACGCTCGCGGAGGCCGCATGACCGCCACCACCCTGCTCGACACGCTGCAGCGCGGCCTCGCCGAACTCGACGCGCAAGGGCTGCGCCGCGTGCGCCGCACCGCCGACACCGCGTGCGACGCGCACATGCGCGTCGACGGCCGCGACATCATCGGCTTCGCGAGCAACGACTACCTCGGCCTCGCCGCGCATCCGGCACTCGTTGCCGCGTTCGCCGAAGGCGCGCAGCGCTACGGCTCCGGCAGCGGCGGCTCGCATCTGCTCGGCGGCCATTCACGCGCGCACGCGACGCTCGAGGACGAGCTCGCGGCGTTCTGCGGCGGCTTCTCCGACGCGCCGCGCGCGCTGTACTTCAGCACCGGCTACATGGCGAACCTCGCCGCGATGACGGCGCTCACCGGCAAGCACGCGACGATCTTTTCCGACGCGCTGAACCATGCATCGCTGATCGACGGGATCCGGCTGTCGCGTGCGAACGTGCAGGTCTATCCGCATGCGGACACGACCGCGCTCGCCGCGCTGCTCGATGCATCGGATGCCGAAACGAAGCTGATCGTCAGCGATACCGTGTTCAGCATGGACGGCGACGTCGCGCCGCTCGCCGAACTCGTCGCGCTGGCCGAACGGCACGGCGCATGGCTCGTCGTCGACGACGCGCACGGCTTCGGCGTGCTCGGCCCGCAGGGGCGCGGCGCGCTCGCGGCCGCCGCGCTGCGCTCGCCGAACCTCGTGTACGTCGGCACGCTCGGCAAGGCCGCCGGCGTCGCGGGCGCATTCGTCGTCGCGCACGAGACGGTGATCGAATGGATGATCCAGCGCGCGCGCAGCTACATCTTCACGACGGCCGCGCCGCCGGCCGTCGCGCACGCGGTATCGGCGAGCCTGAAGGTGATCGGCGGCGACGAAGGCGACGCGCGGCGCACGCATCTGGCCGCGCTGATCGAGCGCACGCGCGCGCTGCTGCGCACGACGCGCTGGCAGCCGGTCGATTCGCACACCGCCGTGCAGCCGCTCGTGATCGGCAGCAACGACGCGACGCTCGCGGCGATGCGCGCGCTGGACGCGCACGGCCTGTGGGTGCCCGCGATCCGGCCGCCGACGGTGCCGGCCGGCACGTCGCGGCTGCGCATCTCGCTGTCGGCCGCGCATTCGTTCGACGATCTCGCGCGGCTCGAAGCCGCACTGACCGAAGCCAGCGAGCACGCAGCATGAACGCACCCCTTTCCCTTTTCGTCACCGGCACCGACACGGAAATCGGCAAGACCTTCGTATCGGCGGCGATGCTGCACGGCTTCGCGCGCCACGGCTTGCGCGCGGCCGCGCTGAAGCCCGTCGCGGCCGGCGCATACGAGCGCGACGGCGTGTGGCGCAACGAAGACGCGGACCAGCTCGACGCAGCCGCGAACGTGGTGCTGCCGCCCGAGCTGCGCACACCGTTCCTGCTGAAGGCGCCCGCGGCCCCGCACATCGTCGCCGCGCAGGAAGGCGTGACGCTCGACCTCGACACGATCGTCGCGAGCCACCGCGAAGCGCTGACGCGTGCGGACGTCGTCGTCGTCGAAGGCGTCGGCGGCTTCCGCGTGCCGCTCAACGACACGCAGGACACGGCCGATCTCGCGGTCGCGCTCGGCCTGCCCGTCGTGCTCGTCGTCGGCATGCGGCTCGGCTGCATCAGCCACGCGCTGCTGACCGCCGATGCGATTCGCCAGCGCGGGCTCACGCTCGCGGGCTGGGTCGCGAACCACATCGATCCGGCCATGTCGTACGCCGACGAGAACGTCGCGACGATCCGCGACTGGCTCGCGCGCGAGCACCGCGCGCCGCTGCTCGGCCGCATCGCGCACTTGGCGCCGGCCGCCCCCGAATCCGCCGCGGCGATGCTCGACATCGCCGCGCTCGTCGATACGCTGCGCACCGTGCAGCACTGACGCCCCCATCCAAGCATCCACGACAGGAAACCACCATGACCCAAGCCCAGACCGCCGCCGTGCAATCCGACGCGATCCCCGTGGCCGCCCCGACGCCGCAGCGCTGGCGCGTCGCCGACGTCGTCGCGCTGTTCGAGCTGCCGTTCAACGACCTGATGTTCCGCGCGCAGCAGGTGCATCGCGAGCACTTCGACGCGAACGCGGTGCAGCTGTCGACGCTGCTGTCGATCAAGACGGGCGGCTGCGAGGAAGATTGCGGCTACTGCTCGCAGTCGTCGCATCACGACACGGGCCTGAAGGCCGAGAAGCTGATGGACGTCGACACGGTGCTCGACGCCGCGCGCGCGGCGAAGGCGAACGGCGCGAGCCGCTTCTGCATGGGCGCTGCCTGGCGCAACCCGAAGGAGCGCCACATGCCCGCGCTGACCGAAATGGTGCGCGGCGTGAAGGAGCTCGGGCTCGAGACCTGCATGACGCTCGGCATGCTCGAGGACGAACAGGCGCAGCAGCTCGCCGACGCGGGCCTCGACTACTACAACCACAACCTCGACACGTCGCCGGAGTTCTACGGCCAGGTGATCTCGACGCGCACGTACCAGGATCGCCTCGACACGCTCGACCGCGTGCGCGACGCGGGCATCAACGTGTGCTGCGGCGGCATCATCGGGATGGGCGAATCGCGCCGCGAACGCGCGGGCCTGATCTCGCAGCTCGCGAACCTGAACCCGTATCCGGAATCGGTGCCGATCAACAACCTCGTCGCGATCGAAGGCACGCCGCTCGAAGGCACCGCGCCGCTCGACCCGTTCGAGTTCGTGCGCACGATCGCCGTTGCGCGGATCACGATGCCGAAGGCCGTCGTGCGCCTGTCGGCCGGCCGCGAGCAGCTCGACGACGCGATGCAGGCGATGTGCTTCCTCGCGGGCGCGAACTCGATGTTCTACGGCGACCAGCTGCTGACCACGAGCAACCCGCAGACGCAGCGCGACCGCGCGCTGTTCGAGCGTCTCGGGATTCGCGCGAGCCAGGCGGACGCGCTGGCGGAGAACGCGTAAGCGGGTGCATTGCGAATCGCGTACCGCGTGCAGACGAAAAAGCCGGGGCTTGCTCCGGCTTTTTGTTCATCCGGCCGTCTGAACCGGATCGCCGTGCACGTCACGCGCGTCGAGCGCGTGCACGTCACGCGCGCGCCGCCGCGCCATCGAGTGCCGCACGCACGCGTTCGACCTGCTGTTCGTCGATGGGCGCCAGCACCTGGCCGCGCGGCCGCACGCCCGAGCCGAAATGCACCGCACGTACGCCGGTGGCCAGCACGAAATCGCCGACCGTATCGACGGTGAGCCCGGAGCCGGCCAGCACCGTGCACGTCGAGCCGGCTGCCTGCCGCACCATGCGCGTGATCGTCGCGGCCGCGTCGAGCACCGACGGATGGCCGCCGGAGGTCAGCACCGACGTGACGGCCGGCACGCGCAGCAGCGCGTCGAATGCGGCATTCAGATCGCGCGACACGTCGAACGCGCGATGGAACGTCAGGTCGCGCCCGTTCGCGGCGGCCGCGATCCGCGCGAGCGCGTCGAGATCGACGTCGCCGCGCGCATCGAGCGCGCCGAACACGACGCCGTTCGCGCCTGCCGCGACGGCCGCACGCACGTCGCGCTCGATCGCGCGCAGGTCGTCGGCGTCGTAGACGAACGCGCGGCTGTGCGGGCGCACGATCACGTTGACGGGAATCGGCACGGCGGCCACGACGGCCTCGATCAGGCCGATGCTCGGCGTGAGCCCGCCTTCGCTAATCGCGGTGACGAGTTCGAGCCGGTCGGCGCCCGCGCGGGCGGCGGCCTGCGCGTCGCCGACGGTCGTGGCGATTACTTCGAGGAGGACGGAGGAAGCGGCGGTTCGGTTCATCGGCGGCTCGCGAATCGTCAGGAGAATTCGCGCATCCTAGCCGAGCGGCGGGAACGGCGCCAGCATGCCGGGCAAAGCACGCGTCAGCGGCGCCGCACGCGCCACACGCCGGCCAGCGCGGACAGCGCCGTCACCGCGGCATCGGGCGCGACCCGGAACATCCGCGCATGCACGCGCGCGCTGCTGCCGCATCACGTCGACGATCCCGGGCGCGAGCAGCGCCTGGGTGTCGGCATGCCGATCGAGAACGGCGTATGGACGCAGGCGGGCGCGCGGGTCACGATCATGACCCGCGCGAGGATGGTCGGCGACATCGGTCCTTTCCTCTCGTTCGCCGCCACGGCGGCCGCCGGGACAGCGCGATCGCGGTCACGACGGCCGCGATCGCGCCATTGTCGGAGGAGCACACCGGGGGATCGCAACGGCACGCGCGTCGCGCTAACCGGCGTGCGTTTCGTCGTCGCCCCAGTCGATATCGCCGCACAGCACGTGCTGCGCATCGCCGATCCGCATGGCCACCGACAGCGTCACGCACGGCTGCGCCTCGTTGATCGACAGGTACGGGCGCGTCACCTGCACGCGCCCCGGCTCGGCGATCGCCGTGCGGAAATACGGCCGGCGCAGCCAGTTTGCCCCCTGCGCATCCGCGAGCGGCGAGAAGCGCGCCTCGGCGAGCGCGCGGTCCGCGCGCAGCACGACGTTGCGGCCCGCCTGGCGGCCCCGCGCGTCGAGCAGAAAGCAGCGCGCCGCATCGTCGAGCGCGAGGAAATTCCAGCACACCTCGTCGAGCGGCTCGCCGGCCGTCAGCCGCTCGGCCGCGCGCTCGAACGCGCGCAGGTACGGCGCGAGCCGCTGCGTGTCGCGCCGCTCGCGCGCTTCGCTCTGCACACGGAAGCGCTCGGTCAGCTCGCCGATGCAGCCGGTCGCCGCCGCGCTGTCGGGCAGGCCCGGCGCCGGGCGGCCGAAGTAGTAGCCCTGCACGAAATCGGCCTCGCACGACAGCGCGATCTGCGCGTCGTGCTCGGTCTCGATCCCTTCGACGAGCACGAGCTTGCCGGCCTCGTGCAGCAGCGTGACGAGCCCGTGCAGGATCGCGGTGAGCCCGGTGCGGTGCGCCGCGTGGGACAGCATGATCCGGTCGAGCTTCACGATGTCCGGATTCAGCTGCCAGATCCGCTCGAGGTTCGAATGCCCCGCGCCGAAATCGTCGAGCGCGATCAGGAAGCCCTGCGCGCGGAATTCGCGCACGGCGTCGGCGAGCCGCTCGACGTCGTCCGCGCGCTGTTCGAGCACTTCGAGCACGACGCGGCGCGGCGGCATGCCGAGCCGCTTCAGGTTCGCGAGCAGCGCGGCGGCCTGGAACGGATCGGTCAGCACCTCGGGATGCACGTTCAGGAACAGCCACTCGCGCTCGGCGCCGAGCAGCCCAAAGTTCTCGAGATGCAGCGCCTGCGCGAGCCGGTCCAGCTGCATCAGCTCGTCGCGGCGCGCGGCCTCGCCGAACACGTCGAGCGGCGATACCGCGCGGTCGAGCCCGTCATGCGCGCGCAACAGCGCCTCGTAGCCCACCGCGCGCTGATGCGACAGGCTGAAGATCGGCTGGAACACGGTCGAGAGCGTCAGGTCGCGATACTGCGTCGCCAGACGTTCGAGACCGGAACTCATTTCCCGCTCGAAACGGTACGGCGACGCTACGGCCGGACGCTCCTGTTGCTCGATCGTCATACCTTCCTCCTCGTGATGCAGTCGAATGCGGCTGACGAACGAAACGGCGCACGCAATGTCATGGTGTAACCCTCGGTTGCCCGGCCCATGCCGGACGGCAGACAAGCATCAAGCAAGCTCCGTGCAAGGCATGAATGCGTGCACCGCCCTCGCGCGCAGCCCTGTCGCACCATGGTGGCGCAGCGGCGACGCACCGTTTCCGTGCACACGCACCGGCGCACTCGAGCGCACCCATCACGCCGTCACGCTACACTCCGTACGGTCGTTTCATTCTCCACGCCTGCCGTATCGATGGAAATCGTCTTCACCGTCCTGATCCTGCTGCTCACCGTCGCGCTGTCCGGCGCCGTCACGCGCCTCCTGCCGTTGCAACTGCCGCTGCCGCTGATGCAGATCGCATTCGGCGCGATGCTCGCGTGGCCGAAGTTCAACCTGCACGTCACGTTCGATCCCGAAATCTTCATGCTGCTGTTCATCCCGCCGCTGCTGTTCGCGGACGGCTGGCGGATTCCGAAACGCGAGCTGTACCTGCAGCGCCGCGCGATCCTGATGCTCGCGTTCGGGCTCGTGTTCATGACGGTACTCGCAGTCGGCTACTTCGCGCACTGGCTGATACCCGAGTTGCCGCTGCCGATCGCGTTCGCGCTCGCGGCCGTGCTGTCGCCGACCGATGCGGTCGCGCTGTCCGGGATCGCCGGCAAGGGTCGCATCCCGCCGCAACTGATGCACATCCTCGAAGGCGAGGCGCTGATGAACGACGCGTCGGGCCTCGTCGCGCTGAAGTTCGCGATCGCGGCCGCGCTGACGGGCGTGTTCTCGCTGCGCGCAGCGTCCGTCACGTTCGTGATCGTCGCGGCCGGCGGGCTCGCGACGGGCGCGATCGTGTCGTGGGTGTTCAGCGCGCTGTCGACGCGCTTCCTGAATGCCGAGCAGGAGGGCGACCCGGCCCCCGGCATCGTGATGACGCTGCTAGTGCCGTTCGCGGCCTACCTGTTCGCCGAGCACCTCGACCTGTCGGGCGTGCTCGCGGCCGTGTCGGCCGGGATGATGATGAATTACACGAGCTTCTCGCGCAAAAGCACGGTCGCGTCGCGCGTGCGGGCCGAAAGCACGTGGGCGATGATCGAGTTCGTGTTCAACGGCATGGTGTTCATCATGCTCGGGCTGCAGTTGCCGCACATCATCGGCCGCGCGCTCGTCGACGCGCACCATACCAGCGACGCGCTGGTCGGTCGCATGATCTTCAACGTGTGCGCGATGATGCTCGCGCTGTATGCGATCCGCTTCACGTGGGTGTGGCTGCTGCGCTGGTTCGCGAGTCGCCGCGCCGCGCGCCAGGGCCTCGCGGGCACGATGGCCGGCATCCGCACGATCGCGGTGATGACGGTCGGCGGCGTGCGCGGCGCGGTCACGCTCGCGGGCGTGCTGTCGATTCCCGTCGCGCTGTCCGACGGCGCGCCGCTGCCCGGGCGCGACACCGCGATCTTCGTCGCGTCGGCCGTGATTCTCGGCTCGCTGATCGTCGCGGTGATCGGCCTGCCGCTGCTGCTGCGCGGCGTGCGCTCGACGCGCAACCCGCTCGCCGACGAAGAGCGCACCGCCCGCGCGGCCGCCGCGCAGGCCGCGATCCGCGCGATCGATTCGTCGCACGACGCGATCTCGGTCGATCTCGACGAGTCGGGCGCCGCCCGCTGCGCGGACATCTCCGCGCGCGTGATGGACCAGTATCGCCGCCGCCTCGCCGCGCTCGCCGAGGACGGCCCGACGCCGCGCGCGGAAGCGAAGCAGGCCGAAACGATGGAGTTGCAGATGCGCATCGCGGCCGTGCGCGCGGAACGGTCGGTGCTGTACCGGCTGCGCAGCGAAAGCAAGATTTCGGACGAGACGCTGACCAAGCTGATCCGCGAGATCGACCTGTCGGAAACCGCGCTGTCTACGCGCAAGAAAGGCATTGTTTGACGGGCCGGCTGCGGCCTGCGCGCAGCCACCGAGGACCATAAAAAAACGGCGACGCTCGCACGAGCATCGCCGTTTTCACATCCACTCCCGTTCGCGTTACTTCGCGACGACGACCGGGATCCCCTTCAGCATCCCGGCGCCCTTCATCTCGTCGAGCGCGTGCTGGACGGCCGCGCTGGTCGCCGCGTCGATGCCGAGCTGGAGTGCGAGTTCGCGCTCCGCGCGCTTCACGCCGGCGAGGTTGCGCACCTTCACGTGACCGAAGCCGCGCACGCGGGCGTGCAGGTCGGCCAGTTGCGCGACCTGCGCCGCATTGCCGGCGTTCGTCACGGCGAGCGCGCGCGTGAGCGTCGTCGCGTAGTCGTCCGCGAGCGCACGCTCCATCCTGCGCTCGGCCGTACGGCCGAACGGATCGAGCCACGTGCCGCGCAGGCTGCGCACGCGCGCCAGCGTGCCGAGCACCGGCCACATCCACTGGCCGAACACGCGTTTCTTCGGCGCGCTGCCGTCGCTGCCGGCCTTTGCGATCGTCGGCGGTGCGAGGTTGAACTTCACGCGATAGTCCTGCCCCGGCACGCCTTCGAACTGCGCTTCGAGCGCGGTGCGGAACGTGCCGTCCGCGTAAAGTCGCGCGACCTCGTATTCGTCCTTCACCGCGAGCAGCCGGTAGAAGGTCGTCGCGACCGCACGCGTCAGCGCGTCGTCGCCTTTCGCGCGCGCCGTGTTCACGAGCGCACGGTAGCGTTCGACGTAACGCGCGCCGCCGTACGCATCGAGACGCGCCTCGCGATCGGCGATCAGCTCGGCGAGCGTCTGCGGCGCGGCCTGCGCGGCGACCGCGTGACGCGCATTCCACAATGCGTCGAGGCCCGCCGCGTCGCCAGCCGCCATCCGGCCGATCGAGAACGCGAGCTTGTTCATCGGCACCGCGACGTTGTTCAGCTCGATCGCGCGCATCATCGCCGCGAGCGACACCGGCACGAGGCCGAGCTGCCATGCGTAGCCGAGCATCAGGATGTTCGCGCCGATCGAATCGCCGAGGAATTTCGCGGCGAGCGCCTGCGCGTCGCAGCTCGACAGGTAGCCGTCGCCGGCCGCGTGCTGCATCTTCTCGAGCAGCGCGTCCGCATGCAGGTTCGCGTCGGGGTTCTGCACGAACGACGCGTTCGGGATCCGGTGCGTGTTGACGACGATCCGCGACCGCCCGTGGCGCACCGTCTGCAGCGCCTCGGCGCTCGCGCCGACGACCATGTCGCACGCGAGCAGCACGTCGGCCTGCTGCGTGTCGATGCGCACCTGGTTCAGCCAGCGGTCGCTCGATGCGATCCGCACGAACGACAGCACCGAGCCGCCCTTCTGCGCGAAGCCCATGAAGTCGAGCACCGACGCGCTCTTGCCTTCGAGGTGCGCGGCCATGCTGATCAGCGCGCCGACCGTCACGACGCCCGTGCCGCCCACGCCCGTCACGAGCATGTCGTACGGCGCCGCGTCGAGATGGGTCGCCGGCACCGGCAGTGCGTCGACGCGCGCGGCGAGCGCCGCTTCGTCGAACGCCGCGCCGGCCGCCTTCTTCAGCGCCGCGCCTTCGACCGTCACGAAGCTCGGGCAGAAGCCGTTCACGCACGAATAGTCCTTGTTGCACGACGACTGATCGATGCGGCGCTTGCGACCGAGCGGCGTCTCGAGCGGCTCGACCGACAGGCAGTTCGACTGCACGCCGCAGTCGCCGCAGCCTTCGCACACCGCGTCGTTGATGAACAGGCGCTTGTCCGGGTCGGGGAATTCGCCTTTCTTGCGGCGCCGGCGCTTCTCGGCCGCGCAGGTCTGGTCGTAGATCAGTACGGTGACGCCCGGCGTCTCGCGCAATTCGCGCTGCACTGCGTCGAGTTCGCTGCGGTGATGGAACGTCGTGCCGGTCGGGAACTGCCCGTGATGGCCGTCGTACTTCTGCGGTTCGTCCGACACGACGACGAAGCGCGACACGCCTTCCGCCTCGACCTGCCGCGCGATCTGGGGCACCGAGATGCTGCCGTCGACCGGCTGGCCGCCCGTCATCGCGACCGCGTCGTTGTAGAGGATCTTGTACGTGATGTTCGCTTTCGCGGCGACCGCCTGGCGGATCGCGAGGATGCCCGAGTGGAAGTAGGTGCCGTCGCCGAGGTTCTGGAACACGTGCTTCGTGTTCGTGAACATCGCGTGCGCGGCCCAGTCGACGCCCTCGCCGCCCATCTGGATCAGGCCGGTGGTATCGCGCTCCATCCACGACGCCATGAAGTGGCAGCCGATGCCGGCCTGCGCGATCGAGCCTTCCGGCACCTTCGTCGACGTGTTGTGCGGGCAGCCCGAGCAGAAGTACGGCGTGCGCTTCACCGCGTCCGCTTCGTTCGACAGGATCTGCGGCGCGACGAGATCGACGACGCGCTCGCGGCGGTCGAGCGCCGGCTTGTGCCGCGCGAGCCATTCCGCGAACACCGGCAGGATCCGCGACGGACGCAGTTCGCCGAGTTCGGACAGCAGGCACGCGCCGGCCGCGTCGTGCTTGCCGAGTACGCGCGGGCGCGCGCCGTCGGCGCGGTTGTACAGGTAGTCCTTGATCTGCTGCTCGATGACGGGGCCCTTCTCCTCGATCACCAGCACTTCGGCGAGCCCGTCGACGAAGGTCTCGATGCGCGTCATTTCGAGCGGATACGACAGGCCGACCTTGTAGATCCGCACGCCGGCCGCGTCGAGATCGTCGACCGTCAGGTCGAGGCGGCGCAGCGCTTCCATCAGGTCGAGGTGAGCCTTGCCGCAGGTGACGATGCCGACGTTCGCGTGCGTGCTCGGCGCGATCCACTTGTCGATGCTGTTGGTGCGCGCGAAATGGCGCACCGCATCGAGCTTCGCGGCGAGGCGCGCCTCGATCGTGAGGCTCGGCAGGTCCGGCCAGCGGTTGTGCAGGCCGCCCGCGGGCGGCGTGAAACCGGCCGGCGCCGGCCAGTGCGTCTGCAGCGCGTCGAGATCGACGGTGGAGCCCGACTCGACCGTTTCCGAGATCGCCTTGAAACCGACCCACGCGCCCGAGTAGCGCGACAGCGCCCAGCCGTACAGGCCGAATTCGAGCATGTCGGCGATGTTCGACGGGTTCACGACCGGCATGTGCCACGCGATCATCGCGAAGTCGCTCTGGTGCGGCATCGACGACGACACGCAGCCGTGATCGTCGCCCGCCACTACCAGCACGCCGCCGTGCGGCGACGAGCCGTATGCGTTGCCGTGCTTGAGCGCGTCGCCCGCGCGGTCGACGCCCGGGCCCTTGCCGTACCACATCGCGTACACGCCATCGACGGTGCGCTCCGGGTCGGCCTCGACGCGCTGCGTGCCGAGCACCGCGGTGCCGCCGAGTTCCTCGTTGATCGCGGGCAGGAAGCGCACGCCGCTGCCGTCGAGCAGTTTCTTCGCCTTCCACAGCTGCTGGTCGACCATCCCGAGCGGCGAGCCGCGATAGCCGCTGACGAAGCCGGCAGTGTTCAGCCCCCGTGCGATGTCGGACGCGCGCTGCATCAGCAGCAGGCGAACCAGCGCCTGCGTGCCGGTCAGGAAGATCCGGCCGCGCGTGGCGGTCAGGTTGTCGGTCAGACGGTAATCGGATAGTGCGGGCGTGCCATCGACGGGCAGGCGAGCGGTCATGGGGATGTCTCCGGATTGTGCTGTTCTGGGCTGCGCGGGGGCGTCGGACGACACCGGCCCGGTAGCAACTCGATGGCTCTATTTTTTCGCGGAGACGCGAGAAAGTTTTTTCTCATCTTGCTCGGGCGGCGCGATAGCGAGAAAAACTGCGGAGGTTTTGCGCGGAATTTGAGAGAGTTTTCGCGCGGGGTGTTGGCGGGCGGTTGATGACGTGTCCGGGCCGGCGGCGGATGATCTCGCAACGGCGATGATGTGCCGCGGGCAGCCGACGCGCAGCGCTGTGGGCGCTGGCGCCCCGTGTGGCAAGGGTTTGAGCGGCGGATGGCACGCGCACTCACCGAAGAAATGCACAGCGTTCCGATTGGTCTGAGGGGCGGGATGTCCACATCTTCGCGCTGCACGGGCGATCGGGTGCGCGGCCCTCACCTTTCGGTTGCACAGGGTTTCGACTGGCGTCGGGGCCGGGATGTCCACACCGCAATCGGTACGCAGTTCGCTCGGGACGGCGGCGCTCACCGTCGACATTCACAGCGCGCCGACTGAATGTGGGCGGCAGATATCCACATGGATTCATCCCCGTTTCGTCGAGACGGTGCTCGCTCTCGACGTTCATGTGCGTATCCGGGGCGCCTCTCGTCCACAATGCGTATGGCACCTGGACCCGACATCTCCCACCCGCAAACGCTGGAAACGCCGATGAATTTCGCGGTGAGCGCGTTAGCACGCGCACGCAGGCCGATCAGCTTGTGGATAGCTCGATCGAGAGCAACTCCAAACGCTGTGAATTTCGATGGTGAGCTGTCGCACGCGATCTCAGTACGATGCCGATCTAGGTGTGGATAGCCCGATCCGCGGCAACTCGAAATGCTGTGAATTTGAATGGTGAGCTGTCGCACGCGATCTCAGGACGATGCCGATCTAGGTGTGGATAGCCCGATCCACGGCAACTCGAAATGCTGTGAATTTGAATGGTGAGCGCTGGCATCCGGTTGCAGAGCGCGCCGATTGCGGGGGATGGATCGCCCCCTCCACATCCACTCGAAATGCTGTGCATTTCAATGGTGAGCATCAAGCGCTCGATCGAACAAGACGGGCCGATTCGAGCGTGGACAGGCACGCACGTCGAGCGGCCCGATGCGTCGCGAATCCCACCGTCAGCCGCGCTGGAGCGGGCTCCCGGCCGAACATGCGTTCACACTCACCCATGAAATGCACAGCGTGCCGAGTCGCTTCGGAAGCCGAATATCCCCATCGGACGGAACACGCATTCGCGACTGCGGTTAGAATGCGCGGCGCTTCGCGCGGTGCGAACGTAGAGGAAGCGGACGCTCGGTTCGAGCAGGCACTTACGCTCACCGCTGAAATACACGGCGCATCGAGTCGCGTTCGGGACCGGATATCCACACCACGACATCCGCCCAAACCTATCGCGAAGCCGCACGAGCCGTTAGAATGCGCGGCGCTCCGAATTCTCGCGCCACGCGCGGAAAGCCGCGCGGAACAAGCCCCGCGGGCAATCGGACATCAGCACTCACCGTCCGAAAGCACAGCGTTTTTCGTCGTTGTGCGAGCCAGTTGTCCACACCCCTGCCTCGTATCCGGCTGCATACGGTTACTCTCACCTGTCGAACGCGCAGCGTGTCGAGTGGTTTCGATGCCGGGTTATCCACAACCGACATTGCGCAGGGATTCGCTGCCGGCGCATCGGCCGGGTCGATTTCCGCGCCTGCCCATGATGCTCACCCGACGCCGGAACGCCCCGCCGATTCTGCCTCCGGGCAGGCGCTCACCATTCGGATTCACAGCATTTCGATTGAGCGGCAAGGCCGGTTGTCCACATCCGCCCTGCAACGGCCGATCAAGCGAGGCGGCCGCCGCGAACGCCGTCACTCCGCAATCGACCGGATGACCCGCGCCGGGTTGCCGCCGACGAGCGTATCGGGCGGAACGTCGCGGGTCACGACGGAGCCCGCGGCGATCACCGAATTCTCGCCGACCGTCACACCGCCGACGATCGTCGCGCCCGCGCCGATCCACGCGTTTGTTCCGATCACGATCGGCCGGGCCACGACGAAGTCGCGCCGGCGCGAAGGTTCGACCGGATGCCCCGACGTGATGAGACTGACGTTCGGCCCGATCATCACGTCGTCGCCGATGTCGAGGCCGCCGAGATCGTAGAACGTGCAATTCTGGTTGACGAAGACGTTGCGACCGATCCGGGTATCGGCGCCGCCTGTCGCGTAGAACGGCGGGATCAACAGAAACCCGTCGTCCACCGGCTTGCCGATCAGTTCACCGAACAATCGACGGACTTCATCCGCATCGCCGAAGCTCAGGCGGTTGAGCCGCGCGGTGATGGCCATCGTCCGCTTGAGGTCGGCACGCATCGCCGCGGACTCCGGGGTTCTTCTGGGAATGATTCTGGTGCGATCGTCGTTCGCCATTCGTGGCCCTTGTCCGTATGCAATCGAATCGGCATTCGGCGCATGATCGCAGCGCGTGATTGACCGCGCGCGATCGCGTCGCTTCGGGTTCGACTTCGATGATCGGGGAGCCGAGTGTGCGGCGGCCCGGCTTCCGCGTTTCGTGGCAGATCGACGGGCTTCGCCGATTGCTCGTGCGCTCGATTGCGACACGATGGCAACGTCGGCGGGACACGGTAGAGCGGCTCGCTTCGCGCAGCCCCAAGCGGATGATTCATGACTAGTTGACTTATAACTAGTTTCGCTATGACATACCGTGCAGACTGGCTTTGCGCGCGATTCGCGGTCCATCCACTTGCCCTGCCGCGCCTTCGCCCTGCCGTTCGCCCCTCTGTCCGAACCTCGCCCGCTCGGGTACGCTTGAGCATCCACCGAACCGACACGCACATCAGACGCGGAGGCGCGATGAAGCTCTACTACTGGCCGAAAACCCGGGCATTCCGGGCGCTGTGGATGCTGGAGGAAATCGGCGCCGTCTACGAGCTCGTGCCGATCGATCTGCGGTCGCATGAACAGGGCAGCGACGCGTTCGTCCAGGTCAATCCGATGGCCAAGCTGCCCGCGCTCGACGACGGCAGCGAACCGTTCGCCGAATCCGGCGCCGTGCTGCTCTATCTCGCCGATTGCTGTCCGGGCGCCAAGCTCGGCATCGCGCCCGACGACCCGCTGCGCGGCCGCTTCCTGCAGTGGATGTTCTTCACGCCCAGCTGCCTCGAGCCCGCGATGGCCGAGAAATTCACCGGCGCGTCGGGCAATCCGGTCGCGTTCGGCTGGGGCAACATCACGCGCGTGCAGCGTGCGCTCGCGCAGACGCTTGCCCATAGCCGCTGGCTCGTCGGCGACCGCTTCACCGCGGCCGACCTGCTGCTCGCCAGCACGCTGAAGATCGCGTTCGACGCGCACCTGCTGCCGCACGAAGGCGTGCTCGGCGACTATGTCGCGCGCGCCGAGGACCGCGACGGCTATCGCCGCGCGCTCGCCGTCGAGCACCGCGAAGCGGCGCGCCTGCTGCATGCGTGACGCGTGAATCGCGCGGCATTCGGGTGCGGCAGTCGCGCCCGATTGCCGGCGCGCCGCCGTGCCCGGCGCCAGCGTCATGCCGCGGGCCCGCTCGCCTGCGCCGCCGCGCCGGCGTCGACCACCGCGCCCGGCGAACCGCGTTCGTCGGTATCGGCATCGACCGGCACGATCTCGTGAAAATGCGTGTAGTCGATGTGCGTGATGCCGCCTTCATCGTGCATCAGGTCGACATAACGGTGGCCCCAGCGGATCTCCGCATGCGCCCATGAGTGGCGTGCCTGCATGACCTGCGAGGTCGTCTCGTCGGAGCCTTCGATCGTGATCAGCAGCGACGCGTCGCGCGCGGCGAGCGATTCGGGCGTCTCGCCGAACAGCGGGCTCGTGTCGTCGATCACGTGCATCAGGTTCCAGCCGAGCAGGAAAATCGGATGCTCGCTGCGCACGAGCGGCAGGTCGTGGATCTTGCGCAGCGTATAGCCCTCGTGCGTGCCTTCGACACGCATCAGCCGCAGCTTCGCCTGCGCTTCGGCGATCACGTTCTGGCGCGCATTCGCGGCGCGCACCATCAGCGTCATCCGCCCGTTCAGCGGCCGCACGATCGCGTAGCGCGCGAACAGGATCTTCGCCTGCGGCCGCGAAAACCGCGCGAACACGAGGCCGGTCGCCATCGCGATGCCCGACATCCCGATGAAGATCTCGAACGTCGCGACGAGGTGCGCGTAGACGGTCTGCGGATGCATGTCGCCATAGCCGACGGTGGCGAGCGTCTCGACGCTGAAGAAGAACGCACCGCCGAACCCGGCCGGCGACTGGTTCGCGATCGGCGCATGGCCGAGCAGGTAGAGCGCCGCGAAGCCGCCGTTGAGCAGCAGGAACAGCACCGCGAGCGACAGGAAGAACACGGGCCAGCTCACCGTCAGCGCGCGGTGATAGAGGTCGCGCCAGCCGAGCGGCGGCATCCCGTATGCGATCACGGGGCGGGTGCCCGACCAGATCTTGCGGCCGCGGCCACGGGCAGCCGGGGAGGACGGATCGACATTCATCGCGCGATGCCTGAAGCAGGGAGGCGATGAGCGTAGCACGCGCGACGGCGGCCGGGAATGCGCGCCGATGCGTAGCCGTCATCGGCGGCGCAGCGTTGAAAGAAACCGGCCGCGTCAGCGGCCGGCTTCGGGATCGTCCGGCCCGCACGCGCAGGCGTGGGGCGCCTGGCGCTTACTTCCGGTCGACGATCACGCGGTCGAACGTGCCGCCATCGGCGAAGTGGGTCTTCTGCGCGTTCGCCCAGCTGCCGAAAACCTGCTCGACGCTGAACGTCTTCAGCGGCTTGAACTCCGCCGCATGCTTCTTCAGCACGTTCGCGTCGCGCGGGCGCAGATGGTGCTGCGCGATGAGCTCCTGCGCCTGCGGCGTGTACAGGTAGTCGAGATACGCCTGCGCGACCTTGCGCGTGCCCTTCTTGTCGGCGACCTTGTCGACCACGGCCACCGGCGGCTCCGCGAGAATGCTCGCCGACGGATACACGGCGTCGAATTCCGCGCCCGACGCGCCCGTGTCCATCAGCGCGACTTCGTT
The DNA here is from genome assembly GCF_027257875.1 of Burkholderia sp. IMCC1007. Classification (GTDB taxonomy): domain Bacteria; phylum Pseudomonadota; class Gammaproteobacteria; order Burkholderiales; family Burkholderiaceae; genus Burkholderia. The sequence continues at coordinate 35,224 of NZ_JAPVQY010000038.1, forward strand.
CTCGAACGTGACGAGCACGTCGCCGATGCCGCGCTGCGTGAAGGTCGTCGTCGCGCCGCGGCCGCCGGAGTCGAGCACCGGCACGTTGCGGAAGATCGCCTTCTCGAAGTCGAGCGCCTGCTGGTCGGTCGCACCCTTCTGCTTCTGGTAGCCCCACGCGGCAAGATACGCATAGCGGCCGTTACCCGATGTCTTCGGGTTCGCGATGATCACCTGCACGCCCGGCTTCGCGAGATCGCTCCAGTCCTTGATCGCCTTCGGGTTGCCCTTGCGCACGAGGAACACCATCGTCGTCGAGTACGGCGAGCTGTTGTCGGGAAAGCGCGCGCGCCAGTCCTTCGGCAGCAGCTGGCCGCGCTCGGCGAGCAGGTCGATGTCGTTCGGCTGGTTCATCGTGACGACGTCGGCCTGCAGGCCCTGCAGCACCGACAGCGCCTGTGCGCTCGACGCGCCGTGCGACTGCTTGATCGTCACCGTTTCGCCGGTCTGCTGCTTGTAGGCGGCGGCAAAGCTCGTGTTGATGTCCTTGTACAGCTCGCGCGTCACGTCGTACGACACGTTCAGGATCGACGTGTCCGCGTGCGCGGCCGTCGCCGCCACGACCAGCGCCGCCGCCGTGCCCGTGTGCAGCCAGCGGCCGATCCCCTTGATGCTTGCCATCGCGATATGCCCCGTTTCCAGTGGTGGTGAATGTGCGTGACGGCACGCGTACGCGCTGTCATCGAAACGTAAGCAGGCATTCTAGCGGCCGGGCGCGGCGCGCTTTCCAATCTGTCGTGCAAAGCAAATCTCGAATCCTGCTAAGCGGCGCGCGCCGCTCGCGCATGCACCGGATCCGGTGTTAAGATCCCCGCTCAGCCCTTTTTCCCGGTCCATCCATGTCCGCTGCCCTGCGTTCGCTCCCGATCCTCGCCGCCGTCGCGGCAGGTGCGCGCGCGGCCGGGCTGAAACTCAAAAAACGACGCCTCGACTGACGGGGACGTCGCGTCCCGTCAGGCGAATGCCGGACGGGATGCCCGCAGGTCGTTTTCTTTCTCCTTGCTCGCACGCCTCGATCCGGCACTCCGCCGGCGGAACGGTTCCTTCCCACTCCGTTTCCACCATGAGGTTTTGCATGCACACACGTTTCGAAGGTATCTGGCTGCCGCTCATCACGCCGTTCCACCACGGCGAAGTCGATCACGGCGCACTCGCGCGACTCGCCCGTCACTATGCGGCCGCGGGCATCGCGGGCTTCGTCGCGGGCGCGACGACCGGTGAAGGCGTGCTGCTCGACGCCCGCGAACAGGACGCCGTGTTCGCGACGCTGCGCGACGCGGTGCCCGCGCTGCCGATCGTCGTCGGGCTCACCGCGAGCGCGACGCATGTCGCGGCCGCGCGTGCGCGCGAACTGGCCGCGCTGCGGCCCGACGGGCTGCTCGTCACGCCGCCCGTCTACGTGCGGCCGACGCAGGACGGCATTCGCCGCCACGTCGAGGCGATCGTCGATGCGGCCGATTTGCCGGTGCTCGTCTACAACATCCCGTACCGCACCGGCGTGAACGTCGAACTGGAAACGCTGCAGGCGCTCGCGTGCGATTCGCGCGTCGCGGGCATCAAGGAATGCGGCGGCACGCTCGAGCGGATGAGCCGGCTCGTGCACGACACGCCGCTCGCGATCCTGTCCGGCGACGACAACCAGAACTTCGCCGCGCTGTGCGCCGGCGCGCACGGTGCGATCGCGAGCAGCGCGCACGTGCTGCCGGAATGGCACGTGCGTATCCATGCGCTGCTGCGCGACGATCGGCTGGCCGATGCGCGACGGCTGTCGGTCGCACTGCAGCCGCTGGTTGCCGCGCTGTTCGCGGAGCCGAACCCGGCGCCGGTGAAGGCGGTGCTGGCTGCGCAGGGATGGTGCGAGGATGGACTGCGGCTGCCGTTCGTGCCGGCGAGCGATGCGTTGCGGGACAGGCTCGCCCGACTCTGCGCCGCACTCGACGCATCGGCACCGGCTAGCGCGACGGCCTAGCGCTTCGCTCCCGAAACTGTTTCAGACTGTCACGATTCGGGACTCGCGATACTGCGCAAGGTGGCTGTCGGCCGTAACGAGCAGCAACGGTTCGCACCACGCCTGCGCGACGAGCAGCCGGTCGAACGGGTCGCCATGATGATGCGGCAGATGACGCACGGCAGCGCCGTGCGTGGCCCGAACCGGCAGCTCGCGGTACTTGCTGGTCTTCAGTTGGGCGACCAGCCGGTCCACATCGACGTCCAGCTTTCCCTTCCCGGCCTTGATCGCGACTTCCCAGATGCTCGCGCTGCTGATGAACACGGTATCGGCAGCGGTGATCAGTCTGCGCGCGCGAACGCTCAGTTTCGGATCATCGCCCCACATCCAGAGAAAGATGTGTGTATCGACCAGCAACCGCATTATTTCCCTTCGAACTCAGCCAGCTCTTCGGCGGACAGCGGCGCATCGAAATCGTCGGCAATCCATATCTCTCCCTTGAGGGCACCAAACTGATGAATCGGCTCGAGCGGTACGAGCCTGACCGACTGCTTGCCGGCCTGCGTGATCACGACGCGTTCGCCGGCAATCGCGGCATCGAGAAGGCGCTGGAGATCGAGCGTGGCTTCGGGAACGGTGGCAACTTGCATGATGGGCTCCATTGAGTGACCCACTATTTTTACGACATTCGCCCGATTGCTCCAATAGACCGAACGTCCAGCCGATCGCGGATTCGCCGCGCTTGCGGCCCCGGAATCAAGCCGCAACGGTCCCCACCGTCGCGTCCTGCACCGCCTGCGTGACGATCCGCGCGAGCCGCTCGACGCTCGGCGTGATCGACGACGTGCGCCGCAGCAGCATCAGCGGCAGGCTGGGCAGCGCCGGCAGCCCGAACGACGCCGCATCGATCACCCGCACCGACGCCGGCAGCCCGTAGTGCGAGCGCACCGTCAGCCCGAGGCCGGCCGACGCCGCGGCCCACAGTCCGGCCAGGCTCGGCGTCGTGAACGCGACGCGCCACGGCATGCCCGCGCGATCGAGCGCGTCGGTCGCCGCGCCGAAGAACCGGCACGGGCGGTCGAACACGACGAGCGGCAGCGGCTCGCCCGACACACGCACGGCACGCATGCCCGCGTCGCGGTCGTCCGCCGCATCCGCGTGGCCGCCGCGGTCCGGCATGTCGAAGCTGCCCGCGCTCACCGCCGCGATCCATTGCATCGGCACCTGCGCGATCACGTCGCTGTCGACACCGGCCCGCGAGATCAGCGCCGCGGACGCCGGGTCGCCCCACACGAGCGCGAGGTCGAGCTGGTTCGCGTCGAGCCGGTCGAGCAGGTCGGCATTGCGTGCGACGCGCGCCTCGATCCTCACCTTCGGATGCGCACGCGCGAAACGCCCGAGCACGTCGGGCAGGATCGCCTCGCCGAAATCCTCCTGCAGGCCGACCCGCACCCAGCCGTCCAGATTCACGCCGCGCACGGCCGCGGCCGCCTCGTCGTTCAACTCGATCATCCGCCGCGCATAGCGCAGCATCGCGTCGCCGGCGTCGGTCAGCGCGAGCCCGCGCCCCGCCTTCACGAACAGCGGCGTGCCGGCCTGCTCCTCGAGCTTGCGAATCTGCGCGCTGACCGCCGACGACGAACGCGCAACCCGATCGGCCGCCCTCGCGAAGCTCCCGAGATCCACGCCCGCAACCAGGCTGCGCAACGCCGCCACGTCGAAGTTCGGCCGGCGCAGCGCGGCGTCAGGCGCTGCGGCGCCGTGGGCATGGTGTTGTCCGGACATCTCGATCATCCCGTTTTATCGAACGATTCATCAAAAACTTTCCGATTTTCAGGATGAATGTAGGTCGCCACACTGGCGATGTCAATTTCCACCGGACTCCGTCGCCATGGACACCTCCTGCCTCGACTCCCCGTCCCCGACCGCCCGCAATGCGCGCGGCCCGGCCCATCGCTGGCGCGTGCTCGCGGCCGGCGTCGCCGCGAACATGAGCTTTTCCGCCGCCGCGGCCGGCATCCCGACCACGGCCGTCTGGATGCGCTCGGCCTATCACCTCGACAACGGTGCGCTCGGCCTCGTGCTGGGCGCGCTCGGCTTCGGCGTCGCGCTGTCCGAGCTGCCGTGGGGGATGGCCGCCGACCGCTTCGGCGACCGCCGCGTGCTGCTTACCGGCCTCGTCGCAACCGCCGCGATGCTGGCGCTGATGGTCGCCACGATCGTCCCGACCGCGGATGCCGTGCCGCCGCTCGTGCGCATCGTCGCCGCGATGTGCTGCGTCGGCCTGCTCGGCGGCAGCGTGAACGGGTCGAGCGGACGCGCGGTGATGCGCTGGTTCGGCGAACGCGAACGCGGGCTCGCGATGAGCATCCGCCAGACGGCCGTGCCGCTCGGCGGCGGCGTCGGCGCGGCGCTGCTGCCGTCGCTCGCGTCGCATGCGGGCTTCGCCGCGGTGTATGGCGCGCTGATGCTGCTGTGCGCCGGATCGGCCGCGCTGACGTGGCGCTGGCTGCACGAGCCGCCTGCCGCGTCGGCCGCAGCGCAGCCCGTGCGCGTCGCCGCGAACCGCGCTGTCGCACCGCAACCGCCGGCGCGGCACGCACGCAATCCCGCACGCAATCCGCTGGCAAGCGGCGCCGTCTGGCGCATCGTGCTCGGCATCGGTGCGCTGTGCGCGCCGCAGTTCGCGGTGCTCACGTTCGCGACCGTGTTCCTGCACGATTTCGGCCGGCTCGGCCTCGCGGGCATCAGCATGGCGATGGTCACGCTGAAACTCGGCGCGATGGCGATGCGCGTATGGAGCGGTCGCCATACCGACCGGCACGGCAACCGGCGCGCGTACCTGCGCGGCTCCGTATGCGTGGCGGCCGGCTCGTTCGCACTGCTCGCGGCCGCCACGGCCGGCAGCCCGCACGTGCCGCTTGCCGCGATCGTCGCGATCCTGGTGTTCGCCGGCATCTGCGTGTCGGCATGGCACGGCGTCGCGTACACCGAACTCGCGACGCTCGCGGGCGCCGACCACGCGGGCACCGCGCTCGGGATGGCCAACACGATCGTGTATCTCGGGCTGTTCGCGACGCCGCTCGCAATTCCGCCACTGCTTGCCGTGAGTTCGTGGAGCGTGGTCTGGCTCGCGACTGCGTTGATCGCGGGCGCGACCTATCCGCTCTTTGCGCGATAGCGAATGTCCGATAGCGACCGCACGGGCTGCGCGAACGTCGCGGCAGCCGCCGGCCGCGGCGTTCATGCATCGTCAGCCGGTCGCCCCGTCACACCGCCTCCCGCGCGAGCGCGCGCCGCGCGGCCGGCCGTTCGGCCTCGCGCCGCGCATGCGCGCTCCATGCGGGATGCTTCGTCATGTCGAACCCGATCGCGACGCCCCAGCGATACAGCACGAGCAGGAACGGATCGACGATCGAATGGCCGCCCGGCTCGGCCCATGTGCGGCCGTCAGCGAGCGCAGCTTCGATCGTCGCGTTCGCCGCATCGATCAGCCCGCGCCCATGCTCGCTGATCGCGCCGTGCAGCGCCGGATCGCCGATGAAGCGCCCCGGCCGCCACAACGTGCCGTAGCCGACGCCGTGTACCCAGCCGACCAGCCACGCGAGCCATTCATGGCAGCGCGCCTCGCGCAGCGCATCGCCGAGCGGCAGCAGCTGCGCGTCCGGATACCGCCGCGCGAGATACGTGAGGATCGCGGGCGTTTCGGTCAGCACGCGCGGCTCGCCCGGAATCGCGAGCACCGGCACGCGCCCCTTCGGGTTGATCGCGAGATAGCGTGCGTCGAGGTTCTGCTGCTCGCGCACGGAGACGATCTCGACGTCGAACGGCGCGCCGGTTTCCTCGAGTGCGATGTGGGCGGCGAGCGAACATGCGCCCGGCGAAAGATAGAGTCGATATGCGTTCATGATGGCGTTGCCCCACGGGCCTGTTGGAAGACGGAACCGAGTGTAGGAACGCAGCGGCCCTCGCCACAAACGATGAATTGTCGTGCTCGGGCATGAGTGATACTAATGCCAGATGCGACGCATCCATCTCCCCCCGCTGCAGACGCTGCGAGCGTTCGAAGCCGCCGTGCGGCTGCAGAGCTTCACGCGTGCCGCCGACGAACTCGCGCTCACGCAAGGCGCGGTCAGCCAGCACATCCGCACGCTCGAAGCGCAGCTCGGCTATCCGTTGTTCACGCGCGAGCGCAACGGCGCCGCGCCCACGCATGCCGCGCACGCACTCGTGCTGCAGGTGCGTCAGGGCCTGAGCGTGCTCGAACGCGCATTCGAGCCGACGCTTGCCGCGCGCAATCGTCCGCGCACCTGCGACGTCACGCTGAACGTGAGCGTGCTGCCGAGCGTCGCCGAGCGCTGGCTCGTGCCGCGCCTGCCGCGTTTCGCGGCCGCGCATCCGCACATCGCGATCGTGCTGCATCCGGACGCGGCGCTCGCGCCGCTGCGCAAGCGCGACCGCATCGACGTCGCGCTGCGCTACGGGCCCGGCACGTGGCCCGGCGTCGTCGCCGAGAAGCTGATGAACGAGACGGTCTTCCCGGTCGCGAGCCCCGCGTACCGCAATCGCGACGGGATCGCGCCGCGCACGCCCGCCGATCTCGTGCGCGCGACGCTGCTGCGCCATCCCGCGCAGCCGTGGGAGCCGTGGTTCCAGGCCGCGCGGCTCGACCTCACCGAGTCCTCGCGCGCACCGCGCTTCACCGATGCGAACGCGCTGATCGACGCGACGCTGAAAGGTCGCGGCGTCGCGCTCGCGCGCCGTTCGCTGATCGAGCCCGAACTCGCGGCCGGCACGCTCGTGCGCATCTCGACGGTGCGCGTGACCGACGTGTACGCGCATTACGTGGTGTGGCGCCCCGGTCATCCGCACGAAGCGGCGATCCGCACGTGGCTCGACTGGCTGCGCAGCGAAGTGCGGCGCAGGACCCCGCGCCGCTGACGCGCGCTCAGGCGCGCGCGAGCATCGCCACCTTGTCGAGCGTGATCGGCAGGTCGCGCACGCGCACGCCCGTCGCGTGATAAACCGCATTGGCGATCGCGGCCGGCACGCCGGTGATCCCGATCTCGCCGATGCCGCGAATGCCGAGCGGATTGAAGTTCGTGTCGCGTTCGTCGACGAAGCTCACGTCGAGATCGCCGATATCCGCGTTCACGGGCACGTGATATTCCGCGAGGTTCGCGTTCGTGAAGCGGCCATGCCGCACGTCCAGAAACGAGCCCTCCTCGAGCGCGGTGCCGAGCCCCCAGACCATCCCGCCGATCAACTGGCTGCGTGCGGTCTTCGCATTCAGCAGGCTGCCGACGCTGTACGCGCCGACGATGCGCGGCACGCGGATCGTGCCGAGCTCGGCATCGACGTGCACTTCGGCGAACACCGCGCCGAACGAATGCGACGCGTAGCGCGACTTCTCGTCGCCCGGCTTCGTCGTCGCCTGCGCTTCGATCGGCCGGCCGCCCGCGCGTGCGATCACCGCGGCGGCCGGATCGCGCCGCGACGGCTTGCCGCGATGCACGACCCAGCCGCTCTCGACCGACACGTCGTCCATCGCGGCGCCGTGCAACGGCGACCCCGGATCGGCGATCGCCAGCGCGACCAGTTTCGCGCGCGCCTGCGACGCGGCCTCGCGCACGGCCGGCGCGACGCTCGCGGCCGACTGCGAGCCGCCCGATACCGGCGCAGCCGGCAGGCTCGAATCGCCGAGCACGAAGCGCACGTTCTGCGGCGCGAAGCCCAGCGCGTCGGCGGCGACCTGCGTCATCACCGTGTAGGTGCCCGTACCGATATCCTGCGTGCCCGACGCGACTTCGGCCGTGCCGTCGGCAAGAATGCGCGCGCGCGCCGATGCCTCGCTGCGGTTCGCCGGATACGTCGCGGCCGCCATGCCGAGGCCGATCAGCGTATCGCCGTCGCGCATCGTGCGCGGCGCGGCGGTGCGCCGCGACCAGCCGAAGCGCTGCGCGCCGACGCGGTAGCACTCGCGCAGCTTGTTGCTCGACCACGGCTTGCCGTCCTCCGGGTCGACCTCCGCATAATTCGCGAGCCGCAGCGCGACCGGGTCGATGCCGAGCCGCCACGCGAGTTCGTCCATCGCCGATTCGAGCGCGAACGAACCGGACGCTTCACCGGGCGCGCGCATGAACGTCGGCGTGCCGACGTTCAGCGCGACGATCCGGTGCGTGGTCGCCAGGTTCGGCACCGCATACATCATCCGCGCCGGCATCCCGCACGTTTCCGTCCAGTCCTCGAACGTCGACGTGGTGACGATCGAGTCGTGGCGCATCGCCGTCAGCGTGCCGTCGCGGCGGGCGGCCAGCATCACGCGCTGCTCGGTGAACGGCCGCCCGCCGACCGGGCCGAACATCTGCGGCCGCGTCAGCACGAGCCGCACCGGGCGCCCCACCTGCTTCGCCGCCATCGCGCACAGCGACACGTGCGACCACGACGATCCCTTGCAGCCGAAGCCGCCGCCGAGGAACGGCGAAATCACGCGTACCCGTTCCGGCGCGATGCCGAACACCGCGGCCACCGCCGTTTTCGAACCCGACACGCCCTGCGTCGCATCGTGCAGCGTGAGCGTCGGGCCATCCCAGCGGGCCATCGTCGCGTGCGGCTCGATCGGGTTGTGGTGCTGCATCGGCGTCGTGTAGGTTGCGTCGATGCGCACCGCGCCGTCGCGCACGCCTGCCTCGACGTCGCCGCGCAGCGTGTCCATCTCACGCCCCTGCTGCTTGGGCGGCACGCGCGCGCCGCCCTTCTCGCGCGCGAAATCCAGTGCGGCGTGCTGCTCGCGATAGCGCACGTGCACGGCATTCGCGGCGTCGGTCGCCTGTTCGAGCGTTTCGGCGACGACGACCGCGACGGGCTCGTTGTTGTAGCGCACCACGTCCTCCTGCAGCAGCGTGAGCCGGCGCCCGGCGGGCGGCGACAGCGGCGGGCGGCCGCCGTGGGGCAGCCGGATCGCATTCTCGTAAGTCATCACGAGCAGCACGCCGGGCATCGCGCGTGCGCGCGCCGTGTCGATCGATTCGATGCGCGCCGATGCGACCGTGCTCGTGACGAGCACCGCATGCGCGAGCCGCGCATCGGCGAATTCGGCCGCATAGCGCGCGCCGCCCGTCACCTTCAGTACGCCGTCGACACGATCGAGCGGCTGTCCGGTCACCGTGTTCATGCCGTCTCTCCCGTCGTGCCCGCGGCCGTTTTCACCGCGCGGACGATCGCGCGCTGCGCGAGCGCGACCTTGAATCCATTGCCGTCGAGCGGCCGCGCATCGTGCAACGCAAGCGCGGCGGCCTCGCGAATCGCCGCATCGGTCGGCGCGCGGCCCGCGAGATGCCGTTCCGCGGCCGTCGCACGCCACGGCTTGTGCGCGACGCCGCCGAGCGCGATCCGCGCATCCGCCACACGCGCGCCTTCCATGCGCAACGCCGCCGCCACGGCCACCAGCGCGAACGCGTAGCTCGCGCGATCGCGCACCTTCAGATAGTGCGCATGGTCGGCAAAGCGCGGCGGCGGCAAGTCCACCGCGGTGATCAGTTCGCCCGGTTCGAGCGTCGTGTCGAGATCGGGCCGCTCGCCCGGCAGCCGGTGAAACGACGCGAACGGAATCTGCCGTGTGCCGCGCGGGCCGCTCACCTGCACGACGGCATCGAGGGCCGCGAGCGCGACGCTCATGTCCGACGGGTTCACCGCCACGCACTGCGCACTCGCGCCGAGAATCGCGTGCATCCGGTTATGGCCGCCGATCGCCGCACAGCCGCTGCCCGGCTCGCGCTTGTTGCATTGCGTGAACGCGGGATCGTAGAAATACGGGCAGCGCGTGCGTTGCATCAGGTTGCCGCCGACGGTCGCCATGTTGCGCAATTGCGCGGACGCGCCGGCGAGCAGCGCCTGCGACAGCAGCGGATAGTCCGCGCGGACGCGCGGATGATCGGCGGCATCGCTGTTACGCACCAGCGCACCGATGCGCAGCCCGCCGCCGGGGAGCGCATCGACCGCGTCGAGGCCCGCGATGCGCGTGATGTCGATGAGCGCGACGGGCCGCGCGACGCCGCCCTTCATCAGGTCCAGCAGGTTCGTGCCGCCGCCGATGAAAGCGGCGCCCGGGCGCTGCGCCGCGCGCACGGCACCCGCGACGTCGGCGGCGCGTTCGTAGGAGATCGCTTCCATTGCGGTGCCCTCCTGCGCCTAGCTGCGGGTCGCGTGCGCGGCGCGCACCGCGGCGACGATGTTCGGGTACGCACCGCAGCGACACAGGTTGCCGCTCATGCGTTCGCGAATCTCGTCGTCCGACAGTTGCGCGGGACGATGCCGCACGTCGGCGGTCGCGGCGCTCGCCGCACCGGCCGCGAATTCGTCGAGCAGCGCCGTTGCGGAACACAGCTGGCCGGACGTGCAATAGCCGCACTGGAATGCATCGTGATCGACGAACGCACGCTGCATCGCGCTCGGCACGCCATCGCGCGCCAGCCCTTCGACGGTCGTGATCCGCTGGCCCTCGTGCATCACGGCGAGGGTCAGGCATGCGTTGATGCGCCGCCCGTCGACGAGCACCGTGCATGCGCCGCACTGTCCGCGGTCGCAGCCCTTCTTCGTGCCCGTGAGCCCCGCGTATTCGCGCAGCGCATCGAGCAGCGTGACGCGCGGTTCGAGGTGCAACGCGTATTCGCGCCCGTTGATGTCGAGGCGCACAGGCTGCGCCGGTACCGCGTCGCGGTGCGGGGCAGCCGCAGGCGATGCCGCGGGCGCCTGCGCATGAACGTGCGGCGCCGCGCTCACCGTCGCGGCCGCCGCCGCGGATTGCAGGAAACGGCGCCGCGCGGCACTCGACGGCGTATCGTGCGACAACGGCAGCGCCGCTGGATGGCCGCGCCCGGGCGGCGACGCAACGGCGTCGCGCGCGGGCTCGGCGGATGGGGGAATGGGTCGATCGCTGGACATGAGTTCCGCTCGCTGCATGGTTGAGGGACGCAGATGTGCCGCCCGTGCCCGGATCACCGCGCGGAACGGCATGCATATCGGCGCAACGAGCAATTCCGGTGCCGCGCGCGGTGCCGCTGCCAATGGGGGACGGCAAGCGGCCGGCATCCGAGCCTGTGTTGCGGCTTATGGCGCTACGCTGGCGCATGGCTGACGCGCGGCTGTCGAAGCGGCAAGAAACACCGGTGTCCGGCGCGGCCTTTCGATACATCGGCCGCCGATTACCGATTTCGGCCGCGGTGCCGCGCACGGTGCGCGCATCGCAGCGCCCATTCGCCGCATTGCACACGCGTGTAAATGCGTGCGGCATCTGCATCCGCGGGAAAATTGCGCCCGCGATACCGGCGCCGCGCGCGAAAGCGATTGGTCAGGTTTGCGAAAGCATTTTGCGATCACGTCGAGGTCGCAAACGATTCACTGAAACGTCGCACGGCATCGGCATACTCGGAAACGTTTCCCATCACCCTGCCTGGAGAGAAGTCATGCATCGCGTTGCCCTCGCCGTCGTACTGTGTGCCGCTGTCGTCACCGCCGCCTGCAGCGACGACGCATCGCACGACGCGCACCCGGCCGACGCGTCGCAACAGGCCCACGCACCGTCCGGCTCCGCGAGCGCGTTCAACAACGATGCAGGCGCGAACGCCGCCGCGTCCGATGCCGCACCGCTCGCACCGCCCGTCATTCACTACCCGCCCGATGACGACGACGCGAAGTCCGCGCCGGCCGCGGCCGCGCCCGGCGTCGCGTCGTCGCCGCACTGATCCGCGTTCCAGCCCCGTCCCTGTCCCCCGATCGCAGAACCGACGTGAAATAACATGACGTCATCCAGCCGCCGCCGTTTCCTGCACACCGTCGCACAGTCAGCGGGCGCCGCGTGCTGCATGCGGGCTTCGACCTGACGGCGACGAACGGCAGGTACGCGTTCCCGGTGTATGGCCCGAACGGTTTCGTGCGGATGTTCTCGGGCAACGTGTCGGCCGCGACCGCGCGCAGCCGCAACCAGGCGCAGCCCGGTCAGATCGGTATCGGCCCGGCATCAGATCGCGTATGCGAGCGCGCGATCGACGAGCGTGGCGTCGAAGTTTTCGTCCGCTTCGCGAAAGCGCAGCGGCGCCGCGCAATGCACCAGCGTGTCGACGAAGTATTTGGCGCGCGGCCAGGGCCCGAAGCCGGCCGCGGTATTGATGTGTCCCGCATCGCCGAGGTTCACGAACGCGCTGCCGAGCTGGTGCGCGAGCGTGCGCGCATCGGCGAGCGGCATCCACGGATCGGTTTCGCTGCCGATCACGATCGACGGCACCGCAAGCCGGCGCGCGTCGAACGGCCCGGCGAACGTGAATTTCTTCGGACTGGCGGGGGCGACGAGCAGCACGCCCGCGACATCGGCCACCTGCGGCCATTGCGCGAGCGCATGCGCGGCCGCGAGGCAGCCGAAGCTGTGCGCGGCGAGCACGAACGGGCCGCGCTCGCGCTCGAGCAGCGCACGGACGGACTGCGCCCAGCCCGCGAGGTCGGGCGCATCCCAGTCGGCCTGCTCGACCCGCAGCGCGCGCGGGAATTGCCGCTCCAGCCAGGTCTGCCAGTGAGCGCCTTCGCTGCCGTGCAGGCCCGGAACGGTCACGAGCCGCGGCGGCCACGCCGATTTGCTGCATGCGCGCATGATTGCCCTCGCTTGCGTTGCTTGGTGACGATTGGAGACGAGCTTCGATTGTGGCGCGCCGCGCACGGCCGCCGAACCAATTTTTTGTGCTTTGCTTTTGCACGGGCCGCCGCGCGCCGGGCCCGTGTGGCGCTGCTGCGGCGGCATGACGGCGCAACGCGCCGCGAGACCGTAGAATGTGGGCTTCCCGCTTGCCACGCATCGGATCGGGCCGGGCGCTGCCGCGCCGGTGCCGATCGACAGGAGACGCCCGATGTCCGCTACGCCCGCCGGCGCGCTGCGCCCTTTCCATCTCGCCTTTCCCGTGTCGAGCCTCGTCGACGCGCGCGCGTTCTACGGCGGCCTGCTCGGATGCCCCGAAGGCCGCAGCTCCGAGCACTGGGTCGACTTCGACTTCTTCGGGCACCAGCTCGTCGCGCACCTCGCGCCGGACCAGACCGGCGCCAGCGCGGTCAATCCGGTCGATGGCGATGACGTGCCCGTGCGCCACTTCGGCGTCGTGCTGTCGATGGACGAGTGGCATGCGCTCGCCGAAAAACTGCGGGCCGCGCACACGCGCTTCGTGATCGAGCCGCACATCCGCTTCAAGGGCGAGGTCGGCGAGCAGGCAACCATGTTCTTCCTCGATCCGTGCGGCAATGCACTGGAGTTCAAGGCATTCGCCGACATCGGCCAGCTGTTCGCGAAGTAAGCGCATGAAGATCCTGTTCCATTCGCCGCACCAGGAAGCCGCCGCGTGGCGCGACGCGATCGCGCACGCATTGCCCGAAGCCGAGTTGCGCGCGTGGCAGCCGGGCGACACCGCCCCCGCCGATTACGCGCTGGTATGGCGCGCGCCGCGCGAGTTCTTCACGCCGCGCGACGGATTGCGCGCGATCTTCAACCTCGGCGCGGGCGTCGACGCGCTGCTCGCGCTCGAGCGCGACCATCCCGGCACGCTGCCGCGCGACGTGCCGCTGGTGCGCCTCGAGGATTCCGGCATGGCGCAGCAGATGATCGAATACGTCGCGCATGCCGTGCTGCGCTACCTGCGCCGCTTCGACGAATACGAAACGCTGCAGCGCGAGCGCCGCTGGCAGCCACTTGCGCCGCATCCGCGTGCGGGCTTCACCGTCGCCGTGCTCGGCCTCGGCGTGCTCGGCGCGCAGGTCGCGCAGGGGCTCGCGGCGCTCGGCCTGCCGGTGCGCGGCTACAGCCGCAGCCCGAAGCAGCTCGACGGGATCGAAACCTTCGCGGGCGACGGCGCGCTCGACGCGTGCATCGACGGCGCGAAGGTGCTCGTGAATCTGCTGCCGAGCACGGCCGATACCGATGGCATCCTGTCGGCGCGCACCTTCGCGCGGCTCGCACCGGGTGCGTACGTCATCAACGTCGCGCGCGGCGCGCATCTCGTCGAAGCCGACCTGCTCGACGCGCTCGCGAGCGGCCAGCTCGCCGCCGCGACGCTCGACGTGTTCCGGCACGAGCCGCTGCCGGCCGAGCATCCGTTCTGGCACGCACCGCGCATCACGATCACCCCGCACAGCTCCGCCGAGACGCTGCGCGACGAAGCCGTCGAACAGATCGCCGGCAAGATCCGCGCGCTGGCGCGCGGCGAGCGCGTCGGCGGTGTCGTCGACTACGCGCGCGGCTACTGAATTCGCCCTACATGACACCGGAGACAACCATGACATTCCCCACCGCCGTCAAGATCGTCGAAGTCGGCCCGCGCGACGGGCTGCAGAATGAAAAGACCTTCGTGCCGACCGATGTGAAGATCGCGCTCGTCGATCGCCTGTCGCAAGCCGGCTTCCGCAATATCGAGGCCGCGTCGTTCGTGTCGCCGAAATGGGTGCCGCAGATGGCCGACGGCGCCGACGTGATGGCCGGCATCGAGCGTCGCGCGGGCACCGTCTATTCGGTGCTCACGCCGAACCTGAAGGGTGTCGAGAACGCGCTCGCCGCGCGCGCCGACGAAGTGGTGATCTTCGGTGCGGCGAGCGAAGCGTTCTCGCAGCGGAACATCAACTGCAGCATCGCCGAGAGCATCGCGCGCTTCGAGCCGGTCGCGAAGGCCGCGAAGGATGCCGGCGTGCGGCTGCGCGGCAGCGTGTCGTGCACGCTCGGCTGCCCGTACCAGGGCGAGGTGCCCGTCGCATCGGTGGTCGACGTCGTCGAACGGTTCGCCGCGCTCGGCTGCGACGAGATCGACATCGCCGACACGATCGGCGTCGGCACGCCGAAGCGCACGCGCGAAGTGCTGTCCGCCGTCACGCGCGTGTTCCCGCGCGAACGGCTGTCGGGCCACTTCCACGACACCTACGGCCAGGCGCTCGCGAACATCTATGCGGCGCTGTTCGAAGGGATCGAGATCTTCCACGCATCGGTGGCCGGCCTCGGCGGCTGCCCGTATGCGAAGGGCGCGACCGGCAACGTCGCGACCGAGGACGTGCTGTACCTGATGCAGGGCCTCGGCATCGAGACCGGCATCGATCTCGCACAGGTCGTCGCCGCCGGCGACTTCATCTCGAACGCGATCGGCCGCGCGAACGTGTCGCGCGCCGGTCGCGCGCTGCTCGCCAAGGCCCAGAGCGCGGCCGACGCGGCGAGCTGCGTCTGACACCGACTTTCACGGATCGACCTCATGACGACACCTGCTTCATTCGACTCTCTCCCCGATTCCGCGCGACGCGTCGCGCTGCTGCTGCGCGAGCGCGGCCATGCGAAAGGCATCGTGATGCTCGCCGAAACCGGCAAGACCTCGGCCGAGGCCGCGGCCGGGCTCGGCTGCTCGGTCGCGCAGATCGCGAAGTCGATCCTGTTTCGCCGTGAGTCGGACGGCGCGCCGGTGCTCGTCGTCGCGAGCGGGGTGAACCGTGTCGACGAGAAGAAAGTCGCCGCCCAGGTCGGTGCGGTCGGCCGCGCGGATGCGAAGTTCGTGCGCGACAACACCGGCTATGCGATCGGCGGCGTGTGCCCGATCGGCCATCTGGTCGAACCGGTCACGCTGATCGACGCCGACCTGCTCGGGCTCGACAGCCTGTGGGCGGCCGCCGGCCATCCGCACGCGGTGTTCAACCTGTCGCCGGACGAACTCGTGTCGCTGACGGGCGCGCCGATCGCGGACATCGCGCAGCGCAACGACGCATGAGCGACGCACCGGTAATGGTCGGCACGGTCGCGTCGCCGTGCACGGACGTATGCAGGATCGACCCGCGTACCGACTGGTGCGCGGGCTGCCTGCGCACGCGCGACGAAATCAAGGGGTGGCGCACGTCGGACGACGACGCGAGGCGCATGCTGCTCGCGCGTCTCGATGCGCGCCGGCGACTGCTCGCGGGCAGCGGCACATAAAAGCGGCGCACAAAAAAAAGCCGTTCAGCCTCGCGGGCGAACGGCATCGAGATCGGAATCCTGTGAACGTGATCAACGTCACAGCCCGAATCATACGAGCGACGCTGCAGCGTCGCATCGGGTGTTTCCCTACAACTTCTTACAGCGTTTCTCACGCACGCGCGCAGGCCGCCTGCGCGCGCATTCTTCGATGCCCCGCGGCAGCCGCGACGCACCGTCCGCACGAGCCGTGGCAGCGCACCGTGATGAATCGTAGCGGCAAACCAAACGCGCGTTTCAGTTCCGCACCGCCGCGCGACGCGCGGGCACGATGCGCCAGCCGAGGTTCACGCCGGCCGCCGCGAGCAGGATCAGGAGCGCGCCGAACACCTGCGTCCACGCAAGCGTCTGCCCGAACGCGACGCGATCGACGATGATCGCGACGACCGGATAGACGAACGACAGCGCGCCCGTCATCGCGACCGGCAGCTTCTGGATCGCGCCGTACAGCAGCACGTACATCAGCCCCGTGTTCACGACACCGAGCACGACGAGATCGAGCCACTGCACGGGCGTCGCGGGCAACGTGCCGAACTGCGCGAACGGCGCGAGCAGCACGATGCCGAGGCCGGCCTGCAGCAGCGCGAGCAGATGCGGCGGCGTGCCCTTCAGGTGCTTCGTGACGATCGACGACACGGCGTACAGGAACGCCGCGCCGAGCGACAGCGCGACGCCTTCGAGGTATTCGCCGGGCACCGCGAGCACGGCGGGCTCGACGCGCACCACGCACACGAGCCCGACGAAGGCGAGCGCGAGCCACGCGATCGTCGACGCGCCGATCCGTTCGCGGAACACGATCGCGCCCAGCGCGACGAGCATGAACGGCTGCGTGTTGTAGACGGCGGTCGCCATCGAGATCGACGCGCGCGAATAGGCGGCGAACAGCAGCAGCCAGTTCGCGACGATCGCGACGCTGCCGAGCGTCGCGAGCGCGAGCATGCGCGGCGAGAACAGCGCGCGGCGCAGGAAGCCGAGCGCCGCGCAGACGATCGCGAGCGTCGCCGCACCGAACAGGCAGCGGAAGAACACGACATTGGTGAGCGGCTGCTGCGACGACATCACCAGCCAGCCGATCGTGCCGGACATCATCATCGCGACGACCATCTCGGCGGCGCCGCGGCGGGTTTCGTTCGAGGCCATCATGGACTCCGTTCGACGAGAGAAGATGACTTCGATTCTAGAAACTTGCCTTCCGCGCTTCCACGGCTAAACTGAAGCGAAACAGCCGATTCACCTTCGAAAGCAAAGCGATCATGCCGAAACGCCTTTCCCCGCCCGCCGTCGCGTCGCTTGACGCGACCGACCGCGCGATCCTTGCCGCACTCGCCGAGGATGCCCGCGTCGCGACCAGCGAGCTGGCGCGCCAGATCGGGCTGTCGGCGCCCGCCACGGCGGACCGCGTGCGGCGGCTCGAAGCGCAAGGCGTGATCGCCGGCTTCACCGTCGAGCTCGACCCGCGCGCGCTCGGCTACACGCTGCAGGCGATCGTCCGCGTGAAGCCGCTGCCGGGGCAGCTGCATCTGGTCGAGGAGGTATTGCGGCGGATTCCGGAATTCGTCGAATGCGACAAGGTGACCGGCGACGACTGTTTCATCTGCCGGCTCTACCTGCGCACGATCGAACAGCTCGACGACATCCTCGCGAAGGTGACCGAGCGTGCGGAAACGAGCACGGCGATCGTGAAATCGACGCCCGTGCCGCGCCGCCTGCCGCCGCTCGCCGGAGACGACGCCGCGCACCGCTGAACGCCGGACGCGCGGCGCCGAGGTTCCGCCGAGGTTCCGCCTGAGTTCCGCCGGGTTCCGCCGGGTTCCACCGAGGCTCCACCGGCGCCGTTTACGCAGCCGCGTCGCGCGCCTCGAAGAACGCGAGCAGCTCGTCGACCAGCTCGTCGGGCGCTTCTTCCGGAATGTAGTGCCCGCACTCGAGCGCGCGGCCGCTGACGTCGCGCGCGACCCGCCGCCATTCGTCGAGCGGATCGAAGCACCGGCCGACGATCCCGTTAGCGCCCCACAGCACGCGCAGCGGACACGCGACCTTGTTGCCGCGCTCGAGATCCGCGCGGTCGTGTTCGAGATCGATCGTCGCCGAAGCGCGGTAGTCCTCGCACATCGCATGCACGGCGCCCGGCTGCGCGAGCGCGGCGCGATAGGCGGCGAGCGCTTCCGGCGCGAACGGCGCGAGGCCGGCCGAACGGTTGCCCATCACGCGCTCGATGTACGCGTCGGTACGGCCTTCGATCAGCGATTCGGGCAGCGGCTCCGGCTGGATCAGGAAGAACCAGTGGAAATACGCGGTCGCGAACGCGCGATCGGTTTTCTCGTACATCGCGAGCGTCGGCGCGATGTCGAGCAGCATCATCCGCTCGACGGCCGCCGGGTGATCGAGCGCGAGCCGGTGCGCGACGCGCGCGCCGCGATCGTGCGCGCACACGTGGAATTGCTCGAAGCCGAAATGCCGCATCACGGCGACCTGGTCGGCCGCCATCGCGCGTTTCGAATAACGCGCGTGCTGCGCGTCGCTCGGCGGCTTGCCCGACGCGCCGTAGCCGCGCAAGTCGGTCGCGATCACGGTGAAATGGCTGGCCAGCGTCGCGGCGACGCGATGCCAGATCATGTGGGTCTGCGGATGGCCGTGCAGCAGCAGAAGCGGCGGCCCCGCGCCACCTTTGACACCAAAGATTTCCGTGTCCTGCACTGTCACGCGAAACGGTGCAAACGCCTCAAACGACATGATGTGTTTCTCGTTGGTCTGTTATGGCGATCATTGTAGGAGCGCCGGCCCGGATTCAGCGCGCGGCAGATGCCCGAAAACGTAGAAACAGAACACTCCCTCGATTGTCGCCATGCCGCGCATTTTGCTAAGCTCGCGTAGAATCGCACGACCGTTCGTATTAATATCGACACACCGTCGTACAGGTACACTCGACACACCGTTCGATCGCCAAGCATGAAGCCGGCGTCGGCGCGACCGCGCCGCGTCCGGCCGCCCCTCGAGACTGGAGACACCCCATGGCATTGCCCGCCGTCCTGCAGAATCTGACGCTGCCCGTCATCGCGTCGCCGATGTTCATCGTCAGCTACCCCGAACTCGTGCTCGCGCAATGCAAGGCGGGTATCGTCGGGTCATTTCCCGCGCTCAACGCCCGTCCGGCCGAACTGCTGGACGAGTGGCTCACGCAGATCCAGTCCGAGCTCGCCGACCACAAGGCGAAGCACCCGGACGCGGTGATCGGCCCGATCGCGGTCAACCAGATCGTCCACCAGTCCAACGTACGGCTCGAGCATGACGTGCGCGTGTGCGTCGAGCACAAGGTGCCGATCTTCATCACGAGCCTGCGCGCGCCGGCGCGCGAGATCGTCGACGCGGTGCACAGCTACGGCGGCATCGTGCTGCACGACGTGATCAACCTGCGCCACGCGCAGAAGGCGCTCGAGGCCGGCGTCGACGGGCTGATCCTGGTGGCGGCCGGCGCCGGCGGCCACGCGGGCACGACCTCGCCGTTCGCGCTCGTCGGCGAAGTGCGCAAGATGTTCGACGGCCCGATCGTGCTGTCCGGCGCAATCGCGAACGGCGGCTCGATCCTCGCCGCGCAGGCGATGGGCGCCGACTTCGCGTACATGGGCACGCGCTTCATCGCGACGCAGGAAGCGCACGCGGTCGAGGACTACAAGCACGCGATCGTCAACGCGAAATCGTCCGACATCATCTATACGAACCTCTTCACGGGCGTGCACGGCAACTACATCCGCGAGAGCATCGAGAAAGCCGGCCTCGATCCGGACGCGCTGCCGGAATCCGACAAGTCGAAGATGAATTTCGGCGGCGACAAGGCGAAGGCGTGGAAGGACATCTGGGGCGCGGGCCAGGGCGTCGGCCTGATGGACGACCTGCCGAGCGTCGGCGCGCTCGTCGAGCGGCTCAAGCGCGAATACGACGACGCGAAGGCGCGGCTCGGGATCCCGCGGTGACGCACGCGGCGGCGGGCCGCTCCGCCGCCGAGCACGGGGTCTCACCAAACGAAAAAGCGCGAACCGCAACGGCTCGCGCTTTTTTCACGTCCGCACGCAGGCGGCCCGCACCGGTCAGCCCGCGCGCTTGATCCGCGTGATCGGCAGCACGCGCAGGCGCGCCTCGATCGACGGGCACAGCGACTCGCCTTCGAAACGCGCGGCGAGGAAGTCGACGAACGAACGCACCTTCGCGGACACGTGGCGGCGGCTCGCGTACACCGCGTAGATCGGCGCCTCGTGCGGCGGCACGGCGTCGAGCAGCACCGGCACGAGCCGGCCCGATTCGATGTCGTCGCCGACCACCTCGGTGCCGAGCAGCGCGATGCCCGCGCCCGCGAGCACGGCCGCGCGCAGCCCTTCGAGATGGTTCACGATCAGGTTGCCGCTCAGGTTCACGCGCGACGCGGCGGCCGCGTCGATCACGAGCGAATCGAGCATCGTCGAATTCGAATCGCGCCGCAGGTAATTGTGGTGCGCGAGATCGGCGATCGTCTGCGGCGTGCCGTGCTTCCCGAGATACTCGGGCGACGCGACCAGCAGGATGTGCGCGGTCGCGATCTGCCGCGCGACCAGCGACGACGACTTCAAGCCGTTCGGGGCCGCGCGGACCGCGACGTCGTAGCCTTCCTCGATGAGGTCGACCACGCGATCGGACAGCGTCATGTCGACGGTCACGTCGGGGAAGCGGCCCGCGTACTCGGTGACCGCCTGCATCACGTGCCGCAATCCGAACGCGGACAGCGACGTCACGCGCAAGCGGCCCTGCGGCACGACGCTCGCGGCGCCGACCGCCTGTCCGGCTTCGTCGAGTTCCGACAGCGCCTGCACGAGGCGCTCATAGTATTCGCGTCCCGCCTCGGTCGGCGCGACACGTCGTGTCGTGCGATGCAGCAGCCGCGCGCCGAGCTGCTGCTCGAGATGCATCACGTGCTTGCTCGCCATCGCGGCCGACATCTGCATGCGCTCGGCCGCGCCGACGAAGCTGCCCACTTCGACGACGTAGCGAAACACATTCATGCTGACGAGGGTATCCATCGAACTAGCTCGCAATTCCTGGGAATCATGCAATTACGAGATAGGGTAACAAAGGCGAGGAAACAAAAACGTCAACAAACGCAAAACGGCGCCGCAAATGGCGGCGCCGATGGGGGGTCAACTGTCGGACGAATGCGCGAAAGGCTCGCGCGTCCCCCGACCGAATCGTCAGAACTTCGCGCGGATGCCTGCGCCGAACGTGTTGCCGCTCGACAGGCCGCTGATGTGGTCGTTCATGTAGGCGGCGTAGACGTCCGTGCGCTTGGACAGCGGATAGTCGTAGCCGACGGCCCAGGTCTGGCGCGTCTGGTCGAGGCCGCCCGCGTCGCGCGAATACGCGTACGACGCCATCGCGTTGCCGACGCCGAGCGGCACCGACACGCCGCCCTGCGCGGTGTTCACGTGCCAGCTGCCCGCGACCTGGTCATTCTTCGTATACATGTACTGGCCGAACAGCTTCACGTACTTCAGGTCGTAGGTCGCGCCGACCAGGCCGATGCCCTGGCTCTTCATGCCGGTCACGAGCGCGCTCAGATCCTGCGGACCGTTGTTGAAGTTCACGTACTGGTAGACGGCAGTCGCCGCGAACGCACCGTTCGCGTAGTTGAACTGCGCGCTCCACTTCTTCGAGCGGTTGTCGCCGGCCTGGTTGCCGAGCGCGTACATCGCGCCGAAATTCAGGCCGCCGAACGAAGGCGACGTGTAGGACAGCGCGTTGTTCCAGCCCGAATCGCCGACCGCGCCCTGGTCGCTCGGATAGGTCGGAAACGTGCCGAGGCCGAGGAACACGTGGTACACCATCGGCGAGAAGGTGTACGAGTCGTAGAACGGGTTGAACAGGATCGTCGACAGGAACAGATGCGTCGTCAGACGCCCCGCCGTCACCGTGCCGAACGGCGCGCTGATGCCGACGTATGCGTTGCGCGCGAAGAACGTGTCGCCCTGGAAGCGGCCGTACTGGCCGTTCTGTGCGCGGAAGAAGCTCTCCAGCGTGAAGATCGCCTTGTAGCCGCCGCCCAGATCCTCGGCACCGTGCATGCCCCAGTACGACGTCGACATCCCGCCGCCGCTCACGTTCCATGCGCGATCGCCGCCCGGGAACTTGGTCGCGCCGACCCATTCGTCCACCTGACCGTAGAGCGAAACGCTCGACTGCGCGTAGACGGGTGCGGCTGCCGCCACGCAGGCGGCTGCGGCGATCAGCTTGACGGACGTGCGGGACGCACGGCGGGCGAATGCTTTCATGGGATCTCCAGGTTTTGTCGGATAGTCGATAAGTGGCGCGAGCGTTGTTGTTTGGAGCCGAGTGCTAGCGTCGTATGGGGCGCAGCCATCTTTACGGATCATTGGTCCGGTCAAAATTGCGCACACTTATTGCGGGTATAGCGGCAGCCTTAACTTCGCGGAATTCATGCATGGGCCGACGCGGCGCGGCGGCCCCGCGCGATGCGGGCACGCGGCGGGACGGCCGCCTGGCGTGCGCGCGCCGGGCGCGAAAGATAGCGCAATGCGGCGGGAAAATCAGCGGAAATCTATGCGCGACTGTGGTGAATTCGCATCAGCCGGCGGGGGGACGAGCGCGCGGGCGCTCAGTTTCGGTAGAACGGGGAGAAAAACGGCGAGTGTGCAGGCTCTTCCTGCGCGCGGGGCGGCGGCAGCGGGCGGCCGCCGCGCTCCTCGTTGTAGCGCGCGACGTCGGCACGGATCGAGCCGGCGCGCAGCGGCACGTTGCCGCCGCCGCCCGACGGGCGCGGCATCTGGCGCGAATCGGCGCTGATCGGGCGATACGGGCTTTGTGCGGCGTAGTGGCCGTAGGACGGCGTCGGGCGCAGGCCCCAGCGCGAACCGTAGCCGTTCACGCCGCCGGCACGGGCGCCGCCCGACGGCGCCGCGCGGCGCCAGACCGGCGCACCGCCGGCCGGCTGGCCGTACGCGTGCATGTCGCCACCGCCGAAACCGTGGGCGCCGAAACCGTGGCTGCCGAAGCCGTGGCCGCCGTACGCAAGACCGCCGCCGTGCGGCGGCTGTGCGAGCGCGAGCGGCATCAGCAACGCACACAGCGCGCCTGCCACCCATCGTCCGACCTTCAGTTTCACCCGTTCCGTCATCACATTCATTGCCTGTTGCGGCGCGCTACCGACTGCTCCCGGCCAACGCAAGCCTTTCAGCAGTAATTTATGAGCGGTCCGAAACGGTGTCGAGCCAAAAAGTGTTAGGTCGCCGGCATCGGTGTAACACCATGTTACTGCTAGGTTTTTTCACTTCCGGGGGCGTTTGTGGCAGAACATTCTTCCGCCGTCATGCGCCGCGGTGGCGTGTGCGAAGGCGCACCCCGACATGCATCT
This sequence comes from Burkholderia sp. IMCC1007, assembly GCF_027257875.1. Taxonomy (GTDB): domain Bacteria; phylum Pseudomonadota; class Gammaproteobacteria; order Burkholderiales; family Burkholderiaceae; genus Burkholderia. Next base: position 58,618 of record NZ_JAPVQY010000038.1, read on the forward strand.
CGTTCATCAATCGATTCGCACAATGAATTTGTGTATTGAATGATCCGCCCGGACAATAACGCCATTCGCGCGCGCGGTGCGCGCGCACCGTTTCCGAATCGAGTTCCAGATGGCCCGTCCCCGTTTCCTTCCCGACAACTTCACGCTCGCGCTCGTCGGCACCGTCGTGCTCGCAAGCGTGCTGCCGTGTCGCGGCCCGGCCGCCCATGCGTTCAACTGGGCGACCAACATCGCCGTCGGCCTGCTGTTCTTCCTGCACGGCGCGAAGCTGTCGCGCGAAGCCGTCATCGCGGGCGCGACGCATTGGCGGCTGCATGCGGTCGTGCTGCTCAGCACGTTCGCGCTGTTCCCCGTGCTCGGCCTCGTGCTGAAACCCGTGCTGCAGCCGCTCGTCACGCCGGCGCTGTATGCCGGCGTGCTGTTCCTGTGCACGCTGCCGTCGACGGTCCAGTCGTCGATCGCGTTCACGTCGATGGCGAAAGGCAACGTGCCGGCCGCCGTGTGCGCCGCGTCCGCGTCGAGCCTGCTCGGCATCTTCGTGACGCCGGCGCTCGTCGGGCTGATGATCACGTCGCAGCCGGGCGCGGCCGCCTCGCCGTGGAGCACCGTCGGCAGCATCGTGATGCAGCTGCTCGTGCCGTTCATCGCCGGCCAGTTGCTGCGGCCCGTGATCGGCGGCTGGATCGAGCGCAATCGCGGCGTGCTGCGCTTCGTCGATCAGGGCTCGATCCTGCTCGTCGTCTACGTCGCGTTCAGCGAGGCCGTGAACCAGGGGTTGTGGCACCAGATTCCGGCGCGCGCGCTCGGCGGCCTGCTGGTCGTCAACATCGTGCTGCTCGTGATCGCGCTGGTGCTGACCACCGTCGTCAGCAAGCGGCTCGGCTTCAACCGGGCCGACCAGATCACGATCATCTTCTGCGGGTCGAAGAAGAGCCTCGCGGCCGGCGTGCCGATGGCGAAGGTGATCTTCTCCGCGCAGGCGGTCGGCGCGATCGTGCTGCCGCTGATGCTGTTCCATCAGATCCAGCTGATGGCGTGCGCGGCGCTCGCGCAGCGCTGGGGCGCGCGCGACCTGAGCGGCGAGCAGGACGGCCAGGATGGCGCGGTCGGGGCCGCCCGCCGGCGCGGAGCGCTGAACGCGGGCAAGCGCTGATCTGACGAGTGCGTCGCGGCTGTGGCCGGCCGCGCCCTTGGGCTTGTGGCGTTCTGCCTTCTGCCTTCTGCCTTCTGCCTTCGGCCTTCTGCCTTCTGCCTTCTGCCTTCTGCCTTCTGCCTTCTGCCGTTCGCTGTTCGCCGTGTGCCGTGTGCCGTGTGCCGTTCGCCGTGTGCCGTTCGCCGTTCGCCGTTCGCCGTTCGCGTTGCCGCGCCACTATCAAACGCTCGCACGGACCCACATCACCCCGTCGTCACAAAATCTTCATTCAATTCTTCGCGCGCGCTGCCGTTAAAGTCTGGCGTCCCGTCGCTTCGGCCGCCCTGCCCATGTCCGCGCCCCATTCCGACTCTACCGCCACCCCGACCGCACGCCTGATCGCCGAACGCGGGCTCGCCGCCGTGTTCCAGCCGATCGTCGATCTCGGTTCGGGCCTGGTCGTCGGTTACGAAGGGTTGATCCGCGGCCCGCGCGGCGCCGATCTCGAGTCGCCCGCCGCCCTGTTCGCGCAGGCCGCCCGCGACGGCACGACGGTCGCGCTCGAGCAGGCGGCCGCGCTCACCTGCCTCGACGCGTTCGCGGCGCTCGACTGCGGCGGCAAGCTGTTCCTCAACTTCAGCGCGAACACGATCCTGCAGCTCGCGCAGGATCGCGACCGCGTACGGCTGCTGCTCGGCCGCGCGCGAATCGGCGCCGAGCGCATCGTGATCGAGCTGACCGAGCAGATCGCGATGCCGGACGTCGCGCGCATCGAGCCGGCCGTCGCGTCGCTGCGCGACACGGGCATCCAGCTCGCGCTCGACGACTACGGCACCGCGAATGCCAGCATGAGCCTGTGGCTACGCCTGCGCCCCGACGTCGTGAAGATCGACCGCTTCTTCATCCACGACATCGCGCACGATCCGCTGAAGTTCGAAGCGGTCCGTGCAATCCAGCGCTTCGCGCAGGCCAGCGGCGCGGAGCTGATCGCGGAAGGGATCGAGAACGAATGCGACCTGATCGTCGTGCGCGACATGGGAATCCGCTGCGTGCAGGGTTTCCTGCTCGGCCGGCCCGAAGCACGGCCGTCGCCGGTCGTCGCGCCGGCCGCACGCGACGCGATCGGCACGCCGCACATCGCGGTGTTTCCCGGCGCGACGCGCACCGCGCGGCCGGCCGGCACGATCGCCGCGAAGATGCTGGTCGCCGCGCCCGCGCTGCCACGCGACGCCACCAGCAACGACGCACTCGACCTCTTCAACCGGATGCCCGAGCTGCACGCGCTCGCGCTCGTCGAACGCGGGCGGCCCGTCGCCCTCGTGAACCGGCGCGGCTTCATCGACCGCTTCGCGCTGCCGTATCACCGCGAGGTGTTCGGCAAAAAGCCGTGCCTGCAGTTCGCGAACGACGCGCCGCTGATGATCGACAACGCGACGACGGTCGAGCAGCTCGCGCTGCTGCTCGCGAGCCACGACCAGCGCTATCTCGCGGACGGCTTCGTGATCACCGAACACGGCCGCTACGTCGGGCTCGGCACCGGCGAGAGCCTCGTGCGGGCGGTGACCGAAATGCGCATCGAGGCCGCGCGTTACGCGAATCCGTTGACGTTCCTGCCCGGCAACATCCCGATCAGCGCGCATATCGACCGCCTGCTGGCGCACGACGCCGGCTTCCACGCGTGCTACGTCGACCTGAACCAGTTCAAGCCGTTCAACGACCAGTACGGCTACTGGCAGGGCGACGAAGTGCTGAAGTTCGCGGCGACGGTGCTGGCCGGCGTGTGCGATCCGCAGCGCGACTTCCTCGGGCACGTGGGCGGCGACGATTTCCTCGTGCTGTTTCAGCGCGACGACTGGCACGTACGCGCGGTCGACGCGATCGCGCGCTTCAACGACGGCGCGCAACGCTTCTACACGCAGGCCGACCGGCATGCGGGCGGGCTGAGCGGCGAGGACCGCCACGGCAATCCCGCGTTCTTCGGCTTCGTCACGATGGCGATCGGCGCGGTCGGCGTGCCGGCCGGCGCGCACCGCGCGATGCGCTACGGCAGCGACGAGATCGCATCGGTCGCGGCGCTCGCGAAACGGCGCGCGAAGCAGCAGCCGGGCGGGCTCGCGGTCGTCGATCTCGACGAGGGCCGCGCGGCGCTGCGCGATCGCGGCGGACCGCCGCGGGCGACGGCCTGAACGACCGACGGCGCCTCCTCGCGACAACCTTGCCTTTTTCGCGTTTTGTTTAGTATTTTTAGTAACGATGTTTTCGCAGATTAGCGCCTAAAAGCCCGCTATTTTCGGGTATTCCCCGGTTATCCGGCCCGAATTACGCGCTGGTTTTTACTATACAATCGCCGTCACCCTAAACAAACCGGACCCCGAACGATGGGCACCACCATTCGCGACGTAGCGCGGGCGGCAGAGGTCTCGATCGGCACCGTTTCGCGCGCGCTGAAAAACCAGCCGGGCCTGTCCGAGGCCACGCGGGCGCGCATCGTCGAGATCGCGCAACGGCTCGGCTACGACCCGGCCCAGTTGCGGCCCCGGATCCGCCGGCTCACCTTCCTGCTGCACCGCCAGCACAACCGCTTTCCCGCCAGCCCGTTCTTCTCGCACGTGCTGCACGGCGTCGAGGACGCGTGCCGCGAGCGCGGCATCGTGCCGACGCTGCTCACGGTCGGCCCGAACGACGACGTGCTGCGCCAGATGCGGCCGCACGCGCCCGACGCGATCGCGGTGGCCGGCTTCATCGAGCCCGAGACGATCGAGGCGCTCGCCGCGACCGGCCGCCCGCTCGTGCTGATCGACCTGTGGGCGCCCGGCCTGCGCTCGGTGAACGTCGACAACGCGACGGGCGCGGCGCTCGCGATGCGCCACCTGCTCGCCATCGGCCGCTCGCGGATCGCGTTCATCGGCGGCTCGGCCGCGCACTACAGCATCGCGCAGCGGGCCATCGGCTACCGGCGCGCGTTCTTCGAGGCCGGCCGGCTGTTCGACCCGGCCTACGAAGTGACGATCGACGCCGGGCTCGACCCCGACACGGGCGCCGCGCGTGCGATGCAGCGCCTGCTCGACGCGCCGGGCCCGCGCCCCGACGCCGTATTCGCGTACAACGACGCGGCCGCACTGGCCGCGCAGCGCGTGTGCATCGCGCGCGGCGTGCGGATTCCGGAAGACATCGCGATCGTCGGCTTCGACGACATCCCGGCCGCCGCGCATGCGAATCCGCCGCTCACGACGCTCGCCGTCGACAAGGAAGCGCTCGGCCGCCGCGGCGTCGAACTGCTGCTCGCGGAAGCGCCCGAGCGCACCGAGCTCTCCCTGCCCGTCGAGCTGATCGTGCGGGCCAGCAGCCAGCCCGCCGGCGCGCCGGCACTCGATACCGCCACGGTCACCGAATCATGAACATGCCCCCGGTCCAATCCCGCACGGCCGCGCCGGCCGCCCACGCGCAAGCGGCGCCGTTCGTCGCGAGCTTCCGCGATCCGTCGTTCCTGCTGTCGCACGTCGAGGACACGCTGCGCTTCTACGCGGCGAACGCGTTCGATCCGACGGGCGGCTTCCACCACTACTTCCGCGACGACGGCAGCGTCTACAACCGTACGTCGCGGCACCTGGTCAGCAGCTGCCGGTTCGTCTTCAACTACGCGATGGCGTACCGCCATTTCGGCGATCCGCGCGATCTCGACTACGCGCGCCACGGGCTGCGCTTCCTGCGCGACGCGCACTGGGACGACGAACTGAAGGGCTACGACTGGGAACTGGACTGGCGCGACGGCGCGAAGCGCGCGACGCTCGACGGCACGCGCCACTGCTACGGGCTCGCGTTCGTGCTGCTGGCCGCCGCGCACGCGACGATGGCCGGCATCGACGAAGCGCGCGCGCTGATCGCGTCGACCTACGAGCTCGCCGAACACCGCTTCTGGGATGCGGCGGCGGGCCTCTACGCGGACGACGCGACACCCAACTGGATCGTGTCGTCGTACCGCGGCCAGAACGCGAACATGCACATGACGGAAGCGCTGCTCGCAGCCTACGAGGCGACCGGGCACGTCACCTACCTCGACCGCGCGGAAAAGCTCGCGACCCACATCACGCAGCGCCAGGCCGCGCTGTCGGGCGGCCTCGTGTGGGAGCACTACCACGCGGACTGGTCGGTCGACTGGGACTACAACAAGGAAGACAGCTCGAACATCTTCCGTCCGTGGGGCTTCCAGCCCGGCCATCAGACCGAATGGGCGAAGCTGCTGCTGATCCTCGAGCGGCATCGCCCGCTCGACTGGCTCGTGCCGCGCGCGGCGGAGTTGTTCGACGCGGCGCTCACGCACGCGTGGGACACCGATCACGGCGGCCTGTGCTACGGCTTCGGCCCCGACTTCACGATCTGCGACCACAACAAGTATTTCTGGGTGCAGGCGGAAACCTTCGCGGCCGCCGCGATGCTCGGCGCGCGCACCGGCAGCGAACGCTTCTGGGACTGGTACGACGAGATCTGGCGCTACAGCTGGGCGCATTTCGTCGATCACCGCTACGGCGCGTGGTACCGGATCCTCACGTGCGACAACCGCAAGTACAGCGACGAGAAGAGCCCGGCCGGCAAGACCGACTATCACACGATGGGCGCATGCTACGACGTGCTCGCGACCCTCGCGCGCATGGGCGCACGCAGCGAGTCGACGCAATGAGCGGCGGCGCGTTTCCGGCTTTCGTGTCGGCGGGCGACATCCTGACCGACATGGTGCGCGCGGGCGACGCGCAATGGACGTCGGTGCCGGGCGGCGCCGGCTGGAACGTCGCGCGCGCGGTCGCGCGGCTCGGCTTGCCGAGCGCGCTAGCGGGCGCGATCGGCGAAGACTGTTTCTCCGACGTTCTGTGGCGCACCAGCGAAGCGGCCGGGCTCGACCTGCGCTTCCTGCAGCGCGTGCCGCGCGCACCGCTGCTCGCGATCGTCCACGAGACGCGGCCGCCCGCGTATTTCTTCATCGGCGAAGCAAGCGCGGACCTTGCATTCGACCCGGCGCGCCTGCCGGCCGGCTGGACCGAGCACGTGAAATGGGCGCATTTCGGCTGCATCAGCCTCGTGCGCGAGCCGCTCGCGGGCACGCTCGTCGCGCTCGCGGCCGACCTGCACGCGCGCGGCGTGAAGATCAGCTTCGATCCGAATTACCGGAACCTGATGACGGCCGCGTACCGGCCCACGCTCGAGAAGATGGCGAGCCTCGCCGACCTGATCAAGGTGTCCGACGAGGACCTGCGCCACCTGTTCGGCGGCGACGGCACGGACGCGGTCGCAGCCGTGCGCGCGCTGAACCCGCGGGCAGCCGTGTTCGTCACGCGCGGCGCGCAGGCGGCGACGCTCTACGCGGACGGCGGCGTGCACGAAGCCAGCCCGCCGCGCGTCGAGGTGGTCGACACCGTCGGCGCCGGCGACGCATCGATCGGCGGCATGCTGTTCAGCCTGATGGCCGCGCCGCAACGCGCGTGGCCCGAGCATCTCGCGTTCGCGCTCGCCGCGGGCGCTGCCGCGTGCCGGCACACGGGCGCGCACGCGCCGACGCTCGACGAAGTCGTCGCGCTGCTCGAACGGTGACGCAATGATGATGATGGCGCACTGATCCGTCGCCGATTAGCGGCGCTGTACATGCTGCGCCGCAGTGCTACGATGAAGTGTCCTTTTGCGGGAGAGGCACGATGGACACGAACACGTTCACCAAAGGCATCTACACGGCCAAGGCGCATACGCAGCACGCCGGCAACGGGCAGTTCCAGGGCTACGTGATCCTCGCCCGGGACGACGGCGACGAGACGGAGAACATGCGCTACGACGTCCACAGCACGAGCCCAAGCGAGGAAGAGGCGTTCGACGAGGCCAAGGCGCTCGCGCACCGGATCCTCGGCGAAATCGAACTGTAACGCGCCGCACCGTCACGCGCGCGCCGCGGCCTGCCCGCGACGCGCCGCCTGCTTCGATGCGGCTCAGAGCAGCCGCGCCACCATCGACACCAGCATCGTCAGCACCAGCGTCGACATGAACGGGAACGGATAACGCCGCCCGCCAAGCGTCAGCGTGACGTCGCCCGGCATCCGCCCGACGCCGAGCTTGCCGAGCCACGGCCAGCAGCGCGACAGGATCATCACCGCGACGAACGACATCATCAGCCAGCGCAGCATGCGGGGCTCCCGATCAGAGCGTGTGCGAGCGGTCGCCGCGCGCGAACGCATCGAGCGTGCCGTCGATGCCGCGCGAGAACGCGATCACCTTGAACAGCTCGCCCATCTCGGCCTCCGAGATCAGCTTCTGCACCGCGTTCGCGGCCGGCAGGAAGCTGTGGATATCGGACGGATCGAGCGCGCCCAGCGCGTCGGTGATGCCCGCGTTCAGCAGAAAGCGCGCCTGCGACGTGTAGCCGAGCAGATCCGCGCCGGTGCCGACGCCCGCGTCGTAGATGCCGGTGAATTCGACGTGCGCGGTGATGTCCTGCAGGCCCGGGTAAAGGAACGGGTCGTCGTGCGCGTGATGCCGGTAGTGGCACATGAGCGTGCCGCGATCGCGCTGCGGGTGGTAGTACTCGTGCGCGGGAAAGCCGTAGTCGACGAGCAGCACCGCGCCGCGCCCGAGCATCGTGCACACGGTGCGCGTGAACGCCAGCGCGGCTTCGTGCGTCTCGGTCAGGTAACCGTCGTCGACGTCGAGCATCGCGAGCACCGGCGGCACGCCGGCCGGCCCGGCGGGCCGGTCGTCGAACACGAACGCGTGCCGCGCGTCGAGCGCGACGCCGCGCTCGAGCCACGCACCGCCCGCCTTCGTGAACAGCCGCACCGGCATCGCGTCGAGCACCTCGTTGCCGATCACGACGCCGTCGAAACGCACGGGCAGCGCGTCGAGCCAGCGCACCTTGTCCGCCAGCGCCGGCGCAGCGGCCGCGATCGTGTCGCGCTGCCGCTCGCGCAGTTCGCCCGAAAGATCGACGATCCGGTATTCGTCGAGTTCGACGCCGAGTGCGTCGAGCGCCGCGAGCAGGCCGGCCGCGAGCTTGCCGGTGCCCGCGCCGAATTCCATCACGCTGCGCGTGCCGCTCGCCGCGAGCGCCTGCGCGACGGCATTCGCGAGCGTCTGCGCGAACAGCGGCGACAGCTCGGGGGCCGTCACGAAGTCGCTGCCGTCGTCGGCGCGGCGCCCGAACTTGCGCGCGCCGCCGCTGTAATAGCCGAGGCCGGGCGCGTATAGCGCGCGCTCCATGAAGCGGTCGAACGGCAGCCAGCCGCCTGCCGCCGCGATCTCGTCGCGCAATTGCGCGGCAAGGGTTTCGGACTGCGCGAGCGCGTCAGGGCCGGGAGCAGGTAAACTAGCGGGTTCGTGAGCTTTCGGGTTCATCCCGGCATTGTAAATGACCGTTTCAGCCGATTCGCCGGACACGTCTCCCCCGCGCGTCGCGCTCGTCGCAGGTGCACTGGACAGCGCGGCCGATGCCGCGCCGATCGGTCGGGCACTCGCGACGGCGTTCGCGCGGCGCGGCTGGGACGTCGCACTGCAGTGCAGCCCCGGCACGCCGCGTGCGGCCGCCGATGCTGTCGTCGCCGACGTCGCCGCGCTGGGCCGCCGCGCGGCCGTGCTCGACGCCGATCTGGCCCTGGAAGCCGATGCGGCCGCGCTCGTCGGAGCATGCCGCGCGGCGCTGGGCCGGCCCGCGTGCGCCGTGTTCGTGAGCGCGTGCGCCGGCGCCGACGACGCGCACACGGTCGACGGCGCGTCGCTCGCGGCCGCACTCGCGCGCAACGTGACGGCGCCGCTCGCGCTGGCCCGCGCGCTCGCCGACGCGACCCCCGACGCCGCGCGCGACGACGAAACGCTGCGTGCGTGCGCGATCCACGTACTGGATCAGGCCCTGTTTCATCCTGCACCAGCGCAGCTGTCGCACGCGCTGATGCAGGCCGCGCTGAACCGCGCGACATCCGCGCTGGCGCTGGCGCTCGCACCGAAGGTGCGCGTCGCGGCGCTCGTGCGCGGCCACGCGCCGCACGCGGACGACATCGCGGCGGCGGCCTGCTATCTCGCGAGCGCGCCCGGCGTGACGGGCGCGACGCTGACCGTCGACGGCGGCGAGCACCTCGTGCCGCCTGCCGCCGGCCCGAATGAATGAACCGCGCGGGCGCGCGGCCTGATCACCGCCGCCCGCACCGCTTTGCGTGCGCGCACGCCAATTTGACTGGGACGACCATGTTTTCCGCTCTCCTGCACCCCCGCCTCGCGGATTGCCGCAGGCTCTACCTGCGCGACTACGAGGTGCACATCAACATCGGTGCCTTCGAACACGAGAAGCGCGGCGAGCAGCGCGTCGTCATCAACATCGACCTGTTCGTACCGCTCGCGCTGTCCACCCCCGTCGACGACCGGCTGCATGAAGTCGTCGATTACGACCTGATGAAACAGAGCGTCGCGCAGAGCCTGGCGCGCGGCCACATCCATCTGCAGGAAACGCTGTGCGATTCGATCGCCGCGCACCTGCTGGCGCACGACACCGTGCGCGCGGTACGCGTCTGTACCGAGAAACCGGACGCCTATCCGGACTGCGACGCCGTCGGCGTCGAAGTCTTTCGCATCAAGGACGAGGAGCGCCAATGAACGCCCCCCACATGAATGACACGGCGGCCGATGGCGTCGCCATCGAAGCCACCGTCGCCGACACCGGCCGCCGCGCGCTGACGCGCCGCGAGCAGAAGGAAGCGTACGAGAACAACAAGCTGTTCAAGCGGATCGTGCGCCAGGTCGGCCAGGCGATCGGCGACTACAACATGATCGAGCAGGGCGACAAGGTGATGGTGTGCCTGTCGGGCGGCAAGGACAGCTACGCGATGCTCGACGTGCTGCTGCGCCTGCGCGAGCGCGCGCCGATCGACTTCGACATCGTCGCGGTCAACCTCGACCAGAAGCAGCCGGGCTTCCCCGAGCACGTGCTGCCCGAGTACCTGACGCAGGTCGGCGTGCCGTTCCACATCGAGAACCAGGACACCTACAGCATCGTCAAGCGGCTCGTGCCGGAAGGCAAGACGACCTGCTCGCTGTGCTCGCGGCTGCGCCGCGGGATCCTGTATCGCGTGGCGGGCGAGCTCGGCGCGACCAAGATCGCGCTCGGCCACCACCGCGACGACATCCTGCAGACGCTGCTGCTCAACATGTTCTACGGCGGCAAGCTGAAGGGGATGCCGCCGAAGCTGCAGTCGGACGACGGCAAGAACGTCGTGATCCGGCCGCTCGCGTACGTGAAGGAAACCGATCTCGAGAAATACGCGGAGCTGCGCGAATTCCCGATCATCCCGTGCAACCTGTGCGGCAGCCAGCCGAACCTGAAGCGCGCGGAAATGAAGGCGCTGATCCGCGAATGGGACAAGCGCTTCCCGGGCCGCGTCGACAACATGTTCAGCGCGCTGTCGAACGTCGTGCCGTCGCACCTGATGGATACGACCCAGTTCCCGTTCGCGTCGCTGCGCGCGACAGGCCAGGCCGATCCGCTGGGCGACATCGCGTTCGACGAGGAGCCGTGCGGATCGGGCGACGACGCGGGCGCGCCCGGCGCCGCGAAGCCCGGCGCGGCCCGACCGATCTCGATCGTCCAGTTCGACGATCTGTAAGCAGGGCCCGAACGCCGGCCGGAACGGGGCGAAGCGAGCCCCTTTTCGGCAGTGTCGCCGCGCCGCGACACGCCCGGAACGCCAGGGGCCGCATGCTAAAATGGACGGCTTCAAACTCCTCAGACAAGCTGGCGCCATGAATATCGTGATTTTGGCGGCAGGCACCGGCAAGCGCATGCGTTCCGCGCTGCCGAAAGTGCTTCACCCCCTGGCCGGCAGGCCGCTCCTCTCCCACGTCATCGACACCGCGCGCACGCTGCAGCCGTCCCGGCTCGTCGTCGTCGTCGGTCATGGCGCCGAGCAGGTCCAGGCCGCGGTCGCCGCGCCCGACGTCCAGTTCGCGGTGCAGGCCGAACAGCTCGGCACCGGCCACGCGGTGCGCCAGGCGTTGCCGCTCCTCGATCCCGCCCAACCGACACTCGTGCTGTACGGCGACGTGCCGCTCACGCGTGCCTCCACGCTGCGGCGTCTCGTCGACGCCGCGCGCGAGGGCCGCTACGGGATTCTGACCGTCACGCTCGACGATCCGACCGGGTACGGCCGCATCGTGCGCGACGCGTCCGGCTTCGTCACGCGCATCGTCGAGCAGAAGGATGCGTCGCCGGAAGAGCTGCGGATCGCCGAGATCAACACCGGCATCATCGTCACGCCGACGGCCCAGCTGTCGATGTGGCTCGGTGCGCTGAAGAACGAGAACGCGCAGGGCGAGTACTACCTGACGGACGTCGTCGAGCTCGCGATCGAGGCCGGCTTCGAGGTCGTCACGGCGCAGCCCGACGAAGAGTGGGAAACGCTCGGCGTGAACAGCAAGACGCAGCTCGCGGAGCTCGAGCGCATCCATCAGCGCAACGTCGCCGATGCGCTGCTCGTCGACGGCGTCACGCTCGCCGATCCGGCCCGCGTCGACGTGCGCGGCACGCTGCGCTGCGGCCGCGACGTGTCGATCGACGTGAACTGCGTGTTCGAAGGCAACGTGACGCTCGCCGACAACGTGACGATCGGCGCGAACTGCGTGATCCGCAACGCGTCGATCGGCGCGGGCACGCGCATCGACGCGTTCACGCACATCGACGGCGCCGAGCTCGGCGCCAACACCGTGATCGGCCCGTACGCGCGGCTGCGCCCGGGCGCGCAGCTCGCGGACGAAGCGCACGTCGGCAACTTCGTCGAGGTGAAGAACGCGGTGATCGGCCACGGCTCGAAGGCGAATCACCTCACGTACATCGGCGACGCCGACATCGGCGCGCGCGTGAACATCGGCGCGGGCACGATCACCTGCAACTACGACGGCGCGAACAAGTTCCGCACCGTGATCGAGGACGACGTGTTCATCGGCTCCGACACGCAGCTCGTCGCGCCGGTGCGCGTCGGGCGCGGCGTGACGATCGCGGCCGGCACGACGATCTGGAAGGACGTCGCCGAAGGCGTCCTCGCATTGAACGAGAAGACGCAGACCGCGAAGAGCGGCTACGTCCGCCCGGTCAAGAAGAAAAATTAACATCATGCGGGCGCCGCGCGGCGCCCATTTCCACATAGAGGGTAGATTTTCATGTGCGGCATTGTCGGCGCAGTTGCGCAGCGTAATATCGTTCCGGTGCTGATCGAAGGATTGCGGCGCCTCGAATACCGTGGCTACGATTCGTGCGGCGTCGCCGTGCTCGAACCGGGCGCACCGAAGCGCGCGCGCAGCGTCGCGCGCGTCGCCGATCTCGACGAACAGGTGCGCGAGTCGCACTTCGAAGGCATGACGGGCGTCGCGCACACGCGCTGGGCGACCCACGGCGCGCCCGTCACGCACAACGCGCACCCGATCTTCTCGTCGAACGCGCTCGCGCTCGTTCACAACGGCATCATCGAGAACTTCGAGCCGCTGCGCGAAGCGCTGCGTGCGAAGGGCTACGAATTCGTGTCGCAGACCGACACCGAAGTAATCGCGCACCTCGTGCACAGCCTGTACCGCGGCGACCTGTTCGCAGCCGTGCGCGAAGCCGTGCAGCAATTGCACGGCGCGTATGCGATCGCCGTGATCCACAAGGACCAGCCGCACACCGTCGTCGGTGCGCGCCAAGGCTCGCCGCTCGTCGTCGGTCACGGCGACGGCGAGAACTTCCTCGCGTCCGATGCGCTCGCGCTCGCGGGCAGCACCGACCGCTTCACGTTCCTCGAGGAAGGCGACGTGTGCGAGCTGTCGCTCGATGGCGTGACGATCGTCGACCGTCACGGCGCCACCGTGCAGCGCGAGATCCGCGTGGTCAGCGCATACGGCGGCGCGGTCGAGCTTGGGCCCTATCGTCACTTCATGCAGAAGGAAATCTTCGAGCAGCCGCGCGCGATCGGCGACACCGTGCCGCAGACGGAAGCCTTCGACGCGACGCTGTTCGGCGATGCGGCCCCCGCCGCGTTCGCGGACATCGACAGCCTGCTGATCCTCGCGTGCGGCACCAGCTACTACTCGGGCCTCACCGCGAAGTACTGGCTCGAATCGATCGCGAAGATCCCGACCCAGGTCGAGATCGCCAGCGAATACCGCTACCGCGAGTCGGTGCCGAACCCGCGCCAGCTCGTGCTCGTGATTTCGCAATCGGGCGAGACGGCCGACACGCTCGCGGCGCTCAAGCACGCGCAGTCGCTCGGCCACACGCATACGCTCGCGGTGTGCAACGTCGCGACGAGCGCGATGGTGCGCCTGACCGAGATGCAGTTCCTGACGCACGCAGGCACCGAGATCGGCGTCGCGTCGACGAAGGCGTTCACGACGCAGCTCGTCGCGCTGTTCGTGCTGGCCGCGACGCTCGGCAAGCTGCGCGGGCACGTCGATGCCGCGCAGGAAGCGCAATTCCTGAAGGAGCTGCGCCACCTGCCGACCGCGCTGAACAGCGTGCTCGCGCTCGAGCCGCAGATCATCGCGTGGGCGGAGGAATTCGCGCGCAAGGAAAACGCGCTGTTCCTCGGCCGCGGGCTGCACTACCCGATCGCGCTCGAAGGCGCGCTGAAGCTGAAGGAAATCTCGTACATCCACGCCGAGGCCTATCCGGCCGGCGAACTGAAGCACGGGCCGCTCGCGCTCGTCACGGAAGCGATGCCGGTCGTCACGGTCGCGCCGAACGACACGCTGCTCGAGAAGCTGAAGTCGAACATGCAGGAAGTGCGCGCGCGCGGCGGCGAGCTGTACGTATTCGCCGACGCCGACACGCAGATCGTCAACGACGACGGCCTGCACGTGATCCGGATGCCGGAACACTACGGGCAACTGTCGCCGATCCTGCACGTCGTGCCGCTGCAGCTGCTCGCGTATCACACCGCGTGTGCGCGCGGCACCGACGTCGACAAGCCGCGCAACCTCGCGAAATCGGTGACGGTCGAGTAAGGCTGCCTGGCCGGACGGGCCGTCGTCGGGCCGTCCGGACGTCGTATCGGCGTGCAGCCGGCCATTCGGCCAGGTCGAAATATGTACCACGTAGTGGTATATAATCCTGTGCTAACTCGACCGGCTCGACATGTCTGCTTCCGTACGACGCGTCTTCAAGACGAAGTGGTTTCACAAGGCAGCCGGGAAAGCGGGAATCGCCGATGGCGAGCTCTGCCGCGCGGCGCGGGAACTGGCCCGCGGCCAGGGCATCGATCTCGGCGGGAACGTCTGGAAGAAGCGCCTCGACGGGAATCGGCAGCGCGGGATCGTGCTGGGCAAGGTCGGGCACACGTGGGTGTTCGTGTTCCAGTTCGCAAAATGCGACCGCGACAACATCGACGCACGCGAACTGCGCGCCTTCAGAAAGCTCGCCGCGGATGTCGGCCGACACACCGACAGCGACATCGCGACGCTGGTTGCCCTGAAAGAGTGGGTGGAGATTTGCAATGGCTAAGAGTCGATTCAAGAGCGACGCGACGGAGGCGATCCACAGCGCCGCGTCGGGGCTTTATCGCGCCAACCTGATCGACAAGAAGACGATGCGGGAATACGACGATCTCTGCATCGAAGCCGCGCCGCAATTCGATCCGGAAGCGATCGCCCGCATCCGCAAGTCGGTCAACGTCAGCCAGAGCGTGTTCGCGCTCTACCTGAACACCACGACATCGACGATCCGTCAATGGGAACAGGGTGACAAGCGGCCCAGCGGCATCGCTGCGCGCATGCTGCAGATCGTCGAGAAACATGGGCTCGAGGTGTTCTCCTGAGCCGGCTTCCCCGAATGCACATGCACGGCATACACCGGACGCGCGCCGCAACGAATATGACGGAGAGACAATGGTAAAACTGTTTGGATGCGGATTGCTGGCGCTGACCTTCGCGTCGGCCGGCTGGGCCGCCGAGCACTATGTCGAGGTCTGGAACCCGCCCGAGGCGCGGCAGCCTGCGCCCCGTACGCCAGACGCCCGTACGCCGGATGCCCGTACGCCGGATGCCCGTACGCCGGATGCCCGTACGCCAGCCGCCCGCCCCAGCGCCGACGCGCGCACCGGCAAGAGCGCGGAGAAGCACGCGAGCGCCACGCCGAAAGCCGCCGCGAAACCGCACAAGCGCCGCGTCGCGCAGGCCGTGAAGGCCGGCTCGCACCGGCCGGCCGCAGCCGCGACCGAAACGCGGGCCGCCCCGCGCCCTGTCGCGCACCCGGCGCCGGGGCGTCTCACGGTGATGCAGCCAGCCGCACCGGACGCGACGCCTGCGCTCACCTTCTGCGATATCCCGCGTCAATACACGCCGGACGGCAACGTGCTGCAAGTCGGCGCGCACGGCCGCTCCGCGGAGGTGACTCGATAATGGAAGCGCAGACCTACCACGGCTACCAGATCTGGGGCCACGCGATCCTGCAGCAGGACGAGATCATGCAGCCCGAGCGCTTCGCGGCAAGCGGCACGATCACGCAGAACAACCGGCTCGTCGAGGCGTCCGGCGTGCTCGGCGTGTTCGACACCGAAGACGACGCGCGCGATGCGGGACTCGAATGGGCGCGCGCGTGGATCGACAACCACAGCTGACCCACCGCAACCGCGCGCATCCTCGGCCGCCATCGCAGGGGCCGCTCGGGTTGCGGCGCGCACTGCACATGCAACAAGGGGCGTCCATGACGCCCCTTGTGCATTGAAACCCGGAATACTCACGCAGCGGCGTGCGGCGGCCTCATCGCCTGCTGCGGCCGGCCGACAACCCGTGCCAGCACGACGATCGTCACCAGCGTCGCGACGTACGCGGCGATCTGGATGCCCGCCGGACGCGCGGTATAGCCGATCAGCGTATGCAGCGCCTTGCCGACGATGCTCGACTCCTTGAGCAGCCACGACGTGTCCCAGATCGCATCGCCCCATGACGGCACGAGGCCGGCCGCCAGCAGGAAGCCGACGCACTGGCTCGCCATGCCCGCCGCGAGCAGCACGATCAGCCCGTTGGTGACGGAGAACAGCCGCTTCAACGGAATCTGCAGCAGGCCCGCATACATCGCGTAGCCGAGCCCCGCACCGCCGAGCACGCCGAGCAGCCCGCCGGCAATCATCTGCGGCGTCTGCCCCGGATCGCCCGCCGCGATGCCGTACAGGAACAGCACGGCCTCGGAGCCCTCGCGCAGCACCGCGACGCCGACCACGATGGCCAGCCCCGTCAGCGGCCGGCTGCCGGCCGCGACCGCGCGGCCGACCTGGCCCATGTGCAGCGCCATTTCGCGGCCGTGGCGGCTCATCCAGATGCAGTGCCACGCGAGCATCAGCGTCGCGACGAACATCACGCCCGCGTTGAAGACTTCCTGGCCCATGCCGGACGCCCATTGCGAGATCACGTCGGCGAACGCCGCGATCAGCCCGGCGCCGACCACGCCGCCGACCAGCCCGCCGCCCACCCACCAGCCGCGCCGCGGCACGCCCTTGGTGGCGGCCATCACGATCGAGACCACCAGCGCGGCCTCGAGCACTTCACGAAAGACGATCAGGGCAGTAGACAGCATATCGGTATCGGCTTACTTGACGGTCAGGTGCGTCTTCGACTGCGCTTCATGATACTCGTCGTGGAACTCGTAGGTCCCGGCCTTCAGCGGCCCGACCAGGATTTCGACCGACTTGCCGGCCGGCACGACCTTCTCCGCCTTGAAGTCGTCGCTCTCGAATTCCGCGGGCGTCGTGTCGAGGTTCTTCACGACGAACTTCACTTTCTTGCCGGCGGGGATCGTCACGCCATCGGGCGAAAACTTGTGGTCCTTCAACGTCAGGTTGACGACGTCGTCGGCAGCGAATGCGGACGTTGCCGAGGCGCCCAGCAGGGCCAGTGCGAAACCGATAGCGAAACGGGTCATGTGCGTAATGAACGGAAATATCGAAGGGAATCGATAGTAAGATCGATTCGCATTTTCACCGCGAAGTACCCTTACTTGGCTCATGGGGATCGTGCGGCGTCGGCGTTACGCGCGCATTGCCGCGCAAGGCTCCGCCGGATTTCTTCCATAATGCGCAGCCGTCAATCGGGAAAAATTCGGACTGACGCACGCAAGCGGATGGCAATTCATCAGACTTCAGCATTACAAATAGCTAATACGGCACATCGCTGCGGGAGGCGCTTGACCTTCCCAGCATGGCAAGCTTCATCCTGTGCGCATTCTTCAACCATCAACCCGGGAGAACACGATGGAATTCGAAGTCCAGGACATGACCTGCGGCGGCTGCGCCAACGCGATCACGCGCGCGGTGACGGCCGCCGACCCCGCCGCGAAGCTCGACATCGACGTCGCCGCGAAGATCGTCAAGGTCGACTCGGCGCATGGCGCCGAGCGCGTGCAGTCGATCATCGAGGCCGCCGGCTTCCATCCCGCGCTGCGCGCCGCGTAACGCGCGCCGACGGCTGCGGGCGCACCGCCGGACGGCGCCGCGCCCGCGCCCGGCATCGCGTCAGCGCAGCCGGATCAGCGTCGACTTCAGTTCCGTGTACTTCTCGAGCGCATGCAGCGACTTGTCGCGGCCATTGCCCGACTGCTTGTAGCCGCCGAACGGGAAGTTCATGTCGCCGCCCTCGTCGTAGCAGTTCACCCATACCGTGCCCGCCCGCAGCCGGCGCGACACGTCGTGCGCGGTGGTCAGGTTCGACGTCCACACGGCCGCCGCGAGCCCGTACTCGGTATCGTTCGCAATCCGTACCGCTTCATCGACGTCGTCGAACACGATCACCGACAGCACCGGCCCGAAAATCTCCTCGCGCGCGATCTTCGCATCGGCCTTCACCTCGAACACCGTCGGCTCGACGTAGAAGCCGCCCGTCTCCTGCTTCACCCGCGCACCACCCGTGACGAGCCGGCCTTCGCTACGCCCCGCATCGATATAGCCGAGCACGCGCTCGAGCTGGATCCCGTCGACGATCGCGCCCATCGACACCGACGGATCGAGCGGATTGCCGGGCACGTACGCACGCGCGGCCGCGACCAGCTTCTCGATGAACGCATCCTTGATGTCGCGATGCACGAGCAGCCGCGAGCCGGCCGTGCACATCTCGCCCATGTTGTAGAAGATCGCGCCGGCCGCCGTTTGCGCCGCGCGGTCGAGATCCGGGCAATCGGGCAGCACGATGTTCGGCGACTTGCCGCCGAGTTCGAGCCACGCGCGCTTCAGGTTCGACTGCGCCGCGTACTGCATGATCAGCTTGCCGACCGCCGTGGAGCCGGTGAACGCGATGCAGTCGACGTCCCGGTGTAGCGCGAGCAGCTTGCCCGGTTCGCCCGCGCCGGGCACGACGTTGAACACGCCGGCCGGGATGCCGGCCTCGTACGCGAGCTGCGCGACGCGGATCGCGGTCAGCGGCGATTTCTCCGACGGCTTCAGCACGACGCTGTTGCCGGCCGCGAGCGCCGGGCCGAATTTCCACGCGGCCATCAGGATCGGGAAGTTCCACGGCACGACGGCGGCCACCACGCCGACCGGCTCGCGCGTGACGAGACCGACGAGATGATGATCGGCCGGCGCGACCTCGCCGCCGACCTTGTCGATCGCCTCGGCGAACCATTCGACGCAGTACGCGGCGCCCGGCACGTCGACCGTCGTGGTGTCGCCGATCGGCTTGCCCGCGTCGAGCGTTTCGAGCAGCGACAGCTCGTCGAGGTGTTCGCGCATCAGCGCGGCCCAGCGCAGCAGCACGGCCTTGCGTGCGCGCGGGTTGAGCCCGGCCCATACGCCCGCATCGAATGCGCGGCGCGCGGCGGCGACCGCTGCGTTCACCTCGGCTTCGCCGCAATCGGCCACCTTCGCGAGCACGCGACCGTCGATCGGGCTCACGCAGTCGAACGTCTTGCCGCCATGCGCGTCGCGCGACGCGCCGTCGATGAATGCGCGCCCTTCGATCTCGAGCGACGCCGCCTTGTTTTGCCAGTCAGCCAAAGTCAACTTGTTCATTCAGGATGCCTCAATGGTTGTGGCATTCGCGCTGCGGCATGCCGCGCAACGGCAAACCTGCCGGCGGCGA
The DNA here is from genome assembly GCF_027257875.1 of Burkholderia sp. IMCC1007. GTDB lineage: Bacteria > Pseudomonadota > Gammaproteobacteria > Burkholderiales > Burkholderiaceae > Burkholderia. Next base: position 77,801 of record NZ_JAPVQY010000038.1, read on the forward strand.
ATGCGGGGATGCGCGGTCAGAAGGTCGCCGGCGAATTGGCCGACACGACCTCGCAGAGCCGTTCCGCGCTGGGATTGCGAAAACGGTGTGGCAAACGGCTTTCGAAGTAGTAGCCGTCTCCGGGGTCGAGCAGCCAGGTCGCGCCGTCGACGGTCAGCTCGAGCCGGCCCGATACGACGATGCCGCCCTCGTGTCCCGCATGCACGAGCATCTCGGGGCCGGTATCGGCAAGCGGCTGATAGACCTCGCGCATGATGCACATGTTGCGATCCTTCACGCCCGCGCCGACGAGATGGAATGCGAGCGCATCGTTGCCGAGGTTCGGCATCTCGTCGCGGCGCGACACGATCGAGCGCGATTCAACCAGCTCGAACGTAAAGAATTCCGCAAGACTCATCGGGATGCATTCGAGCAGCTTCTTCAGCGAGCCGACCGACGGGCTCACGCGGCCCTGTTCGATCAGCGAGATCGTGCCGTTGGTCACGCCGGCCCGCTTCGCGAGTTCGCGCTGCGACAGGCCATGCTTGTTGCGCACGAAACGCAGGCGCTCGGCGACTTCGGTGGACATCGATTCGGTTTCGGACACGATAGTAGTGCGGTGAAAAAGTGAAACGACGCATTAGGTAGCCGTTGAATATTCTAATCACTTTATCCCGCGCATCAGAGGGGAAAACCCTGCAAGGTGTTCGAAATAATGAACACCCCGCGCATCATTCCGTTTACGAATATTTTGTTCGAAGTGCTCGGGAAAGCCCTGACATACGAGTCTCAAAAAACATTTGACGCCGTTTTTGGCTCGTATATGCTGGCTCTCAGGTCAGCGTCATTGGCCATTCATCGGCAGCAGAAAACGTTATCGCAACACCAGATTGATGCCGATCAATGTAAATGACGCAGGTCCGGCACCTCGATTATTTTAAACGCCCAGCGCGCCAAAACGATCAGGTGTTCAATACTTTCAACAAACCAGTCGAGTGTAATCGTGAGAGTCCGTGGCCCTCTGGTGAGGTGGGATCGAGGCGATGTGCGAAGTTTGCGCAGCGCTGCTCCCGCTTCCGATGGCAGTTGCGGCTGGCATAGTCCTCGCCTGCTGCACCTGTCGATCTACACCATTCTGTCCCGTCGTTCCGTTCGGCGTCACAACGCTGTTTCCGCACGCGCATTCGTGGCCGTCGATACCGACGAAGTCGCGTCGCTGCTGCCATAGCGCCTCTCCCCTTTTCTCGTCGTTCGTTTCTGTTGCCGGTTCGTCGACGCGCATCGTCTGCGCGGTGACGGAACGCGTTCGCGCATTCGTTGCTGCAGCGCGCGCAATGAGACGAACGACGGCCTGACCGTCGCGCGCAGCGCGGATCGCCACACCGTCCCGTTGCGCCCATTCATCAGCGGCCTTGCGCTTTTCGCCAGGCTGCGGGGTCGTGTCGCGCCTGCGTTTTGCCGTCATCCGCACGATGCACGCGACAGCCCTACGGACAACTGATTGACGTCATGGAAAGGAAACCCCTCGTCGGCATCACCGCCGACTTCACGCAGATCGGCGCACACGCGTCGCATACGGTCGGCGACAAGTACGTCGCCGCGATCGTCGACGGCGCGCATGCGCTCGCCATGGTGTTGCCCGCGCTCGGCGATCGCCAGTCGGTCGACGACATGCTCGATACGGTCGACGGGCTGCTGTTTACCGGCAGCTATTCGAACGTCGAGCCGCACCTGTACGGCGGCGAGCCGAGCGCGCCCGGCACGAAGCACGACCCTGCGCGCGATGCGACCACGCTGCCGCTGCTGCGCGCGGCGATCGCCGCAGGCGTGCCCGTGCTTGCCGTATGCCGCGGCTTCCAGGAGCTGAACGTCGTCTGCGGCGGCACGCTGCATCAGCGCGTGCACGACGTGCCGGGCCTCGCCGATCACCGCGAGGACGACGACGCACCGATGGACACGCAATACGGCCCCGCGCACACGGTGCGGCTGACGCCGGGCGGCATGCTGCACACGCTCGCCGGCGGCCGCGACGACGTGCACGTGAACTCGCTGCACAAGCAGGGCATCGCGCAACTCGGCTCCGGCCTCGCCGTCGAGGCCGTCGCGCCGGACGGCCTGATCGAGGCCGTCAGCGTCGTCGATGCCCCGGCGTTCGCCCTCGCCGTGCAATGGCATCCGGAATGGCGGCATGCACAGGACCCGCTGTCGAGCGCGATCTTCCGCGCGTTCGGCGACGCGTGCCGCGCCCGCCGCAATGCCCGCACGCGCGCCACGGCCGCCGCCGCGCTCGCCTGAGCGCACCGACCCACATAACGAGAACAGACATGCAAGACATCGAAGACTTTCTGAAGCAGCACCGGATCACCGAGATCGAAGCGATCATTCCCGACATGGCCGGCATCGCGCGCGGCAAGATCACGCCGCGCAACAAGTTCACGTCCGGCGAATCGATGCGCCTGCCGCAGGCGGTGATGGTGCAGACCGTCACCGGCGACTATCCGGAAGACGGTTCGCTCACCGGCGTGACCGATCCCGACATGGTCTGCGTGCCCGACACGTCGACGATCCGCCTGATCCCGTGGGCCGTCGATCCGACCGCGCAGGTGATTCACGACTGCGTGCACTTCGACGGCTCGCCGGTCGAGATCTCGCCGCGCTACGTGCTGCGCCGCGTGCTCGACCTGTACAAGGCGAAGGGCTGGAAACCGGTCGTCGCACCGGAGCTCGAGTTCTACCTGGTCGACATGAACAAGGACCCCGATCTGCCGCTGCGTCCGCCGGTCGGCCGCACGGGCCGCCCGGAGACGGGCCGCCAGTCGTATTCGATCGAGGCCGTCAACGAATTCGATCCGCTGTTCGAGGACATCTACGAGTACTGCGAAGCGCAGAACCTCGACATCGACACGCTGATCCACGAAGTCGGCGCCGCGCAGATGGAGATCAACTTCATGCACGGCGACGCGCTGTCGCTGGCCGACCAGGTGTTCCTGTTCAAGCGCACGGTGCGCGAGGCCGCGCTGCGTCACAACATGTACGCGACGTTCATGGCCAAGCCGATGGAAAACGAGCCGGGCTCCGCGATGCACGTGCACCAGAGCATCGTCGACGAGGAAACGGGCCGCAACCTGTTCACGTCGCCGGAAACCGGCGGCGCGACGTCGGTGTTCTACAACTACCTCGCCGGCCTGCAGAAATACACGCCCGCGCTGATGCCGATCTTCGCGCCGTACATCAACTCGTATCGCCGGCTGTCGCGCTTCATGGCCGCGCCGATCAACGTGCAGTGGGGCTACGACAACCGCACGGTCGGCTTCCGCATCCCGCACTCGGGCCCGGCCGCGCGCCGCATCGAGAACCGGATCCCGGGCGTCGACTGCAACCCGTACCTCGCGCTGGCGGCCACGCTCGCGGCCGGCTATCTCGGGATGACGCAGCGCCTGGAGCCGACCGAGCCGCTGGTGAGCGACGGCTACAGCCTGCCGTACCAGTTGCCGCGCAACCTCGAGGAAGGCCTCACGCTGATGGCCGCGTGCGAGCCGCTGGGCGAGATTCTCGGTCACAAGTTCCTGAAGGCGTATTTCGCGCTGAAGGAAACCGAATACGAAGCGTTCTTCCGCGTGATCAGCTCGTGGGAACGCCGCCATCTGCTGCTGCACGTATAAGCGCGCGCACAACGCACTACCGAAATACGGAGGAAACATGACCTACCGCAACGAATCTGCCTGGATCCAGCCGGCCTCGCCGACCGCCGCGGCCGCCGCGCCGCGCGCAACGCAGGCACGCTCGAGCGCCGAATACCGCGCGCTCGACGCCGCGCACCACATCCACCCGTTTTCCGACATGGGCGCGCTGAATCGCGCGGGCAGCCGCGTGATCGTGAAGGCCGACGGCGTCTACCTGTGGGACTCGGACGGCAACAAGGTGATCGACGGGATGGCCGGGCTCTGGTGCGTGAACGTCGGCTACGGCCGCAAGGAGCTCGCGGACGCCGCGTATCGCCAGTTGCAGGAACTGCCGTTCTACAACACGTTCTTCAAGACCACGCACCCGCCGGTGATCGAGCTGTCGGCGATGCTCGCCGAGGTGACACCCGCGGGTTTCAACCACTTCTTCTATTGCAACAGCGGCTCGGAAGGCAACGACACCGTGCTGCGGCTCGTGCATCAGTACTGGCGCGTGCAGGGCAAGCCGCAGAAGAAATACGTGATCTCGCGCAAGAACGGCTATCACGGCTCGACGATCGCCGGCGGCACGCTCGGCGGGATGGGCTACATGCACGAGCAGATGCCGTCGAAGGTCGAGCACATCGTGCACATCGACCAGCCGTATTTCTTCGGCGAAGCGCAGCCGGGCGAGACGCCCGACGCATTCGGCCTCGCACGCGCGCAGCAGCTCGAAGCGAAGATCCTCGAACTCGGCGCGGAGAACGTCGCGGCGTTCATCGGCGAGCCGTTCCAGGGCGCGGGCGGCGTGATCTTCCCGCCGTCGACGTACTGGCCGGAAATCGAGCGGATCTGCCGCAAGTACGACATCCTGCTCGTCGCCGACGAAGTGATCGGCGGGTTCGGCCGCACCGGCGAATGGTTCGCACACCAGCATTTCGGCTTCGAGCCGGACCTGATCACGATGGCCAAGGG
>NZ_JAPVQY010000039.1 GCF_027257875.1 Burkholderia sp. IMCC1007
CACCCGCGCCGCCACCGCCGCCACTGCGGCGGCCACCGCACCCGGCGCCGTCGCGCCCGCGCCGACCTGCACGGCCGACGGCGGCCCGGCCGGACGCCCGTCGGTCGGCCTCGTGCTGTCCGGCGGCGGCGCACGCGGCTATGCGCACCTCGGGGTGCTGAAGGTGCTGGAAGAGAATCGCATTCCCATCGACTGCATCGCGGGTACCAGCATGGGCGCCGTGGTCGGCGGGCTGTATGCGAGCGGGATGGCCGCCGACGAGATGCAGAAGCAGCTGTCGGAAGTGAACCTCGCGGATATCGCGTTCGACGTGACCGATCGCGCGGACCTCCCGCAAAGCAGCCGCGAGGACCAACGCCTGTACGTCAACGGGCTCACGCTCGGCTTCGGCAAGAAAGGCGTGAAGGCGCCGGTCGGCCTCGTGCAGGGCAACCGGCTGCAGGCGCTGCTCGCGAACTGGACGGCCGCCGTGCCGACCAACCAGCCGTTCGACCGGTTGCCGATTCCGTACCGCGCGGTTGCGACCGATCTGCAGACCGGCCAGATGGTCGTGCTGGATCGCGGCTCGCTGCCGCTCGCGATCCGCGCGAGCATGGCGATGCCCGGCCTGTTCGCACCGGCCGAGATCAACGGGCGCGCGCTCGTCGACGGCGGCCTCGTCAGCAACCTGCCCGTCGACACCGCGCGGCAGATGGGCGCGAACGTCGTGATCGCCGTCGACATCGGCTCGCAGCTGCGCCCGCTCGACGCGCTCGCGTCGCCGGCCGACGTGATGCAGCAGATGGTCGGCATCCTGATCCGCCAGAACGTGACGTCGCAGCGCAAGCAGCTCGACGCGCAGGACATCCTGCTCACGCCCGACCTCGGCCCGCTCGCCTTCACCGATTTCCAGAACGCGACGCAGGCGATCGCCGCCGGCGCGGCCGCCGCGACCGCGGCGCTGCCGCGGCTCAGGCACCTCGCGCTCACGCCGGAGCAGTACGCCGTGTACCGGGCCGCGCATGCGCAGCCGCTGCCGCCGCCGATCCGCATCACGCGCATCGACATCAAGACGGCCGGCGGCGTGCCGAAGCGCGTCGTCGCCGACGCGCTGCACGTGAAGCCCGGCGATACCTATGATCCGGCGACCGTCAGCCAGGACCTGCTCGGGCTGACGACCGGCGGCAATTTCGAGAGCGTGACGCAGCAGATCGTGAGCCACGGCGACGACAACGTGCTCGAGATCGACGCGCGCGAGAAATACTGGGGGCCGAATTTCCTGCTGTTCGGCGTCGGGATGTCGAGCAGCTCGACCGACGAAGGCGGCTTCCGCCTGCACGTCGGCTACCGGCGGCCGTGGCTCACCGAATCGGGCCTCGAGTTCCGCGCGGACACGACGATCGGCAGCGACCTGCAGTCCGCGCGCGTCGAGTTGCGCCAGCCGTTGTCGTCGACGTACGGCTACTACCTGTCGCCGTACGCCGAATATCAGCGCCGCTACGCGAACCTGTACGACGACAGCGGCGACGTGAAACTGAACCAGTACCTGATGCAGACGGCGCGCGCCGGGATCGACTTCGGCCTGCCGCTCGCCCGGCTCGGCGACTTCCGGATCGGCCTCGGCTACGCGACCGGCCACGGCTCGCCGAACTACAACCTGCCGTCCGCCGGCGCCGAAGACGGCGGCTCGACGCTGCTGTGGCCGAGCTTCACGTCGCAGGCGCTGACCGCCCGCGCGCGGCTCGTCATCGATCAGCTCGACGATCCGATGTTCCCGCGCCGCGGGTATTACACGGAGTTTCGCGTCGAGCGTTCGCTGCTGTCGCACAACAGCGAGTCGGCCATGCTGTTCGGCGGCGACGACAGGCCGTACACCGAGCTGTACGGCAAGGCGATGATCGCGCAGAAGTTCGGAGCGCACAGCATCAGCGCGACGATCGAGGGCGGCAAGAGCATCGGCGGCACCAACCTGATCAACGCGTTCAACTTCACGCTCGGCGGCTTCCAGCATCTGTCCGCCTATGCGGCCGACCAGCTGAACGGCAACGCGCTCGCGTACGGCAACGTCACCTACATGAACCAGCTGATGACGTTCAATGCGTCGCCGGTCAAGGCGCTGTCGATCGGCGCCAGCGCGGAACTCGGCAACGTGTGGTCGAGCGGCGAACAGATCGGCGGCGGCACGCTCAAGCAGAGCTATACGTTCTTCACGAGCCTGTCGACCGCGTTCGGCCCCGTGTACATGGGCGTCGCGCTCGCGCCGGGCGGGCGGCGCAACATCTACCTGCAGCTCGGCCGCACGTATTGAGCGATCGCGGATGCCGCCGCGGGCTGGTCACGCGTGCGGCGTATCGCTAGATCGGCCAGCTGATTTCGAACCGCGCGCCGCAGAGTTCGACCGGATCGACGACCGCGATCCGGCCGTTGTGCGCATGAAGCACCTGCCGCGTGATCGCGAGGCCGAGCCCGTAGCCGCCGGTGCGGCGATCCAGGCGCACGAATGCGTCGAAGATTCGCTCGCGTTCGCTCTCCGGCACGCCGGGGCCGTCGTCCTCGACGAAAATCGCGATGTTGCCGTGAACGATCGAGATCCCGACCACGATCCGCGACGCCGCATACTTGCTCGCGTTGCGCAGCAGGTTACGCATCGCGTACGACATCAGCCGCCGGTCCATCTTCACGCGCAGGTCGGACTCGAGCGCGATGCGCGACTCGATCGCGCGCTCCGGATACAGCAGTTGCGCGTCGTTGACCTGGTGCTCGAACCATGCGACGGGTGCGGTCATTTCGAGGTTCGACTGCAGCGAGCTGTACTCGAGACGCGCATACGTGAGGCTCATGTCGATCAGCTCTTCGAGCTCGGTCACGTCCTGCGCGATGCTTTCCAGCGCACCGTGGTATTCGGCCGCGGAGCCCGGCTCGCGCAGCATTTCGAGTGCGAAGCGCACGCGCGCGAGCGGCGTGCGCAGCTCGTGCGAAATCCCGTTGGTCAAATCGCGCTGCGCGGCGATCAGGCGTTCCATGCGCATCGCGAGTGCATTGAGCGTGCGAGCGAGCGGCCCGATGATCACGCTGTGCGATTCCCGCGCGCGCGTGTTGAAGCGCCCGCCCGTGAAGTCGATCGCGCGCTCGCGCACCATCACGAGATCCGACCACACCGGCCGCATCCACCGATACGCGGCCAGCGCCGGCGCGGTGAACACGAACGCGAGCACGATCCAGATGTCGCCCGGCAGCGCGTCGAATGCATGCCATACGACCTCCGGCGACAACACGACGCACAGCGCGAGCGCCGGCACGAGCGCGGTCAGCAGCACGAGGCTCAGCAGATGCAGGTAGGTGCGCACGTACAGGCGCGACCAGCTCGGAATGCGGTCGGCGCGCGTGTCCGTCCACGCGCGACGGAAATGCAGCCAGCGCCATTTCACATAGCGCAGCGTCGGGAGCGGCGGTGCATCGGGGTGCGAACGGGTGCGTCGGATCATCGCGGCTTCCGAATAGGGCTATTGGGCAACGCGGGCGCAGCGGCTGACGGCGCAGCACGCGGGCGGCGTCATTCCCACGCGTGCTTGCTGAACTGGTAACCCTTGCTGCGGATCGTCTTGATCCGCTGCGGGTTGCTCGCATCGTCGCGCAGCTTGCGGCGCAGCTTCGAGATGCGGCCGTCGATCGTGCGGTCGAGGCCGTCGAATTCGACTCCGCGCAGTTGCAGCATCAGATCGTCGCGGCTGACGACTTCGCCCGCATGGCAGACCAGCACCCACAGCAGGTCGAACTCGGCCGACGTGAGATCCGGCGATTCGCCGCCGGGCAGCACGACCGAGCGGTCGGTGCGGTCGATCGAGAACTGGCCGAACGTGTAGCGCTCCGGCTGCGGCGCCGCGCCCTCCGCCGCGCGGGCCGGCGCGCGGCGCAGCTGCGCCTTGATCCGCGCGAGCAGGATGCGCGGCTCGACCGGCTTGTGTACGTAGTCGTCCGCGCCGAATTCGAGGCCGAGCAGCTCGTCGAACGGCTCGTCGCGGGCCGTCACCATGATGATCACGCCGTCGTACTGCTTGCGCGCCTCGCGGCAGATCTCGAAGCCGTCCTTGCCCGGCAGGTTCACGTCGAGAATGACGAGATCCGGGCGCGTGGACAGGATCGCCGGCACGGCGGCGTCGCCATGCAGCACAGTGTCGACTTCATAGTCGTGCTTGCGCAGGTAGCCGGCGATCAGCGTGGACAGGCGGGTGTCGTCTTCGACGAGCAGGATGCGAAAAGACATGGGCAACGATCTGATCATACGGGGAGACCGCGGCGGCGGCGCCCTGCGCCGGCTGCCGGCCATCGGCCGAAACGTACCGCATGATACTGCGCCCGCCGCTCGCCTGTTCGGAGATCTGAAAAAATAAGGGCGCGATTTCTGCCGTGCTCCGCCGCGCTTGACGAATCCGCGCCGAAACGGTTCCATACGGGCTCCCTGAAATCCGGGCCGCGCGCCCACCCTGCCTCACGTGATGAACTACCAGCCGATCCTCGAACGCATCCACACCGAACTCGCCCCCTGGATCGGCCAGGGCCGCGTCGCCGACTACATTCCCGAACTCGCGAAAGTGCCCGCCGACAAGTTCGGCATGGCCGTCGTGACGCTCGACGGAAACGTTTACACGGTCGGCGATGCACACGAGCGCTTCTCGATCCAGAGCATCTCGAAGCTGTTCGCGTGCACGCTCGCGTTCCAGATGCTCGGCGACGCGCTGTGGGAGCGGGTCGGCCGCGAGCCGTCCGGCAACGCGTTCAACTCGCTGGTGCAGCTCGAAAGCGAGCGCGGCAAGCCGCGCAACCCGTTCATCAACGCCGGCGCGCTGGTGGTCACCGACGTGCTGTGCCGCCGGTTCGTGAGAGCCGAGACCGCGCTCGTCGAGTTCGTGCGGCGGCTGATCGGCGCGGTCGATATCGACTACGATTCGCGCGTCGCGCTGTCGGAGCTTCAGCACGCGGAACGCAACCGTGCGATGGCGCATTTCATGGCGAGCTTCGGCAACATGCAGATGCCGCCCGATACGGTGGTCGATGCGTACTGCCGGCAGTGCGCGATCACGATGAACTGCGTCGAGCTCGCGCAGGCCGCACTGTTTCTCGCGAACGGTGGTGTCGCGCCGGTTACCGGCGAGCGGATCGTGGACGCGAGTTCGGCGAAGCGGCTGTCGGCGCTGATGCTGACCTGCGGCACTTATGATGCGGCGGGCGACTTCGTTTATCGCGTGGGCCTGCCTGCCAAGAGCGGCGTCGGCGGCGGGATTGTCGCGGTGCTGCCGGGGGAAATGGCCGTGTGCGTGTGGGCGCCGGGGCTTGATGCGAACGGGAACTCGCTGGCGGGGACGTTGGCACTGGAATGGTTGACGACTTATACGGAGCGGTCGATTTTTTGAGGCGGCGGAGTTGGGCGCGAGTCGTCTGGCGCAGCGGTGGCCAATTCGTCTCGGGCGCGCTCAATCGGGAAATTCGGCCATCGGCGGAAACGCTCATGACGAAACGATCCGCCTTCCCGTTAGCGGACGATCAAAAACAACGATCCGGATCGATCGTTCGAGACGCGTCGACCATTGGGCTTAAATTTCCACAACGGCACATTGCTCGATGGTGGCGCTTCCGCCGGCCATCAACCGCGCAACCTTCGCGTCCTCGATATCGAGCATCACCTTGATGATGCTCGGAGACGCAGGTTGCATCATCCGCCCCTGCTCGATGAGCATGTCGGGATCCCTGGCATCCATGCGCTCATAAATGAAGCATGCCAATGGGCCGGCGGCCGTTCCAGTCGCGGATTCCTCCGCAATGCCAAATCGTGGTGCGAACATGATGTATAAACCGGCGAGCGCTGCTCCATCAGGACGCATCCGCGGTCAACCAGAATAGTCCTGCATCCGTCGACCGTTTCCTTCGTTACTTTCCCGTCACCTACCCGACCGAGCTGCCGGAGAAGTGAAAAGGTCGCAATCGTCGCATGTCCGCAATGGGCTATCTGCCGAGTCGGCGTGAAAAATTCCAGCTTGATTGTCGCGACATTCGATTTCGACACGAACGCCGTTTCAGACAAACCCACTTTCCGCGCGACCTCAAGCTTTTGTTCCGTGTCGAGCGTATCCGCGTCAATCACTACGCCAGCCGGATTACCGCCGATCTCGCCATCCGTCAGCGAATTCACGATGTGCACATCTACCTTCGTTGCCTGTCCCGCTCCAGATATCATCGCTACGTAATACTATTGAAGTTCGTGCCTGATGGACGGCAAGATACATCGACGCGAGCTATTCGACCACTTTTCCGTTCTATCCGGGGCCATCAAATCAGCCATGAAAACCATCACGCAGGAATTCGCACAAGCGTTCAGCCAGGAATGGATCGACGCATGGAATTCGCACGACCTCGATCGCATTCTCTCTCACTACGCCGACGGGTTCGAGATGTCGTCCCCGCTGATTACACAGATCATGGGTGGGCCCAGTGGAACGCTTCAGGGCAAGGACAGCGTGAGAGCCTATTGGGAAAAGGCGCTGAAAATGGTCCCCGACCTCCGCTTCGAAAGCATAGCGACGCTGATTGGAGCAGGCAGTATCGTCATTCACTATCGAGGCGCCAATGGACGGCTCGCTGCGGAAGTATTTCTCTTTGGGCCTGACAACCTGGTCCAGAAGGCGTTCGCCAATTACGCTTCCTGAGCGCGTTGCTGCGCTACTCACTCTGCCGGCGAGCGCCTTCCAGCACACTCGCGCGCGAATGGTCGACGACGTACCCGCAGCGGTCGATTTTCTGAAAACACCGAAGTGACTCATGGGAGAGCATCAGTCATGCAACCGGAACACGCTTCAGGTTTCGCAACGAACGACCACACCGGCGCGGATGGCCGCACACCCGCGCCGCTTCCACCGATCGTGCCAGCCCAAACCGCACTGATCGTGATGCACTACCAGACCGACATCCTCGGCCTCTTCCCGTCAGTCGCGCCCACACTGCTCGCCAACACACGCAAGCTGTGCGACGCGGCGCGCGCCGCCGGTATCCACGTCTGTTTCGCGAATCTCCACTTCAGCCCCGGCTATCCGGAAGTCAGCCCGCGCAACAAGAACGGTCAAGGGATCAAGCAGCTCGGCCTGTTCGTCGACGACGGCCCGTGTCCTGAACTCGGGCGCCTCGACGGCGAGCCGCTGATCGCCGCGCATCGCGCCAGCGTGTTTTACCGCACCGATCTGCAGCCGCGGCTCATTGCGCAGGGCATCGACACGCTGATCCTGGTCGGGATCGCATCGACCGGCGTCGTGCTGTCGTCGGTTGCGCACGCAAGCGATGCGGATTTCCGGCTTTATACGGTGAAGGACTGCTGCTACGACCCGGACGAGGTCGTGCACGAGCATCTATTCGCCACCGCGTTCGAGACACGCACGATAGTGCTGTCGCTCGCGGACGCACTGCGGCTGCTCGCGTAGCCGCATCACACTCACGCTGCGCCGGCCGGCGCACCGCGCATCACTTCGCGATATACACGCCCGACGTCGGGCACGTCCCCTGCGTATTGGCGTCGGCCATGAGCGACGCCGCGCTCGGAAATTGCGCGGTCTTGTTCGTCTTCACCGCGATCCATGCCGCTCACGCCCCGCTGCCGAGCTGCGTACACGCGTGCGCAGCCGACTCGGCGCGTTCGAGCGCGAGGATCTGCCACACGCCGATGCTCACGCTGTGGCGCGCCGCCGTCGACGTATCGGCCAGGAACGCCTCGACGCGTGGCGCCGCATCCGGCGCCACGTGATTATTTCATCGACGCGGCTTCCGATTCACCCGGCGACAACGCCGCACTGTCCTGCTCGCGCCACGCACGGCGCGACGCCATGATCGCCGTCACGGCCGAGCGCGCGACCTTCCACCACGCGAATGGCCGCGGATCGGCCAGCATGCTGAGCGCGCGCGCATAGTCGAGCGTGAGCCCGGGCGTCCATGCCATCGTCACCGCGCGCTTGCGGATCTGCGCGGCGACCCACAGCTCGGGCGTGAGCAGCAGCCGCACGAACGCGCCCCACCCGGCCCGCGCGCCCTTGAGCCGCCACACCGCGCCGTCGAGCGCGGCTTCGAGCGCGTTCGACACGGAGCTCGAGCAGTTCCGGTGCGTGAGGTTGTACGTCTTCGTCTGCCGATACGACGACCAGAAGGCGTCGAGCTTCGCCGGATCGTAGTTGCGGATCCGCACGCGCACGGTCGACGGGCACCACGCGTTCGACTCGGTCGCGTAGTCGGGCTGGAACAGGCCCGGCACGTCGTTTTCGCGCGTCGCGCGCAGGATCCGCGTGAACTCGTCGGGAGAACGATCGATTTCGACGGCCGGATACAGGCTGATGTAGATGCCCTCGGGCGACTCCAGCGCCGCATGGCCGGTCGAGATCACGCCGTTGACGTCCACCGCCGCGATGTAGCGGTCGATCACCGGATAGCGCTGCGCTTCGGCCTTCGACGTGCCGGTCGGCGTCCACACGTGCACGATGAGCGCACGCTCGTGATCGGCCGGCGGGCCGTCCCATTCGGATTGCGTGAAGCGCGGAACGTCGGGTGCTGCGTCGATGTCGGGCACGATCGCCGGCGCAGGCGACGTGACGAACGCCGGGTTGCGCGTGAGCCGCCGCACGCGCGCGGCAAGGCTCAGCATGTGCATCCCGCCGAACATCAGCAGCAGTCCGAGACAATACGGCACGGTGCCCGCATAGTGAGTCGGATACGGCTGGTAGAAGAAGATCGCGAGCAGGATCTCGACGACGCCCCATGCGAACGCGACGTTCCAGCGCCGGTAACGCACCATCCATGCCGACGTGCATTGCAGCAACCCGTCGACCAGGAACAGCGTGCCGAAGATCATCGAAAGCAGGAAGTGGCCGTGATGTTGCCCCGCGAACACGAGCGCGGCCGCCACCACGACGACGATCCCCTTCACGTAGCGCAGGATGCGCTGCCCGCCCACGCCGCTGCCGGCCACCGCGAGCGTCGCGAGCCCTTCGATCAGGAACAGCCACGCGAACAGCTCGATTGGAAAATGGAGCGCGCCGTCGAGCGCGTCGACGAAGATGCCCACGCCCGCGCCAACCCACAGCCAGCCCAGCACGGTCAGCCCGCGCCAGCGCGTTCGCAGATATTCGATGCCCAGCAGCAGCAAGACCAGTCGTACCATCGCGCCCTCGCATTTTTTTGGGATACGCGCTGGTCACGCGTTCCGTGTCTTGTCTCCCGCGCATCGTACGGCGCAGAAATCGGAAGGCGGCAATGCTCGCCGGCGTCATGCGTCGCATGATCGACCGCGGCCGGCGCGCGCCGCTCTGGCCGAATAATAAGATATGGAGGAGCCGGTTGAAAGGCTGCCGAACACAACGCCGACGTGCCCCGATCGTCCACGCACACGGCCGAATTCGCGGTTCGCACCACGCGCCGTTCGCTGCCGCAGCAGATTTCCCGTTCGACAACGCGCGCCGGATACGCGAGAATCGCCGCTCCGAGGGCGAAAGCCGCTTCAAACCGCAAAGACGGGACAACAAGAAATGCGTACATCGATCACGCGCCGGCGCCTGCTGGCCGCCGGCATGGCTGCGGCCTGCCTCCCGCTGTCCGGCTGCTTCACGCCGAAGCTGTACAAGGACACCCACTACCAGGAACAGGTATCCGGGTTCATGATCACCGAAGACGGCAAGAAGCTCGTCGTCCTCGGCACGGGTTACCACTACATTTTCGATCTGCCGGCGTCACTGCGGCCCGTGCTGACGTCCGGCTACCGGAAGGCGCTGCACACCGCGTTCACCGGTTTTCACGCGAGCGGCAACAGCGTGACCGGCCACTACCGGATCGTGTTGCCGAAGGAAGCATCGGCGGACGACCAGCAGGCCGCGACCGCCGACGGCTTCACCGCTGCGCAAGCCGGTCTCGTGCTTGAAGGCGACATCAGCGGCAAGCGCTACTCGACCGACGGCTTCGCCGCCAGGGGCAAGGTCAACGACCAGACGGCGCAGGCGTTCAATCAGCGCTACGTCGTGTACATCACCGAATCGCCATCCGCCGTCGGCATGGGCGTGCGGATTCTCGCGACGCCGGTTACGGTCGCGGCCGACGGCGTGCTCGTCCTGGGCGGCATCGTGCTCGTGCCGATCGCGTTCGTCGCAATCCAGGCGAGCGGCGGCCTGCGGATCATGTAACGGCCACCGGCGACGGTCGCCCGCCATGCCCGCACTCGCACCACGCACGCCAGCCGGAGCATCGCCATGACGCCGTCGCCGCTTCACACCCCGCCGCTCGGCCCGCAGCTGAAGCGCTGGCGCACGCTGCACCGCGTGAAGCAAAGCCATGCGGCCGAACTGTTCGGCGTCGCGCAATCGACGATCTCGCGCTGGGAAGCCGGTATCCAGCAGATGTCGCCCGACGAGCGCGCGACCGCCGAGCGGCTGCTTGCCGCGCGGCTCGATTCCGCGGGCGACCAGGCGCTCGCGCGGCTCATCGCGGGCAGCACGGCGCGCGTGCACCTCGTGTGCGACCTCACGCACCGGCTGCTCGCGTGCTCGCCGGCGCGCGCGGCCGAGTTCTCGCAGCCGCTGCCGATGCTGCTCGGCACGTCGCTGTGGCGCTATGCGTCGCCGGAGATCGTCCGCATGGAGGCCGCGCTCGAACCGCTCGGCTGGCACGATCGCGCCGGGCCGCCGAGCGTCGAATTCGCGACCGGCGCCAATGCGTCGCGCGTCGTGCCGATCCGCGGCAGCACCTGCCGGTGGACGCGCATGATGCTGTCGGACGGTTCCGCCGCGCGGCTCGTCGAGACGCTGTAACGCACACGCCAGCCGGGGCGGTTGGCACGCGGTACTCGGCACGCGGCACGCATATTTCATGCGTGGACGGATCGCGTCGGCACGGCGTACGCTTGGCGGCTCCGTTCAAGCAATCCTCCGGCCATGATCCTCGACACCCTCCACGCGCGGCTCGATTTCCTGCGCGAAGCCGAACGCCTGAAAGACGTGCTGCGCAGCGGCCACACGTCGTCGGGCCGGCCCGAAAGCACGGCCGAACACAGCTGGCGGCTGTGCCTGATGGCGCTCGTGTTCGCCGACGCACTGCCGAACGTCGACACGCTGAAACTGCTGAAGCTGTGCGTCGTGCACGACCTCGGTGAAGCGCTGCACGGCGACATCCCTGCGATCGAGCAAGCTGCGCATCCGGACAAGAGCACGCAGGAACGCGACGACCTGCTGACGCTGACGGCCGGCCTCGATCGCGCGCTGCGCGACGAGATCGTCGCGCTGTGGGACGAATACGAGGCGGCCGTGTCGCGGGAAGCGCGTGCCGCGAAGGCGCTCGACAAGCTCGAGACGATCCTGCAGCACAACCAGGGCAGCAACCCGCCCGACTTCGACTACGCGTTCAATCTCGGCTACGGCCGGCGCTACACCGACGCCGCGCCGCTGTTCGCCGCGATCCGCACGATCGTCGATGCGGACACCCAACGCAGGATCGACGCACGTAACGACGGCGCGTAAGCTCGCGCGGATGACGCGGAAGATTTATGACGATCGCGTCTTCTTCGAGTCGTGGGCCCGCACCGGAACGGTCAGCGCGATGCCGTCACCGCCTTTTCGAGAACATAAGCCTATAGATCTACATCGACCGCGGTTTAAAGAAATCTCAAAAATGATAGTTCGCAACAATTCTCTTTTTTAAGATACCCACCGACATCCATATTGCGCACAACATGAAACATTGATTCATCAAAGAACATTTTTACGACAAGAAGATTTCCTTCACGAGCGACCCAAGGGGCAAAGTAGAAGTACCGGATGACAGTAATCGACGTTAGCGACTGTAACGGAGAACTGAAAAAAGGCCGTGAGCGTGCTCTCGCGATGTCGCCGGAAGAACGCGAGGCACCACTGCGCAACAAACAGCGCCAGCGGGCGCTGCGTGCGCCCGTCCGCTCGCTTGAATCCATCGCAAAGCCAGCCTGGTATGAAGCATGGCTTCGCAAGGGGGACAAGACTCACGGCAGTGTTCAATTACCTTCACCCCGGCGCAACAGTAGGGAGATGGGGTTTCATCAAGGGCGTCAACTGGTACACCCTGCTCGGCGACCTGTTCGTCGAACGCCTCGGCGGCGATGCCGCACTGCGTGCCGCGCTCGATCGCGACGACATCCTCATCGAGCGAATCAATCACTGCACACTCGTGCGCGCCGGCCCGTTCCCGCGGCTCGGCGCCCCGGAGGAAGGTTTGCCCGAGCCTTACGTGTTCGTCAACAAGGTGCTGCGCGTGTTGCGCAACCCGAAGCCCGACGGTCTGCATCTCTACGAACCCGACCTGCCCAACGCCGACGCCGGAAATGCGCGTGCATGGCAAGCGCGCTTCGATCTCTGGGATGCGCCGCCAATTCCCGAACCGCCCGCGATCGTGCCGGAACCGCGTGGCACGCGACGCCGCAGTGTTCCTGGCGGCGAGCCCTGTCCCGAAGCGGGTTATTGGCGCACGCCGGCCAAGGCCGGTAGCGAGCAGTATTTCGACGTGGGCGACGTAATGCCGGTTGTAAAGGGAAGCCAATGGGGCAAGACGCATTGGTCATGGGTGCGCGGTCCGAAAGATGGCGGACAGTCGTAGTGCGAGCACGGCAACCGCATGGAGGAAACCGAGCGCCGGTTTCCACGGCCACGCGCCACGCGCCACGCGCCTCGAGCCGCACGGGCCGAACGGGGCCGAGCGGCCCGCGCATCTGCACGACGTGATCGCGCTCGGTCGTACGATCGTGGTCGTCACCCTCGAAGCCTAACTGGGCGACGGTACTCCCCGTCACTCACACACCGTCGCCCCGCCCCGCGCCGGCGCGAACGCCACCGCACTCGCGGTCGCGAGCAACGCGACGCCGGCCGCGCCGTACACCATCACCCAGCCGAACCCGTGCACGAGCGCCGCATGCAGCGCGGTGCCGCCCGGGTCGGCCTGCGCGAGCGCCGGTGCGATCGCGTGCAGCCCGTCGGTGCGCCCCGACGCAATCTCCTGCGCAAGCGCGCGCAGCGCGGCCGCATCGACGGCCCCCGCGACGCCGGCCTTCAGACTCGCGACGATCCCCGCGACCAGCACGAAGCCCATCGCCGCGATGTTCAGCGCAAGCGAGATCATCCGCGCGCTCATGTCGATGCCGGACGCCATCCCGGCCCGCGTGCTCGGCACCGCGCCCGTCGTCGTGTTCGTGACCGGCGTGTTGGTGAGCCCGAGCCCGATGCCGGCAACCACGCATCCGGGCAGCATCGTGAGCCAGCTCGCGTGATCGACGCCGCTGCCGACGCGCATCAGCGCGAAGCCGGCCGCGATCGTGAACAAGCCGCCCGGAATCACGACGCCCGGCCCGTAGCGCAGCGCGAGCCGTTCGCCGAACGGCGGCGCGACGAGCGTCGGCAGCGTATAAGCGAGCAGCGCGAGGCCGGCCGTCACGCTGTCGTAGCCGAGCGCGACCTGGAACCAGATCGGCAGGTAGATCATGAACGGCCAGAAGCTGAAGTTCATCCCCATCGAGCCGAAGATCGCGCCGGTGAACGCGCGGATCCGGAACACGGAGAAGTCGAACATCGGCCGCGCGCTCACGCGCTCCGCGACGACGAAGCCGGCCGCCGCGAGCACGGTCGCGCCGAGCACGCCGAGGCCGGCCGCGCTCGCGAGCCCCAACGCCGCGCTCTGCGTGATATAGAACGCGAGCCCGAGCACGGCGAGCGACAGCGTGACGATGCCGGCCACATCGAGCGTGCCCGCATGCGGATCGCGCGACTCCTGCACCGCGCCGCCGATCAGCACGAGTGCGACGGCCGCGAGCGGCGCATGGACGAGGAACACCCACGGCCAGCTCGCCAGCGCGACGATCGCGCCGCCGACGATCGGCCCGAAACCGAGGCCGATCCCGAACACGATTCCCCAGATCCCGAATGCGCGGCCACGCTCGCGCCCTTCGCGGAACTGGTGCGACAGCACCGCGATCTGGCAGATCAGCATCGCGCCGCCGCTCGCGCCCTGCAGCAGCCGGCCGGCAACGAGCACCGGCACGTTCGGCGCGAGCCCGCACAGCAGCGACGTCGCGCCGAACAGCACGGTGCCGATCACGTACACGCGCTTGCGGCCGAACCGGTCCGCGAGCGTGCCGGCCGCCATCAGCACCGTCGTACACGCGATCGTGTACGCGTTCATGATCCATTGCATGCCGTTGAAGTCGCCGTGCAGCACGTGTTCGAGCGTCGGCAGGATCACCGGTACGCTCGAGATCTCGAGGCCGAACATCAGCGACGTGAGACAAACGGCCGCGAGTGCGACCGCATTCCTGCGGGAGTCGGATAGCGTCATGCGTCATGCGCGACGGCCGCAAACCGGGCCGCGCGCCTCCAGGTGAGTAGGATTCGCCGCGTGCGGCCGGCGACGCACGCGGTACGGGAATCGGTACTATAGTGAGAATCCTTCTCCCCATTGACGCTTGGATTTCTCAAAACTGGGGAATCACAGGATGCAATCAACGCAATCAACGCAATTGACGCAAGCACCATGACCGACAGACTCGACGGCGTGACGACCTTCGTCCAGGTCGTGGAATCCGGCAGCTTCGCGCTTGCCGCCGAACGGCTCGACATGACGCGCTCGGCGGTCGGCAAGGCGATCGCGCGGCTCGAGAAGCGGCTGGGCGCCAGGCTGCTGCAGCGCACGACACGCAGCCAGAGCCTGACCGACGACGGCCAGGCCTACTACGACCGCTGCGTGCGCGCGCTGGCGGAGCTCGAAGCGGCCGAAGCCGATCTCGATTGCGGCCGCAACGAAGCGCGCGGCAAGCTGCGGCTGAGCGTGCCGCTCGCATTCGGGCACCACTGCGTGACGCCGATCGTGCTCGACCTCGCACACACCTATCCGCATCTGCGGATCGACGTGTCGATCACGGATCGTTTCGTGGATCTCGTCGAGGAAGGGATCGATCTCGCGGTGCGCATCGGCACGCTCGCGGACAGCACGAGCCTCGCGGTGCGGCGGCTCGGCACGCAATACGGCAGCCTCGGCGCGGCGCCATCGTATCTCGCGCGCTACGGCGTCCCGCAATCGCTCGACGATCTGAAGCACCACCGGACGATCGCGTATTCACGCTCGGGCGTCGTGCAGCCGTGGGATCTGCGCGCGCCGGACGGCTCGACGCTGCGCGTCGACATGCAGCATCAACTAAGTTTCGACGACGTGCAGGCGATCGCGGCGGCCGGCGCGTCGGGGTTCGGGATCGCGTGGCTGCCGAGCTGGCTGCTCGATCATTACGTGAAGCGCGGCGAGATGGTCGTCGTGCTCGATCGCTGCTTCGTCTGCGAAGGCGACATTCATGCAATCTGGCCGAAAACGCGCTATCTGCCGCGCAAGACGCGCTGCGTGATCGACGCGCTCGTGCAGGCGGTGCCGCCAATGATCGAGCGCCCGGAGCCGCCAAGCATCAAGAAAGCCGGTTGAAGCCGACGCGCCGCACGGGCGCGTCGGGCAATCAAGCGGCCATCAAGCGACGATCACGCCGCGCCGAGATCGGCGAGCGGATGCGTGCACACCTTCCATGGCGACGTCAGGAAATGCCGCACGCGCTCGGCGCGCAGCTCGACGAGCGATGCGGGCGCCCAGCGCGGCTTGCGATCCTTGTCGACGAGATGCGCACGCACGCCTTCGCAGAAGTCGCCTTCCTCGATTGCGCGCGCAACGATGCCGAGCTCCATCCGGAACGACTCGGCGAGCGTCATCTGCCGGCCGCGCAGCAGCGCTTCGCGCGTCACGCACAGCATCGTCGGCGAATGGCCGGCGAGCGCATCGAGCGTCGCCTGCAGCCACTGCCGATGCTCGCGCGACAGCTCGTCGCGCGCGAGATCCTGCTTCAGCGTCGCAACGATCCGCTCGACGGTCGAGCGCTTGTCGAAGTGACGGACGATCCACGGCATCTGGCTGTCGAGCGCCGCATGCGGCACGACGTTGCACGGCGGCTCGAACACCTTGCGCAGCGCCGGCAACACGTCGCCGTCCCATTTGATGCTTTCGATGCGCGTCTCGAACGTGTCGAGCCACGACGACGGCACGCACAGGTCCGCGAGCTTCGCCGTCAGCGCGTCGGCGCCCGACAGCATCGCGCCCGTCAGGCCCACGTACAGTTCGAGCTCGACCGGCATGCGCGACAGGAAATGCGTCGCGCCGACATCCGGCACGAGGCCGATGCGCGTCTCGGGCATCGCGATCTTGCTGCGTTCGGTCGCGACGCGCAGCGCCGCGCCCTGCGCGAGCCCCATGCCGCCGCCCATCGTCACGCCGTCCATCAGCGCGACGACCGGCTTCGGGAACGTATGGATCGCGTAGTCGAGCCGGTACTCGTCGACGAAGAACGGCAGCCAGGTTTCGCGCTGCGCGACCATCTTGTACAACGCACGCACGTCGCCGCCCGCGCAGAAGCCCTTCTCGCCCGCGCCGCGCAGCACGACCGCGATGATCTGGTCGTCGGTGCGGCAGCGCTCGAGCAGCGCAGCCAGCTCGCCGATCATCGGATACGACAACGCGTTGAGCGCGGCCGGCCGGTTCAGCGTGATCAGCGCCACGCGGTTCACCACGCGAAACAGCACCTCCGGTGCCGGTTGCGCGACGCTGTCATGTGTCATGGCGGGCGTGCTCATCGTTGTGCGTCTCCGTCGGTATGCCATTGCGGCGCGCGCTTGCCGAGAAATGCGGCCACGCCTTCGCGCGGATCGTTCGTGTCGAACAGGTCGACGAAGCGTTCGCGCTCGACGGCCAGCGCCGCGCCGCGCGGCACGCCGCGACGCGCGAGGCCGATCAGCTCCTTGCTGTAGGCGACCGCATGCGGGCTTTGCCGCGCGACGTTGCGGGCCAGCGCGAGTGCCGCATCGCGCGCGGCGCCGCTTTCGACCACGTCCTCGACGAGGCCGATCCGCAGCGCGGTGGCCGCATCGACGCGCGTGCCGGCCAGGATGATCTTCTTCGCCCAGCCTTCGCCGACGAGCCAAGGGAGCGTCTGCGTGCCGAGGCCGCACGGCAGCAGCCCGACCGACGGTTCCGGCAGCGCCATCTGCGCATGCGTCTCGGCGATGCGCAGGTCGCACGCGAGCGCGCATTCGAGGCCGCCGCCCATCGCATAGCCGTTGATCGCCGCGATCGTCACGACGCGTGCGTCATGCAGCGCCTCGAACGCGGCGCCGAAACGCGCGGCCATCGCGCGCGCGACGCCACGGTCGCCGTCGGCGAACGTGTTCAGGTCGGCGCCGGCGCTGAAGAACTTCGGGCCGTCGCCGGTGATCACCAGCGCGCGCACGCGCGGGTTCGCGTTCAGTTCGGCGACGGTTTGCTGCAGCTGCCGCAGACCGTCGGCGGTAAAGGCGTTCGCAGGCGGACGCTTGAGCGTCGCGCACGCGATCGCGCCGTCGTCGACGTAGTCGAGTTCGATCATGACGCGTCCTTCTTCGTGGCCGGTTGATACAGGCGGATCACCGCCGAGAAATCGAGTTGTCCGTCGCCGCGGCTGCTCATCGTCTGGTACAGCTGCTGCGCGAGCGCGCCGAGGTACACGGGTTGGCGCGCCTGCTTCGCGGCGTCGTTCGCAAGGCCGAGATCCTTCAGCATCAGGTCGGTGCCGAAGCCGCCGCTGTAGCCGCGCGACGACGGCGCCGTGGCGATCACGCCCGGATACGGGTTGTACGTGTCCGAGCTCCAGCAGCGGCCCGTCGACGTGTTGACGATGCCGGCCAGCACCTTCGGGTCGATACCGAGCGCGACGCCGAGCGACATCGCCTCCGACACGGCCGCCATCGAGATGCCGAGCACGAGGTTGTTGCAGACCTTCGCGACCTGCCCCATCCCCGTCGCACCGCAATGGACGATGTTCTTGCCCATCCCGGCGAGCACGGGCTTCACGCGCTCGAAGTCGACGTCGCTGCCGCCGACCATGAAGGTCAGCGTGCCGGCCGCCGCGCCGCCGGTGCCGCCCGACACGGGCGCATCGACGAACGCACCGCCGTGCTCGCGCACGAGCGCGCCGAACGCCTGCGCGCTCGCCGGATCGATCGTGCTCGAATCGATCACGGTGGCGCCCGCGCCGAGGCCGGCCAGCACGCCGTTCTCGCCGGCGAGCACCGAGCGCACGTGCGGTGCGGCCGGCAGCATCGTGATCACGAACGCCGCACCCGACGCGGCGTCGCGCGGCGACGCGGCCACCTGTGCGCCGGCGTCCTGCAGCGCGCGCAATGCGTCGGCGCTCAGGTCGAACGCGTGCACTTCATGACCGGCTTTCAGCAGGTTCAGCGCCATCGGCGCGCCCATGTGGCCGAGGCCGATAAATCCGATTTTCATTACGTGTCTCCCATCCCATGCTTCGCGCACGACCGGCGCGCCGCGCCGATCGCGCGCGTCGTCGTCAATGCAGCCGGATCGTCGTATTCACCGGGGCGGCCGTGGTGTCGTCGTCGAACCAGCGTGCGGTGACCGTCTTCGTCTGCGTGTAGAACTGCACGACCTGCTTGCCATAAGGGCCGAGATCGCCGAGCTTCGAGCCGCGCGAGCCGGTGAAGCTGAAGTACGGCACCGGCACCGGGATCGGGATGTTGATGCCGACCTGGCCGACGTCGATCTCGCTCTGGAATTTGCGTGCCGCCGCGCCGCTCTGCGTGAAGATGCCCACGCCGTTGCCCATCGGGTTCGCGTTGACGAGCGCGATCGCATCGTCGAGCGTGTCGGCTTCCATCACGACCAGCACCGGCCCGAAGATTTCATGCGTGTAGATCGACATGTCGGTTTTCACGCCCGAGAAGATCGTCGGGCCGACGAAGTTGCCTTCCTCGAAGCCGGCGACCTTCACGTCACGGCCGTCGAGCTCGAGCTTCGCACCTTCCTTGATGCCCGCGTCGATCAGCGACAGAACCCGCGCCTTCGCGCCGCGCGACACGAGCGGCCCGACGTCGGTGCCGGCTTCCGAGCCCGCGTTGACCTTCAGCGCCTTCGCCTTCTCGACCAGGTCGGGCAGCCAGTCGCGCGCCTGGCCGACGAGCACGACGACCGACGTCGCCATGCAGCGCTGGCCGGCCGCGCCGAAGCCGGCGCCCACCAGTGCGTTGATCGCCTGCTCGCGATGCGCATCGGGCAGCACGACGGCGTGGTTCTTCGCGCCCATCATCGACTGCACGCGCTTGCCGTGCTGGCTGCCGAGGTTGTACACGTGCGTGCCGACGGCCGTCGAACCGACGAACGAGATCGCCTTCACGAGCGGATGCGTGCAGATCGCATCGACGACTTCCTTGCCGCCGTGCACGACGTTCAGTACGCCTTTCGGTACGCCGGCCTCGATCGCGAGCTCGACGAGTTCCATTGTCGACAGCGGATCCTGCTCCGACGGCTTCAGCACGAACGTGTTGCCGCACACGATCGCCATCGGGAACATCCACAGCGGGATCATCGCGGGGAAGTTGAACGGCGTGATGCCCGCGCACACGCCGAGCGGCTGGCGCAGCGTGTAGGTGTCGACGCCGCCCGCGACGTTCTCCGCGAATTCGCCGAGCTGCAGCGTGCCGACCGAGCACGCATGCTCGACCACTTCGAGGCCGCGGAAGATGTCGCCTTCGGCGTCGGGAATCGTCTTGCCCTGCTCGGCCGTCAGCGTCTTCGCGATGCGCTGCTGGTTCGCGCGCACGAGATCCTGGAACTTCAGCATGATGCGCATGCGCGCGGCGATCGGCGTGTTCTTCCACGTCGCAAACGCGGCGTGCGCGGCCTGCACGGCCGCGTCGACTTCGGCGACGGTCGCGAACGGCACGCGCGCGAGCACCTGCTGCGTCGCCGGGTTGACGATGTCGCGCCACTCGCTCGTGGTGGACTCGACGAAGGCGCCGTCGATCAGCAGCTTGACCGTCGGCACGTCTTGCCCCGAACGGGGCGTCGGATTCGCGTTCATCGGTGAACTCTCCTTGCAGTGAGCCGCGTGGCGTCAGGCGACGCGCGGCCGGTTCGGTTCAGTCAGGCTGCGGGCCGCCGCCGCGGCATGCGGCGCGCACGACCCGCGGCCGGTCATTTCAGTTCCGCGGCAAAATCTTCTTCCCAGTACTCGCCGGGCATGCGCTCGGTTGCGTCGTCGCCGCGCTCGATCTCGCGGCGGCGCAGCTCGACGCGGCGGATCTTCCCGGAGATCGTCTTCGGCAGCTCCGCGAACTGCAGGCGGCGGATGCGCTTGTACGGCGCGAGCTTGTCGCGCGAGAAGCGGAAGATCTCCAGCGCGAGCGCCGGGCTTTCCTCGTAGCCCTGTCGCAGCGTGATGAACGTCTTCGGCACCGCCAGTCGCACCGGGTCCGGGCTCGGCACGACGGCCGCTTCCGCGATCGCCGGATGCTCGATCAGCACGCTTTCCAGTTCGAACGGGCTCAGCCGGTAGTCGGACGACTTGAACACGTCGTCCGCGCGGCCGACATACACGTAGTAGCCGTCGTCGCCGCGCATCGCGATGTCCGACGTGCGGTAGTGGCCGTCGCGCATCGCATGCGCGGTTGCGTCGGGGTTGTTCGCATAGCCGGTCATCAGGCCGACCGGGCGCGTCACGTCGGGGCCGATCGGCAGCGCGATCTCGCCTTCGCCGACGGGCGCGCCGTCCGGGTCGAGCAGCGCGATCCGGTAGCCGGGCAGCGGCCGGCCCATCGAGCCCGCCACCACCGGCTGGCCCGGCGAGTTGCCGATCAGGCAGGTCGTCTCGGTCTGGCCGTAGCCGTCGCGGATCGTGATGCCCCACGCCTTCTTCACGCGCTCGATGATCTCGGGATTCAGCGGCTCGCCCGCACCGACGATCTCGCGCAGCTTCACGTCGAACGACGCGAGCGGCTGCTGCACGAGCATGCGCCACACCGTCGGCGGCGCGCACAGCGTGGTCACCTGGTATTTGACGAGCGCATCGAGCACGACCTTCGGCTCGAAGCGCGCGTAGTTGAACGCGAACACGCACGCCTGTGCATTCCACGGCGCGAAGAAGCAGCTCCACGCGTGCTTCGCCCAGCCGGGCGAGCTGATGTTCCAGTGGATGTCGCCGGGCTGCAGGCCGACCCAGTACATCGTCGACAAATGCCCGATCGGGTAGGTGCGATGCGTATGCTCGACGAGCTTCGGCTTCGACGTCGTGCCCGACGTGAAATACAGCAGCATCGGATCGTTCGCGTGCGTGACGGCATCCGGCTCGAACGCGGCGCCCGCCGCGTAGCCGTCGTTCATCGCGAGCCAGCCTGCGCGCGGTGCGCCGGCGACGATCCTCTGCTTCAGACCGAGATCGGCCTGTTCGAACTTCGCGGTTTCGCTCTCGTCGACGATCGCGTATTTCGCACCGCCGATCTGCACGCGATCGCGCACGTCGTCGGCCGACAGCTGCGTGGTCGCCGGCAGCACGATCGCGCCGAGCTTCATCGCGGCGAGCATCGCGTCCCACAGCTCGACCCGGTTGGGCAGCATCAGCAGGATCCGGTCGCCGCGCACGACGCCGATCGAACGCAGCCAGTTCGCGATGCGCGACGAGCGCTCGGACATCTGCGCGAACGAGTACGGATCGCCCGTACCGGTTGCCGCGTCGACGATCCATAGCGCGGGTTTGTCGTTGTCGCGCGCCATCGGGTCGAAATAGTCGAGCGCCCAGTTGAACGCGTCGAGCACCGGCCATTCGAAATCGCGGTAAGCGGTTTCGTAGTCGGTGCGATGGCGCAGCAGGAAGTCGCGTGCGTCCAGGAATGCCTGTACCGTCATCGTGTCGTCTCCGTCTCCAGTCTCCAAACCCGGCGGTCAACCGGCGCATGCGCTGCAGCCCATGCCCGGTTCCCTGTCGCGCGGCGCACGGTCACGTCGTTGCGTGCCGCGTTCACCGCGCTGCCCTCGTGCGCTGCTCGTTCATATCGTTGTCTGCGCAACGAACGCCGCGACTCAAAGCTGTCGCGCGATCACCATCCGTTGCACTTCGCTGGTGCCCTCGTAGATCTGCGTGATGCGCGCGTCGCGATAGTGACGTTCGACTTCGTAATCGGCGAGATAGCCGTAGCCGCCATGAATCTGGATCGCATCCGAACACACGCGCTCCGACATCTCGGATGCGAACAGCTTCGCCTGCGACGCTTCCGACAGACACGGCAGCCCGGCCGTGCGCAGCTTCGCCGCGTGATGCACGAGCAGGCGTGCGGCGTTGATCTGTACGGCCATGTCGGCGAGCTTCTGCTGGATCGCCTGATGCTCGGCGATCGGCTTGCCGAACTGCACGCGCTCGCTGGCGTAGCGGCGCGCCTTGTCGAACGCGGCGCGCGCGATGCCGAGCGCCTGCGCGGCGATGCCGATGCGCCCGCCTTCCAGGTTCGACAGCGCGATCTTCAACCCTTCGCCGCGATTGCCGAGCAGGTGGTCTTCCGGAATCGCGCAGTTATCGAGCGTAATCGGGCACGTGTCCGATGCGCGGATGCCCATCTTCTTCTCCGGCTTGCCGACGATGAAGCCCGGCGTGTCGGTCGGCACCAGGAACGCGGAAATGCCGCGCTTGCCGGCTTCCGGGTCGGTCATGGCAAAAACGATCGCGACCCCGGCACGCTGCCCGTTGGTCACGAACTGCTTCGCGCCGTTCAGCACCCACTTGCCGTCGCGCAGTTCCGCCCGCGTGCGCAGGTTGTTCGCTTCGGAGCCCGCTTGCGGCTCGGTCAGGCAGAACGCGCCGATGATGCGGCCGGCCGCCATCTCGGCGAGCCAGCGATCCTTCTGAGCGGGCGTGCCGAAGCCGAGGATCGGCCCGCAGCCGACCGAGTTGTGCACGCTCATCATCGTCGCGCACGCGGCGTCGCCGGCGGCGATCTCTTCCATCGCCAGCGCATACGCGACGTAGTCGGTATAGGCGCCGCCCAGCTCCTGCGGCACGATCATCCCGAGCAGGCCGAGCTCGCCGAGCTGCGCGACGACGGCATCGGGCAGATGCGCGTCGTGGTCCCACTGCGCGGCGTTCGGCGCCAGCACCTCGGTGGCAAACGCGCGCGCGGCGTCGCGGATCATCCGCTGGTCTTCGGTGTAAAGCTCGTCCATGGCGCTGCTGTCTCCTGCGGCCGCGTGCGGCGACCGGCCTTCTGTTTCGATGCAACAAGTGTAGGCAAGCACGCGCGACTGTTCGATGCTCGCGCCGCTCATTTACACTGAGCGTTTTTGCCATAGCGGCAACACCGATGAAGCAGGAAGACAAGGGAACCGTCGCGATCAGCCTCGTCGCGTACAGCGTCGCGCTCGCCACCCGGCGCGGCGTCGCGGCCGAGCCGCTGCTCGCGCAAGCCGGCATCACGCCCGCGCTGCTCGCGCAGCCGCGTGCGCGGGTGTCCGCGCAGCAATACGGCGCGCTGTGGAACGCGATTGCGCGCGCGCTCGACGACGAGTTTTTCGGGCAGGATCGCCACCCGATGCGCAGCGGCAGCTTCATCGCGATGAGCCAGGCCGCGCTGTCCGCGCAGGACGGGCTCCACGCGATGGCACGCGCGGTGAATTTCATGCACTGCGTGCTCGACGACCTGCACGCGGAGCTGGACGCCAATCCACAGCGCGTCCGGCTGCGTTTCGTGCACCGCAACAGCGCCGCGTCGCCCGCGATGTTCACGTACGCGACGTATTTCATCATCGTCTACGGGCTGACCTGCTGGCTGATCGGGCGACGCATCCCGGTGCTGCATGCGAGCTTCCGCTGCGACACGCCGCCCGCCGATCACGAATACCCGTCGATGCTGTGCGACGACATGCGGTTCAACCAGCCCGATTCGTATGTCGATTTCGATCCCGAATTCGCGACGCTGCCGGTCGTGCAGAACCCGAAGACGCTGAAGGCATTCCTGCGCAACGCGCCGGCCAGCTTCATCGTCAAGTACCGCAACCCGAACGCGCTCGCGCAGCGCGTGCGCACCGTGCTGCGCGGCATGCCGCCCGCGTCGTGGCCCGGCGCGGGCGGGATGGCCGCGCGGCTGCACGTGGCCGAAGCGACGCTGCGCCGCAAGCTGCATCAGGAAGGCCACGCGTACCAGTCGATCAAGGACACGCTGCGGCGCGACCTCGCGTTCGAGGCGCTCGCCGATCCGTCGCGGACCATCGCCGACGTCGCCGCCGCCACCGGTTTCGCGGAGCCGAGTGCGTTCTACCGCGCGTTTCGCAAGTGGAGCGGGCGCAGTCCGGCCGAGTATCGCGAAGAAGCGCTCGGGCGCGGGGGCGGCAGCGCGGGCTGAGTGCACGGCCGGCGGCCCCGCCTTCGCGCTTTCCGCCGAAACCGCCTAATCTTCAAGCATCGGGCCAACGCCCTTTCCGCGAGAGCCGGATGGCGTGCGTCCGCGCGCCGCCCGGACGCCCCGATGCGCATTCACCGTCATGGGCCGCCGCCCGCTTCCGCCGGAGGCCGCCCCCGTCACCCGCTTTCCGCGCGGGTCGCGCGCGCCGCGCTGTTCGCGGCGCTGCTCGTCGTATGCGCGGCGCTCGCCGCGCCGCCAGCGTCGGCCCCCGCCGCTCCCGCCGCCGCCACGCCGCCGGTCGTCGTGATTCCCGTCAACGGCGCGATCGGGCCGGCCAGCGCCGACTTCATCGTCCGCTCGCTCGAGCGCGCCGCGCACGAACACGCGCCGCTCGCGATTTTGCAGCTCGATACGCCCGGCGGGCTCGACACGTCGATGCGGCAGATCATCAAGGCGATCCTGGCGTCGCCGGTACCGGTGGCCGCGTTCGTCGCGCCGGGCGGCGCACGGGCCGCCAGCGCGGGCACCTATATCGTCTATGCGAGCCACGTCGCCGCGATGGCGCCCGGCACGAACCTCGGCGCGGCATCGCCCGTGCAGTTCGGGATCGGCGGCGGCGCGCCGGGCGGCCCGGGCGCGACGCGGCCATCGGCTGCCGGGGCGTCGGGGGCGGCGGGTGCGTCCGGCGCATCGGCGACGCCAGCCGCCGAGCTGCCGAACGACACGCAATCCACCGAGATCCGCAAGGCGACGCAGGACGCCGCCGCGTACATCCGCGGCCTCGCGCAGTTGCGCGGCCGCAATGCCGACTGGGCCGAGCGCGCGGTGCGCGAAGCCGTGAGCCTGTCGGCGAACGAGGCGCGCGCGCAGCACGTCGTCGACCTGATCGCGCAGGATCCGGCCGACCTCGCGCGCCAGCTCGACGGCCGGACCGTGACGACCACCGCCGGCACGCTGCACGTTGCGACCGCGCACGCGCCGCTCGTCGTGCTCGCGCCCGACTGGCGCAGCCGCTTCCTGTCGATCATCGCCGATCCGAACGTCGCGCTGATCCTGCTGACGATCGGCATCTACGGCCTCTTCTTCGAATTCGCGAACCCCGGCTTTGTGCTGCCGGGCGTCGCCGGCACGATCTGCCTGCTGGTCGGGCTGTTCGCGATGCAGTTGCTGCCGATCAGCTATGCGGGGCTCGGTCTCGTGCTGCTCGGCCTGGGCTGCCTCGTCGCCGAGGCGTTCCTGCCGACCTTCGGCGTGCTCGGCTTCGGCGGGATCGTGTCGTTCACGATCGGCGCACTGATGCTGATCGACACCGACGTGCCCGGCTACGGGATTCCGTGGCCGGTCATCGCGGGCCTCGCGGTCGGCGGCGGGTTGCTGGTTGCCGGCGTGTCGAGCGTCGCGCTGCGCGCGCGGCGGCGTCCGGTCGTGACCGGCGCCGAGGCGATGCTCGGCAGCATCGGGGCAGTGCTCGACGACGGCCTGCATCCGGATCAGCCGCCTGGCGCCGCCGGCCCCGCGCCGTCGGCCGCCGGCTGGGCGCTCGTGCACGGCGAACGCTGGCGCGTCGCGAGCAGCGAGCCGCTCGCCGCCGGCTGCCGCGTGCGCGTCACCGGCCGGCACGGGCTGATGCTCACCGTCGCGCCGCTGTACGACGCGCGACCGCTCGAACCCCATCACGGAGAAACTTCATGATCGGTTACACGTTCGGCTTCGGCAGCGTCCTGATCGTCTTCGTCGTCGTGCTCGCCGCGTCGTCGATCCGCATCTTCCGCGAGTACGAGCGCGGCGTCGTGTTCATGCTCGGCCGCTTCTGGAAGGTGAAGGGGCCGGGGCTCGTGCTGATCATCCCGATCGTCCAGCAGGTCGTGCGGATCGACCTGCGCACCGTCGTGTTCGACGTGCCGGCGCAGGACGTGATCACGCGCGACAACGTGTCGGTGAAGGTCAATGCGGTCGTGTATTTCCGCGTCGTGGATCCGGAGAAGGCCGTGATCCAGGTCGCGCGCTTCTTCGAGGCGACGAGCCAGCTCGCGCAGACGACGCTGCGCGCGGTGCTCGGCAAGCACGAACTCGACGCGCTGCTCGCCGAGCGCGAGCAGTTGAACGCGGATATCCAGAAGACGCTCGACGCGCAGACCGATGCGTGGGGGATCAAGGTGTCGACGGTCGAGATCAAGCACGTCGACCTGAACGAGACGATGATCCGCGCGATCGCGCGGCAGGCCGAGGCCGAGCGCGAGCGGCGCGCGAAGGTGATTCATGCGGAAGGCGAGCTGCAGGCGTCGGAAAAGCTGCTGCAGGCCGCGCAGCGGCTCGCGCAGCAGCCGCAGGCGATGCAGTTGCGCTACCTGCAGACGCTGACGACGATCGCGGCCGACAAGAATTCGACGATCGTGTTTCCGCTGCCGGTCGATCTGCTGGGGGCGTTGCTGGAGCGGTGGGGCGCGAAGCGCGAGCCCTGAGATGCGCATGTGCCGGCCCGCACGACGTCGCGGGCCGATGCCGATGGGCGCGGGGGCCGTGACGGCCGGCGCCCGTCGCGCGGCGCCCCGACGCCCCGCCGCCCCGCCGCCCCGCCCGCGTCAGGCCAGCAGCTTGCGCTCGGCCTTGCCGTACTTGATCGACTTCTCGTCCGGGATCATCAGGCCCGTGTGCTCGTCGCGGCCCTGCAGCAGGAAGCGCGCGTCCGGGTTGCCGATCTGTTCGGCCGCGAGCTTGCTGTCCGCGCCGATCTCGCCCTTCTTCATCCGGTTGACGATCACGCCGGCCGCGGTGTCCTTGAAATCGCGCAGCATCCACGCGTCGCCGTCGCTGTCGCCGAACACCAGCAGCGGGCCGTAGCCCTTCTTCGACGCGAGGACGTTGCGGATCCCCACCGTCTTGCCGGGCCCCCAGTTGAAATGCCAGCCGGCCGGATAGGTGCTCGTGTACTTGCCGTCCTGCATGTCGAGACGCAGGCCGATCACGTTCTCGGGCGGCACGCCGTAGCCATAGTTCGGATTGCCGGCGAATACGCGCACGACGTCGTCGAGCGACGCGGTGCTCACGTACACGTCGATGCCGTTCGCCCGCAGCGTATGCATCACCGCGCGGATTTCCTCGTGAATGCGGATGCCGTGGAAATGCGTATCGGCCACCACGCCGGCCTTGCCCGGCAGCGTCTTCGGGCTTTCGTAGCGGACCTTGCGCAGCGCGTCGCCGATCCCGTAGTTGTTCGACGCTTCCGCCATTGCCTGCAGCTCGGCGGTCGTCATGTTCTTGTAGAAGTAGATGATCCACTTGTAGCCGACTTCGAGCGGATGCGTGTCGCAGATCGCGTCGTACATGAAGTACAGCTTCGCGCGGAAATCCTTGAACTGGTCGGTCTCGCGGATCTCGTCGAGGCTCTTGTCGCCGCCGAGGCCCTTGTAGTTCGCATGGAGCCAGCGGTAGTCGGACTCGACGTCGGCGGCGAGGTCCTCCATCGTCACCGGCTTGCCGTCGACGGTCGTGTAGTCCTTCATGAACGCGCCCTTCGGCACGTCCTTCCACATCACGCCGACGAACTCGTCCGGCGTCAGCTTGTACTGCAGATGGTTGATCTGGTACATCAGCAACGCCTCTTCGCAGTCGTTCATGATGCACGTGTTGTCCCAGTCGAACACCGCATACGGGCGGCGCTTTGCGTCGTAGCGCGCGCTCGCGACGCCATGCCGGTCGAGCACCGCCTGCAGGCGCGCGGCGTTGAACGGCGACCAGCGGCCCGGGTCCAGCGCGTCCGGCGCGGTGGCGCTCTTCGCGCCGGCAATGCCGGCCTTGAGCATCAGCGGCGTCGCGGCGGTCGCCGCGGCAAGGGTGTTCATGAACCGGCGGCGTTGCATGGTCTCTCTCCGTGGAAATGTCGAATCGGCTTCGGTCGCCCCGCGCGACGCGCGGCACACCGGCCCCGCGAAGCCGCAAAGGCTTCGAATTCGGGGCGGATGATGTGACGAAATTATTTCGGCAATTTGACAGCGTCGCGCCGTGACGCGACGGGGAGTTGATCCGGCGCGACATTCCAGACCCGCGCCTGCACCCCGCGTGGCGCTCCGGGCCTGCTCCCCCGCTTGGGACGCGTGAGCAGGCGTCGACCATCCGGCCCCGACCGCCGCAAACCTAGAGCTTCCCCTCCATTTCGGCCCTTCATTAGGAGAAGCCCTCATCTCCGGGGGCTGGCGCGCGACGTCGAACCGGCTATGATTGTTACATCGCACAATGGCACATTAAATGATGGCTGAATAATCCGCGTCCGAATCACCAACGGATACGTTCCGGATCAGCACCCAGCCTTGCACAAGGACCCGCGTCGCGCCGACACGCAAACGCGGGCCGACACATGGAGACGCATCATGACCGACCACCACCCGCTGCCGGAAGTCCACCTCGACGAGCTGCCGCAATTCCGCGCGGTCCAGCAGCTTGCCTACCGCTGCGTCGAAACGGTCGGCGCGATGCTCTACCCCGGCATCACCGAGAAGGAGGCCGCACGCCTGCTCACCGAGTGGCTGCGCGACCACGGCGTGCACGACTGGCTGCACAAGCCGTTCGCATGGTTCGGCGACCGCACCGCGTTCGACGGCTTCTCGGGCCTCAAGCACATGGGCGGCTTCAACCTCGCGTTCTTCCCGAGCAACCGCCAGCTCGAAACCGACATGCCGGTGATCCTCGACGTCGCGCCGGTGCTCGACGGCATCGTCGCCGATGTCGGCTATGCGCACTGCCTCGGCCGCAACCCGATCCTCGAGCAGTTGCAGGACGACCTGATGGACCATCGCGACATGATCGTGCGGCTCGTGAAGGCGCGCCGGTCGATGGCGGAAGTCGCGCAGGAAGTCGACGCGCTGTGCCGCCGCCAGGGCGTCGAGCCGCGCCACAAGGCGTATCCGTTCAAGGTGCTCGCGCATCGCGTCGCGAAGATCCACAAGCTGTCGAAGCCGCGCTTCGTCGCGCGCTTCGGGCTGAACGCGACGCGCAACCTGTTGCTCGACCAGGGCCGTGCGGCGAAACGGCAAGGCTGGTCGCCGCTGTGGTCGATCGACCGCCGCTCCGAGCACGCGCCCGTGCCGGGCCTATGGGCCGTCGAGCCGCATCTCGGCTTCGCCGGCGTCGGCGCGAAGTTCGAGGAACTGCTGGTGATCACCGACGACGACGCGTACTGGCTCGACGACGACCTGCCGCACGTGCGCCGCTGGCAGCGCCGCCAGGCCGAGCACGTGCAGGCCGCGGCGAACGTTCCGGCCGCCGCCTGACGCATCCGCGCCCTTCCCCGAACCCCTGAACGACGGACTCACGATGCAGCCTCTTTCCGACGAAGCGCCGCTGGCCCTGTTCGAATCGGTCCATAGCGAGACGGCCGTCGCCTCCGGCGACCTCACGCTCGCGGTCCGGACCTGGGGCGACCCGTCCCGCTCGCCGGTCGTGCTGGTGCACGGCTACCCCGACGACAGCAGCGTGTGGCAGCAGGTCGCGCCGCTGCTCGCGCGCAAGCACTACGTGATCGCTTACGACGTGCGCGGCGCGGGCCTGTCCGCCGCACCGAAACGCACGGCCGACTACCACCTCGCGAAGCTGACCGACGACTTCGTCGCGGTGATCGACGCGCTCTGTCCGGGGCGCGCGGTGCACCTGATCGCGCACGACTGGGGCTCGATCCAGGGCTGGGAGTTCGTCACCGATCCGCGCCTGGCCGGCCGCATCGCGTCGTACACGTCGTGCTCGGGGCCGTGCCTCGATCACGTCGGCTTCTGGCTGCGCGAACGCGTGCTGCACCCGACGCCCGCGTCGCTGGCCAAGCTCGGCGGCCAGCTCGTGCGCTCGTGGTACGTGGTCCTGTTCCACCTGCCGTTCCTCCCCGAGCTCGGCTGGCGGCTGTGGCTCGGCCGCGCATGGCCGGGCCTGCTGCGCCGGGTCGAGAAGACGCCGGCGGCCGCGCGCGCGACGCAGGCCGACGACGGCGCGCGCGGCGTGCGCCTGTATCGCGCGAACTTCATCCGCTGCCTGCTCGCGCCGCGCGAACGCTACGCGCATGCGCCGGTGCAGACGCTCGTGCCGCTCGGCGACAAGTACGTGAGCCCCGCGCTGTCCGAGAACCTGTCGCGCTGGGTGCCGCAGTACTACCGCCGCGAAGTCGCGGCCGGCCACTGGCTGCCGCTCGCCGCTCCGGAACGCTT
Source organism: Burkholderia sp. IMCC1007 (assembly GCF_027257875.1). Classification (GTDB taxonomy): domain Bacteria; phylum Pseudomonadota; class Gammaproteobacteria; order Burkholderiales; family Burkholderiaceae; genus Burkholderia. Next base: position 30,443 of record NZ_JAPVQY010000039.1, read on the forward strand.
CGCAGCCCTCGCCGAACAGCTGATCGATGCGGTCGAATCGGACGAGGAGCCGCCCGCGCTCGCGAACGCACGCCGCCGCGCGACGAGCGGCCGCTTCAGCGGCAAGGTCGCGGTCGTCACCGGCGCGGGCAGCGGCATCGGCCGCTGCGCGGCGCTGGCGTTCGCCCGCGAAGGCGCGACGGTCGTCGCATGCGACATCGATCTCGCGAGCGCCGAGCGCACCGCGCTGCTGCTCGGCCTGACCGGCGCGCAAGCCCACGCGAAACGCGTGGACGTCGGCTCCGCGGACGAAATGGAAGCGCTCGCGGCGTGGGTCGGCAGCGAACTCGGCGGCGCGGACATCGTGATCAACAACGCGGGCATCGGCATGGCCGGCGGCATTCTCGACACAAGCACGCGGCACTGGGAGCGCATCCTGCGCGTGAACCTGTGGGGCGTGATTCACGGCTCGCGGCTGTTCGCGCAGCAGATGGCCGCGCGCGGCAGCGGCGGCCACATCGTCAATACCGCATCGGCCGCCGCGTTCGGGCCGTCGCGCGACCTGCCCGCCTATGCGACGACGAAGGCCGCCGTGCTGATGCTCAGCGAATGCATGCGCGCCGAACTCGCGGAGCGAGGCATCGGCGTGACGGCCGTGTGCCCGGGTTTCGCGGAAACCGGAATCATGGCGTCGACGCACTACGCGGGCGCCAACGCACAGGACGAAGCGCGGCTGCGCAAACGCGCGACGAAGCTGTACCAGATGCGCGGCCTGAAGCCCGAGACCGTCGCGCAGGCGATGATCGACGGCGTGCTGCGCAACCGGCCGGTGGTCGCGGTGGGCACCGAGGCGCATGCGCTGCGCTTCGTCGGCCGCTTCATGCCGTGGCTTGGCCGGATGCTGGCCCGCATCAGCATGGCATCGCATTGACGGCGCAGGCCGCCGCCCAGCAACGGAGACACAGATGACCGAAACCGCCGACTATCACAAGATCAAGGCCCGGCACGTGAAGTTCGACTTCAGCGACACGCCGATCACATGGGTGCCGGACGACCCGGGCAGCACGCACATCATCAACACGCTGAACCTGCTGTTCCCGGAAGGCGAGCTGTGGTTCTGCCGCGTGTACAACAAGGCGCTGCCGCTGATCACCGATGCGCGCCTGCGCGACGAAGCCGACGGTTTCCTGCGTCAGGAAGCCGTGCATTCGCGCTCGCACGGCGGCGTGCTCAAGCACTACTACGACCGGCACGGCATCGACACGAAGCCGTTCACGCGGAAGCTGAACTGGCTGTTCACGCGCGTGCTCGGTGAAGCGCCGTTCGGGCTGAAGATCGGCCACACGCGCTTCTGGCTGCGACAGCAACTGGCCGTGATCGCATCGCTCGAGCATTTCTTCGGCTATCTCGGCAACTGGGTACTGAATGCGCACGGTCTCGACGAAGGCGGCGCCGATCCGACGATGGTCGACCTGCTGCGCTGGCACGGCGCGGAGGAAGTCGAACACCGGACCGTCGCGTTCGACATCTACAACCACATGGGCGGCACCTACCTGGAGCGCTGCGCGCACATGGCGTTCGTGATCGCGCTGCTGCTTTACTTCATCACGAGCGGCGCGCGGTTCATGTACCGGCGCGACCCCGCGGCGGGCCGCTATCCCGGCTTCGTGCTGTCGTGGTGGAAAGGTTCGCGGCGCGGGCACCTGCCGTCGTTCTGGAAAGTGATCGGCGCGGCGCTGCGCTATTTCAAGCCGGGTTATACGCCGCACCACGAAGGCTCGACCGAGCAGGCGCTCGCGTATCTCGCACGCTCGCCGGCCGCTCAGGCGGCTGCGCACGGCGGCAACTGGGGCACGGCGAAGGGCACCGAATCGGCCGCGTAGCGGGTTGCATGATCCGTTGTGTAATCGCGTTGATGACGGTTCCGGCGGGCGGCGCCCGCCGAAATGCGTACAATCGCGGCTTCATTTCCCGGAGGTGCCGCGATGGCCATGAAGAAAACCGATCTAGAAAAGAACAAGGCGCTCAAGCTGACGCACTCGATGAAGCAGTCGAGCTCCGCGCGCTTCGGCAAGGGCGTCGACGAAGCGGCGAAGCTCGATCGCCGCGCGCAGCGCAAGCTCGACCAGGAACAAGGCCTCGTGCCGTTCGCGTGCAAACTGAACGCCGACCTCGTCGAACAACTGAAGGCACGCGCGGCCACGCATCCGAACGGGATGACGGGCCTGCTGTCCGAACTGCTCGTCAACGGGCTCGCCCAGCGCGACGCGTGATCGCCGTCCGTTTCCAAAATAGTCGTTGACAACGCCGAACGACATCGACAAACTCGTTCGCATGCCTACGTTCAAGCACATCGCCATCGCGAATCATCACCCGATGAACATTCGAAAGAATGGTTCACGGGAGGCGCTTGTGCGTTAGCATCCGAGCAGTACCGCATGTCACACAAGGCCTCACCGGAAACGGATGAGGCCTTTTTGTTCTGGTGCACGTCATCCGTCCGGCTCAATGAATGGAGATGACGATGGACCAGGCAAGCCCGTTGTTCGACTGTCCCGATCTGCGCCGCACCGGCACGATCGCGTTACCGACCGTCGTGATCCGTTTCGCGGTTGCGCCGCGCACGACCCTCCCCTGGCGTGCACCGCGCGATGCGGAAATTCGTGCGCACGGCGCGCCGCTGTGGGTCACGCGTCCGCCGAGCGTCGACGACTACTGGGTGCAACCCGGCGACGTGCTGCGCATCGCACGCGGCGATCGCATCTGGCTCAGCACCGGTGACGCGCGACCAGCCGAAGCGTCGATCACGCTCGCCTACGTGCGGCACGGCTCACGGCTCAAGCGCATGCTCGCGCGAGTGCAACGTTTGCTCGTCGGACGATGGCGAAGAACGGAGTGACGATGCGCGCTCACGCGCAGAACGGGTGTCACGCCATGCTCGTGATCACGGCCCGCCGAAACGGACGCACCCGCGGCGCAACGCGTCGCGGGTGCGCATCGAATGACGCGGCACGCGAATGCGTGCCGCGCGCGATCGCGCGCCGCGCACGACCCTTGGATGCATCGAGGGTATCAGGTGCTGGCGGCGAGACGCGGGCCCGTGCTGCGAGGCGTGGAATCGAGGTCGGGGCGTAGCGCCGCCTGCGAGGTCACCCACGGGTCGATGCCTTGCTTCTGCACCTCCTCGAGAAATGACACACGTGTGCGCCAGTAATCCGCTTGTAATTTCGCATCGATGACGCGCTGTTCGGCCGCGAACAGTTCCATACGCGCCGTCACGAGCATCGATGCAGCGGTTTTTTCCGGCGTGGGGGCGTGCCGCATCGCCCAACGGCTGATCCAGTTCAACATGCTGACCTCCGTGATTACGGACGAACCCGCATCGGGCAATCGCAATCGGTCGCGCCTGCCCGAATGCGCCGCGACCGTCACCGCACTTCACCGCCTGACCCGCACGGACTGCGACTCCCCCGCGTCGGCAACAACTGGCCGGCGTGTGTGCGCGCTGTATCTATCCTAGAAAGAGTTGCCGGTTTACGCGATGGGGTCTTGCAATCTTTTACACAGAAACCACAGTCGCACCCGCGTCGCAAAATGACAGTTGCGTACGGGACGGGTTCGGCGCACGATAGCCCGATTCCTGCACCGCCCCGGCTGACGAATGGCCGATGCACGCCGCTGCGCATGCGCCGCGGCCATGCTCGCGCGTTCACGCGCCCGTCGCATGCGCACCGCGTTCACCGAGCATGCGGGCGTTGCGTTTCAGTCGCATGTCACCACGTGGCAGCCGCGCCACATGCGCGCACCATCCCGTTGCGTCCGCATCGGCCTGTATCGGCCTGTATCGGCCGACATCGGCCAGCCGCCTTCGAACCGTTTCCATCGTTTCCGCCTGCCCGCTTCCCGCGAACCGGTAAAATGCGCGCCTTCGTCGCGCGGCACGGCTGCCTGACCGTCCGCGCGAGCGCAGCCGATCGAGCGTCGCGACTATATCGTCCGAGCTATCCGCGCTATTACAATCCGCCGATAGCCCGACAATAGTGGCTGGTTACAGTACGCCGGCCGCGCTGCCCTTACAACAATTCGGCGCAAACAACAAGCAACACGACAACCCGACCGGAGAAACGTCTTCATGGAATCCATCAAGCGGTATTTCGGCTTCGCTGAAGCCGGCACCGACTTCCGCACCGAAATACTCGCGGGCGTCACCACGTTCCTGACGATGGCTTACATCATCTTCGTCAACCCCGCGATCCTCGGCGACGCCGGCATGCCGAAGGAATCCGTGTTCGTCGCGACCTGCCTCGTCGCGGCGCTGGCGTCGATCATCATGGGGCTGTACGCGAACTACCCGATCGCGTGCGCGCCCGGCATGGGCCTGAACGCGTATTTCGCGTACACGGTCGTCAAGGGAATGGGCTTCACGTGGCAGGCCGCGCTCGGCGCGGTGTTCATCTCCGGCTGCCTGTTCCTGCTCGTCACGCTGTTCCGCGTGCGCGAGGCGATCGTCAACGGCATTCCGAAGTCGCTGCGGATTTCCATTACCGCCGGCATCGGCCTGTTCCTCGGCATCATCTCGCTGAAGACGTCGGGGGTGATCGTCGGCAGCCCGGCCACGCTCGTCACGCTCGGCGATCTGCACAAGCACGAGACGATCCTCGCGATCGTCGGCTTCTTCACGATCGTCACGCTCGACCACCTGCGCGTGCGCGGCGCGATCCTGATCGGCATCATCGGCGTGACGATCCTGTCGTTCTTCTTCGCCGGCAACCAGTTCCACGGCGTGTTCTCCGCGCCGCCGTCGATCGACGCGACGCTGTTCAAGCTCGACATCGGCGCCGCGCTGTCGACCGGCATCATCAACGTGATCCTCGTGTTCTTCCTCGTCGAGCTGTTCGACGCGACGGGCACGCTGATGGGCGTCGCGAACCGCGCGGGCCTGCTCGTCGAAGGCAAGATGAACCGCCTGAACAAGGCGCTGCTCGCCGACAGCACGGCGATCGTCGCGGGCTCGGTGCTCGGCACGTCGTCGACCACCGCGTATATCGAGAGCGCATCGGGCGTGCAGGCCGGCGGCCGCACCGGCGTGACGGCCATCACCGTCGCGGTGCTGTTCCTCGCGTGCCTGTTCATCGCGCCGCTCGCCGGCGTCGTGCCGGGCTACGCAACCGCGCCCGCGCTGCTGTACGTGTCGTGCCTGATGCTGCGCGAGATGGTCGAGGTGCCGTGGGACGATGCGACCGAAGCCGTGCCGGCCGCGCTGACCGCGCTGCTGATGCCGTTCACGTACTCGATCGCGAACGGCGTCGCGTTCGGCTTCATCGCGTACGGCGGCCTGAAGCTGCTGACGGGCCAGGCCCGCACGGTCAAGCCGATCGTGTGGATCATCGCGGCCGTGTTCCTGTTCCGCTTCTTCTATCTCGGCAGCGAGTGATGCACGCGCCCCGGCGCGATGCACGATGAAACGACGCCACCTCCGGGTGGCGTTTTCGTTTGGCTACGCGTGCGGCGCACGATGCCCGGTCACACATCCGCCTCGCCGAGCACCCAGCGTGCGAAGGTCTGCAGCGGCCCTTCGCCGAGTTCGAGCGCGTCCGGCAGCACGAGACAGAAACGCTTGACCACGTCCCGACCGTCCGGCCAGGGCGCCGCGAGCAAGCCCTGCGCAATCTCGGTGTCGACGTACAGCAGCGGCACCAGCGCGACGCCGAGCCCGGCCATCGCGGCCGCGATCAGCATCGAGTAAAGATCGTAGCGCGCGCCGGCGGCCGGATTGCTCACCGGCAACCGCGTCTCGTGGACATACGCCGACCACGCATCTGGCGTCTGGCGCTTGTGAAGACGCGGCAGCGTGCCGAGCAGCGCGTCCGGATCCCCGCCGGCGAGCAGCGACGGGTGGCAGACCGGCACGAGCACCTCTTCGCATAACCGGTACGTATGCATGCCGGCCCATGCCGGATGCTCGAAGTGAATCGCGGCATCGAAACCGCTGCCGGCCAGCACGAACGGCTCGGCGCGATCGGCGAAATGCACGGTGATGTTCGGATGCCGCGCCTGAAACCGTTTGAGCCGCGGAATCAGCCAGCGCGTCGCGAACGTCGGCGTGACCGCGATGTCGATGCTGCCGCCGTCGCCGGGCTGCCCCATCATGTACTGGCTGTCGCGCTCGAGCCGGTCCAGCACTTCGCGAACCTGCGCCGCGTAGCGCACGCCGTTCGGCGCCACCCGCACGCGGTTGCCGACCCGCTCGAACAGCGTGACGCCCAGGAACGCCTCGAGCCGGCCGATCTGCCGGCTGATCGCGCCTTCCGTCAATGCGAGTTCGTCGGCGGCGCGCGCGAAGCTGCCGTGCCGCGCCGCGGCCTCGAATGCCATCAATGCCGAATTGCTCGGAATCCTGCGTCGCGTCACGGTTATGGGCTGTTGGAAAGAATGTCCTTGGCCACGGATATTCTCGGGAAAGTTGTCTTGGGGAATGTTGCAGGCGCTGCCTGCGTGCCTCAGCGAAATCTGGCGGCAAGCGGCGCCATTGAAATGCGCTTCAGCGTCCAGCGGCGTCAACGATGCTTGTGCGATGAACGTGCAAATAGTGTGCTGCAATCTATCACGGAACCCGAGCAGGTCCCCCGCTCAACGCCACCTCGCGGTTTCGACCAGCGCGCGTTCACACGATCGAAGGCCCGCCGTTGCGACGAACTTGCGACAGGTTCCATCGATTTCACGACGACTGGCACGCCATCCCGACGCGAAGCCGACGGACGGATGCCAAACAGAATCAGTCGGGACGAGTTCGTTCATTGCGGTTCGTCAAAAATTGACGTTGTCTCGCCCTTTCAGGCCCAACATTGCGCGCGCGTCGTCCGGCGTTGCGATTTCGAGTCCCAGTTCGGTCAGGATGCGGCTGATCTTGGTGACCTGCTCGGCGTTCGAAGTGGCGAGCTGGCCTCGTCCCATGAACAGGTTATCCTCCAGGCCGACGCGCACGTTGGCGCCCATGACCGCGCCCATCGTCACGAACGGCATTTGCTGGCGGCCTGCGGCGAACAGCGACCAGACGTAATCCTTGCCGAAAAGGCGGTCGGCCGTCTGCTTCATCAGCAGCACGTTTTCCGGGTCGGCACCGATGCCGCCCATCACACCGAACACCGACTGGATGAGGAATGGCGGCTTGACCAGGCCGATCTCGACGAAATAGGCCAGGTTATACAGGTGGCCAATGTCGTAGCACTCGAATTCGAACCTGGTGCCATGCGTGTTGCCCAGCGTTTCCAGGATGTAGCGGATGTCGCGGAAGGTGTTGCGGAAGATGCCGTCCTCCGTATTCTTCAGATAGGGCACCTCCCAGTCATGCTTCCACTCGCGGCCTTTTTCGGCCATGCGGAACATGGCGAAGTTGATCGAGCCCATGTTCAGCGAAGCCATCTCCGACGACGCGCGCAATGCGCCTTCGAGCCGCTGCTCCAGCGTCATCGTCACGCTACCGCCCGTGGTGATGTTGAGGACGGCATCCGTCTGCTCGGCGATGCGCGGCAGGAACTGCATGTATACGTCGGCCGACGATGAAGGGCTGCCGTCGACGGGGTTGCGCGCGTGCAGGTGGATGATGGCAGCGCCCGCCTGGGCCGCGGCGATGCTGTGCTCGGTGATCTGGTCGGGCGTGCACGGCAGGTACGGCGACATGGTCGGCGTATGCACGGAGCCGGTGATCGCGCAACTGATGATGGTCTTGCTCATGGATGTTCCTCGTCGTGTGGTGGAGGGAAAGCGAGTGAATCAGGCGGCTGCGGCCAGCCTGTCGTCGAAGATGGCGACCGCGCGCGTCCAACCGGCCGACGCGTTGCGGATCTTGTGGGGGAAGCAACTGATGAAGAAGCCATCCGGTGGCAGCGCCTCCAGGTTGTGCAACTTCTCCAGGTGGCAGTAGCCGATGTCGCGGCCGGCCTTGTGCCCCTCCCAGATCAATCCGGCATCGCGGCTCTCTGCGTATTTTTCGGCGGTATGGACGAAGGGCGCGTCCCAGCTCCACGCGTCGGTGCCGGTCAGGCGTACGCCGCGCTCCAGCAAGTACATGGTGGCGTCGTAGCCCATGCCGCAGCCGGCCGACACGTAGTCATCGTTGCCATAGCGACTGCCGGCCCGCGTGTTGACGACCACGATCTCCAGCGGCTGCAACGTGTGACCGATGCGCTTGAGTTCCGCATCGACGTCGGCGGCGTTGACCACGTAGCCATCGGCGAGGTGGCGAAAGTCCAGCTTCACGCCGGGCTGGAAGCACCACTCCAGCGGCACTTCGTCGATGGTCCACGCGCGCTTCTGTTCGCCCAGCGCCTTGTCCATGGTGCTGTGGAAGTGAAAGGGTGCGTCCAGGTGCGTGCCGTTGTGGGTCGAAAGCGTGACCTTCTCCACTGCCCAACCCTCGCCGTCGGGCAGGTCCTCCTTCTTCAAGCCGGGGAAGAACGGTTCGATCTGGTCGACCGTGTGCTCATGGGTGAAGTACTGGATCTCGGGCCTGAAGGCCGGCGGATCGGAGACGACGTCATTCTCCAGGTAGATGGACAAATCGACGAAGCGGCGTGTCATAAAAACCCTTGTTCTCGAGGTGCAGGTGGATGCGGCGGAATTCAATGCGCGGTGACCGCTTCTTCCGCGGGCAGCGCTTCTCCGGTCGGCAGCATCAGCACGGCCATCGCGGCGACCACGAACACGCCACCGCACACGGCAATGCTCGGGCCAAAGCCGAAGGCGCTGGACATCGAGCCCAACAGCAGAGGCGCGAATGCGGAGAAGCCGCGTCCCACGTTGAAGCAGAATCCCGTGCCTGTCGCGCGCACCTGAGTTGGAAACAGCTCCGCGAAATACGAGCCCATCAGCCCCGCGAAGGCCATGAAGAACGCGAACACCGGACCCAGCAACAGCAGGAGCGTCCGGTCGGAGGCTTGCACATAGAAGGGCAGCAGCAAGCCCGAGCAGGTCAGCGAAACAAGCAACGCCTTTTTCTTGCCGATGCGGTCCGCGATGTAGCCGAAAACGTTGTAGCCGACGAACATGCCGACGTTGAGCAGAGCCAGGAAGCGCGCCATCGTGCCCATTTCCAGCCCGCGTTCCTTCACGAGGAAAGTCGGCAGCCACGTGCTGGCGCCCCAGTAAGCGGCAAGCGCGAGCGCCGACGTCAACGTTCCCAGTAACGTCACGCGCAGAAGGGCCGGGGTGAACAGTGACGTCACGCCACTGCCGTTGCGAGTTTGGGTCGGCCCGCTCCCCTTGTGCTGCCGCTTCGCCTTCCACGCTTCGGACTCGGGCACTCGCAACCAGACGTAGACCATCGCGATCGAGACCGCTGCACCGCAGACGAAGAACAGCACGCGCCAGCCGTAGGTCGGGAGAACATAGGCGGCCGCGGCCGAGGCGACGGCTGCGCCGATGGAGAACGAACTCAGCACAAAGGATGTGGCTCGCGCGCGTTGGTCCGCCGGCCATGTCTCGTTCACGTGCGATGCGGCAAGGCTCCAGACGCTGCCCAGACCCAACCCTGAGAGAAAGCGCAGTACCAGCACTTCGCGCCAATCTGTCGCTGCGGCAATCGCCATCGTGAGCAGGCCGAAGCTCCCGAGCGACAACAACAGCACGGTGCGGCGCCCCCACCGGTCGGCCACAGGGCCCATGACCAGGCCACTGAGGCCGACGCCGAGCAGGGTTGCAGTGACGAGCAGCCCCGCTTGTGCCGGGCCGATCTGTAGCGATGCCCTGATTGCCGGCATCGCAATCGCCAGGATGATGATGTCCACGGCGTCGAACACGTAGCTTAAAAAGTATCCGATCAGCACGCGCCATTTCAAGTTGGCTGGGGAGTGAAGCATGGTGGTTGTCTCCTGGAGCCGCCGCAGCGCGGCGCTGACTGTACAGTCGTATAGTTTTCTCTACGATGTGAACTATACGTCCAGTCAGTCGGTAATTTTCCTAGGGGAAACCATGAGATGCTGCTGTTCTCCAGGCTCCCGCTCTTTGATGAATGGTCATCCCAACACAACGTCAAACGGCCCCGGTTGCGAAGAGGAAGTGGGATCCGGTGGCGGGCACGGCAAAACCGCTGCTTGCGAATGGCGGCGACCATGGCGCGGCCATGTATCCGCTTAAGACATCGCTGTGCGGCGTCAGCGTTGCAGCGTGGTTCGCTCACCTACAACCCACGCCCACATTGCACATACAGGCGCGTGAAGGTCCCCGTCCCACCTCTGACCGCAACAGATCAAATCAGTAATGCGAACCATCTCGCTCGCAACCGCTGAAGTCCGGGCGACGATTAGAAGCGGTGTCGAAGCCCTACTCCGAAGGTGTTGCCGGTGCCCGCGGTGCTGAGCTTGTCGTACAAGTAGCTCACATAGGTGTCGGTGCGCTTCGAAAGCGGATAGCTGTAAGTCAGGCCGGCGGTGTCGCGGTGCTGCTGCGTCGTCGCAGCAGACACGACAGTACGAGCCCATGAAGCGCCGATGCTGGACACACCGATCGTGATCGAGAAGCCGGTTTGCCAAGTTTTCGTTGAAAGGCCCAACGGATACGTCAACGTGCGGTCGAACGACGCCGACAGAGATAAGTACTGGAACTTGTAGGCGCCACCAACAAAATAGACGTTCTGATGCGAGGTCGCTGCGGTGAAGCCGGGCCCATACCCCGTGCGCTGCGCGACGGCGGACGCATAAAGCGGCCCCTGATCGTAGACGACGGCCGCGGAGATATCGTGCGCGCCGGTCCCGGGGATGCCGTATTGCACGGTGACTTTCGCGCCGGCTATGGCGGGCGATTCGTAAGAAACAGCGCTGTCCCAACTGGTGTCCCCTGCCACAGCTCGTCCGAAGTCTGCCATCCAGGTCTGGACCATGAGCGGGCTGAAGCGCGTGGAGCCTCCCAATGGATTCGTTCGGCCAGTGATGAAGAAAAGAGGATTGATGAGCCGTCCCGCCCGGATTTCACCCCATTGGCCCGAAAGCCCGACATAGGTGTTCCGCGAATAGGCGTTATCTCCCACGAACCGGCCAGCCTGCCCGGAGTTCAACAGCAGATAGCCCTCTATAGCAAAGTTGGCGCGGAGACCGCCGCCGAGATCTTCAGAGCCCCGGATGCCATAGAACGACGTGGTTTGGCCGCCACTCAGCATCGCCAGACTGCTACCGCTTGCTCCACTTGGTTTGAAGGATCCGGCAACCGCATCGAGAATCCCGTAGATCTGCACCGAAGACTGCTGCGCTATCGCCGCGGTAGAGATGCAACTGCCGAAAAGGAACGCAGCTCCTTTTAACTTCGTGGTCCTGATCATACCGATGTCTCCTCTTCCAATATTTCTATTGAGTCCGACTATGCCGCCGGGATGGCTGCCGATTGTTTTGTTGGCCAGTCGCGGCCCACGATCGCCACGGTTCGTTTCAAGCGAGCCGCTGTCACCCGATACTTGGGAGGCAGCGTCGAGAAATTCGTCGCCCCATGGTCAAGCACGGAGCTGACTGTACGTGTGTCTAGTTTTTTGTGCCACGTAGGATTAGTACCTATGCGAAGGGCACACGCTCCGGCCTGACTGAGCGTTCGTTTCCTACCCTGAAGTACAATCGGAGCCGATAACAACGGAACGAATACCTATGAGTCAGACGATGTCGCGCGACACGCAGCGTGGGCGTGGAAAATCCGACAAGAAGCCGGAAATGGACAAGCGCGAACGGGCGATTCTTGCGGCCGAGCGGCTTTTCGCTCGCGAGGGATATCACGGAGTTTCAATGCGTGATATCGCAAAGGAAGCAGAAGTAGGTCTTCCGCTTATTGTCTATCATTTCGAAACGAAGCTTGGGCTGTATAAATCAATTTTCGAATACCGAAAGGGGCTGGTTGAAGAGCGCCTGGCTCAGCTTGAGCAAATCACCGATTTTGATCAACCCGACATCTTGTTGAAGGTTGCGATGGCGTGGGTATCACCGATCGTTACGAGCTATGCAACCCCAGAGGGCCGGGAGTACGCGCAGCTTGTCGCGCGAGAGTTGTCCGATCCGCAGGAAGCCACGCGCGGCATCGTTGAAGAGTATTACGACCCACTTGCCAAAGCATACATCTCGGCGCTGAGACGAGCGCTGCCGAAGGCCTCGGAAGAGTACCTGTGCTGGAGTTATTTGTTCGCGGTTGGCGCGCTCGTTATGGGCGTATTCGATCATCGAATTGGACGACTTTCTGAAAACAAATTCGAATCAACCGATGTTGAAACAAAGACAAAAATGCTTGCTACATTCATTGCAGACGGAATTGGAGGCGGCGCTGATAAGTTTGAATGACTTGCAACGCTCGATATGAACTGACAAGTAAAGAGCATCGAAATCCGACGACCCAGCGAGCGTCGGGAAGCTGCGGAACGCCGTCGCGGCTCGCATCACGGGCGTCCTGAAGTCAACCTTGACCAAAGGTCAATGAACGGTGACGAATCATCGTTTTTCGGTCGTTCCTCGGCTAATTATCATGACAAAAACTCAACCACTCGAGCGTCGGCCGATACCGGAGGCCCGCGCCACCCCGTTGGAGATGTCATGATCTATGCCGTTGAATGCAGCTACGCCGATCCCGCTACCGAAGCCGAATGGAACGACTTCTACACCCGGATCAAGCTTCCCGCGCTGATCTCCGTGCCGGGGTTCCGCACGTCGCAACGCTTGCGCGCCGTCGGTGGCGACGGCCCCGTCTACCTCGCGCTGCACACGATCGAAAACGCCGACGTGCTGGCGTCGGTCGCGTATCGCGACAACGGCGGCGGCAACTTCGCGCGCTGGCAGCCGCACATCGTCGCGTGGCGACGCAACGTGTACGACAGCGCGGCCCCGGCACCGGCCGCCGCCGGTCATCAATGGCTGGCCGTTTCCGAAGATGCCGCCCCGTTCATGCAAGCAGGTATCGCCGCCACGGCCATTCATGCCGTCGCGCTGGACCGTCAGCCCGCCTCCCGATGGCTGGCCGTCCTTGACCGCGATCGGACACCGCACATGTCCGAGAAGTCCGCGGTGTCCGGCGCCGCGATCCGGCTCTATGAACCGATGGGCGAGCAGCTCGTCAGCGCGGCTGCACGCTGACGGAGCCGGCCATGCCCAGCGTCACGATTTTCATCGCGGAGGCGAACATGCCGTCGAACGCCGCGCTCGACGCGCTGACGTCCGCCTGCGCGACCCTCTGCACCGACGTGTTGCAGGCCGCACCCGGCACGGTCCACGTCATCCACGTTCCGGTCCGGCACGGCTGCGGACATCCCGTCAGCGCCGAAATCCGCTATCGCAGCCAACCGTTTCGCACCACTGAATTGATGGACCGCTTCATGGTCTCGCTGGATCGCGAGATGCTTCGCCACACCGGATGCGTCGCGCGCATCCGCTGCTTCGGCTACGACGCCGACCACCTTCACGCCCGACATTGAGCCATGAGCGAACCCCTTCCCCGCCTTTCGTATCCGTGCCGCCGAATCGGCGACTTTTCGGTCGTCGCGATCAGCGACGGCACGCTGACGGCCGGCCTCGACCTGCTGTCGAACATCGACGTGGACGACGCGACCGGGATCATGCAACGCGCAGGCATCGCCGCGCCGTCGAGCGTCAATATCAACTGCTACGTGATCCGCGGGAACGGCCGAACCGTGCTCGTCGACACCGGTGCCGGCGGCATCCGGAACTGGGGCGGCCTGCTGATGCCGTCGCTGACGCAAGCCGGCATCGACGCGCACGACATCGACACGATCCTGCTGACGCACGCGCACCCCGACCACATCGGCGGCCTGCTCGACCCGCACGGGCAACCGGCCTTCCCGCACGCGGAGGTCCTCATTCACGAACGGGAACTGGCATTCTGGCTGGACGACGCAGCGTTCGAGCACGCGAACGAACGCGCGCGCGGCAATTTCCGGATCGCGCGGCGCGCGTTCGATGCGTGTCGCCGCCGGCTGCGCAGCTTCGAAGCGGGCGCGGTGCTGCCCGGCATCGTCGCGGTGCCGCTACCGGGACATACGCCCGGTCACACGGGGTATCGGATCGAATCGCATGACGAGCGGCTGCTGATCTGGGGCGATCTCGTGCATTTCGCGCCGATTCAGGTCATGCGGCCGGACGTGTCGATCGCGTTCGATCACGATCCGGCGCTGGCCGTCGCAACGCGCGCGGCCATGCTCGCCGAAGCGGCTTCGGACAACCTGCTGATTGCGGGCATGCATCTCGCCGAAACGGGCTTCGCGCGGATCGCGCGAGCGCACGGCGAAACCGGTGGCGTGTATGCGCTCACCGGTGCGGCCTTCCGGGCATAGCGGGTAGCGACGCGCATCGTCGCGCGTGCGCGCGACCGGCACGCATGCGCCGATATGACACGGGCGCCGGTAACCGGCGCCCGCTCAGTCGCTGCCCGGTCGTCCGGCTCAGCGCCCGTTCGCCTCGTAGAAGCGCACGTAGCCGCTACGCAGCGTCACGCATTGCGCGCGCGTTTCGGACAGCAGCCGCCGTGCGGCCGCCTCGATACGTTCGCGATGCTGATCGTACGCATCGACCATGTCCTCGAAGCGCGGCGATGCCGCACCGAAATGGTCCTCCAGCGCCTCGGCCGTGATCTGACATTGAACACGCTCGCCATTGACCAACGCCATGAACCCGAGCATGAGGTCGCGCCCCGAATATTCGGGCTTCTCGTTCGTGAAATGGATCTGCATGGAAGCCGCCTATCGCCGGTAGAAAGCAAATGACCGCGTGCGTCGTCCGCTACCGGCCGGACGAGAATGTACGCGGGCTCGCCGACAGAGACACCGTTCGCGGGGGTATGGCGCGAACAATGCGTGCCGGTTGCATTCCACTTTAGACGGTTTCACGCAGGAGGCAACATTTCCGATGCGCGTGGTTCCGACGCGCATTTCGTCTGACCTGCGCGGCATCGGGCACCATGACGCATGGCGGCGTCAGTGAGGGTCGGTCGGCCAGATATTCAGCGAGATCGCTGCGGTCGTGGCGCCTACCGCGATGGCGGCAGCGCCGTATTGCACCGCGCTGGTCAGATCGAACAGCAGACCGTGGATCGCCACGGCGATGCCGCCCAGCATGATGAAGGTGGCGATGGCCGCCAGTACGACTCTCAGTTCCGTTCGAACCATGATGCGTCTCCCGAACGGATGCATGTCACGTCGCATGCGTGTTGCGATGCGGAACACGGCGCGTGCGTGCTCCCCTTCAATCATTGCAGGCACGTGCTCAAAATCAAGGGGTTTTTGTCCCCGGTCGCGTAACGCGCGCGGCGCTTGTATGATGGTGCGATATCGAGGCGGCGGCCGGGTTTGTTGCAGTGCGCAAGCGCAAGTCGGGATCGAGTGCCGGGCGTCGAGCCGGGTGAATGCTGAAGCGTGCACCGTGGTCGACAGTGACGCATGGGGTCCCAGTCCGCGTTGAAGCACCCGTCGAGGCCGACGTGAAGCAGGCGCCCAAGCAGGCGCTGAAGTGCTAGCCCGAGCCGACCGAAAAGGATGGGCCCGGGCAAAGCGCCGAAGGGCTCACGCCAGGCCGACCGCAAAGCATGGGACCGGAGCAAGCGCTGAAGCGCCAACTCGGGCCGACCGCGAAGCATGGGACCCAGGCAAGCGCTGAAGCGCCAACTCGGGCCGACAGGAGACAAGACATGCCTCAATCTTTCGTGCTGCCCGCCACCGCGGGCCGCACCGATCTGCTCGCGCAGGCGCATGCGCGTTCGACCGCGGTCGGCCTGCGCGCGAACGAGCGCCCGGATTTCTCGCCGCTGTCGCGGCTCGCACTGCGCGAGCTGCTCGACACGAACCACGCACTGTTCGCACACGCGCGCCCGGTGATGGAGGACCTCCACGCACAGATCGCCGACACGCAAAGCCTCGTGGTGCTCACCGATGCCGACGGCGTGATCCTGCACAGCATCGGCGACGCCGACTTCATCGAGAAAGCGAACCGCGTCGCGCTATGCAACGGCGTGTCGTGGGCCGAAGGCACCCGCGGCACCAATGCGATCGGCACCGCGCTCGCGTCCGGCCAGGCCGTCGCGGTACACGGCGCCGAACACTTCCTACGCGCCAACCACATCCTCACCTGCTCGTGCGCGCCGATCATCGACCCGTTCGGCCGCACGCTCGGCGCGCTCGACGTGAGCGGCGACCCGCGCGGCTTCAGCTCGCATACGCTCGCGCTGGTGCGGATGTCCGCGCAGCTGATCGAGAACCATCTGTTCGCGAACCAGTGCGCGCAGGCGCTGCGGCTGCGTTTTCACGCCCACGAGGATTGCGTCGACTCGCTGTTCGCCGGGCTCGTCGCGTTCGGCCCCGACGGCGCGCTGATCGCCGCGAACCGCAGCGCGCAATTCCAGCTCGGCGCGACGTTCGATACATTGCAGCATCAACGCTGCGATGCGCTGTTCGGCATGCAGTTCGGCCAGCTCGCCCAGCAGGCGGCGCGCGCGCCCGGCGCATCGTTCCGCCTGATGCTGCCGACCGGCGTGCGCGTGCTCGCGCGCTGCGAATTCGCGGAGGCGCACAAGACGACCGTCGCCGTCACGCCGCCCGCGCCTGCCGCGCGCGTGCGCGCGCCGGATCCCGACGCGATCACGTTCGCGACGCTCGACACCGGCGATGCGCGGATGGCCGCCGTGCTCGAACGCGTCGCGAAGATCCGCGGGCGCGACCTGCCGCTGCTGATCCTCGGCCAGACGGGCACCGGCAAGGAATGGCTCGCCCGCGCGCTGCACCACGCGTCGCCGCGCTCGGACGGCCCGTTCGTCGCGGTGAACTGCGCGGCGCTGCCGGATTCGCTGATCGAAGCCGAACTGTTCGGCTATGAGGACGGCGCCTTCACCGGCGCGCGCAAGCGCGGCAGCCCCGGCAAGATCGCGCAGGCCGACGGCGGCACGCTGTTTCTCGACGAAATCGGCGACATGCCGCTCGCGCAGCAGGTCCGGCTGATGCGCGTGCTGCAGGAACGCGCGGTGATGCCGCTCGGCGGCGCGCGCGCGGTGCCGGTCGACGTGCGCGTGGTGTGCGCGACACACCGCGACCTGCGCGCGATGATCGCGGAAGGCACGTTCCGCGAAGACCTGTTCTACCGGATCAACGGGCTCGCGGTCACGCTGCCGGCGCTGGCCGACCGCACCGACCTGCCGGCGCTGGTCGAACGCATCCTCGCGCGGCTCGCGCGCAGCGAGCCGATGCCGTGCCGTCTCGCGCCCGACGTGCTCGACGCATTCCTGCGCCACCGCTGGCCCGGCAACCTGCGGCAAATGACCAACGTGCTGCGCACCGCGGGCATGCTCGCCGAAGAGGAAACGGAGATCGCGCTCGCGCATCTGCCCGACGATTTCTGGCTCGACTGCGACGATGTCCCGGCGGCGCCCGCCGCACCGGCCCACGCGAGCGAAACGGCGACACTGCAGAGCCACCAGGCCGCGGTGATCGATGCGGTGGTCGCACGGCACGGCGGCAACGTGTCGGCGGCCGCGCGGGAACTCGGGCTCGCCCGCAATACCGTGTACCGCTACCTGCGCCGCCATTGACGTCGCCGGCCGGCTGCCCGACGGGCGCCGGCCGCGTCCGGCATCAGGTATGCTTCGCGCTTGCCTTGCCGCCGCCCGCTTCGCGCCATGACTGATCCCGATCACCCGCCTCTCGTGCGCATCGAGCCGCTCGGCGCGACGTTCGACGCACCCGATTCGCTGACCCTGCTCGAAGCCGCCGCGTTCGCGCACGTCAGGCTGCCGCGTTCGTGCCGCAACGGCACGTGCCGCAGCTGCCTGTGCAGGATCGTCAGCGGCAGCGTACGCTACACGATCGAATGGCCGGGGCTGAGCCGCGAGGAGAAGGCCGACGGCTATACGCTGCCGTGCGTGGCCGTCGCGACGTCGGATGTCGTGCTTGACGTGCCCGACGCGGAGATGATCGACTAGATGATCGCCTGAACGCGACGCGCAGTGGCGCGCCGTCCCGCAACCGTGACGGGCAAGCCCGTCGGGAGAATGTGATGACCCAGTCAACCGATCGCATCGAGAAAGAAGCCGTGCTCGCCGCCCCGCCGGCACGCGTGTGGGAAGCCATCAGCAATGCCGCGGAATTCGGCACGTGGTTCGGCGTCACCTTCGACGGGCCGTTCGAGGAAGGCCAGCCGCTGTTCGGCCGCATCACGCCGACGCGCGTCGACGACGACGTCGCCAAGGCCCAGGAGCCCTATGCGGGCGCTGTATTCGAAATCGTCGTCGAGCGCGTCGAGCCGAAGCAACTGTTCTCGTTCCGCTGGCATCCGTTCGCGATCGATCCGAACTTCGATTACTCGACCGAGCCGATGACGCTCGTCACGTTCTCGCTCGCCGAGCAGAACGGCGGCACGCGGCTCACGGTCACTGAAACGGGGTTCGACGAACTGTTCGAAGCGCGCCGTGCAAAGGCACGCGAAATGAACGATCACGGCTGGGCCGCGCAGATGATGCTGATCACCAAATATCTCGCGACGCACGCGTAACCGGCCGTTGGCCGGCATCGCCTGTTCACGCTTGTGGGCGGCGGGGATCGCCTGGATGACGCGGCCCGTCGCGATCGATGCGCCGTCGATCGCCGCCTGATGCGTGCGCGACGCGCGTCGATGCAGCGCATCGCGGTGAGCCGCGCCGTGGCATCATGCGCGGTGTCATCCTCGATCGCATAAACCGTCTCCCGGAGCACCGCATGACCATTCAGACCTGGATGCTGTTTGCCGCAGCCTATCTCGCGACGACGCTGTCGCCGGGCCCCAACGTGCTGCTCGTGATCCGCAACACGGTGCGCTACGGCACGCGCGGCACCGCCGCGACGATCGCCGGCAACCTCGTCGCGCAGGGGGTGGTGGTCATGCTGGTCGCGCTCGGCGTCGGCGCGGTGCTCGCCGCCGTGCCGCCGCTGTTCGTCGCGATGAAGATCGTCGGCGCGGCGTATCTGATCGTGATCGGCATCCGGCAACTGCGCGGCAGCCGCAGCCAGCGTTCGCCGGACGGCACCGCGGCGAGCGTCGAGCCCGACCGCAGGAAGCTGTTCCGTGAAGCGCTGTTCGTGTCGGGCAGCAATCCGAAGACGATGATCTTCCTGTCGGCGTTCATGCCGCAGTTCATCTCATACGATCGTCCGCTCGCGATGCAGTTCATCGTGATGTACGCGACGATCGCCTGCACCGTCGTCATCGTGCACAGCGTCTATTCGTTCGGCGTGCGCCGCCTCCATCGCGGCTTCGGCGTCGGCCCGTGGGTGCGCGCGGCCAAGCGCGCGAGCGGGCTGCTGTTCGTCGGACTCGGGATCAAGCTGCTGACTGCGCGGCAGGCGTAAGCGCCGCCACGCATGCGATTCGTCAGCGCTTCGATACAGCCAGTGAAGCGGCAATCGCGTCGAACGACGGACGCGCATCGACGTCCTCGTTCAGACACGCGGCCGCAAGCGCTTCAAGTTCGCGCGACCCTTCCCACGCGCGCGGCTCGCATCGCTCGAGCAGCTCGCCGAGCAGATAGCCGAACGCCCTGACTTCCAGCCGTTCGAGCCGCGCTGCGTGCGCGCGATCGCTTGCGTCGTAGACCGACGCCGCGCCGCAATCGCCGAGCAGCGCGCCGCCTTCGCCGTCGTGCAGGATGTTGTGCGCATACAGATCGCCGTGCATGATGCCGCGCGCATGCAGATGCGCGGCGACCGACGCGATGCCGTGCGCGATCCGCGCCGCGGCCGCCGGTGCGAACCGCACGTCGTCCGCATACACGTCGCGCGTGCAGGTCGCGAAGCTCGGCGGCCCGGCGAGGTTCGTCAGTATCGGGTCGACCAGTTCCATCACGAGGCCGTGCGTGCCGTCCGGATGACCGCGCACCTTGCCGATCACCGGGATCATGTTCGGGTGGCGTCCCGCGTGCAGGCAGGCGGCCATTTCGCAATCGGGCAGGCCGTCGCTCGTCACCGCGCCCTTGAACAGCTTGACCGCGACCGCGCGCGGCGCGTGACCGTCCGCGTGCCATTGCGCGCGATAGATGACGCCCGATGCGCCTTCGCCGAGCTTCCGGTCGCACGTGAGCGACGTCCACTCGATGTCCGCGACGCCCGGCTCGGCCGATGCGATCGCCTCCGGCGCAGCGCCGAGCGGATTGCCCGCGGCCGCGAGCCACGCGAGACGCGGCAAGCGCAGCAGCCAGTCCGGCAGCGCGTCGAGCCGGTTCGCCGACAGACGCACCAGTTCGAGCGCGCGGCATGCGGCCATTTCAGCGGGCAGCGCGCGCAGCCGGTTGCCGGCGAGCATCAGCTTCTGCAAGCGCGAGCAATCGCCGATTTCGGCGGGGAGTTCGTCGATTTGGTTGTCGGTCAGGATCAGCCAGCGCAGCGCGCGCGGCAGCGAATGGCGCGGCACCGTGCGAATCCGGTTCGCCTTGAAGCCGATCATGTCGAGTTGCGCGCATGTGCCGAGCACTTCCGGGAATGCCGTGAAGCGGTTGGACGACGCGAACAGGATGCGCAGGCGATGCAGCCGCGACAGGTCGTCCGGCAGCGCGGACAGCGCATTGCCGGACAGGTCGAGCACTTCGAGCGTGTCCGCGAGATCGAAGATCTCGCGCGGGAATTCGGTGAGCCCGCACGCGAGCTTCAGGTGCCGGGCGCCCGACAGTTGGCCGGTCTGCAGGTGTTCGAGGGTGGTCGTCACGGGGCGGGAAAACGGGTTGCGATTGCGATGATCGGCGGGTGGATCTGACGAATTTTACGGGATCGCTCGCGGCCTCATGACAATCGTGTCATGCCCCCTTCACAAACGCGAAATGTGACGCTACAATTGCGCCCCTTGCAGTACTGAAGTGCCGACGTGGTGAAATTGGTAGACACGCTATCTTGAGGGGGTAGTGGCGAAAGCTGTGCGAGTTCGAGTCTCGCCGTCGGCACCAGAACACGGTTATCCGTGTGACCGGAATGCTCAAGAAAAACCGCGACAGCGTCAGGCTTCGCGGTTTTTTTGTTTCTGCAGGGATCCGCTGAAGGCGACATCCGTGCCGCCGCACGGGAACCTCGCCGCCGCATCACGCGCGCGTGCCGACCTCCGCCTCTTCAGCCGTCCACTCCGCGACGCGATCGCTGAGCGTCAGCCCCAGCCCCGGACGCGTCGGCACGATCATCCTGCCGTTGCGCGTCTCGAGCCGTTCGTTGAACAGCGGTTCGAGCCATTCGAAATGCTCGACCCACGGCTCGCGCGCATAGCACGCAGCAAGATGCACGTGCAGTTCCATCGCGAAGTGAGGGGCGAGCATCAGCCCCGCATGATCGGCGAGCGCGGCCACCTTCAGGAACGGCGTGATGCCGCCGACCCGCGGCCCATCCGGCATCAGGTAGTCGGCCGCGCGCAGGCGGATGAACTCCCAATGCTCGGACACGCTCGTCAGCATCTCGCCGGTCGCGATCGGCGTGTCGAATTGCGCGGCCAGCGCCGCATGGCCTTCGGCATCGTAGCAATCGAGCGGCTCCTCGATCCACACCAGGTCGAACTGCTCGAACGTGCGGCACATGCGCTGCGCGGTGGGCCGGTCCCACTGCTGATTCGCATCGACCATCAACGGGAACGCGTCGCCGAGATGCTTGCGCACGGTCTGCACGCGATGGACGTCGAGCGCGCAATCCGGCTGGCCGACCTTGAGCTTGATGCCGCCGATGCCTTTCTCGCGCGACGCATCCGTATTGACCAGCAACTGATCGAGCGGCGTATGCAGGAAGCCGCCGGACGTGTTGTAGCAGCGCACCGAATCGCGGTGCGCGCCGAGCAATTTGGCGAGCGACAGATTCGCACGCTTCGCCTTCAGGTCCCACAGCGCGACGTCGAACGCACCGATCGCCTGGGCCGCCATGCCGCTGCGCCCGACCGACGCCCCCGCCCATGCGAGCTTGTCCCACAGGCGCGCGATGTCGCTCGGGTCTTCGCCGAGCAGCGTCGGCGCAATCTCCTTCGCATGAGCGAACTGGCCGGGGCCGCCCGCCCGCTTCGAGTAGCTGAAGCCGAGGCCGCGGTGACCGTCGGCCGTTTCGATCTCGACGAACAGGATCGCGATTTCCGTCATCGGCTTCTGCCGTCCGGTCAGCACCTTTGCATCGCTGATCGGATTGGCGAGCGGGAGAAACGTCGACGCGACGCGAACCCATTTGATCCGGTCGTTCGACGCGCCGGTGACGAGGGAGGACGAGGTATGCATGAAGAGGCCTTTGGCGAAAGAAATGCGATACGTGGTTTCGTCAGCTGCTGCGCGTCGGCTTCAGCGAGGCCGGTGCGGCGGCGTCTTCGGCCTCGGCGCCGGACCCGGACGCAGGGCCCTCGATCCGCGCGAGCTTGCCGACGATGAAGAGATACGAGAACGCGCCCAGCAGCGAGAGCGCCGCGACATACGTGAGCGCGACTTGGAACGTGCCGGTGCGCTTGATCATCCAGCCGATTGCAAGCGGCGTGACGATGCTCGCGAGGTTGCCGCACAGGTTGAAGATGCCGCCGCTGATACCCATCGCGTGCTTCGGCGACACGTCGCCGACGATGCACCACCCGAGGTTGCCGACGCCTTTCGCGAAGAACGCGACGGACATCACCAGAATGACGATCGTGGTCGAGTGCACGTAGTTCGCCGTCACGACGCCGGCGCGTCGTCCCCCTTCACCGCAGACGCCGCATCGCGCCGCCGCCGCTTCATCGCGATCAGCACCGCGAGCATCGAGAGCGCGACGGCGGTGAAAAACCCGCCCGTATAACAGACTTCGCGGCCCGCGACGTGCGGTCGACTGGATTCGCGTCGACCGTCAAAGCAACGGCAGCGTTTGCCGGATATGGTCGGCGAACGCCGCCGTCAGATGCGACGGCCGCTTCCGGTCGAACCTCAACGTAATCCCCACCGCCGGCAACGGCGGCAACCCGCGATCGCCGGCGAGAATCGCGAGATCCGCCGGCACTGCCGTTTGCGTCATCACCGCGAACGCCTGCCCCGAACGCACCAGCGCGATCAGCCCCGCAAGGCTGCTGCTCGCATACGCGACGCGGTAATCGCGCCCCGCTCGATCCAGCGCCTCGCGAGCCGCGATGTGATCGAGCGTATCGGGATCAGACAACGCGAGCGGGAACGGATCGAACTGCGCGGCATCGAGCCCGGGATAACCGATCCACACCAGTTGCTCGCGACGAATGAAGTCATCGGTCGAACCGTCGTCCTGCAACGAGATCATCGCAAGATCGACCGCCCGCTTGTCGAGCTGCTCGAGCAAGCGCGGCGTCGGCCCGCACACGACTTCGACGATCGCCTGCGGATGCTGGCTCGAGAACTGCCGCAGCAGTGACGGCAGCCACACTTCGGCGTAATCGTCCGGGCAGCCGAAGCGGATGGTCCCCGACAACCCCGTGCCGCACAGGTCGGCCATCGCCTCGTCGTGCTGCCGCAGTATCCGCTGCGCATGCGCGAGCAGCCGCTCGCCGGGATGCGTGAGCAGCACGCCGCGCCCGGTGCGCTGGAACAGCGGCTGATCGACGACCTCCTCGAGCCGCCGCATCTGCTGGCTCAGCGCGGACTGCGTGCGGCCGACCCGCGCCGCCGCGCGGCTGAGCGAGCGCACTTCGGCGATCACGACGAACGAGCGCAGCAGGTCGATGTCGAGCGAGCGTCCCAAGGTATTAGCTCCTTTTCTACCTTGCATAAGAACTATTCGTTTCCATCAAACCAGACCCGCGCCTAGACTGCAAGCGAACCCTGCCCTCGCCCGGAGAAGCCCATGTCCCTGAACGACGACGCAACCTTCTGGCGCAACGCCAGACAGCACCTGGTCCGCTACGGCGGCACGTTCGAGCCGATGATCATCGAGCGCGCGCAAGGCAGCTTCGTCTACGACGCGGACGGCCGCGCGATCCTCGACTTCACGTCGGGCCAGATGAGCGCGGTGCTCGGGCACAGCCATCCGGAGATCGTCTCGGTGATCGGCGAATACGCGGGCAAGCTCGACCACCTGTTCAGCGGAATGCTGTCGCGTCCGGTCGTCGATCTCGCGACGCGCCTCGCCAACATCACGCCGCCGGGGCTCGACCGCGCGCTGCTGCTGAGCACCGGCGCGGAATCGAACGAAGCGGCGATCCGGATGGCGAAGCTCGTCACCGGCAAGTACGAGATCGTCGGCTTCGCGCAGTCGTGGCACGGGATGACGGGTGCGGCAGCGTCCGCCACGTACAGCGCCGGGCGCAAAGGCGTCGGCCCGGCCGCCGTCGGATCGTTTGCGATTCCCGCGCCGTTCACGTACCGGCCGCGCTTCGAGCACAACGGCACCTACGACTACCTCGCCGAACTCGACTACGCATTCGATCTGATCGATCGTCAGTCGAGCGGCAATCTCGCCGCGTTCATCGCGGAGCCGATCCTCAGTTCGGGCGGCATCATCGAGTTGCCGGAAGGCTACATGGCGGCGCTCAAGCGCAAGTGCGAAGAACGCGGAATGCTGCTGATCCTCGACGAAGCGCAGACCGGCGTGGGCCGCACCGGCACGATGTTCGCATGCCAGCGCGACGGCGTGACGCCCGACATCCTCACGCTGTCGAAGACGCTCGGCGCGGGGTTGCCGCTGGCGGCCATGGTCACGTCCGCGCAGATCGAGGAACGCGCGCATGAACTCGGCTACCTGTTCTATACGACGCACGTGTCCGACCCGCTGCCGGCGGCGGTCGGCCTGCGCGTGCTCGACGTCGTGGAGCGCGACGGCCTCGTCGCGCGCGCGAACGTGATGGGCGACCGGCTGCGGCGCGGCCTGCTCGACTTGATGGAACGTTTCGACTGCATCGGCGACGTGCGCGGTCGCGGCTTGCTGCTCGGCGTCGAGATCGTCAAGGACCGGCGCACGAAGGAACCGGCGGATGGCCTCGGCGCGAAGATCACGCGCGAATGCATGAATCTCGGGCTCAGCATGAACATCGTGCAGTTGCCCGGCATGGGCGGCGTGTTCCGCATCGCGCCGCCGCTGACCGTCACCGACGCGGAGATCGATCTCGGGCTGTCGCTGCTGGAACAGGCGATCGGGCGCGCGCTGTAACGGAACCCCTGGCGCTACGCCGCCTGCAAACAGCGGGCGGGGCTCGGCGTGCCGCGCCGCGCGGGGCGGAATCTAGTCATGCCGCCCGGCCCGAAACACGCTGCACAATTCGTCATGATTGTGTACGTCGAGCCGGCGATAGATCTTGCGAACATGATCGACGACCGTGCTGTCGCGCAACGCGAAGTCACGCGCGATCTCGCTGTGCGAACGGCCGAGCACGAGCTGCACACAGAGTTCGCGTTGTCGCTCGGTCAGGCCGAGCGCAAAACCCAGTCGCTCGACGGTCAGCCTGAGCGGCGGAAAGTGTTCGATATAGATGACGATCGCGGCATCGCGTTGCAACGCGGCTGCGTCGGTACATCGATAGGCCTTGAAGCGGAAACGCCCCGCATCGTTGCGACGCTCGATCGTGGCGGGCGGCGCCGGGTAACCGAGCCAGATCCGCTTGAGGTTCGACCGCAACGGCGTGAGCCAGTCCGGCAAGCGTTCATGGCGGTAGAACGCGCGCGGCTCACCGGTCGCGAGCGCCAGCATCCGGATGCTGTCCGCGTTGTGCAGCAGCAGCCGGCCCTCGTCGTCGACCACCACGATCGCGGACTCGCTGCATTCCGATTCGTGCAGCGGCGGCTGCACGGGCCGCGACAGCGCATGGGCAAGATGCCGTGCCAGCGGTTCGATGTCGCGATGGTTCCTGTCCGAGAACGGACGACAACCTGGTGCGCGTGTCAGCAGCAGCCCTCCCCAGCCGCGCGTGCCGTCTGTCGCGGTCAGCTCGAGACAGTGGCGCATCGACAGCGGCCGCCACAGATCCGCGTACATATCGCTCGACAGCAGTGCATCGTCGTAGTGCGCGCTGTTGTCGAAACCGCGTCCGCGGCGCATCGCGTCGGAAAACGTGACGCCCAGTACCTCCTCGCGCTCGGTATTGTGGAAGTGCGCGAAATACGTCGGCAACAACGTGTAGACCGCTTCGTTTTCGCTGCACACGTCCGACGCTGCGTAGTGCTCGTCGGCGTAGAAGAACATGCCCCAATCTGCACCGACGATGTGCCGAGCCGCCTCGATCACATGCGGTATGACGAGATGCGGCTCGACGGCGAGCGAACACAGCCGACGAATATGGCTCGCAAGCGCGACGTGCTTGTCAGACATGAATGCGCTCCTCGAACATGCACCGAATTCGCGCGCGGTGCGAGGCGACATGCTCGCCTTCGCACGTTCCGCGAACAGTCCAGTTTAGGCATTCCACATGACAACGACGACAATTGCCCCCTTTCAAGAGGGCGTCAAAGCGGCACGCGGGTTCTATCATTCCGCCATTCCGCCGCAATTGCATGGAGAATCGCCGGCGGAGGTTCGACGTTACGCGTGCGAGCGTGGCAGGACCGCGATGCCGGTAAGCGCGTCGGCAGCCGCCACGCCGATGCGCAGCGTCGGAATACGCGGACGATGCGCAACCCGCGTCGGTCGCGTCGTTATTGTTGTTGCATCGCTATTTCATGTGAGGTGCCACGATGAAGAGCATGTACCAGGCGGCACTGGCCGTCATCTGTGTGTTGGGTGCGTCGGGTCTCGCGCGGGGCCAGGACGAAGGCGCCGCAGCGGCGGCGAGCAAGCCGTCCGACTCGGCGATCAGCGCGACGTCGATGGGCAGCATGCCCAGCGCCGGTTCGCAAGCGGGGACACCGGCCGCGCTCACGCGCGCGCAGGTCAAGGATGAGTACCTGCGCATGCAGAAGTCGGGAGAACTCCAGCGTCTCAACCAGCTGTACGGCGGCGGCCAGTAGCCGGCGGTGTCGACCCGGCATGGTCGCTCGTGTATCGGTTGCGCGTAGCGAGGGCGCGACCATGGTTGGGCAACGAAAGGACAGCGAAGAAAGGGGCGCCCGGCAGCTTTTCGTGTCGAGCGCAACGTGCCGGCAAGAACGAGAACGTATCAATACCACCGGCGCGCGCTATCGAGTGAAATCAGGATCGTGCGGTACGTGCGCGCGATGTTTTCAACTCGACGCGGCGCGGTCGACCGCGCAGTATTTCGCTCCGAGGGTGCACCCGTTTCGATCCGGTCGGCCTTGCGTTGCGCGGGCCGAAAAACGTCGTGGATAAAGCTGCGAAGGGTCTGGCACTGCACGCTTGAACGCCGCTTGCGGCTCGCTGCCTTCGACCGTCGTCATCGCAACCGTGACGAGCGGATGCATCGCCGCGACGATCGCCGCGATACCCGGCGGCAACCCATGCTGAATCGCGACGTACACGCAGCTCAGGTACAGAAACTGCGAGAGAACGCCGATCAGCGCGTGCTAGCGGATTCTCTCCAGCGTCACGTGCCCAGCCGTCGATACCGATGTCGCGTTGATCCGCGTGCACCGCCCGAATGTCGCCGAATTTGCTGCGATCGACGCCAAATCGGCTACAGATTGCCGTAGACCGCCGGCCCGTTGCAGGCCGGCGGCTTGCTTCATTACCCGCCGAGATACGCCTGCTTGATCCGGTCGTTCGCGAGCAGGTTCGCGCCCGTGTCGGCCAGCACCACGCGCCCCGTTTCGAGCACATAACCGCGATCGGCCACACCGAGCGCCTTGTTCGCGTTCTGCTCGACCAGGAACACCGTGACGCCTTCGTCGCGAATCGCGCGGATGATGTCGAAGATCTGCGCGATCACGAGCGGCGCGAGGCCGAGCGTCGGTTCGTCGAGCAGCAGCAAACGCGGTTTGCTCATCAGCGCACGGCCGATCGCCAGCATCTGCTGCTCGCCGCCCGACATCGTGCCGGCCCGCTGCGCCGCGCGTTCCTTCAGGCGCGGAAACAGCTTGAACACGTGCTCGATGCCGTCGTCGATTTCATGACGGCTCGCGAAGAAGCCGCCCATCTTCAGGTTCTCGAGCACCGTCAGGCTCGGAAACACGCGCCGCCCTTCCGGCGAGATCGCCATCCCCTGCCGCATGATCTGGTGCGTCGACATCCCGGTGATGTCGTTGCCCTCGAACAGCACGCGGCCCGACGACGCGCGCGGCGTGCCGCATACCGTCATCATCAGCGTCGTCTTGCCGGCGCCGTTGCTGCCGATCAGCGTGACGATCTCGCCCTTGTTCACCTCGATCGACACGCCCGCGAGCGCCTCGACCGCGCCGTAGTGCGTATGGACCTGTTCCAGCTTCAGCATCACTCTTCCCCCAGATACGCCTTGATCACGCGCGGGTCGTTACGGACCGCTTCCGGCGTGCCGATCACGATCGGCCGGCCGTGCTCCATCACGAGGATGCGGTCGGACACGCCCATCACGAGGCTCATGTCGTGTTCGATCAGCAGCACCGATACGCCGAACTCGCGGCGCAGCGTGTCGATCAGGTGCTGCAGCTCGATTTTTTCCTGCGGGTTGAGGCCGGCCGCCGGCTCGTCGAGCATCAGGAGGCGCGGCTCGGTGATCATGCAGCGCGCGATCTCCAGACGCCGCTGGTGCCCGTACGACAGCGTGCCGGCCGGCCGGTTGGCGACCGACGTCAGCCCCATCCGGTCGAGCCACACGGCCGCGCGTTCGAGCGCTTCCTTCTCCGCGTGACGATACGCGGGCGTCGCGAACAGGCCGTGCAGCAGCCCGGCCTTCACCTTGCGATGCTGCGCGACGAGCAGGTTCTCGACGACCGTCAGCGACTTGAACAGGCGGATGTTCTGGAACGTGCGCACCAGGCCCTTCAACGCGATCTGGTGGCTCGCCAGCCCCGCGATCGCGTGGCCGTCGAGCACGACGTCGCCGCCGGTCGGCTTGTAGAAGCCGCCGACGCAGTTGAACACCGTGGTCTTGCCCGCGCCGTTCGGCCCGATGATCGCGAACACCTCGTCGCGGCGCACGTCGAAATCGATGCCGTCCACCGCGAGCAACCCGCCGAAGCGCATCTGCAGCCCGGCCACCTTCAACAGTTCTGCATTCGCGCTCATTGCGGCAGCTCCACATGGGGACGGCTCGCAGGCAGCAGGCCCTGCGGACGCCACATCATCATCAACACCATCACCAGACCGAAGATCAGCATCCGGTACTCGGCGAACCCGCGCGCGACTTCCGGCAGCACGGTCAGCAGGATCGCCGCGAGAATCACGCCGAGCTGCGAACCCATCCCGCCGAGCACGACGATCGCGAGGATCAGCGCCGATTCGATGAAGGTGAACGATTCAGGATTCACGAGGCCCTGACGCGCCGCGAAGAACGCGCCGCCGATCCCCGCGAACGCCGCGCCGAGCGTGAACGCCGACAGCTTGATGCGCGTCGGGTTGAGACCCAGCGAACGGCATGCGATCTCGTCGTCGCGCAGCGCTTCCCACGCGCGGCCCATCGGCATGCGGATCAGGCGGCTCGTCACGAACAGCGTGAAGCCGACCAGCACCAATGCGATCAGGTACAGGAAGATCACCATGTGCTCGCCGCTGTATTCCAGCCCGATCAGTTCATGGAAGGTCTTCACGCCTTCGACGCTCGCCGAGCGCGCCATCTCGAAGCCGAACACCGTCGGCTTCGGAATGCTCGAGATGCCGTCCGGGCCGCCGGTGAGGCTCGTCAGGTTGTTCGCGAGCAGGCGGATGATTTCGCCGAAGCCGAGCGTGACGATCGCGAGATAGTCGCCGCGCAAGCGCAGCACCGGGAAGCCGAGCAGGAAGCCGAACGTCGCCGCGGCGATCGCCGCGATCGGCAGGCACTCCCAGAACGACAGCCCGAAATACTGGTTCAGCATTGCGTACGTATAGCCGCCGACCGCGTAGAACCCGACATAGCCGAGATCCAGCAGCCCCGCGAAACCGACCACGATGTTCAGCCCGAGGCCAAGGATCACGTAGATCAGCGCGAGCGTCGCGACGTCCACCGCGCCGCGCGAACCGAAGAACGGCCACACGAGGCCGACGGCGAGCAGCACCCAGATGATCACGCGCTGCTGCTGCGCGCCCATCGCGGGCATCGCCGGCAGCTTCACCGCCGATTTCGCGCGCACGAGCCACGGCTTGAACAGCTGGAACAGGAACACGGCCGCGACTGCGATCCACACCGGGCGCCAGTTCGGCGTGAGCACCACCTGATAGCCGTCGAGCTTCAGTTGCAGCCCGAGCACCGGAATCGTGAGGATCGCCGTCAGGACCGCGGCGGCCACCGCATTCTTCAGCGCCTGGCCGACCGACGCGTCGGCGGCCGGGCGGCGAACGGAAATGACTTGACTCATCTGCGTCACCCTCAAACCTTTTCGATGTCCGACTTGCCGAGCAGGCCGGTCGGGCGGAAGAGCAGGATCAGCACGAGCAGGCCGAACGCGACCACGTCCTTGTACTCGGCCGGCATGTAGCCTGCGGCGAAGGTTTCGGCGAGGCCCAGCAGCACGCCGCCGAGCATTGCGCCCGGGATGCTGCCGATCCCGCCGAGCACCGCGGCGGTAAACGCCTTGATGCCTGCGACGAAGCCGATATACGGATTCAGCTTGCCGATCGTCAGCCCGATCAGCACACCGCCGACGGCCGCCAGCATCGCGCCGAGCACGAACGTGAACGAGATCACGCGGTTCGTGTCGATGCCGAGCAGGTTCGCCATCTTCATGTCTTCGGCGCACGCGCGGCACGCACGGCCCATCCGCGAATGCGAAATGAACAGCGTGAGCGCGATCATCAGCACCAGCGTCACGCAGACGATCAGCAGGCGCGCATACGGAATCGTCACGTCGAAGTCGCCGCCGAGATGAATGTCGAACGCGCCGGAGATCAGCACGGGCACGGACACGTCGCGCGCGCCCTGGCCGATCTGTACGTAGTTCTGCAGAAAGATCGACATGCCGATCGCGGAGATCAGCGGCACGAGGCGCGGGCCGCCGCGCAACGGGCGATACGCGACGCGTTCGACCGCGAAGCCGTACAGTCCCGTGACGATCACCGACACGATCAGCGCGGCGCCGAGCACGAGCGGCAGCGGATAGCCGGCGGAGATGCCGATTGCAGTGAGGGTCACGAGGCCCACGTACGCGCCGATCATGTAGATCTCGCCGTGGGCGAAGTTGATCATGCCGATGATGCCGTAGACCATCGAATAGCCGATGGCGATCAACGCATAGATCGCACCCAGCGTCAGGCCGTTGACCAGCTGCTGGGCGAATTGAGGAAAGAAGTCAGTCATGTGCGGGAAGCTCCCGTTGGCGCTGTGTCGCATGCCGTCGCCGGATCACGGCGATCGGCCGCGCGCAACGCACGGTGTCGTCTCGGGCCGCCTGCTTTGGTCGCGCACGGGGAATGCGCGACCGAATGCGCACGCGCCCCGTCCGGGTCTCGGACAGGGCGGGTGCGCGCAGGCGGGTACTTCGTTGTTACCGGGCGGCGGTCTTCGTCGCGTCCTTGTGCCACGTGTAGACGACGAACTTGAACGCCTTCAGGTCGCCCGGTGCGTCATACGCGACCTTGCCGATCGGCGTGTCGAACGTCGTCTTGTGCATGTACGCCGCGACCTTCGTCGGGTCCGTCGTCTTCGCTCCCGCGATCGAGTCGGCGATGATCTTCACCGCTGCGTACGACGGCATCTGGAACGGGCCGTTCGCGTCGCGCTTCTTGTCCGCGAACGCCTTCACCAGCGCCGCGTTGGCCGGATCGGCCGAGAAGTCCGCCGGCAGCGTGACCAGCATGCCTTCCGAAGCCGGGCCGGCGATCGCCGTCACGTCCTTGTTGCCCACGCCTTCAGGGCCCATGAACGTCGCCTTCACGCCCTGCTCGCGCGCCTGGCGCATCAGCAGGCCCATTTCCGGGTGGTAGCCGCCGAAGTAG
Source organism: Burkholderia sp. IMCC1007 (assembly GCF_027257875.1). Classification (GTDB taxonomy): domain Bacteria; phylum Pseudomonadota; class Gammaproteobacteria; order Burkholderiales; family Burkholderiaceae; genus Burkholderia. The sequence continues at coordinate 62,274 of NZ_JAPVQY010000039.1, forward strand.
ACGAAGTCGACGCCTTGCGACTTCAGCTTCGTGATGATCGCCGAGTAGTCCGAATCGCCGGCGTTGATGCCTTCGAACAGCACGACCGGGATCTTCGCGGCTTCGAGGTCCTTCTTCACCGACGACGCGATGCCCTGGCCGTACGACTGCTTGTCGTGCAGGACCGCGACCTTCTTCGGCTTCACGTTGTTGATGATGTAGTGCGCGGCGGCCGGGCCTTGCTGGTCGTCGCGGCCGATCGTGCGGAAGATGAAGTGGCGCTTCTTGCCTTCCGTCAGCTGCGGCGCGGTGGCCGACGGCGTGACCATCACGATGCCTTCGTTTTCGTAGATGTCGGAGGCGGGAATCGTCGAACCCGAGCACACGTGGCCGATCACGTACTTGATCTTCTGGCTGACGATCTTGTTGGCGACGGCGACGGCCTGCTTCGGCTCGCATGCGTCGTCCATCATCACGACTTCAAACTTGTTGCCGCCCGCACCGCCTGCCGCGTTGATCTGTTCGATCGCGGTCAGCGCGCCGGCCTTCACCATGTCGCCGTATTGGGCGACCGAACCGCTCATCGGACCAGCGATGGCGATCTTCACGGTTTCCGCTTGCGCGGCGGCGGCGCCGGCGGCGAACAGCACGGCGGCGACGGAAATGGACGTAAGACGGGACAGCGTCATCAGGAGCTCCTCGATGTTGTTAGTCATACGGGCAAAGGCGGCATGACTTGCGCAATCGAACAGCACCCGGGGCGAGGACATGGGACACGCCCGAGACACATAGAAGACGGAACTCCAGCGGAATGTTGCGTAGCGGGGCCCGGCTCTTGCAGTCCCCGAAGGGGACGTCTGGTTCGGAAAGACATCGTGATGCGTCTTGCATTGCGCAAGCGTTTCGCCTGCCCCGCTTGCCAAATCGCTCGTTCGGAGGGATGGTCCGACAGCCATTGGCAAGGCAGTCGAAATTATATGGGCGTTTTTCAATCGTCTGTCAAAAATGCCGCGTCTCTGAGGGAAAACACGTAGGTTTTTGAGATGCAAGGGTGGCGACGGGGGCGCAACCTCGGGGAGGTGGGGACAGATGCTGTCAGTGCAATCGGGTTGCTATTCGGCAGAACAGTTAGGCCAAGATCCTTGTTGGGCGAGGTGTTTGCCGATGGGTGAGTCGCGGTGCTGCATTTTTTGGGCTGCCGAGGGCATGATCATCGGAAATCAATCGACCGATGATTGTGTGAATGCGCACCAGGACGGGGCGCTTGGCGAGGCGGCAAATCTTTCCGTTAGCCAACCAAACCAGATGTGTTGAAAGTTTTTTGATATTTAAATGAAATAATTCGAATTCGCTTTTGCAATCTAGCCAGCCTCCCCTGTAGGTCGCGCCCGCAGCGCCTCGCAGTCGCCTCAGGGCCGCTTCGACGCCCCCCCTCGTCGCCCAGCCGCCAGCCAGTGATCTGCCGTTTTTTGTTGGCGCTTATCACCTTGGTTCGGATTCCCATGAATCACGCTCTTCGCTTTTCTTCTGCAGCCCAAACGCGCCGTATTCGAAATGTGTCGTCCCAACACCAAGCCGGTCCTTCTGCACGACGGTCTTGAGCTGGTTCCAATCGTCATACTCAAGCACCAGTTCTTTAGCAGCCCCATGCGCACTCAGCTTGCAAACAGCCACAAGATCTATGGTCGCGGCGCGCGGGCGCTGTGGGCGTGGCAGCCGACACATGGTCCCCACCGAGCGTCATCTTTCGCTGTGCCCGTACGATTCATCCTTCTTAATTCACCTTAATCAAGTATAGTTACCTCTGCGACCTTCTTGGGACCTTCATAAATATCAAATATTTTATTATTTATCATTCTCTCCTTGGGAGCATTATCTACAAGAAAATCAACCCCTCCAAAATTCACCATTCCCCCATCAACCTCGAAAGGATCGCCCAAGTCAAAAACAACACTCCACGCATTATTTTGCCAATTAACATCATCGGGAAATCGAGACACTGAATAATACTTTCCCGCCACTGGAGGTTTTTTCCTTCCCCCCGTGGCCTCAGAAATCCAAACCACTCTAACGGAATGCACTTGACACCCTCCCCCTTAGCACGGCGCCCCACTGCGTCATATCCTAAATGACTGGTTTGCTTGCCCTGCGTCCGTAGCCCCTCGCGATGCAGATCGTCCCGTTCGATGTCCGCAACCGCGGCACCATCGAAACGAATCTGGTGCACATGCCCTGAACCATAGTGCAGCGTGCGCTCGCCGAAATCGTTGCCCTGGTCAAATTCCGTTTAAATTCATTAAAACAGCCGTCATCGATCCTCAGAAATTAGATTTTTCAAATATGAAATAATTTTCTTTCCAAGAGGAGAACCAAAAATCTCATTCAGAGACACTATCTCACTATATTCTTCTCGCGATACCTCAACATCATGCTCACAAATGTAATTACACAAAGCATCAAGAGCCAAAGGAGCCTCATTAAAATCGATGTACCCCAAAGAAAAACTTATATCCTGATCCGAAAGACGATTCTTAAACCCTCCTCCGAGCGCCCTTAATCTCTCCAAATCCTTCATTTACTTCGCCTCCGGCAAAATCGGAATAGGTCCACTATCAGGGAACGCCGTCACTATCCTACCGATAGCCGGCTGATAAACTGTGCGAATTTGCACGCCATCTCGAACTTCCCAAGACACCAACGTGGCCGGCTCCCCTGCCTTAGTTAGAGCTCCCCCAGTTCCTGTCTGGGCATACCATTTAGTGCTCGAGGAATTGACAATACCATCAACCTCTGAAATTATCTTCGTCGCATTCCAAGATTCTGGAAATACCGTTTTCCCCGGATTACCGGGCCACATATGCCCACCGCTGGTAGGGCTATCACCATAAAGAATGTGCTTACGTGCCTTAGGATCGCATCCGAACAACCCAAGCGGATCAACCCAGTTTATCGGATTACTATTAGCGTATTGATATAGGTTAGTTCCACCGACCAACTTGATTGGATCCGGGCTGATATAGCGTCCGACATCCGGGTCGTAGAACCGGAAGGTGTTGTAGTGCAGCGCAGTCTCGCGGTCTAGGTACTGTCCTTGGAAGCGCAAATTCTGCGGTCGAGGCACGCGGGACTGCACCGGTGCTGCGGCCTGTACTTCACCCCACGCCGGTGTGGGGCGCTGCGGCGCCCGCGCCACCCACTGCTCCTGCACCGCATTGCCCCAAACCTTATAGCGCGCCTGCCAGACCAGCTCGCCCCCAGCGTCAGTCAGTTCCTCCAACCCCGAAACATCGTTGTGGAAGTAATAAACGGCATCCCGTACATCCGCATCATTAGCCGCCGCCTTCCCTTGATCGATCCGGGCAAGCGGCACATAACTATTGGACTAGTACAAGTACGTCAGCGCTTCCTCGCCCTGACGGTCGTGATACGTCTCCTGCACCAACCGCATGCCGTCCCACAGGAAATCCGTACTCGCATAACTGCTATTGAGCTTCCGGATCCGCCGGCCAAACGCGCCGTACTCAAAATGCGTTGTCGATATACCGAGCCGGTCCTTCGTCACAACGGTCTTGAGCTGCTTCCAATCGTCGTATTCAAGCACCAACTCTTTAGCAGGCCCATGCCCGCTCAGCTTGCGAACCAGCCGCCCATACGTGTCGTACTCGAAGCGCTTGTCTTCGAACATCTTGCCGGTTGCGCTCGACGTAGCCGCCCGGATAATCGCTCGACACAAGGGGTTCGCCTAAAATTACGCTATTTTCACCTTCCCTATATTATTTCCGCACACCAGCCACTTACGCCCCGAACTTGACACGAACGCAACTCCATCGTGAATTTCCTCTAAAGATACAAAAGGCTCAGAATCCAATGACATCAACGCCCAATCAAGAACATCATTAGTTTTTTTATAAAAGAAACCACACGACCCATGAGCAGATGCCTCACCACCAACGTAGACCGAACCGGCGATATTCACAGAAAAATTCTGAAATACATCGGTTAAGTCATCTTCCGCAACACGAATAGACCTATCTACTTCCAGTTGCCCATCTTTTATTCTGTACCCAATCACATCAGATTTTCCAATGACAATACAGTCGGCGCAAAAAAACTGCTCCCTAAGCAAAATATCGTGAAGAACATCAGCAACCAACTTTATTTCTCCTATTTCTAGAAACGCGCGCTTCGCCATCCGTCTTGCCAATGGCAGGCCGTTCGGAAGTTCCATACTTCCCGAGTCCATTTCTTCCTAATCGCTCGTCGAAAGCATCATTCCACGACTTTCCAGTTGTCGATTTCGGATATGGATTCTCTCCATCAATAATATTTACCGGAACCTTGTCAACTTTGTTTTATAGCGCCGCATCAAGGCGTCGATTATCAAAACTTACCATTTGACCGTCGCGAACCATCACATTTAAAGGATCACCAATCCAGCCCTTTTGATTCATGACTTCAGCATAGTCATTTGGGCTCAAGACTGACTGAAATTTATCAACCTAGGATCAACCATAATGGGACTTAGTCCCCAAGGGTCAATCCACGTGATCGAGTTAGGCGCAAATTGATAGAGGTTCGCGCCCCCCAGCAACCCAATTGGATCCGGATTGATGAATCGCCCGATGTCCGGATCGTAGAACCGGAAAGTGTTGTAGTGCAACCCGGTCTCGCGGTCCAGATACTGCCCCTGGAAGCGCAAATTCTGCGGTCGAGGCACGCGGGACTGCACCGGTGCTGCGGCCTGTACTTCGCCCCACGCCGGTGTGGGGCGCCGCGGCGCCCGCGCAACCCGCTCCTCCTGCACCGCATTGCCCCACACCTTATAGCGCGCCTGCCAAACCAGCTCGCCACCCGCGTCAGTCAGTTCCTCCGGCAACCCCGAAACATCGTTGTGGAAGTAATAAACCGCATCCCGTACATCCGCATCGTTAGCCGCCGCCTTCCCTTGATCGATCCGGGCAAGCGGCACATAACTATTCGACTCGTACAAGTACGTCAGCGCTTCCTCGCCCTGACGGCCGTGATACGTCTCCTGTACCAACCGCATGCCGTCCCACAGGAAGTCCGTACTCGCATAACTGCCATTGAGCTTCCGGATCCGCCGGCCGAACGCGTCGTACTCGAAATGCGTTGTCGCGATCCCAAGCCGGTCCTTCGTCACGACGGTCTTGAGCTGGTTCCAATCGTCGTACTCAAGCACCAATTCTTTAGCCGGCCCATGCCCACTCAGCTTGCGAACGAGCCGCCCATACGCGTCGTACTCGAAGCGCTTGTCCTCGAACATCTTGAGCCGGTTATGCTCGACGTAGCCGCCCGGATAATCGCTCGACACCAGGTTGGCCGCCGCATCCCAGCGAAACACTTCCGACGGCAATCCCGGCCCTGCCGCCTGTTCGATACGCCCTGTCGGGTCATACCGATAGCTCGTCGTGCCGTAGCGCTGATCGCGCTTCTGGATCACATCGCCCGCCGCATCGTATTGCCACTGCTTCGCAAGCAACTCGCCGCCCGCCGTACCTCGCTGTGCAGTTTGCCGCGCACGGCGCCCCACCCGCGTCATACCCGAAGTGACTCGTCAGCTTGCCCTGCGTCCGTAGCACCTCGCGATGCAGATCGTCCCGTTCGATGTCGGCAACCGCGGCACCATCGAAACGAATCTGGTGCACGTGCCCCGACCCGTAATGCAGCCAATCGATCGTGCGCTCGCCGGAAATCGTCGTGCTGACGCGATTGCCCAGCTCGTCGTAGGTGTGTGCGAGCCAGCCGGTCGGCGTGTATTCCTCGACGACTTCTCCATGAACGGCAAGCGCATACAACTCGGCCGATGTGATTCGGCCTGCCTTGTCATACAGGCATGCAACGCTGATGCATTACATGCGATATCGCCTCGCCCAAATTAGCGACTTCCCTTTGGCGGCTCCCAATATTTGGCCCCCTGAGAGTTCGTCAACCTCTCCAAAAAATCCTCAAAAGAATCCGCCACTTGCGGCCAGTCACCTCTATGATCCAAAGGTAAAGCGACGTAAACGGCGCCAACGGAATCCATCAGAAGCAAGTCTGAATCCCCATAAAAACGAGCGAACACAACATCACCATCCAAAAACTCCCGCCCCCTTATCTGTCTTTGCTTCGCCGTTTCTTCAATTGCATCTTGAGGTGACAATATCTCAACACCCCATTGCCCGTACTCATCATCCTTGAATAAATCTGCTCGCGCGGATATTCTCCAAAACTGCGTGAGCTCACACGCAGAATTCGGAATTCCATCGATCGCCGTATCACCGGCGATGCCAGTAGAAAAATCAGATCTCAATAAAAATGGACACTCCTGACCAAAGTGAACAGCCCTTCTCGAAACGGACCAATCCGATTTTATTTTCTCAACGAGAATACTCAATTTATTCATAATCCGTCAAAATCCCTCCAGAATGCATTGAACAATTCCTGATGGCTTTTCCGCTGAACCGGCACCAGATTCCAGAAATCATTGTTACCACCAAATTCCCTTGGTTGAATATGATGTATATCGTACTCAGCCCATCCCCCTCGGGGCGTTGAATATCCTCGGTCGTACCATTCCTTAATGAAATTTCCTCGCTCGGTCGCGCCCCACGAAACCCGATCTGCAACAGGAACTTTCCCTCCTATTCCGCTGGGGAAAGGGATACTACGTCCAGTTCTCGGGTCCACTACCTCCGGATACAAATTGAGCATACCGCGAATACGACTAGCCAAACTCGAGTTTGACGGTTTGGCTCGAGGCGTTTCTCCACAGGAGAGTCCCAGCGGATCAACCCATCCAAGCGAGTTGGGTGCATACGCATAGAAATTCACCCCTCCCATCAACCCGATCGGATCCGGGCTGATGAAGCGCCCAATGTCCGGATCCTAGTACCGGAACGTGTTGTAGTGCAGCCCAGTTTCACGATCTAGATACTGCCCTTGGAACCGCAAGTTTTGCGGTCGAGGCACGCGGGACTGCATCGGTGCTGCGGCCTGTACTTCGCCCCACGCCGGTGTGGGGCGCCGCGGCGCCCGCGCAACCCACTCCTCCTGCACCGCATTGCCCCACACCTTGTAGCGCGCTTGCCAAACCAACTCGCCACCAGCGTCAGTCAGCTCCTCCGGCAGCCCCGAAACATCGTTGTGGAAGTAATAAACCGCATCCCGTACATCCGCATCATTAGCCGCCGCCTTCCCTTGATCGATCCGGGCAAGCGGCACATAGCTATTCGACTCGTACAAGTACGTCAGCGCTTCCTCGCCCTGACGGTCGTGATACGTCTCCTGGACCAACCGCATGCCGTCCCACAGGAAATCCGTACTCGCATAACTGCCATTGAGCTTCCGGATCCGCCGGCCGAACGCGTCGTATTCGAAATGCGTCGTCGCGATGCCGAGCCGGTCCTTCGTCACGACGGTCTTGAGCTGGTTCCAATCGTCGTACTCAAGCACCAATTCTTTAGCCGGCCCATGCCCACTCAGCTTGCGAACGAGCCGCCCATACGCGTCGTACTCGAAGCGCTTGTCCTCGAATACCTTAAGCCGGTTGTGCTCGACGTAGCCGCCCGGGTGATCGCTCGACACAAGGTTCGCCGCCGCATCCCAGCGAAACACTTCCGACGGCAATCCCGGTCCCGCCGCCTGTTCGATACGCCCCGTCGGGTCATACCGATAGCTCGTCGTGCCGTAGCGCTGATCGCGCTTCTGGATCGCATCGCCCGCCGCATCGTATTGCCACTGCTTCGCAAGCAACTCGCCGCCCGCCGTACCTCGCTGTGCAGTTTGCCGAGCACGGCGCCCCACCGCGTCATACCCGAAGTGACTCGTCAGCTTGCCCTGCGTCCGTAGCACCTCGCGATGCAGATCATCCCGTTCGATGTCCGCAACTGCCGCACCATCGAAACGAATCTGGTGCACGTGCCCCGACCCGTAATGCAACCAATCGATCGTGCGCTCGCCGGAAATCGTCGTGCTGACGCGATTGCCCAGCTCGTCGTAGGTGTGTGCGAGCCAGCCGGTCGGCGTGTATTCCTCGACGACTTCTCCATGAACGGCAAGCGCATACAACTCGGCCGATGTGATTCGGCCGCCACTTTCGGCCAGTCGCCTCTATGATCCAAAGGTAAAGCGACGTAAACGGCACCAACGGAATCCATCAGAAGCAAGTCGGAATCCCCATAAAAACGTGCGAAAACAATATCACTATGTAGAAACTCCCGACCCCTTATCCGCTTTTGCTTGGCCGCTTCTTCAATTGCCTCTTGAGGTGACAATATCCCAACACCCCATTGCCCATACTCATCATACTTGAATAATCTTGCCGGACGATGAATCCATCCGATAAATACTTTCCAATAGACAGCGGGCTGAAGGAACCAGCCCACCGACCTCATTAGAAATGGTTCAAGCCCAATTCTTCTAATACTCAGAGAGGCGAATCTTTTTTACCTATCAAATCTTCCATTCAATAGCGACCCGCCTTTCTTTCCACCCCATGGGTCATCGCGCAAATACATTGCTTGTCGATGCATGGCATCTGAGGCAAATGTAAACTTATAGAACACTTCCTCTCCATCACAGACCTCGTAATACACATCGTAAGAGTCAAGCGGCAGCGGCAACGCAATCTTGAATTTTTCAGTTGCCGAGGCAACTTCCAGCGCGCCGTGATCAGTGATACGAAACGGGGCAACAATGCATCGCGCCGCCTGCTCATCCATCTCAAATTTGTCCACCACTCGCAAATACACCTTTGCGCCAAAGGCGTCGTCAGGAAGTGGATCAAAAATGAGGTAGTCGTCGTGAAGTACCGCACCTTGATCAATGTTGCCCGTTCCCCATTGGCTCAAACCTTCGTCATACGGTCTAGACCGAACTAGAATCTGGCTATGGGAGATCAACAGATCGACCGTTTGGCTGAGATTGTCACTCATCGTAAATTTCCACCTTAACTCTTGTTCCGTCTGGCAAATCCGACAACACATTGCCGATACTTGATCCGGCTCCCCGGTTGTCACTCGGGTCGATATATCTCACGCTAGCACCGTTACCGCCTTCCTTGAACATCGCCATCGGCCACTCATCTCGATCCATGCCAGCTTTCGTTTTGACGCCGGCCAGACTGAGCTTGCGATTGAGCTTTGCGCTGCCTCTCTGGACGGTCACGATATCCGCGTGCCCGTTGTCGATCGCACGTGAGATGTGCCCGAATGCCTGCGGATATTCAGATCGCTTCAAACGCAGAGTGTAGTCATAGTCCTTTGCTTTGGCTTTGGTTAGGGTACAACCGGCCCATCCCCATGGATCGATCCATGTGATCGGATTTGGTGTGTAGCGGTACAGATTGTGCCCTCCGTTTAGTCCGATCGGATCCGGATTGATGAAGCGTCCGACATCCGGGTCGTAGAACCGGAAGGTGTTGTAGTGCAGCCCCGTTTCACGATCTAGATACTGCCCTTGGAAGCGCAAATTCTGCGGTCGAGGCACGCGGGACTGCACCGGTGCTGCGGCCTGTACTTCGCCCCACGCCGGTGTGGGGCGCTGCGGCGCCCGCGCGATCCACTCCTCCTGCACCGCATTGCCCCAAACCTTATAGCGCGCTTGCCAAACCAGCTCGCCCCCAGCGTCAGTCAACTCCTCCGGCAGTCCCGAAACATCGTTGTGGAAGTAATAAACGGCATCCCGTACATCCGCATCATTCGCCGCCGCCTTCCCTTGATCGATCCGGGCAAGCGGCACGTAACTATTGGACTCGTACAAGTACGTCAGCGCTTCCTCGCCCTGACGGTCGTGATACGTCTCCTGCACCAACCGCATGCCGTCCCACAGGAAATCCGTACTCGCATAACTGCCATTGAGCTTGCGGATCCGCCGGCCGAACGCGTCGTACTCAAAATGCGTTGTCGCGATCCCGAGCCGGTCCTTCGTCACGACGGTCTTAAGCTGGTTCCAATCGTCGTATTCAAGCGTGAGCTCCTTAGCCGGCCCATGCCCGCTCACCTTGCGAACGAGCCGCCCATACGCGTCGTACTCGAAGCGCTTGTCCTCGAACACCTTGAGCCGGTTGTGCTCGACGTAGCCGCCCGGATAATCGCTCGACACCAGGTTGGCCGCCGCATCCCAGCGAAACACTTCCGACGGCAATCCCGGCCCCACCGCCTGTTCGATGCGCCCCGTCGGGTCATACCGATAGCTCGTCGTGCCATAACGCTGATCGCGCTTCTGGATCACGTCACCTGCGGCATCGTATTGCCACTGCTTCGCAAGCAACTCGCCGCCCGCCGTACCTCGCTGCGCAGTTTGCCGCGCACGGCGCCCCACTGCGTCATACCCGAAGTGACTCGTCAGCTTGCCCTGCGTCCGTAGCACCTCGCGATGCAAATCGTCCCGTTCGATGTCCGCAACCGCGGCACCGTCGAAACGAATCTGGTGCACGTGTCCCGACCCGTAATGCAGCCAATCGATCGTGCGCTCGCCGGAAATCGTCGTGCTGACGCGATTGCCCAGCTCGTCGTAGGTGTGTGCGAGCCAGCCAGTTGGCGTGTATTCCTCGACGACTTCTCCGAGCGCGTCGTATTTCAGGCTGACGCGATTCTTCAGCGATGGTCCGCGGGCGGCAAGTGTGTACAACTCGGCCGATGTGATCCGGCCCGCCTTGTCGTACAAGTACTCGCAGCGCTCGTGCGCAGCTTGCTTCGCCGTCAGTCGCCCGATCGCATCGCGCTCGTATCGCGTCTCGATCTGCCCATCGCGTACGATCGTGCCTTGACCGCACACGTCGTACTCGTACGTACGCTTGTGGCCATCGAGGCCGATCTGTACGGAAACCAGATCGCGACGGTCATACTGAAAGCGATACGTCTCGCGGTTCTCGTTGGTCAAACTCGCGAGCCTAAACGCATCGTCATAACCGAACCGCACGACACGATCAGCCGCATCCGTGCGTGCCAACAACAATCCACGCGGATTGAGTTCGTAACGCGTGCTGCGCTGATTCGCATCAATGACCTCAACGAGACGCCCCGCCGCATCGTACCGAAACGTCTGCCGCGCACCATCAGCCGTCCCGATCCCCGTGACCCGCCCCATCGCGTCGGTTTCGTACACGGTGGCGTGGCCGGCAGCATCCGTCACCCGCGCGAGCGCACCGCGTGCGTCATACGCAAACCGCGTGACCTTGCCGGAGCAATCGGTATACGAGGTCAACTGCGCCCGGCCATTCCATTCGAGGAACTTGTACCCGCCACGCGCATCGCGAATCGTATGCACGAGCCCGCGCTCGTCCCGGTAATACTCGGTCGCGAAACCCGCCGGATCGCGCGTCATCGTCAGATTGCCGCGATCGTCGTAGCGATAGATCCAGCGCGCATTGGCCGGATCGGTTTCCGCAACAGGCAGATCGTAGTGCCCGTTCCACTCAGTGCGATCGACCTGGCCAAGCGCGTCGATTCGCTGCGTCTGCCGCCCGCGCTCGTCGTACTCGAAGCGCGTCGTGTTTCCGGCCGGATCGGTCGTACTGACCAGTTGCCGCATCGCGTTCCATTCGAGCCGCCAGACGTTGCCTTCCGCATCCGTATGGCTCGTCGGCTGCTGATCCTCGTTCCATGTCCATTGCGTCACGCGCCCGATCTGGTCGGTGACCGTCACCGAACGCTGCGCAAGGTCCGCGTCGAACGTGTACGCTTCGCCGTCGTCGGTCCAGTGGCGCACGACACGCGCATCGCGGCCGACGCCGTTCCACGCATAAAAACACTTCAAGCCGCCGCGCAACGTGTGCTGGACCATCAGCCCACGCTCGTAGGCAAAGCGTCGCCCTGTGTGGCCGCTGCGATCGGTCACGGCCACGAGCTCACCGGCATCGGTGTACGCATAACGCACCAACGTGTCCGGTTGTTCACCGTCCACACCACGCGTCAGTTCGATCGTTGCAATGCGTCGAGGATGCGATGTCTCGTAGCCCAGCGTCAGCACGCGACCCGCACTGTCACGCAACCGCACCGGCCGCACAACCTGATCTGCCGCTTCCTGCTCGACCTCGATCCAGTTGCCGTTGCGATCCTCGAGCCGCCACAGCTTGAGCGTCTCGCTGTCGGCATCGCCGCGCGCCCGGCCGAAATCGCGATACAGACCATCGACCGTTTCGACCACATAGTGCCCGCCGGCGGTACAAATCAGGTAAATGCCTTCAGGCACGCTGAAATGACTCTCACCCGGCGGCACCGCCGGAAACTCGATGTCGCGCCCCTGTTCGTCCCAGTATGTGATCGACGTGACTTCACCATGCTCGCGCGCAATCCGCAGTTCGACGCTGATCGGCACGCTCCACCCCGTCCCGAACAGGCTATCGGCACGATCGTCATGGCTGCTGTAAAAACGTCGCCACACGATCGGCAGCGGCCCAGGCAATGCGAAGTCGGTATCGTCCGAGCCGTCGAGAACCTTGCCGCCGGTAATGACGTTGACCGGGTGACCTGCTGACGGCCTCGCGAGACTGCCAAGCCATGTCCCGAATGCACTGGCCGCGAAATTCATCGCGATACACGGCACCTTGCTTTTCAGAAACTGCCCCCAGGTCATCTTGCCGCGGCCACAGACCGCCAGCGCAATCCCGAGCGCCGCCCCGAGCCATCCGAGCCGGGTAGCCGACTTCACGTCCCGCACCCGCTGCGTGCCGCCGCCGATGAAGACGTTGTCCGACCCTTCGGCAATCGTCCCGTCACACGTCGTCTTGTCACCAACCCGCGCAGCCGGTTGATCGTTGATATAAACGCTACCCGACCCGTCGGCAATCATCTGCGGCCCGGTATGGTCCGTACACGCGACGGTATCGAGATCGCCCGGCTTGGCCGCCCGCGCCGCCGGCTTGTTATTGACGTAGACGTTCCCCGAGCCGCTCGCGATCTTGCCTTTGATCTCGGGCGGTGCGATCGAATCGGCCAGCGCCTTCGCGCCGTCGTCGATCGCTTCGTTCATGCCGCTCGCTTCCATCAGCGCGCCCGAGCCGACCGCCACGCCGACACCGATCGCGATCACGAGCGGCGTCGCCAACCCGGCCGTGCCGATTTCAAGCGCGGCCAGGCCGACGAACAACAGCCCCTCCATCGCCTCCGCCACCAACGCCCCGACGACGGCACCGCCGACCACCGACCCAACCGTGCCGACAAGCTCGCCCCAGAACGACGTGTGCTGGATCGGGTCTTCGAAGCGAGCGGCCGCGAAGTGTTCCGCACTCACGACGCGTCACCCGGCCCGAGCAGGGTCGGTCGCGCCGCGCGCGGCTGGAAACTGGCGAGCATCCGGTCGGCGATTGCCTGCTGTTCGTCGGTCAACGGCGCCGCGCTGGTCAACGTCATCACGAGCACGCGGCAGGCGTCGTCCGACGGGAACATGGTCTGCATTTGATGCCACAGCCGGCCGTCGCGTTCGTGTGTGGAATCGATCTGAATGCCCGCACGCCCGGCGACGGTAACGGGTCGGCGGGCCTTCTCGGTGAGCATCCTCGCATCACGCGACGCCACTTCCCATTCGCGCGCAACGAACGCGTCGAGATTCTCGCCGTCGCGAAACCGTCCGCGGGCGATCACGAGATTGAGGCCGCCGGGGCCGACGTTCATCATCAGGATATTGACGGTGCGATCAAGCGCCGCGTCCGGCAGTTCAAAGCTGCCTTCATGGATTGCGTAGTGCATGGCTGGTTTTATTCGAGTTATTTGTTGAGATCGATGCGCGTGCCGTTGATCATCACGCCGTCGGCGGTCATCAGGATCACGGAGCCCTTGTGCTCGAGGCGGATGCCTTCCGGCGCGAGCGAGATCGAGCTGTCCTGCACCTTCAGCAGGATGCCGCGCTCGGCCACGTAGACCTGCGTGCCGCCGCCCCCGTCCTTGGCCGGCGTCGTCACCTCGACGATGGTCGCCGTGGTGCTGCGCTTCTCGGCAATCGTCTCGGTCAGGTTGCCCTGCGGAATCTGCTTTTCTTCGCTGCCCGTCGCCACGAGGACAGTACGCAGCGGCCCCAGTACCTTGTGCGTCTCGTTGTTCTCGACGACGGTGTTCATGTCCTTCTGCGCGTGCATGAAGAACTCCTGCATGCCGTTCGTGTCGGTCATGCGGATCTCGTTCGACCCCTGCCCCTTGTGCGTCTGGCTCTTGATCCCCATCGTCTGGCCGCCCGCGCCGTGATACGGGTTGCCCTGCTCGCCGTTGAACACACGGCCGACGATCACCGGGTTATCCGGATCGCCCTGGTTGAACGCCACGAGCACTTCCTGCTTGATCCGCGGAATCGCGGCCGCGCCCCAGCCGTCGCCCGCCCACGGTTGCGATACGCGCACCCACATCGAATCGGAGCCGTCCTTCTTGCCGCGCCGGTCCCACGGGAAATGCACTTTCACCGCACTGCCGTTCGTATAGATTTCCTCGCCCTTCGGACCGACGACGATCGCCGACTGCGTGCCGTGAATCACGGGCTTCGGCGTCGCGCGCGGCGCGCGGTACGGAATCTTCTTCGGCAGCAGCGAGAAGCTGTTGCGATACGGCAGCTTCGCGCTGTGCTGCGTGTAGTCGTTCACCGCCTCGTGGCGCACGTGCAGGATCACGTATTCCTGGTTGTTCTCCAGGACGGGGTGATTCGCCACGGTCACGGCGCCGGCCGTCGTCATGCGCCACGCGTAGCCGCTGCCGGTATAGCGATGCGCCTGCGCCTCTTCGGCTTCCATCGCGAAACGCGCATAGCGGTTGCCGTCGTCGCCGTGGTCGTACAGCGACTGGTGCTCGAACCGCTCGGTCGCGTCGAGCCGCGCATGCTTGAGGTTCTGCGGCTCGGCCTCGACGAGCATCAGCGGCGACGACGGGTTCTGGTAATTGAAGTCGCGAAACGTGACCTTGCCGACCCCGAAGCGCCGGCCTTCGTGCAACTGGTCGATGCCGCTGTCCTCGCTCGCTTCCGTCGCGGCGAACGGCACGGTTGCCAGCCCGCTGATCGGGCGGAACAGCAGGTTCGTATCGCCGATCACGAGAAAATGCTTGTCCTTCTGGTAGCGGTGCGTCCAGACGAGCCCCTCCTGCTCCATCAGCCGCGCGCAGAAGTTGTAGTAGGACTCCTGGTACATCACGACGTATTCGAGCGGCTTCTGGCTCATCCGGATATCGAACACGAAGTCGGAAAACCCGTGCTCCTGGAAGATCTCGGTGAGGATGTCCTGCGCGGTCTTGTTCTGGAAGATCCGGCAGTCGGTGGAGCGCGTCAGGAACCAGAACCACGGCACGGCCGTGAGGTGATACTGCGTGACGTTGCCGGGGTTGCCGGCGCGATCGAACGACGCAACGTAGCCGTCGAAGTAGCGGTCGTTGTCGCCGGTGCCCGTTGCGACGATGCGCTCGAGCGTCGACAAGCGCGCCTGCTGGTCGAGCCGGATCTTGACCTGCTGGCCGATCAGGTCGTCGGGGCGCAGGTCGTGGCGATGCGACAGCAGGTCGAGGTGGATTTCCGGCAGCCGGTTCACGTGCTCGTCGACGACGGCGGCGCTCACCAGCAGCACGTCGGGGCCGAGCGGCGTATCGAGCGTGACGTAACGATTGAGCTGGGTCAGGCGCGCGGGTTTGGCGGCGCCGTTGATCGCGTCGGCAATCGCGCCGGGCGTCTTGTCCATCAGCGAGAAGCCGGTTTGCGCGAGCTGCATCGCACGCTGGACGGTATCGACGTGCCCGGCCAGGCCGGCGAGCGGCCCGAGGCTGCCGGCAACGCTCGACGCGACAGGACCAGCGAGGCCGCCGAGCGCGCTCAAGGAACCGAGCGCACTGCCGCCAAAACCGTTGGGAATACCCCCGTTCGGAGCGAAACTCATTCTTTTTCCTTGCTTATGATCTCAGGTTCTCTCGGCCGGCTGCCCGGCGCGAAGCCTCGATAATGTAGGTCAAAACCGGATCGCGCGAAAGACGCGCCGCAAACGTTTGGTTCACGCCCCGATAATCGAAAACTAGATGAGCGGCTGAAGCCCGGCGCACGGTTGCCCGCGCCGAAGCAGCGCACCGGTCTGCGCGGAGAACAGCACGATCCGCACGAAGCTGGTGACCGGCACGTACGGCGCGAAAAACCGGTCCATCACGTGCGCGAATGCGCCCAGGCTGAACGCGGCGAAACGCTGCTCGTCCACGACCAATCGCACCTCCAGCCCCTGCACGAACGCCGACGCCGGCTTGCCCGGCAGCCAGCATCGCACGCGCGCGGTGGACAACGAGACGAGCGCGTCGAAGCGCCGCCCGCCGTCGACCGAGCCTTCCGCCCAGCGCGTGCAAAGCTGTCTGAGCTGGGTCAGGCCGCCTTTGTCGAGCCTGATCGCCTGCGGCACGAGAAGCGACAGCAGATCCCACAGCTCCCCGTAACGGAAAGCCGGTGCCCGGCTCCGGGTCGGCCGGTTCAGCAGCATGATCGTTCCCACCGGGACACCTTCCGTCAGCGCCAGTTCGCACGGCTGCATCCCGGACAGGTCGCCCTGGGTACAGGAAAGCCGGACCGCCAGTTTGCGTTTGCCCGGATCGGCAGGTCGACCGTCGCGGTCGGTCAGCAGGAGTTCGACGCCATGAAGCGGCTCCGGCGTCTCGTCCGGGGCGGGCGTCGGTAGCTTGTCCGCCGGTTTGGCCTCCTGATCGACAGGCTTGTGCTTCGGCGCCCGCCTGGCCTCATCGCGCAATACCGTCCAGAACAAGCCCGGACGCGTGTCCATGTCGCGCCGTAACGAGTGGAACGGCGCCAGCATCGACGAACCGGCATCGGAAGCCTGACGAACGGTGTCGATCGACCAGATGTCCGTCTGCGACGTACCGGCCCGGGCAAGCGCCTTCACCGGGTAATACGCGCAACCGGCGTGCGTCTCGATCGGCTGCGCATCGTCCTGGAACAGGTTGATCACGGGCGTACAGAACAGACGCACGTGGTCGGCCGTCGCAGCGGCCAGACGCTGAGCGCGATGCGAGTCGGGATGCACGCGTGCGATCGCGAGGTGCAGCGCGACGCGACGACTATCGCCCGCGGCCCGCTTGAGCGGTCGCATGTCGACGTCGACGAAGTCGAAGCGCTCCGGTACGGCGCAGTACGTCATCAGCAGGTGAAATGGCCCGAGGGTGTCGTCGGGCGGGAGGTCGAGCAGCGCATCGGCCGGCTCGAGGCCGACGGGCGTCATCGCCACGCCCGGCAGACGCTTCCAGCGACCGGAATTGCCCGCTTCGGCGAAGCTGCGTACGGCAAGCAGCAGGGTTGCGTCCGCGAGTGCCGCGACCACCTCGCGTGCGCCGGTGAAGTGCAGGCGCAACCTGTCCGGCACGAGCGCAAACGTGGCTTCCGGCGCGGTGAGCTCGAACGTGATGGTCAGCAAACCGGTCGTTTCAGGCGGCAACGCCGCGTCTCGTGGTGCGATCGCCGACGTCGTGTAACGAACGGCCGCGACGGTCAGCGGCGCGGTCGTGACGTCATCCGCCAGACGGAATACCTGCCGGCCGACGGGTGCGATCAGTCGATCGCCGCGATGGATGACGCGCGGCGACGTGTGCTTGTCGGTGCGATCGCAATGAAACTGCGCGATCGCACACGACGGAAACGGGCGCAGGAACACGCCGTGCAGCGATTCGAGAAGATCGCGCGTAAACGCCGGCACATCGTCTTCGAGACGGATGGCGTGAGATGCCGCCATCAACGCGAACGACTGCAGCAGTCGCTCGACATGCGGGTCTTCCGATCGCTCGCCGTTGATCGCGAGGCGGGCGGCAATTTTCGGGAAACGCTGCGCAAACGTCTGCATCGAACGGCGCAGCAACGCGATTTCGCGTTCGAAGTGCGGCAGTAGATCCTGGGGTTCGAGGGCCATATACGTTCCGGTCGTCGCTGCGCTGGCCGCATGGCCCGGCAGCGGTGTAAAACAGGCGGAACGATTTTATTCAGGCAATTGCAATCCTC
>NZ_JAPVQY010000004.1 GCF_027257875.1 Burkholderia sp. IMCC1007
GGCACGGTGCCGCCCCGTCCGCGGCGGCGGCCGCTTCCGCCGAGCCCACGGCCGCGGCGCCGTTCAGGGAAGTGCGACGGGTCACTTGGTCGCCTCGATCTCGTCGACGATCTGCTTCATCTGCGGCGTCTTTTCGTACTTCGCCCACAGCGGCTGCATCGCCTTCACGAACGCCGCGCGGTCGATCTGCGCGGCCGGCAGGATCTTCGCGCCGCCCTTCGTCACCAACTGCTGCGCGGACGCCTCGCGCGCCGTCCACAGCTTCTGGTAGTACGGCACCGAATCGGCCGCGGCCTTCTTGATCGCGGCCTGCTCCTGCGGCGACAGCGTGTCCCAGATCTTCTTCGAGAACACCAGCACTTCCGGCGTCATCGCGTGCTGCGTCTCCGAGTAGTCGGGCGCCACTTCGAAGTGCTTGGTTTCCTCGTACGACGGCAGGTTGTTTTCCGCGGCGTCGACGAGGCCCGTCTTCAGGCCCGTGTACACCTCGGCGAACGGCATCGGCGTCGGCGTGCCGCCCATCGCCTTGATCTCGTCGACCATCAGGTCGGATGGTTGCACGCGCACCTTCAAGCCCTTCATGTCCGCCGGCGAGCGCACCGGGCGCTTCGCGTAGATCGAGCGCGCGCCGCTCTCGTAGAACGTCAGCGCGACCATCCCCTTCGCCGAGAACGCGTCGAGGATCTTCTGGCCGGCCGGCCCGTACATCGCCTTGCGGAAATGATCGATGTCGCGGAACAGGAACGGCAACGACGGGATCAGCGACTCCGGCACGATCTCGTTGAACGACGCACCGTTCACGCGCGCCATGTCGATCGCGCCGATCCGCACCTGGTCGACCGTATCCTTCTCCGAGCCGAGCGCGCTGTTGCCGAACACCTTGATCGAGTCCTTGCCGCCCGTCATCTTCGACAGCTCGTCGCCCATGTACTTGACCGCCATGTTGGTCGGGAAGTTGTCGCCGTGCACGTCCGCCGAGCGGAACACGCGGGCATGCGCGGATGCCGCGAAGCCGGCCATCAGCGCGACGGCCAGTGCAGTACGGGAGCGGGTGAATCGGTGTTTCATCGTCTGTCTCCTTGATGGTTGCTCATTGTTTCGCGGCGATCGTGGCGGCATCCGCAGGCGGCGGTGCACGGCTTTCGTCTGATCGCAGTCATACGTTGTATGACGTGTCGTTGGAAATGTACGTCGGTTAATCGTTTAACTCACTCGGTGCATACCCCTATAATGACCTCCGATGCGGGTTTGCGGCCGACTACGAGGAAAAGCGTTCTCTGCGCGGCTGCCGTTGCGAGAAACGTTTTCCGGAACGACGTCCGCATGCTGAATCGACGTGCTGCCGCGTCGTTTTGCTGGCGCTGAACGCCAGGGTTTCGTTTCCGCTTAGCAGTGTTATAGGATGACTGACTACCAAGCCGCTCAAGGGCAACAGCCACCGTCGCCCGCCGGCTCGGGCGTGTTCGGCATCCACCGCAATCGCGACGTGCGCTCGGATCGCCAGTGCGGCGTCGTGGTCGCGCAACCAGCTACTGGCGAAAGGATCCCGATCGGCAGCGAGACCAACGAGCGGGCACGCGTGATGCGTGCTCGCCGCAATACGCGAGTCGCGAAAGGAGGTGTGCGATGCAGAACAGCAGAACGTCATCGGAACAGCGCGAGGACACGCCGTTGAATCCGGGCGACGAAGGACCGCCCGATGCGCCGGGGGTCGGCGAGGATCTGTGTACCGTGTGTCGCGGTACCGGCCTCGTCGAAGGGCAGGCGTGTACGGTGTGTGGCGGAACGGGGAAGGTGCTGCAGGGAATTGGTGGCGGTTAGCGTCGAGTTGGCGCAGGCAATCCGGTCGGCCACACGCCGGGAACCGCGCGCCGCATTCGCCCCTGCGTCAGCGCTGATACGCGCTACAGCAGGATTGCCGCCGCGCGGCGCGCGGCGGCAACGATCTCAGCGCCCAGCCCGCCGCTCCCGCAAAAACGCATTCAGTTCGCCGCCCGCATGCTCGATATGCCGCTTCAGCAGCGATGCGGCCGTACGCGTATCGCCCTTGCGGCACAACGCGACGAGTTCGGCGTGCTCGGATTCGGCGACGTCGCGCGCCGCTTCGGACAACGATAGTTGCACGCGCGTGTAGCGGTCCGTCTGCTGCAGCAGCGACGCGACGATCGCGGACGTCTTCGGCTGGTCCGCGCGCGACAGCAGCACATGATGGAGTTCGGTGTTCAGCTCGCCCCAGCGCCCCGACTGGCTCGCGTGCAGCACTGCGCTGTATTCCTCGAGGATCGCGTCGAGCCGCGCGAAATCGTCGGCGGTCAGCTTCGGAATGGATTTTTTCAGCAGCACGGGCTCCAGCAGCGCGCGCAGCTCGAACAGTTCGGTGATGTCCTCCGGGGACAACTCCGACACGATCGCGCCCTTGTGGGGCAGGATCTTCACGAGCCCTTCGCTCTCGAGCTGCACCAGCGCTTCGCGCAGCGGGATGCGGCTGATGCCCAGTTCGGTAGCCAGCGCATCCTGGCGCAGTTGATAGCCGTCGACATACTCGCCCGTCAGGATGCGGCGACGCAGTTCATTCGCTGCGGCTTCGGCGCGCGTGGCGTAGACAAGAGCTGGGCGTTTCTCGTTCATGTTGCGGTTCGGACTGGGGATGGCGGTCAGGCAAGTGCCGACGCCGCGGCGACGGATATTGCATATTTTCTACAATATTAGCAGAGCGCCCTTGCCGTCGAGCATCGGCGGCAGGATATCCCGGCGCGGTGCCGCGTCTCGATCGCTCCATCAAAAAAGCCACCATCGCTGGTGGCTTCCATGCATGCACGCCGGCTTCGGCTGCCGGAATTACGCGTTCGTGCGCCGATTGGCCTCGGCATCGACGTCGCGCAGCGACTTGCCGCGCGTTTCCTTCGCAAGGCCGACGCACACGATCGAGATCGCCGCCGCGGCGACCAGATAAAGCGCGATCGGCGTCGACGAATGATAGCGGTCCAGCAGCGACAACCCGATCAATGGCGCGAGCGAGCCGGCCATCAGCGGCGCGACCTGATAACACAGCGACAGCGCCGTGTAGCGCACGTTGGTCGGAAACATCTCCGTCATCAGCGCCGAATACGGCGAGTAGGTCATTGATTCGATGAACAGGCCGAGCACGATCGCGGCCATGATGATCCAGTCGTTGCCGGTGTCCATCATCGGGAACGCGACGAAGCCCCAGCCGGCGGTCAGCACGGCGCCCGTCAGGTACACCGGCTTGCGGCCGACCAGGTCCGACATCAGCCCCATCAGCGGGATGAACACGAAGTGGATCGCGTTGGCCGCGAACATCAGCTTCAGGATCCGCGTCGTGTCGAAACCGACAACGAGCTTCAGGTAGGTCAGCGAGAACGTGACGACCATGTAGTACAGGATGTTCTCGGCGAAACGCGCGCCGATGCCGATCAGCACCTGACGCCAGTGATACTTCAGCACGTGAACCACGCCGAGCTGCTTTTCCTGCTTCTTCTCGCGGCGCGCCTGCGCTTCCTTGAAGATCGGCGCATCGTCGACCTTGCGGCGAATCCAGAAACCGATCAGCACCACCACCGCCGAGAACCAGAACGCCGCGCGCCAGCCCCATGACAGGAAGTCGGCCTCCGACAGCGAGCTCGACAGCACCAGCAGGATGATGGTGGCAACCAGGTTGCCGGCCGGCACGCCGGCTTGCGGCCAACTGGCCCAGTAGCCGCGACGGTTGTCCGGGCTGTGTTCGCTGACCAGCAGGATCGCGCCGCCCCACTCGCCGCCGAATGCGAAGCCCTGGATCAGGCGCAGCGTGACCAGCAGCGCCGGCGCCCAGTAGCCGATCGAATCGAAGGTCGGCAGGCAGCCCATCAGGAAGGTCGTGATGCCGACCACGATCAGGCTCACCTGCAGCAGATACTTGCGGCCGAACTTGTCGCCGTAGTAACCGAACACCAGCCCGCCGATCGGGCGCGCGGCGAAGCCCACCGCATACAGCGCGAACGCGGCGAGCAGGCCGTCGATCGGGTTGCCCGTCTTCTTGAAGAAGTGCGTGCCGAACACCAGTGCCGACGCCGTTCCATACAGGAAGAACTCGTACCACTCCGCGATCGAGCCGACCATCGACGCCGCGACGACCCGTTTCAATTCCCGCTTCGACGCCGCGTCCTGCACGCCGGTTGTGTTGCGTGGCGAGACTGCCTCGCCGACCTGACTTGTCATCTCCGTATCTCCTCTCGTTATCTTCCATTTCCCTTGACGGGCGGTTCGCGAGTAAGCGCGCCGAAAGATTTTATACAATATTCAATAGACGATGTACGAAATCTCAAAAACGCCTTCGGCAGAAATGCGACACGGCGGGCGGCGGCTTGCGGTCGGGTTGGAAGCCGGCAAGACGGGGCATTGTTGTCGGAGGAAAACACGGTGAAAACGTCTTCCAGCACGCGCGGGGTTCGGCTCCGGAGGCCGCGGGCGCGACACGGGAGCACCGGAACAGCCATTGACCCGCTTCATCGGGATTCCCCCGAGATCCCCGCCGGCGGCCGCTGCGACGCGGGTTTTCCGCCCTTCCGCACGCCCGGAACGATCGCCTTCGTCACGCCCTTTTTATTTTATATTGTATAAAATATGCGAAGTGGCTAGAATGACTTCGTCGATGGCTGACTCTCGGGCGAAACCGGAGGCAACGTTTCGGTACCGAGGCAAACAAGAGGTGGCCACCGCGGTCCCGATCACGCAGACGAGACGGCGGGCGCGTACAGCCCAAGTTGCCAGCAATGGCAGTTGACCCTATCTGAATGAGGAAACGAGATGAGCGACAACATTTTTACCGGCACCATTCCGGCCCTGATGACTCCGTGCACCGCTGACCGTCAGCCGGATTTCGACGCGCTGGTAAAGAAGGGCAAGGAGCTGGTGGCACTCGGCATGCGCGCGGTGGTGTACTGCGGCTCGATGGGCGACTGGCCGCTGCTGACCGAAGCGCAGCGCCAGGAAGGCGTCGCGCGCCTGGTCGAAGCCGGCGTGCCGACCATCGTCGGCACCGGTGCCGTGAACTCGAAGGAAGCCGTGTCGCACGCGGCGCATGCCGCGAAGGTCGGCGCGCACGGCCTGATGGTGATCCCGCGCGTGCTGTCGCGTGGCGCGTCGCCGGCTGCACAGAAGGCGCACTTCGCCGCGATCCTGAACGCCGCGCCGAACCTGCCGGCCGTGATCTACAACAGCCCGTACTACGGTTTCGCGACCCGCGCAGACCTGTTCTTCGAACTGCGCCGCGCCCATCCGAACCTGATCGGCTTCAAGGAATTCGGCGGCGCCGCCGACATGCGCTACGCAGCGGAAAACATCACGTCGCAGGACGATAGCGTGACGCTGATGGCCGGTGTCGACACGCAAGTGTTCCACGGCTTCGTGAACTGCGGCGCAGCAGGCGCGATCACCGGTATCGGCAACGCGCTGCCGCGCGAAGTGCTGCAACTGGTCGATCTGTGCAAGAAGGCCGCGCAAGGCGATGCAGTGGCGCGTGTGCGTGCGAAGGAACTGGAATCGGCGCTGGCCGTGCTGTCGTCGTTCGACGAAGGCT
This sequence comes from Burkholderia sp. IMCC1007, assembly GCF_027257875.1. GTDB lineage: Bacteria > Pseudomonadota > Gammaproteobacteria > Burkholderiales > Burkholderiaceae > Burkholderia. The sequence continues at coordinate 5,579 of NZ_JAPVQY010000004.1, forward strand.
GCGACCTGGTCCTGTTCTACAAGCACCTGATGGTGCTGAACGGCGACACGGAATACACGCTGCACTTCAACGAAACGGATGCACTGAGCGACGCGCAACGCAACTACGCGGAAGCGCAGTACACGCTGTTCCGCAACTGGTATGCGAACTGGTCGAAGTCGATCGCGTAAGCGGTTTGGCGATGTGCGCGATGCGCGGCCGTGAAACGGCTGCGTGACGGGAAAAGCCACGGAGGGATCCGTGGCTTTTCTCTTTGGTTGTTCGCGGATTTCCGTGGACGTCGCTTGCCGACCCGAAGCGGACTGTTGCATTCGCGGATAGCGGTCCTTGGGACGCTCTCGCGCATCTTGTACAGCCGCCATCTAGCCACTTGTAATGCGGAACTGTTCGTGTCTTAACCGCTGGATAAATTGATTCAGCACTGCAGATCTGTTTGCCCAGACATCGACAAGGTCTCCCTCCCAAAGAAGAAACGTGGCTCTTAGGGGTATGTATATGTATGCGCTCATGCCGCAACGAAGCGCTCTGGCGCAACACCCAAACATTTCATCCGCTTCACTGGCCTCAAATAGCAGGCCAAAGCCATCCCACGGTTTTAATTTTCCAGAGCATGTCGACTCCATTTCCTCCAATATTGAATTCTCAAGCGCCTCATACCTCGACCAGTCCGTCACCTGGAACAAGCAGGTTCGCAACGGTTCAAGATAACTACGGATGCCATCGACAATAATGGGGACTGCCTCATCGTTTTTCGGCACAGCGAACTGCAAATACGATGTGTAGTTTGATTCGGATCGTTCGTACGGCGATTCAAAATATTCTTCGCTTCTCAGCCATGCCGAACAATCGGAAGGGGAAAGCAATTTCATGTCGGTATCCGCGTCTCTGAACTTCATTCCAATTCATCTGGCCCTAGAATGAACCGCTTGGGGAGTTTGGCTGGCTTGCACCCGCTCGTGCTTTGGCTGCACGAATGTATGCGTCTGTCTGCCACTCCTCATAACCTAGAAGGAAGCCCTCCATGCGTTCAAGTGATTCGTTCCAGCCAGTCACTTGGCCCATGTGCCAAAGAAGGATATAGGCATCAATTCGCCACGCTTCATCAGGTCGCGCATACAAAACGCGCCGTGTACGGTAGCCTTTTAGAATTTCTGTATCGACGTACTCTCTCTTGAGAAAGCGCCCATCCGCCACATAGCGGTCGAATAGTTGCTCTGGAATCACGCTGTCGTCGATCGACAATGGATATTCTTCGCTGAAAGCCGCAAACGGCTTCGTTCCCTCAAGCATCAGCGCAAGCTCCCGGCCTGTGTGGACTTGGTAAGGAAGGTCATCAACCCAATGACGGGGTCTCAGAATCCCCGAGGCCGATTCTCCAACCGAGAAATCGAAATGCGATGAGAATCTAGCCGCCTCGTGCGCGTCCAACTCATAGTGACGCTCCGCGTCAAATTCCTCGTCCTCCAACAAAGAGGAAATGACAGACGAATCTGGGACTTCGATCAGAAAGCTCCTTACGGGACACGCCGTGGTCCTATCAATGGTTTCGAGGATGAATTTCATGACCTTATCGAAGCCCTCGAAGTTTGATGCTGAAGATTGTCGCCAATCTAGCGCCATCAGTCCAACGACCGCTCTTGGCCGAACGCCGCCGTTCCGCCACGGCGTTCCCTCGGAAATCCACGAAGAACTTTTTCCGGAATTGCCAGCGTATCCAGCGGTGTCAAACGCTATATCCCGCAGCCCGCATCAACGCGCGCGACACGTCGGCGCGCGCACCTTCCGCATCGAATTCAGCGCGCAGTTTCGCATCGGCCCGGCGGGTACGCCGCGCTGCATGGCTACGATCAATGCACGCGGCGCGAGGACATGCGAAGCCGATGGTCGCCATGCTGGCGCAGTCTTGAAGTGACCGAGAGAGCGTCGGCCAAGAACCAGACACTGTATCCAACTTACCGCCGGCAGCGAAGATCCGCCGCGGCCCACCCCACCGGCCCGCCATTCCCCGATGCGTCAGTCAGGTATTTTCAGCGAAAGCCACGCCCGCCCCATCCACTACTTCCCCACCGCCGCGCGCGACTCCATCCCGCCGAGCTTCGCGAGCAGCGCATCGCCGAGCCGCCTGGCGTCGCGCGGCAAACCGGGAATGGCCAGCAACGCCTCGATCCGCCCCCGCCAGTAGCTCGGGCGACTCACGCGCGTCGCGCACGGCAGCATCACGTCGCCCGCCCCTGTATCGCTTTCCAGCAGCGCGACCATGCGCTGGATGTGCGAGAGCTCCCGCTCCACATAGTCTCTAGTCAGCATCTGATCAAGCTCCTCGAAACCCGGCACCCGCCCTGTCGCAATCGGCGCGGCACCGCATGGTCTTTCGTCCGCCCGCTCGCTGTATACGCATTCCGGCGCCGTACGCGCGCCCTGTGTCAGAACATCGGCGGCAAGCGCGACGACGTCGTTCCATTCGTCGGACCAAAGGCCGCGCAGTCGCGCGACATGCAATCGTCGCGCTCCATCGGTTACCTTCACACCGCGATATTCCGTTGCCGATCGTAGACATTCGTCCCGTCGCCGGCATCCCCAAAATTGAGGACGCTTGCTAGAATCGATCGCACCGCGTCCGCATCGCGTGCCAGCGCGCACGATCCGGCGAACGCGGTGCGACGACACGCGCGACGCGCCGCGCGTGCGGCAACCGGGGAACGGGGATGTCCAAGGTACGATCGGCCGACGAGTCGATCGCGGCGCTCTACACGGCCGCCATCGACCCCGAACAGTGGGATGTCGCGCTCAACGCCCTCACGGCGCTCGCCGATGCGCGGGCCGCGAACTGCTTCGCGCATGACGCGCGCACCGGCACCTTCCTCGAATACCACTTCACCGGCTACGGCCCGGCCTGGGCCGATGCGTATGCGAGCCACTATCACGGCCTCGATCTCGCGCGCGGCGTGCTGATGCGCGAGCCGGCCGGGCGCATGTATCCGATGCATCGCTTCCTGCCGGATCAGGTGATCGAGCACAGCGAGTATTATCAGGACTTCTACATTCGCGAAGGGTTGCGCTATTCGTGCGGCGGAATGCGGCTCGACGGCAACCGGCGGCTGATTCTCGCCGTGCATCGCCCAGTCAATCACCGGCCGTACGACGCGCACACGACCCGCGAACTGCAGCGCGTGCTCGATCACCTGCCGAACGTGTTCCGCCTCCGGCAAACGGCCACGCCGCCAGCGGCGAGCCGCGAGCCGCTGATGGCGGCGGCACTCGACGCGCTGCCGCGCGCGGTGATCGTGGTCGACGACACGCTGCGCGTGCGCTACCTGAATGCCGCCGCGCTCGCGATGCTGCAGGCGTCGACGGAGCTCCGTACGCAAGCCGATCGGCTCGTGCTGTGGGCGCCGCAAGTCGCGGCGCAACTCGTGCAACGGGTCAGGGATGCGTGTTCGCCGAGTCCGGTCGTCGAACCGTTGCCGCTCTATGCGCTCGATCGCGAGCAACGTCCGACGCTGGAAATCCATGTCGTGCCGCTGAAGCCGCAATTGACCGCGCCGCTCGATCGCGACACGCGGCCGCTCGCGATGCTGCTGTTGCGCCGACCGTTCCAGCGCACCGTGCGAGCGCACGCGCAACAGCGTCCGTTCTCGCTCACGCGTGCGGAAATGGCCGTCGCGACGGGCATCGCGCGCGGCCAGACGCCGGCCGAATACGCGGCGTGCACCGGCGTGCAGGTCAGCACCGTGCGCAGCCAGATCAAGGCGATCTTCGGGAAGACGGGAATTCGGCGAATCGCGGATCTGGTCGCGTTGTTCGGCGATTGAAACGGTACTCGCGACAACCCCGCTTCGCGCGTCGTCGCTCGACTGAAACCGCGCTCAGCCGCGCCCGCCGCGCGCCTGCTTGCGTGTGGCGGCCGGCAGCTCGCCTCCGCTCATCCGGTCCAGTTGCCGGACGATCTCCGCGCGCAGTTCGGCCGACATCTCCACGCTGTCGAGCAGCTCCGAGATCCACAGCCCGTCGGCCGCGAGCCGGCAGATCATCAGCGTCGCCGCGTGCTCGAGCGGCACCGGGTCCGGCCGCGTCCACTCGCGCATCGGCACCGACCAGCGCGCGCGCGTCTCCTGTTCGGTAATCATCGAAGCGACGAGCACGCGCAGCACGTCGGTACTCGCCGCCGGCTGCGCGGTGTCGAGCACCGCATGCAGATACGCGCGCGCCGCCGCGCCTTCGCCATGCGGATCGGCAGCGCGGCGCGTGGCCATCTGCGCCGCGAAGCGCTCGGTCGCCTGCTCGAACAGCGCATCGAGCAAACCCTGCTTGTTCGCGAAGTGATATTGCAACGCGCCTTTCGTCACGCCCGCGCGCTCGGCCACGGCGTCCAGCGTCAACGCGGCCACGCCGTGATGGGTCGCGATTTCCGACGCGGCCTCCAGCAACTGCGCGCGCACCTGTTCGGGCGCTTTTTTTCGCCGAACGCCCACGGGCGCAGCAGCGGAAGCCACTACAGCCGCGGCAGCGGGCGCTTCCAAGGGCGCGGCGCGCCGCCGCGCGCCGGCCGGTTTGGCCGAGTGGTCGGGCACGGATGCGTCACGCAATGCGGGTTCGGGGCGTTTTTTCATGGGGGCGATGTTAGCACCCGCGGTCTCGATATAAACATTCCGGCTGGATGGTATGATCCGCCGCATGAACAAACCCGCCTCTTCCCCCTGGTCCGCGCTCGACACCGCGATCGCCCGCGGACGCGACGCGCTCGCGCGTCTACAGCAGCCCGACGGCAGCTGGTGTTTCGAACTCGAGTCCGATGCGACGATCACCGCGGAATACATCCTGATGATGCATTTCATGGACCGCATCGACGACGCGCGCCAGGAAAAGATGGCCCGCTACCTGCGCGCGATCCAGCGGCTCGACACGCATGGCGGGTGGGACCTGTACGTCGACGGCGAGCCGGACGTGTCGTGCAGCGTGAAGGCGTACTTCGCGCTGAAGGCGGCCGGCGACAGCGAGCATGCGCCGCACATGATCCGTGCGCGCGACGCGATCCTGAAGCTCGGCGGCGCGGCGCGCTCGAACGTGTTCACGCGCATCCTGCTCGCGACGTTCGGCCAGGTGCCGTGGCGCGCGGCGCCGTTCATGCCGATCGAATTCGTGCTGTTCCCGAAGTGGGTGCCGATCTCGATGTACAAGGTCGCGTACTGGGCGCGCACGACGATGGTGCCGCTGCTCGTGCTGTGCTCGCTGAAGGCGCGTGCGCGCAATCCGCGCAATATCGCGATCCCCGAGCTGTTCGTCACGCCGCCCGACCAGGAACGCCATTACTTCCCGCCCGCGCGCGGGATGCGCCGCGCGTTCCTCGCGCTCGATCGCGTGGTTCGCCACGTCGAGCCGCTGCTGCCGAAACGTCTGCGGCAACGCGCGATCCGGCATGCCGAAGCGTGGTGCGCGGAGCGGATGAACGGCGAAGACGGGCTCGGCGGAATCTTTCCGCCGATCGTGTACAGCTATCAGATGATGGACGTGCTCGGCTACCCGGAAGATCATCCGCTGCGCCGCGACTGCGAGAACGCACTGGAGAAGCTGCTGGTCACGCGGCCCGACGGCAGCGTGTACTGCCAGCCGTGCCTGTCGCCGGTATGGGATACCGCGTGGAGCACGATGGCGCTCGAACAGGCACGCGGCGTGGCCATGCCGGAAGCGGGCGAACCGGGCGGCGCACTCGATGAACTCGACGCACGCATCGCACGCGCATACGACTGGCTGGCCGAGCGCCAGGTCAACGACCTGCGCGGCGACTGGATCGAGAACGCGCCCGCCGACACGCAGCCGGGCGGCTGGGCATTCCAGTATGCGAACCCGTACTACCCCGACATCGACGACAGCGCGGTCGTCACCGCGATGCTCGATCGCCGCGGCCGCACGCATCGCCGCGCGGACGGCTCGCATCCGTATGCGGCCCGGGTCGCGCGCGCACTGGACTGGATGCGCGCGCTGCAATCGCGCAACGGCGGCTTCGCGGCGTTCGACGCGGATTGCGACCGCATGTACCTGAACGCGATCCCGTTCGCCGATCACGGTGCGCTGCTCGATCCGCCGACCGAAGACGTGTCGGGCCGCGTGCTGCTGTGCTTCGGCGTGACGAAGCGCGCGGACGACCGCGCATCGCTCGCGCGCGCGATCGACTACGTGAAGCGCACGCAGCAGCCGGACGGCAGCTGGTGGGGCCGCTGGGGCACGAACTATCTGTATGGCACGTGGAGCGTACTCGCGGGCCTCGCGCTTGCCGGCGAAGACGCGTCGCAGCCGTACATCGCGCGCGCGCTCGCGTGGTTGCGCGCGCGCCAGCATGCGGACGGCGGCTGGGGCGAAACGAACGACAGCTACATCGACCCGGCGCTTGCCGGCACCAACGGCGGCGAAAGCACGTCGAACTGCACCGCATGGGCGCTGCTCGCGCAGATGGCGTTCGGCGACTGCGAGTCCGACTCGGTGAAGCGCGGCATCGCGTATCTGCAATCGGTGCAGCAGGACGACGGTTTCTGGTGGCACCGGTCGCACAACGCTCCGGGCTTTCCGCGCATCTTCTACCTGAAGTATCACGGCTACACCGCGTACTTCCCGCTGTGGGCGCTCGCACGCTATCGGCGGCTCGCCGGCGCGAAGGATGCGGGCGCAGCCATGTCGCGTGCGTCGTCTACGTCCGGCGTACCCGCCGCACGCGCCACCGACAGCGCACCCGCCTGAGCCGGCACCCCGGCCGAAACGGCAATGCGCCGGCACGCCTGACGGCGTCCGGCGCGATCAACGCGGTTCCCCTTCCCTTCCCCCTTACGCGTCGCGCGGCGCCCGCAACCGCGCGAACGCGTCGCGCAAGTCCGCACAGAATGCGTCGCCGATCATCGACAGCGGCTGCGACGCGGACGTCACCAGATAGAAATGATCGGGCACGGCCGGCTCGAACGGCTTGACGGCCACGCGCTGCCCCGCATACGCGGCCGTCACCGGATCGATCAACGCGACGCCCGCGCCGTTCGCGACGAACGCGACGATCGTCTGCGACAACTGCGCCTCGATCGACAGCACGCGCGACACGCCGGCCTCGACGAACACGCGATCGATCGCGCTGCGCGCCTCGAAACTCGGCGGAAACGAAATGAACGGTTCGTCGCGCAGGTCCGCAGGCTGCACCACGCGCTTGCGCGCGAGCCGGTGTCCGCGCGGCACGATGCAGCACATCGCCGCTTCCGCGAGCCGTTCGCTGCGCACCGCCGGATGCGGCACGGGCTCGGCGATCAGCCCGACGTCGCACTGCCCTGACGCGACCTTGTCGACGACCGTCGACGCACTGTGCGCGAGCAGCGTGATGTCGACGCCCGGATGCGCGCCCGAGAAGCGCGTGACGAGCTCCGGCAGCAGGTCGAGCGCCACGGCGGGCGAGCCGGCCACGCGCAGCGTGCCGCGCCGCATCGCGCGGATCTGCTCGGCGGCCTGCGCGACCCGGTCGAGCCCGACGAACGCGCGCTCGACCTCCTCGTACAGCACGCGCGCCTGCGCGGTGGGCGTGAAACGCCCCTGCTCGCGCTCGAACAGCACGAAGCCGACACGATCCTCGAGATCGGCGATGAGCCGGCTCACGGCCGGCTGCGAGATATGCAGGTCGCGTGCCGCGCGCGTGACGGTATGGCGCTGCATCACCGCGCGGAACGCTTCGATCTGGCGAATTCTGAGCGAAGGCGTGGTCATAACATTGGATTATGGGTCGTTGATCAAGCTGTATTGGACAGTCTATTTTGCCTGCCCGAACATCGGTTCCGCAACGCACTGAAAGACAGGAACCGCGCCATCATGGCCCATAACACGAAGACATCGCCCCATCACAACCGGAGCCGCACATGACCGTGCGTCGCTTCGACGTCGTCGTGGCCGGCGGCGGTCTCGTCGGCATGGCGCTCGCGTGGGGCATCGCGCGGCTCGGCAAGCGCGTGGCCGTGTGCGACGGCGACGACATCGCATATCGCGCGGCACGCGGCAACTTCGGGCTGGTGTGGGTACAGGGCAAGGGCGGACGCTGCCTGCCGTACGCGCGCTGGTCGCGCGAATCGTCCGAGCGCTGGCACGCATTCGCCGCGCAATTGCAGCGCGCGACCGGCGTGGACTGCGGGTTCGAGCGCCCGGGCGGAATCGAACTCTTCGAACACGATGCCGAGCTGGAAAACGCGACCGCGCTGCTCGACTCGCTGCATCGGCAGGACGCGGCGCTGTCGTACGACGTGCTCGATCCGGCCGCGCTGCGCAAACGGATTCCGGCCGCGTCGCCGACGCTGGCCGGCGCGCTGTGGTCGCCGAACGACGGGCATGCGAATCCGCTCTACACGCTGCGCGCGATGCTGCAGGCGTTCCTGCAAAGCGGCGGCGTGTACCTGCCGCGCAACGAAGTCACCGAGATTCGTCCGCGCGCCGCGCGCTTCGACATCGATACGCGCGAAGGCCCGCTCGAAGCCGGGCGCGTGGTGCTCGCGGCCGGCCTCGACAACGCACGGCTCGCACCGATGGTCGACATGCTCGCGCCGATCGCGCCGCTGCGCGGCCAGATCATGGTGACGGAGCGCCTCGCACCGTTTCTCGCCTATCCGACGCTGGTCGTGCGCCAGACGCCGGAAGGCTCGGTCCTGCTCGGCGACTCGGCCGAAGACGTCGGCTTCGACGACGGCCAGACGCGCCCCGCGATGGTCGACATCGCACGCCGCGCACGCGCCGCGTTTCCGGCACTCGCGCGCGCACGAATCGTGCGCGCGTGGGGCGCGCTGCGCATCATGACGCCCGACGGGCTGCCGGTCTACGAGGAATCGACCCGGCACCCCGGCGCGTTCGTCGCGATCTGCCATAGCGGCGTGACGCTCGCGGCCGCGCATGCCGATCTCGTCGCGCCGTGGATCGCGGGCGACACCGCGCCGGCCGACCTGTCCGCCTTCACCACCGCGCGCTTTGCCGCGCCCACGGATGCCCGGCATGTTTGAATCCATCGTTCCCGCCGCCGCGACGCTCGCGCGCGTGCGGATCCATATCGACGGCACGCCGCACGACGTGCCCGCGCATTACAGCGTCGCGGCCGCGATGCTCGCCGCCGGCGCCACGGCATGCCGCACGAGCGCGGTGAGCGGTGCGCCGCGCGGCCCGTTCTGCATGATGGGCGTGTGCTTCGACTGCCTCGTCGAAGTCGACGGCGTGCCCAACGTGCAGGGCTGCATGACGCCCGTACGCGACGGCATGCAGGTATGCGCGATGCACGGCAAGGCGAGGCTCGCATGACGCGCCGCCAGTACGACCTGCTGATCGTCGGCGCCGGGCCGGCCGGGATGGCGGCGGCCACCGCCGCGCGCAGCGCGGGGCTGTCGGTCGTCGTCGCCGATGAAGGCGGCGCGCCCGGCGGCCAGATCTATCGCAACGTCGCGGACGCGCCGCCGACGCTCGCGCGATGGCTCGGCAAGGACTACGAAGCAGGCCGCCCGCTCGTCGACGGGCTGCTCGCGAGCGGCGCGCACTATCTGCCGCGCAGCATGGTGTGGCAGATCGCGCTCGAACCGGAACCGGTCGCGATGCTCACGCAAAGCGGCCCGTCGGGCGGCACGCTCGAAATCGGCGCGCGCGCGGTACTGATTGCAACCGGCGCGCAGGAACGCCCGTGGCCGGTGCGCGGCTGGACCTTGCCCGGCGTGATGGGCGTGGGCGCCGCACAAACCCTGCTGAAATCGTCGGGGCTCGCGCCGTCGGCCGACACCGTGCTCGCGGGCAGCGGCCCGCTGCTGTGGCTGTTCGCCGCGCAGTTGCTGCATGCGGGCCGGCGCGTGCGCGCGCTGGTCGACACGACGCCGCGCGACGCATGGCGCCACGCGCTGCCGCATGCGCTGCCCGCGCTGCGCGGCGCCGACTATCTGCTCAAGGGCTGGCGCATGCTGCGCACGGTGCGCAACGCCGGTATTCCGGTCTATCGCGGCGCGACTGGCGTGCGCATCGACGGCGACGGCCGCGCGCAGCACCTTCGCTTCGTCGACGCGGACGGCATCGTGCAATCGCTCGACACGTCGCTCGTGCTGCTCCATCAGGGCGTGATTCCGTCGACGCAGCTCGCACGCTCGCTCGGCTGCGCGCATGCATGGGACGAACGCGCGGCGTGCTGGCGGCCGCAATGCGACGCGCGCGGGCGCAGCAGCGTCGCGCACGTCTGGATCGCCGGCGACGGCGCGGGCATCGGCGGCGCGCAGGCCGCGGCGGTCGCGGGCGAAGTGTCGGCGCTCGACATCGCGGCCGCGCTCGGCGCACTCGAGCGTCACGCGCAACACGCACGCGAGCGCCCGCTGCGGCACGCGTTGCGCCGCCATCTCGCGGTGCGTCCGCTGCTCGATGCGCTGTACACGCCGAGCGCCGCATTGCGGCGCCCCGACGGCGACACGATCGTATGCCGCTGCGAGGAAATCACGGCCGGCGAGATCCGCGAGCTCGCGGCGCTCGGCTGCCAGGGGCCGAACCAGATGAAGGCGTTCACGCGCTGCGGGATGGGCCCGTGCCAGGGACGCTGGTGCGGCACCACGGTCGGCGAACTGATCGCCGACGTGCAGCAGCGCGACGTCGGCGACGTGGGTCACTACCGGATCCGCGCGCCGATCAAGCCGATCACCGTCGGCGAGATGGCCGACGCCCTCGAACTGTCGAACGATTTCCAGCGCGGCGAATTCCCGAGCTGACGCGCCCCCCCACGCTACCCCCAACGCTAGTCCACACGAACGGAGCCTGATCATGAAGAACAAGACGCGCATCACGATACTGCTGTCCGCGGCCGCGATGGCCTTCGCGACGCTCGCCTCGGCGAAGGAATGGACGACGATCCGCATCGGCGTCGACCCCACCTACCCGCCGTTCGAATCGACCGCGACCGACGGCAGCGTCAAAGGGTTCGACATCGATCTCGGCAATGCGCTGTGCGCGAAGCTCAACGCGAAATGCGTATGGGTGTCGAGCAGCTTCGACGGGCTGATCCCGGGGCTGCAGGCGCGCAAGTTCGACGTGATCCTGTCGTCGATGGCCGCGACCGAACAGCGCCGCCAGCAGATCGACTTCACCGATCGCCTGTACCGCAACCAGACGCGACTGATCGCGCGCACCGGCTCGGGGCTGCTGCCCGACGCGGCGAAGCTCGCGGGCAAGCGCGTCGCGGTCGAACAGGGGACGATCCAGGAAACCTATGCGCGCGAGAAATGGGCGGCGGCGAAGGTCGAGGTGGTGCCGTATCCGAGCTACGACCAGGCGTATGCGGACCTCGTGACCGGGCGCGTCGACGGCGTGCTGATGGATGCGGTGCAGGGCCAGCTCGGCTTCCTGTCGACGCCGCGCGGCAAGGGCTTCTCGTTCGCGGGGGGCGTCGTGTTCGACCCGAAGATCATGGGCAACGGCGACGCGGCCGGCGTGCGCAAGGCGGACACCGACCTGCGCGACGCGTTGAACCGCGCGATCGCGCAGATTCGCAGCGACGGCACGTACAACAAGATCCAGTCGAAGTACTTCGACTTCGACATGTACGGGAATTGACGCAAGCATGCGTATCGCGCAGCCGCGCGTGCCCGCCGCAAAGCCAGCGAGCGGCGGGTAAGCATGCGGCGGAGGGAAGTGCGCGGAAGTACGCGGAAAAAGCGCGAACGGCAGGAACGGCAGCGTTCCGGCGCGCGGCCGGCGTCAGGCGTCAGGCTTCACGCTTCGCGCTCGTAGCGCTGCATCACTTCGTACCAGATCTCGCTGACCTTCCTCGCGATGGCGTCCGCGGTCGGAAACGCGTCGACCAGCACCGCGTCGTTCGCGACGAAGCGCTCGCGCAGCGATTCGATCGTCATCGTGATCAGGATGCGGATCGTGCCTGCATATTCGATGCGCTCGGCGCCGACGAATTCGCGGCCGCGCCGCCGCCCCGAAACATGCACGATCTTCATCGCCCATTGTTCGTTGCGCCGTTCGCGGACCTTGCGCAGCGCTTCGTTGCGATGGATCGCGGCGAACAGGTTCGCGTTGGCCGCATAGGCGCGCGAGTACCACGTGTTGGCTTCGAGGATCGCATCGAACGTCGACAGCTCGCGCGAGCTGCTGACGCGGGTGCCCTCGATGTATTCGAAGAACAGGTCGAGCACCTCGAAGATGCAGTCGTCGATGTCCTTGAAGTGGTTGTAGAAGGTGCTGCGCGCCAGCCCGGACTGGGCCAGCACGAATTCGACGGTGGGGTTCTGCGCGGAATGTTCCTGCAGGAAGCGCGCCGCGATCGTCATGAACACGTACCGGGTGCGCTCCCGCTTCGACAACGACCGATCCAGGGTCTTGCGGCCCAGCATCTCCTCGAATCGCAGGGATGAAGGTTCGCTGCCCACCCCGGAAAGCGAGTCTGCCGTCATCGACTTCCCCCGTTACGCCTGTGAAAACGGCGATTATACCGAACGCGATCGTGCGACTTTTCGCGTGACGCCGCGCGCCCGGGCGCGGCCGTGCCGCGACATGCAGGCAGCAACGGCGCGCGTACGCACGCGATGCCGGTCACGCGAAATGACATGCGACCTGCTGCGGCGAGCCGGACCTCGACACCAGCGGCGGCACCGCTTGCGCGCACTCGGGCCGCGCCATCCAGCAGCGCGTGCGGAACCGGCAGCCCGACGGCGGATCGGTCGGGCGCGGCAATTCGCCGGCCAGCACGCGCGGCTGACGGCTGCGCTCGGTGTGCGGGTCGGGTGCGTTCGCGCTGTCGACGAGCGCCTGCGTGTACGGGTGACGCGGCGCTTGCAGCACATCCGCGGCCCGGCCCGATTCGACCACGCGCCCCATGTACATCACCGCGATGTCGTGCGACACGTTGGCCACGACCGCCAGATCGTGCGAGACGAACACGTACGACACGGCAAGCTCGTCCTGCAGTTCGCGCAGCAGGTTCACGACCTGGGCCTGCACCGACACGTCGAGGGCCGACACCGGCTCGTCGCAGATCACGGCGCGTGCGGGCCGCACGAGCGCGCGCGCAATGCCGACGCGCTGCAGCTGGCCGCCCGACAGCGAAAACGGATAGCGCTTCGCGTGCGCCGCATGCAGGCCGACTCGTTCGAGCATGGCGACCGCCCGCGCGTCGCGCTCGCCCTTCGGCACGTGCGGCTCGTGGATGTCGAGCGGCTCGCGCACGATCTCGCCGATCGTCAGCCGCGGGTTGAGCGCCGTGTACGGCGACTGGAACACCATCTGCACGTCGCGCATGACCGCGCGCCAGTGCTGGCCGCGCAGCGTCGACACGTCGACGCCGCCGACCCGCAGCGTGCCTGCGGACGGCGCCAGAATGCCGACCAGCATGCGCGACAACGTCGACTTGCCGCAGCCCGACTCGCCGACGATGCCGAGCGTGCGCCCGCGCGCGAGCGACAGCGACACGTCGTTGACCGCGTCGAGCGTGACCGCCCTGGCCGGCCACGGTCGTGGCAGGCGGAAGCGCCGTCCGAGGCCGGTCGCGCACAGCACCGGCGTTTCGTCGACGCCGTGCGTTGCGTTCGCAACATCAAGCGCGTTCTGCATGGATCACCTCGTCCGGAGTAAAGCGGCATTGCGACGATCGCCCGTCGGCGAACCGGATCGGCTGCGGCAGTTCCTGCGCGCAACGATCGATCGAGACCGGGCAGCGCGGATGGAACGGACAGCCCGACGGCATCGTGTGCGGCGTCGGCGGCGCGCCGGCGATCGCCCGCAGCGCCTGGCCCGGCCGGTCGAGGCGCGGCATTGCCTTCAGCAGCGCGCGCGTGTACGGATGGGCCGGCTCGTCGAACACGTCGACGACCGGACCGGTCTCGACGGCACGCCCCGCGTACATCACCAGCATCCGGTCCGCCATCCGCGCGACGACGCCCATGTCGTGCGTGACGATCAGCACCGCCATCCCGAGTTCGCTTTTCAGGCGCATCAGCAGTTGCAGGATTTGCGCCTTGATCGTCGCGTCGAGCGCGGTGGTCGGCTCGTCGGCGATCAGGATGTCGGGCTCGAGCGCGAGCGCCATCGCGATCAGCGCGCGCTGGCGCATGCCGCCCGAGAACTCGTGCGGATAGCGATGCGCGCGCTCTTCCGGCGACGGGATGCCGGTCAGCGTCAGCAGTTCGACCGCACGCTGCATCGCCGCGCGGCGCGACACGCCGCGATGCACCATCAGCGTCTCGGCGATCTGGAAGCCGACCGTCGTGCACGGATTGAGCGCGGCGAGCGCGTCCTGGCTGATCAGCGCCATGCGCTCGCCGCCCAGGCGCCGGCGAGCGGCCGCGCCGAGCGTGTGAATCGGCTGGCCGGCCAGCAGGATCCGGCCGTCGGTGCGCGCATTGCCGGGCAGCAGGCCCATCACGGCCTGCGCCATCGTCGACTTGCCGGAGCCGGATTCGCCGATCACCGCGAACACCTCGCCGCTGCCGACCGAAAACGACAGATCGCGCACCACCTGCACGCTGTCGGCGCCGAGCCCGAACGACACGTTCAGGCCGGCGACTTCGAGCACCGGCGTGCCGGCCGGGCAACGTGGCTTGGACGCGTTCATTTTGCGGAAACCTTGACCGTGGCGAGGTCGAAGTTGTCGCCGAAGCGCGCATCCCACTGCAGCCGCCTCGAGAATCCGTAGATCGACGCGGCCTGCCAGACCGCGGCGACGTAATAGCGATCGTGCACGAGCTTCTGCGCGGCCTTCCAGTCGTCGGCGCGCTTCGCGTCGTCCATCTCGCCGGCGGCTTGGGCGGCGAGCCGGTCGAACTCGGGGTCGTTGGTCACGCTCAGCGGCGAGCGCGAATTGAGGAACGAGTTCATCTTGCTCGCATCGCCTTCGCCGAAATCCCAGCCGATGATGTAGAACGGGCCGCCGCTCTTCGTCTGCATCAGCCCGATCAGCCGGCCCCACTCCATTACCTGCGGCTGGATCCGGAAGCCGGTCGAGTTCAGCTGCGCGTTGATCGCCTGGTAGATCTCGCGGTCGTTCACATAGCGGCCGTCGGACGTGTAGGTCTTCAGCTCGATGGCCTTGCCGCCCAGCAACGTCTTCGCATCCTTGCGGTCGGTCGGATACGGCTTGATCGACTTGTCGAACTGCACGACGGTCGGCGCGAGCGGAACGGCGAGCACGCGGCCGTACTTGCCGAGCACGTGCGTGACGATGTTGTTGATGTCGAGCGATTCGACGAAGGCCTTGCGCACGTTGATGTCGTTGAACGGCGGACGGCGCGAATCGAGCAGCAGCGTGTGCACGAGCCCGTCCGTGCTGGTGATCACCTTCGCGTTCTGCGCCTTGTCGATGCGATCGACGTCGGCGATCGGCACGCGCTGGATGATGTCGACCTCGCCCTGCAGCAGCGCGTTCACGCGCGTGCCGTTTTCCGGGACGAAGGTGAAGCGCCCGCTCGTCGCATCGGGCTTCGTCCCCCAGTAGGCGGCGTTGCGCTCGAGCGTGATCGAGCTGCCCTTGTGCCATTCCGCGAGCTTGTACGGGCCCGAACCGAGCGGCTTGTCGTTGACTTCCTGCTGGCTGTGCGCCTCGAAATAGTGCTTGGGCACGATGAACACGCGACCGCTGCCGCCGATCGGCTGCATGCGCCGCGGCAGCAGCGGGTCGGGCGTCTTGGTGCGGATCTGCACGGTCGACGGATCGGCGACGATCACCTCCGCGATCGACGCGAGCTGCGATGCGTGCGGGGAATTCGTCGCGGGATCAAGGATGCGATCGATCGAATACTTGACGTCGGCCGCGGTGAGCGGCTTGCCGTCCTGGAACCGGACGTCGTTGCGCAGCTTGAATTCCCACAGCGTCGGCTCCTTCAGCGTGTACGACGTCGCGAGGTTCGGCAGCAGCTTGCCGGTCTTCGGATCGAGCGCGAGCAGCGTTTCGTAGATCTGACTGATGATCGCCAGGTCGGGGCCGTTCGCGGTGCGCGCCGGGTCGAGCTGATCGATGCCGCCCGACAGCGCGATGCGCAGGTCGGTGGCCGCGGCCATCGCCGGCTGCACCGTCAGCGCGCCGCACGACACTGCGAGCGCGACACCCAGCGAGCGGCACGCATGCAGCGCGACCGTCCGCAACGATCGTTTCCCGACCAAGTCTCCGGTTTTCATGGGCTGTCCCTTCGAGTTGAACTGCGTGGTGGTTGAGGACGCGGCGGCTCTAGCGCCGGTTCAGTTTGGGATCGGATGCGTCGCGCAACTGCTCGCCGAGCACGTTGATCGACAGCACCAGCAGGAAAATGCACGAACCGGGGAAGACGGTGAGCCACCAGGCGGTCTCCATGTAGTCGCGCCCTTCGCTCAGCATGCGTCCCCAGGTCGGCGAGTCCGTCGGCACGCCGAGCCCGACGAAGCTCAGCCCGCTTTCCATCACGATCGCGGTGCCGAACGCGAAGGTCGCGAGCACCAGCACGTTCGGCAGCACGTTGGGCAGGATGTGCCGGAACAGCACGCGTGCCAGGCTGCCGCGCATCACGAGCACGGCCTCGACGTATTCGAGCTGCCGGATCTGACTCGTATCCGAATACGTGACGCGTGCGAACGGCACCCAGCTGCCGAGCGCGATGACCGCGACCACGAGCGGCACGCTCGGGCTCAGGATGCCGACGATCGTGATCGCGAGCAGGAAGAACGGAAACGACAACTGGATGTTCGACAGGTACATCAGCAGAACGGCGAAGCGTCCGCCGCGATAGCCGGCGAGGATGCCCGCGCCGATGCCGAGCGCCGCCGCGAGCGACACCGACGCGAGCGACACGAACAGCGCGGGCCGCGCGCCCATGATCAGCAGCGACAGCACGTCGCGGCCGAGCGCATCGGTGCCGAACCAGTAGCGTCCGTCCGCGCCCATCGTGCCGGGCGGCAGCAGCCGGGCGCCGAGATCCTGCAGCGTCGGGTCGAACGGCGCGAGCGCGTCGCCGGCGCACGCCGCGATCAGCATCGCGAGCATGAAAGCCGCGCACAGCGTCATCAGCGCCGGCTGCCGTGCGATGCCGCGGCTGACGCGCCGCCACGCCGATGCGGACAAAGCGGAAGTGGTCGATAGCATCATGTCTGCCTCAGTCTCGGGTTGACGATCCGGATCACGATCTCGACGGCCACGGTGATCACCGCGAAAATCACCGCGACATACGCGACGACGCCCTGGATGATCGGGAAGTCGCGACGCTGGATCGATTCGATCGCGAGCCGCCCGATACCGGGCCAGGAAAACACCGTTTCGGTCAGCACCGCGCCGCCGAACAGCGTGCCGATCTCGAGCGCGATGAGCGCGAGCACCGGCACGATCCCGTTGCGCATCACCGTGCGGAAGATCACGCGCCGCTCCGGCATGCCTTTCGCGCGCGCCGCGTTGACGTAGCTGGCCGGCAGCACTTCGAGCATCGACGAGCGCGTGAGCCGCGTGACGCCCGGAAACACATACAGCGCGAGCGTGAGCGCCGGCAGCACCAGATGGCGCCAGCCGCCGATCCCGTAGGTCGGCAGCCAGCCGAAGCCGACCGCGAACACCTGGATCATCAGCAGGCCCATCCAGAACGACGGCACCGACGCGCCCGCGACGCTCGCCACCTGCACCGCGCGGTCGAGCCAGCCGCCGCGCCGCGTCGCCGCCAACACGCCGAGCGGGATCGCCAGCCCCAGTGCAATCGCGAGCGCGGTGGTCGCGAGCAGCGCCGTGTTCGGCAGGCGGCGCATGATGATCGACGTCACCGTGTCGCCGTCGAAGTACGAGTTGCCGAATTCGCCGTGCGCGGCCCCCTCCATGTAGCTCAGGTACTGCGCGGGCACCGGCTTGTCGAGCCCGAGCTGCTTTTGCAGCGCAACGCGTTGCTCGACGCTCGCGTCCTGCGGCAGGATCTGCGCGGTCGGATCGCCGCTCAGCCGCACCATGAAGAACGTCAGCGTGATCGCCGTGACGACCACGGCGATGCCGAGCACGACCTGTCTGGCGATCAGGTTGAGCATGGCGTCAGCTCCGTCCGGATGCCTTGGCGGCGTAGTACTCCGTGCGCCACTGGATGCCCGCGCTCGGCCCCTGCTCCTTCACGCGGCGCGCGAATTCCCCGCGCGCGTCGTCGTCCATCATCGACAGGTAGGCCGCCGCCTCCACCCAGCCGTCGATATGCGCGGCCATCCCCTGGGCCTCGTACGCGCGATTGATGCCGACCTTGTTGATCGCCACCGCCGACGGCGGCAAGCGCAGCAGCGTCTGCGTCAGCGCGTCGACGGCCGCATCGAGCCCGTCGTCCGGCACCACGCTGCTGACGATGCCCATCCGCAACGCTTCGGCCGCGCTGAACTGGCGGCCGGTCAGCAGGATGTCCTTCGCGACCTTGTGATTGACGAGCCACGGCACCATCATGAAGGCCGGCCCCTCGCCGAACAGGATCTCGGGTTCGCCGAGCCGGCAGCTTTCGGTCGCGATCGTGAAGTCGCACGGCAGCACCAGTTCGAACGCGCCGCCCATGCAGTAACCGTGAATCGCCGCGATCACCGGTTTCTTGCAACGCCACACGGCCCAGCGCGCGCGGTTCGCGATGTCGTGAATCGAATGCAGCTTGTCCTCGAGCGAGTGGTCGCTCATCTGCAGCGACAGGTCGAAGCCCGCGGAGAACGCGCGGCCGTTGCCGCGCAGCACGATCGCGCGGCACGCGGGATCGGCACTCGCCTCGGTCACGCGCTCGCCGATGAACGCATAAATGTCCGGCGTGATCGCGTTGAGTTTTTCCGGGCGGTTGAACGTGATCGTCAGCACGTTGTCGCGCAGCTCGGTGAGTGGCATCGGGATATTCACGTCGGCTCCTTGTCGTTGACGGCGATGGCGGCATCGACGGGAACGAGGTCCCGGCCGACCACCATCACGGGGTTGCATTCGATGCTGTCGATCGCCTGATCGGACCGCAGCGCGGCGTCGAGCTGGTTGAGCAGCCCGGCCAGCGCAACGGTGGAAACGGCCGGTTCGCCGCGGAACGGGCCCCACGCGGCGGCGCTCGTGAGGCGCGCCAGCGCGCGCGCCACGCGCTCCGGCGTCGCGGGCAGCAGCACCACGGCGACGTCGTCGAGCGCTTCGGTCAGCACGCCGCCCAGGCCGATCAGCCCGAGCGACGCGAGCGACACGTCGCGCCGCACGCCGACGATCAACTCGCGGCGGCGGCCGAAATCGCGCGTCACCGTGAAACCGGCGAGCGCGCGCGGGCCGAGCGCCTGCGCGACGGATGCCGCGATCGCGTGCGCCGCCTCGCGCACGCCGTCCGCGCTGCCGACGCCGGTCCGCACGCCGCCGACGTCGCTCTTGTGCGCGACGCCCGGCAGGATCGCCTTCACGACGACCGGATAGCCGAGCCGCCCGGCCTGTTCGGCGGCCGCGTGGGGTGTGTCGGCCGTGAGCACGTCGGGCAGCGTCACGTCGTAGCGGGCGAGCAGCCGGTACGCGTCGACTTCCGACGCGTACGCGTGCGGCGCCGATGCCGGCGCGGCAGCCGCACGGGCTGCCGCCGCGCGCCGCGGCGCGGCTTCGCCGGCCCGCGCGAGGAAGCGGCCGCGTTGGCGCAGCGCCGCGAGCGCGACGCCGACCGACTCGATCGATTCGAGGCACGGCACGCCGGATGCCCGCATCGCGGTGAACGACGGATGCACGCGGTCCGCATACGGCGTGTAGAACAGCAACGGCTTGCCGAGCTTCGCCTGCAGCGCACCGAGCAACGGTGCGGCGCTGACGTAGTCGTGCGGGCTGTCCGGGTCGAGCGCGCCGCCCTTCCACAGCCCGTACAACCCGTAATTGACGGCCGCGCTGAACGACGGGCACGCGTTCATCACGAGTTCGGTCAACGACGAGAACAGGCTCGGGTCGCGGATGTACGCGCCGGTCATGTCGACCGGATTGCGCTTCGGCGCCCACGCGGGCAACAGGCCGGACAGCGTGTCGACGAGCGGCGCCGGAAACGCCGGCACGCGCAGCCCGACCGCTTCGACCTCGTCGGTGCAGACGATCGAGTGGCCGCCGCCCGAGCCGACGATCGCGACGTCGTCGCCGGTCATCGGCGGACACCGCATCAACGCTTCGGCCGCCGGCAGCAGATGCTCGAGTTCGCGCACCTCGATCACGCCGGCTTCCTCGAACAGCGCGCGATACACGCGCTCGGACGACGACAGCGACGCCGTGTGCGATTGCGCGGCGCGCTGCCCGGCCGACGCGCGCCCGCCCTTCAGCACGACGATCGGCTTCGTGCGCGACACGCGTGCACAGGTCTCGAAGAACGCATCGCCGCTGCCCGGACGCAGACCCTCGAGGTAGATCGCGATCACGCGCGTGTCGTTGTCCTGCCCGAGATAGTCGATGTACTCGTGCATCGGAATGTCGGCCTGGTTGCCGAAGCCGGCGAAGCACGAAAAGCCGAGATCGTGCTTGCGCGCCTGATCCCACAGCGTGACCGCGACGTTGCCGCTTTGCGATACCAGCGCGACGTTGCCGATCGGCAGCGGCGAGATCTCCGTCAGGTTCAGCCCGACGTGGAGATTGAACAGCCCCATGCAGTTCGGCCCGACGATGCGCATCCCGTGCGCATTGCAGGCCCGCACCATGTCGGCCTGCATCTGCTCGCCGGCCGCGCCCATCTCGGCGAAGCCCGCGGTAAACACCACCGCGAACGCGGCGCCGCGCGCGGCCACCGCTTCGAGCACCGCCGGCGTTTGCGCGGGGCCGAGCAGGTTGACCGCGACGTCGATGTCGGGCGGAAGCTCGGCCGGATCGGTGTGGATCGTCAGGCCGTCGAGCTCGCCGGCCTGGCGGCCGAGCAGCGAGATGCGGCCGGCGAAGCCGGCGTCGATCAGCGCGCGCAGGAACGTGTAGCCCAGCTTCCCGGTGTCGCGGGACACGCCGAGCAGCGCGACGTGGCGCGGCCGGAACAGGCGGTGCAGAGGATGAGTCGTGCTCATGTTCGGATCAGGCTCCAGAATGATCGGACGACGAATGAACGGATGCGCCCGCATCGGCGAAACGCGGCGCGCGCTTTTCCAGGAAGGCCGCGATCCCCTCGCGGGCATCGGCGCCTCGATGCAGGCGCAGCGCGGTCTCGGCTTCGTAACGTTCGGCCCTGATGCTGCCTTCGCGCAGGCCGAGATTGAATCCGGATTTCACCGCCTGCACGACCGCGGGCGAACGCGACGCGATCAGTTCGGCGAGCGCGAGCGCTTCGGCCAGCGCCTCACCGCGCGGCACCAGGCGCGACACCAGCTCGCATCGCGCGGCGTCGTCGGCCGACATGGGGTTTGCGGTCAGCATCATTTCGAGTGCGCGGGCCGGTGCGATCAGCTGCGGCAGCCGGTACAGCTGGCCGCCTTCGGGCAGGATGCCCAGGCGCGCGCCCGGCGAGCCGAACACCGCGTTCGCGGCGGCAATGCGCAGGTCGCACGACAGCGCGAGCATGAAGCCCGCGGCCCAGCAGTGTCCGTTGATCGCGGCGATCACCGGCTTGCGCATGGTCAGCGGCCGCACGAACGGCGCCTCGCCGACCGTGCTGCGCGCATGCGCGCCCGACGCCAGCTCGTTCAGGTCATGCCCGCTCGAGAACGCCAGGTCGCCCGCGCCCGTGACGACCACGACGCGTATGCGCGGATCGGCTTCGGCGTCGTCGAATGCGGCGAGCAGTGCCACCGACATCGCTTCGTCGAACGCATTGCGGATGCGCTCGTTGCAAATGGTCAGGACGCGCACCGCATCGCGCGTTTCCACCCGGATCTCACCCATGGATCTCGTGCTCCACATGAAAATGAACTATCTGTTCGATTTCGTACTTGATGTGTTTTTATGAATCTTATGTACGGAAATCGCGGGTTTCCATGAGCGTTAACCCGCCTGCGTCGCGCGGCGATGCCGGGCGCGCGCACGGGCGCACGGTGCGACGCCGTGGATGACGGAACTGCCGGATAGGGAATCGGCGCGATTTGCTGCGGCGCCGCAGCGCTTGCGTGCGCATCGGTCGTGCCTGCTGCGCGAACGCGACTGCGACTGCGACTGCGTTGCGCAACCCATGCACACAGTCGACCGACGAATCGAAGCGGCGCGTTCCGCACGCGCACGACATCGCGACAACTTAGTCTTACTGACAATATTCGACCGACCAAACCGGCTATAATGCGCGCTTTCGGTTTGGTCGTTGCCATGAAGCCGCTCGCGGTTCCCTCTCTCGCGAACATCGCGTCGCGCCTTCGCCTGAAGCAGCTCAAGCTGCTGATCGCGCTCGAAAACCATGGCTCGCTGCACAAGGCCGCCGAAGAGATCGCGATCTCGCAACCCGGCGCCACCAAGGTGCTGCGCGAAATCGAAGACATCCTCGGCATGCCGCTGTTCGAGCGACAACCGAAAGGCCTCGTCGCCAACGATCTCGGCCGCTGCGTCACGCGCTATGCGCGCCTCATCTACAGCGATCTCGAACACCTGCATACCGAAGTGCTTGCGATCACGCAGGGGCATGGCGGCCATCTGGCCGTCGGCGTGATCATGGGGGCGGTGCCGCTGCTGACGCGCGCGCTCACCGAGCTGCGCCGCCGCCAGCCGCACCTGTCGGTCGAGCTCGTCGAAGGCACCAGCGCGAGTCTGCTCGCGCTGATCGACGACGGCCGCATCGATCTCGCGATCTGCCGCAACGGCAACAGCCGGCGCCCGGAAGCGTACGACTACGTGCCGCTCAAGGCCGAACCGCTCGCGGTCGTGACCGCCCGCAACCATGCGCTGGCCGAACGCGACGCGCTGACGCTGCGCGATCTCGCCGATGCGGAATGGGTCGCGTATCCGGTCAACACGCCGATGCGGCTCGCGCTCGAACGCGCACTCGCGGATGCCGGCATCGACGTGCCGCGCTATCCGATCGAAACGGCTTCGACGTTCGCAACGCTGACGCTGTTGCAGGCCAACCCGGAACTCGTCGCGGTGATCCCGCGCGAAGTCGCCGAGTTCGGCGAGCGCTTCGGCCTCGTCACGTGCCTGCCGGTCGCGATCGCCGCGCTCGACGAGCCGTTCGGCGTGGTGGCCCGCACCTTCGCGCACCTGACGCCAGGCGCGCGCATGCTCGTCGAGACGCTACAGGATCACACGCTTACTTGATCGGCGAGAACGCTGCCGGACGCAGCAGCTTCGATTCCATCTTCTCGAGCATCGGGAACGCCTTCGGCACGAACTTCTCGAGCCAGTCCGGATCCTCGTACAGCGCGGTGCGTCGCTTGATGCGATCGTCGAGGCTTTCGTACGCCCAGATATGAACGACCTGGTTCAGCTCGCCGATTTCCGTGTACCACCAGCCGACCAGCGTCGCATAGCGGGAAATCACCGGCAGGCCTTCCTTCTCGAAGTGCCGCAGGTACTCGTTCATCTTGCCGATCTGGACCGTGTAGGTCCGCATTTCGTAATACATGACTGCTCCTGGTTGAATCGAATCGGGAAATCGGGAAATCGGTGAATGGCGGATGCCGCGCGCTCAGATCTCGCCGGCGTACGCGGCGCGGATGATCGCCTCGACGTCGCGCGCGGTGGTCAGGCGCGGATTGACGAGCACATTGCCGCTGCGCATCGAGTCGGCGATCATCTGCGGCAGGTGCTCGAGATCGACGCCGAGTTCGCGGATGTTCGACGGGATTGCGAGCGCGCGATTCAGCTCGACGATCTGCTCGACCAGCCCGCGTGCGGCCGTTTCCGCGTCGACGCCCGTCACGTCGCCGCCGAGCGCTTCCGCGATGTCGCGATACAGCGCCGGGCATGCCGGCCGGTTGAAGTCGATCACGTACGGCAGCAGCGCCGCATTCGCGATGCCGTGCGCGATGTTGAACACGCCGCCCATCGTGTGCGAGATCGCGTGCACATTGCCGAGCTTCGACTGCGAGAACGCGACGCCGGCGAGGAACGAGCCGAGCAGCATGTCTTCGCGCGCCGCGAGATCGGAGCCGACGTAGAACGCGGCGCGCAGGCTGCGGCCAATCAGGCGGATCGCACCGAGCGCGAGCGACTGGCTCACCGGGTTCGCCTGCTTCGACACGTACGATTCGATCGCATGGGTCAGCGCATCCATGCCGGTGGCCGCGGTGATCGGCGCGGGCAGCTTCAGCGTGAGTTCCGCATCGAGGATCGCGAGCTTCGGGAAAATCCGGTGGCTCACGATCACGGTCTTGAACAGCGTCTCCTTGTTCGTGAACACCGTCGACGCCGTGCATTCGCTGCCGGTGCCCGACGTGGTCGGGATCGCGAAGATCGGCAGCGGCTCGACCGGAATCTTGTTGTAGCCCTCGTAGTCGAGGATCGTGCCGCCGTTGGTCGCCATCGCGGCGACGCCCTTCGCGGTATCGATGCTGCTGCCGCCGCCGACGCCGATCACCGCGGTGCAGCGGTGCTCCTTCAGGAACGTCAGCGCGCTGTCGAGCACCGCCGTGCTGGGGTTCGCCTCGACGCCCGAGAAGATCGCGTACGCGACGTCCGCGTCGCGCAGCGATGCGAAGAAACCTTCGAGTACGCCGCTCTTGATCAGGCCTTCGTCGGTCACGACGAGCAGCTTGCCGCTGAACAGCGGCTTCAGCAGTTCGCCGGCCTGGCGCGCGAGGCCGTTGCCGAATTTCAGCGTGGTGGGGAAAAAGTACTGGAAGGGGTTCATGGTGCTGTCTCCGTGTGAAATCGCTGCACCGAACACTACAAGCCGCCCATCGCCGCCGGTAATGAAAAAACCGGATCGCCCGATAACGGCTGCTTATTCCCCGTCGCGCGCCCTTGTGCCGTTCCGTTTGGTTATCACGCGATCACGAAGCGTCATTAGGCAAGACGCGGCCGCCGCCCTACAGTCGCTGCTCGGGACGCGTCATCGCCCCTGCAACCATAACGACGGAGACACCATGCCCCCCTCGAATTCCCCTGCCGCCTCGGCGGCCGCACCGGCCGCACCCGCGTCGCTCGACGCGGCGGCCCGACCGACCAGCGTCCGCTGGCGCATCTTCCTGATCATGTTGCTGCTGGTCGCGATCAACTACATCGACCGCGCGTCGCTGTCGGTCGCGATGCCGCTGATCGCGCCGGAATTCAACATGTCGCCCGCGCTCGAAGGGCTGATGCTCAGCGCGTTCTTCTGGTCGTACGCGCTGATGCAGATTCCGGTCGGCGTGATGCTCGACCGCTATCACACGCGCGGCATCATCGCGACCGCCACGCTCGCGTGGGGCGCGTTCCAGGCGCTCGGCGCGGCATCGCACGGCTGGCTGCTGCTGATGCTCACGCGCATGGGCCTCGGCTTCTCCGAATCGCCGGTGTTTCCGGCCGGCGCGAAGCTGATCGGCTCGTGGCTCACGCCGCACGAACGCGGCCGCGGCGCGGTGCTGGTCGACGGCGGCGCGCCGCTCGGCAGTGCGCTCGGCGCGATCCTGATCTCCGGGCTGATCGCGTGGTTCGGATCGTGGCGCATCGCGTTCGTGATCGCCGGGGTCGGCACGATGCTGGTGGGCGTGCTCGTGTGGCGCTATATCCGCAACCATCCGTCCGAGCATCCGGGCGTCAACGCGGCGGAACTCGAGCACATCACGCGCGCGAATCCGCCCGCGCAAGCCGCGGCCGAACGCGTGCCGCTGCGCGAACTCGTGAAGGACCGTTCGGTGCTCGCGATGTTCGCCGGCTACAGCTGCATCCTCGCGGTGTTCTACGGGCTGCTCACGTGGATGCCGAGCTACCTGCACAAGACGTACGGCTTCAACATCGCGACGACGGGCGGCGCGACGTTCGTGATCTTCATGTCGGGCTTCGTCGGCGAACTGATCGGCGGCACCATCGGCGACCGCTGGAAAGCGTCGGGCGCATCGCCGAACCTGGTGATGCGCACGATGTTCGGCGGCTCGTCGTTGATCGCGGCGGCGTGCATCCTGGCCGCCGCCTATATCGCGAACGCGAGCGCGGTGGTGCTGCTGCTGAGCGTCGCGATGTTCTTCATCCGCTTCTGCGGGATGTACTGGAGCCTGCCGGCGATCGTCGGCGGCCCCGAGCGCGCCGGCGTGCTCGGCGGCACGATGAACTTCTGCGGCAGCATGGTCGGCGTGGTGGTACCGATCCTGATCGGGCTCATTGTCCAGTGGTCCGGTTCGTACTTCCTCGCGCTGCTGTTCTTCGTCGTGATGGCCGTGCTGATCGCGGTGTTCTCCAGCATGATCGACTACCGGCCGCGCGCGCACGGCTAACCACCTGCTCGCTCGAACCGCGCGTCATACGGCGCCGCAACGACAATGCCCGCTTGCGCGGGCATTCGTTTACCGCTTCGGTTCACGCATTCAACGATCGATCGGCAGCGGCGCATTCGCGGCGACGAGCCCTTGCTCGCGCATCTCGCGCCAGAAGTCGGCCGGAATCGTCGCGTTCAGTGCATCGACGTCTTCCGCGATCCGCGCGGGACGGCTCGCACCGGGAATCACCGACACCGTCGCCGGATGCGCGAGCACGAACTGCAACGCAGCGGCCTTGACCGGCACGTCGTAGCGCGCGGCGATGGCGGTGATGCGCTCGACCTTCGCGACGATTTCCGGCGGCGCCTTCTGGTATTCGAAGTGCGCGCCGCCGACCAGCACGCCCGAGCTGTACGGGCCGCCGACCACGATGCCGACATGGCGCGCGGCGGCCGCCGGCATCACGCGCTGCAGCGCACGTTCGTGATCGAGCAGCGTGTAGCGACCGGCGAGCAGCATGCCGTCCGGTTGCGGCTCGGCGAGGTCGAGCACGAGTTCGATCGGCTCGACGCGATTCACGCCGAGCCCCCACGCGCCGATCACGCGTTCGTCGCGCAGCTTGCTCAGCACGCGGAACGCACCCTTGCGCGCCACTTCGAATTGCGCGAGCCATTCGTCGCCGTAGATGTCCTGCGCGATGTCGTGCACCCACACGATGTCGAGGCGATCGGTGCGCAGGCGCTTCAGGCTCCCTTCGATCGAGCGCAGCGTCGCGTCGGCCGAGTAGTCGCTGACAAGCCGGTTCGCACGGCCATGCGCGAAGATGCCGGTCTTGTCGCCGTAGTCGCGCGTGTTCGCGTGTTCCATCTCATCGAGCACGATGCGGCCGACCTTCGTGCTGATCACATAGTCGTCGCGGCGATGCGCGGCGAGCACGTCGCCCAGGCGCGACTCGGCCAGCCCGGCGCCGTACGACGGCGCGGTGTCGAAGTAGCGGATGCCGCGCGCCCACGCGGCTTCGACCGTCGCGGCGGCTTCTTCGTCGGGGATGTCGCGGAACATGTTGCCGAGCGGGGCGGCGCCGAAACCGAGCGCATTGTCGGCCGGCAGCGTGTCTTTCAGACTCATGCATTTCTCCACAGGTAACGGGAAAGTGCGTCCAGTCTAGGTTGCACGGTTATGTCTGTCCAAGACATAATTCAGCAAACTTGAGTCCCTGAAGGTCTTATATGCTCGACATCCGTCAGCTTCAATATTTCATCGCGGTGGCGGAAGAGGAACACGTCGGCCGCGCCGCGGAACGCCTGCATATTTCGCAGTCGCCGCTCAGCCGCCAGATCGCGCAGCTCGAGGAAAAGCTCGGGTTGACGCTGTTCGAACGCAGCCAGCAGCGCATCCGTCTGACGCGTGACGGGCGCACGTTCCTCAGCGAAGCGCATGCGTTCCTGCGGCATGCGCACCGGCTGGAATCGCTCGCGCGCCGGCTCGGCCGCGGCGACGAAGGCGGGCTCTGCATCGGCTACCTGGAAACGGCCACGCACTCGGGCGTGCTGCCGCGTGCGCTGAAGACGCTGCGCGCCGATCGTCCGGCCGTGCACATCGCGCTGTACAACTACACGTCCGCCGCGCAGCTCGAAGGCTTGCGCGAGCGCAGTCTCGACATCGCGCTCGTCACCGAGCCGCCCGCGCCCGACGATCCCGAACTCGAATCGATGCGCGTGCTGAACGATCCGATGCTGCTCGCGCTGCCCGACGGGCATCCGCTCGCGAAGAAGAAAGCCCTCACGGCCGACGATCTCGCGACCCAGGCATGGATCGGCGTCACGCAGCAGGAAAGCGCGCCGCGCCACGGCGCGTTCGTCGCCGCGTGCGCGAAGGCGGGTTTCTCGCCGGACATCTCCGTCGAGGCGAGCGAGCCGCTCGCGGCGCTCGGGCTCGTCGCCGCCGGGCTCGGCGTGACGATGATCCAGCAGAGCCTGCGTCACCAGGTGCCCGAAGGCGTCGTGCTGCGCGAGCTGCCGTGGTTCAGCTATCGCACGCCGCTGTGGGCCGCGTGGCACAAGGTGAACCTGCGGCCGCTGGTCGGCATCTTCCGCGAGATCCTGACCGGCGAGGACGTCGTCGCCGCGGTCGAATGAAGTGACGTTCGCCGCGCGGCGTGGGAGCGCTCTGAACGCACGCCGCGCGGCCACCGGCATCAGGCTTGTGCATACCGCGGCATGCGCGCCCCGATGCCGGCATGGCGCTCGCACGTTACTTCGCGAGCGTGACCTTCCCGTCGAGCAGCCGGTTCAGCGCCAGCGGATTCGACGTTTTCAGCGCAGCGGGCAGCAGCGCGTCCGGCATGTCCTGATAGCTGATCGGGCGCAGGAAACGCTTGATCGCGAGGCTGCCGACCGACGTCGAGCGCCCGTCCGCGGTGGCCGGATACGGGCCGCCGTGCACCATCGCATGCGCGACTTCCACACCGGTGCCGAACCCGTTCACGAGCACGCGGCCCGCGCGCCGCTCCAGCGCCGGCAGGAACGTGCGCGCGGCGGCATAGTCGGCTTCGTCGATATGCAGCGCGGCCGTCAGCTGCCCTTCCAGCGATTCGATCAGGTCGAGCATCGTCTTCAGATCGGGACACCGAACGATCAGCGATGCCGCGCCGAAGATCTCCTCGTGCAGCGCCTTCGATTCGCGGAATGCGGCAGCGCTCGTCGAGAACAGCACGCCCTGCCCCTGGTTCGCGCCGGTCGGCGCATGCGCGCGTGCGACGGTGCGCACTTGCGGGTGCTGCGCGAACGCGGCCACCGCGCGCTCGAAGCTCTGATGAATGCCCGGCGTGAGCATCGTCGCGGCGGCTGCCTGGGCGAGCCGCTCCGACGCCGCCGCGGTGAAGCGCTCGAGCGCCGGCCCGTCGACCGCGACGATCAGCCCCGGGTTCGTGCAGAACTGCCCGGCGCCGAGCGTCAGCGACTGCACGAACTGCTGCGCGATCGCCTCGCCGCGCGCTTCGAGCGCATTCGGGAACAGCAGCACCGGATTGATGCTGCTCATTTCCGCGTACACGGGAATCGGTTCGGGCCGCGCGTTCGCGATCGCGATCAGCGCGGTGCCCGCATGGCGCGAGCCGGTGAAGCCGACCGCCTTGATGCGCGGGTCGCGCACGAGCCCCTGGCCGATCTCGAGGCCGCTGTCGAACAGCAGCGAGAACGTGCCTTCCGGCATCCCGCATCCGTTCACCGCCTGCTGCACGGCCATCCCGACGAGTTCGGACGTGCCCGGATGGGCGGAGTGCGCCTTGACGACCACCGGGCAGCCGGCCGCGAGCGCCGACGCCGTATCGCCGCCCGCCACCGAGAACGCAAGCGGGAAATTGCTCGCCCCGAACACGGCGACCGGCCCGACGCCGATATGACGCAGGCGCAGATCCGGGCGCGGCGCCGGCTGGCGCGCCGGTTGCGCCGGATCGATGCGCGCTTCGACGTAGTCGCCCGCGCGCACCACGTCGGCGAACATCCGCAACTGGCCGACCGTGCGGCCGCGCTCGCCTTCGACGCGGGCGCGCGGCAGGCCCGTTTCCGCGACGCAGCGCTCGACCAGCACGTCGCCGAGTGCGAGGATGTTCGCCGCGATCGTCTCGAGGAACGTTGCGCGCGCTTCGGGTTGCGTTTCGCGATACGTATCGAACGCGGCCCACGCGAGTGCGCACGCGTCGTCGAGATCGACGACGCTCGCGCCGCCGAATGCGGGCTCCATGCGTTCGCCGCTGGCCGCGTCGAGCGCGTACGTGACGCCGTGAGTGCCGCGCCGCGTGTGCTGGCCGATCAGCAGGTTGCCTGCGATATTCATCAGAATGTGCTCCGAGAAACTCCGCCATCGATGGCGGGACGAAAGAAGTGCTGTTGACGGGCGGCTTCTTTCACGGGTTGGGATCGCCGGTATGATTGTCGTCCGCCGCTACCGGGTGAAATCTGTCGACGGACTCCTCAACAAACAGTTGCGGGCTCGCATCGGGCAATGCATGCATCACCGTCTGGCCTCGCCGCCAATCAGAACGTACCCGGATACGCGCCGCCGTCGAGCAGCACGTTCTGCCCCGTCAGATAGCCCGCATGCGCGCTGCACAGGAATGCGCAGACCGCGCCGAACTCGTCGGCCGAGCCGAAGCGCCCGGCCGGTACGGCCTGCCGCTTCGCTTCGCGCGCCGCTTCGTAATCCTTGCCATCCGCCTTTGCCGATGCGTCGGTCGCCTTCTTCAGGCGGTCGGTGTCGAACAGCCCCGGCAGCAGGTTGTTGATCGTCACGTTGCGCGACGCGATGCGCTTTTGACGCGCGACGCCCGCGATGAAGCCGGTCAGGCCCGTACGTGCGCCGTTCGACAGGCCGAGCACGTCGATCGGCGCCTTCACCGCGCTCGACGTGATGTTGACGATGCGGCCGAAGCCGCGCTCGGTCATCCCGTCGACCGTCGCCTTGATCAGCTCGATCGCGGTCAGCATGTTCGCGTCGAGCGCGGCGATCCAGTCGTCGCGCGTCCATTCGCGGAAGTCGCCCGGCGGCGGGCCACCCGCGTTGTTCACGAGGATGTCGATGTGCGGCGCGGCCGCGAGCGCCGCCGCGCGACCCGCGCTCGTCGTGATGTCGCCGGCCACCGCGATCACCGTGACGGCCGGATCGAGTGCGCGCAGCTCGCGGGCCGTCGCTTCCAGCGCGTCGCTGCCGCGCGCGGTGATCACGACGTTCACGCCTTCGGCGACGAGCGCCTGCGCGCAGCCCTTGCCGAGCCCCTTGCTGGCCGCGCAGACCAGCGCCCAACGGCCTTCTATGTTCAGATTCATGCTTCACTCCAGGAATGCCGTGCGCGCAGTTGCCGCGTTGTGCTCGTGCTCGGGCTGCGATCGATACGATCGAGCCAGAGCCGCCGTGCGTTCGCCCCGTGCCTGCCGCGTGCTGGCGGCACATCGGCGCGCACGTCAGCACTACGCTTGAAAACCCGCGCAATGGGCCAGCATAAGGAGTCCTCCTCCGCGCGACAATTGACAGAAAGTGATACTGAGATAACCGCCGGTTATCGCAGCCACTGCGCCGCGCCACGTGTGTGTGTTCCGCCTTGACCGTCACGCGTGAGCGCGAGCCGCCGCGGCGCCTGTTCGACGAACTGCGCGACGCGTTCAGCGTCGACGCGCGCGACGCCGCGTCTGGCAATCGACGATATCGCGCCCGGGGAGAACCCCGGGTGCGATATCGTCACGCAGTTACATCATCACGCCGCGAATCGCTTCGCCAGCTCCGCGAGACCGTCTTCGTAAATACCGCGGAACAACCGAATCGCTTCGTCGTCCGTCGCGCCGTTCGGCGTGAACGTGCCCGACCACTCGATCGTCGCCGCGTTCGCGCCGTTCTCGTGCACGCGCAGCGTGGAGCGATAGTCGACGACCGGGAACGGTGCGTCGAGGATCGCGTACGTGTAGCTGCGCGCCGCGTCGTCGAATGCGACCAGACGCTCGACGATCGCGTCGCCGTCCGGGTTCGCGAGGCTGCGCACGCGACCGCCGTCGCTCAGCTCGCTCGCCGGGATATACGACAGCCAGTCGGGCAGCGACCCGAAGCCGCCGATCAGTTGCCAGACCGTGTCGGCCGAAGCCGCGACCTGGATGCTTGCATGTGCCTGTGCCATGTCATCACCTTTGACGGTCAACGATCGGTCGGCAGCGGCGCATCGGCTGCAACCAGACCCTGCTCGCGCATTTCGCGCCAGAAGTCGGCCGGAATCACCACGTTCAGCGCGGCCTGGTCTTCCGCGATCCGCTCCGGACGGCTTGCGC
Organism: Burkholderia sp. IMCC1007; assembly: GCF_027257875.1. GTDB lineage: Bacteria > Pseudomonadota > Gammaproteobacteria > Burkholderiales > Burkholderiaceae > Burkholderia. Next base: position 37,594 of record NZ_JAPVQY010000004.1, read on the forward strand.
CCGGAATCACCGCGGCGGTGGCCGGATGCGCCATCGAGAACTGCAGCGCGGCGGCCTTGATCGGCACGTCGTGACGCGCGGCGATCGCCTTCATCCGTTCGACCTTCGCGATGATTTCCGGCGAAGCCTTCTGGTATTCGAAGTGCGTACCGCCTGCCAGCACGCCCGAGCTGTACGGGCCGCCGACGACGATCCCGACGCCCTGCGCGGCTGCCGTCGGCATCACGCGCTGCAGTGCGCGCTCGTGATCGAGCAGCGTGTAGCGGCCGGCCAGCAGCATGCCGTCCGGTTGCGGTTCCGACAGGTCGAGCACCAGTTCGACCGGCTCGACGCGGTTCACGCCGAGGCCCCATGCGTTGATCACGCCTTCTTCGCGCAGCTTGCTCAGCACGCGAAACGCGCCCTTGCGTGCCACTTCGAATTGCGCGAGCCATTCGTCGCCGTAGAAGTCCTGCGCAATGTCGTGCACCCAGACGATGTCGAGACGGTCGGTGCGCAGGCGCTTCAGGCTGTCCTCGATCGAGCGCAGTGTGGCATCGGCCGTGTAGTCGTTGACGATGCGGTTCGGCCGGCCGTGTTCGAACAGGCCGCCCTTCTCGCCCAGATCGCGCGCCGACACGTCTTCGACTTCGTCGAGGATCACGCGGCCGACCTTCGTGCTCAGCACGTATTCGTCACGCGGATGGTGTGCGAGCGCGTCGCCCAGACGCATTTCGGCGAGGCCGGCGCCATAGAACGGCGCCGAATCGAAATAGCGGATGCCGTGCTGCCATGCGGCCTCGACGGTCGCCGCCGCTTCCGCGTCGGGGATGTTGCGGAACATGTTGCCGAGCGGCGCGGTACCGAAGCCGAGGATCTTTTCTGCGGGAAGCTTGCCTTTGAGACTCATGATTTTCTCCAGGGATGAAGGAAAGTGAGATCAGTCTAGGGAGATGGGTTGAGTCTGTCCAAGACGGAATTCGACAGAGTTGAGTCCCTGGAGGTCTGATTGGGGGTTTAGCGGCGTAGTCGGGTATTTGCCGCCGCGGGCAATTCGCGGGGGAGTCCCGCCCACCAAGGCTGGCGATGGAATCAAGCGTCGATTCGTGATCCGGGATCAAAAATGATTTCCCCGCCGCCCCGTTTTTCCACAGCACCGGGATACCTATATTGAGTGCACTCGCAACGACATCACCGTGGTTGCGGCTCACTCACCCAGACAGGTACCCACCATGAAAACGCTCGTTTCCTCCGCGCTCGCCGCATTGATCATCGCCGCACCGGCCGTTTCGTTCGCGCAGCAGAATGACCATCAACTGACCCGTGCCGAAGTGAAGGCCGAAATGGCCCGCCTCGCGGCCGTCGGCTACACCCCGGCGCTGGACCACAACCAGTATCCGGCCGCGATCCTCGCCGCCGAAAAGCGCGTGCGTGAAAACGCCGTCGCGCAAGCAGCATCCGGCGCGGCACCGGCGGCAGACGCGACCGGTTACGGCAACGCAGGCACCACCCCCAGCGAATCCGGCCGCGCGATGGTGACCAGCGGCCGCGACTCGATCTATCGCGGTCATTGATCGGCATCGACATCGACACGCGCACGAGCACGCCGCTCGCCTCGCGCGCCCGCTCGTCCATCCGTTCCGCTTTGCCGGCCCGAACCGCCTGAACAGGCGCTCGGGCCGCGCGTCGTCACATCGTTCCCTGCATACCGTCCCGCCATTCGCATGCGGCTCGCGCAGCGTCCGCGCACCGCGCGATTCGTGACTGCGCAGTACAAGTTCTTATGTCGCCGCATGCGTTTATCGATCGCGCGCCGCGCACGATACTGCGCACCATCCGGCGCCGTGCGCGTCATTCGACACATCGCAACGACATGAACAGGTACTCAGGATTGAAGCGCTTCGCGCGCCCGGCCGTGCTGGCCGCCATTCCACTGGCCGCACTGCTCGCATTGACGGGCTGCCAGTCCGACGACAAGACGCCAACCGCGCCGCCCAGCGTGATCGTCAGCGCGCCGGTCATACGCAACGTCAACGACGTCGACGTATACACGGGCCGCTTCGAAGCAGTCGACACGGTCGACGTACGCCCGCGCGTGAGCGGCTATCTCGAACGCGTCGCATTCCAGGACGGCGCGACCGTGAAGAAAGGCGACCTGCTGTTCGTCATCGATCCGCGCCCGTACGACGCGGCCGTCACGGCCGCGCAGGGCACGCTGGCGCGCGCGCAGTCGCAATTGAAGCTGACCCAGCAGGATTTCGAGCGGGCCAGCATCCTGATCAAGACCGACACCATCGCGCAGAGCCTCTACGATCAGCGCCGCCAGGCCGTGCAAAGCGCGCAGGCCGACGTGACGAGCGCGCAAGGCGCACTCGAGCGCGCGCGGCTCGACCTGTCGTTCACGCGCATCGTCGCGCCGATGTCGGGGCGCATCGGCCGCAAGCTCGTCAGCGAGGGCAACCTCGTGAAGGGCGGCGACAGCGACGCAACGGTGCTGACGACGATCGTGTCGCAGGATCCGATCGACATCTACTTCGACGTCGACGAGGAAAGCTATCTGCGCTACACGCGCGAACCCGCGCAAAGCGGCGGCACTGCGTCGTCGCGGCAGGTGGCGATCGCGCTCCCGGGCGACGCACGGCCGTCGCTGGCGGGCACGATGGATTTCGTCGACAACCGCCTCGACAACTCGACCGGCACGCTGCGTCAGCGCGCGCGCGTCGCGAATCCGGCCGGGCGCCTGAGCCCCGGCCAGTTCGGCCGCGTGTACCTGTCGAGCCGCATCGCGCACGCCGCGCTGCTCGTGCCCGATTCGGCCGTCGCGACCGACGCGACGCGCCGCGTGCTGTACTTCGTCGACTCGAACGGCGCCGTGTCGGTGCGCCCCGTCACGCCCGGCCGCCTGTTCGGCAACCTGCGCGCAATCGACGCGGGGCTGAAGGCAGGCGACCGTGTGATCGTCGACGGCTTCCAGCGCGTGCAGGCCGGCGACAAGGTCAACGCGGTGCCGCGCGCAATCGACGCGGCGACCGTGGCCGACGCGATGAACGCGTCGAACGTTGCGCGCGCAACCGATGCGGCGAGCGCCGCCGCAGGGAGCACGCAATGAACCTCGGCCGCCTGTCCGTCCAGCAGCCGGTGCTCGCGATCGTCCTGTCGATCGTGCTGACCATCGCCGGCGCGCTGGCCTATTTCTCGCTCGCGGTGTCCGAGTATCCGGACATCGCGCCGCCGACCGTCGTGATCCAGGCGAGCTATCCGGGCGCGTCCGCGGAAACCGTGTCGCAAACGGTGTCGACGCCGATCGAGCTCGAAGTGAACGGCGTCGAGGACATGCTGTACATGGCCAGCCAGGCGACCTCCGACGGCAGCCTGAACATCACCGTCACGTTCAAGCCAGGCACCGACGTCGACAAGGCGCAGGTGCTGGTGCAGAACCGCGTCGCGCTCGCGACCCCGCGCCTGCCCGAACCGGTGCAGCGCAGCGGCGTGTCGGTGCGCAAGTCGTCGCCGACGCAGCTCGGCACCATCTTCATCTACTCGCCGGACCAGCGCTACGATCCGCTGTACGTGTCGAACTACGCGATCCGCAACGTCGCCGACGTGCTGAAGCGGATCGACGGCGTCGGCGACATCAACCCGCTCGGCGCGCGCGAATACTCGATGCGCATCTGGCTCGACCCGGAACGCGTCGCATCGTTCGGCCTCAGCCCGACCGACATCATCGCCGCGGTGCGCGCACAGAACACGCAGCTCGCGGGCGGCGTGGTCGCGCAGGCGCCGATCACGAACCAGGCGTTCCAGCCGAACCTGATCTTCGAAGGGCGCCTGAAGCGGCCCGAGGACTTCAGCGACATCGTCGTCAAGCAAGGCCAGGACGGGCGGCTCGTGCGGCTGAAGGACGTCGCGCGCGTCGAAGTCGGCGCGCTCGCGTACTCGACCGACAGCTACATGCTGCGTCACCCGACGATCGCGCTGCAGGTGCTGCAGCAGCCGGGCGCGAACGCGGTCGCGACGATGGACGCGGTCGAGAAGAAGATGGCCGAACTCGGCAAGACCTTCCCGAAGGGCATCGTCTACAACATCGGCTACAACCCGACCGCGTTCATCGGCGACAGCATTCACGAGCTCGTGAAGACGATCTACGAAGCGGTCGTGCTCGTCGTGTTCGTCGTGCTGCTGTTCCTGCAGGGCTGGCGGCCGTCGATCATCCCGATCCTGTCGATTCCGGTGTCGCTGGTCGGCACGTTCGCGGCGATGGCGATGCTCGGCTACTCGATCAACAACCTGACGCTGTTCGGCCTCGTGCTCGCGGTGGGCATCGTCGTCGACAACGCGATCGTCGTGGTCGAGAACGTCGAGCGGCACCTGGCGGCGGGCGCCGGCCCGCGCGACGCGACGCTGCTGACGATGAAGGAAGTCGGCGGCGCGCTGTTCGCGATCACGCTGGTGCTGTGCGCGGTGTTCGTGCCGACCTCGTTCATGCCGGGCATCTCCGGCCAGTTCTTTCGCCAGTTCGGCGTGACGATCGCCGTGTCGACCGCGATCTCGTTCTTCACGTCGGTGACGCTCGCCCCCGCGCTGTCCGCGATGATGCTGAAGGCGCATGACAACGCGCACGATGCGTCGGCATCGGCATCGGCGTCGACGTCGCGCGCGGCCGCGCTTTTCGCGCCGCCGATGCGCATCGTGCAGCGTTTCGCGGCTGCATTCAACCGCGCGTTCCAGCGCGTGTCCGACGCGTACGGCGCGCTCGTCAGGAAGCTCGTGCGGATCATCCCGGCGATGACCGTGCTGTACGTCGTGCTGATCGCGGCGACCGGCTACCTGCTCGTGTCGAGCCCGAAGGGCTTCATTCCCGCGCAGGATCGCGGCTACCTCGTCGTGCTCGTGCGCACGCCCGACGGCGCGACGCTCGAACGCACCAGCGCGGTCGCGCGCAAGATCGAGGACATCGCGCTGTCGGTGCCGGGCGTCGCACGCGTGCCGGTGTTTTCCGGCGTGAACGCGGCCACCGGCACGAACTCGGCGAACAGCGCGGGCCTGTTCCCGGTGTTCAAGCCGTGGCCGGAACGCAAGGCACGGGGGCTGACGATCGACACGATCGCGGCCGAAATGCGCAAGCGGCTGGCCGGCATCACGGAAGCGTCGATCGTCGTCGCGATGCCGCCGCCGGTGCAGGGCCTCGGCAGCACGGGCGGCTTCGCGATGCGGCTCGAAGACCGCAACGGGCTCGGCACCGCCGCGCTCGCGAAGGCGACGCAGGATCTCGTCGCGGCCGCGAACCGCACGCCCGGCATGGTCGGCGTCTATACGCCGTATTCCGCGACCAGTCCGCAGGTGCATGTCGAGCTCGACCGCGAGAAGGCGGAAATGCTCGGCGTGGCGAGCCAGGCGATCAACGATGCGGTCGAAACGTATTTCGGCTCGACCTACATCAACGACTTCAACATCGTCGGGCGCACCTACCGCGTCACCGCGCAGGCCGACCTGCCGTTCCGCGTGAGCGCATCCGATCTCGCGCGGCTGAAGGTGCGCAACCGCAACGGCGACATGGTGCCGATCGGCAGCGTGACGCGCATCGACGACTCGCTCGGCGTCGACCGTGCGCCGCGCTACAACCTGTATCCGGCCACCGAGATCAACGGCGACACCACGCCGGGCCTCGGCTCCGGCTATGCGATCAAGACGATGGAAACGCTCGCGAAGCAGGTGCTGCCGCCCGGCATCTCGTACGAATGGACCGATCTGTCGTATCAACAGACCACGGCCGGCAACACCGGGCTGCTCGTGTTCCCGCTGTGCGTGCTGCTCGTCTATCTGGTGCTGGCCGCGCAGTACGGCAGCTGGAGCCTGCCCGTGTCGATCCTGCTGATCGTGCCGATGTGCCTGCTGGCCGCGTCGCTCGGCGTGCGCGTGCTCGGCCAGGACGTGAACATCCTCACGCAGATCGGCTTCATCGTGCTGGTCGGGCTTGCCGCGAAGAACGCGATCCTGATCGTCGAGGTCGCGAGGCAGCTCGAAGCCGACGGCCGGGAACTCGTCGACGCCGTGGTCGAAGCATGCGTGCAGCGGCTGCGCCCGATCGTGATGACGTCGCTCGCATTCATCCTCGGCGTGCTGCCGCTCGTGATCTCCGAAGGCGCCGGCGCGGAAATGCGTCAGGCGGTCGGCGCCGCGGTGTTCTTCGGGATGATCGGCGTGACGTTCTTCGGGCTGCTGTTTACGCCTGTGTTCTATGTACTGGTCCGCCGGCTCGCGACGCGCAAGTCCGGCGTCGCGGTCGCGGCCGCGGAGGTCGTCCAATGAAGTTCATCCGACTCGTGGCCGCGCTGTCCGCGGCGGCCGTCCTGACCGCGTGCACCAGCGCACCGGTCGCCACCGTCGCGCCGCCGCCGCTCGCCGCGACCTATGCCAACGCGGAGCTCGCGCGCGGCGGCGCGGCCGCCGCCACCGATACGTGGTGGCACGGCTTTCACGATCCGATTCTCGACCGGCTGGTCGATCGCGCGCTCGCGAACAACCTCGACCTGAAGGCCGCGGTCGCACGCATCGACGCGGCACGCGCGGTGCGGATCGGCGCCGCATCGCAGTGGCTTCCGTCGCTCGACCTGAATGCGGGCGCGGATCGTCAGCGGCTGTCCGCGTCGCAGGCATTCCCGACCAATACGCCGACCGTCGGCAATGCGTTCGACCTGAATGCGAGCGTCGCGTGGGAAATCGACATCTTCGGGCGCATCCGCCAGGGCGTGTCGGCGGCCGACGCGGACATCGTGTCCGCGCAGAACGACGCGGCCGCCGTGCGGATCGCGACGATCGACGAAACCGTGCGGACCTACGTGACGGTGCGCGGGCTCGAACAGCGGCTCGCGCTGATCGAGGCAAACGCGCAGAGCCAACGCGGCACCGAAGCGTCGACTCGGCGCCTGTTCGATGCGGGCGTCGTGCCGATCGCCGACGTCGATCGCGCCGCCGCGCAGGCGGAAACGACGCTCGCCGAGCTCCCCGCGCTGCAGTTGCAGCGGCAGGCTGCGATTCATCGGCTGTCGATCATCACCGCATCGACGCCGCAGGACATCTACGCACGGCTCGATCCGCCCGCGCCGGGGCCCGTATGGACGGCGGCCGTGCCCGGCATCGGCACGCCGGCCGACCTGCTGCGCCGGCGGCCGGACGTGCGCGCGGCCGAGGCCCGCGTCGTCGCGGCCTACGCCCGCATCGGCGTGGCCGAGGCCGACCTGAAGCCGCATCTGCAGCTGATCGGCATCATCGGCGCGGCGGTCGACGGCTTCTCCGGCGCGACGCTTGCACGTTCGCTCGCATGGATGGCGGGCGCCGGCGCGAGTGCGCCGCTGTTCGACGGCGGACGCCGACGCAGCGTCGTCGCGTTGCGCCGCGCGCAGGCCGAGCAGGCGCTTGCGGCCTATCGGTCGACCGTGCTCACGGCGGTGAGCGACGTCGAGACGTCGGTGGCGGCGACCGCGCGCGATCACAGCCGGACCGAGCGCCTCGAACGCGCGGTGTCGAATGCACGGGATGCGTATACGCAGATCAATCGATCATGGCGCAGCGGCGAATCGGCGTTCATCGACACGCTGGAGGTGCAGCGCGCGCTGCTCGCGGCCGAGGATGCGCTCGCGCAGGCGCGGACCGATGAGATGCTCGCGCAGGTCCGGTTGATGACCGCGCTCGGGCAGTAGGCGGGTTGACGCGATGCGACCGGTGCGGGCGTGCAGCGGTCGACATGTAGAGAAGCGGCTCTTCGTGAATTTCCGGGGAACGCCGGGGAGGAACGTCGGCATTCGGCCACAAAGAGACGTTTGCCTGTTTCTCTACCGAGACATCTGGACGTCCGGTCCTAGCTCAGCCTCCGCCACTGCCATCGCCCTGCGCGTGACCAGCTCGCCGAGTGCAACGTCGGCAAGCGCAATCCCAAGCGATTTGAAGACCGTTATATCGGCTTGCGAGCGCGTCCCGGCAACTCCATTGGCGATGACATCGCCGAGTTCCGCAACGGTGCTCCAGTCAACGACACCCGGCGCCGCCATCAGCAGATCCCCCGCCTCTTTCTCTGCCTGCTCTAGTGATTCGACAACAATCATGCCGGCCCGGGAAAGTGTCGTATCGTCCACTTCGCGTGCGCTTGGCTTGCTGGAGCCGATCGCTGCGACGAAGGTTCCTGGTTTGAGGTCGGCGCCGTCGAAGAGCGGGACCGTGCTGCGGGTTGCAGTGACAACGACGTCGGCCACCTGCACCGCTGTTTCTGCGGTTGAGGCCTCAAAGCGTATGCCAGCGTAACGCGCTTGCATTTGCGCAATCGCTTCCTGCTCGCCCTCGATGCCGACCACCAGTACGCGCTTGATGCCCGAATTATCGACAAGCGCCCGGATGTGGCTCTCGCCTGGACGCCAGTTCCGAACACGGCCAGAGCCTCAGCATCGGTGCGGCCAAACGTATCAAACGCGACGCGGGTTACCGCCGCTGTGCGGTATTCCGTGAGTGCGCCGCCGTGGATAATGGAGAGCAACCTGCCGTCACGCGTGGAAAACAACGGAATCACGAAGTCGAAGACGCCGTTGTGCGTCGAGTAGACCTTCGCACCGCACACGCCGGCAGCGGGCAGAATTGCCCCATCGTGCTCAACGACACGTTTTCGCCGAGCGTGCGCACGCGTGACTGAATCTTTGCGTGCCAGCGGCCTTGTTCAGCAAGCGCAAAGCGCATTGTTTCAATGGCGTCGCCCATGGTGATCAGCCGTTGAACCTGATCGTCGGTAATGATGTACATGGTATTTCCTGGCAGGGTTCAGAAGCGGTAGAAGGCTGCCTGCAATGCGCGGCGGTCATCCGGATGGCTGAGCATCGCCAGCATCAGGAGAATGCGAGCCTTTTGAGGCGCCTGATCGTCGACGACGATCCAGTCATAGTCGTCGTCAGGCTGCGCGCCGTTGCGCACGACTATGCCACTGCCTGTGCGCGAAGCCCTCACCACGTGCATGCCGCCGCGCGTTGCCTCCCGCAGCGGCCCGACCATATGCTCCGCGATGTTGCCGTTGCCGGTGCCAGCGAAGACAAGGCCGCGCGCATCCGCTGCAATGGCGCGGACGAGACTACTGCCAAGCGCGCCGTAGGCGTAGACGACGTCGACTTTTGGCAACGCCTTGATGTCGTCGATGGACCACGGGGTGGAAACAGTATGATCGCGCGATGGCATGCGGTAGTAGCGAGGCTTGCCTTGGGTCACGTAACCAAGCGCGCCGTAGGGCGAGCGGAATGCCTCGAGCTTGAAGCTGTTTGTCTTCGTAACGTCTCGAGCAGTGTGGATTTCTTCGTTTGCGACGACAAGCGTTCCCTTTCCATGCGAGGACGGATGAATGGCTACCGCAATCGCGGAGTAGAGATTCAGCGATGCGTCGGAGCTCATCGCCGATGGCGGCCTCATCGAACCGACTACAACGACGGGCTTCACGCTCTTCAACGTCAGATGCAGAAAGTACGCGGTTTCCTCGATGGTGTCAGTGCCGTGCGTGAGAATGACACCGTCTACTGTGTCGTCCTTGAGCACCTCGGACACCCGCTTCCCGATCATGAGCAGGTGCTGTTCGTTGAAGTTCTCTGAGCCCGCCTGCAGCAGCTGTTCTGCGCTCAGGTTTGCGAGCGACGACGCTTCTGGAATGGCCGACAACATTTCATCAATCGGGAGCACTGAGCACGCGTATGCTGAAGTGTCGACAGCGCTTGCGCCACGGCCGGCAATCGTACCGCCCGTGCCGATGACCACAATATTGGGTTTGTCTTTCATTCAGTATCGACTCGAGGAATTTTTGATTGAGGACAGCCGTGCGCCACAGGCTGCACGGCTCATTGGGCGAGCGCGAAAAAGCTGGACAGCGACGAGTCAGGCTTGCCGTCGATCCAACCCGTGAGCAACGCAGCTGAACCGGAGGCCAACGTAAAACCGAGCGCACCATGCCCGATGTTGAGCCAGAGATTCGGATAACGCGTGGGCCCGATAATCGGCTTGCCGCGTGGCGTGGCGGGACGCAGCCCGGTCCACTCAGTGGCGTCAGCGTGATTGGCTACAACCTGAGGGAACAGCGCGGCGGCCTCCGCACGTAGCGCGGCAACGCGCGATGGATCGGGCTTCAGGGAGTACCCGTCTAGGTCGGCCATACCTGCCACGCGCAACCGGTCGCCAAGTCGCGCATAGACCACTTTGCGGGCGAAATCGGTAACACTCAACGTCGGTGCTATTGCCTGAGGTCCCAGCGAGTAGGTCAGGCTGTAGCCCTTGAGAGGATAGACGGGCACACGAACGCCCAATGGCTGGAGCAGGTGCGCAGCGCTTGCCCCGGCAGCTACGACGACATGGTCCGCTTCGAGTGTCCCGCCGCCGCTGCGCGCTACGATGTGTCCGCCTTTGGCGACCTCCAGTGCGTCGATGCGCGTATTCATCGCAAACTGCACGCCGCGTGCCCTCAAAATGGCTTCAAGACCTTTGCTAAAGCGATGGCAATCGGCTGTATCTTCGCTACGCGTATAGATACCGCCGACAATCAGCTCGCGCACATCAGTCAGTGCGGGTTCGAGCGCGACGCATTCGGCGGCAGACAGTGCCTTCTGCTCGCAGCCGAGCGAGCGCTGGAAATCAAGCAAATCGATGGCACCCTTCATGGCGGCAGCGTCGCGGTGCAGGACGAGCTTTCCAGAGTGTTGAAAGTCGAAGTCGAGCGTGGGTTCGTCGCGCAGGAGTTGGTGCACGAGCGCGCGGCTCGCAAATGAGAGCGAGAGCAACTCGCGCGTGGTGAGATTGCTACGCCGGTGCGTGCAGGCGAACACGAATTTCAGGCACCAGAGCCACTGCTCGGTGCTCACCGACGGCCGGAAGCGCACTGGCGAATCCCGTCGAGCGAGCCACGCGGGCAGCTTCGACAGCACGCCCGGCCCGGCAAGCGGCGCGACGTAGCTATACGACAACTGGCCGCCATTACCGAAGCTGGTCTCGGCGGCCACGTCACCATGCCGGTCGATAACGATGACCTGATGTCCGGCCCGGTTCAGATAGTAGGCGCTCGCCAGACCGACGACACCTGCACCCAATACGGCAATCTGCATGTCGCTTGTTTCCCTGTTTCACGGTGCACTCACACGAGACAGGATGTTGAGCCAGGCGACACCAGCGGGATTGCACTGAAGAGCAAAAAAATAGAAGAAACGCGACAACGAATCTCCGCCGGACAGGGTGCGCGCAGCGATGGCGTCGCCCCCCCGGCCGCACAGCTTCAGTCCTCGGTTGGACCTGCGCGCGAACCACGCAGCTTGCCAGGGGTCACGCCGTAGGTCTCGCGGAACACCCTGATGAAATGCGCGGAATCGGCAAAACCACACTCATATGCGATGTCCGTGACCTTGCGCCCGGTGTTCAGCAGCATCCAGCGCGCGTAGCGTAGCCTCATACCTCGATAGAACTCATTCGGCGACACCTTCATCTCGGCCATGAATGCCCGCTCGAGCTGGCGCACGCTCGTGCCAATCATCTTCGCGATCACCGCGATGTTAAGCGGCGCTTCGAGGTTTTCCTCCATGAGCAGCGCAGCATGGCGTACGTTTGCATCGTCCACCGACAGGTAGCCCAGTGCGCGGCGGCGCTCGATGAACGAGGCGCCGGCCTGCCGACTTACGGTCATCTGGTGAATCACCTTCGATGCGCGGTCAGGTCCGCAATGCAGATTGATGAGCCGCGCGGCGAGCTCGATGACCGAGATGCCGCCCGCACACGTGATGCGATCGCCGTCAATAAAGTAGTCGGCATGCGTGACGACGCGTAGCCCGGGGAACATGTTGCGATAGTCGTCGAAGTGAAAGCTGTGCACGCATGCGACGTGATCCTGCATGAGCCCGGCATGGGCGAGGACAAAGCTACCAGTGCAGATGCCTACCAGCGGAACGCCCGCCTGTGCGGCGGCGCTCAGGTAGTCCCAGTAGCGCCTGTCCACCTTCTCGAGATGCGGCAGCAGGCCGCCGATGACGACGATGTAGTCGAACTGCGCGACTTCCGGAAAGGCCGCCTGCACCGGTACAGCGATACCGCAGCTCGATTCGACGGTGGTGTCGTGCACGCCGATCGTCGTCCAGAGACAGCGCAACTGACGACTCTGGTCGCTGCGATCGGCAGCGTGACGTAACGCGTCACAGAGCCCGCCAAGCGACAAGAGCGGAAAGCGCGGCCATAGCAGGATTCCGACATTGAGTTCCGCGCCGGAACGCCCCAGAAGCGACTCGGGTGCCGTAGAAAGCGAGTCAAGCCGGTCCACCAGTTCGTGGGCCGGCGGCGCTTTGGCCGGGGGATCGTCGGAGGAAAACATGGGCAGCGCGAGTAATCGGTGTCACGCCATTATAGGACCGCACGGCACGCATCGCCGCTGTCGCATTTCTTCTGTTTTCTGGCAAATCGGTGCAATGCCGCTGGTTTGTGTTTGCATAAATTTGTCTCGCCAGCGCAGACCACCTGCCGCGCGGTACAAGGACGGAGGCGACGGGGACAATCCAGCGGATCGCCCTCGATGCAGATAACTATCGATGAGGTAATGCAATGACCAAGAGCAAAATATTGGGTCGCCGTGCGACGACCTTTGGCATTCTGGGGGCGCTGGCCGCCGTTTCTGCCGGGGTGGCGCATGCCGACGAAACCGTGAAAGTCGGTGAAGTTGCGCCTCTCACCGGTCCGGCTTCATATCTGGGCAAGGACACTGAGAACGGTGCAAGGCTCGCGGTCGAGGAAGTCAACGAAAAGGGGCTTGTCGTCGGCGGAAAGAAAGTCACGCTGGTTCTCGACACCGAAGACGATGCTGGCGATCCGCGCCAGGCCACGCAGGTCGCACAAAAGCTTGTCGACGCCAAAGTAGTGGCGATAGTCGGTCACATGAATTCTGGAACGACGATCCCGGCCTCCAAGATCTATCGTGACGCCGGTATCGTTCAGGTCTCACCGGCGGCTACGAATCCGGCGTACACGCTCCAGGGCTTCAAGACCGCATACCGCGTGGTGGCAACTGATGCCCAGCAAGGGCCGGCCCTCGCCGATTACGCGATGCGGAAGTTAAAAGTCAGGACAGTTGCCATCGTCGACGACGCCACCGCATATGGGCAGGGTCTGGCCAATGAATTCGAGAAACGTGCGAAGGCAGATGGCCTTTCGGTGGTTTCGCACGACGCGACCAACGATAAGGCTATCGACTTCCGCGCTATCCTGACAAAAATCAAGGGCGCGCATCCGGACGTAATCATGTATGGGGGCCTCGACGCAACGGGCGGCCCGTTTGCGAAGCAGGCCAAGCAGCTCGGCATGACGCAGAAGATTCTTGCAGGCGACGGCCTGTGTGCCGACGACCTTTCAAAACTCGCCGGGGACGCGGCCGATGATGTGATCTGCTCCGTCGCAGGCTCGCCGCTCGAGAAGATGCCCAAGGGCCCGGCCTTCATGCAGCGCTACGAAAAGCGCTTCGGTACACACCCCGTCCTCAACTCGCCATTCGCTTACGACGCTGTATACGTCATCGCCGAAGCGATGAAGCGCGCCGGCTCGACGGCCCCCGACAAGATTCTTGCCGCAATGCCAGAGACGAACTACGAGGGTGTGCTCGGCCAGACACAGTTCGATTCGAAGGGCGACCTGGTCCACGGGACGATTTCCCTCTACAAGTATGTCGGTGGAAAGCAAACCCTCCTTGACTACGTGAAGAACTAACCCGGCAGGGCCGGTTGTTCAAACCGGCACAACTTCAGTGATGCGGTTGTGTCGGTCGTACACCTCCTCTTTTTCCCTCACTCCCGCCGTCTTGATAGCGAAAACGCTGACTGCCGACGCATCCTGTCGTGCGGGGCGTAATTTCCGTAAGCGCACAACGGCCGGACGCTCTAAACCGGATATGGATATCTTCCTGCAGCAGTTAATCAACGGGCTGGTACTTGGCAGCATTTACGCCATCATCGCGCTCGGCTACACCATGGTGTACGGGATTCTGGGCATCATCAACTTCGCGCACGGCGACGTGCTCATGATGGGCGCCATGGTCGCGCTCTCCGCGATCAACGTGCTCCACAATCACTTCCCGGGCCTCGGGAACATCCCCACGCTGTGCATCGCGCTCGCGGTCGCCGCGGTCGTGTGTGCGGTCATCGGGTACGCGATTGAAAAGGTCGCGTACCGGCCACTGCGCCGCGCGCCGCGTCTCGCCCCGCTGATTACCGCGATCGGCGTGTCGATCCTGCTGCAGACGCTCGCGATGATCATCTGGGGCCGCAATCCGCTCGCGTTCCCCCAGCTCATCTCGACCGATCCCATCAACGTCATCAAGCCGACTGAAACCGGCGTCGGCGCCGTGATCTCGCCCACCGAGATCGTGATCATCGTCGTCGCGTTCCTCGTGATGGCGGGCCTCCTGCTGCTCGTGCACAACACCAAGCTCGGCCGCGCGATGCGCGCCATCGCCGAGAACTCCGGCGTCGCGAGCCTGATGGGCGTGAATCCGAACTTCGTGATTTCGGCCACCTTCATGATCGGCTCGGCGCTTGCCGCGCTGGCCGGCGTGATGATCGCCTCCGAATACGGCAACGCCCACTTCTATATGGGCTTCATCCCGGGCATGAAGGCGTTCACCGCGGCGGTGCTTGGTGGCATCGGCAACCTGGGCGGCGCGATGGTGGGCGGCGTGCTGCTCGGCCTCATCGAGCAGCTTGGCGCCGGCTACATCGGCAGCCTCACGGGCGGCGTGTTCGGCAGTAACTATCAGGACGTGTTTGCGTTCGTCGTGCTGATCGTCGTGCTCGTGTTCCGTCCGTCGGGGCTGTTGGGCGAACGGGTCGCGGACCGCGCATAAAGAGGGGAACACAACATGACATCCATTCAACCGATCGAGCCGCGGACGACGCTCATCCCTGAAAAAAACACCGCGAAAACGCTCACGGTGGGCATCGTGACCGCCATCGTCGTGGCCTCGCTGCCCTTCGTGGTCGGCGCCACGGGCGGCAACTACTGGGTCCGCGTGCTCGACTTCGCGATGCTCTACGTGATGCTCGCGCTGGGCCTGAACGTGGTGGTCGGCTTCGCCGGCCTGCTGGACTTGGGCTACATCGCGTTCTATGCGGTGGGCGCCTACACCGCCGCGTTGCTGACTTCCCCGCACCTCGCCACGCAATTCGCCTGGATCGCCAACATGTTCCCGGGCGGGACGCACACGCCGTACTGGATCGTGGTGCCGGCGGCGATGGGGCTCGCCGCGCTAGCGGGCGTCCTGCTCGGCGCGCCGACACTGCGTCTGCGCGGCGACTACCTCGCGATCGTGACCCTCGGCTTCGGGGAAATCGTCCGCATCTTCATGAACAACCTCGACCGTCCGGTGAACATCACCAACGGGCCGCAGGGCATTACGGGGGTCGCGCCGCTGCATGTTGCGGGTATGGATCTCTCGCAGCCGTACACGCTGTTCGGCTTCACGTTTACCGCGGTGTACTGCTACTACTACGTATTCGTGCTCTGCGCATTGATCGTGATCTGGGTGTGTACGCGTTTGCAGCACTCGCGCATCGGCCGCGCATGGGCCGCGATCCGCGAAGACGAAATCGCCGCGAAGGCCATGGGCATCAACACCCGTAACGTGAAACTGCTCGCGTTTGCGATGGGCGCGTCGTTCGGCGGCCTCTCGGGCGCGATGTTCGGCGCGTTCCAGGGCTTCGTCTCGCCGGAATCGTTCACGTTCTGGGAATCGGTCGTGGTGCTCGCCTGCGTGGTGCTGGGCGGCATGGGCCATATTCCGGGCGTGATTCTCGGCGCGGTGCTGCTGGCCATTTTCCCCGAGTTCCTGCGCTCGTCCATGGGCCCGCTGCAGCACATGCTGTTCGGCCATGAAGTCGTCGATACCGAAGTCATTCGTCAGCTGCTCTACGGCCTCGCGATGGTCATCATCATGCTCTACCGGTCGGAAGGCTTGTGGCCTGCCGCGAAGCACGCAGACAAGATCGCGAAGATCGCGAAGCGCACGAGCAAGAAGCCGGTGCGCGCATAAACGACCGGACGGAGAACAGACTATGAGCGACAAACCAATCCGCCTGTCGGTGAAGGGCGTGAGCAAACGCTTCGGCGGCCTGCAGGCACTCTCCGAAGTGGGCCTGCAGATCGAGGCAGGCACCATCTACGGCCTGATCGGCCCGAACGGCGCGGGCAAGACCACGTTCTTCAACGTGATCACGGGCCTCTATACGCCAGACTCGGGCGAGTTCCGGCTCGACGGCGACACCTATACGCCGACCGCCGTGTATCAGGTGGCGAAGGCGGGCATCGCGCGCACCTTCCAGAATATTCGCCTGTTCGGCGGTATGACCGCGCTGGAAAACGTGATGGTGGGCCGCCACGTGCGCACGAAGCACGGCCTGTTGGGCGCGGTGTTCCAGACGCCGGCCGAGCGCAAGGAAGAGCGCGAGATCAAGGAGCGCGCGCTCGAACTGCTCGAATACGTGGGCATTGCGCAGTACGCCGACTACACCTCACGCAATCTCTCGTACGGCCATCAGCGCCGTTTGGAAATCGCGCGCGCGCTCGCGACCGATCCGAAGCTGCTTGCGCTCGATGAGCCGGCAGCGGGCATGAACGCGACCGAGAAGGTCGAACTCACGCGCCTGCTCGACAAGATCCGCGCCGATGGCAGGACCATCCTGCTAATCGAGCACGACGTGAAACTGGTGATGGGCCTGTGCAACCGCATGACAGTGCTCGACTATGGGAAGGTGATTGCGCAGGGTCTGCCGCAGGACGTGCAGAAGGATGCGAAGGTGATCGAAGCTTATCTGGGTGCGGGGGGCCACTGATGTCCACGACGCAAGCAATGTTGAAAATCAAGGGCCTGCAGGTCAACTACGGCGGCATTCAGGCGGTCAAGGGTGTCGACCTCGAGGTCGGGCAGGGTGAACTCGTCACGCTGATCGGCGCGAACGGCGCGGGCAAGACCACGACGATGAAGGCGATCACGGGCCTGAAGGCGTACGCGGCCGGTGACATCGAGTACATGGGTCAGTCCATCAAAGGGCTGCCCGCGCACGAGTTGCTCATGCGCGGTCTCGCGATGGTGCCGGAAGGGCGCGGCATCTTCGCGCGCATGTCGATCGTCGAGAACATGCAGATGGGCGCGTATCTGCGCACCGACAAGGACGCCATCCAGAAGGACGTCGACCGCATGTTCGGCTTCTTTCCGCGTCTGAAAGAGCGCGCATCACAATACGCGGGCACGCTGTCGGGGGGCGAACAGCAGATGCTGGCGATGGCGCGCGCGATCATCTCGCGTCCGAAGCTGCTGCTGCTCGATGAGCCGTCGATGGGTCTGTCGCCGATCATGGTCGAGAAGATCTTCGAAGTGGTGCGGTTGATTTCGTCCGAAGGCATGACCGTCCTGCTGGTCGAGCAGAACGCGCGTCTTGCGCTGCAGGCGGCGAATCGCGGCTACGTGATGGACTCGGGTCTCGTCACGATGTCGGGTGATGCGAAGCAGATGCTCGATGATCCGAAGGTGCGGGCGGCGTATCTGGGCGAGTGAATCAGCGATACCAGCGAGGACTGAAATCCTTCGAAAAGCTTCACTACGGTAGACGGCTATCTGGGCGACCAGCAATACGAGGGTAGTCCCAAGTGGATGGCGCCTTCGCCACCGAAAGCCGCCATCCAGCGCTGGACGATCCGATGACCGGAAGGGGTTGAAAGCGGACGGCATGGCCCGCGTACCCCGTAAATCTGCGGATGAACTTTTGTTACCACCGATCGCGGTCGGGCATGGCGTCGACAGCCATAGCAATCCGGTCCTCGACCGGCAAATCGTCGTGTTCCGGGGGCGACCGCCCCGTGGTGGATGCGCTCACGAGCCGCTTGCGATAAATACCCTTATCGCATGCGCCCTTTGCGCGACCTAAACTGTTCCCATGAAAACCGCTCCCGTGCCGCGCGCGCGGACGGGGCACCGACCGTCCGCCGGGCCGGCCGCCAGAACCTTCCCCTCCCGGCCCGGTAGCCGGACGAGTCGTACGGAACCGGCTGACGGCAACACAGCCCCGTCACAAGAGGCGCTGTTGGGCTCGGCTAACGTTCAGGCGCGTTCGCGCTTGTCCCGTTTTGACGCCACAGGTCAAATGCGCGCGTGGCCGCCCACGTGTCGATCGACGGATCAAGAGTCCCGCATGCGGCCGTGACGCATTAAAAAATGCGTCAGATACAATTATGTCACATTAGTTGCGTGCGCAACTTTAGTGAAGCCCCCGTCACGGCGGCGTTTTTGTTTGCTAAGCTTACCACTTTCTCGATGTCGCCGGTCGGCGCTGGCGAGCCACGCGCTTGGTGCAGCTGCGGCGCAAGCATGCCGCCAGGGTGCGGATTTCGTTGATGGTGATCAGCCGTTCCGGCGATCGCTTACCTGCTCGCGCCGACGGTGCGTGAAGCGCAGCGGATCGCCAGCGCATTTCGCGCCACGACCGTGATGCCGAGCCCCTTCACGATGCTGCTGTCGACCCAATGGATCAACGACGGCACCGCGAGTGAAATGCTGGCCACGATTCGATCGGAGGCGCATGCACGGCAGGCGATCGCGGGCCGGATTCTCCGCGCATGGCCTTTCGATGCCCACCCCGACGGTTTCCATCTCTGGCTGCCGATTCCGCGCGAGTGCCTATGGACCGCACCGGACCTGGCGCAGCATCTGCGGAGTCGAAGCGTCGCCGCCGTGGCAAGCGCGGCATTTTCGACGGACGGCGACCCGCCAGCGGCGATTCGCATCTGCCTCCGCGGGCCGCAGGATCGGGAACAGTGCCAGGACGGCCTGGAACTCGTCGCGGAGGCACTGACCGACGCGCATCATCTTTATGGCGCGGCGATGTAGCGGCTGGGTAGCCGCGGACCCAAATAAACTTGACACCGCTATCAGGATCGGCACGAAGCTGCCCTCACGGCCACGAGCGATTTCGACACGAACCCGATCGCGAGCCGTGAGGGCGCGTCTCGTTATAGTACGTGCGTCAGTCGTCGATTTTGCGTCTTGCGTCCCGCCCTCCGCTCCGAGTCCACACAACCAATGCCCGAGACGCTCTTCGGCTTTCAGGCGAAGGGGAGACAGCAACCCGTTGAACCCGCCCACTTTGCCCATCGGGAATAGGGATCTATACTTAGTTAACAGACTAATCCGTGATTTCGCAACGCTTCTTAGACAGCCTTCGGCAGTCCCGTTGTCAAACATGACCCACGTCGACGGAGGGGATATGAATCTGCAACGCGGCATCACGCTCGCTGGCGTCGGCATGCTGCTCGCCAGCGCCGTAACGTGTGCGCAATCGTCACCCAACCATGCGGACGCCTCTCCACCGCTGACGCGCACCGAAGTCCGACAGCAGGTGATCGATCTGAATGCGGTCGGCTATCGTCCCGAGATCACCGGCAACGCGCTCTACCCGAACGATCTTATCGAAGCGCAACGACGTCTGGCCTGCAAGCAGAAACTGCAGGCCCAAGGCGGAAACGATGCTGAATGGGCACGGCGTTGCAACATTGCAAGCACGATCACGACGGCCAATCCGTCAGCTTATTGAGCGTCGATGCGCGCCATAAGCCGGCATTCACCGACACACCGCTACGCGAATTGCCGGCACGACGGCGTGTCGCGCCGGCGCGTCGTTCATCGCCGGGTTCCGTCTCGACGGTAGCACCGGATGACGGCTGACAGGCTTCGTCAATGCTTCGTGCCGAAGCCGGCAACGATCGCCTTCGATTCAGCCGAGTCGAGCAGCGTTTCGAATTCGTAGAGTTCGGATCTGAACAACGCATTCATGCCCGCAAACGCGTGGCTCTTGAGCAGCGCCTTGGTCTTGACAACCGCCGCGCCGGGCATCGTCGCCAGTTTCTCTGCGCGTTCGCGGGCATACGCGAACAGCTTTTCAGGCGCGAGCACGCGATTGACGAGGCCGGTGCGCAGCGCATGGTCGGCGTCGAATGCTTCGGCAAACAGCATCGCTTCCGCGGCCAGCCGGTAGCCGGCTGTCATCGGTGCCAGTCGGCTCGACCCGAATTCAGGACTCACGCCGATTTTGGTAAACGGCATGCCGAATATCGCATTGGAGGCCGCGTACACGACGTCGCAGTGATACAGCAGCGTCGTCCCGATCCCCATTGCCGGTCCCGCGACAGCAGCGATCAGCGGTTTAGTCAGCGCATTGACCGTATCCATGAAGGTCAAGACCGGGCGATAGCCTTCATGGGCGACGGATTCCGACTTCAGATCTTTCCCGGCCGTAAACATATCGGTCTGGCCGCGAATGAGAAGAACGCGGACGTCAGGGTCGTTTTCGGCATCGGAAAATGCCTCGCGAAGCATCGTATAGGCGTTGTCGTCGAGCGCATTCCTGCGCTCGCGTCGGTTGATTTCGATTTCAGCCACACCCTTGGACACAACATAGAGAATGGGGAGATCCACTGCCGGCATCCTGGTAATTTGAGAAGAAAAGGCGCTTCATGAATCGCGGCTGCGTTGCACCTGGAAATTCACCGGTTCCGTTACGTCGTCACCGCAATAGCCGGCCAGATCGATTCCGTAATCTCGCGGATTCCCTGATGCAGGTACGGCCGCCGCCCGAAAACCTGCGGAGATCGGGTTCGTCCATTGCCGCGCCGCGTTGACGGTCAGTTCGTATGCCGGCATCCTGACCTCCGCTTACTGCGCCAGCGCACGAATTCCCGCGTTGAAGTTCACCATCGGCGAGCCTGCGTCGCCGGTGGTCGTCTTGCTGATCTTGCCGACGAACATCTCGTGCGTGCCGAGGGTCGTGGTATGGATGACGTCGCACTCGACGTTGGCCAGTGCGTCCACCAGGATCGGCAGGCCGTCCAGTCCCGCGTTCCACTGCCCCCTGGCAAAGCGCGGGCAGCCCTGCGGCTCCTTCATGAATTTCGTCACGACGTCCTGGTGAGCGTGGCCCAGGATATTGGCGACGAATTTGCCGTGGGTTCTCAACGGCTCGAGCATCGAGGAGTCGCGGTGCACGAAGAAGCCCACCAGCGGCGGCTCGGCCGAAATCGCCGTCAGGCTGGAGACCACCATCCCGCTCGGATTGGCGACGTCTCCGGTCGTGATCGCGGACACGCCGGCCGCGAGCATGCGCATCGCGGCCTTGAAGTCCTCGACCGAACTGCCGCCCGAGCACTCGTTGCGCACAATGTGTGCGCGAATCAGACCGGCCTCGTTGACCCAGTTGTATTTCCGGGCGAAGCCCACCATCGCGCCGAAACCGGCTTCCCAGTCCGCATCCCCCGCCTTGCCGGACAGGAATCGAATGACTTGGGGATTGACCCAGACGTGTTCTTCATCGGCACGCTGGCCGACTCGCGCGATCGCGCGATCGAGCAGCGCGCTCGGCTGCTCGTCCACCAGGATCTCGAACTGCTGGAAGTGCGAAGGCGCAATCAGCGTAATCGCACCACTGTTGGTCATATGCAGACGCATTGCAAGTCTCCGTATTGCTCGCTTATCGATTAACCGAACCGCCACTCGCATTTCGATCCATGTATGGAGACCGACGACGCGAGTGCGATTGTTGTTGAATCGATTCTAAGCCGTCCGGAAGATCCGGCTCAATTCAAAAAACTCGCGTTCTGTATTAGGAAATCGACATCAATACGCTTCAATTCTTCTCTTCCCGCCCGTACCCGGATCAATCGGGCGTCGATAACGCGATAGCCCGATGGCCCGAGGGCCGGCGTCGATGCGCCTTGTACCGCCGATGCGTCGTCACCGCACGTCGACGGCGCGTCATCCCTCGACACGCGGCTCGCGCTCACACCACGCCCCGCTCGGCCAGCTCGGCAATACGCTCGGCGCTGTAGCCGAGCACGTGTTGCAGCACGTCGCGCGTACCCTCGCCCAGTTGCGGCGGCGCACGTCGCACCGGCATGCGCTCGCCATCGAAGCGCCACGGCGGCGCAAGCACGGGCGTCGTGCCGGATTCCGTATGTGGGTGAGGTTGCATGGTCAGGAGCCCCGCTTGCGTCGCGCGCTCCGACAGCAGCGCTTCGCGCAGCCCCGCCACCTCGCCGCATGGAATGCCCGCGCCCGCGAGCTTGGCGAGCAGCGCAGCGCGCTTCTCGCCCGCAATGGCGCGGCGGACTTCGGGCAGCAACACAGCGCGATTCCGCGAGCGCAGGATATTGGTCTTGAAGCGCGCGTCGTCGGCAAGTTCCGGGCGCAGCAGCACTTCACGGCAAAAGCGTTCGTACTGACCGTTATTGCCCACCGCGACCACTACCGGGCCGTCTTCGGCGTCGAATACGCCATACGGCACGATCGACGGATGCTCGTTGCCGAAACGCGGCGGATCCTCGCCGGCCACAAGCGCCTCGAGTCCGTAGTAGGCCGTGATCATGAGCCCGCAGTCGAACAGCGCCATTTCGATGTGACGCCCGCAGTCGGTGCGTTCGCGTTCGTAGAGCGCGGCGAGAACCGCCTGCGCCGAATACATGCCGGTAAACAGGTCGACGGCCGCAACGCCGAACTTGAGCGGCGGCCGTTCGGCTTCGCCATTCAACGCCATCAATCCGGCCTCGCCCTGCACGAGCAAATCGTAGCCGGGGCGAGCGGCCTCCGGGCCGGCGCGATCGTAACCGGAAATCGAGCAGTAAACGAGCTTGCTGTTTTCGCGCTTCAATTGCTCGTAGCCGAGGCCGAGCTTTTC
The DNA here is from genome assembly GCF_027257875.1 of Burkholderia sp. IMCC1007. Classification (GTDB taxonomy): domain Bacteria; phylum Pseudomonadota; class Gammaproteobacteria; order Burkholderiales; family Burkholderiaceae; genus Burkholderia. Next base: position 60,321 of record NZ_JAPVQY010000004.1, read on the forward strand.
CGCGCCGCCGAACTTGAAATTCTGAATGACGACATCGGATGTCTTCGCGATGTCGCGAGCGATCTGCTGTCCCTCCGGGGTTTGCAGGTCGAGCGTGAGCGAGCGCTTGTTGCGATTCACGCTATTGAAATAGGCCGTTTCCGTGCGGCCGATGCGCCGGCCCCAATCGCGTGTGTCGTCGCCGCGACCGGGATGCTCGACCTTGATGACCTCGGCGCCCAGGTCGCCGAGCACCATCGCGCACCACGGCCCGGCCAGCACGCGCGAGAGATCGAGTACGCGTACGCCGGCAAGCGGCAGTGCGCTGTTTTCTGAAGCCATCGGATTGTTCCTCGATGCATTACGCCACACAAAGCGGACTCCGGCATGCGGCTGGCGTTTCGTCCATTCGGCTCGCGAACGTGCTCGACTGCCCGAACACCATTCGCAGCCGTTTACACCGCTGTTTATTCAATATCGGAAAAATCGAGCACCGTGCGTCCCAGCACGCGGCCGCTGCTCAGATCTTCGAATGCGTCGTTGATTTCATTCGCACTGCGCATACGCAGCGGCGGCGCAAGCAGCTGGCCGCTTTTCGCGAGCCGAACCACCTCTTTCAGGTCCGCGAGCGTGCCGACGAACGAGCCGACAATGGCCAGCGACCGCTGAGCGATCGGCGGCATCGGCATGGACAGTTCGCCTCCATGCAGTCCGACGATCACGTACATGCCGCCCTTGCACAGCGCGATGTTCGCCAACGCGAAAGTCGCGGGCATGCCGACGAAATCGATCGCGCCGGCCAGTCGCCCTCCGGTCAACGCCAGCAGCTCCGCGCCCGCCCGGTCGTGACTCGAACGCAGCGTCTTCGTGGCGCCGAGTGCTCGCGCGGCGGCAAGCTTGTCTTCGTCGACGTCGCACGCGATCACGTTCCCGACACCACGCGCGCGCAGGATCGAGATCGCGGACATCCCCACGCCGCCGCAGCCGATCACGGCAACCCAGTCGCCGGCATGGGTCGGCGGCAGCTTGGCCACTGCCGCATACGACGTCAGCCCCGAGCAAGCCAGCGTTGCCGCAAACGCGTCGTCCAGCCCGTCGACATCGACGAGATACGTTTCGTCGGGAACCAGCAGATGCGACGCAAACGCGCCCGGCGTCGCGATGCCGATATTGAGCGGCTTCGCGCAGAGGTTTGCACGACCGATTTCGCATGCGCGGCACGTCCCGCATCCGATCCACGGAAACACCAGCTTCTTCTGACCGACAGCGGCCTCGATCACGTCTTCGCCGCACGCGACGATCGTACCGAGCGGCTCGTGGCCGAGCGTCAGCGGCGGCCGCAAGCCGCGTTCGCTCAGCATCGCCTTCTTGCCGCCACCCATGTCGAAGTAGCCTTCCCACAGGTGAATATCCGAGTGGCACAGCCCCGCATGGGTCACCTTGATCAGCACTTCCCGGCCCTTCGGCACCGGGGTCTCGCGCAGTTTTACCTGCAATGGCTTGCCGTGTTCGATGACGTCGTAGCTAAACATTGCACTGCTCCTCCATTACCGTTTGCGCTGCGACGTCTTGCGCCATCACGCGACTGGAATACCAGGCTCAGAAACTTTGACGCAGGCCGATGCGCGCGACCACCTGTTTGCCGGTCGCGCTATCCACGATATTGTCGATGTCGGCAACGGCGCGACCGCCCTGCGAATTGACGCCCCGCGCATCCTGATAGCCCACTGCGGCATACAGCCCCGTCCGCTTGGACAGGCTGTACCACGCAAGCCCGTAAAACTGGTTCGAGTGCTGGTTGCCGACCTTCGTGCCGTCCGGTCGCGTCACGCCAGCCGACGTCTGGTAGTTCCAGCCGACGGACGTCGAGAACATGGGCGACCACATGTACTGGACGCCCAGATCGAACGTATTGAACTTGACCGCCACGCCGTTGAAACTCGTCATATTGCCGAATTCGGCGTTCGACCACGAACCCGCGAAGGTCCACGCGCCCTTCGTGTATTGCGCGGCCACCATCGCGATCTGGTACGACCGCGCGCTGACGTAGCCGGCGTCCAGTTGATGGCTCAGCAGCGTGCCCGATCCGTTCGACGTGAACCATCCGGTTCCGCTCGTACTGCCGGTAGGATTCTTGAAGAACTCGTAAGCCGCGCCGACCTTCAGGCCAACGCCCGTATCGTATTGCGCACCGAAGTTGTATTGGAGGCCGTTGGTGACGTCACCGGCGACACCACCGAGCGCAAGGCCGCCGCCGAATGTCAGGCCCTTGATGTTCGGGCTTAGATAGCGAATCGAATTGTTTTCGCGCAGATTGATCGCCGCGTTGTCGAGATCGCCTGCGTGCATCGAAGCGCCGTTAGAATTCAGCGAACCTGCATCGAGCGCCATCGTGAAGTTGTAGACGGAGTCGTACTGGCGGCCCAGCGTCACTTGACCGTATTGCGCGCTCCGCAAGCCGACGAAGATCTGCCGGCCCCACATCAGGCCGCCTTGACCGAAGCCACCGGTCGGGATATTGATACCCGATTCCAGCGTAAAGATCGTGTGGAGACCGCCACCGAGGTCTTCGTCACCGCGGATACCCCAGCGCGAGCCGGCCGTCCCCGACAGCGAATCCAACGCGAATTTCGAGCCGGCCGGCGTCACGGTGCCGTTTGCATTGGTCGTGCCGGTGTTGTTCGTGTACGTCACGGCCTGATCGAGAATGCCATATATCATGACCGAGCTCTGTGCGTGTGCTGCAACTGTGAACATCGCCAACGCAGCACCCGCGAAAGTCTTTTTCATTGCAGTGTCTCCAATTTTTTTCTATTAATTGCGTGATCGGACACGTCTCGTATCCGTCCGCGAAGTGAAAAGAAATCGAAAAAACGCTATTTCAATTTCCGCACAACAGCACAACACAGCCAAACAGCGCGTACCCGCATCTGATGCCGGTGACGACGATTCGCGCGGTTGCTCCACTCGCTGCATCACGGCGCGAATGGCCGGAAGTGCGACCGCGCAATCGCGCGTAATCGCACCACTGACGTTCAATTGCGGACGCAATTGCCGTCGTCTTCGTATTCGGTCGTTCAAGCGGCGAGCTCGCTGTTGCGAGCCAGTTCCTTGCGCACGGCCGGGATGATCCTGTCGCCCCAGAGCTCGATCTGCCGGAGCATCGTCTTCTGGTCGCAATCGCCGAGCTGCGTTTGAAGTGCGATATGGTTCGGCCTCAGGATTTCGATTTCGGCAAGGAGCTTGTCGATCACCTGGTTGACGGAGCCGACCGGCAAGTTCTGGCGCAACTGATCGAGCGTCATGTCGGCCGCGCAAGGCGTCTCCTTCATCAGGTAACCGTCGTCCACATCCATCCGACGATCCTTCAGCGCCTCCGAGATACGGCGCGCCCAGCGCGCCGAATCCAGATACGCATCGATTTCCGCCTTGCTGTCCGATGCAAAGCCACACCGTAGAAACCCGATCCTGGTCTGGCCCAGATCCTTGCCCATCTCGCCGGCCAGCCCTTCCAGCCGGCTGCGCAGACCGCGCAGCGCGTCGTTGCCGCCGTGCAGAACGGTAGTGAACAGGTTCACGTTTTCGTTGAATGCGCGACCCAGCGTGCCCGGGTTCATCGACGTGATCCACAGCGGCACCTTCTTCTGAACCGTACGGACCGCAACCGACGTGGGCAGCATGTCGAAGTGCTTGCCCTTGTACTCGAAGACCTTCTCGTTGAGTCCCTTGTTGAGAATGTCCCATATCTCGTGAAAGATCTCGCCGCTGTTGGCGAGGTTGCATCCGAATCGCTCGAATTCGAATTGCTGGTAGCCCGAGCCGATCCCCAGCTCGAGGCGTCCTTCGGACAGCGTATCGGCGAGGCCGATCTCGGTCAGCAGGCGTGCCGGATGGTAGAGCGGAAGAATGCACACTGCCGAGCCAAGGCGAATCTTCGTCGTCCTGGCCGCGGCATGCGCAATCGTCATCAACGGCGACGGCGACAGCGAGTAGTTGTTGAAATGGTGCTCGGCGTACCACGCGGCATCGAAGCCGGCCTGCTCGGCCACGACCGTTTGCTCGATGGTGTTGTGGATCACGCTCCGGGATGTCTGAGCGTAGCTGCGCTGCTGCGCAAGTAAAAATACGCCGAATTCCATGGCGGCATCTCCGTTGTAGTGGTGAATGGCTTACTGGCTGGATCTCAAGCTGAAGCGGATTATGAGCAGCCCGTCATCCATCGCACAACCCACACGATTTCTCGTTCTGTATTGCGAATTCGACACAAATACGCGCCCGTTTTCGATCATTCCGTGTAGTACATTAGCCCCAGCCTTTCGAGGATATTCCAGCGCCCGGAATCGGTATTAACCCTGTGATTCATGTCGATGCGCGTGCCGCGCGCGGCAGGTTCGCAGGCATGATCCGATACGACTCACGGGACGGAATGTTGGTGGAGACCGTCAGCATGACGAATCGATGTTGTCGTGATTCGTACGACATGCGTGGCGCGCCTGCCTCGGGGCTCCGTTCGCCCGAATCGGCAAACGGGTTCATGGAGTGAGACTCTGGACCGATAAAACAGGACGACGATGAACGGACTGATGCAACAACGGCAACTGCTGATCTCCGATCTGATCGAGCATGCGGCCAACTACCACGGCGATCGGGAAATCGTGTCCCACCTGGGCAACGGCAAGATTCACCGCTACAGCTGGTCCGCGGCGCTCGGCCGCTCGAAGCAGGTTGCAAATCTGCTCCAGTCTCTCGGTGTGAGCGCCGGTCAGCGTGTCGCGACCCTGGCGTGGAATACACACCGTCACCTTGAACTCTATTACGGGGTGTCCGGCACCGGCGCGGTCCTGACCACCGTCAATCCGCGCCTGTTCGCCGAGCAGATCGTCTATATCCTGAACCACTCCGAGAGCACGCATGTGTTCTTCGACGTGAACCTGGCCGCGCTGGTCGAAGAGATTGCGCCGCGGTGTCCGGGCGTCAAAGGCTTCATCGCACTGTGCGACGCCGATCAGATGCCCGAGCTGACCGTTCCCGGCCTCGGCTGCTATGAATCGCTGATCGCGGCGTGCACCGACGCATATCCGTGGCCGCGCCTCGACGAAAACAGCGCGTCGTCCATGTGCTTCACGTCGGGCACGACCGGCAATCCGAAAGGCGTCCTGTACAGCCACCGTTCAACGGTACTGCATGCGATGTCCACCTGCATGGCCGACAGTTTCGCGATCAGCGCGCGCGACAGCATCCTCCTGATCGTGCCGATGTTTCATGTGAACGGATGGGGAATCCCGCATTCGTCCGCAATGGCCGGTGCCAAGCTCGTTCTGCCGGGCTCGCAGCTGTCCGGCGAAAACGTGTACGCGATGCTCCGCGACGAGAAGTGCTCGGTATCTTGCGGCGTGCCGACCGTCTGGATGTCGCTGCTCGACCATGCGCGTAACGTGGAGCCGGAACGGCGCCGCCGCGACATCGTCATGACGCGCGCACTCTCGGGCGGGTCGGCCGCCCCGCGCCGCGTGATCGAGCAGCTCGAGCAGTATTTCGGCGCGTATTTGCATCAGGCGTGGGGAATGACCGAAACAAGTCCCGTCGTAACCGTCAACGTGCCGCTTGCCAAGCACGCCCATTTGACGCGTGACGAGCGCATCGAGCTCCAGATGCTGGCCGGTCGTCCGCTGCCCGGTACCGAAATCGCGATCTTCGACGACGCGGGCAATCCGCTTGCGCGGGACGGGCAGACCACCGGACAGCTGAAAGTGCGCGGCGCGTGGATTTCCCGCGCCTATTACAAGCACGAGCACGACGGTTGGGACTCGAATGGCTGGTTCGCCACCGGCGATATGGCGACGTTGAATGCGGACGGCTTTCTCAAGATCACCGATCGCGTGAAGGACATGATCAAGTCGGGCGGCGAATGGATTTCGTCGCTGGACCTCGAAAGCGCGGCCCTCAGCCATCCCGCGATTGCCGAGGCGGCGGTCGTCGGCCTGCCCCACCCGCACTGGCAGGAGCGCCCACTGCTCGTCGCAGTAAGGCACCGCGGGATGGAGGCGACGGCGCAGGACATCCTGGATCACATGCGCGGTCACGTTGCCAAGTGGTGGCTTCCCGACGACGTGGTGTTCGTGGACGCCCTCCCTCATACCGCGACCGGCAAGCTGTACAAGGTTGCGCTGCGCAAACAGTTCGAGGGCTTCTGGTTCTCGACCGATATCGACCACGCCCGGGGATAAACCTATGCAATCCGAAAAAACGGTGCTTATCACCGGGTCCGCATCAGGAATCGGCCATGCGAGCGCCATGCGCTTCGCCCAGGCCGGCTGGCGCTGCGTGCTGGTGGATCACCAGGCCGACGCACTGCAGCGCCTGCTGGAGACTATGCCGCTGGCCGGCGAGCCGCACCTGATTCGCGTGGTCGACCTGATGGAACCGGCGGAGATTGCGGCGCTGGCCGCCGATATGCCGCATCTCGATGCGCTGATCAACAATGCAGGCATGTCGGACAGCACGCAATTGCCACTCACGGCCATGACGCAACAGCAATTCGCGCCGCTCGTTCGCCTGAATCTCGACGCGCCTCGCCTGATATTCCAGACACTGGAAACGATGCTCAAACCGCATGCCCGCGTCGTCAATGTCGCGTCGGGCGCCGGACTGCATGCCATTCCGTTGCGTGGCGCGTACTCGCCCACCAAAGCCGGCGTGATCGCGTTCACGAAGGCGTTGGCCGTTGCGTACCCGGATCTTGGCGTGACAGCCCTGTGCCCCGGCTTCGTACGCACGGAAATCGTGCGCCGCCTGATCGAATCGGGTCGGCTCGATCCGGTTCGCGCAGCGGGGAAAACGCCGCTCGGTCGGATTGCGGAACCGGCCGAACTCGCCGAGGCACTGTTCTTCCTTGGCAGCGAAGGCGCTCGCCCGTTATCGGGGTCCGCGCTGTCGGTGGACGGCGCGGCTTCGGTCTACGGGGGCTCGGCCCCGTGCGCGCCGGCCGAATACGACGTGCTGCCCACCGACACCGATACGGCCATCGCGGTCGTGGGGGCGTCCTCGGACGCCACGCGGAACTGGATGTCGCTGCAGACGAGTAACCGGAATGCCGGATACGCCGCGGTAATCGACGCGTCCGTGCTGAACGCGCCCGATGGCGGGCGTCTGAACGCAGCGCATGAAGCGGCAACGCGCTTCGCTCGTTCGCATACGCATAGCGCGAGCCTCACGCTTTTCCTCCCCACGCGGTCCACGGACTGGCGCACCTGCGGCGACGACGCAGCCGCACGCATGTTCGTCGCGACACAGGCGTGCGAATGGGGCGCGAAGGGTCTGCGCATCAACGCGCTCGAAGTCCACGCGCATACGTCGGTCGACGAGGTGCGGTCGATCACCCGCTACATGGCCGGCGCGGCAGCGCAATTTCTGACCGGCCAGTCGTGGACGCTCGCCCGCTGAACGACGCATACCGATAACGAACGGAGACACGGATGGCGCAGTCAATCGAGCAACAGCGGACCGGGCGCGACATTGAAAACACCATGTCATGGCTGGGCCTGGCCGAACGCACTTGCGTCGTGACGGGCGGCGCCCGCGGTATCGGATCGGAAACGGTCCGGCAAATGGCGGCGGCTGGCGCGAAAGTCGCAGTCGTCGATCGAACCGAAGCGCTCTGCGCCGACGTCATCAACGAGGTTCGGCTGGCGGGCGGCACCGCCATCGCGATCGGCTGTGACGTATCCGACGCCGGCTCCGTGGCGCTCGCCGCCAAGACGGTGTTGCGCGAGCTCGGCGCCGCGCACGTGCTGGTCAACAACGCCGGTATCGGCGGGGGCGGCCGCACCGCGCTGCTGGATGCATCGGTCGATGAATGGAATCGTCTGCTGTCGATCAATCTGACCGGTGCATTCCTGTGCGCCCAGGCATTCGGCGCCCAGATGCGCGACGCAGAGCACGGCGGAACCATGGTGCACGTCGCGTCGATTGGCGGTGACATTGCAATACCGAACGGTATTGCCTACAGCGTGAGCAAGGCTGGCGTCCTGATGCTCTCCAGGCAACTTTGCCTGGAACTCGCGCCCTTCGGCATTCGCAGCAATTGCATCAGCCCCGGATTGGTGCGTACCCCGATGAGCGAGGCCTATTACCGGGACGAAGGCCGTCTTCAGGCGCGCAACAAGGCTGTACCCAGCGGCCGGATTGCAACCCCGCGGGACATGGCGGAAGCGATCCTTTTCTTGTCCAGCGACCGATCGGGCTACGTCAATGGCGAAGATCTGCTGATCGACGGCGGTTTGAGCCAGGTTGTCATGGCGAACATTCCGCGCGTCTGATCGGCTGTACAGGCACCACTCGAGATTAATAGAGGAAATCACAAAATGGAATTCAATACCCTGCTGGTCGAGATCAAGAACAAGATCGCCGTCGTTACGCTCAACCGACCGGAAAAGCGCAACGCGCAGAACGCGGAAATGCGGCATGAAATCATCGACTGTTTCGATGTGCTCGGCGCGCGCGACGACGTGTCGGTCATCATCGTGACGGGTGCGGGTTCCGCTTTTTCGGCCGGCGCCGACCTCAACGACCGCAAGGATCTGTCGCAGCCGGGCGCGTTTCCGAAACATCACCGTATCGTCCGCGAATCGGCGTACGCGATCCGCGAATGCCCGAAGCCGATCATTGCCGCGATCAACGGCGCGGCCATGGGCGCCGGCTTCGGCATCGTCATGAACTCGGACATCTGGGTGGCCTCGGAAGAGGCTTACGTGTCGATGCCCGAGATCAACGTCGGCCTCGCCGGCGGCGTGTCGTTCCTGAATCGCATCTTCGGTCAGTCGCGGGCTCGACGCATGTTCTACACCGGCATGAAAGTCACGGGACGCGAGCTGTATCGCCTCGGCCTCGTGGAAGCATGCACGAAGAAAGAAGAACTGATGCCGTTCGCGATGGAAATCGCGACGGAAATTGCGTCGAAGTCGCCGATCGCGTTGCGCCTCGCGAAGGAAGCGGCCCGCCTGACCGAGAACATGCCGCTGCGTGAAGCCTATCGCTACGAACAGGGCAACACCGAATTCCTGTCGAAGACGGAAGACTCGAAGGAAGCGCAGCGCGCCTTCATCGAGAAGCGCGCGCCCGTGTATGTGGGCCGCTGATCGAGCGGGCAGCTTGAAAGAATATGCGGCGGCGCCCTCGTCCGGTATAGCCGCACTATCGGATTACATCGAGCCAATCATGAGCGAAGTCGATCAGGTGAAGGATGAAGCGTTTTATGCAGCGTTTCGCAAAAAAATCGCTGACTATATTGAAGCCAACGTGCCCGCCGAAGTGCGGGCTGCCACGCGCGCAAACAAGAAGCTGGGCCGCGAGCTGCTGAGCCGATACACGGCGGCGATGGCCAAGGGCGGGCTTGGCTATTCGGCGCCCGGCTGGGCCAGGGAATTCGGCGGACCGGGCTGGGACGTGATGCAGCGCGTGATCTTCGAAGAAGTGACGGCGGAGATGGACTGCCCGCAACTGTATCACCACGGTATCGGCCACATCGGTCCCGTCATCCAGGCGTTCGGCACGGACGAGCAAAAAGCGCGCTTTCTGCCGCCGATCATCGACGGTTCGGAATGGTGGTGCCAAGGCTATTCGGAACCCGGTGCCGGCTCCGATCTCGCGTCCCTCAAGACCGCCGCGGTTCTGGACGAAGCCGGCGAGCATTACATCGTCAACGGCCAGAAGATTTGGACCTCGCACGCTCAGGAAGCCGACATCATGTATACGCTCGTGCGAACGAGCAACGAAGGCAAGCGTCAGGAAGGCATCACGCTGCTGCTGATTCCGATGAATACGCCGGGCATCGAAGTCCGCCCGATTCATACGATCGATCAGTGGCACCACGTCAACGAAGTGTTCCTGAAGGACGTCAAGGTACCGGTGTTCAATCGCATCGGCGACGAAGGCCAGGGCTGGTCATACGGCAAGTTCCTGCTCGATCGCGAGCGCCTGAGCCCGGCGCTGACGCCACGCCTGCTTCGTCACGTCCAGCAGGTAACCGAGCTGGTTCGAAACAAGATCAGCGAAAAAGGCGCGAGCCCGTCGTTGCTGAAGGCGCTCGACCGCTTGTTCGAAGTCGAAGCCGGTGCATACGGGACACGCGAAATCCTGCTGTCGGCGATCCGGGAAGACATGGCAGGCACGCTGCAGTCGGCCAAGTCGTCGGCGCTGAAGATGGCGTGCTCGAAACAGAGCCAGGAAGTGACATCGATTGCGATGGACGTGCTCGGTCCCGAATACGCAGCGCGCCTGCTGCCGCTGACATTACCGGAAGACGAGCTGAATCTCGAACGCAACTTCGTCCATACGTACCTGTTCTACCGTTCCCGTACGCTCGCGGGCGGCTCGACGGAAGTCCAGAAGAACATCATCGCCAAATCGATCATGGACGCGGGCTATGCGGTGAGCACGATGTTCCATGGCGACATGTTCGACTCGTCGGCCCGTTTGGCCGCTGCCGTCGAAACGCACAAGGGCAACGCCGTCGAAGGAACCGCGTCAGGCAAGTGGCGGCAAGCGGTCGAACTGGGCTGGCAGTCCATCCTGATCTCGGAAGACAACGGCGGCATCGGCGCGACGCTCGCCGATCTCGCGGGCATCGTCGAAGCGGCCTCGCGTTATCCGAACGTCGCGCCGCTGGTCGAGCGTTGTGCGGTGGCGCCGGTTCTCCTCGAAGCAGCGGCTGCCGCATCGATCGTCCCGCCGGTGCTCGAACAACTGCTGAGCGGCGAAGCATCCGTGTCGCCGGTCCTGCAATCGCATCTGGGCACCCCGCTGCAGGCCGCTACGGTCAGCCTCGAAGGCAACGTGCTGCGCGGCGCCATACGCGGTTCGAACGAAAGCGAGCCGGCAACGCACCTCGTCTTCAACGCGTCGACTCCGCACGGTCAGGCGCTGGTGCTCATCGAGCGTGCGCGCGTGGCCGAGCGTGCGCGATTGTCCGGCGGAATCGACGGTACGGTGACTGCGGATTACGTCGTCGACGGTCTCCAGGTCAACGACGACGAGATCGTCCTGACCGGCGCCGCAGCCAACGTCGCGGTCAACCAGGCGCTGCAGATGGGCGCACTGCTGACATGCGTGCAGATCGTCGGAGCGGTCGGCGCCCAGGTCGAACAGACGATCCAGTACCTGAACGACCGCGTGCAGTTCGGCAAGCCGCTGGCCGTCCACCAGGTCCTCAGGCACAACGTCGTGGACTGCTATGTGGCCTACGAGGGGATCAAGGGGCAAGTCGCTCGTCTGATCGAAGGTTTCGAAGGCAGCGACGACTGCGCGATCGATCGCCTGGTGATCCTGACCAAGATGTTCTGCGCGGGCGTTGCCAAGGAAGTCGGCCATGCCGTGATCCAGATGCACGGCGGCATGGGCATGACGGTGGAAATGCCGGCAACCCAGCTCTGCATGCAGTCGCGCACTGCGGCGGAGCGGTTCGGCAACCGTAGCCAATGTCTCGACTGGCTCGTCGCACACGCGTGAATCCGCTGCCCGTCTCGGGAATCATCGACCTCATTCGCATACCATGACCTCGTCTACTCTCAGCGCACTGTTCGACGCCAAGTCGGTGGCCGTTATCGGTGCTTCGTCGGACCCGGACCGCATCGGCGGTCGCGTGCTGCGATTCCTTCGCGAATCCGGCTATGAAGGCACATTGTTTCCGATCAACCGCAGCGGCTCGGAAATCCAGGGGATACCGGCCTACCCGTCGATCCTCGACGTCCCCGAGGTTCCCGATCAGGCGATCATCGTCGTTCCGACCGGCAGCGTGGAATCCGCCTTGCGCGATGCGATCCAAAAGGGGGTGAAGTCGGTGGTCGTGCTGACCGCGGGCTTTGCCGAAATCGACGCGCAAGGCCGTGCCGTTCAGGACCGGATGGCCGCCATTTGCAAAGCCGCCGGCGTGCGCATGATCGGCCCGAATTCGCTTGGTCTGCTGAACGTCGAGTCGCGCCTGTTCTCGACCTTCTCGGTCGTGCTCTACGGCGTGCGCCCGAAAGCCGGCAACATCGCGCTGGCGACGCAGTCGGGCGCGTTCGGCTCCGCGCTTTACGGTGCCGCCACGCTGCGCGGCATGGGGTTCAGCAAGATCGTGGCGACCGGCAACGAAGCCGACGTCGACGTCGCGGAAGCCATCGACTACCTGGCCGAAGATCCCGGTACCCGCGTCATCCTGGCCGCGCTCGAGTCGGCAAAGGACGGTCAAAAACTGCGGCGCGCGCTGCTGAAAGCGGCCAACGCGCAAAAGCCGGTGATCGTCATGAAGGTCGGCCGCTCCGAGCTCGGGGCCGCCGCTGCGGCAACCCACACGGGTTCGCTGGCCGGCAACGACGCGGCCTATGACGCCGTGTTCGCGGAGTGCGGTGCGTATCGTGCCCGCTCGCAGGAAGAGATGCTGGACGTCGCATACCTGATCTCGACCATGGGCCACCTGCCCGTCAACAACGAACTGGGTGTTCTCACGTCGTCGGGCGGCATCGGCGTGATGGTCGCAGACGCATGCGGCGATTCCGGCCTCACGATGCCTGCGCTTCCCGAGGCCGCCAGGACGGCCATGCTCGAGCTGCTTCCGTTCGCGGTCGCTGCCAACCCGCTCGACGTCACCGCTCAAATCACATCGGTCAGGAACGGCACGGTCCGGGCGCTGGACCTCATGCTGTCGAGCAGCAGCTACGGCACGACGCTCGCGTACCTGGCATCGGCGGGTCTGGCTCCCGCGTCGTTCAACAGCAATTACGCGCGGCCGCTTGCCGAGCTCAAGGCAACCCATCCCGAACGCGACGTCGTCATCGTCACGCTGTCCGTGCCCGAGGTCGACCGCGAACTCGAAAAGATCGGCATTCCGGTGTTCAACGACGCAACGCGTGCCACGCTCGCACTGGGCGCCGCGGCAACGATCCGCGCACGTTGGGCGAACCTCTATGAGCCGGCCCATGCGACCCAACGGGTGCGGGCGCTCGGCGATGTGAACACGGAAGCGCTGGCCAAGGAAGCGTTGGCCGACGCCGGCCTGCCGGTGCCGCGGGACGTGCTGGCCGTCGACGCCGATGCAGCAGTGGCCGCCGCCGACGCAATGGGCTACCCGGTGGTGCTCAAGATCGTGAGTCCGCAAATCGTGCACAAGACCGAAGTGGGCGGCGTGGCTCTCAACGTCAGGAATGCCGACGGCGTGCGTGCGGCCTGCCGGCAGATCCTGGACAGCGTCCGCTCCCATGCACCCGGTGCGCGGATCGACGGCATCCTGGTGTGCCCGATGATCGTGGGCGGCACCGAAATGATCCTCGGCGTGAACAACGATGCGACCTTCGGCCCGATGATTCTCGTCGGTGCGGGCGGCATCAATACCGAGTTGTACAAGGACGTATCGCTCGCCTCTGCCCCCCTCACGCCTGCGCGCGCACGCCAGGCGCTCGACAGGGTGAAGGCGACGGCCCTCCTGACGGGCTGGCGTGGCGCCGCGCCCAAAGACATGGATGCACTGGTCACGGCCATGGTCAAACTGTCGGATTTCGCGATGAATCATCCGGAGATCGTCAGCGTCGACGTCAATCCGCTGGTCGTGCGCGAGACCGGCGCCGCCGTGCTCGACGCCGTCATCATCAAGCAATAGCGGCAAGCAGAAATACACCGGTGTTTCCATCCTTCACCCAGGCAAACATATGGACCACAACGCAGTATCGAATCAGGCAGTGCAGGATCTGCTCGACCGCGAAGCCATTCGCGAATGTCTGTACCGCTATTGCCGAGGCGTGGATCGGCGTGACGAGGCGGCGTTGCGCGCCACTTACTGGCCGGATGCAACCGATCGTCACGGCCCTTACCAGGGCTCGGCAACCGGATTCTGCGATTGGGTGCTGGACGTGCTGAGAACCCCACGCCGCGGCGTCCACCTGATCGGCAACATCATGATCGAGTTGCTCGGCGACCAGGCATTGGCAGAAAGCTATTTCCACGCGGTTCAGGAAGACCGGCAGGTCGTGCCCGGCACGGTGACCGAAGTCTCGCTGTATGGCCGCTATATCGACCGTTTCGAAAGACGGCACGGTGAATGGCGAGTCGCGGCCCGCACCGTGGTCTACGACTGGTCGCGCAGCACGCCTGTCGCGGATCCCACCGAAATCGGCATGTTCGGCACCGCGCGTCGGCCGCTCGGCGCCCATTGCCCTCACGACGTGTTCTACGGAGTCCGTGCCGATATGCTGGCGCGCAACGCATCATGACCCATCACACCATCAGCATTTGCGGGGACTCGCGGGACGCGCTGGGCGAGTGTCCGCTGTGGGACGACCGCGAGCAGATCCTGTACTGGATCGATTCCCGCGCGTGTGTCGTGAAGGCGCGTGACCTGAAAACGAATACGGTTCGCGATTGGACCTTGCCCTCGCAGATCGGCGCGATCGCATTGTGCGAAAGCGGTCGCCTGCTCGTCGCGCTCGTGGACAGCTTCCATTTCCTCGATACCGAAAGCGGCGACCTCGCGCACTTCATCGATGTGACGCACCCGGCTCCGAACATGCGCCTCAACGACGGCCGGGTCGATCGCGAAGGCCGTCTTGTTCTGGGTTCGATGGCGCTCGGCCGCCGCGAACCCGTGGGCGAACTGTATCAACTCGACGGCGACGGCAATCTGAAGGTTCTGGAGACCGGTATCTGCATCACGAACTCGACATGCTTCTCGCCGGACGGCCGGTATCTGTACTTTTCGGATAGCTTGAGCCACCAGCTGCGTCGCTATCGCTACGACTCCGTGGCCAGCACGCTGAGCGAACGGACGCTGTTCGTGGATACGACATCGCTCAAATCAGGCCCCGACGGCGCCGCCATCGACGCCGAAGGCAATCTCTGGACGGCCCTGGTCATCTCGGGACAGCTCGCTCGGTTCACGGCCGACGGCCGGCTCGACCGCATTATCGACCTGCCTACCGTCTATCCGACCTGCCCGTCCATCGGCGGGCCGGCTCTCGACACGATCTTCGTGACCAGCATCAGCGACAGCGGGAATGCGCTCAAGAGCACCAACCCGCACGCCGGGGCGGTGGTCGCCGTCACCGGTACAGGTGTGCGCGGCCTGCCGGAATGCCGCTTCAAAGATCGGTGAATCAATCAGACGACGTTCAGGAGTGGAAATGAAGAAGCAAGTGGAAGGCAAGGTCGCGCTTGTGACGGGCGGCGCTCAAGGTATCGGTCGGGGTATCGTCAATAAATTCGTTCGCGAGGGTGCCGTCGTCGGCATTCTCGATCGCGACCTCGGCGCGGCTCAGGCGGCAGCCGACGAAATCAACGCACAGGGCGGTTTCGCCCACGCGTTCGGTGGCAACGTAGCCGAGCGCGACACGATTTTCCAGGCTGCCGCCGGCCTCGTTGAAGTTGCCGGTCGTTTCGACATCATCGTGAGCAACGCGATGTGGGTGCGCTATGCGCCGGTTCTGGAAATCACCGAGAAAGACGTGTCGATGATGACCGCCACGGGTTTCAATTCGGTCGTGTGGGGCATTCAGGCTGCGGCGCAATACATGAAGGACGGCGGCTCCGTCGTCAATATCGCTTCGTCGTCGGGTTTCATCGGCCTGCCCAACGCGCTCGTCTACTGCGGCGTGAAGGCCGGCGTGCTCGGCCTGATGCGTGCGGCCGCGGCGGAGCTCGGGCCGCGCGGCATTCGCGTGAACTCGGTCGCCCCCGGCTACACGGAGACCGAAGGCGTGGTCAAGAACGTGTCCGAAGAGACGCGCAAGATCCGCCAGGCGAAGACGCCGATGCCGCGCCTCGGCCAGCCGGACGACATCGCGAATGCCGTGTGCTTCCTGGCTTCGAACGAAAGCGCATTCGTGAACGGTGAATGCGTTCGTGTGGATGGCGGTTCCGCCATTGCCTATCTCTGAAGCGTATCGGAGCGTGGTGTGACGTAGAGCGTGATGTAAAAAACCGGACAGGACGGCAGGGCGGCGTGGATCGCAGCGAATGGTCACCCCGCCCTTCCTGAATCCCGTTCAAAACATAAAAGGAGACAAAGCATGCAGACCATTGACGTCAAGTCGTTCATCGATCAACGACCACTCAAGCCTTTCCACGCCATTCTTTTTTCGCTGATGTTCGTGACCATCATCCTCGATGGCCTCGACACCTCGGCGATGGGCCTGATCGCGCCCGCTCTGATCAAGCAATGGGGTGTGACCAAGGCCGATTTGGCGCCGGTACTCAGCGCCGCGCTGGTCGGTATCGGCATCGGCGCGATCTTCGGCGCGCCGCTCGCCGATCGCATCGGCCGTCGTGTCGTGCTCGTGACGTCGGTCGCCTTTTTCGGCGTGTTCTCGATCGCCGCAGGGTGCTCGACCAACGTGACCGAACTGATGTGGTCGCGTCTGCTGACCGGCGTCGGCCTCGGCGCCGCCATCCCGCTGTGCGCGACGCTCATGAACGAGTTTCTGCCGTCGCGCATGCGCTCGCGTGCGGTGAACTTCATGCTCTTCGGCTTCGCCGTGGGCGGCGGCATTACCGGGCCACTGGCCAAATCGGTCATCCCGGTACACGGGTGGGAAGGCTATCTGATCATCGGCGGCATCGCCCCTGTCGTCGTTGCGGTGCTGCTCGCATTCTTTCTGCCGGAATCGGTTCGATATCTGGCGGCGGCGGGCAAGGGCCAGGACAAGATCGCGAAAGCATTGAAACGCATCGACCCGACGGCCGATTTCACCGACACGGTGTTCGTCGCCGACGTGGCGGCTGCAGTCGAAAAGCGCAAGCTTCCGGTCGCGGAACTGTTCTCCGACAAGCTGCGCGGCCCGACGCTGCTGCTTTGGATTGCTTACATCTGCTCGACGATCACGCTGTACGTGCTGAGCATGTGGCTGCCGACCATTCTCCAGGGAGATGGCCGCACGCTCGCCCAGACCGCCGACACGATGATGTGGTTCAACTGGTGCTCGGGTATCGCCATCCTGCTGGGCGGCATATTGATGGACAAGTTCGGCCCGGTCCGCGTGATCTCGGCGTATTTCGCGATCTCGATGTTGATGGCGCTTCTGGTGTCGGTCAGCGGTGCGCGCGGCGATACGTTGCTGACGCTGCTGATCATGGCGGCCATGACCAACAACGGCGCGTGCTCGTCGATGTCCACGCTCGCGACGCAAATGTATCCGACCAGCAGCCGCGCCACCGGCGCAGCGTGGGTGCTCGGCATGGGCCGCTTTGGGGGCATTGCCGGCACGTTCCTGGGCCCTGTTATGATCGGCCTGGGCTGGCCGTTGACGACCATCGTTGCATGGATCGCGCTCCCCGCGGTGATCGCGTCGGTGTCGATCTTCTGCATCGGTTTCCGCATTCCTTCACTGCGGCATGGCTACGCAGGCTTGCCCGCAGGTGAAGCCGTCCACTAGCGAGCCAGCGACTCCGAATACGACTCGGCAAAGCCGCTGCCAATGTGTAGCGGCTTTGTGTTTTTTGACTGGGGTAATCCCGTACCTACAATATCCCCGTTCATTGTCAACGGGGAAGATGGAGACTTCGTGGACAGACTTCGTGCAATGGAATTTTTTCTTTCCATTTCCAGGAACAAGAGTTTTTCGGAAACTGCCCGCCAATTCGGCATCGCGCCGGCCTCCGTTTCGAGAATGGTTCTGGATCTCGAGAACGACTTGAAGGTCAAGCTGTTCACCCGCACGACCCGCTGCGTCACGCTGACCGAAGCGGGCATCGAGTACGCAAAACACGTCGAAGGCATTCTGCGGAGCATCGACGAAGCGCACCGAAGCATCTCGTCCATCACCTCGGCCCCGTCGGGCACGCTACGCGTGCATTCACGCGTCATGTTCGGCCTCGGTGTATTGCCGACCGTGATTACCGAATTCTCCAAGCTGTACCCGAGCATTCAGATTGAATTGACGCTGAGCGAAGCGCCGTCGGACCTGAACAAGGATCAAATCGATATCGACTTTCGGATTGCCCCGCCGATCGAATCCGGGATCAAGCGCCGGATTCTGTTCCGAAGCGAGCGCCATCTGGTGGTCTCCCCCGGTTACTTCATTGGCCGAAGCTCGGTCACGGCACCGGAAGAACTGAAGAACCATCAATGCATCGCTTACTCCATGCCGGGATCCGGGTATTCCTGGCGATTCCGGAAAGACGGCGCCGAAACCGAAGTTCATTTTCAGCCCCGGCATGTCACCAATAACGGTATCGCACTGCTCGAATTCGCGCGCATGGGCGAAGGCATCGTTCTGCTCGACGACTACACCGTTCACAAGGATTTGATAAGCGGAAAACTGGTTCGCCTGCTTCCCGAGTATCAGGTCACCAACTCCAGCTTTGAAGACGGGATGTACGCGACGATTATCGACTCACCCGCGATCCCGACCAAGATCCGCCTGTTCCTGGACTTCGTGGCCTCCCGCGTGTCCGGTCCGGAACTCCGGTTCTCCGCGTACGAGTCGCCGTGAAGCAAAGCGGTGTCGCCCGCCGCGACGCATGATAACGCTCCGATATCGCGCAGACTACCTGCTATTTCACGCAATTCAGAACGCGTTTTTGATTGAAAATCGTCCGACCGTGGGACAGTACAATTCCTGACAGCCCGATTAGAAAAATCCCCCCAGGAGACGATACGACCATGAGCGAAGCACGCGGCATAGACACCGACTCGGTCACCCTCGAAGTCACGGACGGCGTGGCCCTCGTCACGCTGAATCGCCCCGAGGTCAAGAACGCGCTGTCGCGCGCCATGCGCCGCCGCCTCATTGCCGTATTTGACGAAATCAGCGCTCGCGACGACATTCGCTGCGCGGTGCTCACCGGTGCCGGCAACACCTTTTGTTCGGGTGCGGACCTCCGTGACCGCCCCGATCCCGATGTCCCGGGCGACTTCCTCGACCACAACCGCTGGACCCGCGAAACCGGCAACGCGGTCAAGGAGTGCGCGAAGCCCGTGATCGCGGCGGTCAACGGCGCGGCCTTGGGCGCCGGACTGGGCTTGATGGCTGCGTGCGACATCATGTACGCGAGCGAAAATGCCGTATTCGCGATGCCGGAAATCAACGTCGGTCTGGCCGGTGGTGCGTCGATGCTGCGCACGCTGTTCGGTCGTTCGACCGTGCGTCGCATGTTCTTTACCGGCGACAAGCTGACGGCTCAGGATCTCCTCCGTCGTAACGTACTGGAAGACGTGCTGCCAGCCGACGCGCTTATGCCTCACGTCATGGAACTTGCCCGTCGCATCGCCAGCAAGTCACCCATCGCGCTCATTCAGGCGAAAAAGGCCGCGAATTTCACCGATCAAATGCCCCAGCGCGAAGCTTACCGTCACGAACAGGACATCACGATGATGCTGTCCAGGACGGAAGACGCCAAGGAAGCGCGTATGGCATTTCTGGAAAAGCGTGAACCGGCATTTAAGGGCCGCTAGGAAATTTTCAAAAATACCGCTTCCAGGCGCTTGCGTTTCCAGTAAGTCGGCTATGGCCTCGGCAAGGTCCACGGGGCCGTCGAGCATGCTCGACCGCCGTCATGAAGCTGTTCTCAACACGTTATCGACGGAGATTGAAATGCAACAGGATTTGTCCGGACGCTATGCCCTCGTGACCGGCGCCGGCGCGGGTATCGGCAAGGCGACGGCGCTTCGGCTCGCGGCCCGTGGTGCAGTCGTCGGTGTCAACGATCTGAAGGGGGAACTCGTCAACGATACGGTTGCCGCCGTGCTCGATGCCGGTGGCCGGGCGTTTCCGGTCGTGAAGAACGTGAGCACCCGCGAGGGCATGGCCGACGCAGTGAACGAAGTCCACGCCCACGGCGGTCGATTCGACATTCTGGTCAACAACGCGGCATGGGTGCGCTACCAGTCGGTTGCGGATATCGCACCCGAAACCATGGATCGAATGCTCGATATCGGGTTCAAGGCCGTCGTCTGGGGTATCCAGTCCGCTGCGGCGGTGATGAGCGAAGGCGGCACCATCATCAATGTGGCATCGACGGCAGCGCTGCGTTCGGCCACCCGCTCGATCGTATATTCCGGCATCAAATCAGGCATCCTCGGCATCACGCGTGCTGCAGCGGCAGAACTCGGGGCCCGCAAGATCCGCGTCAACGCGGTTTGCCCGTCCGCCGTGCCGACCGAAGGCACCCTGCGCAACCGCAACGAAGAGCGTGACGCCCGGCGCGTGGCCACGACGCCGCTGGGCCGTCTGGGAGGCGTCGATGACATCGCCAAGGCGATCGTTTATCTGGCATCGGACGATGCGGACTTCATCACCGCGCAATGGCTGGCCGTCGACGGCGGGATTACTTTCACGAATATTTGAACTTTCCGCTCTCGCGTCCCCGAGCCGTCGCTCCCCTCCCTGCGAAGTACGCCGGGACAGCCTGACAAGCATTCCCAAAAGTCGGACACCACCCCGATCTTTGGGCTGAAGCTGTCGTTGTCAATCGGTAGCTTGACATCGCCGAACGCATGACGACACCCGCAAAGCTGATCTACCCTGTCTCGATTTTGCGCACAGTAGGAATTTTTTAATTTCCTGTATGTACGGAGGTTGCTGTTGAAGTTCGTAGATACTGCTAATGGTGTCCGTTCGTGCGCTAATCGTGTCCGGCTATTCCGCTAATGCGGTGCGGCGAAGGTCAAACTGCGGAACCTGAGCAGCGGCAGGTCGTTGACGAAGTTTTTCCACGAGGCACGTTGAATTCCATACGATGGTGTTGAAGCGCGGCATAGGCGTGCGTGCCCGTGCCTCGACTTGAACCGTTGAAAGACCGAAGCGCACCGGGAAATTCATTTGCCGGATCACGCCGAACTCGGGATCCTCGTGATCGACATAGACATCGCTGCTCCGAACTTGCGGGTCTTCGAAGAACTCCTCCAGCGTGTAGATCGAGCCGATCGCCACGCCTTCGGATTCGGCGCGCGCCAATACTTCCGCGCGCGTCATCGTGGTCGCCTTGGCGCCGAGCGCTCGCCACATCTCGCCGTTCCGTTCGATTCGTTTCGCCGCCGACTTCCAGGTGTCGTCATCCAGCAGATCTTCCCGATTGAACAGCCGACACGCAGCTGCAAACTGATCGTCCGTCTGAACGTGACCAATGACCCATCCGTCGCACGTGCGAAGCGGGTGATGATGGCACAACCGTACTCTGCGTACCGAATCAGGCGGCTGCGAGCGAGGCCGACAGGCGTGACCGCCGAAGCGCACTTCCGCTATTCGTGGTTCGTTGATTGAACGGCGAATGGCCTTTCCCGGCGGGCCGGAGCCGACGTCTGAACGTCTCAGCGACACGACGTGTGAACCACACTTCCTGGCCGAATGCGGCCGGCCAGAAGCTCTGTGACGCGCGACCAGGCCATCGTGCCGTCGTGATAAGCTTCCCTATCTCGTTATCATTCCGTTCGGCGATGTCTGCAAACAGCCACGCGCGACACCGGGTGGCCGTTCCGGAGCCGCAAGAAAGGCTCTTTGCACCCGATAGCGGTCCGTCACACCCGGCTGGTAGCGGCGACCAACTCCCGGTCACATACACCGCCGGCAGGCCGCTCAGGCGTCAGCTCTGCTTCGCAACCGGCCATCTGAATGTTGCAAGGCGAGCGCTCGTTCAGCGGCCAGAACGGACATCCATCTGAGCGGCCAACGACGCCCAGCGCTACCAAGCGGAGGCGTCTCCCCTGTTAATCCCTGTCAGCTTGCCGGATTTCGTGCCATGACGACCCACGCCGCGCCGTTGATCAACACCGCCCCCTCGCCGGGGAGGCGCGCGAAGGCGGCACGAACTGCGGCGGAGGCACGGGCGCGGATGTCGTCGGACTGACCAGCGAGCGCACGCGACAGCGGGCCGACCTCAAGCGTCATCCTCACTGCGTCGTCGATCGCGGCATCCCGCGTTTCGCCCTCGCCGAATGGGACGGCCGCGTCGAAGGGCGAGATAACGATTTCGGTGAAACCGGCCGCCGTCAGGATGCGCGCCACGTGCTCCCGGTCGCCGAACGAAAACGGGCCGGGCGCTTCGGGATCCGGCAGCGCGCTCGGCGGGACGATGTCCTTGAGCGCGCCCACCGGCAGTCGTATCCAATCGTTCTCGGCCGCACCGCGCCAGCAGACGAAAGCGACCCGGCCGCCCGGCCGGAGCGCGCGTCGCATATGGGCGAACGCCGCGGTCGGATCGGGGAAAAACATCACGCCGAAACGCGAGAACAGAATGTCGAACGCGCCTTCGGGCAGCTCTGCGCTGCTGGCGTCGGCCACCTGAAACAGGGCCGGCGTATCGTGGCGCGCAAGCGCGCGCGCCCGATCGATCAACGGTTCGGATATGTCCACGCCCAGCACTTGACCCCTCGCGCCGACGCGAGCGGCAAGAGCCAGACTCGACGCACCCGCGCCGCAGCCGATATCCAGCACGCGCTCACCCGTCGCGGGCGCGGCGGCTTCGATCGCGGCCTGGCCGAACACCGCCACCAGAGCGTCGAGCCGGGCCTGGTTGGCGACCCAGCGCTCCCCGCTCTGACCATTCCAGTCACCCACCTGATCAGCACTTTGCTTTGCCATGTCATCGCCTTGACTCGACGATCCGCCTTTCGCCGCGTCGATCTACGCCAACTTTTCGAAGGCGACGACGCGACAAGAGCAGGGATCTGTTCTCTCAAACCACCATCGACTGCTGGGCGAAGATACCCGCCATCGCGCCCTGCGATGATGCCTGGGTGACCGAGGGCAAGAAGGGCGTGGCGAGGTCGCCAGCGGCGTAGATGCCGGGCATGCTGGTTTGGCGGCGCTCGTCGACCTTGAGGACGATGCCGGTGGGCGTATCGACCGTGGCGAGGCCCAGCGATTCGTGCAGGCTTGCGGACGGCCTGTTGCGCGGCTGGGCGAACAGGACGTCGACCGCGACATTGCGGCCGGTATCGAGATTGACGGTGGCGATATGCCCGTTTTGATGGGCGATCTCGACGATCCGGCCGTCGACGACAGGTATGTTGCGACGCGCCAGATCGACCTGGATATCGGGCGCAATGTCATGACCATCGGCGAAGACGGTCAACTTGTCAGTCCAATCGCGGAACAGCCTGGCAGACTGGTACGACTGCGGGCTGGACCAGACAAGGCCCCAATGCTGCCCGGCGACTTCAAAGCCGTCGCAATAGGGGCAGGGCACGATGGACATGCCCCAGCTTTCGGCAAAGCCCGGAACATCCGGCATCTGGTCGGCGACACCATAGCTCAGGATCACGCGGCGCGCCCGCAGGCTTTCGTGATCATCAGTGACGACGCAGAAATCGTCGATGGCGCCCGACACGCTCTCGGCCCGGGCATCGACGAGGCTGATCGATGGATAGCGCGCCAGTTGCTGCCGCGCCTCGACCAGGATGTCCAGCGGCGGCTTGTGATCGTGGCCGAGCAGGCCATGCGAGTGGCCGGCAAAGCGGTTGCGCGGCCGGCCGGTATCGAGAACGGTGACCTTGCGGCGGGCACGGCCAAGCTGCAGGGCGGCGGCGAGGCCGGCAAAGCTGCCGCCGATGATGATGACGTCATTCATGGTGATGGGCTCCGCGTTGTGAATGGAGGGGTGGGCCGGGCGTGGTGTGCAATATCGTCCGGCGATGCGCACTTGAGACGGTCAGCGGGCAGGGCTTCGGCATGGGTGAGAAAGTTGCCGATGTTGGATTGACCGGCCCGACGATGCCGCGCGATATCGCCGGCGGCCTTGAGGCACCTCATCGGGACGACCGGTTGAAACCTGCCCCTGGCTTGCACATTGCGATACTATTTGGTATCGTAATGTGCAAATTTGAATACTGTCAAGTACTGGAATTGTCGTGACCGAAAACAACCAGGGCCGGCGCGGCCGGCCCGCCAACGAGGCGCTTCGCCAAACGATCGTCGACGCTGCCTGCGAACTCTTTGTGGAATTGGGTTTTCAAGCGACGACCATGGACAAGGTCGCCCAGCGCGCGAAGATATCGAAGCTCAGCATCTATCGGCACTTCGAGAGCAAGGAGGCGCTGTTCAGCGCGGCCATGGTGGCCCGCTGCAAACAATTTGCGCCGCAGGCCCTTTCTGATGGCGTCGACGGTTCGGCCGAAGCTCAGCTCATGGCGGTGGGCTCATCGCTGCTTCGCACGCTGTTGAGTCCGGACGTCCGCAGTGTCGAAGCCATGGTTTTGGCCGACAAGACCAATCAAAAGGCGTTGAGCAAGCTCCATTACGAAGCCGGGCCCGCCCATGTCATCGCCCAAATCGAGGCCGTGTTGCGTCAGTTGCACGCGAAAGCGATTCTGAACGTACCCGATGCTCACCGGTCCGCCCGCTTGTTTGGCGCGCTTTTCAAAGGCTCCGATCTGCTGCTTATCGCCCGCTTCGACGAGGCGAGAGCTGAGGACGACAACGAAATCGAATCCTATTGCCGGTCGGCCGTCGCCATGTTCATCGCCGCGCATGGTGGCATCTAAAGATGCGCTATCGCGGCTTGATGAAGAACCCGCAGAGTTGCACACGCTGTTCGCTCTAAGCAGTCTGTGGATCACGCGCGAACGACTGATGCGCAAGGCCGCTGCATGAGTGCAAAAGCCGCCGTGCGGGCAGCCAAGCCGCCTCACCAACTCACGGGTTTGAGCGTCCGCAGCGGCCGTTGACTTGTCCCCCAGGCGACGGCACGGAATGACCGTTCCACTCCGATACTTACCCTTAGAACAGAGACTGCTCGACTGGCTGCAACGGGTCGGCACGCGACGTCCACGGAAATCCACGAAGAACAAAAAAAGCGGCGTGTCCGATATCGATCGAACACACCGCCTTTTTTTCACGACACGCGTCGCGATGCGATGCACCGGCCGCGTCAATCGATGTCGCCGCCATCCTTCAGTTGCGCGCTCACGTAATCGAGAAAGCTCACGATGCGCGACGACAGCGTCGCGTTGCGATAGTAGACCGCGTGAATCGGCTGGCGGAATTCGGTGGTGTCGTCGACGAGCACCTCGACGAGGCTCCCGTCGCGGCGATGCGCGCCCGTCATGTAATCGGCCAGACACACGATGCCGGCGCCGTTCAGCGCGAGCGTCAGCAGCGTTTCGCCGCTCGATGCCTGCAGTGCGGGATGAATCCGGTACACGTCGCCGTCCGCGGTGCGCAGCGGCCAGTGGTTCAGCGTTTCGGGCTGCACGAAGCCGAGCAGCGTGTGGTCCGCGAGATCGGCGACGCGCGTCGGCACGCCGGCCTTCTCCAGATACGCGGGGCTGGCGAGGATGCGCAGCCGGCTGCTGCCGAGCTTGCGCGCGTGCAGCGTCGAGTCGCGCAGTTCACCGATCCGGATCGCGACATCGGTGCGTTGTTCGAGCAGGTCGATGATCTCGTCGCTCGTATGCAGTTCGACCGCGATCGCCGGGTACGCGTCGCGAAAGCCCGGCATCATCGGCGCAATCACGTGCTGCATGAACGGCATCGCCGCATTGATCCGCAGCCGCCCGGCCGGCTTCTCGCGCTGGCTGACGAGCTGCTCTTCCGCGAATTCGACCGACGCGATGATCTCGCGCGCGTATTCGACGAACAGCTTGCCCTCCTCCGTCACTTCGAGCCGGCGCGTCGTGCGGCGGATCAGCGTCGTGTCGAGTTTTTCCTCGAGACGCCGCAGGATCCGGCTCATTACCGACGTCGGCTGGTGCAGTTTGTCCGCGGCGCCCGTCAACGAACCGGTATCGGCGATCGTCACGAACGCGAGCATCTCGTCGAGGGTGGTCTTCATGGTCGGAAATCGTCGGCGGTGGCAGGAACCGTCACGATAGTGGCGCCGCGCGCGTTTGATAAGCGGGGGCCGGCGCGAATCATAGTTGATTCTGATTCAACAATGCCGCGCCAATATTGTCCGACCAGTGCGATCGGTGTTGACGCGGCAACGGTTCGACGAACGCGCCCGGGCGGGCGCGTGTCTCGGCTCGAAGGAACAGCGTGGCGGCGTCAGGCCGCGACCGGCATCGCGTGGCGGATCCAGTCCAGCATCGCGCCATGCTGCGGCGCCCAGCCGAGCTCCCGCCGCGCGCGCACGGCCTTCACGCGGCTGTTCGATGCGAGCGAGAAATGCGCGCGCGAATGGCCGAGCGCCTGTTCGGCGTCGACGATGTCCCATTCGACGACCGACGGCAACCCGAGCCGGGCAGCCAGCGCCGCGCCGATCTCCGCGAACGACGCTTCGCCGTTTTCCGCGAAATACAGCGCGCCCGGCGCCGCCGACCGGAGCGCGCGCAGGTACAGGTCGGCCACGTCCTCGACGTGCACGTTCGACCAGCGGTTCAAGCCCTTGCCGATCACGCGCACGGCACCGGCATCGCGCGCGATCGCCGCGAGCAGCGGCAGCTGCGCGCTGTCGCGTCGGATGCCGAGCCCGTCGCCGTAGATCATGCTGTTGCAGATGACCGCCGAGCGCACGCCCAGCGTCGCGGCCGACATCACGAGCTCGTCGATCGCGCGGCGCCCCGGCTTGGCCGGCGCGACGACCGGCGTCGCTTCGTCGAATACCGGCGCGTCGCCGTGCGCGCCCTGCGCGTCGTCCGCGATCACGCTGGTGCCGCTCGTATGCACGAACGTCTTGCCCGAGCCGCTCAACGCCGCGATGATCGTCTCGACCGATGCGCGATGATCGCTGCTCGCCGCGTTCACGACGCCATCCGCGTCGCTTGCGAATGCATGCAGCAGCGCCGTGTCGTCGAGCGTGCCGATGACCGGCCTGATGCCGGCCGCCGCGAGTTTCGCGGCCTTGTCGCCGTCGCGCGCGAGGCCGGTAACGACGTAGCCTTCCGATACCAGCCGGGCCGCCACCGAGCCGCCGATGTAGCCGGCCGCGCCGGTCACGAATACCTTGATGCCCTTCATCTACCGCTCCGATGGCGAGACGGCTGCGGATGCAGGTGCCTCGCGGGAATGAACCGGCCCGCGCGCACCGGTGTCGGATGGGCGCGGGCCGTGGATGCCGGTCACGCTCGACGTCGGACGACGTGCGGAACGCGGCCATGGGCGTCAGTATCGACGCCGCATGGCGGCGGCGGAAGCAGGCGATCGTAAAAACAGTTTTGAAGCGCGCGGGAAGATCGGCGACACACGACGCCGCGGCACGCGAGCCGCGGCGGCGCCGCTTCAGTGCAGGATCTTCTGCAGGAAATCCCGTGCGCGCGCCGATTTCGGCGCCGCGAAGAACGCGTCCTTGTCGTCGTCCTCGACGATCCGGCCCTGGTCCATGAAGATCACGCGATGCGCGACCTTCTTCGCGAAGCCCATCTCGTGCGTCACGCACATCATCGTCATCCCGTCCTGCGCGAGCTCGACCATCACGTCGAGCACCTCGTTGATCATCTCGGGATCGAGCGCGGATGTCGGCTCGTCGAACAGCATCGCGACCGGATCCATCGACAGCGCGCGCGCGATCGCGACGCGCTGCTGCTGCCCGCCCGACAACTGGCCCGGATACTTGTCCGCATGCGCGCGCAGCCCGACGCGCTCGAGCAGCGCGAGCCCCTTCGCGGCCGCTTCGTCGCCGGAGCGGCCGAGCACCTTGCGCTGCGCGAGCGTCAGGTTCTCGACGATCGACAGATGCGGGAACAGCTCGAAGTGCTGGAACACCATGCCGACCTTCGCGCGCAGCTTCGACAGGTTGGTGCGGCGGTCGCCGACCGACACGCCGTCGACGCGGATCGCGCCCTGCTGGAACGGCTCGAGCCCGTTGACGGTCTTGATCAGCGTCGACTTCCCCGACCCCGACGGCCCGCACACCACGACCACCTCGCCCTTGCGCACGCTTGCCGTGCAGTCGGTCAGCACCTGGAATGCGCCGTAGGATTTCGACACGCTGTCGATTTCGATCATGTTCTGCTCCGGTTCGATTGCATCAGCGCACGGCCTTGCGGAATCTCTTCTCGATGCGCGCCTGCACCAGTTCGAGGACGAGCGACATCACCCAGTAGACCAGCGCCGCGCTGATCAGCATCTCCATGTGCCGGAATTCCTTCTGGCCTTCCGTCGTCGCGACATAGGTCAGCTCCCATACGCCGACCACGGACACGAGCGAGCTGTCTTTCAGCATCGCAATGAACTGGTTGCCGGTCGGCGGGATGATCACGCGCATCGCCTGCGGCAGGATGATGAGCCGCATCATCTGTGCCGGCGTGAAGCCGAGCGCGCGTGCCGCGTTCCACTGGCCGTGCGGAATGCTCTGGATGCCGGCGCGGAAGATCTCGGTCATGTACGCGCCGTAGCACAGCGACAGCGCGGTCACGCCGGCGGGGATCGGATCGACGACATAGCCGAGCTGCGGCAACCCGAGATACAGGATGAAGATCTGCATCAGCAGCGGCAGCCCGCGAAACAGCGACGTGTAGAACGACGCGATGCCGATCGCAATCCCGTTCGACGACAGCTTCGCGAGCGCGCCGATCAGCGCGAGCACGAACGCGATGGCGATCGAGATGGCCGACACGAACAGCGTCGTCACCGCGCCTTGCGTGATCAGGTAGCCGATCTTGCGATGGATGAATTCGAAGCTCAGGTCGAACGTCGACAGGAACGCGGCGAGCAACAGCAGCAATTCGAACCACACGATCACGACCTGCACGCGCGACGGCATGCGCGTCAGCAGATAGCCGTTCGCGATCAGCACGGCGGCGCCGGCCGCCAGCATCAGCAGCGCGTGCCACGCGCCCGGCCGCGCGCCGGCGCCGGTCAGCGCGGTGAGGTTCAGCGTCGCCGCCCATTCGGGCACGCTGCGCGCGATCGCGAACACGACGGCCAGCGCGACGATCACGGCCGCCACCGCGGTGCCGCGCCAGCCCTTCTGCGCGCCGGGCAAGTTTTCTGCAAGCATGGGTTTCTCCCGAAGACGAAAGACGGCAGGCTTACACCGCCCGTTCGCGCATGTAGTCCATCAGCTGGTAGCGCCAGTACGTGAGCTGCGCGACCGCGAGCCCCGCATAGCTGCCGTTCCACGGCAGGCCGAAGGCCGCGAAGCACCGGTAGCGATCGGTGGCGCCCGTCACGCCTTCGGCGATCACGCGTGCGCCGATCGCCGTGGTGTTCATTCCGTGGCCGCCGAAGCCCATGCAATACCAGATGCCGTCGTCGAAGCGGCCGATCAGCGGCATCAGGTGTCGCGCGTAGGCCATCTTTCCGGACCACGCGACCTGGATCGCGAGCGGCGCGAGTTGCGGATACGCGTCGACCATCCGGTCGCGCAACGCGTCGGCGAGCCGGCGCGGATCGGAGCGACGCGTCGTGATCATGCCGCCCCACAGCACGCGGCGGCCGCCGTCGACGAGCCGGTAGTAGTCGCTCGCGCGCCGGTTGTCGCCGATCGACACGCGCGTGCGGATCGCCGACGCGATCAGGTCGCCGGCCGGCTCGGTCAGCATCATGTAGGTGGTGATCGGCAGATAGCTGCGCGCGAGCTTCGGGATCAGGCGCCCCGTGTAGCCGCCGCAGGTCAGCACCACGTCGCGTGCGCTCACGCTGCCGCGCGCGGTGGCGACCCGCTTCGTCGCGCCGCGATCGGCGATCGCGACGACTTCCGAATCCTCGAACACGCGGCCGCCCTGGCGCTCGATCTCGGCGACGAGGGCCCGTGCGTAATTCAGCGGATGGAAGTGAAACGCGCGGCGGTCGAGGAGGCCCTGCCGGTATTTATCCGACACGAGGATCTCCCTGATCGCCGGCGTCGGCAGATGCTCGACCGGATAGTCGAACTCGCGCGCGAGCCAGCGCTGCTGCTCGATCATCTCGTTGCCGTTGTCGTGGCGGGACAGCCGCAGCACGCCGTGAATCTGTTCAGCCGCATCGATGCCGAGCTCGCGGATGTTGTCGGCCACGATGTCGACGCCTTCGATCGACATCCGGTAGAGCGTCTTCGCGTCGTCCATCCCGACGTGGCGCGCGATCTGCGCGACGCCCGTCGAATAGCCGGGGCTCACGACGCCGCCGTTGCGCCCGGATGCGCCCCACGACACGCGGTTCGCGTCGAGCAGCACGACGCTGCGGCCGCGCCGCAGCAGTTCGAGCGCGGCCGTGATGCCGGCCATGCCGGCGCCGACGATGCACACGTCCGCGGCGAGATCGGCATCGAGAGACGGCCGCGCGATCGCATCGTGAAGCGTGCGTGAATAGTAGGTATCCACGTAATCGGTGGTCATGGCGTTCTTCGTCGTCCGAAATTCAAATGATCGGGCGGCGGCCGCATTCGCGCGAATGCGGCCGGTCCGGCTCGCTTACTTCGTATAGTCCTTGCCGAACCACTTGGCGCTGATCTTCGTCAGCGTGCCGTCCTGCTTCATCTGGGTCACCGCATTGCCGACCGTCTTGTTCCAGTCGGCATCGCCCTTGTCCGCGACGATCGCGAGCGGCTCGCGATACGCATAGTCGCCCGGCACGATCTTGACCGGGTAGCCGTTCTTGATCGCGGCGAGCGCGGTCTGCTCGGGCGTCAGGATCGCGTCCACGCGCTTGCCGTCGCCGAGACGCAGGTCTTCGTACGGCAGCAGCGACGTGCCGTAGGTCTTCACCTGCTTCGGGTCTGTCGGCAGATACTGGAACGCGGGCACGTCCGGGCCGCCGATGCTCAGGCGGCGGTTCATGTAGTCTTCCGACGTCGTGCCGGCCTCGACGCCGATCACCTTGCCGCCGAGATCGGCGCGCGATGCGATCTTCGAATCCTTGTGCACGACGAACACGTACGGGCTGTAGTAATAGACGGCCGGGAAATCGAGCAGCCGTTCGCGCTCCTTGGTCGGCGTGACCGACAGCACGGACAGATCCCAGCGGCCGTGCCAGTGGCCGCCCGTCATCAGATTGAACTGCGGCGTCTGGAACGCGACCTTCACACCGACGCGCCGGCCGATCTCGTTCGCGACGTCGATGTCGAAGCCCTCGAATTCGTGCTTGTCGTTCAGATAGGCCTGCGGCGGCCATTTCGCGCTGGTGACGACCACCATCGTGCCGCGCGCTTTCACGCGATCGAGCGTTTCGCCCGCGTGGGCGACGCCTGCTGCGCAGAGAAACGCCGCGACGCACGCGACTTTCCCGATCATCGAGCCGACTTTCATTGATGTGTCTCCTGGTTCGTTCTGCCGGTTTTATTGTGTTTCGCTATTGCGTCGTCGAATCTACGCTTCAATAGCGCGGCACGATATTGAGAAAATTACACGAGGTGGTACGGTAAACTCATCAGCTATTCAGTTCTACTATATGTATACGTCTGAATGGACGAGCCGCTGTCATATATTGAACGCGCGCACCCGCGCTCTCATACCAGTCCGGTTGCGTAATACACCGCGATCAC
Organism: Burkholderia sp. IMCC1007; assembly: GCF_027257875.1. GTDB lineage: Bacteria > Pseudomonadota > Gammaproteobacteria > Burkholderiales > Burkholderiaceae > Burkholderia. Next base: position 91,599 of record NZ_JAPVQY010000004.1, read on the forward strand.
GAGTGCCACGGCGGCCGCCTTCACGAATGTGATGCCGAAAATCTCGCGATACGATTCGCGATGGCTGAGCCCCGTCACGGCGAGCAGCGTGATCACCGCGCCGTTGTGCGGCAGCGTGTCCATGCCGCCGCTCGCCATCGCGACCACCCGATGCAGCACCTCGGCGGGAATGTGCGCGGCGTCGGCCGCACGCACGAAGAAGTCGGACATCGCCGCGAGCGCGATGCTCATCCCGCCGGATGCGGAGCCCGTGACGCCGGCCAGCACGCCGACCGAAATGGCCGCATTCGCGAGCGGATCGGGGATCGACTGCAGTGCGCGGCCGATGAACACGAACCCGGGCAGCGCCGCAATCACGCCGCCGAACCCGTATTCCGACGCGGTGTTCAGCGACGCCAGCAACGCGCCCGCGACCGCGCTGCGCGTGCCGGCGGCGAAACGTGAACGCACGCGGCCGAACGCGGTCACGAGCGTCATCGCGATGCCCAGCAGCAGCGCACCCTCGACGGCCCAGATCGCGACCACGCTCTTGACCGGCATCGACAGCGCGCCATGCAGGCCGGGCAGCACGTCCGGCGCGATCGTATAGGCGTCGCCGTACCAGTTCGGAATCCGGTGCGTGAGGACGAAGTTCGACACGCCGACCACGACCAGCGGCGCGATCGCCAGCAGCGGATGCGGCAGCGCGCCGGCGCCGGTGATCTCGGGTTCGTTCTGGTGCGACGCGCCGTAGCCCTCGCCGGTGGCCATGACCGTGCGGCGGCGCCATTCGAGAAACGCGAGGCCGGCCACGACGATGAACACCGAGCCGATCACGCCGAGCCACGGGCCGGCCCACGTCGTCGTCTTGAAGAACGTGGTCGGGATGATGTTCTGGATCTGAGGCGAGCCCGGCAGTGCATCCATCGTGAACGAGAACGCGCCGAGCGCGATCGCGCCCGGCAGCAGGCGCTTCGGGATGCCGGCCTCGCGATAGAGCGCGGCCGCGAACGGATAGACGGCGAACACCACGACGAACAGCGACACGCCGCCATAGGTCAGCAGCCCGCAGACCGCGACGATCACCGCATTGACGCGCGTCTGGCCGATGTAGCGGATCGCCGCGTGCACGATCGACTCGGAGAATCCCGACAGTTCGATCACCTTGCCGAACACCGCGCCGAGCAGGAACACCGGGAAATACAGCTTCACGAACACGACCATCTTCTCCATGAAGATGCCGGAAAAGACCGGCGCGACGGCGGCCGGATCGGTCAGCAGGACGGCGGCGAGCGCCGCCAGCGGCGCGCACAGGATCACGCTGAAGCCGCGATAGGCGGCCACCATCAGCGCGATCAGCGCGATGGCAATCACGAGAATTGACATGAATATCCAGAAAGAATGAGGTAGCGCGCGCGCTTTACGCGCGCGCGGGCGCGTCGTGCACGCAATCGCGTGCACGCGCCGCCAAGGCCCGGTCGTGCGGAATGAACGCGCGGTCAGTCGCGCGTGTCGGCGGCCCGCCGCGCGGCCGCGAAATCCATCAGCTTCGCGTCGCGCCAGTCGCGCCGCGCCGCGAGCGCGTCCGCGCTCAGATGCCGCCGGCGATCCTGTTCGACCTGCGCGATCAGATCGGCGTCCCACGGCCCTTCGTCGACGCGCGAGCGCGCAATGCTGTGGTACAGCGGCCCGAGCCGGTTCGCATAGTCGGCCACGCCGCCCGGCGCGTTCAGGTCGATCGTCTCGAACGGCCCCATGAACGACCAGCGCCAGCCGAGACCGTCGCGCACGGTCTTGTCGATGTCCTCGCAACTGGCGACCCCTTCGCGGTGCAGCGCCCAGGCCTCCCGCAGCAGCGCCGCCTGGAGCCGATTGAGCACGAACCCCTCGACTTCCTTGCGCACGTGCACGACGCTCTGGCCGATCGCCGTCATCAGCCGCTCGGCGAACGCGAGCGTCGCGGCCGACGTCTGCGTGCACGGCACCAGTTCGACCACCGGCACGAGATACGGCGGATTCACCGGATGCGCGATCAGCACGCGCGCGGACATCGCGAGATCGTTCGCGAAGTCGGAGGCCGGAATGCCCGAGCTCGAGCTGCCGATCACGACCGTTGCATCCGCAACTGCGTCGATCTGCACCATCAGCGCGCGCTTCACGTCGATGCGCTCGAGCACCGACTCCTGCACGTACATCGCGCCGGCCACGGCGTCCCGCAGCGACGCCGCGAGCCCGATGCGCGCCGCGACGCGCTCGGGCGGCTCGTCGAGCAGGCCGCGCGCATGCAGCGCGCGCAATTGTTCGGCGGCCCACGGAATGGCCCGCGCGGCGATCCGCGGGTCGGCGTCGAACACGCGCACGGGCAGGCCGGCCCGCGCAAACGCGATCGCCCACCCGGCGCCGACGAGCCCCGCGCCCACCACCGCGACCGGCTTGTCGAGATCGATTGAAACTGTCATGCGTCTCTCCATGATTCGTTGTCGACGTCCGGCGCGTGCGCAGCCCTGCGGCCGCCCGCATCCAGCGGGTCCGGGCGTCGCGGGCCACGCGGGCCCGATCGTGCGTTATGCGGCGGTCCAGCCGCCGTCGAGCATCAGTGCGCTGCCGGTCATCAGCGACGACGCGTCGCTGGCGAGAAAGACGACCGGCCCCATCACCTCTTCCACCCTGCCGACGCGGCCGAGCGCGATCCGCGACGTCACCCAGTCGCGAAACCCGTCGGCCTCGAACATCGCTTCGGTCAATGCGGTTTCGATGAAGGTCGGGCACAGCGTGTTCACGCGGATCCCGTGCGCGCCCAGCTCCCACGCGAGCGCCTTCGTCATCCCTTCTATCGCATGCTTGGTCGCGCAATAGACGGTGCGCCCCGGGCTGCCGACGTGCCCCATCTGCGACGACACGTTGATGAACGAGCCGGGCCGCCCCGCGCGGATCAGCCTGCGCGCGACAGCGCGGCACACGTAGAACGCGGCCTTCACGTTCAGCGCCATCATGTCGTCGATATCGGCGTCGAGTACGTCGACGAGCGGCTTCGGCCGGTTCATGCCCGCGCTGTTCACCAGGATCTCGAACGGGCCGCGCGACGCTACGGCGTCGTCCACCGCGGCCGGGTCCGTCACGTCGAGCACGACGTAGTCGCCGCGGCCGCCTGCCGCCGCGATCGTTTCGCATGCGGCGCGCAATGCGCCGGCCGAGCGCGCGGCCAGCGTCACGCCGGCGCCGGCCTGCGCCAGCGCGAGCGCCGCGGCCAGACCGATCCCGCGTCCCGCGCCGGTCACCAGCGCGGTCTTTCCATCGAGCCGGAAACCCGGCGTTGTCATCGTCATGTTTGTTCTTGGTATTGCGAAGCGAATTGCCTTTCAGGCCTGTTCAGGCCGTGCGCGACGGCGCAACGACGCACCGTCGCGTCGCCACGCCGTTACGCCGGCACCGGCGTCCCGTACGGCACGTCGCGATGACCGTAGCGGCGCACGCGGATGTTCGCCTGCTCGCCGTGCGCGATCATCCCTTCGAGCGCGCAAAGACGCGAGCAGTACGCACCGACCATCGCGCTGGCTTCGTCGGTCAGCACCTTCTGGTACGTGCAGGTCTTGATGAACTTGCCGACCCACAGGCCGCCGGTGTAGCGCGCCGCCTTGCCCGTCGGCAGCGTGTGGTTCGTGCCGATCACCTTGTCGCCGTACGCGACGTTGGTGCGCGCGCCGAGGAACAGCGCGCCGTAGTTCTTCATGTTGTTCAGGAAGTAGTCGGGGTCGCGCGTCATCACCTGCACGTGCTCCGACGCGATCCGGTCGGCCTCCTGCACCATTTCCTCCAGCGTGTCGGCGACCACCACCGCGCCGTAGTCGCGCCACGACACGCCGGCGGTGTTGGCCGTCGGCAGGATCTTCAGCAGGCGCTCGACCTCCGCGATCGTGTCCTTCGCGAGTTGCAGCGAATTGGTCAGCAGGATCGCCGGCGTGTTGAAGCCGTGCTCGGCCTGCCCGAGCAGGTCGGTCGCGCACAGTTCCGCGTCGACGCTGTCGTCGGCGATGACGAGCGTCTCCGACGGGCCGGCGATCAGGTCGATGCCGACGCGGCCGAACAGCTGGCGCTTGGCTTCGGCCACATACGCGTTGCCCGGGCCGACGACCATCGACACCGGGGCGATGGTCTGCGTGCCGAGCGCCATCGCGGCGATCGCCTGCACGCCGCCGAACGTATAGATTTCGTCCGCGCCGCCCAGGTGCATCGCGGCGACCACCGCCGGGTTCGGGCGGCCCTGCACGGGCGGCGACGCCGCGATGATGCGCGGCACGCCGGCCACCTTCGCGGTCACGACGCCCATGTGTGCGGACGCAACCAACGGGAACTTGCCGCCGGGCACGTAGCACGCGACGCTTTCGACCGGCATGTTCTTGTGACCGAGCACGACGCCCGGCAGCGTCTCGATCTCGACGTCGTGCATCGAGTCGCGCTGCGCCTGCGCGAAATTGCGCACCTGCGCTTGCGCGAACTTCACGTCGTCGAGCTCGCCCGGCGACAGCGAGCGCACGCACGCCGCGATCTCGTCGTCGCTCAACCGGAAGCTGGCGGGCGACCAGTCGTCGAAGCGCTTCGACAGCTCGGCCACGGCGACGTCGCCGCGTCGCGTGACGTCGGCGAGGATGCCGGTGACGACTTCACGAACCGTGTCTGCGTCGTGGGAAGAATCGGCGGCGCTGCGGCCGTGCTTCAGGTATTGAATTGCCATGTGCGTTCCTGACGGGAAAGAAGAATCGAAATGCGGCTCGTGTTGCGGCGAGCCGGGCGTTCACGATGGCTGCAAATCTATCGCAACGCCTTCTGCAAATGCAGTGCAAATGGTCGGCACTTTCCCCTAGCCCCTTGTCAATCCAGCTTTCCTGCTAGCACAATCGTGGCGGTCGATCATGCAAAAGAATGCAAACCATGCCCCGAAAGATTGCAACGCAGGTCAAGCTCGCGGATGTCGCGGCCCGCATGGGCGTGTCGGTGTCCACGGTGTCGCGCGCGCTGGCCGGTCACCCCGCCATCAGCAGCGACACGCGCAGCGCGGTGCAGACGGTCGCCGCCGAACTCGGCTACCGGATCCCGTCGCAAGGCCGCAAGCCGAAGAAATCCGCGACGCGGCTGATCGGCGTGGTGGTCGGCGCGCTGCACAACCACTTCATGACGCTGCTGCTCACGCACCTGTACGACGCGCTCGGCGAATTCGGCTACCAGGTCACGCTGATGATCGATCCGATGAACGATGCGGAAAACCTGCTCGCGTTCCGGCCGCTGATCGACGGCTATCTCGACGGGCTGATCTTCGCGACCGCGACGCTCGACTCGCCGGTCGTCGCCGAGATGCAGCGCCGCGGCATTCCGCTCGTGCTGGTGGTGCGCTCGATCGACGACGTGAAGGTGGATACGGTCGAGATCGACAACGTGCATGCGGGCGCCGTGGCGGTCGAGCACCTGTACCAGTTCGGACATCGCCGCTTCGGGCTGCTGATGGGGCCGCAGAACACGTCGACGAGCCGCGACCGCACGAAGGGCGCGCTCGACTGGCTCGCGAGCGTGGGGCTCGGGCCCGAAGCGGTGGTCACGCTGTACGGGGACTACACGACCGAAGTCGGCTACGCGAGCACGATGGCGCTGCTCGCCGAGCAGGACCCGGTCACGGCGATCGTCGCCGGCAACGACATGATCGCGCTCGGCGCGCTCGAGGCGGCGAAGCGCAAGGGCGTCGCGGTGCCGCGGCAGTTGTCGATCATCGGCTTCGACGACATGCCGCTCGCCGGCTCGCCGCTCGTCGGGCTGACGTCGATCCGCCCGCCCGTGGAGGCGATGGCGCGCACCGCCGCGCGCCGCCTCGTCGAACGCATCCGCGCCGGCGGGCTCGGGCCGCCGTCGCGCGACGTGCTGCCGATCCAGCTCGTGCGCCGCGACTCGACCGGCGGGGCCGAATCGGCCTGAATATGCGTGAACACGCGCCGAACGCCGCTGAACGCCCGTGAACCCGCCTAGCGGCGCGCGCGAGCGCGCCCGGACGGCGCGCCGAGCGCCGCATCGTGCTCGTCGGCCAGCAGCTTCACGAACGCGGCAGCGAGCCGGTCGCGCGAGCGCTGCGGCGGATACAGCAGGTAGGTGGGAATCGTCACGGCCGGCGAGAACGGCCGGATCGCGATATCCGGCCCCGAGAAATCGCGCGCGACGACCGGATGCGCGAGCGTCACGCCCATCCCCGAGCGCACCATCTCGCAGCAGATCGCCGTGTATTGCGCCTCGACCGCCAGCTTGCGCTCCACGCCCGCGCGCTGGAACACCGCATCCATCAGCGTGCGCATGCCGTCGCCCTGACACAGCGAAATGAACGACTCGCCGGCGAGATCGGCCGGCTTGATCGTGCGCTTTTTCGCGAGCCGATGCTCGGCCGGCATCACGCAGACCGCCGCGACCGACGACAGCAGCTCGACCTCGCAGTTCGATGCTTCGCTGATGTACACCGCGACGCCGACGTCGCAGAACTGCGATGCCGTCCAGTGATTGACCGTGCCCGATGTATTGACGTGCAGCGACACCGTCACGCCCGGATACTGCTCCTGGAAGCGCTTGATCGCGCGCGGCACCAGCGTGTAGCCGACCGCCGGCATCGCCGCGATGCGCAGCCGCCCGCTGCCCAGGTTGCGGATCTCCTCGGCCGCGTTCGCGAGCCCCTGCAGGCCGACGTACGCGCGCTCCACCTCGCGGAAGAACGCGGTGCCTTCGCTCGTCGGCACGAGCCGCACGCCCGCGCGTTCGAACAGCTCGAGCCCCGTGTCGCGCTCGAGATGCGCGATCAGCCGGCTCACGTTGGGCTGCGTGGTGAACAGCGATTTCGCGGCAGCCGTCATCGAGCCCGTGACCATCACCGCACGAAATGCTTCGATCTGCTTCAGATTCATTGGGACGCTCCGTGGATCTCCGTAGGGCCTTACCCCAATCCATCACATTTTGGTATGGGTAAGCATTTTATTCGTATTGGACGGCATGGAACACACGAGCCAGACTGCATGGCATTGGCGCACTTCGACGCCGCCTGTCACCACAATCGAATGGAGATCGCCGTCATGGATCACACGCTGTGCCGTCGCCCGTTTCGCTCCCCGTTCCGCGCCGCGATGCGGCCGCGCCACCTCGCAGGCGCGGCGCTCGCGCTGCTCGCCGCCGCCCTCGCGCATGCCGAACCGACGCTGTACGTCGCGAACGTCGGCGGCTCGAACGAGCAGCTGTATCGCCAGAAGGTGATTCCGCCGTTCGAGAAGGCGCACAACGTGAAGATCGTCTACGTGGCCGGCAATTCGAGCGACACGCTCGCGAAGCTGCAGGCGCAGAAGGGCCATCAGCAGATCAACGTCGCGGTGATGGACGACGGCCCGATGTACCAGGCGATGCAGCTCGGCCTGTGCGCGAAGCTCGACGATGCGCCGGTGATGAAGGATCTCTACCCGCTCGCGCGCCTCGGCCCGACCTCGGTCGGCCTCGGCCTCGTCGCGACCGGCATCGGTTACAACGTGGACGCTTTCAGGAAGCTCGGCATTCCCGCGCCCGATTCGTGGAAGTCGCTGGAGGATCCGCGCCTGAAGGGCAAGCTCGGGATGCCGCCGATCACCGTGACCTACGGGCTGCACACGCTCGTGATGCTCGCGCGCCTCGGCGGCGGCGGCGAGAAGCGCATCGATCCGGGTTTCGCCGCGATGACGAAGCAGGTCGCGCCGAACGTGCTGTCGTGGGCGCCGACGCCCGGCGAGATGGACGGCCTGATGCAGGCCGGCGACGTGATCGCCGCGCCGTACGGCAGCGGCCGCGCGGTGTCGCTGCAGAACACCGGCTTTCCGCTGAAGTTCGTGTATCCGAAGGAAGGCGCGGTCGCGCTGCAAGTCGCCGCGTGCGCGGTCGCCGAGAATGCGCAGCCGCAACTGTCGCAGCAGTTCATCCAGTACCTGCTGAGCCCGGAGGTGCAGGCGCTGCACGCGCAGGCGATCGGCCTCGGCCCCGTCAACAAGACGGTGAAGCTCGCGCCGGAGGTCGCCGCGCGCGTGCCGTACGGCCCCGACCAGATCGCGAAGCTCACGACGGTCGACTGGACGACCATCAACCAGCAGCGCGCCGAGTGGACCCAGCGCTGGAACCGTTCGGTCGAACGTTGAGCGCGGCGCGCATGCGCGCCGCTTCGCGGCCGTTCGCGCCGCTTCGGCTTAGCAAGGATTCCGACACATGAGCTTCCTGACCCTGCAACGCATTTCGAAACGCTACGGCGACTTCGCGGCCGTCGAGCAGCTCGACCTGTCGGTCGAGCGCGGCGAGTTCCTGTCGCTGCTCGGGCCGTCGGGCTGCGGCAAGACGACCACGCTGCAGATGATCGCGGGCTTCGTGTCGCCGTCCGGCGGGCGCGTGACGCTCGACGGCCGCGACATCACGCACGAACGCCCGGAGAAGCGCGGCATCGGCGTCGTGTTCCAGAGCTACGCGCTGTTTCCGCACATGACCGTCGCCGGCAACGTCGGCTTCGGGCTCGAGATGCGCAAGATGAAGCGCGCGCAGCGCGAAGAGCGCATTGCGGAAGCGCTCGCGCTGGTGCGCCTGAGCGGCCTCGATGCGCGTTACCCGAAAGAGCTGTCGGGCGGCCAGCGCCAGCGCGTGGCGATCGCGCGCGCCATCGCGATGCGGCCCGAGCTGCTGCTGCTCGACGAACCGATGTCGAACCTCGACGCGAAGCTGCGCGAGGAAATGCACATCGAGCTGCGCGCGATCCAGAAGCGTCTGCGCATCACGACGATCCTCGTCACGCACGACCAGGTCGAGGCGATGACGATGAGCGACCGCATCGCCGTGATGCATCGCGGCGCGATCGCACAGCTGAGCACGCCGTTCGATGCGTACGAGCACCCGGCCACGCCGTTCGCGTCGGCGTTCCTCGGCCGCACCAACACGCTCGCGGGCGAAGTGCTGCGCCACAACCCGCGCTGCGCGGAAGTCGCGGTCGCGAGCACGACGCTGCACGTGCCGCACGAGGGGCGCGAGATGGCCGGCGCGGTCAACGTGTATATCCGTCCCGAGAAGATGCGGCTCGCGAACGGCGATGCGCGGCTGCACGGCCGCGTGGCGACACGCGTGTTCGTCGGCAATCAATGGCTGCTGGTGGTCGACACGGCGCTCGGCAAGCTGCACGTCACGCAGGCGAACACCGGCGCACCGCCGCCCGACGAAGGCTGCGAAGTCGGCCTCGCATGGACCGACGACGATCTGCGGATGCTCACGCGGGAGGCGGCGCATGGCCACGCTTGACGATGCGCGCGGCGGCGCCGCGCCCTGGCTCCTGTCGGCGCCCGCGCTGCTGCTGTTCGCGACGCTGCTCCTCGCGCCGATGCTGCTCACGCTGGTGCTGTCGTTCCATACCTTCAGCGATCTCGCGGGCACCCGGCCGGGGTGGACCATCGGGAACTACCTCGAAGTCGTCCGCGATCCTTACTATCTGACGATCTTCCTGCGCACGGCCGGCCTCGCCGCCGCCGTCACGCTGCTGTCGATCGTGCTCGGCGTGCCCGAGACGATCGTGCTCGCCCGCATGCGCAAGCCGTGGCAGTCGCTGTGCCTGCTGATCGTGCTCGGCCCGCTGCTGATCTCGGTGGTCGTGCGCACGCTCGGCTGGCAGATCCTGCTCGGCAACAACGGCGTGCTCAACGGTGCGCTGCAGGCGCTGCACATCACCGACGAGCCGATCCGCCTCGTGTTCACGATGACCGGCATGATCATCGCGCTCACCCACGTGCTGGTGCCGTTCATGGTGATGTCGGTGTGGGCCACGCTGCAGAAGCTCGATCCGCAGGTCGAATGGGCGGGGCTGTCGCTCGGCGCGTCGCCGTGGCGCGTGTTCCGCCGAGTGATCCTGCCGCAGATCCTGCCCGGCGTGCTGTCGGGCTCGATCATCGTGTTCGCGCTGTCGGCATCCGCGTTCGCGACGCCCGCGCTGATCGGCGGACGGCGCCTGAAGGTGGTCGCGACCGCCGCGTACGACGAATTCCTCGGCACGCTGAACTGGCCGCTCGGCGCGAGCATCGCGGTGCTGCTGCTGATCGCCAACGTCGCGATCGTGATGGGCTGCAGCCGCCTCGCCGAACGCCGCTACAAGCACATCTTCGACTGACGGAGCGACGCCATGCAACGCAACGGCCTTGCCGCCCTCTCGTTTCACGCGCTGTTCATCGCGTTCATCGTCGCGCCGCTCGCCGCCGTGATGCTGGTCGCGTTCACCGACAAGAGCTATATCTCGATGCCGTTCGACGGCGCATCGCTGCGCTGGTTTCGCGCGATCCTCGACAACGACGACATCGTGTCCGCGTTCTGGCTGTCGGTGCGGCTCGCGTTCGCGGCCGCCACCCTCGGCGTCGTGCTCGCGGTGCCCGCCGCGCTCGCGATCGCACGCTACCGCTTTCCGGGGCGCGGCGCGCTGACGAGCTTTTTCCTGTCGCCGATGATGATCCCCGCCGTCGTGCTCGGCATCGCGTTCCTGCGCTTCCTGTCGCTGCTGCACCTGAGCGGCTCGTTCTGGGCGCTGGTCGCCGCGCACGTCGTGATCGTGCTGCCGTATGCGCTGCGCCTCGCGCTGTCGTCGGCGGTCGGCCTCGATCGCGACGCCGAGCGCGCCGCGCTGTCGTGCGGCGCGAGCCGCTTCACCGCGTTTCGCCGCGTCGTGCTGCCGATGATCCGCACCGGCGTCGCGGGCGGCTGGGTGCTGTCGTTCATCCAGAGCTTCGACGAGCTCACCATGACCATCTTCGTCGCGACGCCCGGCACGACCACGCTGCCCGTCGCCATGTACAACCAGATCGCGCAGACCATCGATCCGCTCGTCACGTCGGTGTCGGCGGTGCTGATCGTCGGCACGGTCCTGCTGATGATGCTGCTCGACCGGATGGTCGGGCTCGATCGCATCCTGATCGGAGAAACCCGATGACCCAACCCACAGCCGCGAGCGCTGACGTGCTCGTGATCGGCGGCGGCCTGGTCGGCGCCGCGGTCGCCTACGGGCTCGCCCGCGACGGCGCGCGCGTCACCGTGCTCGACGAGGACGACGGCGGCTTTCGCGCGTCGCGCGGCAATTTCGGCCTGGTCTGGATCCAGGGCAAGGGCCACGACCGGACGCCGTACGCGCGCTGGTCGCGCAGCTCGGCCGTGCGCTGGCCCGGGCTCGCCGCGAGCCTGCTGGAGGACAGCGGCATCGACGTCGCGCTGCGCCAGCCCGGCGGCTTTCATCTGTGCCTCTCGGACGACGAGCTCGCCGAACGCCGCACGCGGCTCGCGACGCTGCAGGCCGAACTCGGCGACTACCCGTTCGAGCTGCTCGATCATCGAGAACTGCGCGAACGGTTGCCCGGTGTCGGGCCGGCCGTGGTCGGCGCGAGCTACACGCCGATGGACGGCCACGTGAACCCGCTGAAGCTACTGCGTGCGCTGCACACGGCGATGCAGCACCGCGGCGTGCGCGTCGTCACCGGCGCGCGCGCGCATCGGGTGCACGCCGAGCGCGGCGGCTTCGCGGTCGACAGCGCGGCCGGCACGTTCCGCGCGGCCCGCGTCGTGCTCGCCGCCGGTCTCGGCAACCGCGCGCTCGCGCCCCAGGTCGGCCTGTATGCGCCGGTCGCGCCGAATCGCGGCCAGGTGCTCGTGAGCGAGCGCGTCGCCCCGTTCCTCCACTACCCGACCATCAACGTGCGGCAGACCGACGAAGGCACCGTGCAATTCGGCGATTCGATGGAGGAAGTCGGCTTCAACGACTTCACGACCACGCCGGTGCTCGCCGACATCGCGCGGCGCGGCGTGCGCGCCTTCCCGATGCTGCAGCACGTGCGGCTCGTCCGCATGTGGGCGGCGCTGCGCGTGTACAGCCCCGACGGCTTTCCGGTCTACGACGAATCGCCCGAGCATCCGGGCGCGTTCGTCGTCACGTGCCATAGCGGCGTGACGCTGGCCGCCGCGCACGCGCTGCGCATCGCGCCGTGGATCACCGGCGCGCCGCTGCCCGACGAATTGCCCGCGCTGTCGGCCCGCCGCTTTCCCGACGCGCCCGCCGCGTTCACCGGCGCCGTGCGTCCGGCGCCTGCCTACTGACCTTGCCCGCTGCCCATGACCGCCCAATCGTCCCCTTCCCTGTTCAAGCCGCTCGAGGCCGCCGGCGCGACCGTCGAGATCCGCTTCAACGACACGCGGCTGCGCGTGCCGGCCGGCGTCAGCGTGGCCGCCGCGCTGCTCGCCGCCGGCGTGTCGCGGTTTCGCGCGACGCCGGTATCGGGTGCGCCGCGTGCGCCCTACTGCATGATGGGTGCGTGCTTCGAGTGCCTCGTCGAGATCGACGGCGTGCCCGCGCGCCAGAGCTGCATGGTCGACGTGCGTGACGGAATGCGGATCCGCACGCAGGAAGGCGCGCGCGAGCTTGCGCCCGACACGCCGACCGCCACCCCGTCACTGGAGAATGCCGATGGCCGCTGAATTCACGTCCGAAACCGTCGACGTCGTGGTGGTCGGCGCCGGCCCCGCCGGCATGAGCGCCGCGACGCGCGCCGCGCGCGCGGGCCTGTCGGTCGTGCTGATCGACGAGCAGGACGCCGTCGGCGGGCAGATCTACCGTGCGATCGAGCGCGCCGATACGCGCCGCAAGGACATCCTCGGCCCCGACTACGCGGCCGGCGCCGCCCTCGCCGATGCGTTCGTGCGCTCCGGTGCGCGCCATCTGAAGCAGGCGACGGTCTGGCAGGTCACGCGCGAGCGCCAGGTGCACTACCTGCGCGACGGCCAGGTCGGCAGCTTCGATGCGCGGCGCGTGATTCTCGCGAGCGGTGCGCTCGAACGGCCGTTTCCGATTCCGGGCTGGACGCTGCCGGGCGTGCTCACGGCGGGTGCCGCGCAGATCCTGCTGAAGAGCGCCGGCGAAGTGCCGGCCACGCCGCCCGTGCTGGCCGGCTGCGGGCCGCTTCTGTACCTGCTCGGCTGGCAGTACGTGCGCGCCGGCGTGCCGATTCGCGCGCTGGTCGACACCACGCGGCACGAAGACCGCTGGCGCGCGAAACGGCATCTGCTGTCGGCGCTGCGTGCGTGGCCGTTTCTCGGCAAGGGCTTGCAGATGATCCGCGCGCTGCGCGAAGCGAACGTGCCGATCCTCGAAGGCGCCGACCAGCTCGCGATCGAGAGCCGCCAGGGCCCGGACGGCGAACCGCGCGCCAGCGCGCTCACGTTCACCGTGCAAGGCCGCGCGCAGCGCATCGATGCCGACGTGATCCTGCTGCATCAGGGCGTCGTGCCGAACACGCAGTTCACCCACGCACTGCGCGCGACCCATCGCTGGGACGCCGCGCAACTGTGCTTCACGCCGCAGGTCGATGCGTGGGGCGAGCTCGACGTGCCGGGCATCTTCGTCGCCGGCGACGGTGCGGGCATCGGCGGCGCACTGGCCGCCGCGCAGCAGGGCACGCTCGCGGCGCTCGCGGTGGCCGCGCAGCTCGGCGCGCTCGGCGACGCCGCACGCGAGCGCGAAGCCGCCGCGCATCGCGACGCGCTGGCGCGGGTGATGCGGATCCGTCCGTTTCTCGACAGCCTCTACCGCCCGCGCGACGCGAACCGCATTCCCGCCGACGACACGATCGTCTGCCGCTGCGAGGAAGTCACGGCCGGCGAGTTGCGCGGCTTCGTCGCGCTCGGCTGTGCCGGGCCGAACCAGGCGAAGTCGTTCGGCCGCTGCGGGATGGGGCCGTGCCAGGGTCGCATGTGCGGGCTGACCGTCACCGAAGTGATCGCCGATGCCCGCAAGGTCGCGCCCGACGCGGTCGGCTACTACCGGATCCGGCCGCCGATCAAGCCGATCACGCTCGCGGAGCTCGCCGGTGAGTGAGTATCGCGCGCGCGTGCGGCACGAAGCCGATGCGATCGTGATCGGCGGCGGGCTGCACGGCGCGAGCAGCGCATTCCATCTCGCGCGGCGCGGCGCCAGCGTGATCCTGCTCGAAGCCGCTTACGTCGCGCGCCATGCGTCCGGCGTGAACGCGGGCGGCGTGCGCACGCTCGGCCGGCCGCTGCCCGAAATCCCGCTCGCGCTCCTGTCGCGCGAGCGCTGGCACGCGCTGCCCGAGCTGATCGGCGACACCGGCGGCTTCGTGCCGTCGGGACAGCTCAGGATCGCCGAAACCGAAGCCGAGCTCGACGAATGTCGCGCCCGTGTCGCGCTGCTGCAGGCGCACGGCTTCACGCACGAAACGCTGATCGATCGCGACCGCGTGCGGGAACTCGAACCCGCGCTGGCGCGGCACGTGACGGGCGGCATCTGGGTCGAGCAAGACGGCTACGCGCTGCCGTTTCGCACGACGACCGCATTCCGCGCCGCCGCGCAACGGCATGGCGCGCGCTTTCACGAGGCCACGCCGGTCACCCGCATCGACACGCTCGGCGCGCGCTGGGTCGCCCATACGCCGCGCGGCGCGTTCGCGGCCGACCGGCTGCTGGTCGCGGCCGGTGCATGGTCGGGCGAGCTCGCGCGCCAGGCCGGCGAGCCGGTGCCGCTGCATCCCGAGGGCTTGATGCTGATGGTCACGCAGCGTGTCGCGCCGTTCTGCCGCACGACGCTCGGCGCGACCGGGCGGCCGCTGTCGTTCAAGCAGTTCGACAACGGGACGGTCGTGATCGGCGGCAAGCTGATCGGTCACGCCGACCTGCGGGCGCGGCACGGCGAAGTCGACTTCATGCGGCTCGCGCGCAGCGCGCGAACCGTCGTCGACCTGTTTCCGCACTTGCGCGACATCGGCATCAATCGCGCGTGGGCCGGCATCGAAGCGTTCACCGCCGATGCGCTGCCGGTGATCGGCGCGAGCCGCAACGCGCACGGGCTCTACTACTCGTTCGGCTATTGCGGCAGCGGTTTCCAGCTCGGCCCCGGCTGCGGGCAGCTCGTTGCCGAACTGATGCTCGACGGCGCCGCAACCGTGCCGCTCGACGCGTTCGCGATCGATCGCTTCGACGGCGCGCGCGCCGCGGCCCGTTCGTCGCACTGAATTTTTCCACCTGCCGTCATGGCGAAGGAGTGCTTGTCATCATGTCCGATATCATCCGCATCGAAACCAACGCGCGCATGAGCCGCGTCGTCAAGGCCGCCGGCCTCGTATTCATCGGCGGCCAGACGTCCGCGGATTCGACACCCGACATCAAGGTGCAGACCGCGAAAGTGCTGGAAAAGATCGACGGTTTTCTCGAGCAGGCCGGCATCGACAAAACGCGCATCGTGTCCGCGCAAGTGTGGCTCGCCGACATCACGCGCGACTTCGCCGGCATGAACGACGTGTGGGATGCGTGGGTGCCGGCGGGCCACGCACCGGCACGCGCGACGGTCGAAGCGAAGCTTGCGGCCCCGCATCTGCTGGTCGAGATCGCGGTGGTGGCCGCGCAACGCTGACGGCCGGCCGCGCCGCTCGGCTGCGGCGCATCGTTGCAAGACAACGGGCTCGCGTGATCGAACGCGAGCCCGTTTTGCTTGCCGGCATGCCGTTCCGGATGCCGGCTGCGTACCGCGTACCGTGCACCGCGCGGCGCCATCGCCGCACGGTGCCGCCGGATCAGAACCGGTGACGAATCGCCGCGCGCAGCACGACCTGGTTCGCGGTCGACGACGAGCCGGCCGCGCCGGGCACATACGCGACGTCGAGCCCCGTGCCGGTCTTGTCGCCGCCCGCGTGCTGATAGCCGGCCTGCACGTAAAGATCGGTGCGCTTCGACAGGAAGTAGTCGCCCATCAGCCCGGCCATCTGGAAGGTCGGATGCAGCGTGCCGCTCGTCGCGTCGAACGTCGTGCGCGTGTACGTGTACATCGCGCCGACGAAGAACGCCGGCGTGAACTGGTACTTGCCGTTGACCTCGAAGTTCTGGAAGCGCAGGTTCGACAGCGTGCCCGACGCGAACGTGCCGACATGGTTCAGGCTCGTCGGTCGCGACGCGTTCGTGTTGGTGTACGCGAAGCCGACCGTCGCCTTGCCGAACGTGTAGTTCACGCCCGCACCGAAGATCCGCAGCCGGCCCGCGACGAAGTTCTTGTCGCCGCCGTTGCTGATCGCGCCCGAATCGGTCGTCGACGGATTGTTCGCCTGCAGGTAAGCTGCGCCGAGCAGCAGCCCGCCGTTCGTGTAGGACGCGCCGACGCTGTACTGCCGGTTGTTCGCGAAGTTGGTGTCGTTCGAGAAACTGTAGGTGCCGCCGAACTGGAACCCGGAGAACGCCGGACTCATGTACTTGACGGTGTTGTTCACGCGGAACGAGTTGTCGGTGTTGTCGTTGTCGTACGGGTGCGTGAACAACGATCCGCCCCAGTTTCCGTTGGCCGTGGTCGGCGCGAGAAAGCTGACGACCGCGTCGTACTGGCGGCCGAGCGTGACGGTGCCGTACTGCGCGCTGCTCAGGCCGACGTACGCCTGGCGGCCGAACATCAGCCCGCCCTGGCCGAGCTTGCCGGTGTTGACGTTGTAGCCGTTCTCGAGCTGGAACACCGCCTTCAGGCCGCCGCCGAGATCCTCGGCGCCCTTCAGCCCGAACCGGCTGCCCGACGTGACGCCGCTTTGCAGCTCGACGACCTTGCTGCCGCCCACGTTGTTGGTGTAGTCGATGCCTTCGTCGATGATGCCGTAGAGCGTCACGACGCTCTGGGCATGAGCGGCCACGCCGAACGTCGCCACGATGGATGCCGCGAGCACTTTCTTCTTCATAGATATGGACTCCAAACCACTAAGGTCGATAGTTGTAGATACCCACTGCCCTGCTGAAAACGCCGTCAGACGCCGGGTACGGCGCCGAGCGGCCGGGACGGCGAGCGCCGCCGCGCCCGCCGCGGCGTCAAAGCGCGTGCGCGGCCCGCGCGTGCCGGCCCTGCATGAAGCGATCGGCGCGGAACGCCGCGAGATCGAGCGACGGCCGGCCGTCGCCGATCCATTGCGCCATCTGCACGCCAACCGCCGGGCCGAGCGCGAAGCCGTGACCGCTGAAACCGGCCGCGACGAACAGGTTCTGCGCCGGATCGGGACGATCGATGATCGGGATCACGTCCGGCGTCAGATCGATCCGGCCTGCCCAGCTCGTTTGCAGCGCGATCCGGTCGAGATGCGGGAACAGCGCGCGAAAGTGCGCGAAGTTGCTCGCGACCTTGCGCTCGTTCACGCGCGGTTCGGGCAACGGCAGCACGGCGCCGTCGCGGCGCGCCGCGCGTCGCAGCGCATCGATGAATTCGCGGCCGAGCGACAGCCGCAGTTGGCGCCAGTTCTCGCGATAGGCCGGCAGGAAGTGCCGCAGCCCGCGCAGCGATTCGATCGACAGGTCGTAGTCGGCGCCCTGGCCGCGATAGCCGTTGCCGATCACGAACGAGCCGTCGCGGCGCGGCCGGTACGCGACCTGCGGGCCCCAGACGGCGATCCGCGTGAACACGCCCGCCGGCGACGTGCGCCCGACCGACGAGCGGATCGCCTGGATCGGCAGATCGATGCCGGCCTGGCGCGCGAGGTGCGCGGTGCCGATGCCGGCCGCCAGCAGCACCGCGCCGCCGTCGATGTCGCCGTCGCCGGTCGTGACGCCGACGACGCGACCGTTGACCGTCTTCAGCCCATGCACGGGCGCGTGTTCGACGATCTCGACGCCGAGCCGGGCCGCCTCGCGCGCGATCGAGCGCGACGCGACGGCCGGTTCCGCATACGCGTCGCCGGGCGTATGGAGCCCCGCGCGCCAGCGGCCCTGCAGTTGCGGCACCAGCACGCGGATCTCGTCGGCGCCGACGCGCCGCGCGTCGAGCCCGTGCGCGGCCGCATCGGCGACGCCGGCGCTCACGCGCGCGACGTCCTCGTCCGTTTCGGCCACCATCAGGATGCCGGCCACGTCGAACTCCGTCGCGGCCGCGCCGAGCCGCTCGGTCAGGTGATGCCAGATCCGGTTGGCCTCCTGCGCGAGCGGGATTTCCGCCGCGTGCCGGCCCTGCTGGCGCACGAAGCCCCATGCGCGGCTCGACTGCTCGGACGCCACCTGCCCGCGTTCGAGCACCACCACCTTCGCGCCGCGCTCGGCCAGCCACAGCGCGGTCGAACAGCCGACGATGCCGCCGCCGACGATCACGACGTCCGCCCGTTTCGGGTTGCCCATGTCCGTGCGCTCCTTATTTCGCCGCGTTGAGCATGCGACCGCGCCGGTAGTATTCGGCGGGAATGACGCACGCGAAGGTGAACACGATGAGTGCGGACGCAACGGCCGTCAGCGCCGGCGTAAGCTCGTAGCGCAGGTTCGCCCAGATCATCATCGGCAGCGTCTGGCGGCCGCCCATGATGAACAGCGCGACGATCAGGTCGTCGAACGACACGAAGAACGCGAACACCGCCGACGACAGCACGGCCGGCCGGATCGCCGGCAACGTCACGCGCCAGAACGCCTGCGTCGGGTTCGCGCCGAGAATGCGCGCCGCGCGCTCGAGCGAGTCGCCGGTCTGCTTGACGGCGGACGCGACGATGATCACCACGAGCGGCAGCGCCATCGTCGCGTGGGCGAGCACCAGCACCCACGCCTGCCCGTACACGCCGAGCTTGCCGACCAGCAGCAGGATGCCGAGCGCGAGGATGATCTGCGGCACCAGCTGCGGGCCGAACGACACGATCGACACCGTCTTCGTCAGGAACGACGGACGGCGCACGATCGCGATCGCGGCGAGCGTGCCTGCCGTGATCGCGATCAGCGTCGAGCAGACGGCGATCCACAGGCTCAGCAGCGTCGCCTGGGTCCAGCTGCGATGCGCGAGCACGTACCGGTACCAGCGCAGCGAGATGTCGGCCGGCGGAAAGGTCAGGAACTCGCTGCTGCTGAACGAAATCCCGAACGTGATGAACACCGGAAACAGCAGGAACAGGATCGCGATCCCGAGAAAAATGCGTCCGAGCAAGCCCGGAACGTCGATGCGCAATGCCCTCACTTGCGACCTCCTTCATAGCTCTTCGGCAACATGCGGCGCGTCACGCCGAGGATCGGCGCCATCACCACCAGCGCGGTGCCGATCAGGAAGATGGACAGCACGGCCGCGCCGTTCCATTCCAGCGTCTGCACCACCTGCGTGCTGATCACGTTCGCGACGAGGCTGTCGTTCGGCCCGCCGACGAGCGCGGGCGTCACGAAGAAGCCGAGACACAGGACGAACACGAGTGCGGCGCCGTTGATCGCGCCGGCGGCGGTCAGCGGCACGAACACGCGCAGGAACGCCGTCAGCCGGCCGGCGCCCATGATGCGGGCGGCACGCACGAGGGTCGGGTCGACCGACGTCATCGCGCTGAAGCTGCTCAGCACGACGATCGGCAGCAGGATCTGCGTCATCGTCACGTACACGGCGCCGCGCGTGAACAGCATCTTCAGCGGATGGTCGAGCACGCCGATCTCGAGCAGCAACCGGTTGACCAACCCGTCGCGGCCGATCACCACCATCCACGCGTAGGTCCGCACGAGCACGCTCAGCCACATCGGCGTGATGATCGCCATCAGTGTCCAGGTGCGCATGCGCGGCCCGAGCCGGTAGATCTGCAGTGCGATCAGGTAACCCAGCACCAGGCACGCGAGCGCCACGACGGCCGCCACCAGCAGCGTGCGCATCGTCAGCAACACATAGGTGTCGGTGCCGAGGAAATCCTGGAAGTTGGCCAGCGTGAAGCCGTTGCCCTGGTCGTCCGCCAGGCTCCAGCGCAGCACTTCGCACACCGGGATCAGGAAGAACACCGCCAGCAGCAGCTTGGACGGGATGATCAGACCCAGTCGCCGCCCACGATCGATAGTCGCCATATCAGTACTCGCCTCTCATTCTCGACACGGAATCCCGCCTGCGCTTACGCGCCCGCATTGCCCTTCAGGCGCCAGCGATCCCACGCGCGCTGGATCCGCGGCAGGTTGTCGGCCCAGAATTCGCCGTTGAACTGGAACTGCACCTTCAGGTTGTCCGGATAGGTCGGCAGCTCCGACTGCAGGTTCTTCGGCAGGCGCTCCATCAGCCCCGGCGCGAAGCCCGGATACGGCAGCGCCTTGGTCATGTCGGCCCCGCGCTGCGGATCCGTCCAGCACCACTTCAGCCAGCGGTACGCGCCGTCGGTATGCTTCGCGCCCTTCAGGATCGAGTGAAAACCCACCATCAGGGCGCCGCCGTTCCACACGATCCGCACCGGCACGCCTTCCTTCTGCAGCGGCGGGACGCGGCCGTTCCACGCGGTCGCGTAATAGACCTCGCCGCTCGCGAGCAATTGCAGCGGCTGCTGGCCCGAGGTCCACCACACGGCGATGCTCGGCTTGATCTGATCCATCTTCTTCAGCGCGCGATCGACGCCCTCCTTCGTCGCCAGCGTCTTGTAGACGTCCGCCGGCGCGACACCGTCGGCGATCAGCGCGAACTCGAGGTTCTTGACCGGCGTGTCGTGCAGGCTGCGCGGGCCGGGGAAGGTCTTCAGGTCCCAGAAGTCGGCCCACGAGCCCATCGTCTTGCCGGGCGGCAGCTTGTCGGTGCGCACGACCATCGTTTCGGAATACGAGTTGATCCCGACGCCGTACGGGTTGCGCGCCAGCGCGGGCAGCTTGTTGTCCGGGTCGATCTTGCTCCAGTCGAGTTTCTCGAGCCAGCCGTTCTTCGCCGCCGCGAAGATGGTGTCCGCCGACGTGTTCGAGATGTCCCAGATCACGTTGCGGGTCAGCATCTGCGCGCGAATCTCCGCCGTGGAATCGTCCGTGTTCGCCGGCTGGATCACGATGCCGGTCGCCTTCGTGAACGGCTCGTCGCAAATGCGGCGCAGCGCCTCGCCGAAGGTGCCGCCGCCGGACGCGCGCACCACCACGTTGTCCGACTGCGCGTGGGCGGGATGCCACGCGGCGCCGGCCGCGACGATGGCAGTCAGGATTGCATAGCGTTTCATCAACATGATCCGTCTCCTCCTTTTCGTGGTTCGTCAGTCGTTCAGGACCAGCAGGTCCTCGACGTTGAAGCGGGCGCGCACGGCCGCGCCGATCACGAACAGGTTGTCGCGCTCGGACGCCGTGGTGCGGAATTGCTGGGCCAGCAGCAGCTTGCCGGACGCCAGCCGCAGGTGGACCATCAGGTTGTTGCCGAACATCTGCACGTTCTCGATCGTCGCGGCGGCCGACACTTCCGCGTCGGTCGTCGGCTGATCGGGCGCCGACAGCCGGATCTTCTCGGGCCGCAGCGCGACCGCGGGCGACGCGCAGTCGCGCGCGCCGCGCAGCCCGTCCGCCGCGATCTCGACGCCCCAGTCGGGCACGCCGAGCACCATGCCGCGCCGGCGCGCGGCCGCCGTATTGCTTTGCCCGACGAAGGTCGCGACGAACGCGTTGACGGGCTGGTCGTAGACGTCCTTCGGCGAGCCGCGCTGCACGAGCCGGCCTTCGCTCAGGATGATGATCTCGTCGGACATCGACATCGCCTCCGACTGATCGTGCGTCACGTAGACCACCGTGCTGCCCGTGCTGCGCTGGATCCGCTTGATCTCGAACTGCAACGCCTCGCGCAGCTTCAGGTCGAGCGCGCCGAGCGGCTCGTCCATCAACAGCACGCGCGGGCCGAACGAGATCGCGCGCGCCACCGCCACGCGCTGCTGCTGGCCGCCCGACAACTCGCGCGGCATGCGCCGCGCGAGCGACGACAGCTGCACCGCCGCCAGCGCATCGGCGACCATCCGCTCGGTCTCGGACTTGCGGACCTTGCGCATCGTCAGCGGAAACGCCACGTTCTGCGCGACGTTCATGTGCGGAAACAGCGAGTAGTTCTGGAACACCATCCCGATGTTGCGCGCTTCCGGCGCGAGCGACACGATCGACTTGCCGTCGAGCAGGATGTCGCCCGCGGTCGGTTCGATGAAGCCCGCCAGCATGTTGAGCAGCGTCGTCTTGCCGGAGCCGCTCGAGCCGAGCAGCGTGACGAAACTGCCCGGTTCGATCACGGCATCGAAATGCTCGACGGCCGTCATGGTCCCGTAGCGTTTCTGCACGCCACGAAATTCGATATGTGCACCGCTGGTAGTCACGAGCGCCCTCCCGACGTATGAAGAAGACCGACGACCATCACGAACCCGCGACCGCCGAGCGGGACTTGCGCCACTCGATCGCGGCCTTCAGCCCGTGTTCCTTGCGGATGCGCGAGAACTCGGCCGTTTCCGGGTTCTCTTCGGCCTCGACCATGATCCCCGCGTCGAGCGCCGCTTCGAGCGCGGTGCGCATGCCCATCGTGTCGAAGGTCCGGTTGATCGCCTGCTTGAAGTACGTGACCGAATGCGGCGACGAGCTGACGATCTGCAGCGCGAGGTCGCGCGTGAACGCTTCGCGCTGCGCATCCGGCACGACGTGGTTGACGATGCGCGCGTCCTTCGCCTGCTCGGCGCCGAAGCCCTCGATGCCGCACATCAGGATTTCCTTCGCGAGCTTCGGGCCGGCGAGCCACGGCAGCATCAGCAGCACGCTCGACGATCCGAACTTCGCCTCGGGCATGCCGAAGCGCGTGCTTTGCGCCGCGATCGAGATGTCGCATGCGAGCGACAGCTCGAACCCGCCGGCCAGGCAATGGCCGTGGATCGATGCGATCGTCGGCTTCGGACAATCCCAGAAGCTCATCATGAACTCGAAGTTCTGCCGATAGCGCGCGCGCCAGCCGGCCACGCCCTTGGTCGCGCGCTGCACGCTCTGCTTCAGGTCGAAGCCCGAGCAGAACGACTTGCCTTCGCCGGACACCACGATCACGCGCACCGCGTCGTCGTCCGCGAGCCGTGCGAGCGCGTCCATCGACTCCGTCATCAATTCGACCGAGATCGCGTTGTGGATCTCCGGTCGCGCGAACGTCAGGTAGCCGATGCCGTCCTGCCGGGAAACCTTCAGGGTCGTGTAGTTCATTGCGTCTGCTCCACCGTGATGAGGGCGTCCACGGCCGTCATGCGGCCGTCGCGGACGATGATCGGATTGAGGTCGAGGCCCGTGATGCGCGGATTGCGCACCGCGAGCGCCGCGACCGTGCTGACGACGCGATACAGCGCGTCGATCGATACGCCCGGCTTGCCGCGTGCGCCGTCGAGCACCGCGCGGCCGCGCAGCGTCGCGAGCGCCGCTTCGAGATCGGCGCGGCCGACCGGCGGCAGCAGCGATACGCTGTCCTTCAGGATTTCGGTGAAGATGCCGCCGAGCCCGACGGTCAGCACCGCACCGAAGCGCGGATCGCGATACATGCCGACGATGAGCTCGAAATCGGCCGGCGTGAACGGCTGCAGCATCACGCGCGGGCCGCAGCGACCGGCGACGTCGTCATATGCGCGCCGCAGTTCGTCCTCGTCGCGCAGGTTGACCCGCACACCGCCCATTTCCGTCTTGTGCTCGATCGCCGGGTTGGCCGTCTTCAGCACGACCGGGTAACCGAGTGCGGCGGCCTCGCGCAGCGCGCCCGCCACATCGTCGGCCACCGCGAACGGCGCGATCGGCAGGCCGAGGTCGGCCAGCAGCGAGAACGTCGTCTCCGGCTTCGGCGACGCCAGCATCGCGATCGGCCACGCCGGCACCTCGGTCGCGGCGCTCGCCTGCGCGGCGGCTGCATGATCGGCACGGCGCCGTGCATGCCACGCGAGGAAGCGGGCCGTTGCCTGGCAAGCCGTCTCGGTGCCCATCAGCACCGGGATGCCGCGCGCGCGCAGGCGGCGCGCGCCGTCGCGCGACACCGTCGTGCTGATGTTGCCGAACACCACGACCGGCTTGTCGGTTGCTGCCGCGATCGCGATACACGCGTCGGACGTATCGTCGAGGAACTTGCGCCCGTGAACCAGGTTCGTGCCGACCGCGACGAGCCCGACTTCGTCGTCCTGCGCGGCGATCGTGCCGGTTTCGGCCATCAGCAGCTCGCCGTCGCCGTAGCAGTCGATCGGATTGCCGACCACCATGCCGGGGTCGAGCACGTCGGCCAGCGCCTTCGCGGTTGCGGGCCGGAACGCGGCGAGGCGCAGGCCGGCGCGCGTCGCGACGTCCGCGATCAGCTGGCGCTCGCCGCCCGAGTCGCTGACGATCGCCGCGTGGCTGCCGCCCGGCACGCGCGGCGTGCGGAACACCTCGATGCAGTCGAGGAACTCGTCGAGATGCTTCGCGACGATCAGCCCGTGCTGGCGCGAGATCGCTTCGAGCACGTGCGTCGGGCTCGACAGCCCGCCCGAATGCGCGGCCGTGAAGCGTGCCCCCGCATCGCTGAGCCCGAGGAACAGGCCGACCACCGGCACACCGCGCTGCGCGGCCTGCTCGAGCACGCCGATGAACCGCTCGGGCTCGCGAATCGTCTCGACCACGAGGCCGATCACGCGGGTTTCTGGTTGCGCGAGGAAGTACTCGACGTAATCCGCAATGCCCGTCGCGATTTCGCCGCCTGCCGACACGACGGTGTCGAACGCGAGATCGCGCTGGCTGCCCACGATGCCCGACCACGTCGAGCCGCTTTGCGACACGATGCACACGCCACCGGGCGCCGCATCCATCGCCGGCACGCTGAACGTCATCGTCAGCTTCGCGCGGACGTTCACGAAGCCCATGCAGTTGTGACCGCAGATCGCGAGCCCGCCGGCTCGTGCGATCGCGGCGAGCCGGTCGGGAATCGCGTGTTGCGATGCCTGCTCGCGGTCGTACGCCCGCGACGGAATGAAGAAGCCGCCGACGCCGTCCGCCGCCAGCGACTCCAGCGACGGCGCGAGCGCATGGTCAGGAATGCAGAGCGCCGCGAATTGCGCGCCGCCCGGAATCTCCGACACGCGCGCGAACGACTGCGCGCCCGGCACCGGCTCCGCACGCGGATGGACCGCGTACACCGAACCTTCGTAGCCGGATTGCCGCAGTGCGGCAACGATCCGGGTTCCCATGTTCCCCGGCTTCGGGCTTGCGCCGATCACCGCGATGCTTGTGGGTTTGAGCAGTTTTCCGAGATCCGCCTTCAGCATTCCTCACCCGTTCACCGGTTTGTGTGCATACGTATTCATAAACGCACGCATCTGGTTGTCGAAGAAAAGTCGTGACATCGGTGCGTATAGTCCGACAACGAATTTTCACGTACAAGGACGCACATACCCTTGTTGACGAGCGATGCATACGTATGCAGTAATGAGCAAAGCGTATGCAGTGATGAGAAAACCGAACCTGGAGGATTCCGATGCACATCCCGTCGAATGCCGTATCCACATGGCTCACGCCGCGCGTCTCCGAGACGGACGGCTGCGGCCACATCAACAACACGACCCTGCCGGTGTGGTTCGAGGCCGGGCGCCGCGAATTCTTCCGCGCGGTGTCGCCCACCCTCGCGTTCGACGACTGGCGCCTCGCGGTCGTGTCGATGCAGGTGCGCTTCCACCGGCAGATCTACCTGCACGACGACGTGCGGATCGCGACGTGGGTATCGCGGCTCGGCAACAAGAGCATCGTCGTCAGCGAAGCTGCGTTCCAGCGCGACGTGCTGTGCGCGGCGGGCGAATGCACGTACGTGTTTTTCAACTATGCGGAGCAGCGCTCCGAGCGCGTACCCGATGCGGTCCGGGAACGCCTCGCGGCCATGCACAGCGAATCGATGGAGGCAAGCGACCAATGAATACGACGAATTCCGGCACCGGCTACTACTTCGAAGACCTTCAGGTCGGCATGTCGGCCGCGATCACGCGGGTCGTGTCGAGCGCGGATATCGAAGCGTTCGCCGCACTCACCGGCGACGACAACCCGATCCATCTCGACGACGCATGGGCGTCGAAGACGCGCTTCGGCGGCCGCATCGCGCACGGGATGCTGACGGGCGGCCTGGTGTCGGCCGTGATCGGCACGCGCCTGCCCGGGCCGGGCAACATCTATATCCGGCAGATGCTCGAGTTTCGCGGGCCGGTCCGGCCCGGCGACACCGTCACGGCCGAGGTGCGGATCGCGCGCCTCGAGCCCGAGAAAAAGCGCGTGTTCCTCGACACGACCTGCCGGTGCGGCGACGCCGAGGTGCTGCGCGGCGAGGCCGTGCTGCGGGTGCAGTCGCGTGCCGAACCCCTATAATCTCGGTTTCCTCGACAGGGCGCCTGTATCCGTGAAGAGCACGAAAACCGAAAGCAGTCGCCGGCCGCTGGCGACGTCCCAGGACGTCGCGCGGCTGGCCGGCGTTTCACAATCGACGGTCTCGCGTGCGCTCGCGGATCATGCTTCGGTCTCGGAGGAAACGCGCATCAAGGTTCGCGACGCGGCGGCCGCGCTCGGCTATCGGCCGAACGTGCTCGCGCGCAGCCTCATCACGCAGCGCTCGGGGCTGATCGCGATCGTCGTCGCATCGATGGACAACCCGTTCTACTGGGAAGTGCTCGGGCTGTTCAGCCAGGCACTGCAGGCAAGCGGCCAGCAATTGCTGCTGTTTACGATCGGCCCGCGCGAGAACTTCGATTCGGTGATCCGCAAGGTGCTGCAGTATCGCGTCGACGGCGTGATCGTCGTGGCCGCCGTGCTGTCGTCGCAGGCGATCGCCGAGTGCCGGGACGCGAACCTGCCGGTCGTGCTGTTCAACCGCTATGTCGACGGCAACGACCTGAACGCGGTGGTGTGCGACAACGTCGAAGGCGGCCGCGCGGTCGCGACGCTGCTCGCCAATACCGGGCACCGCACGTTCGGCTTCATCTCCGGCGTCGAGGACACGTCGACCAACCGCGATCGCCTCGAAGGGTTCAGGCAGCAATTGCGCGCGCTCGACCTGCCGATGCCGGCGGTCGAGCACGGCGACTATACGTACGAGAGCGGCCGCGAAGCCGTCAAGCGGCTCGTGCTGCAGGGCGAGCGGCCCGACGCGATCTTCTGTGCGAACGACATCATGGCCATCGGCGCGCTGGATGGCCTGCGGCTCGATCTCGGGCTGCGCGTGCCGGACGACGTGTCGCTGATCGGCTTCGACGACATTCCGATGGCGAGCTGGTCCGGCGTCGAACTGACGACCGTGCGCCAGCAGCGCTCGCGCATGGTGGAAGCGAGCCTGCAGATCCTGCAGCAGAACCTCGCCGCCCCCGGCATGGACCCGGTGTTCCATCTCGAGCCCGGGCGCCTGATCCTGCGCCGCACGGTGCGCCTGAAGGCGAGCCGCGATACGGACGCGCCGCCGTTGCCGCACGACCCACGCCCCTGACCCGGCGCGCGCCGCCGCCCGCCTGCGCCGATACGCGGCATGCGGGCGGCGCGGCGCGTTCATGACGGGATCTTCATCACGCCGTCGCGAATCACGATGCGGTCGGCATCGCGCGCGCGATCCTGGAACGGCGGCAGCGACTCGGCCGTGGTCGGCGCCGCGTTGCCCGGCGTGCCGGTGCGCGGCGTCGTGTGCACGACCTGGCTGTCCGGCAAGCGCTTGCCGGACTTCAGGTGCGCGTACATCGCGTCGAGCGCGCGGATCTGGTACACCGACACCGGCACCGCGCGCACGTCGAAGCCCGGCGACGAAATCAGCCCCTCCCCGTGCATCCCGCCGACGATCTCCATGTAACGCAGCGAATCGCGCCCCGGCTCGTTCAGCGATGCGGTCGCCGCATACGGGCGGCTGCCGAAGTTCGGGCCTTCGACGTCGTCGCTGCGCCCGTGCACGATGATCGCGGGCGTGCCGTTCAGGCGTGCGCTCGCGGCCAGCGCCTCGATGCCCGCGCGCACGCGCGCCGACGCCGGGTGCTCGTCCGTGAACAGCTTGCGCAGGCACAGCGCCGCGTCGAGATCGTAGTCGTTGCGCCCGCTCGAGCGCGACACGGAACGGTCGTCCTTGTGCGGCCCGCGTGGATCGTCGTCGTTGACGAGACTGACGTGCGCACCGTCCGGCGTGCCGCCCGGGAATCGCGCGAAGCGCTGCGCGAGCAATTCCGCGCTCGCGGCAACCGGCACGCCGTCCGCATCGGTGGCCGCGAAGCTCAGGTTGCACAGATGGTCGGTCACGCGGAAGCGGCCGAACTGGCTCGCCTGGCCGAGCACGCCCTGGTTGTCGAGCGCCGACGCCGCGGTCGCGACGTCCACGTCGTCCAGGAATCCGTAGCGATGCAGCTTGTCGAGCGCTTCGCGCGCCTGCGCGTCGACGCTCGTGCCATGCAGCAGGCCCTTGTCCGCGAGCGACGCGCAGCGGTTCGCAGCGAACGGCAGCTTCGCCGCCTGCGGATCGTTCGGCACGGCCAGCGCCGCGCATGCGCCGTACACGTTCTGGTACGACAGGAAGTCGTAGCTGCTGCGCGCGGACCCGTACCAGGTGCGCCCGCGATCGTCGATCGCGACGTCGGGATTGGCGCGCACATAGATCTGCGGCGCCAGCGCGACGACGCCGTCGAGCAGATGGCCGGCATCCTGCTCCGCCGCGCGCAACACCGCGCCGCCGCCGTTCGAGAAGCCCGATGCGATCACGGTGATGTCCTTGCGCTGCAGCGGCGCGTGTTGCGGCCACGTGCGCGCTTCCAACTCGGCCAGCCCGAATGCGGCCGCCTTCAGCACCGCGCGGCCCCAGTCGGCTTCCTGGTTCCACCCGGCGTTGGCCCACTTGAACGCGATGCGATGCGGATACGCTTTTGCGAACGCCGCGACATCGGGACGATCGCGCGTCACGTCGAGCCGCACGCCGTCGCGCGGCCGGGTCGTCGTGCCGTCCTGCGCGACCGTGGTGCCGCTGTCGAGATCCTGGATGCTCGCGCCCGTGCCCTTGTCGGTCCACGCGAGCGCGCAGCCGCGCCGCAGCCCCCAGTAGCCGGCGCGCAGCATGTCGTTCCAGTAGTTCTGGCTGCCGGGCGTCGCGATCACCACCAGGCATGCCGCGGCCGGATCGAACGTCGCGGGCACCTGCAGCAGCAGGCCCGCGTTGTTGCCGTCCCGGTCCTGCGCGTATGCGATCGTTTCGTCGCCGGCCAGCTTGCCGTCGTCGGCATAGGTCTGGCCCGTCGCCGGATTCACGTTCGGTCCATAGAGCCGGCCGAAGCCGTTGGCCGGATTGCCGGCCTTGCGCAATACCGCGCGACGCAGCTCGGCCGGCGACGGCTGCAGCGGATCGTCGAAGGCCGGCGCCGGCTTGCCGGACAGGATCGCCGCCATGCCGACGCCGCCGGTGATCAGGTCGTCGTGCACGCCGTCGTAGACCGTGCGTTGCACGACATGCACATCGGCCGGAAGCGGCGACGGCGCGCTCCACGCATGGCCTGCGACGAGGCTCGCGGCGACAGACAGCGCGAGCCGCACGCCATGCGGGTGAGCCATCCGGTATCGATTCATGTTGACTGGTTTCATTTCGTCGGGAGAGAGGCGGGATCGGCGCGGATTCGATCGAACGCACCGCGTGGCGCAACGTATCGGGCAGGTGATCGTGATCGCGCCATCGCTGAATAATCAGTTGTTCAAATCATGTGACGTGGATCGGCACGGGCATGGGGACGCGCTTGCGCGCATCCGGTATCGATCGGCACGGCATGGCACCGATCGTCTTCCGTCGCCCTGTTGAGGTCATCGGTGCCGCCACGTCGGCGTCGTCGCTTTCATCGTGGCGGCCAGTCAAGGCCGACATGCCCGCGCGACGACCGGTACGAATTTAGCGCAATGCGTTATGCAAATGCCGCGCAAATAGTCGGAAATTACCCTGATGCTTTGCTGCGCGGCGATTCGCTTGGCGGTCAGCCGAACCCCGCTTCGACCAGCGTGCACCCGTTCATCGTGATCGCGTGCCGGTGCCGCGACCCGTCGGCCACCCGGCTCCCGCTTGCCGACACGAGCGTCGTTGCATCGCCGTCCGCGTGCAGCGCATCGCTGAACCCGCCATCCATGCGCGGCACCGCGAACCACATGCGCAGCGCGTGCGCGTCGAATTCGAGCAGCCGCTCGCGTTCGGGAACGCGCAGCGCATCGACGCACAGGTGCGCGATGCGCGCGACGATCATCGCGTGGTAATGGCGGTGGATGTGCGTCGGCGTGTCGTGCGGCACGCTGCGACGGGGCGGCGGCGCAAGCAGGTTGCTCAGCGCCCGGTGACCGCGTGCGACGGCGATAGCATGACGAGCGCTACGGCTTGCCGGTCACGGATTCGACGATCCGGTATGCCGTCTTCACGCGATCCGCGATCGGGAAGCTGCGGTTCGCGAGCATCACGATCGCGACGCGCTTCGCGGGCACGAACGCGACATACGTACTGAAGCCGCTGGTCGAACCCGTCTTGTTGATCCACACGTCCTGGCGCGGCGCCAGCGGCGGCTCGAGTTCGGTCGCGGGCGTCGCGTTGAACAGCATCGCCGGCGCGTTGCCGTCGAGCAGCGTGGGCAGCGCGACCGGATACGG
The DNA here is from genome assembly GCF_027257875.1 of Burkholderia sp. IMCC1007. Lineage (GTDB taxonomy): Bacteria > Pseudomonadota > Gammaproteobacteria > Burkholderiales > Burkholderiaceae > Burkholderia. Next base: position 121,941 of record NZ_JAPVQY010000004.1, read on the forward strand.
ATACTGTTCCCAGATCAGGTCCTGCGTCAGCGGCCCCGCATGGAAATAGCCGGTGTGCGTGCGCTCGAGCGCGCGCTGCAGCCGCGGCGTCGTCTCGACGAGCCCCATGTTCGCCTGCACGAAGCGCAACAGGTCGGCCGCCGTCGTCCTCACGCCGTACGCCGGCTGCCACAGCATGCCGCCCGTCATCCGGATCGGCTTGCCGTCCTGCGTATAGCCCTGCGCATAATCGGCCCGGCGCGCGGCGGGCACGTCGATATACGTATGCGTCATCCCGAGCGCGGGGAACAGTTGCTGCTCCATCAGCACGGAGAAATCGCGGTTCATCGCGTTCGCGGTGAGCCGCCCGAGCATCCCGATCGCAACGTTCGAATACGTGCGGCGCGTGCCCGGCATGGACGCGGGCCGCCACGCGTCGAGATAGCGCATCAGGCTCGCATCGTCGCGCACGCTGTCGGGCACCTGCAGCGGCATACCGCCCGGCGTGTGCGTGCCGAGCTCGAGCAGCGTCACGCCGCCGAACGGCTTGCCCCGCAGCGCGGGCAGGTACTTGCCGGCCGGGTGCGACAGCGACAGCTCGCCGCGCTCGTGCGCGTCGGACGCGAGCGTCGCGGTCAGCGTCTTGCTGACCGAGCCGATCTCGAACAGCTTGTCGCCGGTTACGGGCTTGCCGGTTTGCGTCGACATCACGCCGTAGTCGAACACGTACGGCTTGCCGTCGGCGACGATGCCGATCGCCATGCCGGGAATCGCGTACTGCTGCATCAGCGGCGCGACGTTGCGCGTCACGGTGTCGTGAATCTCGTCCTGCGTGGCGGCCGCCGCGCGGCCGGCCGTGGCGGCGGCGCACGCGGCGACGAGCAGCGTCGCGACGATGCGTATCGCGTCGAATCGCATGGTTGCGGTTCCTTCGATGTCGGTGGTTTGCCGGGGCGCCGGGCCCGATGCACCGCGCGGCAATGGCGGCGGGCCCGGCGAAGCAGGACTATCCGCTGCCGGCCGCGCGCCAACAATCGATGAATTTTTGCGCGAGCATAAAGAAAATCTTATGCAGCGTGAACCGGCTTGCCGAACATCAGTCCGGCAAGCGATCGAGAAAGGCGAGCATCGCGGCGTTGAACAGCGCGGGCCGCTGCAGCGGCGCAAAATGGCTGACGCCCGGCAGGATCGTCAGCGTCGCGCCCGGAATCGTGCGCGCAAGATACGCCGCATGCTCGACACGGATGAATTCGTCGTGCTCGCCCTGCACGATCGCGACCGGCACGGCGATCGCCGCGAGATCGGCCGCGCTGTAATCCGGTTGCGTGCGCATCATTTCGCTGACTGCTGCGACGAATGCATCGAACCGCTCGGGCGTCGCGGACAGTCGCGCGTAGTCCTTCCGGTGCCGCGCGAAGCAGCGGTCGATCAGCGGGCTCGGCACCATCTCCTTCGTGCCGCCCGGGTCCATGTTGCACGCGAAGAAGAACACGCCGGCCGCACGGTCCGGCGCGCGGGCGGCCAGCACGAGTGCGATGCACGCACCGTCGCTCCAGCCGACGAAACGTGCGCGGCCGATGCGCAGCGCGTCGAGCACCGCGAGCACGTCCGACGCCATGCGGTCATAGGAATAGGGTTGGTCGTCGCGCGTGCTGCGGCCGTGGCCGCGGCTGTCGATCACGATCGCGCGATAGCCGGCCGCGAGCAGCGCCGGCACCTGGTTGCCCCAGTTGCCGCCGTGGCCGAGCCCGCCGTGCAGCAGCACGACCGGCGGGCCCTGGCCGAACGACGCATGCCAGATGCGCGCGCCATCATGGTCGAGCCATGCTTCGGTGTCGGCCGGCGGCAGCGGCGTGCCGCCTTGCGTGTCGAAACGGACGAGATCGTCGTCGGTGGATTCCGCATTCATCGTTCTGCCGTCCTGTGGGGAAGAGACGCGCTTCCGATTGTAATGCGCGTTGCGCGCGCATCCCGCGCCTGCACCTGTGGCGCGGCGGTGGCCCGCCGTCAGGCCTGCGTCGACACCAGGTTGCCGGACGTCGAGCCGCCCGTCTGCTCGATCGCCTGCGTGAGCTGCGCGATCGCCACGGACAGCGCGGCTGAGATCGAACTGGCTTCCGCGCTCAGCGACTGCTGCTCGATCGCGGCGGCCGGATCGTGCTTCGCATGCTGCCCGGCATTCGTCCCACAAAGTAAAGTCGTAACATCTGGTCCCAAAGAAAACCCCATCATTCTGTGAGGGGACCAGTTCGTGTGTCTGACTTTACGTTCCGCAAAGGCGAACTAAACTTCGATCTTGTTGATGTCGAGAAGTAAAGTCGTGACTTTGCAAGGAGACGGGGGTGGACGATTCCTGTCCGGACGATCCCGCACAGCGCTTTGCCTATCAGCCGGTGGCCATCCAGCGATCAAAATGGCTGCACCAATTCCATGCCTGGAGTCCGAAGCTATCCCGACGGCGGTCACATCGACGCAGGCCCCTACGCGGAACCCAACGAGCGTCCCTATATCGAACGATTTTTCGGCACTGTTGACAGTACGCTGTCGCATCACCTTCCCGGCACGACAGGAAAGGGCGCCCAAGATGTGCGACGGCCCTTGTCGGACCCAGACGGCAAGCTCATTACCCCGATACCTCCATCGTCCTCCCGGACAGCCTACGGTCGACCCAATGCCCGAGGTCACATCGGAACTTGCGGTGGGCCCAATCGCTTCGGGGGACCAGTCGACGCGTTGGGCAGCCCAATGGCCGCATGTCGACGCCACATGCATGAGGCTATACGCTGTCTACAAGAGACTCCGACGAAATCGGATCCGCCGCTTGGCACGTTCGATCGGGCCTGTCCGGTTAGAAATCGATTCGGACCGTCATTCGACTTATCACGGATTGCTGTTGTTCGACGGTAGCACATCACCGCTGTCGATCGCCTTACTCGGCTCGCGCCTTTCCTGGGAGCGACGATTCAGTATTCGAACTCTCGTGGGTTGTCCAAAACACTATCCGCCGTTCGGTTTGCTTGAATGACTGGCCTTCATGCCCGTTCATCTAGCACCCACCGGCCTCGGCGATCCCGAAGACTGGTTGCGGCGCCATTTTATTCACGCACTTGATCAAACCTGGAACGCCTGGCGCACGATCGCACTCGGTATGCGTGAAAACGTGTGCCATGTCGTCTCTTCATTGCTTCTGTCCCACACGCGTACTCTGGCTGGATGTTCGAGATCGCGACGTCGATTTCGGCCGCATCGTGGATGGGTGTCCGTGACCATGGTCGGTAGCAGAGCGACGCTGGACTGATAAGTTCATTCGGCCGGTGATCGGCGCGGTGCGCGGATTGCGTTTCTGGACGCGATGCACACGGTCGTCATCGGATGCCGTCCGTTAGGCAATTGGCACCACCAGCGCCGCACGCTCGGCATCCCGTTGGCACCGCTCGAGATCGCGCTGCTTCAGCCGAGCGAGCGCACCGGTAAGCACGTTGCTTTGCCACTGCCGAAACTGCATCTCGCGCGTTTATCACATTGCGTCGCACCAGATGCTCACGATTCCCTGCTGCCCAACCCATTATCGGCCATTGCAAACGGCATGCCGACGCCGCGGGTGCGAGGCTCCCTGCAGGATGAACGCGCGCCAAATCTCTGCAAAACAGCATCCACCACCTGCATTTGATAATGACAATCATTCTCATTTGTGGCACAGTGACCTCGGCGATGCAGTTCTTTCATGGTGCTGGCCTAGGTGTTTCGGGCGTGAACTCCGAAACTCCCTGTCCGCACCCTGGAGGCGTCGTCGAACCAAGTAGTGCAAGCGTGAGAGCGCTCTCATGGAAGACTTTCACCAAAGAAACTGATCGAACCGTTATTAAGGAACACAAACGAATGTCAAACAAATTTGATCATCTCGCCACGTCCTGCGGTACTTTCCAAGATCTCACGGAAAGTGAGATTGCGATGGTGTGTGGCGCGGCCGGGAAGGGGCCGATGGAGGTTATGGGGCCCGAATTTCGAGGCCCGGTGACATCGGTGCCTGATTTTCCGCGGCCACCTGCCAATGGTCCAATGCCTGCAAGCGGCGCCGGCGCAGTTGGCGCATGGGGCGGCTATATTTACAACAATAGTCATCCGATTGGCTCAACGATTCAGAATATTCGTGGCGGGGCTGGCGGAAAGCATTGACTCATTGATATTTTAAAGAGGATCGTCTGAGGCATGCCGACGCCTAACGTAAGCGTCAGGTGTCGGCATGTCAGAAGTAGCGTTATGGAACTAACATGAACACCCAATTGACGTCGCGATCGGATACGGAATTCATAGCCGCAGCCCATCTTGGAAGAAGTGGGTGGAAGTATGCTGCGGGAGCACTTCTTCTCTTGATTTCGGCCTGGCTGGTCGGCAATCTCGTATATTATTCGGTGGAATCGAGCATTTCGACGAGACTCGATCCCAATGCATCCGGATATGTTTTGAAATTAATATTTTTGTGCTCAACAACAACACTCCTATGGCTCGGAATGTTTCTCGTTGCAAAATTCGTTCTGCGTAGAAAAATAAGAACCTTTGTTTTATTCTCGAGAAAATTCAACTTGAAATTGTTGGGTCTCGGGGTGATCGCTTTTCTCGTTGCAAGAGCAATCGATCTGCTTGTTTTGTTGGTGGCTGGAGGGAGGATTGGAACGCCAGCTGTGCGGTGGCCGGACTTCGCAGTCACACCTGTGTTTGCAACATATTGTGTAACTTATGTCGTCGTGTTGATTTTTCAAAGTGCGATCGAAGAAATCACTACGCGTGGATTTGTCATGCAGTCGGTATTTGCCATTGCCAAAAACAAGTTCGCCTCGGCGACCATCACATCCATCCTGTTTGTTTCTCTTCATCCGGGAAATGGCGTTGTCTTCGCCTCGACAATGCTCGCCGCTTCGATGTGGATGGCCGCACTCTGCCTCGTTAGCGACGGCTTGGAAATGCCGATTGGTTTCCATTTTTCCAACAATGTAGGCGCATTTTTTGCGACAGATGTCTTTTATGGAGGCTATTTGAATATAACCGCCCCCGCTGGATCGGAGTGGTCGTTGTTCATTTTGTATGCGCTTGCTGCTTCCGTGACATTTGCAATGATTCCATTGCGCCGCAATCGCCAGCGGAATTCATAATTGAAACTGGTCGACACCCTCGGCATTGAATCAATGCCCCAGTACATTCCCCGTAACCACGCTTCTCCTCTCGGAACGCTTGCTTGAGAACCGCATCTGCAGATTCGCTCTTTCGCTCCGAGGCCACGGAAGCACAACGCACGTCGCGCTTGGGCGAAATCGTCTTGATCCGCCCCGTGTCGTTCATTTTTCTGACGGCTATCGCCCTCGGCATGGCAGCCATCGTGATTCTGTTCTTCGTATTTGGCAGCTATACGAGGCGCACTGCCGTCGAGGGCGTTTTGACACCCGACAGTGGCCTCGTGAAGCTCTACGCGAAACAGCCAGGCATCGTATTGAGGAGGAAAGTCGTCGAAGGCCAAAGCGTGAAGCGTGACCAGGTGCTCTACACTGTTTCGACCGACCTGCAGAGTGCGGTCGCAGGCGATACACAAGCCGCCCTCATCGGTCAGGCACATCAGCGCAAAGCGTCGCTACAGCAGGAATTGGGCAAGACCCGGCAGTTGCAGAACGACGAACGCGACACACTGCTGACCAAGATCGCTAGCCTGCGCACTCAGCTCGCCGGCGTCGATGACCAACTCGCCGTCCAGCGTATCCGTACCTCGCTCGCAGCCGACGCGTCAGCGCGCTACGCAAGTCTGCTCTCGAAGGACTACATCTCCAAGGACCAGGCCCAGCAACGTGAAGCCGAACTGCTTGACCAGCGCTCCAAACTCCACAGTCTCGAACGCGACCGTGCCAGTTTTGCTCAGTTGCTGAAAGAGGCTTCCAACGATCTTACAGGCCTGTCGCTCAAGCAGCAGAACCAGCTGTCGCAGATCGAGCGCAGCGTGATCGATGTCGACCAGAGCCTGATTGAGAGCGAGGCGAAGCGTGAACTGGTCATCACGGCCCCGGAAACCGGCACTGCCACCGCCGTAATTGCCGAGCCGGGACAGATGGTCGACACCTCGCATCCGCTCGCGAGCGTCGTGCCAACAGGCGCTCGGTGGCAAGCATACCTGTTCGTGCCCAGCACCGCGGTTGGCTTTATCCGCGTGGGTGATCCGGTGCTGATCCGCTATCAAGCCTATCCGTACCAAAAATTCGGCCAGTATGCAGCGAACGTCGTGTCGATTGCCCGCACCGCGCTGTCGTCCGCGGAACTCGCGACGAGTGGTGGCCCGACCCGCAGCGATGGCACCTTCTACCGGATCACCGTCGCACTGAAATCGCAGCACGTGCTCGCCTACGGCAAGCCGCAACCACTGCAGGCCGGCATGGTGCTGCAGGCGGACATCCTGCAGGAACGCCGCCGCCTATACGAATGGGTACTCGAACCTCTTTACAGCCTGACCGGCAAACTCTGACGCGATGCCTTACTCATGCCCTTTCTTGATCGCCTTTCATTTGGTATCGGCAGCAAGCTTCCGATAACCCTGCAGACGGAAGCTACCGAGTGCGGCCTCGCATGCCTTGCGATGGTCGCGGGCTATCATGGCCACCATATCGATCTCGCGACACTGCGCAGACAGTTTCCCGTGTCCCTGAAGGGAACAGGCCTCGATCGCGTCATCGAAGTTGCGCAGCGCCTGAATCTTGGTACCCGAGCGCTCAAGCTTGATCTCGGCCATTTTGGCCAGTTGCGCGCGCCGTGCATTCTGCACTGGAACTTCAATCACTTTGTCGTGTTGCGCGAAGTAAACGGCAAGACCGTGACGATCCACGATCCGGCTCAGGGTGTCCGTAAGCTATCGCTTGATGAGTTGTCCCGCGCGTTCACCGGCGTCGCGCTGGAACTGTGGCCCGCGAGCAGCTTCAAGCCACGTGAGGCGACGCCCTCCGTCAAGCTTCGCGCGTTGCTCGGGCCAGTGACCGGGTTGTCTCATTCAATCGGACAGATCCTGCTGTTGGCGCTTGCGCTGGAAGTATTTGCGCTGGCCTCGCCATTCTTCCTTCAATGGGTAATCGATGAGGCGATCGTCAGCGCGGACCGAGATCTTCTGACGGTGCTCGCACTCGGCTTCGGGCTGTTGTTGCTAATGGAACAGGCGACCAGCGCTATTCGCGCGTGGGCGATGATGTACTTCGGAACGACGCTCAACGTACAGTGGCGCGCAAACGTATTCACGCATCTGCTGAGTCTGCCGGTGCAGTATTTCGAACGCCGTCACCAGGGTGACGTCGTGTCGCGCTTCGGTGCGGTCGACACGATCCAGCATACGCTCACAGCATCGTTCCTGAGCGCGGTGATCGATGGGCTAATGACCATCGTTACGCTCGCGATGATGTTCATCTACAACTGGAAGCTGGGGCTGATCGCGCTTGGCACGATGCTGCTCTACGCGCTGCTGCGCGCGCTCTGGTATCTGCCGCTTCGGCAGGCCACTGAAGAGCAGATCATCCACACCGCCAAGCAGCAGAGTCACTTCCTCGAAACTGTGCGCGGCGTAAAGACGATCAAGCTGTTCAACCGGCAGAACGAACGCCGTTCAGGCTGGCTCACGCTGCTGGTCGAGCAAATCAATGCAGGCCTGCACGCGCAGAAACTGCAACTGTTCTACCAGCAACTGAACGGACTATTGTTTGGCCTCGAGGGCCTGGTGATCATCTGGCTCGGCGCACGTTTTGTGATGGATGGCCAGTTCACTGTCGGTGTGCTGATGGCGTTCAATGCGTACAAGGGGCAGTTCGACAGTCGGGTCGGCAGTCTGATCGACAAGTTCTTCGAGGTCAAGATGCTGCAGTTGCAAGGTGAGCGCCTGGCCGACATCGTGTTCGCGCAAGCCGAACCCGACGCCAGCCTGCGCCAGGTACCCGGCGAAAGTGACAATCTGGTCGCCAGCATCGAATGCGAGCAGCTCGTGTTCCGCTACGTCGCCGGCGAACCGCTCGTGCTCGCCGGCGTGTCGCTCAAGATCGAACCGGGAGAATCGGTGGCGATTGTTGGTCCGTCCGGGTGTGGCAAGACCACGTTGATCAACGTACTGCTCGGCGTGCTGATGCCAACGGGCGGCACGATCCGCGTCGGTGGCGTCGACGTTGAAAAACTCGGGCTCGACCGGCTGCGTGCGCTCGTCGGCACCGTACTGCAAGACGACGTGCTGTTTGCCGGCTCAATCGCCGACAACATCAGTTTCTTTGATCCGCAAGTAGATCTCCGCTGGGTGGCCGAATGCGCAGAGCTCGCAGCCGTGCACGCGGATATTATCGAGATGCCGATGGGCTACAACACGTTAGTCGGCGACATGGGGACGGTACTGTCGGGCGGGCAGAAGCAGCGTGTGCTGCTAGCACGGGCGCTCTACAAGCGCCCGAAGATCCTGGTGCTCGACGAAGCGACCAGCCATCTCGACCTGCAGCGCGAACAGCAGGTGAATGCCGCCGTCAGTGCGCTAAAAATGACACGCTTGATTGTCGCGCACCGGCCGGAGACCATTGCTTCAGCTTCACGTGTGATCGTGCTCAAGGGTGGCAAGATCGTTCTCGATCAGGCGACATCGGGATGCCTGCCAAACGATATTGCGCCGGAGGTCGCTCCGCCGGCCGGCACGCTCGCCTCCGAGCGCGCGACCGAACAGTAATGCCAACGGTCCGCATCTCTTTCTCCACCGCTTGCGCGGCCATGTTGCTCACTGCGCAGCCTGCGGACGGGCAGTTGCTCGATATCTATCGTACGCAAAATCTTATCTCGGAAATCCCGGCTGCGCCTATGTTGAAAAACGCATCATGTGTGGCGGAAGTGGTCGATCGTCCAATCGAACTGGAGGATGCGATCTTGCAAGCGATCTGCGCAAATCCACAGACCCGGCAGGCATGGGCGAACGCGCGTGCGCAGGCCGCGGCGGTCGGGGTCAGCGAGGCCGCTTATCTGCCCACGTTGAATGCAACGGGTGGGTACGGGCGTGACACGCTGCGGACGACCTATGACGGCAGCGCATACGGTATAAGCGATATCACAAATTCACAAAACTCGTCCAGCAAATACGGCATGTTGAATCTGAGCTGGGTGCTGTTCGATTTCGGCAAGCGCAGCGCCGCCCTACGTCAGGCGCGCCAGCTTCTTGCCGCCGCGAATGCCTCGCAGGACGGTACCCTGCAAACTGTGTTTTTCAATGCTGCGCAGTCCTATTACGCTGTGCTTGATGCGCGGGCATCCGTTGAAGCAGCGCGGCAGTCGGAAACCATTGCGAAGGAAAGTCTTGCAGAGGCCAGCGCGAAGCATGATGCCGGAGCCGGAACACTGAGCGACCAGTTGCAGGCGCAGACGAGCTACCGCCGCGCGGTGCTTGATCGGGTGAGCGCGGAAGGCGGAATGCACATGGCGGTTGGCACGCTTGCTACTGCGATGGGGCTCGACGCGAACACGCCCGTGCGTATCGCCGCGTCCGAGTCCACCGCGGATAGGACCGAGTTTGCGCAAGGGGTCGATCAGCTTATCGATGAGGCCAAGGCGCGGCAACCCAAGTTGATTGAGGCCCGGGCGAAACTCGCGGCCGCGCGGGCGAATGTCGACGCTGTACGCGCCCAGAAGCGTCCCACTATCTCGCTGATCGGTAGCTTGACGCAAAATAATCCGTCATACCAGCAACAACCTGTCTCACTTGGCTCACCGCCGCTGAGTTCCAGCCGTGGCAGCACGATTGGCATTCAGGTAACGATTCCACTGTTTGAAGGCTTCGCATCTGGCTACCGTGTCGCACAGGCTCGGGCACAAGTCGACGCAACGGAAGCAGAGGTGCAGAACACCGAACTGCAGGTATCGCTCAACGTATGGAAGAGTTACCAAAGCCTGAAAACCGACACGGAAAACCTTAGTAACTCGAAGGATCTGCTCAAGGATGCTCAGCGCTCGTTCGATATCGCACGTGGCCGCTACACGGCGGGCGTCGGCACCTTCACCGAACTGCTTAACGCTCTGACTGCGCAGACCGATGCGCAGAAGCAGCGAGTGCTAGCTGTCTCAAAATGGCGCACCGCACGCCTCAAGCTTGCGGAGAGTCTCGGCAAGCTTGGTATGTGGCGTAGTCCGTAATAGGTGGCATAGGAGTCGTGGAAAAGGGACCAGCGAGTCAAGAGGGCAAGATAAAACCTTATCACCGGCACGATTGCCTGTTCAAACTTGGGGGAAGCAGCACATCGCGTGGCCGCGACTGCCGACGCTGCAACGGGCACGATTGGTCGATGCGCAACCGCGGGGTCCGCCGCCGGCGATGCCGGCGCGCCCGGCGTCTTGCCCGCGGCGCCCGACGACGCGGCGCCGCTCGTCGGCAAGGACGCCGAGGTCGAAGCCGTCGAGGTGGAAGCCGAGGTAGAAGTCGAAGTCGAAGTCGAAGCCGCTACCGCCGTCGCGCCGGACAGGCTCGCGGATGCAGCGCCCGTGGTCAGCGGGGTCTGCGCGGCTGAAGAGAGATTGATCTGCATCGTGTCGGTCCGTCGCGAGTCCGCGACGCGTATCGGTTAATCGGGCGTGCCTTCCAATCCGTTTACGGCATTCATCCGACGAAACTTTAGCGACACCGAAATTCGGGAAGGGGCCAGATTGACGCACCGCTCGCGCTGGTAAAATCGCGGGCTGGTCTGCCGGCGCAACACGCCGGCTGCTCTCCGCAGCGCCGCGCGGCACGCCCGTATCGGCGCGCGCCCGGTCCAGCACACACGCCTAGTCGTCCAGCGCCGGCACGTCGCGTGCGTTGCGCTCGCGTCGACGCGACGAAGCGCGGGCCGCGCCGCGCACACCCTTCATCACGCATCTCGAGGTACTCACGATGGCCCGCATCGGCGCCTTCTGCCTGACGACGTGGCTCGCCGCCGCGATTCTCTATTTCGGCCAGCACTCGGTCGCGATGATCGCGCTCAGCGGCGTGGTCGTGTTCGGCGGGTTCGACTTGCTGCGTCCGTAACGGCAACGGCGGCACGCCGGTCGATCGACTCGCGTCGGCTACTCACGACCGCACACGCCCCAATCGTCACCACGGGCCGGCACACGCACGAACCGGAACGAAGCGCCTGCCGTTCCGGCGCATGCGCGCACCGTCCCACCGGTCGACGGCGTCTAGCGGGGTACACGGGCCGCACACGCCGCTCGTAGCGGAACAGCCCGTCGCGCAGCCCGCTCACGCCGCGACTGTCGCACTCGACGAGCGCAGCCGCATCGTCGAACGCCCCGCAATCACTGAGGTAAATCGATGAAGCGGCGCATCGCTCAGGCGTACCCCGTCGTGCCCTTCGTCTCCAGATATTCGACGAGCCCGAACTCCGCATACTCGCGCCCGTTGCCCGAACGCTTGTAGCCGCCAAACGGCGCGGCCGGATTCCACGCGGGATAGTTGATGTGCACGTTGCCGACCCGCAACCGCGCCGCGACCCGGCGCGCACGTTCGGGATCCTTCGTCTGTACGTAGGCCGCCAGCCCGTAGACCGAGTCGTTCGCGAGCGCGATCGCCTCGTCCTCGGTGCGGTAGGTCAGGATCGACAGCACCGGCCCGAAGATCTCCTCGCGCGCGATCGTCATGCCCGGCGTGACGTTCGAGAACACCGTCGGCTTCACGTAGAAGCCATCGCCGAGCCCGTCGGGCCGACCCAGCCCGCCCGCGACGAGCGTCGCGCCTTCGTCGATGCCGCACTGGATCAGCTGCTGGATACGGTCGAACTGCGTGCGGCTGACGACCGGTCCGATAACGGTTTCCGGCGAACGCGGATCGCCGACCACGGTGCGCGCCGCCTCGTTGCGTGCCGCCGCCTCGGCCGCGGCCAGCTGGTCGACATGCACGAACATCCGCGTCGGCGCGTTGCACGACTGCCCGCTGTTGCTGAAGCAACTGCGCGCACCGCGCGCGACCGCATCGTCGAGGTCGGCATCGGGCAGGATCAGGTTCGGGCTCTTGCTGCCGAGCTCCTGATGCACGCGCTTCACGGTATCGGCGGCGGCCTTCGCGACCTCGATCCCGGCGCGCGTCGACCCGGTAAACGACACCATGTCGACGTCCGGATGCCGCGACAGCGCATCGCCGACTTCATGCCCGTAACCGTGCACGAGGTTGAACACGCCCGGCGGCACGCCGGCCTCGTGCAGGATCTCCGCGAACAGGATCGCGCTGAACGGTGCGATCTCGCTCGGCTTGAGCACCATCGTGCAGCCTGCCGCGAGCGCCGGCGCGACCTTGCACACGATCTGGTTGATCGGCCAGTTCCACGGCGTGATCAGCGCGCACACGCCGATCGGCTCGTGCGACACCAGCAGCGAGTCGGTCTGCGTGCTGAACCGGAACGATTGCAGCGCGCGGATCGTCTGTTCGAGATGCGCGGTGCCGACTGCGGCCTGCATCGCGCGTGCGAACGCGATCGGCGCGCCCATTTCCTGGCTGATCGTGCGCGCGACTTCGTCGTAACGCCGCAGGTAAATTTCCAGCACGCGCTGCAGCAGCGCGACGCGCGCGTCGACCGTCCAGCGCGAATACGCGTCGAACGCCTGCTTCGCCGCGCCGACCGCATGATCGACGTCGGCCGGCCCGCCGATCGCGAGCCGTGCATACGGCTTCGCGGTGGCCGGGTCGATCACGTCGATCGCGCGCGCATCGGCCGGGTCGAGCCACTGCCCGGCGATATAGCTCTGGTGTGAGGTTCGCATCGAATGCTCCTGATATGACGGATGCCGGTGCCGCGCTCAGCGCGTCGCACGGGCGTAGGTATCGGCGAGGATGTCGCGAATCTTCGCGACGAACCACACGATCTCGTCGCGCGACATCACGAGCGGCGGCGAGAACTGCACGATCGGCGTGCCTTCGTGGTCGACGCCCGCACGACACAGCAGCCCCGCGTCGAAGATCGCGGGCGCGAGCAGCGTCGACACGAACGTCTGCGCGCTGATGCCGGCCGCCCAGCGGCGCGCGGCCTTGTCGGTCACGAGTTCGAGCGAGTAGTGGTAGCCGTCGCCGCGCACGTCGCCGACGCACGGCAATTCCAGCAGGCCGTCGAGCGTCTGGCGGAACACCGCTTCGTTGGCGCGGACATGCGCGAGCACGCCTTCACGCTCCATGATCGCGAGGTTCGCGAGCGCGGCCGTGCAGGCGACCGGATGGCCGCCGTAAGTCGCGCCGTGCAGGAACATCTGCTGCGGGCCGGCGAGCACGGTATCGACCACCGTGTCGCTCGCGATCACGCCGCCGAGCGGCACGTAGCCGGACGCGATCCCCTTCGCGAACGTGATGAGATCCGGCTTCAGCCCGTAACGCGTCGACCCGAAATATTCGCCGAGCCGGCCGAACCCGCAGATCACTTCGTCGGCGACGAGCAGCACGCCGTGCCGGTCGCACAGCGCGCGCAACCCTTCCGCATAACCGGCCGGCGGCGTCAGGCTCCCGCCCGCGTTCTGCAGCGGCTCGACGACGATCGCGGCGACGGTGTCCGGCCCTTCCTGGACGATCAGCGCTTCGATCTCGTCGAGCAGATGACGCGTGAACTGGGCTTCCGTCTCGCCTTCCGGCCGCCCGTAGCGCTTCGTGTTGCTCACGTGCCGCACGCCTGCCATCAGCGGCTCGAAATGCTTGCGGAAGTTGGTCATCCCGTTCAGCGCGAGCGCGCCGAACGACGTGCCGTGATACGCGACGCGCCGCGCGATGAACTTGCGCCGCTGCGGTTCGCCGCGCGCCTGGTGATACTGGCGCACCAGCTTGATCGCCGACTCGTTCGACTCGGAACCGCTCGACGTGAAGAACACGCGGTTCAGGCCGTCCGGCGCGAGCGCCGCGAGCTTGTGCGCGAGCCGGATCGCCGGCTCGTGCCCGTAGCCCCAATTGGTCGCGAACGGCAGCCGCCCCATCTGCTCGCGGATCGCGTCGCCGATCTCCGCGCCGTGGCTGTAACCGACCTGCACGCAGTACAGCCCCGCCAGTCCGTCGAAATAGCGCTTGCCGTTGCGGTCCACGAGCCAGCAGCCTTCGCCGCGGTCGAACACCGTCAGCGCCTGCTCGCGATACGCATCGGCGTGCGTGAAGTGCATCAGCAGATGGCGCTTGCCGAGCGCCTGCAGGTCCGCGTCGAGATTGACGTCAATGCCGTTCATGGGTCACTCCTCCTTCAGGGTTTCGATACCGGCGCGCGGCAGCGGCCCGCCGGTCATTCAGTTCATCGACAGCGTCGGCGCCGGGCGCGTGAAGCCGCGCGTGAGCCACAGCAACTGGCCGAGCCCGAGCACGAGCCAGCCGATGCCGACGTAGAAGGTCTGGCGCGACAGGCCCGACCACAGCCAGACGTTCATCGCGAAGCCGAGCGCCGGCACCACGCCGAACTTGATCCAGCCCGCGCCGCAGCGGTGTTCCGGGCGGCCGAGGTAGCTACGCATCACGCACAGGTTGACGACCGCGAACGCGACGAGCGCGCCGAAGCTGATCATCGTCGACGCGAGATCGAGCGTGATGAACAGCGCGGACAGCGATACGGCGCCGACCGCGAGCGTCGCGCGCACCGGCGTGCGCAGCCGCGCATGCAGATGGCCGAACACGCACTCGGGCAGTACCCGGTCGCGGCCCATCGCGAACAGCACGCGCGTCACGCTCGCCTGGCCGGCCATCGCGCTCGCGAAGCAACCGGCCACATAGACGGCGACGAACAGCGCCGACAGCGTGCCGCCGCCGATGCGCCGCATCAGTTCGAGGCTGGCCGAATCGAGATCCTTGAACGCGTGCCAGTCGGGAAACACGACTTGCCCCGCATACGCGATCAGCATGAACAGCACGCCGCTCGCGAACGTGCAGAGCAGGATCGCGCGCGGCACCGTGCGGCGCGGTTCGTGCGTTTCCTCCGACAACGTCGATACCGCGTCGAAGCCGAGGAACGACAGGCACAGGATCGCGGCGCCCGCGAAGATCGCCCGCGCGTCGCCCGACGACGGCAGCGCGAGCGTCGGGCTCAGCCCCTCGCCGGCCGCGACATGCGCGGCCGCCGCGACGAACACCGCGATGAACACCAGCTGGCTCGCGATCAGGATCAGGTTCACGCGATTGACGAGCCGGATGCCGACGATGTTCAGCCCGGTGATCAGCGCGATGCTCGCGACGATCCACACGCTCGCCGGCACCGCAGGAAACAGTTGCTTCATGTAGATCCCGATCGCGAGGTAGCTGATCATCGGGATGAACAGGTAGTCCATCAGCAGCGCCCAGCCGACCATGAAGCCCGCCGACGTGCCGAAGTTACGGCTCGCGAACGTATAGGCGGAACCCGCGCTCGGCATCAGCCGCACCATGTGGCCATAGCTGCGCGCGGTCAGCAGCATCGCGACCAGCGTGACCGCATATGCGATCGTCAGATGGCCGTTGGTCTCGCGCGTGACGATCCCGTAGGTCGTAAACACCGTCATCGGCAGCATGTATGCGAGGCCGAAGATCACCAGCGCGCACAGCCCGAGCGCATGCGCGCCGCGTGGCCCCGCACCATCGCGCGGATTCGCGTGCGCGCTTACATCCACTCGTACATCGTTGGTCGCGGCGCTGCGCGCGCGCGGCTCCTGGCTGGCGTCTCTCATGCGGTCCTCGCGTGGATGTCGTCCATGACTTCAACACTCGTCTCGTCGGCCATGCAGGCTGCGCGTGGCGCGATTCGGAAACGAGTGTCGTGCGCCAAAAAATCGTCGACGAATGAGAAAAGCGGACGTAATCGGGGGATATTTTCGGCCGCACGGCAGTCGTCCTTCGCCGGCCGTGAAGGTGCGCTGACCGCTGGCGTTTCGCCGACATTCCGGCTATGTTCTACGCGAACCCGTCGCCCCCGCCCCCGCCCCATGGACAGCCAGTCCCATCGACATCAAAGCCGCGCCGAACGCAGCCTGCGCTCGGCGCTCGGTCTCGCGCGTCCGGCCGGACGCCAGCGGGACATTCCCGCGACCGTGCACGCGATCGCGGTCGCGCTCGACGAGTGCCGCGTCCGGCACATCGACGGCGCCGCGCTACTCGAAGGCACCGGCCTTGGCGCGGCCGAAGTCGCGTCGCCGAACCTGCACGTGAATCGCGAACAGGAACAACGTTGCTTCCGCAACCTGCTGCGCTTGAGCGGCGTGCCGTCGATCGGGCTCGCGATCGGCGCGCGGCTCCATGTATCGACGCTCGGCCTCGCCGGCTACGCGATGCTGATCAGCGGCTCCGTGATGCAGGCGTTCCGCTGCATGAGCCAGTTTCCGTTGTTCATGGGACTGTATTTCGACGTGCGCTTGCACACGCACGCCGACGGGATGAGCGTGACGATCGACCGCTACAACGGCGAGCCCGACCTCGAGGTGTTCCAGACCGACATGTGCCTGTCGAGCCTGCGCCTGATCGTGTCCGACCTGGTCGGCAAGCCGGCGTGGCCCGCGCAGGTGCATCTTGCGCGGCGCACGCCGCGCAACGGCGCGGACTACGCGCGTCACTTCGGCTGCCCGGTCACGTTCAATGCGAGCGAAAACCGGCTCGTGTTCACGAGCGTGAACGGCACGGAGGCCCCGCGGCTCGCGAACGAAGTGAGCTTCAACGCGCTGCACGGGCAATGCGAAGCGCTGGAGCGTCAATGGGCCGCGTCGGTCGGCACGCGCTTCGCCGATCGCGCGAAGGAGTTGATGGCGCGCGACCTCGCGCGCTTCAAGTCGATGACGTCGCTCGCGAACGCGCTGCACCTGACCGAGCGCACGCTGCGCAGGCGGCTCGACAAGGACGGCATCACGTTCCAGTCGCTGCTCGACGACGTGCGCCATCAGGAGGCGGTCCGGCTCCTCGACGAGCCGACGCTGAGCGTGGCCGCGATCGCGGAACGGCTCGGCTACAGCGAACCGCGCAGCTTCCGCCATGCGTACCGGCGCTGGACCGGCAAGACGCCGCGCGCCGGCGCGGACGACGACGACGCATGAGTGGTGCGCGAAGCAGGGATAAGCGCCGGGCCGCGTGTCCGGTCGTCATCGACGATGCCGGACGGCAAGTATGAAGCGCTCGTCGCGTCGCCGCTCAAGGCCGGCCGCATTAGCCGGACATCGCGCTGTTCTACGCGACGCCGGGCACGATGATGTACTTCATCAACGGCCTGAAATGGTCGAGCTGCAAGGGCCTCGACTGGAACGTCGTCGGCCAGGCGGCGTGTGCTGATTTATGGGGCAGCGCGCTCGCGACCGGCGAGCCTGTCGATCGCGTGCAATGCGGATCGCCGCGACCGCGGCGTGCTGGGATGTGTGCGCGGGCATGGAAGTGAGCTACCCGAAGAAGACCTGAGCGACGCTCGCGCGGCATCAGCCGCCGAGCGTCTCGTTCAGGAAATTGACGCAAGCACGCACCTTCGCGGATTGCGCGAGCCGCGCCGGATACACGGCCCACACGTTCGCCGGCTGCGTGACGCCCGGCAGCACGCGCTGCAGGCGTCCCGCGTCGATCAGCGGCTGCACGTCCCAGATCGAACGCAGCACGATCCCGCGTCCGGCCAGCGCCCACTGCACGGCCACTTCGCCGTGATTGCTGGACAACGGCCCGCTCACCTGCACCGACACCGTCTCGCCGCGCGCATCGAGCCGCCACACGCCGAACGGATGGTCGCGCTCCTTGATCACGAGGCATGCATGCGACGCGAGATCGCCGACCTGCTTCGGCGCGCCGTGTCGCGCGAGATAGTCCGGCGACGCGCACAGCACGCGATGATTGGTCGCGAGCTGCTTCGCGATCAGGTGACCGGCGATCTCGTCGCCGATCCGCACGTCGACGTCGAAGCCCTCGGCCGCGACGTCCACGAGCCGATCGAACAGTTCGAGCCGCACGTTCAGCTGCGGATAGCGATCCGACAGCCCGGCGAGCGCCGGCGCGACGACATTGCGGCCGAAGCCGAAGCTGCTCGACACGCGCAGCGTGCCGCGCGGCACGCGGCGCGTGGTCGACACGTCCTCGACCAGATGCTCGACGTCGTCGAGGATCTTCTCGGCCCACGCCACCACGCGTTCGCCGGCATCCGTCACCGCCACGCGGCGCGTCGACCGGTGCAGCAAGCGGATCCCGAGGCTCGTCTCGAGCATCGCGACGCGCTTGCTCACGTACGACGACGACATCGCCAGCGCATCGGCCGCCGCGCTGAAGCTGGCCTTGCGCGCGACGGTGCAGAACACGCGCAGGTCGCCGAGCTCGGGCATCGTGCTCGCGTCGGTCATCGCGCGGCCCCCATTCGCACGAGCCGCGCATGCCGGCACGCCGGAGAGCGCGCATCGTTGATCGTGTGCTTCATCGCTTTACCGCGTAATCGTTCGTGTGCGGCCAGGATCAGTTCAGCCCGCGATCGGCCGCCTCGACGAGCTTGCGCTCCGCTTCGGTGTCGAGCGAGCGGCACGTCCACAGATAGACGAGCGCGGCGACCGGCAGGCCGATCAGCATCGCGATGTCGGTACCGCCGAGCGCGCGCGCGACGGGGCCCGTGTACAGCTCGGTCTTGAAGAACGGGATCATCGCGACGAAGCCGATCGCATACGCGGTGAGGCCGCGCCAGTTCCAGCGTCCGTAGATGCCGCGCGGATTGAAGATCTCGCGCACCGAGTAATGCGTGTGCCGCACGAAGAAGAAGTCGACGAGGTTGATCGCGGTCCACGGCGTGAACAGGTAGCCGAGGATGCCGAGGAAGTCGCCGAACTTGCCCATGAAGTCGTCGGACGCGGCGAACGCGAGCGAGGTCGCGACGAGCGCGACGATCAGCAGGCTGGCGATCCGCTTGCGGGCGCTCGACTTCAGCGGCCGGAACGAATCGGTGATGCTCAGCAGCGTGAGCGACGCGCCGTAGAAGTTCAGCCCCGTGATCGCGAGCAGGCCGAGCAGCGACAGCAGCAGCGTGATCGACCCGAAGCCCGGATGGATCGCGTCGCCCGCGCGCTGCACGGCGTCGGCGATCTCGATCTTCGAATTCAGCGCGGCGGCGGCGGTGCCGACCAGCATCATCCATGCGCCACCGATCAGCGCGCCCATGAAGGTCCACCAGAAGGTTGCGCGCACACCGGTCGTCGGCGGCAGATACCGCGAGTAGTCCGACACGTAGATCGACCACGACAGCTGATACGCGGCGGCCGCGAACAGCTGCACGAGGAACGGCGTCGCCTTGAAGCCGGCGAACGACAGCTGCTCGGCCGGAAACGGCACCTTCACGCAGATGCCGACGCTGAATACGGTCAGCGCGATCAGCAACGCGATCGCGAGCCAGCGCTGCGCCTTGTGGATCAGGTCGTAGCCGAACACCGCGAGGCCCACCGCGATCGCGGTGAACACGATATAGCTGACGTGCGGCTCCGTGCCGAGCAGATGGTGCGCGGTCTGGCCGGCCATCAGCTGGTTGAACGAGTTGTAGCCGATGTATGTGACGAGCGCGACGACCCAAACCAGCAGCGCGCCCATGTAGCCGAACTGCGGGCGCGACTGGATCATCTGCGGCAGCCCGAGCTGCGGGCCCTGGCTCGAATGGAACGCCATGAAGAACGTGCCGAGCAGGTTGCCGATCAGCACCGCGATCGCACTCCACAACAGATTGCCGCCCATGCTGACGCCGATCGCGCCGCACGCGATCGTCGCGAGGTTCGCGTCGCCGGTAAACCAGACGGGCCACAAATGCCACGCCTTGCCGCGCCGCTCCGCGAGCGGCACGTAATCGATCGAACGCGCCTCGATGCGCGATTTGGCGCGGCCCTCCTCCATCGCGATGCCGTCGGCCACTGCTTGCTGTCTCATGTCTCCTCCATTGCGTCGGACGGCGCCGGTCACGCGCCGCGCCGCCAACGGGCGCAGGCCCGGCGACGACACGGCGGATCACCGGACACCGGCGACGTTACCTTCAGTTAACGATGAACTATCGGTTAACCATGGTACGCAGTTCGTAGGCGTGCCCGTACTAGCGCATTCTCCTATTGACGCCCCTTCAAAATACGTCGACTTACGATTTCGAGCAACGATCAGACAAATTCCGCCATCGAGGCGGCCCTGTTGTTGCCGATCTCGGGATAACCCTGATCCAAAACCGGGCGTGAATCTCCTATATTTCGTTAACCGTTAGTTTTAACGTAACCATCAGTTAATACAAACAACGCAACCGCGACCTAATCGCCCCGACGCCATGACCTACCTGCCGATCGAATTCCATCAGAAGGCCACGCTGCCGCAACTGCCTGCCGATTTCTGCTCGAACCCGGAACTCGCGTGGACGATTCCGAAGACCTATTACACGTCGCAGGAAGTGTTCAAGGCCGAGGAAGAGAAGATCTTCGCCGATACGTGGATCTGCGTCGCGCACCGCAGCGAGCTGGCCGACGCCAATCAATATGTGACGCGCGAAGTGATCGGCGAGAACATCCTGATCGTGCGCGGCAAGGACAAGGTGCTGCGCGCGTTCTACAACGTGTGCCCGCACCGCGGCCACCAGCTGCTCGAAGGCAGCGGCAAGGCGAAGAACGTGATCACGTGCCCGTATCACGCGTGGGCGTTCAAGCTCGACGGCGCGCTCGCGCATGCGAACAACTGCGATCACGTGCAGGCATTCGACAAGGAGAATTCGAGCCTCGTGCCGGTCAAGGTCGAGGAATACGCGGGCTTCATCTTCATCAACCTGAACCCGAACGCCGGCACCGTCGAGGAGCAGCTGCCCGGCATGGAGGCGCGCCTGCGCGCCGCGTGCCCGGTGATCGACGACCTGAAGCTCGCCGCGCGCTTCGTGTCCGACACGCCCGCGAACTGGAAGTCGATCGTCGACAACTATCTCGAGTGCTATCACTGCGGCCCCGCGCACCCCGGCTTCTCCGACTCGGTGAAGATCAACGAGTACGAGCACACGCTGCACGGCAACTGGACGGTGCAGTTCGGCCATGCGCGATCGTCCGAGCGCTCGTTCAAGCTCGACCCGTCAGTCAAGGACCCGAGCTTCCAGGGCTTCTGGGCATGGCCGTGCACGATGTTCAACGTGCCGCCCGGCGCCGACTTCATGACCGTGATCTATGAATTCCCGGTCAGCGCGGAAGTCACGCTGCAGCACTACGACATCTACTTCCTGAACGAAGCGCTCACCGACTACCAGAAGAACTTGATCGAGTGGTATCGCAACGTGTTCCGCCCGGAAGACCTGCGCCTCGTCGAGAGCGTGCAGAAGGGGCTGAAGTCGCGCGGCTATCGCGGCCAGGGCCGGATCATGGTCGACCCGCGCCGCAGCGGCATCAGCGAACACGGCATCGCGCACTTCCACCATCTGCTCGCGCAGAAGTATCAGGACTGACCTTTCGCTCCAGGACGACACCGAACATGACCTCCCGTGAACAACCGGGCCTGCTGCGTGAGCAGGCATACATCGCCGGCGCGTGGCGCGGCGCCGACGACGGCGCCGTGCTCGACGTCACCAACCCGTCGACGGGCGAGCTGATCGCGCGCGTGCCGAACATGGGCGCGGCCGAGACGCGCGCCGCCATCGCCGCCGCGCACAGCGCGTTCGCGAGCTGGCGCAAGACCACCGCGAAGGAGCGCGCGCGCCTGCTGCGCACGTGGTTCGAGCTGATCATGGCGCGCCAGGAAGATCTCGCGGTGCTGATGACGCGTGAGCAGGGCAAGCCGCTTGCCGAAGCGCGCGGCGAAATCGCGTACGCGGCGTCGTTCGTCGAATGGTTCGCCGAGCAGGCCAAGCGCATCGACGGCGACGTGATCCCGAGCCCCAACCCCGACCAGCGTCTCGTCGTGACGAAGGAGCCGGTCGGCGTGTGCGCGGCGATCACGCCGTGGAATTTTCCGGCGGCGATGATCACGCGCAAGGCCGCGCCGGCGCTCGCCGCCGGCTGCACGATCGTGATCAAGCCGGCCAACGAGACGCCGCTGTCCGCGTTCGCGCTCGCCGCGCTCGCCGAACAGGCCGGCATTCCGCCCGGCGTCGTCAACGTCGTGACCGGCAAGTCGCGCGAGATCGGCGCGGAAATGACGTCGAGCCCGCTCGTGAAGAAGCTCACGTTCACCGGCTCGACCGAAGTCGGCCGGCTGCTGATGCGGCAGTGCTCGGACACCGTCAAGAAGATGTCGCTCGAACTCGGCGGCAACGCGCCGTTCATCGTGTTCGACGATGCCGATCTCGATCGCGCGGTCGAAGGCGCGCTGCAGTCGAAGTACCGCAATGCGGGCCAGACCTGCGTATGCGCGAACCGCTTCTTCGTGCACGACGCCGTATACGACGAGTTCTGCCGCCGCTTCGCCGCGCGTGTGTCGGCGTTCAAGGTCGGCGACGGCTTCGATGCCGACGTGAACATCGGACCCCTGATCAATGAAGCCGCGCGCGACAAGGTCGATGGCCTCGTGCGCGATGCGGTGGCCGGCGGCGCGCGCGTGCTGGTCGGCGGCACGCCGCATGCACGCGGCGGCAACTTCTACGCGCCCACCGTGCTCGCCGATGCGAAGCCGGGGATGGCCGTGCTGACCGAGGAAATCTTCGGGCCCGTCGCGCCGGTCGTGCGCTTCACGACCGACGACGAAGTCGTGCAGCTCGCGAACGAGTCGATCTACGGGCTCGCCGCGTATTTCTACAGCCGCGACATCGGCCGCGTATGGCGCGTCGCCGAGCAGCTCGAATACGGGATCGTCGGCATCAACAGCGGGCTGATCTCGAACGAAGTGGCGCCGTTCGGCGGCGTCAAGCAGTCCGGCATCGGACGCGAAGGCTCCAAGTACGGGATCGACGATTTCCTGTCGATCAAATACCTGTGCATGGGCGGCCTGAGCGCCTGATTCCCGTCGCGCGCGCGGCGGGCTTCGGCCCGTGCGCGCCGCGTTTCATCCACGAACGAACGACCCCAGCGATACCCGCCGCGCCGCGCGCATGTCGCCCCGCGCGCCGCCGGCAAAGGACAGCCTCATGAACGCCCGTGAATCGATCACCGTCGACGTCGTCGCCGTCGAGACCCTCACCCCGCTGATCAAGCGCTTCACGCTCGCGCTGCCCGACGGCGCGGAACTGCCGCGCTTCAGCGGCGGCGCGCACGTGCTCGTGTCGATGCAGGACGGCGAGCAATGGCGCCACAACGCCTATTCGCTGCTCGGCTCGCCGCACGATACGCGCCAGTACCAGATCGCGGTGCGCCGCGAGGAAGCGTCGCGCGGCGGCTCGGCGTTCATGCACGACCACGTCGCGCCCGGCACGCGGCTCGCGATCGGCTCGCCGGCGAACCTGTTCGAGCTCGCGCGCGGCGCGCGCCGCCACGTGTTCATCGCGGGCGGCATCGGCATCACGCCGTTTCTCGCGCAGCTCGCCGAACACGCGCCCGGCGGCGACGTCGAGCTCGAACTGCATTACGCGTACCGCAGCCCCGAGCACGGCGCGTTCGTCGACGAACTGCAAGCCGGCCCGCATGCCGCGAACGTGCACACGTACGTCGACAGCCTCGGCCAGCGCCTGGACCTGCTGCGCCTGTTCAAGTCGCTGCCGGCCGACGCGCACGTGTACGTGTGCGGGCCGCAGGGCCTGAACGATGCCGTCGACGCGAACGCCGCGCTGCTCGGCTGGCCGAAGGCGCAGCTTCATTCCGAACAGTTCGCGGCCGCCGACACGGCCGGCCGCGCGTTCACGGTCGTGCTCGCACGCTCGGGGATCGAACTCGAAGTCGCCGAGGACACGACGATCCTGCAGGCGATCGAGCGCGCCGGCGTGCAGATCGAATCGCTGTGCCGCGAAGGCGTGTGCGGCACCTGCGAAGTCGCGATCCTCGAAGGCGAGGCCGATCATCGCGACCAGTACCTCGACGACGACGAAAAGGCCGCGCAAAAGACCCTCCTGCTGTGCGTATCGCGCGCACGCACGCCGCGGCTCGTGATCGACCTGTAAATTTTTCCGCGCGCGTATCCGTTAAACTACGGCGGATACAGGGAACCCCCGGCGCGCCTCTGTCCTGACGCGGCGGCATCGCCCGCGGCCCGCACCACGCGCGCCGCGGGCGATGCCGCCGTTGTCGTCCGGCCGCGCGCCGTCGTCAGAAAGAGGAATGGATGTCCGAGGATACGTTCGCGTTCCGTCTCAAGGTGCTGCTCGAGCACAAGAAGCTGAGCCTGCAACAGGTCGCCGACGTCGTCGGCATCTCGCGGCCGGCCGTGCACAAGTGGACGCGCGGCGGCGAGATCGATTATTCGAACCTGCGCAAGCTGGCCGCGTTCCTCGACGTCAACTGGGTCTGGCTGCGCTACGGCGACGACGCGGTCAAGGATCTCGGCCTCGGCGCGCCGACCGAACTGCCAATGACCGACCTGCGCCGCCGCTACACGGCCGAGATCGTGTCGAACGAAGCGCGCATGAAGCATGCGCAGGAAGTGGCCGGCATCGTCACGTGGGAATGGAATCTCGTGTCCGACGAGCTGATCTATTCCGATAACTGCGCGAACCTGTACGGCCGCGAGATCCATAGCAACGAAGAGTTCTGGGAAATCCTGCATCCCGACGAGCGCAGCTGGCTGAACAGCCGCACGCTGCGCGAGGCGATCGATGCGCGCGAGCCGTACGTATGGGAATTCCGGATCGTGCTGCCCAACGGCACGGTGCGCTGGATCGAGTCGCGCACCGCGACGCTCGTCGACGATGCGGGCCGGCCGACGCGGATGATCGGCACGACGATCGACATCAGCGCGCGCAAGGCGGTCGAACAGCAATTGCGTGCGCGAATCGCGCTGCTCGCCGACGCGGAGCGCCTCGCGGGGCGCGGCGCGTGGCAGTGGCGGCCTGAAGCCGATGAAGTGAGCGTGTCCGACGAATGGTGCCGGCTGTTCGGCGTCGCGACGGCCGATGCGCCGCGCCGCCATGCGGACCTGCAGGCCCGCGTGCATCCGGACGACCGCGCGGCGCGCGACGCCGCGGTACAGGATGCGATCGTGCGGCGCGGCGAGTATCGTGCGCTGTACCGTGCGCTGCTGCCGGACGGCATGGTGCGGCTGCTGCTCGAACAGGGGCACGCGCGCGCCGACGACGAAGGTGACGGTGACGGCGTGCGGGTGACCGCCGTGTGCCGCGCGGCGGAGCCGGCCGACGCGATGGCATTCGCCACGCAGCCGGCCGCGACCGTCACGCCGCACTGACGACGTTGGCGTTGGCGCTGACGGTGAGGTGACGCCGCCGCCCGGTTGCGCCGCTTGCGCATCCATGCGCGCGGCGCCGCGGGTGACGCAGCGTCAACGCATCGACATCAAAGCGCGGCGGCCACCGCATGGCCGACCGCCGTCGTATCGGCCGTGCCGCCCATGTCCGGCGTGCGCGGCCCGTTCACCAGCACCGTCTCGATCGCGCGCATGATCGCGTCGTGCGCGTCCTTGAAGCGTGCATCGCCGTCGCCGAGGAAATCCAGCATCATCGCGCCGGACCAGATCATCGCGATCGGGTTCGCGATGCGCTTGCCGAAGATGTCGGGCGCCGAACCGTGCACGGGCTCGAACAGCGATGGGAACGTGCGCTCCGGGTTCAGGTTCGCCGACGCGGCCAGGCCGATCGTGCCGGTGCATGCGGGGCCGAGGTCGGACAGGATGTCGCCGAACAGGTTCGACGCGACGACCACGTCGAAGCGGTCGGGCTGCAGCACGAAGCGCGCGGACAGGATGTCGATGTGCTGCTTGTCCCACGCGATGTCCGGATAGCCGGCCGCGACCGCCGCGACGCGCTCGTCCCAGTACGGCATGCTGACCGCGATGCCGTTCGACTTGGTTGCCGCCGTCAGCTTCTTGCGCGGTCGCGTGTTCGCGAGCTCGAATGCGTACTTGAGGATGCGGTCGACGCCGTGGCGCGTGAACACCGATTCCTGCAGCACGAACTCGCGCTCGGTGCCTTCGAACATCTTGCCGCCGACCGACGTGTATTCTCCTTCGGTGTTTTCGCGCACCACGTAGAAGTCGATGTCGCCGGGCTTGCGGTTCGCGAGCGGGCACGGCACGCCGGGCAGCAACCGCACCGGCCGCAGGTTCACGTACTGGTCGAACTCACGGCGGAACTTCAGCAGCGAGCCCCACAGCGAGATGTGATCGGGCACCTTGTCGGGCCAGCCGACCGCGCCGAAGTAGATCGCGTCGTAGCCGCGCAGCGTGTCGAACCAGTCGTCCGGCATCATCTTGCCGTGCTGCAGGTAGTAGTCGCAGCTGGCCCATTCGAAGTGCGTGAATTCGAGGTTCAGGCCGAACTTCGCGCACGCGGCCTGCAGCACGCGCACGCCTTCGGGCATCACTTCCTGGCCGATGCCGTCGCCCGCGATCGCCGCGATCCTGAATGTCTTGCTCATGGTCCGTTCTCCGTGTCGTTGCATCCGTTAGGTCGATCGCCGCGCGGGGCCGCCGGGCCCGCACGCGACGCATTGACGACAGGATGCCGGAAAGCCGGCCGCGGATAATCCGCTCGAGCATGGATGCGTTCTGCACGAATCGTGGACAATCGCGGCGCGTCACGATCCGCGTCGCGTCACGATCTGCGTGATCTGCGTAAGCCGGGCGATCCGCGTGCGCCGCCTGTCACCGCGATCCGAGCAGCGTCGCCAGCGCGACGTCCGCGAGCTTGCCGAACGGCGCACGCAGCAGGCTCGGCAGATTCCAGCGCCCCTGCACGAACACGCCCTTCGCATGGCTCATCGCGCGGAACCCTTCGATGCCGTGATACGCGCCCATTCCGCTCGGGCCGACGCCGCCGAACGGCAGATCTTCCTGCGCGACGTGCAGCAGCGTGTTGTTGATCCCGACGTTGCCTGACGTGGTGCGTTGGAGCACGGTCGCGCAGTCGCCATCCGTCGGGCCGAAGTAATAGAGTGCGAGCGGGCGCGGACGCGCGTTCACGTAGTCGATCGCGTCGCCGATCGTCCGGTACGTGCGCACCGGCAGGATCGGCCCGAAGATCTCTTCCTGCATCAGCGCCGAGTCGTCGCTGGCGCCGACGACCAGCATCGGCGCCAGCGTGCGCGTGCGGCTGCCCGCATGCTGCGGCGTGACGCCCGCCTCGATCACGCGCGCGCCCTGCCGGCGCGCATCGTCGACGAGCCCTTTCAGCCGGTCGTAGTGCCGGTCGCTGACGATCGACGTGTAGTCGGCACTCGTCGGGCCGTCCGGATAGAAGCGCGCGACCATCGCGTCGTAGCGTGCGACGAATGCGTCGAGGTCGTCTTCGTGCACGAGCGCGTAGTCAGGCGCGACACAGGTCTGCCCGCCGTTCGACAGCTTGCCGAACACGATGCTCGACATCGAGCGGTCGTCGACGTGCCCGCGCGCGACGATCACCGGGCTCTTGCCGCCCAGTTCGAGCGTGACCGGCACCAGGTTGTCGCTGGCCGCCTTCATCACCTTGCGCCCCACCTGCGTGCTGCCGGTGAACAGCAGATGATCGAACGGCAAGCCGCTGAACGCGGCGCCGACTTCCGGGCCGCCGAGCACGATCCCGACTTCCTCGCTCGCGAAGGTGGCCTCGAGCATGCGCCGCATCACGTCGCTCGTGCGCGGCGTCAGTTCCGACGGCTTGAGCATCGCGCGGTTGCCGGCGGCGAGCGCGGTGGCGAGCGGAATGAACGTGAGCGCGAACGGATAGTTCCACGGCGCCATCACGCCGACCACCCCGACCGGCTGGTATTCGACGCGCGCCTGCCCGGCGCGATAGAACAGGCCGACATGCCGGCGCTGCGGCTTCATGAAGCGGCGCAGGTTGCGCGTCAGGTAGTCGATCGCCTGGATCACGCCGACGAGTTCCATGATCGCCGTCTCGTGGCGCGAGCGGTGCCCGAAATCGGCGCTGACCGCCTCTTCCGCCTCGCGCCGATGCGCGAGCACCACGGCGCGCAGCCGCGCGAGCCGCGCCTTGCGCTGCGCGAGGCCCGGCGGGCCGTCCGCGATGAACGCGCTGCGCTGGCGGGCCAGCAACGCCGCCGGGTCGATACTCAAGCTGGATTCTGCGGGAACGCCCATGTCGAACCTCATCGGTTTGCGTCAATGTAGACACTGTCAACTTGCGTGCCACGGATCATAGGACCACAATGTGTTCCATGTCAACATTGGAAAACCCCGCAATGCCAGCTGATGCCGATACCGGGCACAAGACCTACCACCACGGGGATCTGCGTCGCGCGATCATCGACACGGCGCTCGACACGCTGCAGGAGCAACAGGGCTGGCAGTTCACGCTGCGCGAAATCGCGCGGCGCGCGAACGTCAGCCATTCCGCGCCGTACCGCCATTTCCCGGACAAGGCCGCACTGCTGCACGAACTCGCGCTGATCGGGTTCGACCGCCTGCGCGACGAACTCGCGGCGGCCATCGATTCCACATCGGACACACCGACCGTGCTGCGCGCACTCGCGTATGCGCATCTCGCGTTCGGCCAGCGCAATCCCGATCTCTATCGTCTGATGTTCGCGGCCGACGCCGGCGACCCGTCGGACATTCACCGCGATCCGCGCACGCAAGCGCCCTTCCTGCTCGTCGTCGAGTTGCTGGAACGCGGCCAGCAAGCCGGCACGATCCGTCCGCGTTCGGCGCTCGGCCAGGCGACCGCGTGCTGGGCGCATCTTCACGGCCTGACGATGCTCGCGATCGACGGTCGGCTGGTGCGCGAGAAAGTCGGCGATCATGCGATCGAGGATGCGCTGACGACCTTGCTCGACGGGCTCGTGCTCGCCGACGAACCGCGGCGGCCGAGCCGCGCGAAAAGGTCTTGACCTTCCACTTTGCTCAAAGGTCCGCAATCGGCGAAGGCGACGGCCGAGCAGGGCGTCGCGCTCCTGTAACGCGGCAGGCCGGCGCGATGCGCGGGCGGCACCTGACGCCCGACGCGCCGCCGGCCGGCACGACACCGGCCGCTGACCCGCGGTGGCAGCAGCCTGTCTCGTCACGTCGATTCGTCATCCTGCATTTTCCATTTCCTGTCGCGACGGGCGCGCTCGCAACACGCTCAAAGCAACTCGAAACGCAACCCCGCATGGCGCACGAGCCGCTCGACGAAACGCGCGTCGAACATCGTCGCGGGCGTCCAGAATCCGCCGGGGCGCCCGGTCTTCTCGCCGTCGCGAGCCCAATCCAGCGCGAGGCCGACGGCGGCCTGCCCCAGCATCTTGCCGGTCGAGCCGTAGCCCGGATCGCGATCGCCGGTGACTTTCACGCGCAGCGTCCGCCCGTCGTCGGTGCGGCCGAAGAAGCGCAGGTCGTAGCGGCCGGCCTGCTGCGCGGCGACGCTCGGCCCCTCGCCCGGCTTCGGCAGCAGGAAGCGCTCCATCACGCCGCGCACCGGCTTGATCAGAACGCCCGCCATGAACGCGCCGAGGCCGGCCACCAGCGTCAGCGCGGCGACGCGGCCCTTCAGGCCCGTGCCGGCGATGACCGCTTCGTCATATGTGAAGCGGCTGCCGTACGCGTAGTCCGCGAGCGCATTGGAGCGGTGCACCACGCGCTCGTTGATCGCCGCCATCACGAACGGTGCGATCCACGTGCCGGCGTCGCGATCGAATTCCGCCGACCTGACCGCGTGCTGCCGCACCGTGAAGCGACGATCCTTCGGGCACAGCGCGTACGGATCGAGCAATTCGCGGCGCAACGCGGGATCGGCCGCCGCTTCGCGCACGACGTTGATCACGCTCGCGACCGTTCCGCCCGACGCGCCGCCCTTCAGCGTCCTGACGCGCATCTTCACCTGGGTGGCCGGCACGCCCCACTGGCGCCGCGCGTGCTGCTGCAGGAACAGCACGCCGAGATCCGACGGCACTGAGTCGAAGCCGCAGCAATGCACGATGCGCGCACCCGACTGCCGCGCCGCCGGCTCGTATCGTTCGATCATCCGCTTGATCCACTGCGTCTCGCCGGTGAGGTCGCAGTAGTCCGTGCCGGTTTGCGCGCAGGTGCGGACCAGCGGCTCGCCATACAGCGCATACGGGCCGACGGTCGACACGACGACGCGCGTTTGCGCACATAACGCCCGCAATTGCGCTTCGTCCGCCGCGTCGGCGACGATGATCGGCAGCGCCTGCCCCGCGTCGCCCAGCGAGTCGCGGAGTGCGCGCAGCTTCGTTGCGGAGCGGCCGGCAATCGCCCAGCGCAGCGTTTCACCGCTGCCCGGCAGGTAATCCGACAGGTAGCGGGTCAGGATCTGCCCGACGAAGCTGGTGGCACCGAATACGACGAGATCGAGATCACGGGGCGGCTGGGTCATCGATGCTTCCTCGGGAAAGGGGTGGCTGCGGACGGCGGCCGGGTTCATCGAACGGGTTCGTTCAACGCTGGTTCAACGCCTGCAGCGGCGTCGGCAGATTCAGCACCAGCTGCGCATCGTCGAGCACGTCGAACCGCATGATGGTGGATATGCCCAGCCCGTCGAGCAGCTGGCTCAGCGGGCCGCCGTGCCGCACCAGCTCGACGTCGCGCGGCAACATGCGCTGCGCGTACGACAGCGTATTGGTCTGCACCGAACTCTGGTGCCACACGCCGTCGACGAGATTGATCATCGTGTTCGTGCCCATCCGCGATTGCGGTGCGACGCGGGTCAGCGCAGGCGCCGGCGCGTTCAGCGTCAGGTCCGGCCTACCGTCCGGCCCGGCAATCCGCGCGCTGACGCGTGCGCCGATGTTCAAGTCGATATCGGCGAGCCATTTCGGCAGCTGATAGCCGTGCACGCCGCGCACCCGCGCGATTTCCGTGGTGACGGGCAGCGCCAGCACATGCGCGAAGAAGCTCCTGCGCCGCATTGCGTCGAGCAGCTCCAGCGCGTGCGAGCCGCGCGCGCCGGGCCGGCGAATCACCACTGCGACGGAAACCTCGTCGTACGGATCGTTGTCGCAGACCGAATAGGAAAAGAACGTCAGCGCGACCAGCCCGTATCCGGGAACCGCCCGCAGCGGCCCGAGCGGCACCGGCAGCATCGTGCGCAGCCGTTCGAGCGGCGCGAGAAACAGCAGCTGCGCGCTGCTGGAACGATAGTAGAAGTTCGGCGCCCACGTCGGCCCGACGCGCGACGCGACCTGACGCTTCGGAATCCGACGGAAAAAATCGATATTCCCCGCGGCGGGATCCCGCGCGACTTCGTCGAGATCCGGGTTCATCCGGAACCGGTCGTAGTACCCGCCTTCGGGCACGTCGACCTTGTGCGGCCCGAATTCGACCTGTGTAAAGCGCCTGTCCATGTGCGTTGCCTCGCGTCGCAGATTGATCGTGGCAGGCAACGTGCGCGGCCTGCTGATTCATTACCGTCAGCAGGCACTCTAAGATTCAACTTCACTTCAAGGTCAAGGGGCCCGACTAGAGGAACCGGTCGGAATGCACGGCGCGCGTCATTTGGCGCTCGACCGGCGCGCGTTGCCGCGGATCGGAAGTCATGCGGGAAGGCAGCGGGCAAGCGAACGACATCGAATGACTAACGGCGCTCGGATCGCGCGCCTTGCTCCGCTGCCTCGCCCATGTTTCGCCAAGCCGTTAAGGCACTGATCGCCAGCAACGCGGGCGAGACAATCAGCGCGTGCCCGAGGCCGCGCACGAATGATGCCGGTTCCGTGTCGCGAACGAGAAAAGCCGAACACGGCGACGCCGAGCACGCCGCCGACCTGACGGGCCGCATTCAGCAGCCCCGATGCCGTACCCGACTGCGCGCTGCTGACCGCGGCCAGCAGCGCAGCGGTGATGGTCGGGATCGTCAGCGCGATGCCGCTGCCTGCGAGCAGCATCGGCAACGCGAGCCACCCGTGCGATGGCGCGGCAAGTGCCGGCCACATCGCCAGATAGCCGGCTGCGGCGATCGACAGGCCGGCCGTCGCCAGCACGCGCGCACCGGTTTTTCCCGCCAGCCGTCCGGCGACGATGTTCATCAGCATCAGGATGCCCATCATCGGCAGGAACGCGAGGCCCACCGGCTCCCCACCAGCCGATCGCGCGGCTGCGCGCCGCCGCATCGTCGAAAGACAGACGCAGCACGGCCAGCGAGTTCGGCACCAGCAGCGCCGCACCGGCGCCCTGGGCCAGCCGCCACGCGATCAGCGCGCCCAGCGACTGCGCGACGCCGCAACCGATCGACGCCAGCGTGAAATGCACATGGCCCGCGATGAACGCGCGCTTCGCGCCGAACCGGTCGCCAAGCGCGCCCGCCATCAGCAATGACGACGCGAACACGAGCGCATACGCATTGACGACCCATTGCAGGTCCGTGATGCCGGCACGAAATGCGGCACGCAGCGCATCCAGCGCGACGTTGACGACACTGACGTCGATCAGCACGACGACGAAGCCGAGGCAGGCGGCAATCTGAATCAGAGCGGAACGGGATTTCGGCAGCGTGGACATCGGCGCCCCTTCGAATTGGCAAGGTCGCAGCGTAGAGGATCGTCGTCTGTGCGAATATTCCGCAAAACCGCACAGCAAACCGGAGAAAACGCACCGATGTTCGATTGGGAAAACCTTCGTTTCTTCGTGGCTGTCGCGCAGTCCGGCAGTCTGTCGGCCGCCGCCAGGCAGTTGAAGGTCGACCACGCGACCGTCAGCCGTCGCCTGAGCGCGCTCGAAGCCGAGCTGAAGATGCGCGTCGTCGACCGATTGCCGCGCGCCTGCGTGCCGACCGCGGCCGGCAGGCAGATTCTCGAACTCGCCGCGAACATGGAGGAAAGCGCATTCGCCATCGAGCGGCTCGCATTCGCCGCGCAATCGCCGATGCAGGGCACGGTCACGATCAGCGTCCCGCCGGTTCTCGCCAGCAACTTCTTCGCGAATCATCTGCATGAATTCGCGCGATTGCACCCGGGCATCCGGCTGGCCCTCGCCAGCCACGCACAAACAGGCCTGCACGGCGGCAAGCTGAACGACGAGCCGGCCGATCCGTCATCGGGAGAACCATGGAGACGGACCGGTCGATATCGCCCATCGGCGGAATCGATCGCAGCGACGCGGGTCGCGTCCGCCGCCCCGGCTAGTGCGTAACCGCGTCCGCCTGCCGCACGGCCGCCATGTGATCGGCCGCGACATAGCCGAACGTCATCGCCGGCCCGATCGTCGAGCCGGGGCCCGGATAGGTCTTGCCCATCACGGCCGCCGACGTATTGCCGAGCGCGTAGAGCCCGTCGATCACCGAGCCGTCGGGCCGCAGCACGCGCGCATGCGCATCGGTGCGCAATCCGCCCTTCGTGCCGATCTCGCCGGGATCGATCCGCAACGCATAGAACGGTGCACGCTCGATCGGCCCGAGGCACGGATTCGGCTTCGACGACGCATCGCCGTAGTAGCGATCGAACAGGTTGCCGCCCTTGCCGAATTCGGTGTCGATGCCTGTCTTCGCAAAGCCGTTCATCTGCTCGACCGTCTGCGCGAGCCCCTGCGCATCGACGCCGATCTTCGCGGCCAGCTCGGCCAGCGTGCCCGCGCGATAGATGACCGAGTCCAGCCAGCCGGCCGGCATCTTGCTGTCGGGCTGCACGCTGCCCGGCAGCAATACGCCGCACGGATAGCGCTTTCGATATTCGGCATCGAAGATCAGCCACGCCGGCACGTTGGCACCGGTTTTCGCATGATCGGCATACATCGCGTGGATCACGTCCGGATACGGCGCCGATTCGTTGATGAAACGCCGCCCGAGCCGGTTGACCATCACGCAGCGCGGCGCCGAACGCTCGACGAAGAGCCCGCGCTGCTTCTCCTCGCCCGGCACGCGTACGGTCGGCACACCCCACACGAAGTCCATCAGCGCGACGTCGGCGCCGAGCGCGAGCCCCGCGCGGATGCCGTCGCCGGTGTTGATCGGCGGCGCCGCGCTCCATTCGGCGCGCGTCGGCTTCGGCAGGTACTGTTCGCGCATCGCCTGGTTCGCTTCGAAACCGCCACACGCGAGCACGACGCCGTGCGTCGCGCGGATGCCGAACGGCCGGCCGTCGTGCTCGACGATCACGCCGTCCACGCGCGTGCCGTCGGTATGCAGCGAGCGCATCGGCGTATCGAGCCACAACGCAATCCCGCGCTGCGCTAGCGCCGCGCGCAGGCTCCCGACGAGCGCGTTGCCGAGCGTCAGGCGCCGATCGCGCGGCGTGCGGCGGCGCCACCTGAAATCGGTCGCATAGCGCAGCATCAGGCGCGCGGCGAGCCGCAGCCAGCCGCGCTCCTTCGCGAGTATCGTATGCGCTTCGATCTGCGTCATCGCGATGCGCCCGCCGATCAGCGTGGCCGGCGACGGCGCGCGCAACGTGTCGAAATGCGCGCCGAGCCGCGCGGCATCGAACGCCGCCGGCTCCATCGTCCGGTAGCCGGGCTTGCCGCCCTTGCGATCCGGGTAGTAGTCGGGATAACGCGGCACCGCATTGAAGCGGGTGTGGGCGCGCTGCGCGAGATACGCGACCATCTTCGGGCCGTTCTCGAGATACGCATCGATCCGCTGCGCGTCGAAGTCCTCGCCCACCACGTCGCGCAAATACGCAATCGCTTCGTCATACGAATCGTTTCCGCCGAGTGCGGCGATCTGGTCGTTGCAGGGAATCCAGATGCCGCCGCCGGACACCGCCGTCGTGCCGCCGTAGACGCTGCTTTTCTCGACCACCAGGACCGACAGCCCGTGGTCGTGCGCGCGCAGCGCCGCCGTCATCGCGCCTGCGCCGGAGCCGACCACCACCACGTCGTACGTGGCGTCGCCGAGCGGATCGTATCGATCGTCGTGCATGATGGCCTCCCCGTCAGATCGTCGCGAGCCGGCTCGCGGCATCGGCCGGCACGTCGGCGAGCTGGCGCCACGCGCCGTGCTCGCCGCGGTATTCGTGCACCTCGACGCGCGCGTGCTGCGCGGGCAGCGCGGCCACGTCGGTATAGAACTGCTGATACCACTGGCGCAGCCGGTAGATCGGGCCGTCGCCTTCGCACAGCAGCGGATTGTCGACGCGCGTCTTGTGATCCCAGATCGCGACGTCCTCGCGGAATGCCGCCTGCGCGGCCTGCACGTAGCCGTCGACCATCGCGCGATTCTGTTCGTCCGTGAGCGCCGGATTCTTCTCGACCATCACGCCGAAGCGCAGCTCGAAGCTGTTCGTATCGATCGGCACGTGGCTGTTGAGCAGGATCGACCGGAGTGGCTGCCCCTGCGCTTCGCCCGTCATCAGCGTCACGTGGTACGCGGGGCCGAAGTACGCGGAGTCCGCCGTCAAACCGCCGCTGCCGGCGAGCCGCGTGCTGCCGCCGCGCAGCTTCTGGTACGCGACCGGGCCGTCGAACGTATTGCAGAAGTAATCGATCGGTGCGCCGTGCACGGGGCCGAAGTGCGCCATGTCGGACTGATTGTCGATCAGTTCGCGGCAATTCGTGCCGATCACCCATTTGACGATCGCCCAGGCGCTCCATCCATCGGAGAAGCAGGCGTCGATGCGCGGAATCTCCACTGCCGGATCGGGCGTGTTGCCTTCCGGATCGTTCCATACGAACAGCAGCCGGTTCTGCTCCATCACCGGCCATGACTTGATGCGCGCCTTCGGCGGGATCCGCTGCGAGTACGGAATCGCCGCGCAGGTGCCGTCGCCGGCCCACGACCAGCCGTGAAACGGACACACCAGCGCATTGCCTTCGACGCGCCCGCGCCCGAGGTCGGCGCCCATGTGCGGGCAATAGCCGTCGAGGATCCGCAACTGCCCGTCGTCGCCCTGGAACACCACCACGCGCGTGCCGAATATCGACAGGCCGTGCGCGCGGCCGTCGCGGTAGTCGTCGGCGAGGCCCAGGCAATGCCAGCCGCGCGCATAGCGCGCGTCGATCGGTGCGGCATGAATCCGGTGAACGGGATGCCGGCTGGCCGGCGCGAGTGTTTCGGTCATGGATCGTCTCCTTCCAGTCGAGCGGCGCAGCCCTGCATCCGTGTGGCGGACCTTGCCGGGAACACGTCGGGCAGGTCGATCCGCCCGATCGCTATGTCACAAACACATCGATTTGTGACGCTCATAATGGCACAAATTCCAATTTTGTGACAACGTGTGCGAGAATCCGGTGCTGACGCATTCGGTCGGCACATCGGGACGGGCCGCGCGACACACGGCATCGAGGAAGGGTATGGATCGGCAACTGCGCTGGGGCGACGCCAGCAGAATGGACAGCGTCGATGACGGGCGAAGCGCAATCCTGCGCGCGACGCTCGACGCGATGATCGAGCACGGGATCGACCGCCTGTCGATCGACGACGTCGCACGCCGCGCGAACATTTCGCGGCGCACGCTGTACCGGTATTTCGGTACGAAGAAGGCGCTGATCCAGGGCGTGATCGGCGTGCAGAACGCCGAGTTCTTCGACGAGATGCAGCGCGCGCTCATCGGCTTCGAGCACGATTTCGCGGCCTATTGCGAAGAGAGCGTGTGCTTCGCGGTGCGCTACCGCGATCGTCATCACGGCGGCTTTCACCACAACTACCTGGCCACGAGCCTGTCCACCGACGTGTTCGGCTATATCGTCGAGAACATCGCGCCGATGTGGCAACGCGTGCTGGAAAAACCGTATCGCGAATCCGTCGCCGCGCACGGCACACAGGCGGTGCCTGCGCTCGACGACATCATCGCGCTGATCAGCCGCATCGGGCTCGCATACTGCCTCGTGCCGGCCGACGAGCCGGCGATGCGCGCGCAGATGCGCATCCTGCTGACGTTCCCGCGCGAGGCGGCCGGCAAGCCGGTCGCCGCGCGGATGAAGGCAGCGCGCTGAACCGCAAGCACGCGCGCTGCCGCGCGACCCCTCTCAACTCACCCTGGATCACCCCATGACGACCTGCGGAGTTTCCGTCTCCGGCCGAACGCTCGATCGCGCCGACTTGCTGCTTCTCGTCGAAAGCGCGCCTGCACCGCTTCATCTGGAAGACTGCGACCTCGAAGGCGCGGACCTGTCGCGGCTCGACTTGCGCGGCGTGCGATTCGAGCGCTGCGCGCTCGCGGAAACGTCGTTCATCGGCGCCACGCTCGCGCAAACCACCTGGATACGCTGCCGCGCGCGCCAGGCGAGCTTCGCGTCCGTCGATCTCGAGGACGCGCAGTTCCAGTCGTGCGATCTCAACAACACGAGCTGGCGACGCAGCAAGCTCGGCTCGGTGCGCTTCGACGAATGCCGGCTGACCGGCGCCGATTTCGACGAATGCAAGACGCTCGGCATCGCGTTCTCGAATTCGCTGCTCGTCGGCGCGAACTTGCGGCGCTTTTCATTCCGGAAAACGCGCCTCGTCGCCCTCGATTTCTCCGACGCCGATCTCGCCGGCGCGGACTTTCGCGACGCCGTGTTCGAAGGCGGCAGCCTGCGCAACGCGCATCTGAACGACGTGCGGTTCGACGGCGCCGACCTGCGCGACGTCGAGCTGGAGGGCACGCCGAAGCTGCTCGCGTCGGGCGTGCTGCGCGGCGCGATCGTGTCGCACGATCAGGCCGCGATGCTGATCGAGAATTTCGGGATTCGGGTCATGTAACGCGTGCAACGCGCCGACTGCGCGCCGCGCGTAGCTTCGGCCGCAATCTCAGTCGCGGGCGGTGTCGCGCTCGGCCGCGTGGTAGTTGAGCCGCTCCGACAGATCGTCGGCCGCCTGCCGGACCTGGCCGACGAGGCCCTGGTCGATCATCGACTTCTCGAGGAACGGCCGCGCGACCGTCAGCGTGACGGCGGCGACGATCAGTCCGCTGCTGTCGCGCACCGGTGCACTGATCACCGAGATGCCGGGCTCGAACGACGATTCGCTGAGCGCGTAGCCATCCGCCGCGTACTTCTGCGCACGCGCATACACCTCCGCCGCGGTGCGCGGCGTGTGCGGCGTGTAGGTCGGCAGCATCGGCTCCGGAAACAGCGCGTCGAGTTCCGCCTGATCGAGATCGCCGAGCAGCACGTGGCCGTGCACCGACGCATGCGCGGGAATGCGCGTGCCGATGTTGACCTTGATCGCGCTCATCACCGAGTCGTGCGTCCACGCCTTCGCGACGAACACGACGTCGCGGCCGTCGCGCACCACCAGATGGCTCGCGAAGCCGGTCGTGTCGCGCAGACGCTCGATCACGGGCGTGGCGATGTCGGTCAGCGCGAGCGAGCTCAGGTAGTCGAAGCCGAGCTTCATCACGCGCGGGCCGAGCCGCACGTCGCGATCGCGGTTCGTGCGTTCGAGATAGCCGAGCGTCTGCAGCGTCTGCACGAGCCGCAGCGCCGTGGTGCGCGGCAGGCCGAGCCGTTGCGCGATCAGGTTCGGCGTGAGCACCGGCTCGCACGCGTTGAACAGTTCGAGGATCCGCAGGCCGCGCTCGAGCGCGGGAACGAGATAGGTGTCGTCGTCGGAAAGCGTGCCGGTGGTGTCGGGCGTATCTGGATTCATCGTGGCCTTGCGTCGTCAGTCCTGCACCGTCGACTTCAGCGGTTCGGGCGCGCTGCCGCCCGCGGCCGGCGGGTCGAGCTCGATGCGCTTGACCTCGCCGAGCAGGAACGTGTAGCACAGCGCGCCGATCACCGCGAACACGCTGATCAGCCCGAGCGCCCATCCGAACGAGCCCGTCTCGCGAACGATGAAGCCGATGGCGATGGGCGTAACGATACCAGACAGGTTGCCGACGAAGTTGACCGCGCCGCCCGTGATCCCGAGCATGCTGCGCGGCGCGATGTCGCCGATCAGCGACCACGATGCCGACGCGACGCCCTGCGCGAAGAACGCGAACGACATGATCGCGATCACGACCCAGTTGGTGTCGGTGAGCACCGCCAGCGACATCGTCGGCACGAGCAGCAGGCCGGTAATGATCGGCGTCTTGCGCGCGGTGCCGACGCTCGCGCCGCGTCGCAGCAGCCAGTCCGACAGCGTACCGCCCGCGAGCACGCCGATCGACGCGGCGATGAACGGGATCGACGCGGCGCCGCCCGCCTTCAGCACGGTCATGTGGCGCTCGCTGATCAGGTAGCTCGGGAACCACGTCAGGAAGAAATACAGCGACGACAGCGACGCGAACTTGCCCGCGCAGATCGCGATGATCTGCCGGTTGCCGAACACGATCGCGAGCTTGCGCCACGGGAACGGTTCGCCGCGCGCGGGCTTGCCGGTCTCGATCACCGCACCGCCGGTGTAGATGTGCTCGAGTTCCGCGTCGTTCGCCCACGCGCACTGTTCCGGGTCGCGATACAGCAGATACCAGACACCCGCCCACACGATGCCGACGAAGCCCGTCGCGAAGAAGATCTCGCGCCAGCCGTAGGTGCCCGCGATCCAGAACAGCACCGGCGTCAGCGCGGCCATGCCGACGTACTGGCCGACGAGATACACGCTGGTCGCGATGCCGCGTTCGCGCTGCGCGAACCAGATCGACACGACGCGATTGTTGATCGGAAAGGTCGGCGCTTCCGCGATGCCGACGCCCAGACGCAACCCGAACAGCGTCGCGAAGCGGCCCGCGAAGCCCTGCAGCAGCGTGAAGCTCGACCACGTCAGCAGCGCGAGCGCATACATGACGCGCGAGCCGAAGCGGTCGACGACCCAGCCGCCCGGCAGGTTGGCCAGCACGTAGGTCCACGCGTACGCGGAAAACAGCACGCCGATCGCGACCGGGTCGAGCCCGAACTCGTGCGTGAGCAGCGGCGCCGCGACCGACAGGTTCGCGCGATCGACGTAGTTGATGACCGTGCCGACGAACACGAGAAACAGCATCAGGAAGCGGACGCGGGTGGGTTTCCGGGAAGAAGTGGCTGGCATCGGGGTTGTCTCTCGCGTTGTTCTGGCCCATGTGCCCACATATGGACATTTTGACCATCTGAGCCGCGATGATCGCGCGGACAAAAGCGACGGTCAAGGAACGCCTAATTATTTTCCGCTTGATCCGCGTCAAAAACCGGTTCTATGATTTTTCCCACCTGATAACGAAACGACCACTGGTGGTCATTCTGCGAACCATTCGGTCGATCCGTCCGCCTTCTTCCCGGTCCTGACATATGAAAATCCTGCCTCGCACGTTACTGATCGCCGGATGCGGCGTCTCGCTCGTTTCGCTCGCGCACGCGCAAAGCAGCGCGGTCACCCTGTGGGGCCAGATCGACTCCGGGATCACCTACATCAGCAACAAGCGCGGCGGGACGTCATGGGGCACGGCTTCGGGGATCGGCTCGCCGACGCGCTGGGGCCTGCGCGGCAACGAGGATCTCGGCGGCGGCTATCGCGCGGTGTTCGCGCTGGAAAGCGGCTTCAACATCAACACGGGCACGCTGATCAAGACCGGCACGCTGTTCGACCGGCAGGCGTACGTCGGCCTCGACGGCCCGTTCGGCACGCTGACGTTCGGGCGCCAGTCCGACCTGATGGACGACGTCGCGATCCGCTATTCGAATGCGTTCTGGAATCGCAGCCTGTATTCGTTCCATGCGGGCAACCTGGACAGCCTGACCAACGGCTACCAGATCGAGAATGCGGCGAAATTTCGGAGCCCTGACTGGTACGGGATGCGCGTCGGCGCACTGTACGGCTTCACCGGATCGGACGCGACGGGCCACAGCGCGGGCGCGTATGCGACCTACGATCGCGGCCCGCTGTCGGTCGGCGTCACGTACATGACGACCAAGCGCCGCGTGCTCGACCTGTACAACTACTTCGGCTGGACGCGGTTCCTCGGCCAGACGCTGTCCGCGCAGACGAGCTTCCAGTCGAACGAGGTGAACAACCTGGGCATCGGGTTCACGTATCGGATCACGCAACCGTGGCAAGTCAACGTGCTGTATACGCGGACCGACATCAAGGGCGCGAGCACGGCCACGCACATGCAGAACGTCGACGCCGGCACGCTTTACCAGTTCACCGCGGCGGAAGCCGTCACGCTCGACTACACGTATTCGCGCATGGGCGGCATGCACTGGAATACGCTCGAGGCCGGCAACCTGTACGCGCTGTCGAAACGCACGCAGCTGCAGGCGACGCTGACATGGCAGCTCGCGTCGGGGAACGGCGCGACGGCGGCGACCTATCCGAACGGGCCGTCGTCGGGGCGCGCGCAGCTGCTCGCGCATGTGGGGATCACGCATTCGTTCTGAGCGTCGCGGATTGCGGCCGGGTGCCACGGACGACCCTCCGACGATCGTCGCTCCGTCACGATCGCATCCGCCGAACGACGATGCGATACGCGCGGACCGGCGCGTGCGCGAACGGCCGCTCCGCCGGCAGGCGTCGTCGCCCGTTCGCGCGTCATGGCAAGCCGACGCTAGTTCAGCGCCTTCTCCGGCTGCTTTCGGCTCGCCTGTGCGACTCGCCAGCGATACATGATGGCCAGCCCGATGAACCATGCGGGCATCACGCTCAGTGCTTCGGCAGTATCGCGCTCCAACGCAAGCAAGCAGACGATGAACGCGAAAAACGCTATGCAGGCCCACGCCATGAACCGGCCGCCCGGCATCTTGAACGCCGACGCGTCATGCAACTGCGGATCGCGACGCCGATAGCGCAAGTACGCGACGAGGATCATGACCCACACGAAGATATAGAGGATCGCTGAAACCGTCGTGAGCACGGTGAAGGCGCCCATCACCTCGGGCATGAAATACAGCACGGACAGTCCGGCGAGCATGCAGAAACACGAGAACAGCAGGCCGCGAACGGGCACCGACGCGCGCGAGAGCCGCATGAAATAGCCGGCCCCCTGCCCGTTGGCGGCAAGCCCGTAGAGCATCCGGCTCGTCGCGAACACGCCGCTGTTGGCAGCCGACATCGCCGATGAAATCACGACGAGGTTAATGACGCCGGCAGCGGCCGGGAACCCCGCGAGGACGAACAACTGCACGAACGGGCTTTTATCCGCGGCAATCTCCGACCATGACGACACGGAGATGATGCAGGACAGCGCCAGTACGTAGAAGAACAGGACCCGCAGCGGAACCGCATTGATCGCGCGCGGCAACGTCCGGGTCGGGTTCCGCGTTTCGGCTGCCGTCGTTCCGATCAACTCGATTCCGCCAAAGGAAAAGATCGCGATCTGGAAGCCGGCAAAGAAGCCCGACACGCCGAACGGAAAGACCGAACCGCGCTCGACCAGATGAAGCGCCGATGCCTGCACGCCGGTCGGCGCGACATAGCCGGTGCAGATCATGAAGGCGCCCGCGACGATCAGCGCGGTAATGGCGATGACCTTGACCAGCGCGAACCAGAACTCCAGCTCGCCGAATACGCGCACCGCGACCAGATTCAGGACGAGCAAGATCGTCAGCACGGCCAACGCCGGAATCCACAGCGGCAAATCGGGCAGCCAGAATCGAAGATAGCCGCCGATCACCGTGCAGTCCGCGATGGCCACGACGACCCACGTCATCCAGTACGACCAGCCGATGAAGTAGCCGGCCCACGGCCCGATGTAATGGCTACAGAAGTCCGAAAAGGATTTGAAGCGGAGATTGGCGAGCAGGATCTCTCCCATCGCTCTCATCGTGAAGAACAGGAAGAAGCCGATCGTCATGTACGTCAGGATGATCGACGTCCCGGACACGCTGATGGTCTTCCCGGAACCCATGAAGAGGCCCGTTCCGATCGCGCCGCCAATCGACATCAACTGAATGTGCCGATTACCGAGGCCGCGATGAAGACCGCCCTCGCCTTGCTTGCCAACATCAGACATAACACTCCACCTATCAATCGGAAACTGCGTCGAAAGTGACGGGACGATTCCTGCGCGCATCGACACATGCGCGAAGCAGCCGGGCTGCCGCACGGCCGTCGAGACGGCACGGAATCCGGTCACATGAAAATTTCCAAGCAGTCCTTTACAGTCTGGACCACAGGAATTCGCTGATATGAAGGCCCGCGAATCAGAATGCCGGCGCGACCTGCCGGCCAGCCGGCTTCGACGGGCGATCGCGCGCACTTCGAAGGCTTTGAGTGTTTGGTGGCGCGATGAAACGCGATATTTCACGCACGCATGGGCGTGTCCGTACGGGCGGGTCGATCATTGTTCGTCTCCAAGTTCGTTATTTTCTTCTGTATCCGGGTAAAGCCCTCGGCTTCACTCCGGGTTGCCGGCACATTCGCCGGATCTGCAATCGCTTCCGACCCACTGACGCGTCGCGGCGGCAACGGGTCGAAAGGTGTCCCGCCTGCCTCGATCATGACGAGGTGGGCGGGAAATCTGCTTACGTTGCCGTGCGTCGTTGCTGTCCGGCGTGACGCGCGATGACGCGCCGCGCGCGAAGCAGCACGGGCGCATCGACCATCACGTCGTCGACGGTCGTCGCGGCGCCTTCGCTCGCTTCCGATGCCGCAACGACGCGGCCGGCCCACGCCAGCTCGTCGTCCGTCACGTTGAACGCTGCGTCGACCGCGCCGATTTGCTTCGGATGGATGCACAGCTTCGCGGTGAAGCCGAAATCACGCGCGCGCGGCGCGTCGCACTCCGACGGCACAATCTCTTGTAAATTCACCGGCTCCGTCGCGGATTCGACCTTCGGCACCATCACCAGCGCCGGCTTCAACGCCTGG
Source organism: Burkholderia sp. IMCC1007 (assembly GCF_027257875.1). Taxonomy (GTDB): domain Bacteria; phylum Pseudomonadota; class Gammaproteobacteria; order Burkholderiales; family Burkholderiaceae; genus Burkholderia. The sequence goes on from NZ_JAPVQY010000004.1 coordinate 165,422, forward strand.
CACAGAGCGAGGTCCTCGCCCGACGCTGCGTCGCGCAAACCGTTGATCCGCGGACACAGCGCCACGCCCGTCTCGTGCGCGAGCGCCGACAGCGAAGTCCACGCCTCGGCGCGTGCGCGCCGTGCCGCAGGTTTGGCGGATGGCGCAACCGCATCTTCGAGATCGACGATCACCACGTCCGCACCGGAGCGAACCGCCTTCTCGAAACGTTCCGGACGGTCGCCCGGCACGAACAGGTAGGTCACGGCATCGTCATGTGTTGTCATCGTGTACCTCCGGTCAGATGGCGCCGGTCGCGCGCAGCGCATCGATCCTGGACCGGTCGAAGCCGAGCTCGGCCAGGATGCTGTCGGTGTGCTGGCCCACGGCCGGAATCGGGTCCATCCGCTGCGCAAAGGCGGTGCCGCCCGGCGGCAGGAGTGCCGGAACTTCCCCAACCGGAGAGTCGACCACGCGCCAGCGATTGCGAGCCTTGAGCTGCGGATGGTCCCACACGCCCTGCATATCGTTCACGCGCGCATTGGCGATATCCGCCGCGTCCAGCCTCGCGACCAGCTGATCGCTGTCCAGTGTGGCGAACATGGCATCGATGATGGCGCGTAGCTCGACGCGATGCTCGCTGCGGCTCGCATTCGTCGCGAAACGCGCGTCCGTCGCCACGTCCCTGGCCTCCAGGACGATCTCGCAGAACTTCGCCCATTCGCGCTCGTTTTGCAGCCCCAGCATCACCGTCTTGCCGTCGCCCGCGCGAAACGGCCCGTACGGGTAGATCGTCGCATGCGATGCGCCGGCGCGCGGCGGCGGCGCCGCGCCGTCGAATGCGTAGTACAACGGAAAGCTCATCCACTCCGCCATCGCCTCGAGCATCGACACGTCGATCCGGCAACCTTGCCCGGTTCTTCCTCGCTGGATCAGCGCGGCGAGGATGTTCGAATACGCGTACATGCCCGCGGCGATGTCCGCGATCGAGCAGCCGGCCTTGACCATCTCGTCGGGCGTGCCGGTCACCGACAGGAATCCGGCCTCCGCCTGAACGAGCAGGTCGTACGCCTTCTTCGTCGCATAAGGGCCGTCGTCTCCATAGCCGGAGATGTCGCATACGATCAGTCGCGGATAGCGCGCGTTCAGCGACGCGTAGTCGAGACCGATGCGCGCCGTCGCCCCCGGCGCGAGGTTCTGCACGAGCACATCCGCGTCGGCGAGCAGCGCGTGCAGGATGTCGTCGGCGTCCGCGTGCTTGGTGTTCAGCGTCAGGCTCTCCTTCGAACGGTTGGTCCACGCGAAGTGGGACGCGAGACCGTTCACCCGTTCGTCGTACGCGCGCGCGAAATCGCCGACGCCGGGCCGCTCGATCTTGATCACGCGCGCGCCGAGATCGGCGAGCTGCCGCGTGGCGAACGGAGCCGCGATGGCCTGCTCCAGCGAAACGATGGTGATGCCGGCAAGTGGGCCTGTCATGTGCTGTGTTCCTCTTCTGGTTCCAGTGCGAATGCGTCGCCGCGCCGGCCGTTACAGGCCGAGCCCCCGGGCGATGTGCAGCACGCGGTTCATTTCGTTGCAGACGATGGTGTAGCCCTCGTCGAAGCCCATCCCCGGCTTCGCCAGCATCTGGGTGACGCCGGTCGCCACGCCGACGTGAGTCGTCGCGCGCGCGGACAGGTCGGTCTCCGCGCACGTTCCGCCCAGCACGGGGCCGACACCGTGGCGATGACAGTCGAGGATCGCGTCGATCGAGTTGTGCAGCGAGCCCAGGTCGGGCGTCTTGATCTGGATCATGTCGGCCGCGCCGGCAGCGGCGAACAGATGAACGTCCTGCACCGTGTTGGCCCATTCGTCGGCGATGATCGCGACGCGACTGCCGCGCGCCTTCAACGCCTCGCGCAGTTTCGCCAGCGCGTCGATCTGGGCATCGCGGCCGCCGGCATCCAGCGGATGCTCGATGCGCAACGCATGCGGTCGGGCCGCCTGCTCGAGTCGCGCGATGATGTCGGCGGTCTTCTCGATCGAGCCGTTCGCGACCGTGCCGATCAGCCCGTAGACGTCGATGTGCAGGACCGGCTGGTAACCGGCCGCGGGGCGCAGTTGCGCGATGCGCTCGCGCAGCCAGTCGACGTACCGTTCCAGCGCGATGCCGCCTTCGCCGACCAGGTCGGGCGTGTTGATCAGGCCATGCGGCATGACCGGCACGCGCTTCAGGATCATCTTGTCGACGTTCGTGTAACGTTCGTCGCCGCACTGACCGTACACGGGCACCGCCGCGAGCGGCGCGTCGATCTTCCATTCGTCCCGGACGACCTGCGCCATCAGATGGTGACCGGCGATATGCGCGGCCGCATCGAGCAGCGCCTGCGACACCCCGTACGCGGTCGCGCGCTTCGCGTCGAACAGCCGGTCGACGATCGTCTCGACGGTGGCCGCCGCGTCGCGAAACGAGCGAACCTGCTGGCCGATCAGATGCGGCGCCAGTTCCCGCTCGATCTGGGCAGCCAGTTCCATGGCGTGAAAGCGCGGTTCGCGCCCGCCGACGCCCGTGTATTGCACGCTCGCGCAATCGCCCTTCGCGATATAGCCGTCGCTCAGCACGAGCAGCACCGAGACCGATTCGGACGGTTCGCGTACCGCGTTGAAACCCGGCGTGCGCGCCGTGCCGGTGTATGTCGCGCCATCGCGTCGTGCGCCCGCCTTGATCGCGGCCTGGTCGTCGAAGAAGAACGAGCCGACACCGGGGCTCGCGAACACTTTCTGAATGGTAATCAAGCGGAACACTCCAATCTCAGGAAATCGATACGAATGCGTGAACGGGGCGCGGTTCAGCCGGCCGACTGGCTGACGAGCCGAAGATGCATGTAGGCCAGCACGCCCTCGGTGCCGCCTTCGTAGCCGTAGCCGCTGTTGCCCAGCCCGCCGAGCGCCACGTCCGGCAGCGACGGCGCGGTCTGGTTGACGCCGATGTTCGATGCGTTCAGGCGGCGCACGAGGTCGTCCCGCACGCGAATCGAGTCGGTAAACACATACGCGGCGAACGCATACGGCGTCGCATTCGCGAGTTCGACGGCTTCGTCGAGCGAGTCGACGGCCTGCACGGTCGCGACGGGACCGAACGGTTCCTCGAGCAGGATCTCCGCGTCCCGCGACACCGATGACAACACCGTCGGTTCGACGAAATAGCCGGCGCGCTCCACCTTTCTGCCGCCCGTTTCGATCACCGCGCCCTTCGCGACGGCGTCGTCGATCAAATGCAGGAACGCCGCCACGCGGCCGCCGTGCGCGACCGGCCCGAGCGTCGCGTCGTCCGCCTCGCCGTGCCCGATCCGGTAGGTCTCGGCCTTCGCGACCAGCGCCTTGACGAATGCATCGTGTACGTTGCGGTGTACCAGGTAGCGCGTCGGCGCCACGCACGACTGACCGGCCGAGCCGAACTTCGCGGGCGCCGTGATCGCGACCACGCGGTCGACGTCCGCGTCGCGCCACACGATCACCGGCGCATGACCGCCGAGCTCGAGGATCGGACGGATCAGGTTCGGCGCAGCGAGCGCCGCCAGTTGCTTGCCCACCTGCGTGGAGCCGGTAAACGACACACCCTTCACGACCGGCGATGCCAGCAATTGCTGGCTGACGGCCACGGGATCGCCGTAGACCAGGTTGACCACGCCGTCGGGAAGACCGGCGTCCACCAGCGTCTGGACGATCGCCCGTGCGCTGTACGGCGTGAATTCGGATGCCTTCAGCACGACCGTGCAGCCGGCGGCCAGCGCGGCGCCGAGCTTGCGTCCGACCAGCACGGCCGGGAAGTTCCACGGCGTGATCGCGACGACGACGCCGAGCGGCGTCGGCACCGACACGCGCGTGCTGCCGTCGACGAGACCCTGGTGTACCTTGCCGGCAATACGGCCGGCTTCCTCGCCGTTCCATGCAAGCGTTTCGATCGTCCGCCGGATTTCGCCGATGGCGTCGGCGCGCGTCTTTCCGGACTCCATAAGAAGCCCGCGGGCGATCTCGTCGACGCGACCGGCCAGCAGCACTGCCGCCTGTTTCAGGATCGCGCCGCGCGCATGCCCGGGCATCGCGCTCCAGGCCGCGAACGCGCGGCTCGCGGCATCGAGCGCGGCCTGCACCTGGGCGCTGTCGGCGAGCGTCACGAGGCCGACGGCTTCGCCGGTACCGGGATCGATGTTGGGCTGCGCACCGGCGCGCCCCTCTTCCCAGCGGCCGTCGATGAAGAGATGAGCGTCAAGATTCAAGTCGGCCATGGCCGTCTCCTGCAAGTGGGGTTTGAGAGGGATCATCGGCGCGTCACGCCGCGCATTGCCTGCCGCGAATCATGTCCGCGGCCTTTTCGGCGATCATCAGCGTCGCCGCGTAGGTGTTGCCGGAGGTGATCCTCGGCATGATTGACGCATCGACGACCCGCAGGTTTTCCAAACCGTGCACCCGCAACGCGCTGTCGACCACCGCCATCGGATCGGATTGCGGGCCCATGCGGGCCGTGCCCACCAGATGAAAACCCGTCGAGCCGTGGTGGCGGCAGAAATCGAGCATCTGCTCGTCGGTCTTCACCGCATCGCCCGGAACGGTTTCCTCGAGCAGATATTTCGCGAGCGTCGGCGAATGGAGCAGCCCGCGGATGATCTTCATGCCGGCGACCATCACCTCCTGATCGCCCGGATGCGACAGATAGTTCGGCTGAATGACGGGATCCTCGAACACGTCGGTCGAGCGCGCATGCACGTAGCCGACGCTCGCGGGCCGGTGCTGCCACCACCCGCCGGTCACGCCCGGATAGTCGTCGAGCACGTAGTGCTTGCCCTCGCGGTAGCTGCCCGGCACGAACACGCACTGCAGATCCGGCGTGTCGACATCGGGCTTCGACTTGCAGAACAGATGCGCCTGCGACGGCGTGAGCGTCAGCACGCTCGGCTTCTTGAGCAGCCAGCGCATCACCTGCCACGCGAGGCGCGGGCCGCGCGCCATTTCGTTCAGCGTCGTCGTGCCGGGGCGCGCGCGCATCACCAGGCGCGCCGAATAGTGATCGCCGAGATTCTCGCCCACGCCGGGCAACGCATGGATCACGTCGACGCCCAGCGTTGCCAGCAGGTTCGCCGGGCCGACGCCGGAGATCTGCAGCAGCCGCGCCGTGTTCACGGTGCCCGCCGACACGATCACCTCGCGACGCGCGCGGACCACGGTTTCGTCGCCGCCCGGCCGCCGGACGAACCCGACACCGACGGCGCGCTTGCCGTCGAAGACGACGCGCCGCGCCCGCACGCCGGCGATCAGTTCGACATTGCCGCGCTTGAGGGCCGGCGCCAGGAACGCCATCGACGCACTCACGCGAAACCGGTTCTCGATGGTGCGCTGGAAGTAGCCGACGCCTTCCTGATCGCCCGAGTTGTAGTCGGAATTGCGCTTGTGTCCGGCGGCGACTGCCGCATCGATGAACGTTTCGGATACCGGATGAAACCAGTCCATCGGCGTGACCGGAATCGCGCCCGAGCGTCCGCGAATGCCGTCGCCGTCGGCGCTCATGAACCGCTCGAAGCGTGCGAAATACGGCAGCACGTCGCGATAGCCCCAGCCCGGGTTGCCGTCCGCAGCCCAGCTGTCGAAATCGCCGGGCTGGCCCCGGACGATCATCATCCCGTTGATCGAGCTCGACCCGCCGACGACGCGCCCTTGCGTCGTCGAGATCCGCCGCCCGCCGCTACCCGCCGACGGCTCGGTCTTGAATTGCCACGTGATCTGCGGCTGCGTGAGCGTCTTGACGAAGCCGGACGGAATCCGGATGTACGGACGCGCATCGCTCGATCCGGCTTCCAGCACGCAGACCGTCACCGCCGGATCCTCGGACAGTCGCGCCGCCAGGACCGATCCTGCCGATCCGGCGCCGACGATCACATAGTCGTAGGTTTGGGCGTTCTCATTCGTTGCGCTCACGCTTCGCTCCTCTCGCTGCTTGCTGTTTCATCGCTCCGGACGTGCCGTCGGCCCGGAGGCCAATGACGCGTGCCGACCCCGCCAACGGGAGTGGACGAATGGTAGGGAGCGGCTTTAAATAAAAAAAGCGATTTACATGCACCGTCAGATGCAAGACTTTCATCTATCGAGCGATTCGAGGGAAACCCTGACAGGCGCGTGGCGTTGCGGAATCTGGATTTGACGGCCGTAGCGGGCGTGTGCTCGACTCCCGCTGCCCATTGCCATCCCGCGCGTCATCATGCAATGATTCGATTTATCGAAACCACAGATTCATATTTTTCACTGAAGACAATGCGATGTCGCTGAGTGCATACGAGATTTTCGTCGCGATCGCGGAACGGGGCAGCTTCGCCGCGGCCGCGCATCAGTTGAACCTGTCGCCGTCCGCGGTGAGTCATGCGCTGGCCGCGTTCGAGCAGGATCTCGGCTTCACGCTATTCCGCCGAAACCGCAGCGGCGTGCGCTTGACGGCCGGCGGCGAAGCGCTGCTGCCTGCCGTGCGCGAAGTGCTCCAGAGCAACGAGAAGCTCGAGCAGCAGGCGTCGAAGCTGCTCGGGCTCGAATCGGGCACGGTGCGCATCGGCGCGTTCAGTAGCGTGAGCGTCGCGTGGTTGCCGAAGATCATCCGGTCGTTCGCGGACCTCTACCCGAACATCGAGGTCGTCATCGAGCAAGGCGGGTACGACGACGTCGCCGAATGGATCGTCAAGAGCCAGGTCGACCTCGGTTTCATCACGCTGCCGGCGGCGCCCGGGCTCGACGTGACGCCGCTCTACGCGGATCCGCTCGTCTGCATCGCACCGGCCGGCTTCGTGCCGAAGAGCCGGGCCTACATGACGGTCGCCGAGCTGGCCGAGCATCCGGTCGTGCTGCAGGGAGAAGGCTACGGCAAGGAAACGCAGCAATTGCTGGCGAGCCACAAGGTCTCGGTCAAGTCCCGCGCGCGCGCCATCGACGACGCGGCCATCATCGCGATCGTCGAAAGCGGGCTGGGAATCAGCGTGGTGCCCGAGCTCGCGCTGCTCAACTACCGGAGCGCCGTGCAGGCGTTTCCGTTCTACCCGGCGCAAAGCCGGGCGATCGCCGTCGCGTCGCTCGGCCGGGACGGCCTCGCCCCGGCCGCCAAGGCGATGCACGAACACATCGTCGAGGCCGTCGCGTCGTGGTCGAAGCACGACGACAGCGCTCGGCACTGAGCCGGTCGGCCCGCCGGCGCGCTCAGTTCGTCTTGATCGACTGAAACCAGCGGCCGGGCGTTTCGCCGGTGATCTGCTTGAACACGCGCGACAGATGGCTCTGGCTCGCGAACCCGCAGGCGTCCGCAATCTGCGCCAGCGGCAGCCGGTCCGCCCTGAGCAGTTCCATCGCGCGCTCCGTGCGACGCGCCATCAGCCATCGATGCGGCGTTTCGCCGACCTCCTCCCGGAACGCGCGGGAAAAGTGCCGGGCGCTGAGCCCCGCGGCAGCCGACAGCGCGGCGAGATCGATCTCCTCGTGCAGATGCGCTTCGACGAAGTCGACGATGCGCTTGAGCCGCCACGACGGGAGTGCGACGTGCTTCATCGGGCGCTCGACGGCGCCGGCCAGTTGCAGCAGATGCGTGACGAGCGTCGTCAACGCGCCGTCCGCGAGCAGGCGGTCCGTGACGTGAGCAGCCGCCGTTCCGTCCCACAGCCGCATCATCAGGTGCGGCAGGAACGCATCTTCCCAGGTCGCTTCCGCCAGCGCGGTTCCGGAAGCCGGCGCGCTCGTCGTCGTCGCGTTCCCGAAGGTGCGCGGCGCGACCGGTTTCCCGGCACGCGTGTTCGCGATCGCCCCGGCCTGATCGCGCCGCTTCGACGTTCAACCCGGCTCATCAGCCTTCGTGAAGGGAACCATCATGTCAACTGACTCGTTTGGCTACAAGCAAGAGCTGCAGCGCAGTCTGACGCTTGCGGATCTGGTGATCTACGGGATCGTGTTCATGATCCCGATCGCGCCGTTCGCCATCTACGGTTACGTGTCGGACGCGTCGGGCGGCATGGTGCCGCTCGCGTACATCATCGGGATGGTCGCGATGTTCTTCACCGCGCTCAGCTACAAGGTGCTGTCCGAGGACTTTCCGATCGCCGGCTCCGCGTATGCATACGCGCAACGCGGCATCGGCGACATGGCCGGATTCATCGCCGGCTGGATGCTCATCCTCGACTATCTGCTGATCCCTGCGCTCACCTACGTCGTCGCCGCAGCCGCGCTGTCGCAGCTGTTTCCCGTCATTCCTCGCTGGGTGTGGATCGCGATGTTTCTCGGCATCGGGACCGTGACGAACTACGTGGGCGTCCAGGCCACCGCGGCCGTCAACAGGTTCTTCATGTACACGCAGATGCTGGTGCTGATCGTGTTCTCGGCAGTCGGCCTCTACGCGCTCTATCACGGCGCGGGAGCCGGCCATCTCACGTACACGTCGGTCCGCTTGCTCAGGTTGTAGTCGGCGCCGACACTGACCATGTGATATTTCGCCGACGAGTCGCCGCCAGCATCGCGGTGGCATCGACGATGCTGCCTGCGCCGCTCGTGGCGAGCGTCTTGCCCTTCGCATATTGATACGCTTCGAGCAGATACCGTCCGGTGCGCTTCGACAACACGTAGTACTGCGACAGGTTGAACTGCTGATATTGCGCACTATCGGCGATGCCGTTCGCTTCGGTCGAACGCGTGTACGCATAGCCCGCACCGAAATCCCACACCGCCGCCGGCCTCCAGTGCAGCACCGCACGAGCGGATACACACGCCGCACGTCATGGCCGCACGGTAACGAAAACGCACGGCCGCCGTGCCGACGCGTGCGTCGAGGAAGCCGAGCCGTCGTTCCGAGGTGGGACGGCAGGCGGGACTTCCCTCCGCGCAACGCGACTATCACGGCGCGAGCGCCCCGCGCGAAGACACCGGCTCGAACGTGGCTTCGATGAACCGGATCACATCATCGAGCGACGACGTGCACGCGGCGCCCGGCGCGAGCTCCCGGAACGCGCCGTCCGGCCCGAAGCAAACGAGCGGCTTGCGCCAGCGCTGCGCCAGCGCGATCTCTTCGGCCGTCCCGTGGCCGCCGGGCAACGCGACGATCAGGTCGCTGCTCAGCACGTTCACGTAGTTGCGGTTGATCGTGTGCGGATCGGCACCCGGTTCGCGGCGCGGCAGCGGCGTGAGGATCGGGATCTCGACGAACGGATGCGGATAGCCGGCGAGCGGCACGAAGCCGGCGTGCAGATCGGCTTGCGTCGGCAGGATGCCGATCGAGCGCCCGATGCGCGTCGGCACGCCGGCGAACGCGCGCGCGACGGCGAGCATCACGCCCTGCCCGCCGCCCGTCAGCAGATTGAAGCCGGCCTGCGCGAGCCATGCGCCGAGCGGCTCCGAGTAGGCGAGCCACGGTTCCTTGCCCGAGCCCATCACGCCGATCGTCAGGTTGTCGCGTTGCATCGTGAATTCCGGTGGAGATGGTTGGTGAGTATTCGGCGGCGCCGGCGCGCTGCATCGCGCCCGGCTGCCGATGCCGCTATTCGAGTTCGACGCCCTTGAGCTCGGGAATCAGGAACAGCGTCGCGACCATGTCGAGCACGTAGAGGCCGGCGAGCAGCGCGATCGCCGTCTGGAACGAGTAGTGCGCGGCCAGCGCGCCGACCGCGACCGGCCCGAACCCGCCGATCGCGCGGCCGATGTTCCACAGCACGTTCTGCGCGGTCGCGCGCGCGGCTGTCGGATAACCTTCGGACATCAACGTTCCGTATCCGCCGACCATCCCGTTGACGAACATCCCCATCAGCGCGCCGGCCCACAGCATCGTCGTCGGGTCGGACAGGCGCGCATACGCGATGACCGTCACGACCGCGCCGAGCTGGTACAGCAGGAACGTCGGCTTGCGCCCGATGCGATCGGCGAACTGCCCGAACACCCACACGCCAATCATCATCCCGATCACGGTCACCGCCGTCCACAGCCCCGACTTCGTCAGCGAGAAGCCCATCTGCTTCGACAGGAAGGTCGGCAGCCAGATCATGATCCCGTAGTAGCCGAAGTTCTGGACCGCACAGAGAATCACGATGCCAACGCTCGTGCGCGTGGTGCGGCCGTCGGCGACCAGCATCCGGAACGTGTTGACGCGCGGCTGCGTCGCGCGCTGCACGAACACCTCGGGCTCGTGCAGCCGGTTGCGCAGCACCCATGCCAGCAGCGCGGGCAGCACGCCGACCACGAACATCCCGCGCCAGCCGATATGGAGCAGCAGAAACGGCGTCAACAGCGCGGCGAGCAGCACGCCGGCCTGCCAGCCGAGCGCGACGTAGCACGACACGCGCGCCCGCTTGGTCGCCGGCCACGCTTCCGCGGCGAGCGCCATGCCGATCCCGAACTCGCCGCCGAGGCCGATGCCGGCGATGGTCCGGTAGACGAGCAGATCGCGGAAGCCCTGCGCGAACGCGCACAGGCCGGTGAAGATCGCGAACAGCAGGATCGTCCAGGTCAGCACGCGCACGCGTCCGTACCGATCGCTCAGGGTGCCGAACAGAATGCCGCCGGCAACCGCGCCGATCAGCGTCCACGTAACCAGCGCGCCGCCCTGCCCGGGCGTCAGCTGCAGCGCCGCGGTGATCGCGGGCAGCATGAAGCCGAGAATCAGCAGGTCGAAGCCGTCCATCGCATAGCCGATCGCCGAGCCGGCCAGCGCCTTCCACGCGTACGACCCGACCTGTTCCCCGCGCGGCGCCGCCGGATCGCCGAGCGCCGAAGATTTCATGTTTGCTGCCATGGTGTTGTGCCGGAAATGTCCGGGCGACATTCTAAAGCCAGATACGGCGCATGACGGGCCGGTAAACGGGCGCGCGCGGAAAAGCACCGCGTCCCGCTTTCCGAAGCGGGACGCGGGACGCGAAAAGTAATCGGTTTGAAAAATGAAACGGGCGATGCCGCGCGGGGGCGGGACATCGAAAGGACGGGGCGGCGACGCGTGGCCGGCATTGCGCCGGCGCGTATCAAGCGGCGCCGTGCTGGATCAGCCCTGGTCGTCCCCGGGCCACCAGGTCTTGGCCTCGCGGTCGACGAGCAGCGTGTCGAGATCCTTGCCTTCGAGCCATTTCGGCCTCGGGCCGCGGCCCGACCACGAGCGCCCCGTCGTCGGGTCGTAGTACTTGGCCGGCGACTTGCGCTTTCGCTGAACGATGTAGCCGAGGGCACTCAGCACTTCCTGCTGCGAGATGCCCAATAGCTGGACCTGTTCCTTGAATGCCGCGAGCGCGGCCTGCTTCTCCTTCTGCTTCGCTTCCGACAGCTTGATGTTCAGGTCCCGAAGTTGTGCTTCGAGTTCCTGCAGGGCCTGGGTCATGTACTCATCCTCTTTGGGCATGTTTTTATTCAAAAAACGTCCGATGGCTGAACCTATCACGAAGTTCCGCCAATCAGTGTTGCAATATGTGAATCGTTTGCCTGAAATCCGCAAGGCTTTCGAAGATTGCCGAAGGCAAATGCGAGCATCGAAAGCCGCACCGATTCGGCACGCAACACCCGGTGCACCGCGCGCGAACGTGCGGCGAACCGTGGCGGCGACCTCCTCACCGCCGGGCGCCGCACCCTGCGCAGGCGCGGCATGGCGCGAATGATAGCAGCGCGCAAGCGCCGTGTTCGAAGACTTTTTCGATCGGCCCGCGCCCGTGCGGATGAACGGCAAGCGCCGACGCGCGCACGACGATTTACGTGCCCGGGCAGTGCGTGTCCCATATTATCCGATCGAACAGTGCCTGCAGCTTCGCGCCGCGCGCGGGGTTCAGCGCGGCGGCGTGCGCGACCCGCCCGGCCAGGTGGGCGCGGAAGTCCGCGTGGGCCGCACGATTCTGCGATGCGGGCCCGTGACGCATGCAATTGGTCAGGATAGCTTTCAGAAGATCGAACTCGTCGCGCGCGAGGTTCGGGTGACGGTTGACGACGACGCCGGCCAGCTGCTGCCGCATGCCACGCCGCATCACGCGCGTCTTGCGCAGCTGCAGCGAGAAGCCTTCGTCGAGCGCGATCGCGGCGACCCGCAGCGCCAGCCGTTCGGCGTCGCGCGCGAGCACGCCGCCGCCCGAGAACGCGAGATCGTCCGCATAGCGCGTATAGGTCGCGCCGAGCGAACGCGCGAGCGCCGCGAGCCGCATGTCGAGGCGAAACGCGCACAGGTTCGCCAGCGCCGGCGACGTGGGCGCGCCCTGCGGCAGATGCCGGTAACGGTAGCGCTGGCGCGCGGTCCAGTCGAGCCGGTCGCGCAGGTCGGGCGCGAGCAGCCGCGCCGACGGCACGCGGTTGGTGCACAGCGCGGTCAGCGTCCGCGCGACTTCGATCGGATAGCCGAGCGTGTCGAACAGCGCATGCACCCGCGCCGCCCGCACCGATACGAAGAAATCCGCGAGATCGAAACGCACGACGACGTCGCGATCCGCATGCGGGGCGGCGAACGACACGATCCCGCGCGCCTTGCGAAAACCGTGCGCCGCGTCGTGCGGCGGAATGCGATCGAGCAGCCCGTGCAGGATGCGCCGCTGCGCTTCGCGCAGCCGGCCCTTCGGTATTTCGATCAGCCGGCAGCCGCCGCTGCGCTTGTCGTAGCCCGTGTACGTGTAGTGATGCAGCGGCGTATCGGCGCTACGCGCGTCGACGCGCCAGCGGTCGGACAGCCAGTCGAGCTCGGCCGCGCTCACGCCGAGCCACGCCGCAAGATCGCCGCACGTCGGCCACGGCGGCACGTCGCATTCGGCAAGCCGACTCGGCAACTGCCGCTGCACCGGCGGGCGCCGCACCACGCGCATCACGACCGGCCGATGCGGGCCGTACCACGCGTTCAGGAACGCCGGCGCATCGGCCAGCATGTCGGCAAGCCGGTCGATATCGACGTCGGCCCATTGCGCGCCGAAGCGGGCCAGCGCGTCGCCCGCCACGTCGTGTGCCCAGGGCGGCGCGTCGCCGAGCACGGCCATGATCCGGTCGACGACGCCGCCGCGTTCCGGAGAACCGGCCAGCATCGCTTCGGCAAGCGTGCGCGCAGTGTCGAACAGGGACGTGTGCATGAGGAAGAAAGGGCGGAACGATGAGTCAACGTGACAGGTGCTGCGAGAGCTGTCTTGCGCAACGCGCAATCTGCGCTCTTGCGACGCTTCGGCGTGTCGGTCTCATCCACGGGGTAGCCCCGTAGTCCTGGAACATCGGCTGCCTGTTCCCGGGGTGTGCTTGACCCACCGCCCCGCGACGCGACTTTACTGGCCGCGCACGCGGGGTGTCAATGCGACGGACCGCGCGCCGCTCATGCGCGCCGGGAAAACAGCGCGCTGAACGCGATCGGCGTCACGCCGACGCCGGCCATGTTGTTCAGCATCGTCGCCCAGGTCGCGTCGTCGACGCGGACCGGAAACGATCGCACGCGATTCGCGAGCAGCCAGTAGGTGCGCGTCATGCCGTCGCTCATCGCGACTTCGTAGCCGCTGCCCTCGAGCCAGTAGCCGACCGGCGGCAACGTGACCGGCGTGAGGCGGCCGCCCCGGAACGCGGCGGCGGCCGTCGAGAACTTGCGATCGAGCGGCATGATCCGGCGCGGCACGCAATCCTGCGAATCGAGTCGGGGGAAGGCCGGGCTCGTGCCGAGCCATAGCGCATAGAACCGGTCGGCATCGATATGCACGACGTAGCGTTCCGTTTCGCCGGGCGTCGCGGCCAGATAGCAATCGGCCTGGCCGGGAACGGGCACGCGCCAGGTCGCACGCGTGGCGCTCAGGTCGATCAGCTCGCAGGCCTGCGGGCGCGGTTGAATGGGCGATGGTCGGCTGGCGTCGCGCAGGTCGCGCGCGCGATCGAGTCCGATACGAAGACGTGTCAGCATGGGCCCTCTCTTTCTCTCTTGATTTGTTCGAATGCGCCAGGACATCGTCGAACCAGCCGCGCCGGCCCGCGGCCCTGACGCTCCCCGTCAAGCGGAAACCAGCGCAGTGTATCGCCTTTCCGTGCACGCACGATGACCGGCGCGCCGTGCAGCGGCACCCCGCCGCGCCGGCTTTACGGCAGCGGCGGCGCGTCGCGCAGCACGGCTTGCAGCGCGGTGTCGAACGGCTTCGCCGGGTCGATTCCGAGCGCGCGCACGCGCGATGCATCCAGATGGCAGTCGTACGGGCGCGGCGTCGCGTCGGTCGGCTTGTCGATCGGCGTGAGCGCTGCATGGATGCCCAACGCGGCCGCGATCCGCCGCGCGATGTCGTACTTGGTCATCGGTTCTTCGGCGGACCAGTGGCGGATGCCCGTGACCGACGCGCCCGCGAGATGCCGCAGCGTCAGGTCGCGGATCACCTGCGCGACGTCGGGCGTGTAGGTCGGGTAGCGGATCGCCCACGCGTCCATGCCGACCGCGGTTGCGCCCGGCCGCGCGGACGCGACGATCGCCGGCACGAGGCTCGTGACGGCCGACTCGCTCCAGTCGACGATCGGGCCGTACAGCAACGGCAGGCGCAGCACGCAGGACAGCGGCGATGCGGCGAGCAATGCCGCTTCGCCTTCCAGCTTCGTGCGGCCGTAGATGTTCAACGGGTTCGGCGTCGCGTCTTCGCGGTAAGGCGCGGCCTTGCCGTCGAATACGTAGTCGGTGGAAATGCCGAGCGTCCATGCGCCGTATCGTGCGGCGAGCGCGCCGATGCGGGCCGGGGCGTCGACGTTGATTGCGCGGGCGCCCGCCGGGTCGCGCTCGCAGACGTCGGGGCGGCGTTCGGCCGCGCAGATGATCACGGCGGCCGGCCGGCGCGTGTCGAACAGATGTTCGAGCGCCGGCTGGTCGAGTGCGTCGAGCGTGACGATGTTGTCCGGCGGCAATGCGATGCGGGCAGCGCCTGCGCGTTGCGGGTTCCGGATCGTCGCGATCAGGTCGAGCGACGGTTCGCGCGACAGCGACGCGGCGACCGCGCGGCCAAGCAGGCCGGCGGCGCCGATGAGAACGATGGTCGGATGCGGCACGGTGGTCGGCGATGAACGGGAAACATTGGGATCCCGATCTATACGGGAACCGGCGGCCGCTGTCGAGTGCCGCCCGGACGTCGCCGATGCGCTCGCCATGAAAAAACCCGGTGCGCGATGGCGCGCACCGGGTCCGTGATGCCGCACGAACTGCCGTGCTATCTCACTTGCGGTCGAGCGAATACCGGCCCGGCCCGCTCACCGCGAGCAACAGCAGCCCGCCGATGATGCTGATGTTCTTGTAGAAGTTGATCATCGCCACGTACTGGTCCATCCCCTGCAATTGCCAGTAGCGATGCCCGATCAGCGCGGTCGCGAGCGTATAGACCGCGAACAACAGCGCGAGCGGACGCGTGTAGAAGCCGATCGCGATCAGCGCACCGCCGACCAGCTCGACCGCCACCGCGATCACCGCCGCCAGCTCCGGCGACGGCGAACCCGTCGACGCCATGTACGCGACCGTACCCGAGAAGCCGTTCAGCTTTTGCCAGCCGAACAGCACGAACAGCACCATCAGCAACACGCGGGCTGCCAGCAGCAGCTCGTCCTTCTTCGACTCCAGCGAAACGTAACGCATAGCACTCACCTTGAATTGACGGTTTGACGCATCCGCTGCCGACGTCCGCCGGGACGGCGAACCTACGGGTCGGCAACGAAACACTCCTCGCGCAGTCGGACCACGGGCCGATGGCCCGTCGCCGAAGAATCCGCCCGTGGCGCGCCGCGGTGGCGCGCTTGCGATCGGTTCTGGCGAAGCACGGGTGCAGTCTACTGTCCCGCCAGAAATCATCAATCCGTCAAAACAAGATTCGCTGTCACAAAACTGTGGACAATTGTCACGTAACAAACGGGTCATGATGAGCCGGCGCGCGTGCCGGCCCGTCATCCCGGCGCATCACATCATGTCTATCCGAAGCGTCTTGTCGAGATGGTCGTGCCATGCGCGAGTGGTCTTTTTCCGCGCCGGCGCGTTGGTGTAATAGCGCATCCGCACGTTGTCGTGCGCATCGCACACGAGCAGCCCGATCCACCGATCGGTGCCGCGACGCAGCCGGCTATCCGCGCGCGTCCAGCCGTTCCGCGAGAAACCCGATGAAGGTGCGCAGCGTGACGAACCCTTCCCGATGCTGCGGAAACACAGCGTTCAGCGTGATCGGCGACGGCGCATACGCGTCGAGCACCGGCACCAGCGCGCCGCTGTCGATCGCCGCGCCGACGATGAAATGCGGCAGCAGCGCGATGCCGAGCCCGGCGATCGCCGCGTCGCGGACGACTTCGCCGTTGTTCGCGATGAGCGGGCCCTGCACGTCGAACGTACGCGGCGCGCCATCGACCCGGAACTCCCAGCCGACGCGCCGTTCGCGCCCGTACATCAGGCACGTATGGCCCGCGAGCTCGGCGGGCGTCGCGGGCGTGCCCTGCCGCTTCAGGTATGCGGGACTCGCGCACGCGATCATCTTCCACGCGCCGAGCGCACGCGCGATCAGCGTCGAATCCTCGAGCGCGCCGATCCGCAGCACGAGATCGAAGCCTTCGCCGATCACGTCGACACGCCTGTCGGTCAGGTCGAGGTTCAGCCGCACGGCCGGATGCGCGGACAGGAATTCGGCGATCAGCGGCGACAGGTGCGTGATCCCGAACGACAGCGGCGCGCTGATCTTCAGCGAGCCATGCAGCTCGGTGCTGCGCACCGACATCGCCTGCTCGGCATCGGCGACCTCGGCGAGGATCCGCTGCGCGCGCGCATAGAACTCCTGCCCCGACTCCGTGACCGCGAGATTGCGCGTGTTGCGATGCAGTAAACGCACGCCGAGTGCGGCTTCGAGCGCCATCGTGCGCCGGCTCACGAACTGCTTGGACAGCATCAGCTGATCGGCCGCGGCCGTGAAGCTGCCCGCGTCGACCGTCGCGACGAAGATCCTCAGGTCGTTGAGTTCCATATTGTCCACCCCAAAGAGACAGTCATTATCTCTTCAGCCATTTATTTGTCAAATAGATTGACCTAAGATTCATCTCAACGAACGGCCGGGCCCACTTCCGAGGTCTGGCGGACATACAGGACAACATCATGATCGAGACTCGTGCAGCAAACCAACGTGGCCGTGCCGAGCATGGCTGGCTCAGCTCCCGTCACACGTTTTCTTTCGCCAACTACTATGATCCGAAGCAAGTCGGCTTCTCCGACCTGCTGGTGATCAACGACGACCGCGTCGCGCCGGGTGGCGGCTTCGGCACGCACCCGCACCGCGACATGGAAATCCTGTCGTACGTGCTCGAAGGTGCACTGGAGCACAAGGATTCGATGGGCACCGGGTCGGTGATCGTGCCGGGCGACGTCCAGCTGATGAGCGCGGGGACCGGCGTGCGTCACAGCGAGTTCAACCACTCGCAGAGCACGCCCGTCCACTTCCTGCAGATCTGGGTCGGGCCGGCCGAGAAGGGTGCCGAGCCGCGCTATCAGCAGACGAATATCGCGGCAGCCGACAAGCGCGGCAAGCTCGCGCCGATCGTGTCGCCCGACGGTAACGGCGGTTCGCTGACGATCCGGCAGGACACGCGAATCTACGCGGGCCTGTTCGACGGCGACGAGCGCGCCACGCTCGAGCTGGCACCGGACCGCTTCGCCTACGTGCATGTCGCACGCGGCAGCGTGACGGTCAACGGCGTGGCGTTCGGCGAAGGCGACGGCGCGCGCATCCGCGGCGAGCAGGCGCTGACGTTCGCCGACGGCAAGGATGCCGAAGTGCTGGTATTCGACCTGCGTCCGGTCGAAGTGACGGCCGACTGGGCATAACGCCCGTTCGGAAAACCAGGCCCCGCTGAATGCGGGGCCTTATTAATCGGAGATTCGCAACATGGCCAAGGTACTCGTCCTTTACTACTCGTCCTACGGGCACGTCGAAACGATGGCGCAGCACGTCGCGGAAGGCGCGAAGTCGGTGCCCGGCGTCGAGGTCACGCTCAAGCGCGTGCCGGAAACCATTCCCGTCGACCAGGCGAAGGCGATCGGCGTCAAGGTCGACCAGGCCGCGCCCGTCGCGACCGTCGACGAACTCCCGAACTACGACGCAATCATCTTCGGCACCCCGACCCGCTTCGGCAACATGGCCGGCCAGATGCGCACCTTCCTCGACCAGACCGGCGGCCTGTGGATGAAAGGCGCGCTCGTCGGCAAGATCGGCAGCGTGTTCGCGTCGACCGGCACGCAGCACGGCGGCCAGGAAACGACCATCACGTCGTTCCACACGACCCTGCTGCACCAGGGGATGGTGATCGTGGGCGTGCCCTACGCATGCAGCGGGCTCGTCAACATGAACGAAATCACGGGCGGCACGCCGTACGGCGCGACCACGCTCGCAGGCGCGGACGGCAGCCGTCAGCCGAGCGCGAACGAACTCGATATCGCGCGTTACCAGGGCAAGCACGTCGCGGAACTCGCGACCAAGCTCGCGTCGTAACACGGGTGCCGCGCGTCCCGGGAAGCCCGGGACCGCGGCGCGTGCCGCCTGCGCGGGACGCGGACGAACGAACGGCGCCGGTCGAAACCCGCGCCGTTTTTTTTTGCGCGAGCGTGAGCCGTTACTGCCCCGATGCCGGTGCGGCGGGCGCGGGCGCCGCCTTCGTCGCGGGCGCCTTCTCCACCGCGTTCTGCGGATAGTTGCTCTGATCGTTGGTCAGCCGATAGCCGCTGCCCGTGCCGATCGCCTTCAGGTCCGTCGCGTGGCGCGCGCGGGCCGCCTTGCGGGCCGCTTTCTTCTGCGCCTTGTCGAGCTGCTTCTGCGTCGGTGCGGACGCCGGATCCTGCGCGTATGCCGCCGGCGCGGCGGTCAACAGCAGACCGAACGACGCCGTTACTGCCACTGCCACCGAAACCACGCGAGACTTCGTCATGGCCGGATCTCCTTGTCGATTGTTGATTGTGGGTCGAACGCCGGCACGCATGCGACCGACGTCGGCGTGCGAACACAGCGCCGATGCAACGTTAGCCGATCGTTGCACAAATGTCCGTGCCCGTTCCTGAATTCTCCTGATAACGGCAGCGATACGTACGCGGCACGCGACCGGCCGGCCGGCGCGCGTCGCGCGGCCATCAGGGAAATCGATAGCATCGCGCGGTCGGTACCCCACGCGCGGGTTGGGGCTTGCGGCTCGCGTTTCGCGGCACCATTCAGATCCAGCGCGACAGTATCGGCAGCAGGATCGGCACGACGAACGCCGTCAGCACGCCGTTCAGCCCCATCCCGAGCCCGGCGAACGCGCCGGCCTCCTCGCTGACCTGGAACGCGCGCGCGGTGCCGATCCCGTGCGACGCGACGCCGAGCGCGAAGCCGCGCACGGCCGGCTCGTCGATGCGCAGCGCGTTGAGGATCCCGCGCGCGCACACCGCGCCGAAGATCCCGGTCGAGATCACCAGCACCGCGGTCAGCGACGGAATCCCGCCGATCTGCTGCGCGACGGCCATCGCGATCGGCGTGGTCGCGGATTTCGGCGCGAGCGACGCGATCGTCTGGTGCGACGCACCGAGCAGCGCGGCGATGCCGACCGCCGATCCGATCGCGGTCAGCGAGCCCGCGAGCAGGCCGACGAGCAGCGGCACCGCCGCGCGGCGCAGCTTCGCCCACTGGCGGTAGAGCGGCAACGCGAGCGCGACGGTCGCCGGCCCGAGCAGGAAATGCACGAACTGCGCGCCTTCGAAGTACGTCGGATAGGGCGTATGCGTGAGCGTCAGCAACACGACGATCAGCGCGACCGCGATCAGCACCGGATTCGCGAGCGGATTGAAGCGCGCGCGGGCATAGACGGCCTGCGCGACGAGGTATGCGATCAGCGTGATCGTCAGGCCGAGCAGCGGGGTCGCGGCGAGATAGACCCAGATCGCGCCGAGTTTCGGGAAGGCCGTCATTGCGTGCCCTCCGCAGCGGCATCCGCGCGCCGCTGGCGCCGCAGCAACGCGCGTGTGACGAGCGCCGTCACCGCGATCGCGAGCGTCGTGCTCACCGCCAGCGCGGCGACGACCGCGAGCGCATCGCCGCGCACGCGATCGGCCGACACCATGATGCCGACGCCGGCCGGCACGAACAGCAGCGACAGATGGCGCAGCAGTTCGAGCGCGGTCGGCTCGATCGCGTCGGCCACCTGCGGGCGCAGCATCACGAAACCGAACAGCAGCAGCATGCCGATGACGGGGCCCGGCACCGGCAGGCCGAACAGATAGGACACGCCTTCCCCGAGACACTGGAAGGTCAGCAAGACCGCGAACGCCTGCAACATGAACCGCTTCTCCCGAACGTGGCCGCGCCGACATGCGGCCGCGCGGCCGGCAGGCCGGCGGCAAGACGCCGGCGTGGACGATACGACGATACGCGCGATCGTACCAACAATGGCTGCGGGATGGGCTGTGGGCGCGGTGCGTCGCCCGGCCACCGGCCGCCCGCAGCCACTATCATCATGCACTTTCGGGTGCCGGCGCCACGGCCCCGCCCCACAGCCGGCCGCGAGCCAGGAGTCTGGGAATGCCAGCCGGGCGGCTGGCCGGTCGTCGACCGGCCCGATACGGAGTTCACGTATATCATCTCGGGCCGCGCGAACCTGACCGACGCTGCGAGCGGCGAGGTGATCGAAATCGGCGCCGGCGACCTGGTGATCCTGCCGCCCGGCTGGACCGGGCGGTGGGACGTCATCGAGCCGGTACGGAAGGTGTACGCGATTGATTGAATTGGCCGGAAGCAGGAACGGCGGGCATGCGCCCCGCGGGCGCGCCGGCGCGCCGAGCCGCCGCTACGGCTCATCCCGCATCAGAACCGTTTCTGAATCCCGACGCGCGCATACACCTGGTGATTCGTCGTCGACGGCGACAGGTTGTAGATCGACGCCACCGCATCGTGGCCGGTCGAATCGGTCCCGCCAGCCTTCTGGTAAACGCCGATCACGTAGAGCTGCGTGGTCTTGGACAGCGAATACGATGCACCGAGTGCCGCCTCGTTGTAGCTTGCACCGGTCCGGCCGCTCACGCCTGACGTTTTGGTGTACTGATAAGCGGCGCCGAGCAAAATTGCCGGCGTGGCCTGCCACGAGAAATTGAGCTCGCCCGTATTGAAGGTCGCCGTCCCGCCGATGCCGCCTGCCGGCACCGGTCCTGCCGATCGATCACCGAGCCCGCGGAACTGCGTATTCGAGTAGTTCGCGCCGAGTGTCGCGCGTCCCAGCTGGTATTGCGCGCCCACCGCGATCGCCTGAAGCGAATGCGCGGACGCGAATCCGGTCGTCACCGGCGACCCGCCGAAGTTCGCGCCTGGCACGCCGTTCGATACCGCTGCTGGCGCTCCCGAATCGCCCCAGAACGACGCGTTGGGCTGCCGCACGTTCAAATACCCCACACCCGCCGACAAAGGTCCGCGCCGGTAACCCGCGCCCACCGACACAACCTGGTTGCGCGAGAAGTCCCCCGGCATGCCGCTGATCCCGTATAGCCCGCCGACCGTGAAGCCGTGGAACTCCGGGCTCACGTACTTGATGGAACTGTTGACGCGATTGGTGTGCGCCATCTGGTCGACGTCGCCGGGATGCCCGAACGCCGGGCCGCCCCACGTGTTCGCCACGGCGAACGGATTGACGAACTCGACGATCGCATCGTACTGCCGGCCGAGCGTCACGGTGCCGTACGACCGGCTCGACAGGCCGACATACGCCTGCCGCCCGAACAGGAGTCCGCCCTGCCCCAGCTTGCCGTTGGCGATGTCGAAGCCGTTTTCCAGCCGGAATATCGCCGCCAGGCCGCCGCCCAGATCCTCCTTGCCGAGCAATCCGAACCGGTCGCCGTTGAGCATGCCGGACGTCATGTTGTAGAGCGACTTGCCGCCCGCGTTGCTTTGATAATTCACGCCGACGTCGAGCAACCCGTACAGCGTCACACTGCTTTGCGCAAGCGCCGTGCCAGCCATGCTCGTCCCGGCAGCCATCACGATCCATTTCCCTGCCTTCATCTCGTCTCCTCTGATAGTTCGTTCATGAAATCCGTACTACTGAATATTGTTGAAAGCTTTGGCGTGTCGAAAGCGAAGCACGTCGACCGGGTGTTCGTCAGCCGCGCACGTTACGGCGTTTGCGACACCGGCTCCGGTCGGTAGCCGGCTCCCGCTCGACCGGCGCGGCCAGCGTCGCGAACCGCAGCGAAAAGTCGATCGCCTTGACGTGCTTCGTGAGCGCGCCCACCGAAATGCGCTGAACCCCGGTCTGGGCAATCGCGCGCAGCGTATCCGGCGTGACGCCGCCGGATACTTCGAGCTCCGCGCGTCCGCCGGCGATGCGCACGGCGTCGCACATCTGTTCCAGCGAGAAATTGTCCAGCAGGATCGACACGGCGCCGGCTGCCAGTGCTTCGACCAGTTCGCCCTGCGTCTCGACCTCGACCTGCATCGGCACACCGGCACCGAGCGCGTGCGCGGCCCGGATCGTCGCTGTAATGCCGCCGCCGGCAGCCACGTGGTTTTCCTTGATCAGGATGCCGTCGTAAAGCCCGCGACGATGGTTCCTGCCGCCGCCGATGCGCACCGCGTACTTTTGTGCAAGGCGGAGCCCCGGCAGCGTCTTTCTCGTATCGAGAACCTGCGCGGCCGTGCCCTCGACGACGCACATCATCGCGTGCGTCGCGGTCGCCACGCCGGAAAGAAGCTGCAGGAAATTGAGCGCCGTCCGCTCAGCGGTCAGCACGCCGCGTGCCGGGCCTGCGATCCGGCAGACGGTCTGCCCTTCGCGCATCCGCTCGCCTTCGTCGACGCACCATTCGACCGCGATACGCGGGTCCACCTGCAGCAGCGTTTCATCGAACCATGGCCGGCCGCACAGTACGGCCGGTTCACGTACGGTGAGCAGCGCCTCGCACATCGTATCGGGATCGATCAGCTCCGACGTCCAGTCGACTTCACCGACATCTTCCGAGAGCGCATCTCGGACATTGCACACCATTGCCGCGCGGGTCGTTGCATCCATTCAGGGTTCCGTATCATCAGCCGGGAAAACGGCACGCAGATCGCTTGCAACTGCGCGCCGACACGGAACCCATATTATTAGAGATTTAATAAAACGACCACCCTGGGATTGACCTGAGTGCGGCGGTGCATGACCGCTGCTGCGTCACTCTTCCCCGCGCGTTGCGATGAGATTGCCTACTTCGCGCGTGGACGGAATGCGGCGCGCCGGATCGTCCGATTCGGCTTCATCGCGCGCCATGTTTTCGATGATCGTCAGCAGCACCTTGCGCGCCACGTTGATCTCCGTCGACTTCAACCCGTTGACGCTGATCTCGTTGACCTCTTCCGCCAGCGGCACGAGCTTGCCCTTGAGCGCCTTGCCCCGCGATGTGAGGAACACATGCGTGTTCTTGCGATTGTCGGGTGCATAGCGGCGCTCGACGTAGCCGAGCTTTTCCATCGCCGACACCGCGCTGAACGTGGTGGGCGTCGTCGTGCCGGTCTCGTCGCTGAGTTCCTTCTGCGTCAATCCGTCGGTTTCCCACAGCACGCGCAGATACGCCCAGTGACCGAATGAGACTTCATGCTGCGCCAGGCGCATCTGCAGCCCGCGAATCATCGCGCGGGCCGCGTCCTTCACCAGGTGGGCAAGACGATCGTCCGGCACCGCGTCGCGCCAGTGCCGAAGGATCGGGTTCGCGCCGGGATCCCCGCCCGTGCCCGAAGAACGTGTTGCTGCCATACCATCCTCGCCGTCGTTGTAACCGAAGTGCTGACAATCATATCGCTTTACCCGGCGGGCGAGCCACCGGCGTAGGCGCCGGGGCGAATGGTTTGGCCGCGCGCCGGCGTCAGATCTTGAAGCTTTCGAGGCTCGCCGGATGGAACAACTCGGCCGGCTGCAACCGGCGGCTCGACAGCCCTTCCGCATGGTGCTGCGCGAGGAACCGGTCGATCACGTGTTCGTTCTGCGCGAAGCCGTACGACCAGAAGTCCTCACCCATCAAGCGGCGCGCGTTGCGCAACTGGTCCTCGATGAACGGCAGCGTCACCTTGGTGGCCGAGGTGTCGCTCAACCGGGCGAGCGCGATCCGTTTCGACTGCTCGAACGCCTTCACGATCGCGCCCGGCAGCCACGGATGCTGGTCCGCCAGCGTCTTGCGAATACCGAGCGTATGCATGATCGGGAAGAGCTTCCTGCGCGCATACCAGTCGGCTGCGCTCCGTTGCGGATCGTCGAACAGATATTTGACCTGCGGATGGCCGCGCTCGAAGCACGATGGCGCGCGTGGCCCGATCACGCCGTCGATCTCGCCGTCCGCCAGCAGATTCGAGATCGTCCGTCCTTCCGGCGCGTTATCGAGCACGACGCCTTCGGGCAGCTTCAGCGCGATCTTTTCCACGCGCGTCGGGTCCTCGTAGCCGCCGCGCACCCAGCGGATATCCGACGCCTTCACGCCGTACTCTTCCTCGAGGAACAGCCGAGCCCACACGTTGGCCGTGAGTTGGTATTCCGGCACGCCGATGCGCTTGCCCTTCAGGTCTTCCGGCCCGTCGATGCCGCGATCCGCGCGCACGTAGATCGAGCTGTGCCGGAACGCGCGTGACGGAAACACCGGCACTGCAATGTACGACGACGTGCCCGCCGCGGTCTTCACCGAATAGCTGCTGAGCGACAACTCGCAGATGTCGTAGTCCGCGTGCCGGAATGCCCGAAAAAAGATCTCCTCCGGGTCCTGCAGCATGAATACGGGATCGACGCCGTCGATCTGCACGTCGCCGTCGATCAGCGGACGCATCCGGTCATAGTTGCCCACCGCGATGGAAAGTTGAAGCTTGCTCATTGCTGTTCCTGTCTGACTGTCGAAAAAAGGTGGGGCGTGTGCGGTCATGCGCCGGGCCGCGCTGCGCGTGGCGCGCGCGGAACACCGAAGAACACGACGATGCCGCCGATGAACACGAATGCGGCCACGAGCAGGATGCCCGCGGAAAAACTGCCGGTGACGCTCTTGACCCAGCCGAGGACGTTCGGTGCAAAGAACGCACCGACCTGCCCGAGGCTGCTGATCACACCGATGCCGCCCGCGGCCGCCTCGCCTTTCAGGTAGGTCGGCGGAATGGTCCAGATGATCGC
This sequence comes from Burkholderia sp. IMCC1007, assembly GCF_027257875.1. Lineage (GTDB taxonomy): Bacteria > Pseudomonadota > Gammaproteobacteria > Burkholderiales > Burkholderiaceae > Burkholderia. The sequence goes on from NZ_JAPVQY010000004.1 coordinate 190,496, forward strand.
GGCGGCCGCGAAATAGCTGATCGACACGAGGCTCAGGCAGATGATCGCGATCGGCCAGTCGTGTGTGATGAGCGTGAGCAGCACGGCCCCTGCCGCGCCTGCCGTCGTCGACAGCACGAAGTGCCAGCGCCGCTCGAGACGCAAGTCGGAACTGCGCGCGATCCACAGCATCGCCACGGCGCCGACGATATAAGGCAGCGCCGACAGCATGCCGATCTGCAGCAGGTTCGACACGCCCGTCTGCTTGATGATCGTGGGTGTCCAGTAGTTGAGGATGGTGCCGCACACGGGCACCGTGGCCCAGCCGGCCGCGATCACGTACACGCGCGGGTCGCGCAGCGCGACGAGCAGGCGGCTCGGCGCATCGTGCGGCTTTTGCCGGTTGTCGTCTTCCAGTGCACCGACGACGATCCGCTTCTGCTCGTCGGTCAGCCACGCCGCATCCTGCGGCCGGTCGGTCAGGTAGAACCACGCGACGATACCGGTGATCACGGCCGGCAGCCCTTCGAGAAAGAACAGCCACTGCCAGTTGCGAAAGCCCCAGACATCGACGAAGTTCTCCAGGATGAATCCCGACAGCGGGCCGCCGATGATCCCCGCGACCGCGATCGCAAGCAGAAACCGCGACGTGATGCGCGCCCGTCGTTTCGCCGGGTACCAGTACGACAAATAGAGAATGATCCCCGGCCAGAAGCCCGCCTCCGCCGCGCCCAGCAATGTGCGCGCCAGGTAGAACTGCCACGGCGCGGTCATGAACGCCATCGCGGTCGAGATCACGCCCCATAGCAGCATGATCCGCGTGACGGTGCGGCGCGCGCCGATTCTCCTGAGCAATAGCGTGCTCGGCACTTCCAGCAGGATGTAGCCGATGAAGAACAGGCTCACGCCGAGCCCGTACGCGGCATCGCTCAGGCCGAGGTCATGCTTCAGCTGCAGCTGCGCGAAGCTGACGTTCACGCGGTCCAGGTAGTTCAGCACCCAGCAAAGGAACAGGAAGGTCATCAACCGGAGGGTGACCTTGCGATAAGTCGCTTCCACGACTGCCGAATCGGCGACCGGCGGTCGGGTCGCGTCCTCGTAGCTCAACGTTGAATCTGCCATTTCTGCATGTCTCCAGGTGTCACTCATGGGGTCGGCGAACGCGAGCGCACTGGCTCGCCGAGCATCGGACGCCATGCATTGCGCTGCGTCCGCATCAATATAATTAGACCTCTAACTATAAGACTACGAAGCGTCGGGGCCGATGGCAAGAGCGGGTTTATACCGACGGTCGATACGTGCCGATTCGCTCGCCGCCCTCTTGCTTTATTAGATATCTAGTAATACTATGCGCTCATGGCGGGTACCGAACGAAACCGAATCGGACAGAAGGAGACGGACATGACCACCGACGACGACGGCTTTCTGCGTCTGAAGATTGCGGAAAAGGACAACATTGCGCGCGACATCTGGCGCTTCGAGCTGGTGGATCCGCAGGGCGCGCCGTTGCCGCCGTTCGAAGCCGGTGCGAACCTGACCGTCGTCGCGCCCAACGGCGCGCGACGCAGCTATTCGCTGTGCAACGATTCACAGGAACGCAACCGCTACGTGATCGCGGTGAAGCGCGACGGCAACGGTCGCGGCGGCTCGATGAGCGTCGTCGACGAAACGTGCGCGGGCGACACGATCGCCGTGTCGCTGCCGCGAAACGAATTTCCGCTCGACGAACGCGCCAGGGCATTCACGCTCGTCGCGGGCGGCATCGGCATTACGCCGATGCTGTCGATGGCGCGGCAACTGAGGGCGGAAGGCCTCAGGCCGTTTCGGCTGATCTACCTTGCACGCGACCCGGAGGGCGCCGCGTTTCTCGACGAACTCCGCGGCGACGACTGGCGCTCCGTGGTGACGATTCACCATGACTACGGCGACCCGTCGCGCGCATTCGACTTCTGGAAGCTGTTCGAGCGACCGAAGCCGGAACATGTGTACTGCTGCGGCCCGCAGCCTTTGATGGATGCGGTGCGCGACATGACCGGCCACTGGCCTTCCGGCACCGTCCACTTCGAAAGCTTCGGCGCGAGCGGCGCGGCTGCACGGGACAACACGCCGTTCACCGTCCGCCTGAAGCGCAGCGGCGCTTGTTTCGACATCCCGAACGATCGCTCGATCCTCGACGTGCTGCGTGCCGCCGATGTCCGCGTGCCGAGTTCGTGCGAAAGCGGCACCTGCGGATCGTGCCGGACCGGGCTCTGCTCCGGCGAGGCCGATCACCGGGACCTCGTGCTGCGCGACGACGAGAAAGGCACGCAGATCATGGTCTGCGTGTCGCGTGCGCGGTCCGCCGAGCTGGTGCTGGATCTCTAGACACCGTATCCCGACGGGGCCGGCCACGCTGGCCGGAACCCGGAGCCGCTTTGGAAACACCCATTGACAGAGGCGATGTATCGCCAGGAGACATCACATGTTGACCCACGAAGAAAACGAGCTGCTGTGCCGCGTCGAAGGCGATGCCCCGATGGGGCAACTGATGCGTCGGCACTGGACGCCGGTGTGCCTGATCGAGGAAATCAGCGAGCCCGACGGTGCGCCCGTGAAGGCGCGCGTATTCGGCGAGGACCTGGTCGTGTTTCGCGACACCGAAGGCAACGTCGGCGTGATGGACGAGTATTGCCCGCACCGTCGCGCGTCGCTGGTATATGGCAGGAACGAGGACTACGGGCTGCGCTGCCTGTACCACGGCTGGAAGTTCGACGTGAAGGGCAACGTGATCGAGATGGTGTCGGAGCCGGCATCCAGCTGCATGACCGACAAGGTCAAGCACAAGGCCTATCCGACGCATGAATGGGGCGGCATGGTGTGGGCGTACATGGGTCCGCAGGATGCGGTGCCCGAGTTCGTCGCACCTGCGTGGGCACCGACCGCCGACACCCGCGTGAGCATCGCGAAGGCGCTGCTGCCGTGCAACTGGGCGCAGATCCTCGAGGGCGCGATCGACTCCGCGCACAGCTCGAGCCTGCATTCGTCGGACTTCGTACCCGCACGCGTCGGTGGCGCGGAAGCCACGTCGAAGAACTGGCTGCGCCCGTCCACCGACAAGGCACCGCGCCTGCAGGTCGAGCGCACCGGCTACGGCTTCCGCTATGCCGCGCTGCGCCGGCCGATCGTCAACGCGACGACGCACGACTACGTTCGCTCGACGGTATTCGTCGCGCCGGCCACCGTGCTGATTCCGCCGAACAACCTGTACAACGTCGCGAACATCAACGTGCCGATGGACGACACGAACACCGCGTTCTATTTCATCGCGTGGGGCGATGCCGAGACCACGCCGGAAACCGAGACGTGGCGCAAGTTCCTGCGCCAGCAGGTCGGTGTCGATCTCGACGAGCGCTACCGTCCGCTGCGCAATCACGAGAACCGCTTCTGGCAGGACCGCGCGGCGATGGCAGCCGGCAATTTCACGGGAATCGCGGGTTTCCCGAACCAGGACATCGCGATGTGGGTGACGATGGGGCCGATCGCGAACCGCTCCGACGAGCGGCTCGGCGCGAGCGATCTCGCGATCGTCGAATTCCGGCGGCGCATGCTGGATGCGATCGCCGACTTCCAGCAAGGCAGCGATGCGATCGGCACCGGCGCGAACGTCATTCCACCGGAGATCTGCTCGTACCAGGCGATCGTGTCGAAGGACATCGACTGGCGCACGCATGCGGTCCGCCATGTCAGCACGAAGCATCCGCAGCCGGCCGACCAGCCGACGGTCGCCGCGACCGACTATCAGGTGTCGCAATAACCGGAGGGACAGGGCCATGACGCAACGCCGCTTGCGCATTGGAGTAGCAGGACTCGGACGGGCATTCTCGCTGATGCTGCCGACGTTCCTGCGGGATCCGCGGGTTCAGCTCGTCGCCGCGTGCGACCCGCGTGCCGACGCGCGCGACCGGTTCGCGGCCGACTTCGGCGCGCGCACGTATGCGGACGTGCCGGAACTGGCGGACGATCCGGACGTGGAGGTCATCTATGTCGCGAGTCCGCACCAGTTCCACGCGTTGCATACGGAAATGGCCGCGGCGAGAGGCAAGCACGTGCTCGTGGAAAAACCGATGGCGCTCGACGCGGCCGACTGCGACCGGATGATCGTCGCATGCCGCGCGGCCAACGTGCACCTGATCGTCGGCCATTGCCACAGCTTCGACACGCCGTACCTGCGCACGCGCGAGCTGATCGGCCTCGGCGATTTCGGTGCGGTGAAGATGATCCAGGCGTTCAACTACACCGATTACCTTTACCGTCCGCGCCGGCCCGAAGAACTGCTGACGGCCGAAGGCGGCGGCGCCGTCTTCAGCCAGGCGGCCCACCAGGTCGACATCGTGCGCCTGCTCGCCGGATCGCGCGCGGTCAGGCTGCGCGCGAGCGTCGGCCGGTGGGATCCGTCGCGGCCGACCGAAGGCGCGTATTCGGCGCTGATCTGGTTCGAGAACGGCGCGTATGCGTCACTGTCGTACAACGGCTATGGCCACTTCAACAGCGACGAGTGGACCGGCTGGATCGGCGAGATGGGGGATCGCACGCGGCCCGACGCCCATGGCGCCGCGCGCCGCCGCCTCGCGACGCTTGCGTCGTCGCAGGACGAAGCGAAGCTGAAGGCGGCCGGCACCTACGGCGGATCGGCATACAAGCCGCCATCGATCGACGACGATGAACCGCCGCGCCACCATCAGCATTTCGGCCCGGTGATCGTGTCGTGCGAACGCGCGGACTTGCGGCCGCTGCCCGATTCGATCGTCGTCTACGGCGACCAGCGGCGCGACACGCTGCCACTGCTCGCGCCCGCCGTGCCGCGCGCGGAAGTCATCGACGAGCTGTACGGCGCCGTCGTCGCCGGGCGTGCACCGCTTCACGACGGCGTATGGGCGAAGGGCACGCTGGAAATCTGTATCGCGATCCTGCGCTCGAGCGAGCGCGGTGAGGACGTGGTGCTCGGCTAGACGGAAGAAGCACACCATCGCCGCGAGCCGAGCGGCGATGGCCCCGCCTGCGCCGAGCCATCCTCTGCAGCATCGACGCCGCGCACGGAACGCGAAGCGCCATTCGAACGTCGCCCCCGCACTGCCGCTGCGGGCTCGCCCTCCCTTCACCCATCCCACGCGTCGCCGCCAGCCCGGCCGGTTCTCCGGCTGCACCGGACGTCCCTGCACGCGCGCACGGTTCAGCGCCCGTTTCGGCGTGTCTCCGGCCTCCTCCCGCGCCCGCAACCTGCCGGGTTGCGCCGCCAGCCCCTTCGGCGACCGGCAAGCAGCCAGATCGAATCGATGCGACACTCGCAGCCGAGCCGCGCGAAATCGACACGCCGAGCCGCCAATATCGCGCCGTTCACCAAACGTGCATGACCGGCCGGGCCAGCCACCTGCGCCGCACAAGGAGAGGTTGCAATGTTTTCGTGGTTTGAACGGCGCCTGCCGACATTCCCGCTCGAGGATCCCGCCACGCCGCCGAAGGGATTCTTCTCGTTCGTCTGGGCGTGCACGAAAGGCGCGCGCGGCTGGATCCTGCTGATCGCGCTGACGTCGGCCGCGCTCGCCGCGTACGAAGCCGCGCTGTTCGCGATGATGGGGCGCGTGGTCGACTGGCTGTCGTCGTCGACGCCGGCCGACTTCGGTGGCCGTCACTTCGGCACGCTCGCCGGCTTCGCGGCCATCCTCGCGGGCAGTGCATTGCTGATCGCGCTGCATACGATGGTCAAGCACCAGGTGCTCGCGATCAACTTCCCGATGCGGCTGCGCTGGCTGTTTCACCGGCTGATGCTCGACCAGAGCCTGTCGTTCTATGCGAACGAGTTCGCAGGCCGCGTGACGACCAAGATCATGCAGACCGCGCTCGCGGTGCGCGACGCGCTGTTCATGTCGGTCGACGTCGTGATCGGCGTCGCCGCGTACCTGATCGGCATCCTCGCGCTCGCGGCCAGTTTCGACTGGCGGCTGATGATTCCGCTCATGCTGTGGGCACTCGGCTATGGCGGCGCGTGCGCGTTCTTCGTGCCGCGGCTGGGCCGCGTCGGCAGCCAGCAGGCAGATGCGCGCGCGCTGATGACGGGCCGCATCACCGATGCGTATTCGAACATCACCACCGTCAAGCTGTTCTCGCACACGCGCCGCGAAGCCGATCATGCGCGCCGCGCGATGGAAGCGTTCAAGGTGACCGGCGACGCGCAGATGCGGCTCGTCAGCGCGTTCGAGGTCGTCAATCACCTGCTGTCGACGTTGCTGCTGGTCGGCTCGACCGGCCTTGCGCTGTATCTGTGGATGCACGGCGAGGCGAGCGCGGGCGTCGTCGCGGCCGTGGTCGCGATGGCGCTGCGCCTGTCGAGCTATTCGCACTGGATCATGTGGGAGATGACCGAACTGTTCGAGAACGTCGGCACGATCCAGGACGGCATCAACACGCTGACGAAGGTGCGCAGCGTGGTCGACGCGCCGGACGCGAGGCCGCTCGCCGTGCAGCGCGGCGGCATCGTGTTCGACAACGTGCGCTTCGCGCACGACGACAACGACACGCCGGTGTTCGACGGGCTGAACCTGACGATCCGGCCGGGCGAGCGGATCGGCCTGATCGGCCGCTCGGGCGCCGGCAAGTCGACGCTCGTGAACCTGCTGCTGCGCTTCTACGACGTCGACGGCGGCACGATCCGCATCGACGGGCAGGACATCGCGCACGTGACGCAGGACAGCCTGCGCGCGGCGATCGGGATGGTCACGCAGGATACGTCGCTGCTGCACCGGACGATGCGCGAGAACATTCTGTACGGCCGCCCCGATGCGACGGAGCGCGAGATGCACGACGCGGCCGTGCGCGCGGAAGCGTCCGAGTTCATCGAACGGCTGCGCGACCGGCACGGGCGCAGCGGCTACGACGTCGAAGTCGGCGAGCGCGGCGTGAAGCTGTCGGGCGGCCAGCGGCAACGCGTCGCGATCGCGCGCGTGATGCTCAAGGACGCGCCGATCCTCGTGCTCGATGAAGCGACGAGCGCGCTCGACTCCGAAGTCGAAGTCGCGATCCAGCGCAGTCTCGACAGCCTGATGAGCGGCAAGACGGTGATCGCGATCGCGCACCGGCTATCGACGATCGCCGCGCTCGACCGGCTGATCGTGCTCGACGAAGGGCGCATCGTCGAGGAAGGTACGCATCTCGAGCTGCTGCAGGCCGGCGGTATTTATGCAGCGCTGTGGGCGCATCAGAGCGGCGGGTTTCTCGGCGAGACGGCGGATGCCGTGCAGTAGCCGGGCGGCATCGGCCGCTGGCGTATCGCGCGAAACCGGATCGGCGGAACGCCTGTGACCGCTCGACCGGATATCACCCTGCACTGAACGCACCCGATTCGGCGCTCGCGGGAGACGAGCAACGTTTCGTCAATCGGATTCGCCGGCACGGGCAGTTCCGCACGGAAGTGCTCGCGGCATGGCACCGACGCATACCGGCAGACTATCGGCTGCATATGGTTGCGCACACACCCATCTGCGCGCCGCTCATAACGATTCGACGATTTATTGGTTCCGTCGACGATGCGCGTCCCTTATCGTTCTCCGACTCGTCAGACCACCGACCAACGGGGAATCCAACAATGAAACGAATCCGTTCATTCGCACTGCTCGCGCTGCCGGCCGCACTCTACGCCGCCGGCGCGCACGCGCAAAGCAGCGTCACGCTGTACGGCATCGCCGATGCGGGCATCGCGTACGTGCACAACGTACAGAACGCGAACGGCACCAACGCGTCGAACCTCGTGAAGTTCAGCAGCGGCAACCTGTCGGGCAGCCGCTGGGGCCTGCGCGGCATCGAGGATCTCGGCGGCGGCCTGTCCGCGCTGTTCCAGATCGAGAACGGCTTCAACATCGGCACCGGCGCGCTCGGTCAGGGCGGCCGCGAATTCGGCCGCAAGGCCATCGTCGGCCTCGGCAGCAGCACGTACGGCACCGTGACGCTCGGCCGCCAGTACGATCCGGTCGTCGATCTCGTGCAGGGCCTTACCGAGGACAACTATTTCGGCGGCGTATTCGCGACGCCGGGCGACCTCGACAACTACGACAACAGCCTGCGCGTGAGCAACTCGGTGAAGTACACGAGCCCGCTGATCTCCGGCTTCCAGTTCGCCGCGCTGTACGGCTTCGGCGGCGTCGCGGGCGCGACCGGCAACGGCCGCACGTACAGCTTCGGCCTGAGCTACGCGAACGGCCCGCTGTCGCTCGGCGCCGGCTACTTCTTCGCGAACGGCGGCACGACGGCGGCAGGCGGCGTGCGCACGTGGTCGAGCAGCTCGGACACGCTGTTCAACACCGTGATCAACCAGGGCTTCTCGAGCGCGAAGTCGATCCAGATCGTGCGCGTGGCCGGCCAGTACGTGGCCGGGCCGGCAACCTTCGGCCTCGCGTATTCGAACACGCAGTACGGCGCGGACACGCTGTCGGCCTTCACGCAGAACGCGAAGTTCAACAACGGCTCGGCGTTCTTCAACTGGCAGTTCACGCCGGCACTGCGTGCGGGCGTCGGCTACAACTACACGTCGCTGACGGGCCCGAGCTCCGCGCACTACAACCAGGTGAACCTCGGCGCCGACTACGCGCTGTCGAAGCGCACCGACGTGTACGCGCTGTTCGGCTACCAGAAGGCGAGCGGCAACACGCTGAACGCGAGCGGCGCGATCGTGAAGGCCGCGGCTTCGGTCGGCTCGTACGGCGTGAACTCGGGCGCCGATACGCAGGAACTCGCGATCGTCGGCATTCGCCACAAGTTCTGATCGCGTCGTCGCACGACGCAGGCCGACCGGCGCGCACCTCGGTGCGCGCCGGTGCCGTTTAGACTGTCTGCGTTCGCGTTCCACACCATCGCGACCACGCATCTGTACCGCCGGCTGCGCGTGCATCGAGCGTCGGCGACACTGGCGTTGCGGTCGCCATGAACCGCTGCATCGCGTCCGTGACTTACGAGGCGCACGTGACGTGCTATCTGTCTGCCGACCGATTGCTTCGCGTACCCAGGCTCGCGCCGTAATGAACGGCCGCGGCCGTGATCCCGAATACCAGATGGGCGATCAGCGTGATCCCGCCGCGCACCTGAGCGAACCACGGGAAAATCGCGGTGAATCCGTACAGATTGACACCGTACAGCACGAGTCCGAACACACCGCCCGCGACGAGCGCGGACCCGAGCGACAGGCCGCGGATCGCTTTCGCGAGCACGGCCGCATAAGCGAGCGACAGCGAGGCATGCACCAGCGTCGCAACACTCATGATGACCGGATCGAAGCCGCTGGACGAACCGAGGGCACGGCGGCCCATCACGATGGCGGCCGTCAGGCGCGCGTCGCGCAGCAGGTCATGAATGGCGTCGTCGCCGACGATCCGCCACAGCAGCAATTCGATGACGGTCGAGCCGACCGCCGCGCCGAACGCTGCCCACAGAATCGGAATCGGGCCGGTTGGCTTCAATTGCCCACCCCCGCGACGATAGCCCGCCGCGCGGGCTTACAACGGCCGGTCGCAATCCGTCCAGTATGCGAACGGATCGCGATGCTTCGGGTAGTGCTCGTCGAGCCACTTCAGCAACGTCGCGCGCGCATTGTCGAGATCGGCCTTCGACGACGACGTCCGCAGTTCGTGCACTTCGACGGACTTTTCCCGATCCATCACGTAGCAGTTCCAGTCGGGGCCATCCAGGTCCGGATCGTCGGTCGCCTTCGACGACTTGCTCCAGCCGAACCCTTTGCGCGCATCGATGTAGTAGCGCGGGTGCACCTTCAGATACGACAGTTCGCCGCCTTGCAGGCTGCTTTCCGCGCGCACGATATCGCGCCTGTCGACGATCTGCGTGACTTCCGGCAGGCGGCGCGAACGCCACCCCGCAGGCAGCGTCGCCATCGCCTGAACGCTGTCGTACGTGCCCCAGTCGAGGCCCCACGCTTCGGCCATGCGCTTCATGAACGCATCCGCACTCGGATAGCCGCGCAATTGGATTCGCGTGGACAGCTTGACTTCGTACCGGCCGTCGGCACCCGTCGCATCGTCAGCCGCTTCGAACGGATTGCCCGGGCGCGACGCGCGCTGCGCGTCTGCGGGCGCCATGCCCGAAAACAGCTGATCGAGCGCCGCACGCGCTTTCGACGACTTGTCTGGTCTATTCATTACTCATTTCCTGTGCATCCACACGGCTGCAAAAAATCTCGATTCTGGTTGATCTGTTGGATCCGCGAATTGGCTCGCGGATTTCCGCGAGCGCATTGTCGACGATCCGGCGGTCACGGTCGAGCGGCAACGCATCGGCGAACTCGCCGTACTACTCGGTAGCAGGCGTCATGCCGCCTGTCCCGCACTCCGCAGCGCGGCCCGCATCCGTTCCACCACCGCGAGCACTTCCGGCCGATTCTCGCCCTTCGCATGCACGAAGTGATACCGGGGCAACGAATCGACGTCGCGGCGACTGACCCGCGCCAGCGCGCTGCGCCCAAGATACCCGAGATACGCATCCGCGGGCGGCGGGCGCGCCGGCGCCACGCCGAGCCCTGCTTCGGCCGCCGCGAGCACGAGGTTGTAATCCTCGAAGCGGGGACCCTGCGCACGCGGCCTGAACGCGATGCCGAGCGCGTCGAACCACGTGCGCCATCCGGTCACGTCGGAGTCGTGCAGCAACGGCATCCCGAGCAGCGCGGCATCGCCGACCCGACGGCGCAGCGTGGCCAGTTGCGCGGCGAGCCTCGGATGCGCGACAGGGTACAGCGTCTCCGGCACGAACGGGCGCGTGTCGAGCTGACGCCAGTTGCCGCGCCCGTACCGGATCCACCGATCCCGCTTCGCAGCCGGCGATGTCCGCGTTTGCGCAAGCCGATATGCAGATCGATCTGCAACGCCGGCGGTCGCAACGATGTTGTCGATGGCGCTGACGGGCGAGCAACCCGGTGTGGCGACGGTTTGCGGCGGCCTGCTGGCGATTGCGGGCGTGATCTTCGTGGCCTTGCGCGGCCGGACGTAGGCGCGGGACTTCGCTGAATTGCCCGGGTAGCGATACCGGCGCGAACGATGCGCAGCGGAAGGCCGGTCACCCCCTCGCATCTGCGAAACGGAAATATACACGCTATACCGCGCGCACCCATTCACGGATGCGACGGAACTCGACCGTTAGTTGCATGAGCCGCACAACGATCACGCGGACAGTCGGGACTGTGCAGACAAATCGACCGAACAGTTCGCGATTGATTGCACCGTAGTGTGCATGGTCAGCGACATCGCCCCGATCGAATAATCGAAGCCATCACTGAGGAACTCGGCAGCGCGCGTGCGCAACGGACGACGAAACGGCCGCGCCATCGCATCACTATTTGCGCAGGGCTACGCAATTCGGCGACGCGCGCGGAAACAGGTTCGGATATATTCATACGAATTGCATGTCGTCTGACGAAGTGGCCCGCTCGCCCGGAGCAACGCTCGACATCGGCGTTCTCGTCGCATGCGACGCCCGGCGACATGCAAGCCGAACCCGTCATGGGTCATGGAGACTCGTCCGGCACACCGGCCACCTCACAAGGGTTTCCGGCTGGCCGGACGTCAATAGAAATAGCAATCAACGGAGATGGCAGATGGAACGAAGCACTGTCGGCATGCGCTGCAAACCCCTGATTACCGTCGCACTGGCTGCCGCCGCGTTCGCAGCCGCGTCGGGCGCGATGGCCGACCAGGTCGTGAAGATCGGCAGCGTCGAACCGACGACGGGCGGCATTTCGCACCTCGGCAAGGACAACGAGAACGGTGCGCGCCTCGCGGTCGAGGAGATCAACGCGAAGGGTCTCACGATCGGCGGCCAGAAGATCACGCTGCAACTGGACGCACAGGATGACGCGGCCGACCCGCGCCAGGCCACGCAGGTCGCGCAAAAGCTGGTCGACAACAAGGTCGTCGCGGTCATCGGCCATCTGAACTCGGGCACGTCGATCCCGGCCTCGAAGATCTACAGCGATGCGGGCATCGTGCAGATCTCGCCGTCGGCCACGAACCCGACCTACACGCAGCAAGGCTTCAAGACCACCTACCGGGTGGTCGCGACCGATGCGCAGCAGGGCCCGGCGCTCGCGAGCTACGCGCAGTCGAAGGGCGTGAAGAGCGTGGCGGTGATCGACGATTCGACCGCGTACGGCCAGGGCCTCGCGAACGAGTTCGAGAAGAAGGCGAAGGCGCTCGGCCTGAAGGTGCTGTCGCACGACGCGACCAACGACAAGGCCGTCGACTTCCGCGCGATTCTCACGAAGATCAAGGGCGAGAACCCCGACGCGATCATGTACGGCGGCATGGACGCCACCGGCGGCCCGCTCGCGAAGCAGGCGAAACAGCTGGGCCTGCGCGCGCGGATCCTGTCCGGCGACGGCGTATGCACCGACTCGCTGGCCGCCCTGGCCGGCCCGGCGGCCGACAACGTGCTGTGCTCGCAGGCCGGCGCGGCGCTCGAGAAGATGCCGGGCGGCGCGGCATTCCTCGCGAAGTACCAGAAGCGCTTCAACCAGGGCATCAAGTTCGATGCGCCGTTCGCGTACGACGCGGTCTACATCGCGGTCGACGCGATGAAGCGCGCGAATTCGACCGACCCGGCGAAGATCCTCGCCGCGATGCCGTCGACGAAGTACGACGGCGTGATCGGCACGACGACGTTCGACGCGAAGGGCGACCTGACGCACGGGATCATCTCGATCTACGGCTACAAGGCCGGCAAGAAGACCTTCCTCGACCAGGTGAAGATGTAACCCGCCGCGACGCCGGCACGACGGGAACGCCGCCCGTCGGCGCCGGCGCCGCGCGGGCCGATTCGAGTTTTGCGGAGACGATGCAACATGTGTGCAATGGCGTATGCGGAATTTCAACAGGAGCTGAAGAAGGCGCAGTTGACGGCGCGCGAGTTCGCCCGCCTGATCCGGATGAACGAAAGTTCCATCACCAACTATTCGAGCAAGGGCACCGTCCCTTCGCACCTCGCGGTCATCGCGACACTCATCGGCGCGCTCGCCGCGCACGAGATCGATTTCCGGCACGTAATCGGCAACACGGACATCGAGCCGAAACGGCCACGCGGCGTCGGCGCGTTTCCGGCGGTGGCCAAGCCGCGCGCCGCAAAACGCCGCAACAGTCAGTCATGACCGCCGCGGCCCGGCCGCGCCACCATCGCGCACGGCGCATCGCGCCGCTCCGCCCGCTTCGTCCAATCGATCCGCATTGCAGCTAACGGCGAGCCCGGCCTGAAACAAAACCGCGCCCGCCGTCGATGGCCGTCACGCGATTGCCACGGATCGCGCCGGCATCCGGTATGCGTCGAGCAGCCGCTCCCGCTTCTTCTCCGCCGCCGCAACGTTGCGCGCCTTCACGTGGCCGAAGCCGCGAATATCGTCGGGAAGGCTCGCGAGTTGCAGCGCGACCGGCAGGCGTTCCGCGTCGAGCGTCGCGCAAAACTCGTCGACGAGCGCGATGTAGTCGGCAATCAGCCGACGCTCGTCGCGCCGCTCGTCGGTGTGCCCGAATACGTCGAACGGCGTGCCGCGCAGCCCCTTCAGTTTCGCCAGCACCCGGAAGGCCGGCAGTATCCACGGGCCGAAGCGCTTCTTCTGCAGGTGCCCGTGCTCGTCGCGCTTCGCCAGCAACGGCGGCGCGAGATAGAAGTTCAGCGCGTAGTCCCGCCCCGGCACGCCGTCGAACTGCTGACGCAATTTCTCCAGATAGGCGGGATCGGCATACAGGCGCGCGACTTCGTATTCGTCCTTGTATGCCATCAGCTTCGCCAGGTTCGCCGCCACGGCGCGCGTCAGCGACAGGTGCGCAGTACCGGCGACCCTCGACTCCGCGGCCCGGATGCGGTCGACCACGTCACGATAGCGCCGCGCGTACGCATCGTTCTGGTACGCGGTGAGCAACGCCTCGCGCGCGCCGATCAGCGTATCGAGCGATTCGGGCGTCTGCTCGACGGTGCGCCGCGGCGCGGCAGCAGGCGCGATGATCGGCTGGACCGCAGCCGCGCCGTGATGCGCGATATAGCGCCCCAGCGTGAACGCGTGCTGATTCTTGTCGACCGACACGCCATTGAGTTCGATCGCACGTAGCAGGCTCGTGAGTTCCAGCGGCAGCCAGCCCTTCTGCCACGCAAAGCCGAGCAGCAGCGGATTGCTGTAGATCGAGTCGCCCAGCAGCGCAAGCGCGAGCTGGTTCGCGTCGATGAATGCACATCCGTCGCCGATGCTCTCGCGCAGTTCGGCCTCGGTCTGCGTGCCCGGAAAGACCCATTTCGGATTCTTGACGAATTCCGCGGTCGGGGTCGCGCCGCTGTTGATCGCGGCGACCGTCACGCCATGCCGGGTGCGCGACAGCACGTCGTTCGATGCCGACACGATCGCATCGCAGCCGATCACGAGCCGCGCTTCGCCCGTCGCGATGCGCGTCGCGTGCAGCGCGTCGGGCGTCGCCGCGATCTGCACGTGGCTGAGCACTGCGCCGCCCTTTTGCGCGAGACCGGCCATGTCGAGCACCGTCACGCCCTTGCGCTCGAGATGCGCGGCCATGCCGATCAGCCCGCCGATCGTCACGACGCCCGTGCCACCCACGCCCGTCACGAGAATCCCGTACGCGCCCGCCAGTGCCGGCAGCGACGGCATCGGCAACGCATCGAAGTCGAACGCGCCGGCGCTGCGGCCGCGCGCGGCCACAGGCTTGCGCAGCTGCGCGCCCTCGGCCATCACGAAGCTCGGGCAGAAGCCGTTCACGCAGGAGAAATCCTTGTTGCACGACGACTGGTTGATCTTGCGCTTCGTGCCGAGCGGCGTATCGAGCGGCTCGACGGACAGGCAGTTCGACTGCACCGAGCAGTCGCCGCATCCTTCGCACACCGCGTCGTTGATGAACGCGCGGCGCGCCGGATCGGGATACGCGCCGCGCTTGCGACGCCGCCGCTTTTCGGTCGCGCAGGTCTGGTCGTAGATCAGCACCGTCGTGCCCGCGACGTCGCGCAGCATTCGCTGAACCGAATCCAGCCGATCGCGATGATGCACGTCGACGCCCGCGGGCAGCGCGACGCCGGCATCGTACTTCTCAGGCTCGTCCGTCACGATCACGATGCGCTTCGCGCCTTCCGCACTCACCTGATGCGCGATCTGCGGCACGGTCAGCACGCCGTCGACCGGTTGGCCGCCCGTCATCGCGACCGCGTCGTTGTAGAGAATCTTGTACGTGATGTTCGCGTTCGACGCGATCGCCGCGCGAATCGCGAGCAGGCCCGAATGGAAGTAGGTGCCGTCGCCGAGATTCACGAACACATGCTTGTCGCCGGAGAAGTGCATCTGGCCGAGCCATGCGACGCCCTCGCCGCCCATCTGGCTGAACGTTTCCGTCTTGCGGTCCATCCACATCGACATGTAATGGCAGCCGATCCCGGCCAGCGCGCGCGAGCCTTCCGGCACACGCGTCGAGGTATTGTGCGGGCAGCCCGAGCAGAACCACGGCTTGCGCTCGACGGACACGCGCGGCTTCGCCGCGTCGCGCTCCTTCGCGTCGATGATCGCGACACGCGCGAGCATGCGCGCGCGCACGTCGTCGGGCAGGTCGGCACGCGCGACGCGCCGCGCGATCGCCTTCGCGATGAGGGCCGGCGACAGCTCGTAGTGCGCGGGCAGCAGCCAGTCGCCGCGCGGCACCGACCATTCGCCGCCTTCGTTGTCGCGCTCGTCGAACTTGCCGTAGATCTTCGGACGCACGTCCTCGCGCCAGTTGTACAACTCTTCCTTCAGCGCGTATTCGAGAATCTGGCGCTTTTCCTCGACGACGAGGATTTCCTCGAGGCCCGTCGCGAACGCGCGCGCGTCCTGCGCATCGAGCGGCCACACGCACCCGACCTTCAACACGCGCAGGCCGATCTTCGCGCAGGTCTCGTCGTCGAGGCCGAGGTCGCTCAGCGCCTGGCGCACGTCGAGATAGGCCTTGCCCGCCGTGATGATGCCGATGCGCGGCGTCGGCGAATCGATCACGATCCGGTTCAGCCGGTTCGCGCGCACATAGGCGAGCGCCGCGTACCACTTCTCGTCGAGCAGCCGCGCCTCCTGCGCGAGCGGCGCATCCGGCCAGCGGATATTGAGGCCGCCTTCCGGCATCGCATAATCGGTCGGCGTGACGATTTCCACGCGGTCCGGGTCGAGGTCGATCGAGGCCGTCGATTCGATCACGTCGGTCACGCACTTCATCGCGACCCACAGGCCCGAGTAGCGGCTCATCGCCCAGCCGTGCAGCCCGTAATCCAGGTATTCCTGCACGTTGGCCGGATAGAGCACCGGGATGCCCGCCGCGATGAACGCGTGCTCCGACTGGTGCGCGACCGACGACGACTTCGCCGCGTGATCATCGCCCGCGAGCACGAGCACGCCGCCGTGCGCATCGCTGCCGGCGGAGTTCGCGTGCTTGAAGACGTCGCCGGTACGATCCACGCCGGGGCCCTTGCCGTACCACATGCCGAACACGCCGTCGCGCGTCGCACCCGGCCACAGGTTGATCTGCTGCGTGCCCCACACTGCCGTCGCGGCGAGATCCTCGTTCACGCCGGATTGGAACACGATGTCGTTCGCCTGCAGGTGGCGCTTCGCCTTCCATAGCGACTGGTCGAGCGCGCCGAGCGGCGAGCCGCGATAGCCGGAGATGAAGCCCGCCGTGTTCAACCCGGCCTTCCGGTCGCGCGCCTTCTGCAGCATCGGCAGACGCACCAGTGCCTGCGTGCCGCTGATGTAGACGCGGCCCTTTTCGAGCGTGTATTTGTCGTCGAGCGACACGGCATCGGTATGCGGGGCGGCCGTTTCGGCCGGCGGTAGCGACGCAACAGCGGGTTCTGGCGCGTTCATGGCGGGACTGTCTCCGGGGTGATCGTGATTTTTCAGTCGAGTATAGGAAGCCGATTTGCTATCGTAAAATCACAAATAGACAATCCTGGTATCCGAAAATCAGATGGCATTCGATCTCACGCTCCGGCAGCTGCGCTACTTCGCGGCGGCCGCCCAGACCGGCCAGTTTTCGATGGCGGCGGCGAACGAACACGTGTCCCAATCGGCGATCACCAACGCGGTGCTGGCGCTCGAACACGGGCTCGGCACACGGCTCTTCGAGCGCTTGCCGCAGGGCGTCGCGCTCACGCCCGACGGCCAGGATTTCTACAACCATGCGCGCCGCGTGCTCGACGCCGCGCGCGATGCGGTGCACAAGCCGCCGTTCCGCTCGCACGACTTGCGCGGCACCGTGCGCATCGCCGCGTCGTACACGGTGCTCGGCTATTTCCTGCCGGAGTTGCTCGCACGCTTTCGCGCGACCTATCCGTTCATCGAGTTCGACCTGCGCGACATGGAGCGGGCCGACAGCGAACGGGCGGTGCTCGACGGCGACGTCGACATCGGCGTGGTGCTGCTGTCGAACGTCGACAAGCTGAGCCGGTTCGGCAGCCAGGTGCTGATCCGCTCGCGGCGCCAGCTGTGGGTCGCGCCGACGCATCCGCTCGCGCAGGTCGACGCGCCGTCGCTGAAGGACATCGCCGCGCATCCGTACATCCTGATCACGGTGGACGAGGGCGAGCAGTCGACGCTGCGCTACTGGAAGAAGAAAGGAATCGCGCCGAATATCGCGTTTCGCACCAGCTCGATGGAGGCGCTGCGCGGGCTGGTCGCACACGGCTTCGGCGTGACCGTGCTGTCCGACATGGTGTTCCGGCCGTGGTCGCTCGAGGGCAAGCGGATCGAAGCGCGGCCGATTCTGGACGCCGTGCCCCAAATGGACGCCGGCATGATCTGGGCGAAAGGCGCGCAGTTGAGCGGGCCGGCCGCCGCGCTGCAGCAGTTCCTGATCCACGCGTGCGGCACGTGAACCGTCGGGCGCGCAGCGGCCCGCGACTTCGGCCGCTGCGTGCGACAGCCGCCGGTCAGTGCGAAATGCGCTCGAGCGACTGGCCGAGCGTTTTCGGGCCCATCAGCCCGATCGCGAGCATGACGAGCGCCATTGCGCCGGCGATGAACACGAACACGCCGGTGATGCCGAATTCCTTCAGCGTGAACGCGATCGCGAACGCGCTGAACACCGCCGACAGCCGGCTCCACGAATAGACGAAGCCGACCGCGCGCGCGCGAATGGCCGTCGGATACAGCTCCTGCTGATACGCGTGGTACGTGAACGAAATGATGTTGCCGGCCAGTGTCAGCAGCACGCCCAGCGATACGATCGCAACCGCCGCCGACGCCTGGCTGAACAGCAGCCCGCTAACGATATTGAGCGCGGCCATGCATACGATCACGTGCTTGCGCTCGAAGCGGTCCGCGATCCAGTAGCCGAGCAGCGGCCCGAGCGGCGCGGCAAGGCCGATGATCGTCGTGTACAGCAGGCTCGACGTCACGGTGATCCCCTGCTTGACGAGCAGCGTCGGCACCCAGTTCGCGAAACCGTAGAAGCCGACCGTCTGGAAGATGTGGAAGACGACCAGCATCACCGTGCGCTTGCGGTACGGCGTCCTGAGCATGTCGGCGAACCCCGCGTTGCGCTGGACGGGGTCGGCCGGGCCCGGCTCGGGCAACGGCCCGCCGTACTGGCGCGCAACCTGCGCCTCCAGCCGCGCGAGCACTTCATCGGCCTCCTGAATACGGCCCTTGCCGGCGAGCCAGCGCGGGCTTTCCGGCAAATTGCGCCGGAAGTACCAGACGAACAGCGCGCTGATTCCGCCGAGCAGGACGACCCATCGCCAGCCGTCGACGCCGAACGGTGCGGCTGGCACCAGCAGATACGACAGAAACGCGACGACCGGCACGGCCGAGAAGCCGATCGTCTGACAGACCGCGAACGCGCGGCCGCGCAGATGCTTCGGCGCGAGTTCCGACATGTAGGTGCCGATCGTGACCAGCTCGACGCCGATGCCCAGGCCCGACACGAAGCGCCAGAAGTTCAGGCCGCTCGCGGTGTCCTGGAACGCCATCACCGTATTGGCCGCGACGTACCACAACAACGACCACGTGAAGATCGACCGGCGGCCGAAGCGGTCGGCGAGAAAGCCGCATGCGGCCGTGCCGACGAACAGCCCGCAGAACAGCGCGGCGATGAAGCTCGCGACGCCCGACGTGCCGAACAGCCCCGCCGTGGTCGGCGTGAGAATGCGGCTCTTGACGAGACCGGGTGCGA
Organism: Burkholderia sp. IMCC1007; assembly: GCF_027257875.1. Taxonomy (GTDB): domain Bacteria; phylum Pseudomonadota; class Gammaproteobacteria; order Burkholderiales; family Burkholderiaceae; genus Burkholderia. Next base: position 209,680 of record NZ_JAPVQY010000004.1, read on the forward strand.
TGTAGCCGGTAAAGAGCAGGTCGTACAGCTCGAAGAAGAAACCGAGGCTCAGCAGTGCGATCAGTTTCCAGACCGCGGGTGTCGCGGGAAGCCGGTCGAGTCGTGCCGAAATCGCGCCCACGCCGGCCGCCGATGCCGTGGATGCAGCCGCCGCGGCGGCTGCGGCTTCGGCGGCGCGCAGGGTCGATGCGCGCTCCACAATAGCCATGTCTGTCTCCTGTCTCGTCGTTGGAATAGATAGCGCCGCGCGTGCGGCGCCGAACCGCTTATGGGTACTGCGCCTGCAATTCGGCAAAGGACGCGATGCGGCCGGCCAGCGCGCTCGCGACGACGGTCGGCGGGCTCGCGAGCCACACCTGGCCGGGGCCGGACCGGCCGGGGAAGTTGCGGTTGATCGCGCTGATCGTCACTTGCGCAGCATCCGTCGACGAACCGGGCCCGCAGTTCGCGCATGCGCCGCATGACGGTTGCAGCAGCACCGCGCCCACGCGCTCGAAGGTGTCGAGATAACCGCGCCGCGCGCAGTAGTCGCGGACGTCCGACGTGCCGAACTGCAGATAGAGGCTCACGTCGGCCGGTACGCGCAGCCCGCGCGCCGCCGCCCACGCCAGCACTTCGTGGTAATGGTCGAAGTCTTCGCGCTTGCCCGCCGTGCACGAACCGCCATACGCGATATCGACACGCGGCCGTTCCGCGAGGTCGCGCAGCGCGATGCCGTTGCCCGGGTCGCCGGGCGCCGCCAGCATCGGCGTGATGCGTGTGCAGTCGATCTCGATCACGTCCGCGTACGGCGCCCCGGCGTCGCTGCGCATCCACGGCTCGATCACGAAGTCGATGCCGCGCCGCGCCTTCAGGAATCGCACGGTTTCCGCGTCGGGCGCGACGATGCCCGTGAAGCCGCCCAGCTCGGCCGTCATGTTCGTGAGCGTCGTGCGCTCGTCCGTCGTCAGTTGCGCCATGGCGGAGCCCGCGAACTCGAACACCTTGCCGACACCCGAGCCGGCGCGAATCTTCGGATCGGCGAGCAGGTGCAGCACCAGATCCTTGGCCGTCACGCCGCGCGGAATCGAACCGTTGTATTCGATCCGCAGCGACGGTGGCACGGTCATCCGCACCGCGCCCGTCACGAACGCGTTCGCCATGTCCGTGGTGCCGACGCCGAATGCGATGCAACCGAGCGCGCCGCTGTGCGGCGTGTGCGAATCGGTGCCGACCACGACCTGGCCCGGCAGCGCATAACGCTCCGCCATCATCGCGTGCGAAATGCCTTCCGATCCTTCATCGACGCGCGCGCCGCCACCACTGCCGGATTCCGCGAGATAGCCGTGATTCGTCAATCCGTAGTCCTTCGCGAATTGCCGGTGTGCGGCCGACAGCTCGCGCACGTCCGGAAGCAACCCGTTGCGCACGTGCAGCTCGCTGCGATGTGCATACGACAGGTGATCCTCGAACGCGACTATCGTCTCCGGTTGATGCAGCGACAGCGGCTTGCCGAACGCCGCATGCAGCATGTGCGCGGCCATCCCCGTGTAGTACTCGTGGATGAAGCGCCAGTCGGCGCGAACGAACACGCCCGCGCCGGGCACGAACGCGGTTCCGGTTCCGGCCGTGCGCAGCGCGTGGCGCTCGAGAATTTTCTGCGCGAGCGTGCGCGGCGCGGCATGCGTCGAATCGGCCGAATCGGCCGCCTCGCCCGCCGGCTCGATCTCGCGCATCTGTTGCGCACCGTAGCGCAGCAGGCCGCCGCTGCGCAGGATCGACGCGGCCAGGTCGTCGCGCGTCGCGACGAGTTCCTCGATGTCGATGGATTCGCCGCGCCGGATGCGTTCGATCAGGCCGAAATCCGTCGACGTGAAGAGGCCGAGGTTGTCCGCGTTCTGCCGGTAAATCCGCTCGAAGCTCTTCGCGATCACGAGCCGGATGCCCGCGCGGTATTCCGCGAGCGGACTATGCTCGCGCGACGACCCCTTGCCGTAGCGATTCCCCGCGACCGTCACGCGAAAGCCGCCGGCCAGCACGGCGCCCGGTCCGATCGGATTGCGGCCGCCGGTGCGAAAGCCGAGATACGGGAAGCGGCCAAGGCGCTCGTCGAAGCGCGTCAGCACGCTCATCGGCGTGATTTCATCGGTCGATATATCGTCCCGCAGCGGCCCCGCCTCCGCCTGCGTCAGGTCGGCGCCGCCGAGTTGCCGTTCGACGCGCTCCGGATCATCGCAAAGAAACAGGAGCCGGCCCGCCACATCCACTGTTGCCATCTGATTTCTCCTTGGATTGAAATCTAGACGGCTGCTATAGCGGAAACGAAGTGCTCGATCGGCAAGCGGGGCATCGCAAATCGCGATGTCCGCGTAAACCCTGCGGCCTCAGATGCCCGCGAGCGCGTCGATCAGCGCCTGGACGGCCCTCAGGCGCGACGATTTCCTCAGCGCATGGACATGCAGCGCGCGCTCGCGCGCCCACCGCTCGTCGAGCGGCCTGCGCACGAACCCGTTCGAGCCGGCGAACGCCGACGCCGCGCTGGTCGGAACGATGCCGATGCCGAGCCCCGCCTCGACCATCCGGCATTGCGCGTCGAAGCTGTTGACCGTCACCGACAGCGTCAGCGGCATGCGTGCGGCGTCGGCCCGTTCCTTGAGCGTCCGGTCGAGCGAGCCGCCGGCCTGCAATGCCACGAGCGGAAAGCGCAGCACGTCGCCGAACGCCAGTGCCGAAAGCGCGGCGAGTTCGTGATCGAGCGGCAGCACGACCATCAGCGGATCGTCGGCGAAGTGCCACGACTCCAGCCCGCCCGGCAGCTTGCCGCACGCCGAGATGCCAACGTCTGCGCGGTCGTCCACGCATGCGCGGACCACCTCGTCGCTGATCTCTTCCGTCAGCGCGATCTGCACGAGCGGGTAACGTGCCTGAAACGCCTTCAGCCGCTCCGGCAGGAAGCCGACGATCGCCGATGCGTTCGCATGCAGGCGCACGACGCCGGCGACCTCGCCGCTCAACGACTGAACCTCGCGCGCCAGCGACTGCAACTGGTCGTGAACCGATACGGCGCGCGAAAATGCGTGACGGCCGGCTTCGGTCAATTCGACACCGGACGGCGAGCGGATCAGCAACGGGACGCCCATCGCCGCTTCGAGATCGGCGATGCGCCGGCTGAGCGCCGACGGCGCGATATGGTTGCGGCTGGCGGCGCGAGAGATCGAGCCTTCCTGAACGACGGAAATGAACAGCTCCAGGCTGTACGGATCGATACGCATGCGGGCGGATCCTTGGGCGGCTTTCGTGATGTGACGTGTCGTGGAATGCGTGCGGACCGGTGCAGCGGTTCATCTCCAGCCATATTAGCAGCGGCGATCCGTCACGCATCGCACCGACGCCGCCACGGCCAGCGCACGTCGCGAAGCCGGTTCCGGATCCGCCGCGCGCGTCGACATCGCCGTCACGCGAGCTGATACGTCGTCTTCACCCGCGTAAAGAACTGCCGCGCATACGTCCCCTGCTCGCGCGGCCCCAGACTCGATCCGCGGTTGCCGCCGAACGGAACGTGATAGTCCACACCCGCCGTCGGCAGGTTCACCATCACCATGCCGGCCGACGAGCGGCGCTTGAAGTCCTCCGCATGCTTCAACGACGTCGTGACGATGCCTGCGGACAAGCCGAACGGCGTGTCTTCGGCCGCCGCCAGCGCCGCTTCGTAATCGGGCACCTTCAGCACGGCCAGTACCGGCCCGAAGATCTCCTCTCGGTAGATGCGCATGTGCGGCTGCACGTCGGTAAACAGCGCCGGCGAAAAATGATAGGCGTCCTTGTCGTTGTCCAGATGCTTGCCGCCGCACACCAGCGTCGCGCCTTCCTGCACGCCCGACTCGACGTACGACAGGTTCTGCCTGAGCTGGCTCGGGTCGACCACCGGGCCGATATCGGTGTCGGCACTCAGCGCATCGCCCACGCGCAACGCACGCGTACGCGCCGCGAGTTTCTCGACGAACGCATCATGGATGCCGGCCGTGACGATCACGCGCGAGCTGGCCGTGCAACGCTGGCCGGTCGAATAGAACGAGCCGTTCAGCGCGACCTCGACGGCAACATCGAGATCGGCGTCGTCCAGCACGACGAGCGGATTCTTGCCGCCCATCTCCAGTTGCACGCGCACCAGCCGCTCGGCCGCGATCCGCGCGACCTGCCGGCCCGTCGATTCGGATCCGGTGAACGTGATCGCATCAACCTGCGGCGAACGCAGGATCGCGTCGCCGACGGTGCGGCCCGGCCCGATCAGCAGGTTGAACACGCCGGCCGGCAAGCCGGAGCGGGAGATGATCTCCGCGAGCGCCCACGCGGATGACGGCACCAGTTCGGCCGGCTTGAACACGACCGCGTTGCCGAACGCGAGCGCCGGCGCAACCTTCCATGCGGGAATCGCGAGCGGGAAGTTCCACGGACTGATGATGCCGACCACGCCGACCGGCTGCGTGAACACGTCGACGCCGACACCCTCGCGCACCGAATCGTATTTCTCGCCGTTCGCGCGCAGCGCTTCCTGCGCGTAGAACTTGAACGAGTGGCCGGCGCGGTCCACTTCGCCCAGCGCTTCGCGCACGATCTTGCCTTCCTCGCGCGCCAGCAGCTCGGCCAGTTCCTGACGGCGTTCGAGAATCTCGCTGCCGATGCGATCGAGTATCGTCGCGCGCAGTTGCGGGTTGCTGCGGCGCCACGTGCGGCTCGCGTTCGCGGCCGCCTGGATCGCGCGCTCGGCGAGCGCGGCATCGGCACGCGCGAAGCGCTCGACGATCTCGGCCGGCGCCGACGGATTGCGGTTCTCGAGCAGATCGGCCCGGCTGTCCGGCTCGACGAAGCGGCCGTCGACGAAGCTGGTCTTGATGATGGAAGTCATGCGGTTACCTTCTGGATGGCAAATTGCGGCACGTCGCCGTTCGCGAATTCGACGATGTTGTTCAGCGCCTTGTCGATCAAGCCCTGCATCGCGTCGGCGCTGCTCCATGCAACGTGCGGATTGAGGATGAAGTTGTCGTGATCGATCAGCTGGAAGATCGGGTCGTCGACGTCGACCGGCTCGTTCACCAGCACGTCCAGCGCCGCGCCGCCGATCGTTTCGTCGAGCATGGCGTCGATCAGCGCCGCTTCGTTGACGATGCCGCCGCGCGCCGTGTTGATCAGGATCGCGTCGCGCTTCATCTGCGCGAGTTCCTTCGCACCGAGCATGTTGCACGTTTCGTCGGTGAGCGGCACGTTGATGGACAGCACGTCGCTGCTCGCAAGCAATTGTGCGAGCGGCACGAAGCCCGCACCGCGAAACTCGCCGCCCTTGTCGTAGAGCAGCACGTTCATGTCGAGGCCGCGCGCGAGCTCCGCGAGCCGGCGCGCGATCACGCCGTTGCCGATGATGCCGAGCGTCTTGCCGGCCACATCGCGAATCCGGAAATCGAAATAGATGTTGCGCGCCGGCACCTCGCCGCGATGGACCTTGCGCATCAGCCGGTGATAGCTGCTCGGCCGGCGCAGCAGTTCGAACATCATCGCGATCACGTGCTCGGCCACCGTGTTGGCCGCATAGCCTGGCACGTTCGTCACCACGATGCCGTGTTCGTGACAGTAGTCGAGATCGACGATATCGGTGCCGGTCAGCGCCAGCGAAATCATTTTGAGCTTCGGCAACTGGCGCAGATGTTGCGCCCGCAGCGGCACGCTGCAGGTCAGCGCAACGGTGGCGTCGTGCAGCCGCGCGACGAGGTCCTGCGACAACGTATAGCTGTAGCTGGTCCACGTATGCTCGAACGGCAGTTGGGGAACTTTCACCGAAGGCGCGATGCCTTCATGGTCGAGAAAAACGACGTGATGCGACATGATCATCCCTTGCTAACGACTTTCTTGGGCGCATAGCCGGCAGGCGCCAGCGACGTGAGGAAATTGGTGAGTGCGCCGGCATCGCGGTCGAGATCCTCGAGCGACTCCTTGCGCACCAGCGCGTTGCGCACCATGCGCGCGCCGATGAAACGGAACGGCTCGGGCGGCAGCAACTTCATGTGCTGGTTGACGAGGCCGCAATTGGCCCACTCGTCGTTGGCCTCCTCGACCAGCGACTTGATGATGCGGCTGGCAAACACCGTGGGGCCCACGCCCGCACCGGAGAAACCGATGCCGAACACGATGTCGCGATGGCCGCCGAGATAGCCGAAATTGGGCAGGCCCTTCATCGCGCGATCGAGCGGCCCCGTCCAACTGTTGACGATCGGCACGTCGGCCAGCTTCGGATAGAACGAGCGCATCTCGGCGGTCACGCCGTCGACCGCCGGGCACGGTTTGTCGTACAGCGCGCCGATCTTCGACGCGAAGGCGAACTGGCCCAGCGGCTTGCCGAACACGATGCGGCCGTCCGGCGTGTTGCGCCAGTAATTGAGCACGGTGCGCGAATCGCTCACGCACACGCCGGTCCTGAAGCCCGTCGCATCGAGCCGCGACTTCATCGGCGCGGTCGCGATCATGTCGCTCGACATGACCACGAACATCCGCTTGAGCTCGGGGAATTGCGCGCCCCATGCATTCATCGCGATGACCACCTTGCGCGCCGTGATCTTGCCGCGCGGGGTATACACCACCGGCGGCTTGCTGCGCTCGAGGCGCGTCATCGGCGTCTTCTCGTAGATGCGCACGCCGAGCTCGATCGCCACGCGGCGCAGGCCGCGCGCCAGCAGCGCCGGCTGCACGGTCGCCGCATTGGGATCGAAAATGCCCGACAGGATTCGCGGCGAGCCGGACTTGTCGCGCACCTCGTCCGGCGACAGCGCGCGGAACGGGTTCACACCGTACTTCTCCAGGCTCTCGGTCAGCACCAGCCACGAGTTGTGCTGACGCGGATTGCTCGCGGTCCACAGCCAGCCGTGCTTGCGGAACTGCGCATCGACGTCGTGCTCGCGGCAGAATTCGCCGATTTCATCGATGGCCGATTCCGCGGCCTCGCAGATGCGCCGCGCCTCGGCTTCGCCGCAGATGCTCATCAGCGACAGATATTTGGCCCACCAGTTGTTGACGAAGCCGCCATTGCGCCCGCTCGCGCCGGAACCGCAGCGGTCCTTTTCGATCACGACGATATCCAGGCCCGGTTTCGCCTTCTTCATCCGGATCGCCGACCACAGCGCCAGGTAACCGCCGCCGATGATGCACACGTCGGCCTGCGTCGATTCCTCGAGTGCGGGCGCCAATGCACATTCGCGATCCAGCGCCTGCGCATACCAGAAACCTCGGTACATAGTTTTTGCCCCGTTAGAGATCAATACATGGGGCAGATTTTCCGGTTGCCGAACCGGCGGGGCTATCACGGGAAGGACAATTCCTAGAATGCCGGGTATGTGGCCACCTAGGGCTTTCCCTAGCTCCGGCAGCGTATTTTTCGCTTCGAACGCGTGCGGCGACGGCCATACCCTCAGGCCCCTGTTTGCTGTCCTTCCCGTTATATTTTTCGGTGTTTTTGCCACATACAGGACATCGGCAAACTCGTACACTGCGGGCATACGGCGTGCCGGATTCTCATCTTTCTCGAGGATGAGCGATGAATACAGATAACGAAGACTACGGAGACGCAAGCCAGGATGCCGAAGAAGTGCTGCCCGGGCGGCCCGATTTGCGCGTCGGCTTCATCCTGCTGAATCAGTTCACGCTGGTCCCGGTGGCCGGGCTGGTCGATTCGTTGCGGTTCGCGGCGGATAAGTCGTTTCGCAGCCGCCAGATCTACTGCCAGTGGGACTGGATGACCTGCAACGACGAGCCGATCTCCGCGAGCTGCGGGATGCCGATCCTGCCGACCAAGCGGCTCGAGCTGCTCGAATCGTACGACTACATCGTGGTCGCCGGCGGCCTGCTCGCCGAAACGCGCAATCCGCCGGAATGGCTGCTGGATGCGCTGCGCAACGTCCATGCGGCCGGCATCCCGATCATCGCGCTGTGCTCCGCGTCGTTCGTGCTCGGCAAGGCAGGGCTGCTCGACGGCCGCCGCTGCGCGGTTCACTTCACGATCCGCGACGAGTTCAGTGAACGCTTTCCGCTCGCCACCGCATTGATCGACAAAAGCTACGTGGACGACGAAGGCATCATCACGTGCCCTGGCGGCACGGCGATCGATCTCGCCGCGAACATGATCCGGCGCCACTGCGGCGAGATTCGTGCGCAGAAAGGGCTCAAGTACCTGCTGGCGGACACCGCGCTCGAAACCGCGCCAGAACATGAACGCGACAGCGAACCGCACGTGTACCAGAACGAGATCGTGCGCAAGGCGATTGCATTCATGCGTGCCCATCTCGGCGCGTCGGCCACGCTGAAGGAAGTCGCGGAGCACGCAGGTACCAGCGCGCGGCAACTGCATCGCGCGTTTCTGAACAACACGAACGATGCGCCCGCGAACTACTGGAGAAAGCTCCGGCTCGAGCACGCCCGCAAGCAGCTGGCGGACACGAGCCTGAACGTCACGACGATCGCGATCGAGTGCGGGTTCTCGGATGCGTCGCACTTCATCCTGTGGTTCCGCAAGCAATACGGAGAGACGCCTTCCGTCTATCGCAAACGCCGACATGAGGTGGAACGGCTGCTGACCGCGCATTGACGCGTGGCGCGCGCAGGACTTCGATGTGCTGGCGCGCTGCTTCTTCCGCGCTTCCGTTGCGGGCCGGACGACGCTTCGGCAAAAACTGGAGCGGCTTGTGCAGGACGGGCGGCCGGATCCCCCCCGGCCACCGTCGCCACCCCATCGAACCGCATCGTCGGGGCATCAAGCCCTGACGTCGCTGCCGCTGCCGATCGCCGCGGCGAGTATTCGCTTCGTCGCAATCCTTGCGCTCGGCCCTTCTGGGGGCCAGCGCAAGCCCGTTATTAGCGTGAACAGGCCCTAAGCGTTATAGCGTTCCCGTCGCCTGAATCTCGATCAGATAGTCTTCATGTGCAAGCGGCGCACCGACGCAGGCGCGCGCCGGCTGATCGGCGTTGCCGACCCATGCGTCGTACACGCGATTCATCGCGTCGAAATCCTTCATGTCGGCCAGCCAGATCTGGATGCGCGTGACATGCTGCTTGCCGGCGCCTGCCTCACGCAACAGCCCTTCGAGTTGCTCCAGCACCGAACGCGTCTGCGCTTCGATGTCGGTCGCCGCGCCGGCCGCCGCGACGATACCCGACGTTTCGATCCGGTCGCCGGATACGACGATGCCGCTGGCACGCGGGCGAACGGCAAATCGTTTGATCTCGCTCATGTCCGGCTCCGCGTCAGAACAGCACGTACGTCTTGCGCAGCGTCTCGCGAATATCCCATACGCCTTCGCAGTTCGCGGGGAACAACACGGCGTCGCCCGCATGCAGCTCGACCGGCTCGCCGCCATCCGGCGTGAAGACGCACCAGCCGCTGACGATGTGGCTGAATTCGCGGCTTTTCAGATGACGGCGGAACTGGCCGGGCAAACTTTCCCACACGCCGATGCTCGCGCCGACGTCGGCGGCTTCCTGATGTTGGGCCGTGCCTTGCGCCGCGATGATGTCGCCGATCGGCAATTTGGGCGGCGCGGTTTCGCCGATCGTGGCCGCTTCTGCCTGTCGAACAACGGTTAGAACCCGGGTCATCACATCTTCCTCTTTTTCAGTTTTGACTAAACACTTTGCATCCCGAATTATATGGTGCGGTAAACCGTGGCCGTATCCGACTCGAAATGCCGCAGCTCTTCCTGCCGCCGAGCTTCTGACCAGCCGAGCACCGTCGCGGCGACGCGCGACAGTTCATCGACGCGGTCGCGCCCGAGCGCCGGGTTCAACCCGTCGGGCAAGCGGCGACGAATCAGGTCGGCCAGCCGCACGACGTGCTCCTGCTCGAGGATCTGCTCGACGGTTTGCGCATTCGCCTGCCGCCCCGGGCCGACCAGCATCCCCTTGGGCGGCGCGCGCCGTTTGCCCAGATGCCGCTCGACCGACTTCGCGGCCATGCGCCCGGCGTGACGGTGCATCATGATGTAGGAGCCCGTCATCGTGACGAGCCCCGGCAGGTTCGGATCCTCGATCGCGCGCACGGGCAGGCTGACCGTTTCGCCGTCCGTCGTCGACATCGGGCGCACGCCGCACCAGCAGTGCCGCACGTGCGCGCGCGTGAGCTTCAGTTCGGGGAACAGCAGGTTCGCCTCGCTGAGGATGTAGTCGACTTCGGCATCCAGCACGCGCACGGTGTCCGGATCCTCGGTGACGACGGTTTCGGTCGGGCCGATGAAGTGATAGTCGCCCCACGGGAAGACATAGAACGTCTCGCCCTTGCTCGAAAACGCTTCGAGCCCCTGGCCGCGCCACGCGTCCGGCAGGCGCACCATCACGTTCACGCCCTTGCGTCCGAGTACCCGCTTCACGTCGCCGCGGCCGCCGCCGGGCACGCGATCGACCCACGGCCCGGCCGCGTTCACGACCGCGCGGGTGCTGATGCGTACCTGCCCGGTCGCGTCGGGCGCCTGGTCATCCAGCGTGATGCTCCACGTCGCGCCGCGCCGCTCGAGCGCGCTCACTCTGGCATACGTGCGCAGCGTCGCGCCGCGCTGCTCGGCATCGAGCGCCGTATCGACGCAAATGCGCTCGGGCCACGCATACATGTATTCCTCGAACACGCCGACACCGGCCAGCGGGCCGCCCAGCGCCGCGACCATCGCGCTCTCGCGGGCCGCCTGCTCCGGCGAAAGCCGGCGAAACGCCAGCGGCACGTTGCGGCTCGCGACGGCCTCCATCAGCCGGAAGCCGAACCCGACCAGCCAGTGCGGATAGCGGTCGCCCGCGCGAAACGGGTAATGGAAGCGGTGGCGGGTCAGGCGCTGCGGCATGTCGGCGACCAGTTCGGCGCGACAGTGCATGATGTTGCGCGCATACAGAAACCGCTTCAGCACCGCGGCCGGCCGGAACGGGATTTGCCACAGCGGAAACTGCGGCGCCAGATAGCCGACGCCGGAATACAGCATCCGGCTCGAGCGCGACGACGTGCCCGTCGCGATATCGCCGCGGTCGACCAGCAGCGTCTTGAAGCCGCGCCCGGCCAATTCACGCGCGCTGGCGCAGCCCACCGCGCCGGCGCCGATCACCACCACGTCCCAGGTCTCGTCGGCAAGCTTGTTCAGTTGCGGTCGCATCGTTCGTCCATCGTCATATCGGTTGGGGAGTGACTGGCGTGCGACGGGCAACGCGCGCCATCCGCCGCGCGTGCCCGTTCGCCGCAATGCCGTTCAGTGATCGAGCGAAGCCGCCTGATGCAGGTCCAGCTTCTGCGTCTCGGGCGCCATCGCCCACGCGCACCACGCGCCGACGAACGAAACGCCGGCCGCCACGAGCATCGTGTTGCCGATGCCGATCGACGTCAGCGCGACCGGAACCAGATAGGTGCCCACCGCCGTGCCGATCCGCGACAGCGACGTGCCCAGGCCAACGGCCGTCGCGCGGATCTCGGTCGGGAACAGTTCGTTCGGGTAGACGAATTCCAGGATCTGCGCACCGCTGTTGAAGATCGCATACGCGCCGAACAGGATCACCACGATCATCGGGGACGCCGTCGGATTGAAGCCCAGCAGCGCCAGCGCGAGCCCGGACCACAGAAAGCTCTGGATCAGCATCTGCCGCCGCCCCATCACGTTGATCAGCTTCATCCCCGCCAGACAGCCGACGACGAACAGCATCGTGATCGCGACCGAACCCAGCGCGGCCCATTTCTCGGTCAGGCCGAGTGCCCCGAGCACGGTCGGCGCGAACGAGTAGATCGCGAACAGCGGTAGCACCGCGCAGGTCCAGAAAATCGTCACGAACCACATGCGCTTGCCGTAGCCTGAGTGGAACAGCGACCACACCGATACTTCACGCGTCTTCGGCGCCTCGGGTAGGTTTTTCGACGAGAACTGCGGGCCGTACACGTGCTTGATGACCTTGTCGGCTTCTGCGCGGCGCCCCTTGCTGAGCAGCCAGCGCGGCGACTCCGGCGTGCCGGCGCGCGCCACCATGAACAGTGTGCCCGGTACGAGTGCGCTGGCCAGCACGTATCGCCAGGCATCAGCGCCGCCGAACTCGAGGATCAGCGTGCCGGCAATATACGCGCAGGCCGCACCGGCGAACCACATCACCAGCATGCTCGCGAGCAGCGGGCCGCGATATTTGCGTGGCAGGAACTCCGCGAGAAACGCGGTCGCGATCGGATAGTCCGCACCCACCGCGACGCCGATCAGCAGGCGCCAGATGAACAGCGCCCACACCGACTCGACCCAGAACTGCGCGGCCGAAAAACCGATGATCGCGACCAGGTCGATCAGGTAGAGCACCTTGCGGCCGAAGCGATCGGTAAACCACCCGCCGAGGAAGCCGCCGAGAAAAATGCCGATCAGCGCCGATGCGGCGACCATCCCCTCCCAGAACGTATTCAGATGCAGTGCACCCGAGATCTGCATCATCACGACACCGATGATGCTCATCACATAACCGTCCAGAAACGGCCCGCCGGCCGAGTAGACCGTAAGCTTCTTGTGGAACCCGTTGAGGGGTGCATCCTCAAGGTTGTGAATCAGTGACATTTGTTCTCCTGAATTTTGTAGTAGGAATTTTCCGACATGGGTGATCGGCCCGGCTAACATGACGGCATGGCCGTCACAGTGCCGGATCGGTGGTGGTCGTGATCGAATCTCGTCCCGATCCGCTCAGCAGCGCATCGAATACGACTTCGCACGCGGCGTTCCATGCCGCATTGGCCTGATGCAGTGCCAGCATCTCGAGCCCCTGCTCGGTGAACGTGCCGGGGGTCGCGATCGAGCGGCCCAGGTCGCGAATCGGCTGCGCATCGCGATGCCGCGCGTAGGCCACGCAATCCTCGACGCTGCTGAGCACCAGCGCGCGCGCACGCTCGGACGGCATGCCCTTGTCTTCCAGCCAGTGCTGCAGGTCGTGCAACAGAAAGTAGAACCAGCCATTCATGCATGCGCTGACCGTCGCCAGTTCGAACTCGGTCTCGCTGGCGAGCACGATCAGATTACCGAGCACGTGCAGCAGCGCCTGCGCATCGGGATCGGCGGGATACAGGGCGACCGTCGAGCGATTGATCTCGGCCGCATAGGACAGCATCGCCCGCACGCAGCGGTCGATACCGAACAGGCGCTGCAGCTCCGCGACCGATACGCCGCTCACGACGGAGATCAGCTTCTGGCCCGGCCTGACCGTGACCTCCTGTGCGAGTGCCGTCAGTTGTGCCGGACGCACGCCGATCAGCACGATGTCGGCTGCATCCACAACGGCCTGGTTGTTGGCCATGACGCGGCATGCGCGTTCGCGGCCGAGCGCTTGCGCCTTCTCGCGCCCTCGCGGCGACAGCAGCACTTCCATCTCGCCGGCCTCGCGCAGCAGGCCTCGCACCAGCTTTTCGGTGAGGTCGCCCACGCCGAGAATACCCAGTTTGATCATGACGTCCTCTCTCATGACGAAAGCTCAGCTTTCCTTGCCCGCGCGACACTGTCCCCACATCAGGTTCAGACGAACACCGGCGGACAGCAGCGGTTCGGACGGGTTCGCATTCGGCCCGGGCGACGACAACAGGAACTCGATCAGTTCGTTGCGCTCCCCGGCGAGCCAGTCGGCCAGCAACGTGCCGGTAATCGTGCCGCGCGTGATGCCCAGGCCGCCGCAGCACAGCGCGCCGTAGACGTTCGGCGCGAGCTGGCCGAAATGCGCCATGTGATTGCGCGACAGGCACATCGCGCCGCCCCACGTGTATTCGAACGGCACGTTCGGCAGCATCGGGAAACGCCGCTCGAACGACGCGCGATGGCGCTGCGCGACGCGTTGCAGGAACGCTTCGCTGCTGCGGCCGTTCGGGTTGAAGCTGAAGCTGTTGCGCACCAGCAGACGGTTGTCCGGCGTGCGCCGCAACGTGCTGCCGAACGGATCGGCCGGGATGATGCCCCACACGGGCAACCCGCCCAGCCTCGCCTGCTCGTCGTCGGTCAGCACGCGCGTCATGCTGGCATACGTGAATACCGGCAGCAGTCGCCGCTTCAGGAAGCCGAAGCTCGATCCGAATGCATTGTTGGTCAGCAGCAGCTTGTCCGCGACGATTTCGCCGTGCCGATGCGCAAGCGTGATCCGGTCGCCGTAATCGACGGCCGTGATCGGCGTGTATTCGTGCAGCCTGACGTTTTCCGGCAGGCTGTCGGCGAGCCCTTTCACGAGCGCCGCCGGCTGCAGGAGGATCGTGCCAGGCGTGAACAGCCCCTTCTTGTAGAAGCGCGTGCCGATGCGCTTCGGCAGTTCGTCTTCCGGTACGACCTCGCAGTGTTCGCCGAGGTTTTCGAGCCCTTTCCGGTACGCGTCGAGCACCGCGATGCCGCGCGGTTCGACGGCAGCCTGGTACTTGCCGACCGCGCGCATGTCGCAATCGATCCCATGCTCGGCTACCAATTGCTTGATGATCTGCTGCGCGGCCTGATTGAGCTTCAGGTTCATGCGCGCCGTCGCGAGGTCGCCGATGTAATCGGGTGCGCCGATGTCGTGCGGCAGGTCGATCGCGAACCCGGAATTTCTGCCAGACGCCCCATATCCGACTTCCTGTGCGTCCAGCAGGACGACGGAATCATTCGGATGGTGCAGCGCGATGCGTCGCGCCGCCGCCAGACCCGTGAGCCCGGCCCCGACGACGACCCAGCGCGCGGAGGTCTTGCCCGTATGCGCGGCGGCTGGGCGCCGCGTCCGGCTCAGGTGAAACCAGCCGCAGGATCTGTCGTCGGCCGGCAAGTAGTTGACTCGTTTCATGTTCAGCACCAATGTGTGCCGCAAGTATCGAGTCTGCGCGCCAAGCGCGCATATAAGAAATGAGGCAATTGCTATGACGTCAATGCCATTCAGGGTATGCCCTTAAACGGCAACGCGCGCTTCACGCGGGCCGCGCCGCCCGTCACCCCGCCGCACGCACGTGATCGAGCAGCGCCTGCAACGGATGACGCAACTGCTTCGACGCCATGCGCTTCACCTGACTGCGGCACGAATACCCGGTCGCCAGCGCTTCACCCGCGTCGTCCCGCGCGTCGACGTGCGCGGCCCACGATTGCGCATAGATCGTGCGCGACGTGTCCAGGTTGCGCGCCTCGTGCCCGTACGTGCCCGACATCCCGCAGCATCCGGTGGCCTGCACCTGCAGGCGCAGCCCGCGCCGCGCGAACACCTGCGCCCACTGCTTGCCGCTGTCCGGTGCGTTCGTCTTCTCGGTGCAGTGCGGCAGCAGCCGGTACGATCGGGCCGACGCGCCGCACGCATCCGCTTCCGGCAGCGCGTGCAGCAGCCACTCCTGCGGCAGCGCGACCTTCGGCACGTCGGCGAGCCCCGTCACCTTCAGATACTCCTGACGATACGTGAGCGTCATCGCCGGATCGAGGCCGACGAGCGCGACGCCCGAGCGCGCCAGCGCGGCCAGTTGCGTCGCGTTGCGAATCGCCGCCCTCTCGAACGCGCGCAGGAAGCCCTGCACGTGCAGCGCCTTGCCGTTCGGCGCGAGCGGCGCGAGCCACACCTGGTAGCCCGCGCGCGCCGCCAGCTCGATCAGCGTCGCCAGCTGCTCGGTATCGAAGTAGCGCGTGAACGTGTCCTGCACGATGACGACGCTGCGTTCGCGCTGCGCGTCGGTCAGCGCCGCGAGCGCCCGCGGATCGGCGGGCCGCACGCGCCACTGGCGCATCGCGGCCGCGAGATCGAAGCGGCTCAGCAGCGGGCTGTCGACCATGCCGACGTGCCGCTCCAGCAGCGTGCGCACCCAGCCGGCCCGCATCAGCCCGTTGTACAGCGCGGGTACGCGCGCCATCCACGGCATCGTGTATTCGAGCGAGCCGATCAGGTAGTCGCGCACCGGCCGCAGATATCGCTGGTGATACAGCTCGAGAAAGCGCGAGCGGAACTCGGGCACGTTGACCTTGACCGGGCACTGCCCCGCGCACGACTTGCATGCGAGGCAGCCGGCCATCGCGTCATACACCTCGTGCGAGAAATCGGCTTCGCCGTTGCGCGCGGCGCGGCTGTTGCGCCAGCGAGTCGCGAGGCCGCTCAGCAGCGGCTGCCGTGCGCGGGCTGCCGCGATCACATCCACGCCGGCCTGTCCTTGCAGACGCAACCATTCGCGCATCAGCGACGCGCGCCCCTTAGGCGAATGCACGCGTTCGCGCGTCGCCTTCCACGACGGGCACATCGCGTCGTCCGGATCGAAGTTGTAGCACGCGCCGTTGCCGTTGCAGTGCATCGCCGTGCCGTAGCTCTGCCACACGCGCTCGTCGATCTGCCGGTCGTGGTCGCCGCGCGTGGGCACCTCGTCGATCTTCAGCAGCCGCATCGTGTGGTCCGGCGGCGTCGCGATCTTGCCCGGGTTGAACTGGTTGTGCGGATCGAATGCGGCCTTCAGTTGCTGCAGCGACGGATACAGCTCGCCGAAGAACGCCGGCGCGTATTCGGAGCGCACGCCCTTGCCGTGCTCGCCCCATAACAGGCCACCATGCCGCTGCGTGAGTTCCGCCACCGCATCCGAGACCGGGCGCACCAGCGCCGCCTGCTTCGGGTCCTTCATGTCGAGCGCGGGGCGCACGTGCAGCACGCCCGCGTCGACGTGACCGAACATCCCGTACTGCAACCCGTGGCCATCGAGCAACGCGCGGAATTCGGCGATGTACGCGGCCAGGTTTTCGGGCGGCACCGCGGTGTCCTCGACGAACGGCTGCGGCCGTGCCTCGCCCTGCACGTTGCCGAGCAAGCCGACCGCGCGCTTGCGCATCGCATACACGCGCTTCACCGCGTCGTCGCCGCTCGCGAGCGTATGGCCGAGCCGCTCGACGCTCGTATCGGTGCGCAGGTGGTCGACGAACGCGCGCACCCGCGCATCGACGTCCTGCGCGTCGTCGCCGCTGAATTCGATCAGGTTGATGCCGAGGGTCGGACGCTGGTCGTCCTGCGGAAAATACTCGGCGACGCTGCTCCACACGAAGTCTTTCATCGCGAGCATCAGCACCTTCGAGTCGACCGTCTCGATCGACAGCGGCTTGAGTTCGAGCAGTGCGCGCGCGTCGCGCAGCGCGTCCATGAAGCCGGCGTAGCGCACGTTGACCAGCACCGAATATTTCGGGATCGGCAGCACGTTCAGCTTCGCCTCGACGACGAAGCCGAGCGAGCCTTCGGCGCCGCACAGCACGCTGTTCAGGTTGAAGCGGCCGTCCGGCTCGCGCAGGTGCGCGAGATCGTAGCCGGTCAGGCAGCGATTGAGCTTCGGAAATTTCGCGTCGATCAGCGCGGCCTTCTCGTCGGCGATGCGGCGCGCGGCGCGATACACCTTGCCGATCCGGTCCTGGCGCGCACAGCGGCGCGCCAGTTCGTCGTCCGCGAGCGCGTCGCTGTGCAGCTGCTCGCCGCCCATCAGCACGAAGTCGAGCGCGAGCACGTGGTCGCGCGTCTTGCCGTACGTGCAGCTGCCCTGCCCGCTCGCGTCGGTGTTGATCATCCCGCCGACCGTCGCGCGGTTCGACGTCGACAGCTCCGGCGCGAAAAAGAGGCCGTGCGGCTTCAGCGCGGCATTGAGCTGATCCTTGACGACGCCCGCCTGCACGCGCACCCAGCGCTCGGCCACGTTGATTTCGAGGATCCGGTTCATGTTGCGCGACAGGTCCACGACCACGCCGTCGGTCAGCGACTGCCCGTTGGTGCCGGTGCCGCCGCCGCGCGCCGCCACCGCGACGTCGCGATGCGCGGGCTCGGCGAGCAGCCGCGCGACGAGCCGCACGTCGTCCGCATGCGCGGGACAGATCACCGCCTGCGGCAGCCGCTGGTAGATCGAGTTGTCGGTGGCCTGCACGGTCCGGTTCGCGTGATCGGCGCGGATTTCCCCGGCGAAGCCGGCGGCCTGAAGGGCCGCGAGAAAATCGCGGTAACGGCTTTCGGGCTGGCTGGCGGGACGGGGCAACGGGGCGATCGACATGGGATAAACGCGAAAGGTGAGCGGAGCCGGTGTGCGGTCAGGTCGGAAACATGAGTTTTGAGCAAGGTTCCGTGCACGCCGGAAATCCAGTATCTTGCTAATCGGCACGAGAAACAAACGAATTCTCCCCCGGCAAAACTTGCATAAAACTCATGAATTACCGTCGCTTGACCCCGTCGATGTCGCTGCTGCTCGTATTCGAGGCCGCCGCCCGCCACGAGAGCTACACCCGCGCGGCCGATGAGCTGTCGCTGAGCCAGAGCGCGATCAGCCGGCAGGTCCAGACGCTCGAGGATCAGCTCGGCGTGCCGCTGTTCCGGCGCGAGGGCCGCTCCGTGAAGCTGACCGAGGTCGGACGCCGCTACTTCGTCGAGCTGAGCGGCGCACTGGGGCGCATTCGCGGCGCGACGCTGCAGGCCATGTCGCACCAGGCCGGGGCCGGCACGCTGCGGCTTGCCACGTTGCCGACCTTCGGCTCGAAATGGCTGCTGCCGCACCTGCACGACTTCTATGCCACGCATCCGGGTATGACCGTGCACCTGCATTCGCGGATCGGCGGCATCGATTTCCATACCGACGATCTCGACGCGGCCATTACCGTCGGCGCCGGCGACTGGCCCGGCCTGCACGCGCACCGGCTGTACAACGAATTCCTGATCGCGATCGCGAGCCCCGATGCGGGCGGCGGCCGCGGGGCCGGCGCGCATGCGCCTGCGTGGGCGGCCGGGCAAACGCTGCTCGGCGTGACGAGCAATCAGCATGCGTGGGCGGAATGGTTCTCGCATTTCGGGCTCGATCATCGCGAGATGCGGATCGGCCCGAGCTTCGAGCTGACGTCGCACCTGATCCAGGCCGTGCGCGCGGGGATGGGGATCGGCCTCGTGCCGAAGGTGCTGGTGGAAGACGAGCTGAGCCGCAACGAGCTCGTGTCGATCGGCGATGCGATCACGAGCCAGCGCAGCTACTACCTCGTGTATCCGCCGGAAAACGATACGTTGCCGTCGCTGGTCGCATTCAGGGAATGGCTGCTGAAGTCGTGCTGAGCAGCGGCGCGGCCGCGCCTGCGCGCGGCCCAGTCATGCACGCCACTCGTTGAGAATCTGCTCGGCGAGGTAATCGCACGGCGGGCGCGCCGAGTGCGCGCTGCGCGCCAGCACGACTTCGAGTTCACCCAGCGGCGGCAGCCCTTCGTTCTGCGACAGCTGGACGAGATGCGCGGGAATGCTGCAGCGCGCGAGCGGCGCGACCGCGAGGCCGGCCTCGACCATGCTCAGCAGGCCGAGAAAGCTCGGGCTTTCGTACGACATCCGGTACGGAATGTTCTGCCGGTTCAGCGCCTTGACCGCATGATCGCGCGCCATGCTGCCGCCATACGTGAAGAACGCGACCGGCAACGGCCGCTCCTCCCACACGTTGCGTTTCACCGAGCCCGTCCACACGAGCGGCTCGAGCCGCACGAGTTCGCCCCTCACGCCCTTGATGCGCGTGAGGCAGGCGAGATCGACGGTGTTGTCCTTGAGCATCGGCACGAGCGCGCTGCTCGGCTGGCCGATCACGCGCACTTCCACGCGCGGATGCATCGCGGCGAATTTCCCCAGCACCTGCGGCAGCAGCGACGAGATGTAGTCGTCGGGCACGCCGATCGTCACGCGGCCGCTGATCTCCGGGCGCACGACCGACGCCCACGCCTCGTCGCGCATCGCCAGCATCCGGCGGCCGTACTCGGCGAGCATGCGGCCGTCGTCGGTCGCCGTGACGTTGCGCGTGTCGCGGATGAACAGCGGCTTGCCGAGCGCGTCTTCCAGCGCCTTGATCTGCATGCTCACCGCCGACGGCGAGCGGTGCACCGCCTGCGCGCCCTGCGCGAACGAACCGGACTCCGTCACGGCCACCACCATCGCCAGCACATCGAGATCGAGCTTTTTCATGTTCTTCAGAAAATCTGATCAATCGATTCAGTTTATCCCGTTTTACTGTGCGTCTGCACGGTCGGACAATGAATGCCATCGACGTTCATCGCAGGAAACGGCAACCAATGCATACCTCCGGCTCGCTTTACGGATTTCTGGTCATCGGCGGGATGCTCGCGGTCACGCCGGGGCCGAACATGGTCTACGTGATGTCGCGCTCGATCGCGCAGGGGCGCACCGCCGGGCTGATTTCGCTGGCGGGCGTGATGGTGGGCTACCTGTTCTACATGTTCGGCGCGGCGTTCGGGATCACCACGCTGTTCCTGAGCGTGCCGTATGCGGGCACCGTGCTCGGCGTGGTCGGCGCCGCGTATTTGCTGTACCTCGCGTGGCAGGCCGTGCGGCCCGGCGGCCGTTCGCCGTTCGAGGTGAAGGCGCTGCCGAGCGAGCAGCCGCTGCGGCTGCTCGCGATGGGCGCGACGACCAGCGTGCTCAATCCGAAGCTCGCGATGCTGTTCGTGTCGCTGCTGCCGCAGTTCATCGACTACCGGCAAGGCAGCGTGTTCGGCCAGTCGCTCTTTCTCGGCTCGCTGCTGATCGCCGCGTTCGCGTCGGCCAACGGGATGGTCGCGCTCTGCTCGAGCGGCATCGCGAAGTTCCTGCACGGGCGTCCGGCGCTGCTGCTCGCGCAGCGCTGGGCGATGGGGATGGTATTGGGCGGGCTCGGGGTCGAGATGCTCGTCGATGCATCGCGGATGGCGGGCGCGGGGTGATGTGCGCAGCGAGTGCGCGATGATGGGTGGCAGCGCGTGGATGACGTGCGTAAGTCAAGACCTGATCAGTCAGTCAGCGTCGGATCAGGTCTGAGATTGCTTCGCCGTCACTTCATCAAGACCGTGATCGGCAGAACGAGTCGTCGCAACCAGCGAATGATGCGGCGCCGTCCGCGCGAGCCGCGCGTCTCGCGCACCGGCTCGGCGCGCGTGCGGCGCCCTCACCGTCGATGCGCGGCCGCTTCAGCCGCGGTGTCGTGGTACTCGGTAAACTTCGTGATCTTTCCGTTTTCGATCGTGAACACGTGCACCCACTCGTCCTCGTACGTGCACCCGGTCGAATGGACATGCCAGCGCTGCGCGCCGAGCACGACGACTTTGTCGCCACTGGCGATGAACTCGAGCGGCTCGAACCGTGCCGCGGTCTGCGTCGACGCAAGGCTCTCGAAGAACGCCGCGACCTCCTGCGGCCCGTGTCTTCTGCCGACGAACGGAACGATGTCGGTTGGCCCCGGTATGAACCAGTCGACGTCTTCGGAGAGCGTCTGCAGCACGCCGCCGATATCGGCCCTGCCGAAGGCCGCGTACGCCTGTTGCACCAGTTGTGCATTGCTTTGCTCGCTCATCGCCTCCTCCCGTCATCGCCGGTTCGCGACCTTGCGCTGTGGAGTTGGGGCCGCAGACAATTCATCATAGTCGAACTGCCAGGCGACACGCGATAGATTCGCGGGCGATCGAGCGAGCGATCAACGCTGATTCGATATGAGCAATCCGAGACTCCACTATCCTGCGGCCACGATCACATGCGCCTGAATTTTGCCGGCCACCGGCCCTTCGCCATGGCGCTTGGCAACCGCTTCCGTCGCTCGATCCGTAGCGAGCTGAAGCAAGCCGGCGTCGCGCGCCTCGATTTCGTTGCGCAGCGGCGTTCCCAGGCAATAGGCAGTGGCGGCGGCGCGTGCGGACGTCGCGCAACTCACCTTTTCGCGCGTCTCGATTTCGATGCCGGCGAATCCTGCGCGGCTCAGTTCCTCCCGGATCAGCGCGATATCGTGATAGCCGTGCGGCGTGCGAGCGAGGAATCGCGGCGGGTCATCCGGAAACACCGTTGCGACAGCGTTGGTGACTTCTTCGGCAAAGGTGTTCTCTTCGATTCGGTCCCAGACATTGAAGACAAAGCGCCCACTCGGCTTCAGCACGCGACGCGCCTCGGCGTAGCCGACGACCCGGTTGGGGAAAAACATCGCGCCGAACTGGCAGCAAACGACGTCGAACGAGGCATCTTCGAACGGCAGGTCGAGCGCGTCCGCCCGCCGCCATTCGATACGGCTATCGGCCCCCTGCCTGGCGGCCGCATAGTCGAGCATGGGCTGATTGAGATCGGTCACCACGTAGCGCGCGTCAGCGCAGAGTTTTGGCGCAAGCGAGCGCGTGACCACGCCGCTGCCGGCCGCCGTTTCAAGCACCGAGTGGGGCGAGGAGGCTGCGACAAGCTCCGCCAGGTCGGCGGCATAGGCCTCGAAGATCAGGGGGACCATCAGCGTGTCGTAGAACTTCGGGATTGAGCCCGCAAACACCTTATCTCGCTCAGTCATGATATCCCCCTTGAAGACGCTTGATGCCACCGTTGACCATCCATTCCAGCGCGCGCGAAGCCACGCCAATGTTCAACGGGCTGCCTCGCCCGCACGATGCCTCAGCAATCTGTAAGACTCTCGTGCTTCACGTACCCCGCCCCGCATTGGAAACCGTGCTTGGAGCTCACCCGGCTTACTGGCGGAATTTTGGCTTGTTGATGGCGCAAAAAATCCGGATCTCCTTTGAGAACAACGAAGCCATGATACTGTTGCCCGCCGCTCAGCGCCTGGCAAGTCGCTTATTGCTGATCGCTGGTGGCTACGGAGGGATCAATGCGGAACAGAGCAGGATAAAGCTCTCGCAAGACACCCTGGCTCCAATGGTTTCGCTTACTCGGCAGACGACGAACCCGCTACTCAAGAACCTTGAGAGTCAGGGTATCGTCGATCTGAAGTTCGGGGAAATCGTTATTCTCGCTTTGATCGCCTGCGCGCTGCCAGTGTCGAAGATTCCGGTCCCCGAGGCGCCAATCCGGCTGCCTAGACCGGGCGGTTTCCAGCGCGTCACGTCGAACCGCGAACGACGAAAGCATGACAGAGGCTGTTCAGCCAACCGAGGGCCCCTCGTGGCCGAGTGGAGGCGGCCAGGGCAATTCGCTCGCCGGAAACCGGCCATTGAGCGACGGCAAACCAGACCTTGGCGGTTCAAACTGGATGTCGCCCTCCACCGGCGGCTCCCGGCCGAGCTGAATCAGGCGATCTGACGCTGTCTGTTTGGTCTAGTCAACCCTCATACAGATGACGTGACGCGCGGGCCGCGCCTCCCGTCGCGAACGCCGCCTTCATCAAGGCCGGCGACATGCATCGCCGGCCACCGCGTTCACCCGATCATGCGATCGATCGCGATCGCATCGGATTCCGAACCGTCATCCGCGATCCGTCACGCATCAAGCAGCCACCGCCTGCTGCTGCGCCTCGAGTTCGCGCACGAGCGGCAGCACGCGCTTGCCGAAGTACTCGACTTCCTCGATGAAATGCAGGAAACCGGTCAGCACGAGATCGACGCCGATCGCCTTCAGCGCGACGATCCGCTCGGCGATCTGTTGCGGCGTGCCGATCAGGTTCGTGCGGAATCCGTCGTTGTATTGCACCAGATCCTCGAACGTCGATTTCGCCCAGTTGCCCTCGCCTTCCGGCGACGCGTTGCCTGCCTGCTTCACCGCATCGCCGAACGCGTGAACGGCCTCGACGTGCGCGTGCCGGATGATGTCGTCGAGCACCGCGCGCGCCTCTTCCTCGGTGTCGCGCGCGATCACGAACGCGTTGACGCCGATCCGCACGCGATGGTTGTTCGCCGCCGCCTTCGCGCGGATGTCGTCGATCTGCGCCTTCAGGTTCTCCGGCGTATTGCCGTTCGTGAAGTACCAGTCCGACACGCTCGCCGCGTTGTCGCGCGCCGCACGCGAGCTGCCGCCCTGGAAGATCTCCGGATGCGGCTTCTGCACGGGCTTCGGGCTCAGCGTGTAATCGTTGAAGCGGTAGAAGTCGCCCTTGAACGTGAAGTTGTCCTGCGTCCAGATGCCCTTGAGCGCCTGGATGAATTCCTTCGAACGCCGATAGCGTTCGTCGTGCTCGAGCCACGGCTCGCCGATCGCGGTGAACTCGCCCTTGAACCAGCCGCTGACGGGGAAAAACGAACGGCGTTACGCCGCGACGGCGGACAGCGCACGCGGGCGCAGTTGCGGCACCGCGCGGTCCACCGCGAGCGCGATGCGTGCGCGCAGCGCGGGATTCGCGATTTCGTGGCCGTCGAAATCGCTTTCGGACGCATACACGCCGATCGGCAGCGTGCGCGCCTGAAAGAAGCTGAACAGCGGCCG
Organism: Burkholderia sp. IMCC1007; assembly: GCF_027257875.1. Taxonomy (GTDB): domain Bacteria; phylum Pseudomonadota; class Gammaproteobacteria; order Burkholderiales; family Burkholderiaceae; genus Burkholderia. The sequence goes on from NZ_JAPVQY010000004.1 coordinate 233,803, forward strand.
GAGCTGGTGATCGATCACGAGCGCATGACGCTCGCTGCCGCCGGTGGCCGCGAGCAGCACCGGCACATCAATCAGCGACTCGTGATGCACGAGGTCGAACAGGTGCTTGAAGATGCCCGTGTACGACGCGCGATACACGGGGCTCGCGACGACGAGCGCATCGGCCGTCTCGATCGCGCGAATCAGCGCTTCGAGATCCGGCGGCACCTGCGCGCGCTTCAGCGCGCCGGCCAGCCGGTTGCCGATCTCGCCGAGTTCGATCCGTTGCGTGTCGATCGGCAGTGCGTCGCCGAGCGCGCCGACGATTGCATCGGTCAGCGCCAGCGTGCGGGACGGCCGTTGCAGGCCGCCCGATATGGCGACTACGTTGATTGTGTTGCTCATTCCATGCGTTCCCGTCGTCGAGCCGCGCGTTGCCGCGCCATTAGCGTTTCGGGTTTGCAAGGACCGTGCCACTTCCAATGCGTGCAGCGATGCAAAATCATCTGCTCGACGAATCTTCGGTCAATCGCCCGCGTGGCGGGCCGCTCGGGCAAAACGCACGGCCGTGGCAAGCGTTCCCGAAAGCCCATCACATCGATATTCCGCAACGAGATGAACCGGAGCAAACAGCGCTGCTGATGCGGTGCTGCTCAATCAGCAGCATTGCCGCGCGGCTTGCCCGATCGCGACGGCAGCATGGCGCCGCATCGATCGCGATGACGTCGCATCCGCCGTCGTGGCGCCACTACCCGGCGCCGCCGCACGCTGCGCAGCAATCCCGCTTTGGTTATCAGAAATCGATGTTTCCCGCGCGACGCAAAACGCTGAACACTCTGCTGATCACGCAGCACCCGGAACGCGCCGCCCGTCGGCGCGCGTCCGCTCCCGTTCGACCGATCCATGCCTTCATCGCCATGACATCCGTTAATGCCTCGTCGCGTCCGGTCAGTCTTCATGTCGTCGCCGCGTCCGCGGACGAACGGCGCGCGCAGTCGCGCGGCACCGCTGCCGAGCCCGTCGCGCCGGTGCTCGCGCGGCCCGAACGCGAGGCGGCGGCACGCGCGCGCGCCCACGTGTTCGTCGATCCGCGTTCGCTCGCGCTGCTCGAACGCGTGCGGCTCGTCGCACCGAGCGACGCGAACGTCCTGATCGCCGGCGAGACAGGCACCGGCAAGGAACTGATCGCGCGCCGCGTTCACGACCTCAGCCGCCGCGGCGACGGCCCGTTCGTCGCAGTGAACTGCGGCGCGCTGTCCGACACGCTCGTCGACAGCGAACTGTTCGGTCATGAGAAAGGGGCGTTTACAGGTGCGCTGTGCGCGAAGCCGGGCTGGTTCGAGGCCGCGAACGGCGGCACGTTGTTTCTCGACGAGATCGGCGATCTGCCGCTGTCGATGCAGGTGAAGCTGCTGCGCGTGCTGCAGGAGCGTGAAGTCGTGCGGCTCGGCTCACGCACCGGCACGCCGGTCGACGTGCGCGTGGTGGCCGCGACCAACGTCGATCTGCGGCAGGCCGTGGCGGACGGGCGATTTCGCGGCGACCTGTTCTACCGGCTCAACGTCGTGCAGCTCGACGTGCCGACGCTGCGCGAACGGCCGGCCGACATCCTGCCGCTCGCGCGCCACTTCGTCGACGACTATCGGAACCGTCTCGGCCACGGGCCGCACAGCATCGATCCGCGCGCGGCACGCAGGCTCGAAGCGCATGCGTGGCCCGGCAATATCCGCGAGCTGGAGAACGTGATTCATCATGCGCTGCTGGTAAGCCGCCACGACATGCTGCAGGAAACCGACCTGAACCTGTCGTCGTCATGCGCGCCCGTGGCCGTCGCGCGCGTGACGGAGCCGGCGAACCGGGTGCCGGCCCATGAAGCGCTCGAACACGCGCTGCGGGCGCTGTTCGACGACGAACACGAGCACCTGTTCGAACGAATCGAGGACACCGTGATGCGCGTCGCGTTCGAGTTCAGTCACCGCAATCAGATCCAGGCCGCGCGGCTGCTCGGGATCAGCCGCAATGTGCTGCGGGCGCGGTTGATTCGCGCGAAGGCGATCGCGGCGATCAAGTAGCCACACACGCACACGCACGCACGCGCTTGCGCGATGCGGGCAGCGGCGATACGCGCGTCGCCGGGATTCGCTTCCGCCGTGGCGTGAAACGCCTGGAACGCCTGAAACCAATCAATCGCGAAAGGAAAGCCAATCCCGCGCGATGCGCAAAGCGTTCGGCGGCAAGCGGCTTGCCGCCGACGCTCGCCGCGCCGTGCACGCTTATTTCGCGACGCCGCCCGACACGCCGCCGAGCAGCGACGTCACCGGCGCGAGCGGATTTGCCGCAGCCCCCGATCCCGCGCCGCCCGCTACACCGCCCAGCGTGCCGGTCAGCGTCGACACGAGGCTCGTCACCGGCGCAAGCGGGCTCACCGCGCCGGCGCCCGCGCCCGCGGCGCCGCCAAGCGCGCCGGTCACCGAACCGAGCGGTGTCGAACCGGGCCCCGGCACCAAGCCACCGAGCAGCCCCGACGCACCCGAATTGCTCCCCGCGCCGGGCGACGGACCGTTCTTCACGGTCGTCACCGACGCGCCCGCGACGCTCACGATCAGGCCGGGAATCGGCGCGACGCCGTTCGGGCCGTTGGGGTCGAACAGCCCGGCCGCGTTGCTCACGGTATTGCCGACCACGCCGACGAGCCCGCCCGTCGTGCCGACGAACTGGCTCGCCGGGCCGACCGCCGGTTGCGACGCGACCGTCCCGGTGCGCCAGCCCACCGTCGACAGCGCACTGCCGACCTGCCCGAGCAAGTTGGCCGCCGGTTGCCCGACGCCGGTCGCCGTGCCGATCTGCTGCGTGGCCTGCCCGGCCGACAGCACGAGCGGCGTCACGATCGCGCTGAGCGGTTGCGTGACCTGCCACACGGCATTCGACGACAGCGTCGCGCCGACCGTGCTGCCCGCCGCGCCGAGGCCGCCGGCTACCGTATCGAGCGCCGTGCCGACGGGCGTCGTGACCGGCGCGAGCGGCGCCAGCGGCCCCGTGCCCAGCGCGCGGACCGTCTGCGCGAGGCCCGTGACCGGATTCGCGGTGGCGCCGACGACATTGCCAACGCTCGCGACCGTCGTGCCGACCGGATTGGCGGTCGTGCCGATCCGGCCGAGCCCGTCGCTGAGCGCATCGGCGGTCGCGCGCGTGATCGTGCTGACGCTGGAAATCGTGTCGCCGGCGCTGCGCGTCGCCGCGTTGCCGAGTCCGGGCACCGTCACGCCGCCGACGGTCGAGCCGGTGGCAGTCGCGAACTGGCCGGCCGTGCTGACGACCCCGTTCGTGCCGGGTGCGCCGCTCGTGCCGAAGCCGCCGTCATCGGTCAGGCCAGGGCCGGATGGTTTGTTGTCGGCGACGATCGCGCCGCCGGTACCGGCCGTCGCCGCGGTCATGTCGCTGCCGCCGCAGGCGCTCAGCACGCCGGCGGCGGCCAGCAACGCGGCCGGTGTGAAAATGTGGAATCGGTGCATGATGGTCTCCTCGCGGTCCGGGCGATGGCATGTTCTGAACAGGACCGGAGACCAATCAGCACGTTCCATGCCATTGCCACGCGAGAACCGGCCTCTCTCTCGCCAGGCAAGCGTCCGCGCTTTCCCACGGGTGCTTGCCCGCCGTTCGAGCGGCGTTTTTCGGGCCCAGGAGCGTCACGGTTTTCGTTACATTCGTGCTACGAATGCCCGGATGTTACGTAACGCCGACTGTGCGGCGTGCCGTTCCCGGGCCACGCCGCCTGCCATCCACAGTCCGTCGCGCGGCCGCGCCGCCGTCTCACCGTCAGGAAAACCGCTGCCATGAAAAAGCTTGTGAACCGCCCATCCGATGTCGTGCGCGAAATGCTGGAAGGCATCGCGCGGCAGTCGCCGCATCTCGCGATCCTCGGCGACGAGCACGTGCTCGTCCGTCAGCCGCTGCCCGATCCGGCAGCGCGCCCCGTCGCGATCCTGTCCGGCGGCGGCAGCGGCCACGAACCCGCGCACGGCGGCTATGTCGGCGAAGGCATGCTGAGCGCGGCCGTCTGCGGCGAAGTCTTCACGTCGCCGCCGACCGACGCGGTGCTCGCCGCGATCCGCGCGAGCGCCGGCCCGAACGGCGCGCTGCTCGTCGTGAAGAACTACACCGGCGACCGCCTCAATTTCGGGCTGGCCGCCGAGCTCGCGCGCGCGGAAGGCATTCCGGTCGAGACGGTGATCGTCGCCGACGACGTGTCGCTGCGCGGCCGCGTCGAGCGCGGGCAACGGCGCGGGATCGCCGGCACCGTGCTGATCCACAAGCTGGCCGGCGCCGCTGCCGCGCGCGGGCTGTCGCTGGCCCGCGTCGCGGCGATCGCGCGCGACGCCGCGGCCGACCTCGGCACGATGGGCGTCGCGCTCGACGGCTGCACGATTCCCGGCGCCGACAAGGCGGGCTTCAGCTTGGCCGATCACGAGATCGAGCTCGGTCTCGGCATCCACGGCGAGAAAGGCGTCGAACGCACCGCGCCGCAGCCCGCCGACGCGCTCGTCGACACGCTGCTGTCGAGCATCGTCGCCGACCTCGTGCTCGATCGCGACGAACGCGTCGCGCTGTTCGTCAACGGCCTCGGCGCGACGCCCGACATGGAACTGGCGATCGTGCTGCGCGCCGCGCACGACAACCTGACCCGGCGCGGCATCACGGTCGCGCGCGCGTGGGCCGGCACGTTCCTGTCGGCGCTGAACATGCCCGGGTGCTCGATCTCGTTGCTGCGGCTGAACGAAGAGCGCGCCGCACTGCTCGACGCGCCGACGCAGGCACGCGCGTGGCCCGGCGGCGGCGCGGTCAACACGCAGATTCGCGCGGCAGCGGCCGCCGTGCCCGAGCAGCCGCTGCCGCCGCTCGACGCGGCCGGCCGCGCGTGGGCGGCGCGGCTGCAACCGGCACTGCAGGCGGTCGCGCAAGCGTTGATCGACAACGAAGCGACGCTGACCGAACTCGATACGGCCGCCGGCGACGGCGATCTCGGCGCGAGCATGCAGCGCGCCGCGCAGGCGATCCTAGACTTGCCGGAAGCCGCATACGGCACGCCGGCCGGTACGCTCGCGGCGCTGGCCGCCGCGTTGCGCCGCGCGATCGCGGGCAGTTCGGGGCCGTTCTATGCGACCGCGTTGCTGCGTGCATCGCGGCGTCTCGCCGAGGCCGCCGACGTCGCCGCGCCGTCCGCGCGCGACTGGTCCGCCGCATTCCGCAACGCGGTGGATGCGATCAGCGAACTGGGCGGCGCGCACGCCGGCGACCGCACGATGCTCGATGCGCTGGTGCCGGCCTCCGCCGCGTTCGACCGCGCCCTCGATGACGATCGCGATCATGCCGACGCGTGGGCGGCAGCCGTCGAAGCCGCGGCACACGGCGCGCAGCAAACGGCCGGCATGACGCCGCGCGCGGGCCGGGCGCGCTATCTCGGCGAGCGCGCGATCGGCACGCCGGATGGCGGCGCGGTGGCGGTCGCGTACTGGCTGCGCGCGTTGTTGCCGCACGTGCGCTGAGCGGCGGTTCACGGCGGCGCGGGATCGAACCGGCGCCGCCGCATTACTACGAAGTGTCGAGCGATGCCGTCCGGCGCGACCGCCTACACCGCACGCGCGACCTCCGCCGCCGCGCGCTCGCGCTTGCGCGGATGCGTCTCGGGCATCCGCCAGTACACGATCAGCGAAATCGCCGCGCAGGCCGCGACGTACCAGAAGAACATCGACTCGTTGCCGGCCGCCTTGAACCGCAACGCGACGAATTCGGTCGTGCCGCCGAGGATCGCCGTCGTCAGCGCATAAGGCAGCCCGACCGCCAGCGCGCGGATCTGCGGCGGAAACAGCTCGGCCTTCACGAGCATGTGCACCGACGTGAATCCGCTCAGCACGACGAGCCCCGCGAACACCAGCGCGAATGCGGCGAGCGGCTCGTGCACGTGGCCGAGGGCCGTGAAGATCGGCACCGACAGCAGCGCGCCGCCGATCCCGAACCACAGCAGCACCGACCGGCGCCCGACGAGATCCGACACGAGGCCGAACAACGGCTGCAGCGGCATGTAGAGCAGCAGCGCGATCGTGCAGATCCAGGTCGCCGTTTCCTTATGCAGTCCGGCGGAATTGACGAGATATTTCTGCATGTAGACGGTGTACGTGTAGAACGCGACGGTGCCGCCGATCGTGATGCCGATCGCGAGCAGCGGCTCGCGCCAATGGGCCGCGAGATCGGCCGACACGCGCGTCTTCGCCGCACGCGCACGGCTCGCGATGAACGCATCGCTCTCGACGACGTTGCGGCGCATGTAGAGCGCGAACAGCGCGAGCACGCCGCCGACGAAGAACGGAATCCGCCAGCCCCAGCGCTCGATGTCGTGCGTGCCGGCGAAGATCCGCTGCATCGCGAGCATCAGGCCGAGCGCGACGAGCTGGCCGGCCACCACGCTCACCTGCAGGAAGCCGACGTAGAAACCGCGCCGGTTCGGCGGCGCGATCTCGCTCAGGTAGGTCGCGCTGGTGCCGTATTCGCCGCCCATGCTGAGCCCCTGCAGCAGCCGCGCGGCGACCAGCAACGCCGGTGCGAGCACGCCGATCGTCGCGTAGCCGGGCGTGACGGCGATCAGCATCGAGCCCGCGCACATCGCAAGCACGGATTTCGTCAGCGCGGCCTTGCGGCCGCGCCGGTCCGCATACACTCCGACGAGCCAGCTGCCCGCCGGCCGCGCGACATAGCCGACCGCCGCGATCGCCGCCGTATTCATCAGTTGCACGGTCGGCCGGTCGGCGGGAAAGAACGACGGCGCGAAATAGATCGAGAAGATGCTGTACGCGAGGAAGTCGTACCACTCGATCAGGTTGCCGGCCAGTCCGCCCACGATCGAGCCGATGCGCGGATTCGATGCGCGTACGCCGCGACACCCGAATGTCCCGCACGGCGAAGGCCGCCGGCTGCGATTCACGGCGGCCGGACCGGTATGGCCATCGCCCAATCGACCGCGATGCCGCGGCGCTGCGCCGCCGTACTGCTGCGGTGCATCACGCCGTGCCGCCCGCCCCAACCTTACAGATTGACCATCCCCGGCACCCCGCCTACATTGCTCGTTGCAGGTCGGCAGCCGGGCGTACCGCATGACATCCGGATGACAAGAAAAACGATAGTTTGCTATCGAATAATTTTGCCCCTATCATTCCGCCCATGACCAATCTGCACGACCTCCGCCTCGCCGTCAGCAGCCTGCTCGTGCTCACTGCCCGCAAGTGGCGCCGCACGAGCGACGAGGTGCTGACCGCCTACAACGTGTCCGAAGCCTGCGCGACGCCGCTGCTGATCGCCGGCCGCCTCGGCGAAGGCGTGCGCCAGGGCACGCTCGCCGAACACGTCGGCATCGAGGGGCCGTCGCTCGTGCGCCTGCTCGATCAGCTGTGCGCGGCCGGCCTCGCGCGCCGCGACGAGGATCCGCACGATCGCCGCGCGAAAACGATCTCGCTCACCGCGGCCGGCCGTGCGGTCACCGCCGGGATGGAAGAAGACCTGCGCGTGCTGCGCGCCCAGGTGCTCAAGGGCATTACGCGCGCCGATCTCGAAGCGACGCTGCGCGTGCTCAACGCATTCAACGCGGCCGATGCGCACCATCCGGCGTCGCGCCAGCCCCACCCTGCCGATTCCGCGTCATGACCTATCCGAGCCTTCGCGACTGGCTGTTCTCGGGCAAGACCTTCGCCGCGTCGATGCTGGCGCTGTACCTCGGCCTGTATTTCCAGCTGCCGCGCCCGTACTGGGCGATGGCGAGCGTCTATATCGTGTCGAACCCGTTCGTCGGCGCGACGCGCTCGAAGGCGCTGTATCGCGCGCTCGGCACCGCGCTCGGCGCGTCCGCCGCGATCCTGTTCGTGCCGCCGTTCGTCGAGACGCCGCTCCTGTTCAGCATCATCGTCGCGACGTGGTGCGGCACGCTGCTCTACCTCGCGATCTCCGACCGCACCGCGCGCAGCTACGTGTTCATGCTCGCCGGCTATACGATGCCGCTCGTCGCGCTGCCGACCGTCACCGATCCGTCGACGATCTTCGACGTCGCGATCGCGCGAACCGAGGAAATCGTGCTCGGCATCGTGTGCGCGAGCGTGGTCGGCAGCGCCGTGTTCCCGAACCGGCTCGCGCCGACGCTGATCGAGCGCACCGACGCGTGGTTCCGCGACGCCGCGTTCTACGGTCGCGAGACGCTGTCCGGGCATCTCGCGGGCAAGGCGCTGTCCGCGTGCCGGCAACGCCTCGCCGCGACCATCACGGGCCTCGAATTCCTGCTGAGCCAGCTCAGCTACGACCACGCGCACCCGCGCGTGCTCGCGCGCGCGCAGGCGCTCGCGGGCCGGATGCAGCTGTTCCTGCCGCTGATGTCGTCGCTCGCCGATCCGCTGATCGCGCTGATGCGCGACCTGCACGTGCGCCCCGCCGCGCTCGACGCGCTGCTCGCCGACGCCGCGAAGTGGTTCGACGCCCCGCTGCCGGCCGTCACCGACGGCACCGACGGCGAGATGGCCAACGATCCGGTCGCGGACAACCTGCGCGCGCGCATCGCCGCGCTGCAGCCGCCCGACGCCGCATTGACGAGCTGGGACGGCGCGCTGCTGTCGAACGCGCTGTGGCGGCTGCGTCAGGTCGTCGACATCTGGCAGGACTGCCGCTCGCTGCGCGCGCTGATCGCGAACGAGTCGGGCGTCTGGCAGCCGCGCTACCGGCACTGGCGGCTCGGCGGCACCGAGCGCTTCTTCGATCGCGGGATGATGCTGTTCTCGACGCTGACCGTGGTCGGCGCGATCGTGTTCGCGTGCTGGCTGTGGATCGAGTCCGGCTGGCACGACGGCGCGGGCGCCGTCACGCTCGTGGCCGTCGCCTGCAGCTTCTTCGCCGCGCTCGACGAGCCTGCGCCGCTGGTGTTCAAGTTCTTCCTCGCGACTACCGCGAGCGTCGTGTTCGCGGGCCTGTACCTGTTCGTCGTGCTGCCGCACGTGCACGACTTCCCGATGCTCGTGCTGATGTTCGCGGGGCCGTTCATCCTGATCGGCACGTTGCTGCCGCGCCCGCAGTTCAATATGGTCACGATGCTCGTCGCGGTGAACACCGCCACCTTCATCAGCATCCAGAGCGCATACGAAGCCGATTTCTTCGTGTTCCTGAACAGCAATCTCGCGGGCGTCGCCGGGCTGTTGTTTGCGTACGTGTGGACCCGCGCGACGCGCCCGTTCGGCGCGGAACTCGCGGTGCGGCGCCTGCAGCGCTCGGGCTGGGAAGACGTCGCGCGTTCCGCGTCGACGCAGCCGCTCGACGACCAGCGCAACCACGCATCGCGGATGCTCGATCGCGTCACGCAGTTGCTGCCGCGGCTGGGTGCGTCCGACGATCACCGCCACCCGTCGATCGAAAGCTTCCGCGACCTGCGCATCGCACTGAACGCGCTCGACTTGCGCCGCACGCGCCGCAAGCTGTCGGGCGAGCTGCCCGACGCGATCGATCGCGTGCTGGCAGGCGTGACCGATCACTACACGCGCTGCGTGGCCGCGAACGCGCGCCAGCCCGCGCCGCCGGCGCTGCTCGCATCGATCGACGACGCGCTGCAGCGCGTGGCCGGCCGCAACCTGCCGGGCGCCGTCACGCCGGACGACGGCACGACGCCGCTTCCGGCAGCGCCGGCCTCGCCGGCAACGCATCGCTGGCTGCGCGACACGCTGCACGCGCTCGTCGGCCTGCGCCTGTCGCTGTATCCGGCCGCGTCCGCGCAGCCTCCGCATGCAACGCCGGACGGAGCACGCGCATGATCCCGCTTTCCAACCTGTCTTTCCGACCGCGACCATGATCGGCGAAATCGACATCTTCGGCGTATTCGTGCCGGCTCCGCTCGTGCTGATGCTGATCGCCTATCTGATCAACATCGTCGTGCGCGCGGTGCTCGAACGCGTCGGCTTTTACCGCCTCGTCTGGCACCGTTCGATCTTCGACCTCGGCATCTACGTGTTCGTGTTTGCTGCAGTCGTGATCGTGTCTCACCATCTCGTGGCTACCTAATCGTGAAAAAAACCTGGCTCTCGGCAGGGCAGATCCTGCTCACCCTGATCGTCGTCGTCGTGGCTGCCCTCGTGCTGTGGCGCATCATCAACTACTACATGTTCTCGCCGTGGACGCGCGACGGGCACGTGCGCGCCGACGTGATCCAGGTCGCGCCCGACGTGTCCGGGCTCATCACCGCCGTGCACGTCGTGGACAACCAGGAAGTCCGGCGCGGCCAGGTGCTGTTCGTGATCGACCAGGCACGCTACACGCTCGCGGAGCGGCTCGCCGAGGCGACGCTCGCGCAACGCACCGCGACGCTCGCGCAGGCCAAGCGCGAATACGCGCGCAACCTGCAGCTCGGCAACCTCGTGGCAAGCGAGCAGGTCGAGGAAAGCCGCACGCGTGTCGAGCAGGGCGAAGCCGCCGTCGCCGATGCGCGGGTGTCGCTCGACACCGCGAAGTTGAATCTGCAGCGCACGACGATCGTGAGCCCCGTCGACGGCTACCTGAACGACCGCGCGCCGCGCGTCGGCGAATACGTGCCGGCCGGCCGCGCGCTGCTGTCGGTCGTCGATCGCAATTCGTTCCGTGTCGACGGCTACTTCGAGGAAACCAAGCTGCGCGGCATCCATATCGGCCAGCCCGTCGACATCGTCGTGATGGGCGAACCGCATCCGCTGCGCGGCCACGTGCAGAGCATCGTCGCCGCGATCGAGGATCGCGACCGGACGCAGGGCGCGAACCTGCTGCCGAACGTGAACCCCGCATTCAGCTGGGTGCGGCTCGCGCAGCGCGTGCCGGTGCGTGTCGCGCTCGACGAGGTGCCCGACGATTTCCGGATGATTGCCGGGCGCACCGCGACCGTCGCGATGCGCGCCGATACGCGCCGTGACGACCGCCGTGGCGACACCACGAAGCCGGCCGTCGGCGCTTCGACCGCCGCAGCGGCGTCGTCGCCCGCGCCCGCAAGCGCAGCGGGGGCCTCGCAATGAAGCGACACGGCCTGCGCCTCGCGGCGGCGCTTACGCCGCTCGCGCTCGCACTCGGCGCGTGCAAATCCGTCGGCCCCGACTACACGCTGCCGCAGCAGGCGTACGTGAACGCGCCGCTCGCGAACCATGCGCTCGACGACGCGGACGGCAAGCTCGTATCGCGCGACGCGGTGCCCGGCAACTGGTGGCAGCTGTACGACGATCCCGTCCTCGACGATCTCGTGCGCAGCGCGCTGAAATCCAACACCGACCTGCGCGTGGCCGCGGCCAACCTCGCGCGCTCGCGGGCGGCGCTGGAAGTCGCGAACCAGCAGGGCGGCTTCTCCGGCAAAGCGGAAGCAGCCGTGCAGCGCGCGCAGGAATCGGCCGAGCAATATCTGCTCGAAAACAAGCTGCCGGTCGTCAACGAAGGCACGGTCGGCATCAGCGTGTCGTACGAGCTCGACCTGTTCGGCAAGTTGCGGCGCGGCGTCGAGGCCGCGCGCGCCGACAGCGACGCCGTCAAGGCGGCCGCCGATCTGGCGCGCATCACCGTCGTCGCCGATGTCGTGCGCGCGTACGTCGAATCGTGCTCCGCCGGCGACGAGCTCGCGATCGCGAAGCAGTCGCTCGCGCTGCAGCAGCAGCGCGTGACGCTGTCGCAGCGGCTGCGCGATGCCGGACGCGGCAACCAGACCGACGTGACGCGCGGCGTCACGCAGGTGCGCACGCTGTCGGCCGACATCCCGCGTTTCGAAGGCCGTCGCAAGATCGCGCAATACCAGCTCGCCGCGCTGCTCGCGCGTTCGCCGGCCGATCTGCCGAAGGCGGTCGCCGAATGCGAGCGCCTGCCGCAGTTGCGCCAGCCGATCCCGATCGGCGACGGCGCCGCGCTGCTGCGCCGCCGCCCGGATGTTCGCGAAGCCGAGCGCCAGCTCGCCGCCGCGACCGCGCGCATCGGCGTCGCGACCGCCGCGCTGTATCCGTCGATCAGCATCGGCGCGTCGGCCGGGTCGGTCGGTGTCGCCGGCGATCTCTTCTCGTCGACCACCAACCGCTGGTCGTTCGGACCGCTGATCAGCTGGTCGTTTCCGATCAACGGCCAGCGTGCGCGCGTGCAGGAAGCCGAAGCCGCGACGGGCGGTGCGCTCGCGCACTTCGACGGCGTCGTGCTGAACGCACTGCGCGAAACGCAGTCGAGCCTCGCGACTTACGCGGCCGACGTGCAGCGCACCGACGCACTGCGCACCGCGTACGAATCGGCGCGCAGTTCCGCCGACGAAACGCACCGGCTCTATCGGGCAGGCCGCGAATCGTTCATCTCCGATCTCGATGCGACGCGCACGCTGACCAGCGTGCACGCGCAGGTCGCCGCGGCCGAAGGGCAGGTCGCAGCCGACCAGGTGCGGCTGTTCCTCGCGCTCGGCGGCGGATGGGAGGGCGACGCGGCGGCCGCTGCCGCGCCGCAGACGTCGGCGGCCGGCGCGCCGGTCGCCGCGTCGGCCAGCGCCAAGTAATCGTGCGGCGCGGCGCCTAGAAGCGCGTCTGCACGCCGACGCGCGCCAGCAGCTGGTTCGGGCCGCTGGACGCGCCATCCGGCTCGACGATGCCGCTGATCAATGCCTGCGCGCCGGCGTTCGTCCGCTGGTAGACGGCGGCCGCGTAGACCGTGGTTCGCTTCGACAGGAAGTAATCGACCGACGCACTCAGCTGATGTGCGTGATTGTTGTCGAGGAACGCGTTGCCCTTCATGTACAGGTAGCTCCCGCCGAGTTGCAGCGCCGGCGTGACGAGATACGTCGCGCCCAGTTCGCCCTGCGCGATCGCGCCGCCGTTCGCGCCGTTGCGCACGGTCGTGACGAGCGCGCTTGTCGACAGCTTGCCGAAATCGTAGCGTGCGCCGACACCCCAGTTTCGAATGCCGACCTGCGGGCCGCCGGGTTGCAGATACTTGACTTCGGTGTACGCGGCGGCTGCGCCGAACGCGCCGTGATCGTAGTTCAGCCCTGCGCTGACACTGCTACCGCTTCCGATGGACCCCGGCACGCCGCCGAACCCGTACATCGCGCCCATCCGGAATCCGAGGATGGAGGGCGACTGATACTTGACCGAATTCGCAATCGTCTGGCCGGACATCCGGTCCCAGTCGAACTGCGCCGCGTACGGCGGGTTGTACGGGAGTGCGATCTTCTGGAACGGGCCCGCACGAAAGTCGTACAACCCCGCTACCGCGAACGCCGCATCGGTGCGCCCGAAGAACAGCGCATCGATCATGAAGTCGTACTGGTTCCCCAACCTGATCGAGCCGAACCGGTTGTTCGTCAGCCCGACCCATGCATTGCGCGCGAAGATACCCTTCCCCGGCGGCTGGATCGCACCGGTTCCCATCGAAATCTGGCTCGCGAGATCGAATACCGCGTGCGTGCCGCCGCCCAGATCCTCGTCGCCCTTGAAGCCCAGCAGATTGGGCGCCATGATGCCGTCATCGAACTTCAGGTTGCCGTGTCCGCCCGAATTGCTGACGTAAGTGACGCCCGCATCCACAAGACCGTACAAGGTAACGCTGCTGTCCGGTGCGGCCTGCGCGCCGGTCGCACCCGCCGCAACGCCGGCGGCAACACTCCACGAGATCACCCTTTTCATTGCTCGTCTCCATTGACCTGACTTCCGGTTTATTTAGTTATGTTGATTGTTATGCCTATGCACGACACAGCGAAGCATCGTGTGCCGGCACACCTGGAATGAACCCTTCGGTGCCGGTCGTCTACCGCATGCCGCAAGCGGCCGCCGCGCGGCCGATCATGCTATCGGGCCGGCGAGCCCGTATCGAGAAGATCCAGCGCGACGTCGACGATCATGTCCTCCTGACCGCCGACCATCCCGCGCTTGCCGAGTTCGACCAGAATGTCGACCGTCTTCAGCCCGTACTTCGCTGCCGCCGCCTCCGAGTGGCGCAGGAAACTCGAATAAACGCCCGCATACCCGAGCGCGAGCGTCTCGCGGTCGACACGTACCGGACGATCCTGCAACGGCCGCACGATGTCGTCGGCCGCGTCCATCAGCGTGTAGAGATCCGTGCCGTGGTGCCAGCCCATGCGCTCGGCCGCCGCGATGAACACCTCGAGCGGCGCGTTGCCGGCGCCGGCCCCCATGCCGGCGAGACTCGCATCGATCCGGTCGCAACCCTCCTCGACGGCCACGATCGAGTTCGCGACGCCGAGGCTCAGGTTGTGGTGCGCATGAATGCCCGTCTGCGTGCCGGGTTTCAGCACGGCCTTGAGTGCCCGGAAGCGATCGCGCACGTCGTTCATGCCGAGCGCGCCGCCCGAATCGACCACGTAGATGCAGGTCGCGCCGTAGCTCTCCATTTTTTTCGCCTCGACAGCCAGGCGCTCCGGCGTCGTCATATGGCTCATCATCAGGAAGCCGACCGTATCCATCCCGAGCGAGCGCGCACATTCGATATGCTGCTTCGAGATATCCGCCTCGGTACAGTGCGTCGCGACGCGTACGACGCGCGCGCCCGCCGCGTGGGCGGCCTTCAGGTCGTGGATCGTGCCGATGCCCGGCAACAGCAGCGTCGCGATCCGCGCGTGCGTGACCACGTCCGCCACCGCCTCGATCCATTCGAGATCGCTGTGCGCGCCGAATCCGTAGTTGAAGCTCGATCCCTGCAGGCCGTCGCCGTGCGCGACTTCGATGCTGTCGACCTTCGCGGCATCGAGTGCGCGGGCGATCGCCTGCACGTTGTCGATCGAGTATTGATGGCGGATCGCGTGGCTGCCGTCGCGCAGCGTGACGTCCGAGATGTAGAGCTTGTTGCTCATGGTGAAGGCTCCGTTACGCGTTCGCGCGTTGCAGCGACTGCGCCATGCGCTCGGCGGTCGCGAGCGCGGCGGACGTCATGATGTCAAGGTTGCCGGCATACGCGGGCAAATAGTGCGCGGCGCCCTCGACCTCGATGAAGATCGACGTCTTCAGTCCGCTCACGCGGCCGAGGCCCGGGATATTCAACGGCGCGGACGCGGGAATCGTGTCGAACTGCACGGTCTGCTTCAGACGATAGCCCGGCACGTACACCTGTACCGCGCGCGCCATCTCGTCGACCGAGGCGGCAATCGCCGCCGCGTCGGCCGGTTCCGACAGCACGTAGACGGTGTCGCGCATCATCACCGGCGGCTCGGCCGGATTCAGCACGATGATCGCCTTGCCGTGCGCCGCACCGCCCACTGCCTCGATCGCCTTGGACGTCGTCTCGGTGAATTCGTCGATGTTCGCACGCGTGCCCGGCCCTGCCGACTTGCTGCTGATCGACGCGACGATCTCCGCGTAGTGCGCCTTCGCGACGCGCGATACCGCCGCGACCATCGGGATCGTCGCCTGCCCGCCGCAGGTCACCATGTTCACGTTCGGCGCGTCGAGATGTTCGTCGAGATTGACGACCGGCACGCAGTACGGGCCGATCGCGGCAGGTGTCAGGTCGATGCAGCGAATGCCCGGCTTCAGCGCACGCAGGAATGCGTCGTTCTTCACGTGCGCGCCGGCCGACGTCGCATCGAATACGAAGTCGATATCGTCGAACACCGGCAGCCGCGCCAGTCCTTCGACACCTTCGTGCGTCGTCGCGACGCCGAGGCGCGCCGCGCGCGCGAGCCCGTCGGAAGCCGGATCGATGCCGACCATCGCGGCCACGTCGAGATGCCGCGCGTGCCGCATGATCTTGATCATCAGGTCGGTGCCGATGTTGCCCGAACCGATGATCGCGGCCTTGAGTTTTGGAATGCCCATGGAAATCCTCAATCGATAAAAGCCGCGCGCACGCCGCCGAGGCCGGCGATCTGCGCGGTGAACGTGCCGGGCGACGTAACGGCGACCATCGGTCCGAGTGCGCCGGTCAGGATCATGTCGCCGGCACGCAGCGGCGTGCCGAGCTGCACCATCCGGTCGGCCAGCCATGCGGCCGCATTCAACGGATGGCCGAGGCAGGCCGCGCCGGTGCCGCGCGACAGCACGGTCTCGCCCGACGACAGCGTCATCTCGCAGCCCGCGAGATCGAGATCCTTCAACGGCACGGGCCGGCCGCCGAGCACGAACAGCGCGCTCGACGCGTTGTCGGCGACCGTGTCGACGAAACGGATGTCCCAGTCGGTGATGCGGCTGTCGACGACTTCGATTGCCGCAAGCGCATAGGCGGTCGCGCGCTGCAGGTCGGCGAACGTGTGCTTCTCGTGCACGAGATCGTGATCGAGCACGAGCGCGATCTCCGCTTCCACCTTCGGCTGGATCAGTCGCGACAGACGCATCGGTTCCGCATCGCCGTAAGCCATCGCCGCGAACAGCGTGCCGAAATCGGGCTGATCGACGCCGAGCTGCCGCTGGACCGCGAGCGACGTCAGGCCGATCTTGCGGCCGACGATGCGCTCGCCATTGCTGACCCGCAAGTCGACGTTGGCTTGCTGCACCGCATACGCGGTTGCAACGTCGTCCACCGCGATCTCGCCGCGCACGGGCGGTGTGACCGAGCATTGCACCTCCGCATGACGAAGGCGCGCGGCAAGCGCATTGACTGCGTCCAAATCATTCATCTTCAGTAATCCTCTTTACTCGATCGTCGATGAATTGAAAAAAATCGCCGACCCGTCACGCATTCGCGATGAAATCGCCGACCAGCCGGTTGAACTCGTCCGGATGTTCGATCATGGCCCAGTGCCCGCAGCGGTTGAGCAGCACGAGCCGCGAATCCGGAATGTTCGCGAGCAGGTACAGCGACGTCTCGAACGACACGACCCGGTCGTCGCGGCCGTGGATCAGCAGCGTCGGCGTCTTGATCGCGGGCAGCAGTTCGGGTTTCACCCACTTCGGCAACGGCGCGCCGGCCGGCAGTCCCGCCACATAGTTCTGCAGATGTTCGGGGCGCAGCAGCGCGGCCTCGGAACGCGCCTGGCACAACTCGGGCGTCGCGAACCGCGCCTTGTCGTACACCATGATCTCCACCAGCCGGCGCATGTTCTCCGGCGACGGATCGCGATACGCGTGGATCAGCACCTTGAGCCCCTCGGACGGGCCGTCGCCCGCGCCGAACAGCGTCGGCATGCGCCCGATCGGCGGCCCCATCGTCACCAGATGCGTGATGCGATCCGGATGCTCGGTCGCAAGGCGCAGCGACGTCTGGCCGCCCATCGAATTGCCGACGAAGGCGGCGCGCTCGATGCCGAGCGTGTCCATGAACTGGATCGCGGCGTCGACGTGATCGAGCTGCCCGACGGTCGCCGCATCCGACTGCCCCCAGCCGGGCATGTCGACCGCGTAGACGTGAAACCGCCGCGCCAGCGCATCGATGTTGCCGCTGAAGTTGCTCCATCCCGTCGCACCGGGGCCGCTGCCGTGCAGCAGGATCACGGGATGACCGCTGCCGGCCTCGTGGTAGTGAAGTTGCCAGTCCTGCGTCTTGACGGTGCGGCTGGTCTGAGCCTGAGTAAGCGCCATGATGTGTCCCTTCCGGAAAATGGGTTGAGGTGTAACGCTGCGACGTTCGCAGCCGTGCACGCGGTGTCAGCCCTGAAGCAGATTCGCGATCACGTGCGGAGGGCGATGCCCCCAGGTACTGAGCCGATCGAGGTGCTGAACCTGCCAGCTGGATGCGTCGATCACGAGCCCGCCCCAGCCGAATTCGACGTTGAAGCCCGATGGCGTGCGGACGTAGAAACTGAACATCCGATCGTTGGGATGCATGCCGAGGCTCATCTCGAGCGGCTGCTTCGCCGCCAGGCAGCGATCGTGCGCGCGTCCCACGTCGTCGAGGTCGGCCGCCTCGATCATGAAGTGATGCATGCGTTTGCCGAACGGCATGTTGGCGAACGCAACCGTGTGGTGACGCGGGTTGCAGTGCAGGAACGTCACGCTGGCGACGACGCCCGGCATCACTTCCTCGTCGATGATGTCTGTCGTACGGAAGCCGAGCAGCCCGTACCAGTCGACGAGCACGCGGCGATCCGCGCCGTTCTCGATCAGCACCTGATGACCGGCGCCGAATCCGCCGGTCACGAAGCGCGACACGCGTTGCGGGGACCGAAACGGCGCCTGCGCGGCGGCGAGCCCGACATAGAGTTCGACGCGGTTGCCCAGCGGATCGGCCGTGAACGCGAGCCGGCGCACATGCCGTTGCGCGCACAACGTCTTGTCGCCCTCGACGACGTCGTTGCCTGCCGCGCGCAGCCGCTCGACGATCGCATCGAGATCGGCGTCGGTCGCGCAGCCGAACCCGGTGAAGGCCAGGTCGTCGGCGCTGCCCGCGACGACGATCCAGCGATGCACCGCTTCGTCCATCCGCAGGGTCAGCATGTCGTCGGTGCGACGACCGACCTGCATGCCGAGCAGATCGGTCGCGAAGCGTTCCCATGCGGCAAGATCGCTTGCCTCGATACCGATGTAGCCGAGTTCCGTCACTGTACTCATCCCGCTCTCCTTCATTGATTCAACCCGCTTCATCCGACGGCGCGCTCGGGCACGGCGAGACCGCTGACGTCGGCGGCCGCGACGAACCGATCCGGTCGCAGTGCGACCGCGCGCGCGCCGAACTTGCGCAACCACGGCTGCAGCACGCCGTCGAGATCGACGAATTCGTCGGGGCCCTCCGTGTGCTGATGTTGCTGACGAACGGCGATGTATCGCGCACCGAGCGCGTCCCATCCCGCCTTTTCATCCGGGCTGAGCAGGCTGGCCGGATCGACGTTGTCGCCGAGCAGGACGAAGCCGTCGCCCAGCAGATCATCCAGGCGCGCCATCGCGCCGCGGTTGTCGCCGACCACCGGTTGCGGCACCATCCGCCCGACGATGCTCTCGTCGGCAAGCGGGCCACGCAGCCATCCCGCCGCGAGGACGGGCGGCGCGATCAACGGCGGTTCCGGTGCGTGCGGGTCGCGCGGTGCATTCAGCGCGGCCTGCTCGTCGGGCGACAGTTCCTGCTTGATGACGCGGCCGAGCTGAACGGCGAGCTGCGTGTAGAACGTCGCGTTCGGACGACGCTCCACCTCGTATGTGTCGAGGAAAGATTCGGGTAACGAACCATTCAGCACGCCGGCCAGTTTCCAGCCGAGATCGAATGCATCGCGCATGCCCGTCTGCATGCCGGCACCGGCCCAGGGCGGCATCAGGTGTGCCGCGTCACCGGCCAGAAACGCGCGGCCCATGCGCCACGTGTCGGCCATGCGCGTGTGGTGCCGATAGAACGCGTACTGATGGATCTCGACGTCGTCCTCGCTCACGCCGAGCGCCTTCAGCAGCGGCCAGACCTGCTCGTGCGTCGCGAAATCGGCCTCGCTCTCGCCCGGCTTCAGCGGCAGTTCCCAGCGATGATTGCCGCCGGACAGCGCGATATCGACCACCGGCCGCTCCTTGTCGGACCAGAACGTCAGCAGATTGCGATCCGGCCACCAGCGTTTGACGCGGCAGTCAATCACGATCCACTGCACGTCGAGCGTGTCGCCGAGCAGCTTCACACCCAGCATGCCGCGCGTCGCGCTGCTCCCGCCGTCGCAGCCGATCACGTAGCGCACCCGCGTATCGGTCGTTTCGCCGGTGGCGACGTTCTTCGTGCGTACGGTGACGCCGGTGTCGTCCTGCGTCAGCGACACGACCTCGGCGCCGTAGCGCACGTCGATCTCGCGCGCGTACTGCGCCGCGCACTCGCGCAATGCCGCTTCCATCGTGGGCTGGTAGATGTTGAAGAAGCGCGGTTTGATGCCGAGCGTCGACGGCGGATGCTCGATGCGCATGATCTCGGTGCCGTCGTAGCGCATCCAGCGCAGCGCGCGCTGCGGATCGATGTGCTTCAGCACCGCTTCATCGACGCCGAGATTCTGGAAGATCCGCATCGTCCAGTCGTTGACCGTCACCGCCCGCGCCCGCGGATAGAT
This sequence comes from Burkholderia sp. IMCC1007, assembly GCF_027257875.1. Lineage (GTDB taxonomy): Bacteria > Pseudomonadota > Gammaproteobacteria > Burkholderiales > Burkholderiaceae > Burkholderia. Next base: position 253,730 of record NZ_JAPVQY010000004.1, read on the forward strand.
CTCGCGGTGCCGTTCGAATGCCACGCAGGAAATGCCGCGCCTGGCGAGTGTGAGCGCGGCGATGACGCCGGTCGGACCATAGCCGACGATGGCAACGTCGGCGTCGTACTCGTGAGTCATGAAGTGTCTCCTTCTCCGGTAGTTCGTACACCGCGCGATGTGACGGCCCGCGCTTGCGATGACAGGATTGTACCGATAGGTCCAAAACTAAAGATCTAGGGGAAAACGATTATTGGACCGATCGGTACAATCTTTCGGAAGCGTATACTTTCGGGATGGACAATCCACAACAAATCGGCAACCGGCGCGGTCAGAAATCGCGCCAGGAAATCCTCGACGCGGCGGCCCGCGTCATGTCTGCCTATGGCTATGCGGGAACGTCGATGTCGGCACTGGTCGAGGCGACCGGCATCCCGAAGAGCGCGATCTATCATCACTTCGGCTCCAAGGCGGGATTGCTCGCCGAGGTCATGGCGCAGGGCGCGCACGGCTTCTTCGACGCCATGCGAAGCGCGCACGAGAATCCGCCCGACGGCACGCCGCGCGAACGTCTTGGCTGGTATCTGCAGAAAACGGGTGAAGTCTTCCTGCACCGCGAGAATTTCCTGCGCCTGTTGTTCGTGATGGTCATGAGCAACGAGGCCGCGGAACCGGAGGCGATGCAGACCGTCATCAACGTACGCAACGAAGGCCGCGACTACATGCGGAACATGATTCGCAACGCATTCGCCACGAATGGCGGACGCCTCACCGCCGCCGCCGCGGACGATCTCGCGTACTTCGGCATGATGGGTTTTGACGGCGCGTTCGTGTCGCTGCAGTCCGGCGATCCGCGATCGATGGAAAAACACATGGCACAACTGACGGAAGCGCTCGTTGCGCTGGGCGAGGCGCGCGCAGCACCGGCCCGGAAGACGACTTCGCGCCCAGGCCAGGCCGCGGCGAAACGCAGCTAGGTTGTCGGCCGCGCACGCAGAACGCTGACGCCCGCGCCAGCATTGCAACATGCCATGCGCGCGATTGCCTGCCGTCCCGCAAGACCGTTCGCGATCTCGCATGTCCGGTATGTCCGCGCCGGCGTCGCGCGTCGCTGCCGTTGCCGGTACACTCGTCCGCAGTTTCCATCATTCGCTCGCCGCCCGCCGCGCGGCCCACTTCCCCGGAGAGTCATCATGCGAACCAGCGCCCGCAATCAATTCGTCGGCCAGATCGGCGTCGTCACGCCCGGTGCCGTCAACGACGAAATCACGCTGCGCACGCAGGACGGCCTCGACATCGTCGCCGTGATCACGCACGGCAGCGCCGCAGCGCTGGGGCTCGCCGCCGGCACGAAGGCGTTCGCGCTCGTGAAGGCGTCGTCGGTCATCGTGATGGTCGACGTCGACAGCAGCAAGGTATCGGCCCGCAACTGCGTCGCGGGCATCGTGGCGTCGGTCGCGAAAGGCGCGGTCAATTCGGAAGTCGTGATCAAGGCCACGGGCGGCGCGGAAATCGTCGCGATCGTCACCAACGACAGCGTCGAGCGTCTCGGCCTCGCGAGCGGCAAGCCCGCGTCCGCGATGTTCAAGGCGTCGAGCGTGATCGTCGGCGTCGAGTAACTGTGCCATCCGGTGGCAATGACGATCCGTCGTTCGTCGCGTCTTCACGCGAACCGCCGCGTTCGTCGAACGTGCGGGCGCGCACGGTGACGTCCGCGCGCGCTACTCGCCGCCAGCATTCCGCAGCAACCAACCTGGCGGCCGCGCGCGCATCGGTCGAAACGCGGAGCATAGGGTGATACCGCCGCCGCACTGATCGATCCGCACGGTTCGCTGATTCGGCGGATCCAGACCGACGACTGAAGCTGCCGAAGCCGGCTGCCGATCACCCGCGACATACAAGGTTCGACGCCCCCATAAACGGTTACCTTTCTGCCGTTCTCCGTTCGTGGCGCGATCAGTGTCGATGGCGGTGATGAATGTCCGGGAAATGCGCGTGACTGTGCGTGATCGGCAGATGCACATGCGGATGCGTGTGCGGTTCGTCCCCGTCGTACGGAAAGTCGTGCGCATGCTGGTGATGTTCGTCGTGCCGATGTCGGTGCGTGTGCTCGAGCCGCTCATGAGCATGCACGTGTTCGTGCCGTTCGCGCACATGCAGCCAGATGCCGAGCGCCATCAGCGCGGCCGCGATCCAGAACGTGGCCGACGGCAGGGCCGGCCAGATCAGCAGCGACAGCACGACGCCGAACAGCGGCGCGACGGAAAAATACGCGCCCGTTCGCGCACTGCCCAGATGACGCAACGCGACGACGAACAACACGAGGCTGATCCCGTAGCCGCCGAGGCCGGTCAGCATCGCGGCGGCCGTGGCCGGAACAGCGGGAAGCGCCGCGCCGGTCGCGAGCGCGATGCCGATGTTCACGGGTCCGGCGATCAGGCCTTTCGCGCACGCGATGACCATCGCGTCGTTCGCGGCGACCTTGCGGGTCAGGTTGTTGTCAATCGCCCAGCACAGGCACGCGCCGGCGATCAGCAGTGCGCCGACCGGCACGGCCGCGCGCCCCGGCGCCCACGACAGCAGCGTGCCGCCCGCGACGATCGCCACCATGCCGAGAAACACCTGGACATCCACGTTCTCGCGAAACACGACCCACGCGATCACGGCCGTCAGCACGCCTTCAAGATTGAGCAGCAGCGCACTCGTCGCGGCAGGCGTATTCGACAGTCCGAGCATCAGCAGCGCCGGGCCCGCCACACCGCCGGCCGCGATCGCGCCGGCCAGCCACGGCAGGTCGGTTCGTTGCAACGGCGCGGCGTCCACGGCCGGCATGCGGCGGCTGCGCAGTCGGCGCAGCAGGATTCCGATGCCCAGGCCGATCCCGCTGCCGAGATAGAACAAGCCGGCGACCATGAACGGCGACATCGCGCCGATCAATGCCTTGGCGAGCGGCGTCGCGGCGCCGAACAGCGCGGCGGCGGCGAGCGCGACGAGAATCGCTGAGTGTCTCGGATTCATGATGCAGGCGTTGTGTCCGTGTTGGGAAGCGGTGGGTGCCGTGTGACGTCGTGGCAGGTCCGGCTTGCCGAATGCTTTCGGTTTCGCGGAACGCGGGGCTGGCCATACAGGCTTTCAGGTTCCTGTCGTGTCGGGCGTTCTCGGCAATGTGCGTCGAGACCGCAGATTATCGCGGTTGCTTCGCGGCTCGCCAACTGACCGGCGATCGATGACGACAACGTGCCGGCCCCTCTCGTCTCGTCGGCTCTGCGACGAAGTCGGCGTTTCGTGCGGGGCACGCGTGGACAAATACGAATCCACGACCTTCTTCACGATTGATCGAAGGAATCTACAACCTGCTCATTCGTATCTTAGGAACCCGAATCATTTGCGTGAAGTGTCCGCGAATTCATCATACACAGCGCTCGAAATCGATATCCGGTCTCGATGCTCACGCGATATGGGCGACGCTGTGCGCAAGCGACATCCATTGACGAGCTTTCGTCGTGCGGTCGGTTGGCGGTTCAGTGGCGGAGGGGTGATGAGCGGCGAACGGGCAGTCCTTCCGGCGGAGACAGCGCCGACCTGCCCGGACAAGGGCCGGTCGGTCCGTCATGTGATTCGCTGCATGCGGGACATGCAGGTCGTCGCCGCGCAATCGCACGGCGACGCATCGCGTGTTACTCGCTCGCGGTGGTTTGCTGCTCGGCCTGCGGTGCTGCGTCGGCCGGTGCCTCGGTGTTGGCCGGTTGCGGCGCGGCGGCGTCAGCCTGTGCTTCGGCCTGCTGCGGCTGCGGTGCGCCCTTCGCCGCTTGTCCGGCGCCCTTGCCCGGGCGGCGTGACTTCAGGCGGCGCGCGCGCGCTGCGTCGTCGCGCGTCACGCGTCCTGCTTCGGCGCCCTGCAGATCGACGCGCACTGCGTCTTCGACGAGGCACGACCAGTAGCGGTTGCCGCGGCACCACGTGGACATCGCATCGCGCAGCTCGCCTTCGCTCAGGCCAAGGGCTTCCGCTTCACGGGCGAGGTCTTCCCAAATGCCAACCTTCAGCGGCACTTTCGGGGCCGGGTTCTTCGGGAATGCGCGCGGGAACCGGCGCTGCAGTTTGCCGATTGCGACGATGACCGGATCGACCGGCGTCGACGGTTTCGCCGGAGCGGGCTTCTTCGCGCCGGTTGCCGCTTTGGCCCCGGCGCCGGGGCCCGATTTGGCCCCACGAGCCGGCCGATCGCCGGACTTCGGCTTCGCGCCGGCGTCCGCCTGCGTGGCCGGACGCTTCGCGTTGCGCTCCTGCTTGGCCTTTGCTGCGAGCTGCGCCCGCAATTCGGCAAGTTGTTCAAAACCCATAAATTCAATCCACCAGGAATATATAAGGTGTGGTTCGTGCAGCCGTTCCGCTCATCGGCGTTTCGCCGCATTGCCTGCGGCCCCTCTGCCGCCGACGCGGAACATACACTGCGGGGCCGCATCGCACCCACCACTGTTTCAGGCACCCGGCCACGATGCCGGAGAAGGCAGGAGTGGAAGTATACCGGTACGCGCGGCTGTCGGTTGACTCACCGGTTTGCATTCGACGGATTCCGGCAGCGGGCAATGTGTCCATGCGGTCGTGGTGCGCATTATGGCCGCGTTTTTGCGCGCCATCGATACATGCGTTACGTAGCTGTCACTTTCAGCTCGTCCGGGGTTCGACATTCGGGATGCGCCGCGCACGTGTCATTCCACATGCGCGCTGCACGCGTGGCACGGCAGAACGAAGACGCTCGCGGCTGCCCCCGCGCTATCCGGGGAGATCGAGTCTCAGGATGCGATGAATGCAACGCACCGGTGTGCGCAATAATCGTTCCCGGCGTCGGATTAGTTGCGGCCGCATCGATCGTCGATCGTACGACCGCGCTGGAAACTGCGTAGTATGGCCGGATCGACGTCGGCCGCGGCCTGTCACCGACGGTTTCGCCATGGCACCGGCAGCCGACGACATCGCTATCGAATGCAAAGCGGCCCCGGTCGTACGAAACGGAGCGAATACATGGATTCCCGACACGACATACCCCACGACGGCATTGCCCGAGAAGAAATTCACCATCGACGGATCGACATGCGCGGCTGCCGGCGCAGCGACGGCCTGTTCGAAGTGACGGCGTGTCTCGCCGACCGCAAGACGAGCGACTTCACCCCACCGGGCGGCACGCGCACCGTCGCGGCGCTGGCCCCGATTCACGATCTCGGCGTCACGCTGGTTTTCGACGTCGACATGACCGTGCGCGCGGTATCCACTTTCATCAGGTCGCATCCCTATGCGCAATGTCCGGGTGGCGGCGACTCGCTACAGGCGCTCGTCGGATTGCGTATCGGTGCTGGCTGGAACAGCGAGATCCGCAAACGTCTGCCGTCTTGCGACACGTGCACGCATCTGAAGGAAATTCTCGGCCCGGTCGCCACGACGGCCTATCAGACGATGGTCGGTATGCGTACGTCCCCGCTCGATGATCGCGACAGCGAAGGAAAACCGCGGAAGATCGACAGTTGCTATGCGTATGGCGCGTCGCGCGACCTCGTGAAAAACCTTTGGCCTGAATATCATCAGCCGGCGGTGTCGGTCAAAGAGGACTGACGCGTCGGGAATGCGAACTGGAATACGGTTCGCGGGATCGGTGTCGGCGGGGTCGGCGGGGTCGGCGGGGTCGGCGGGTCGGCGGGTCGGCGGGTCGGCGGGTCGGCGGGTCGGCGGGTCGGCTCTCGCAAGCGGCATCGGTGACACCGCTTCAGCGGGTTCGATCGCTGTCGATCAGAACACGCCGAGCGCCAACCCTGCGGCAAGACCCGCGCCGATTTCGGCGCAGCGTGCGAGATCCTCGCTGCCAATCGTCTTGGGGGAGAGGATGCGCTCGGGCGTTTGCGCGTGGGTGCAGATGATCAGGCCCGGCGCCACATTCCTGAGCCGCCATCCGGTCGCGATCCGGTCGATCTGGCGCAGTGCGTTCTGTCCGTCGCTGCCCGCGCAAATCATCGCCGCATACGGGCGGCCATTCACGCGATCGAGCGCAGCGTAGTAGCAGCGATCGAAGAAATCCTTCATCAAACCGGACATCGCAGCCAGATTTTCCGGTGTCGCGAACAGGTAGGCGTCGGCGGCCAGCACATCGTCCGCGCTCGTCGCGTCGGCTCGCTGCAACTTCACCTCCACGCCGGATTGCTCGCGCGCAGCGCTCGCTGCCGCTTCAGCCATTTGTTGCGTGCCGCCAGTCATCGTGTGATAGACGATCAACAGCGTCTTCATGTGGGTTCACTCTCGTTCAGCTGTATATGCGCCGGTCTCGTTCGGGACAGGTTACGTCGACATGTGCGTCCGGTGCTGCATTCGTCGGCGTTCGGCACTTACGGATTACCGCTTCTTCAATACTAGTGAAGCGCGCGTTGAGTCGGTCAACGGGCGGTCAGTCACGCAGCATCGCCGTCCTCGCGCGCGTAGTACGCAAGAAACATATCGGCAGCGGATTCGGCAAGTTTCTGCTGCTCCTGCATGCCAAGCGGTGGCTGGCCCAGCGTTACTTGAGGCCAGAACGCAAAAGCTTTCACGATGCCGTGCAGTTGATGGGCCGCAAATACGGGATCGGTGGTTGACAGGCGGCCGGCCGCCGCCGCCGCACGAATCCAGACCGTCAGATCTTCCTCGCGTTCGCCCAGGCGTTCGACCATGTCACGCGCGCGCTCCGGAGAGTGAATGGCGGCGCCGATGGCGACGCGTGCGAGCGCAAGAAACGCTTCGTCGTTCAGCAAGCGCAATTTGCGGTTCAGCAGCGCGAGCAACTGTTCGCGCAGCGGGACGTCCGCACAGTAGGCGGGCGGGCTGGCGGTCCGTATCGCCTCCCATAGTTGATGCAGAATCGCGGCGAACAGAGCTTCCTTGCTCGGAAAGTGGTTGTAGACGGTGCGTTTCGACACGTCCGCCCGCGCGGCGATGCGATCCATGCTGGTTGCGTCGTAGCCTGCGGCGAGGAATTCCTCGATCGCCGCGTCGATGATCGCCGCGCGTTTTCGATCGGTGAGGCGCGGAGGAGAAGTGCTCGTATCCATACAAAAATTTTACACCGGCGAGTTTACTTTTCCCAGGGATAAACTACACTGATCGGTGTACTTTTATTTCCGGACGAATCGACATGGCTTCGCCTCTCATTTTCCTTCATCGCGTTCTGGGTTTCGCCGCCGCCAAGCGTGGCCGCGCGTTGTCCAGCCAGTCGCCGCAACACACTGGCGAGCGCTTCAGCAACGTTGCACCACGGCCGGCCGAAGGTTTTGGCAAGACGCTCGGGATCGCATGGAACATGCTGGTCAACAAACCGCGCGACACCGCGCCGTTTGGCGCTCTGCCGATCGATTCACTGACTCGGCAACAGCTCGACGCAGCCCCTGACCGGAGCCTGTACCGACTTGGACACTCGACGCTGCTGCTGAAGCTGCGTGGCGAGTTCTGGTTGACTGATCCGGTGTTTGCGGAACGTGCATCGCCATTCCGGCACCTCGGCCCGAAGCGCTTTCATGCCCCTCCAATTGCACTCGAAGATCTTCCGCCATTGCGTGGCGTGATCCTGTCGCACGATCACTACGATCACCTCGACCGCGACACGGTGGTCGCGCTCGCGGCCACCACCGACATGTTCATCACGACGTTGGGTGTCGGTGATCGGCTGATCGACTGGGGCATCGACACGAAGAAGGTACGCCAGCTCGACTGGTGGCAAAGCATCGACATCGGAGGGTTGATGCTGACCGCGACACCGGCGCAGCACTTCTCCGGGCGTAGCCTGTTCGATGGCAACAGCACGCTATGGGCGTCGTGGGTTATCGTCGACGACGATATGCGTGTGTTCTTCAGCGGCGACACCGGATACTTCAACGGCTTCCGGGCCATCGGCGAACGTTTGGGGCCGTTCGACGTGACGCTGATCGAAACCGGCGCGTACGACGCTCAATGGCCATACGTGCACATGCAGCCGGAAGAGACCGTGCAGGCACACATCGACCTGCGCGGCCGCACGCTGATACCGATTCACAACGGCACGTTCGATCTCGCGATGCACCGATGGCAGGAGCCGTTCGAGCGGGTCACCGCATTAGCCATGGTGCGCGGCGTCGGACTGTCGACGCCGCGGATCGGCGAGCGACTCGATTTGAACGAACCGCATCGCGGCGAGCAGTGGTGGCGGACGGCTGAAGAACATGCGGAGAAGCCGGCGACGAAATCGCGTCGTTGGCAGCTGTGCCCAACGCAAGTGACGAAGTAGGTTTGTCGGTCGCCGCGCTTTCCGTCCGGGAAAAGCGCGGCGGTGATGTATGCGGCGCCACATAACGCACGCAAACGCAGCGGGCGCGCCGTCAACGACGACCGGCCCGACAAAAAAGCGGTGAACCCACCCACCCGAAATTCAGCCCACCAGGCCAGTATCGTCGTCCGAATCCGGCGGTCAATGCGGGCCGCCGCAGCACTTGCCCTACAGTTGCCATCGATCAAGCGCTTCAAAGCCGATCCCGCGCCGACCGGACAAATGCGCTGTTCGCTTCAAAAACTGGCGCGCTCATCCAAAGTTGGTCGGAGACGCATCCCATCGATCCAATATCAGATTGACGCACTTCGCTCGCACGAAGGATGGTCGTTTCGAAATCCTGGGGGGTGAAGAAACGCGTTGTCACGTGACAACTCGCCATGGACGAGCCCGCGCTGATCCTGCTGGGATTCACTTTCGGCAAGTCGCAAGCATCCAGCTAAACAGATAACCCAGCACACGACCGCACGAATATGTATCAAACACAACAAAACACGTTCGTTTAGACACATTTTCGTCTGAACCGCCTTCATCCGGTGCCAATTTCTCGCATCAACTCCATGCGCCCCCATTTACAGGGCAAATCTGGTGCATTTTGCGTGAAACAACATGAAGAAAGTGCCGCAACTCGTTGCCTGACAAGGGTTTACCGGGGCGCCCCATTTTTCAGGATTGTTTCACGAACATGCGCCGCGACGCTGCCGCTCGCCTCTGCTTGGGGCGAATCGACATGCAGCATAGGCACCGTGCGCCTCCCACGACAAACCCCCACAATCATCGCGCCGCTCAACGACGACAGGGTGCGGCGAACACAACGCTATCCTGCCTCGGAGAGTACTGCAGCAACGGGTACACATTCCGCTTAAATGGGGACATATCAAACGCCGTGAAATCCGCCGATGTATCCTCTAAGGCTTCTGGCGGACGGCTTGCAGTCGCTGCCCGACGCATGTCTATGATGGAGCCAGCCACCGAGATCGGGCCACCCGTTTCGCTCCCATTACGCAAGCCATCGGGGCTTATGAGTCGACTCTTCCGTTTCGGAGCAGGTTCTCCGGATCACCAGGCTGCTGTCGTTGTCACGTGACAACTCGGATCCGCATCTACGACGACAGTCCAGCTCGAATTCCGGCGATTGAGCAATCTCTCTCCGTGCACCGCCGGTAAATTGCCAGTCCCATTACCACCGTAACGATTGCGTCTAAATCAATCATCTCGAATCCGCATCTCCCATAACAGTCCACCTCGAATTCCGGCGATCCGAGCGATCTCTGTTCGTGGATCGCTGGTAAATTGCCAGCCCTATCGCCGTCGTTACGATTGCGTCCAAGTGGACCCTTCCACGCCTTGATAGCCGTGTCCCGTGCCGGTTGTCACGTGACAATCGCTCGTCACGGCGTTGCTTGCATCCGGCCGGCACACCGCTGTCCCGGAATAGCGAACGAACCCGGAATATCCTGGTCACAAGCCCAACCGGTATGTCGGGGATGGGCACGCATTGGTGCCTCGAAACCCACACGAAGAGCGTGCTCGCACGGTGCACGGCCGCAGCATCGCGGGCCGCATGGGCGCGTCGCCGTGCTCCCGCCCGGTGCGCGGCCGATAGCCGCGGGCCGACACCGACTTGTCACGTGACAACTGCGCGAGGCGCAGTCGCGCTATGTCGAATGGTTATACGGCCGCAGCAAAATCCCTGAACCGACACCGAGGTAATTTACGAAATGCGAGAGTTAGGATTTTTCGCGCAGAACTGAGCGGTCCATTTAACCGGAAGATTTTGTTAGTCGTTCCGAAAACAACGTTTCTTCTATTCTTCCAAGCATCGAACCGCGAGATCGATGATCGGCCATTCGGCCCACTTGTCACGTGACAACCGCCTCGATCTGCAAATTCATCTAGTCATCGAACACTTTTTCTGGACATTTCGACAACAACTACATATATTTACGCAAAACTCCGTGGAGGAATTTAATGGCTTTCAAGATCGCCGTTAGCAATCAAAAAGGTGGTACTGGAAAGACCACCATCTCCGTCAATATCGCGGCAGCTTTCGAGGCCGGCGGCAACAAGGTCGCATTGATCGATGCCGATCCCCAGGGCACGTCGGTCAGATGGGTCACGAGCGGAGAAAATACGCTCCCGATGACGGTACTGTCGCTGGCCCCAGCCGGCCGCGGCATCGGCGGCGAGATCAAGAAGCAGGATGCGAACTTCGACGTCATCGTCGTCGACTGTCCGGGCAACCTCGAGGACCCTCGCATCGCGTCCGTACTCGAAGTCGCCGATTTCTGCCTCGTGCCGCTATCCCCATCGCCGGCCGATCTGTACAGTACCGTCGCGATGATCCGCATGATCGAGTCGATGCGCGCCGTTCGTAACCCAACTCTTTCTTCTGCGCTGATGCTGAATAGCGTCAATGGAAAAACTAAAATGCGTGAAGAAATTTTAAAAATTCTAAGAGCTGAAGAAATAGGGGAGCATCTGCTCGACAGCCAGATCGCGCAGCGCGAGGTCTACCGTCAGACGTTCGCGCTCGGCACCACGATCCATCATCACAACCGGTACCTGAAGGGGCTGAAGGAAGCTCGCGCGGAGATCGAAAGGCTCGTCACCGAAATGGCCCAATACATCGCATCGACGCGCGCTACCGGAGCCGCTCATGGCTAAAGACACCTCGAAAGAAAAGAAGCCGACCGGCAACCTGCATCTTGCCGCCGGCCTGCTGCGCGGCCTCGCGCAGGAAAACGCGGCACTGGAGACGCGGCTGCCCGACCCGGTATCGCCCGCATCGGATATCGCAGTCGCAATCGCGACCACCGCCGCGCCGAGCGCACCGGCACCCGCCGATGCCGCGGATCTCGGTGCGCCGCAAAGGGTCGCGGTCAAGGACTGCATCCCGAACCCGTTCAACCCGCGCGTGTTCTATTCAGAATCGAGCCTGCACGAGCTCGCGCTGACGTTGAAGCGAGAAGGGCAGATCGAACCGATCAAGGTCACGCGGCTCCCCGAATTCCCCGGCAAGCTCGTCGTGATCGACGGCCAGCGCCGGCTCCGCGCGACAAGCATCAACGGCGACGAAACGATCAACGCGACGTTCCGTACGGATCACACGCCCGAGCAGCTCTATACGATCGCGTATCGCGCCAACCACGACCACGAACGCCAGACGATCTTCGACGATGCGGTCGCGTGGAAGCGTCTGCTCGACGAAAAAGTCTTCCCGGACCAGAACACGCTCGCGGAGAAGATCGGCAAGGACAAGGCATCGATCAGCAAGACGCTGTCGCTGAACGCACTGCCGAACACGCTGCTCGAGCGAATGGCCAGCGCGAACGACGTGGTCGGCCTGCAGGCAGCGTATTTCCTGAAGCTGATTTTCGAGCGCCTGGGCGAACCGGCGGCCGACCGTCTGCTCACGGCCGTGATCGAGCGCAAGAAGTCGGTGCGCGATCTCGAGAACTTCCTGCGCGCGCAAAGTGACGGCAACAAGAAGACGGGGCGCACGCGCTACAGCGTTCGCCACGATTTCGCGCTCGAATCGCGCGCGATCGGTCAGCTGAAGACGTATCCGGACGGGCGTCTGGATCTGCAGCTCAAGGGCGTGGATGCGTCCCACCAGGAGGCGCTTGCCGATCGGCTCAAGACCGTCATCGACGCATACGTCGCCGAACTGGCTTCAGCAGCACAAAACTGAGCGTCCAAAGCAAAGGCCTCGCTCCGGCATTGCGCGGCGCGGCGGGGATGATACCCGGCGCACCATGCATCCTGGCTGCGAGGCCTTGATCAGTTGGTCGCGAGACTGCTTTTCAGCAGGAATTCCAGCAGGTCGTCCGAGGTCGGTTCACCCCACGTGTCGATTGCCAGCCACCGGAAGAAGCTGGTCTGGGCCAGCTTGCTGGCCTTCTTCTTCGGCGACAGCGTGAGATCTTTCGAACCGGCAACCGTCTCGTTGTAGCGCTCGATCAGCTTGGTCTGGTCGTCGATCTCCAGTTCGCGGAAATACGCACCGGCTTCGTCGACCTTCGCGGCCAGGTATTTGTCGCGGATCTGTTCCTGCTTGCTCTGCGCGGATTCCTTTGCCGGCGCTGCCGCCTCCGAGCCCTGCCCGTCGGCCAGCGTATAGCCGTGCGTCAGCGCCTTGCGGAAATACGCGGCGACGTTGTCGACGGGTGCCGCGTTCTTCTTCGTAGTCCGATTGAGCGTATAGGCGATCGCCGCCTTGATGCGCTGCACGCCGTACTGCGTGATCAACCGGCGCGCCTCCGAACGCGGAATGCCGAACTTCGCGACTTCCTCGACCAGTGCTTCGTTTTTGACGTCGCCTTCCTCGACCGTATCCGCGCTCGGCTTGCGCGTCACCTTGAACTGAACGGCTTCCACACTGCGCCCCGACTTGTGTTCGATCAGCTCGAGCGTATGGTCGGAAACTTCGTTCACCTCCTGAATGCACGGCACCAGGACCTTGCTCTTGAAGAGCTTGTACTCCTTGTACGACTGGGATGCCTTGTCCTGGCCGAGGATGAGATCGCGAAACTTCGGCAGAGGAATCTTCGCGGTGATGCCGATCCCCTCGTAGCGCACCGTGTTCTCCCACAGCGCGAGCGAGTGCGATCGCCGAAACTCGCGCGCGATCCGCATATCGATCAGTGCGTAGATCTCAGGATTGAGCAGTTCGCTGCGAATCTGGTCGGAGAAACTGTACTTCAGCACCGATTGCTCGAGCTCGGCGCCGGCGAGCAGGCCCGACGCCTTCCATACCGTCGAGCGATCCGCGGCCAGATAGTCCCAGTTGACGACTGTACTGATCAGCGAGTTGACCGTGTCCTTCACATACTTCGTATTGTTGCTGTTCAGCCCGCTCTCGTGCGACAGCGCGGCGATCGAGATCGAGAAGCTCGTCCGGCCCGGCTCGAACGCTTCCTGGCGAAGCGCATTCTTGATCAGCGAGCTGAACATCTTGCGCTGCTGCAAGCCGATCTTTCCGGACTTCGGAGCGATATGGATTGCCTGCACCGCCTTGCGCAACAGATCGGGAGGCTCGGGTGTCTGAAATAGCGAAACCTGCTTGTCGGAGCCTTTGATTGCGGGCTTGCGCGGCATCGTGATGTCCGGATAAGGTGACCTTGGTGGGGGCTGACTTTATACCTTTTCCCGCTGGCGAGCAATGTTTCTTTTCTCCAGTATCACTTTCGATTTCTCATATAACTATTTGTTAACAAATGGAAAACGCTTATTTTTCGCCCGTTGTAGCTACCCCATATCCATATACCTTTCTGCCAAAAACCCTCCCAAAACCAGCTACCTATCGGGTCCGGCGCCCCGATCCGGCACGGGATTTGCCAGACTGAAGGTAGCCATTCATGGGAAGCAACCGGTCGAAAATGGATTGGCAAGTGCGATTCATGGTGCCTTGCAACACGATCCGCTTTTCCTCCCATAACAAGCTACCTTTAGGGCTTCCCATGAATGGGTACCTGTGAAGAGGCTTCGGCTTCGCTTTTTGTCTTCATGGGCGCCCCAAAGACCGAAATCGCTCCCATAAACGGTTACCTTGGAATTTCCCCATAGATGGTTACCTGTGAGCGGTAGCGATACTGTTTATGGGACGCCGCCACGGAATCGGTGCTCGATACCGAGCCAGCAGGCCCGAAACAAGCCCCATATCTGGTTACCTATGCGCGTCCCCATAACAGGCAACCCACATAAAACGCTGTGCCCGCGGTCCTCGGCCGGGGACGAAAAAGCGACCCATAGATGGCTACCCAAATATTTCCCCATAGAGTGCTACCTGAAGCACTTTCACGACAAAATCCCATAACCTTCTACGTGCGCCCCATATCCACAACCCCGATTTCCCACAGAACGGTACCCAACTCCCCAAATCCACAGACCTGAACCCCCAGACCCTTCCACCTGTGCCCCCATAAATGGGTACCGAACACCGGTCAAACCCTTGTCAGATAAGGCTGTGAGCCGTCTAAAGGTAGTTAAAGTAGTAAACGTCGTTTACCAAAGATGTAAACACACGTGTGCCTGTGCAGAAAAACAACCCCCATAAACCGCTACCAAAGCAATCGGACCACGGTGTGCGAGCACCGCAATGAACGTCCAAACGCTACCGAGCACCGGCTATTCCACGCTGTATCAAGCGCTGCAAGGCTTCCAGAGGATGTGAGTACCTACTCACAGACCCCCAAACGTAGAAACTTATGGGAGGAAATCGACGTTTCCTGGACAAAGGTACCCACCTATGGGACCAAAAACAGGGCGGATCTGGCAGCCCCACCCGCCGAGAATCGCCATGAACCGCGGCCGTCGCACCCGACCCTCGAGTCACGCTGCTGCCGTCACAGCAGTAGGAAATCGCTCGAATCTGGCGGGGAGCGATTTTTTCCGCGCGTGCGCGAGTCGTTCCGCGGATATGTCTCCACCAGATACATAAACCAAATCTGTGACTGCGACCTGTGGATCGCGCGGCGACGAACGTTGCCGAGGTCGAGTGATCTCTCATCGGGCCTCATGACTTTCTACCTTTGGATCTGTACCGAAATCGGTGCGCTATCGCGAGCGGCAGATGAGGATTCGCAGTCACCACATCAGTCGCCAGAAAAACCAGACCTTTCACCTGTGATCATCCATCCGAGTTTCCGGCATCGTCCGGAACGTGAGGTTCCAGCCGCCAACGCAGCTCACCGTAATCGCATCGATGCCCGGATCCCGAACACTCTCACCGTGGAAAGTCGCCGAGTCCCGTAAAGGCTCACCGATAAAGTGACCGGACCGTTTCCATGCATAGTCGGCGCGGACACCACCGACTCAATGGAAAAGCTGTGAAGAATCCGGACGGCAGCACACATGTTGGCGCCGTTGCACACAGCCATAAGACTGGTCGCGACGCAGGCGGGGCATGAAATCACAGCACCTGAATATGCGAAGACTCGAGCGGCCCATGCGCATGCGTGAGCAGCGAGCGTCGATCGATGCGGTGACGCTACGCCGGGATATCACGTCACCACGCGCACGTCGCATCAATCGAACCGTGAGAAACGGCCGCGAACAGGTAGCCACGCACGTATCGAGCGGCTACCCGATCGATCGTTCGCGTCGAATACCATCGCCGTACAAGAAGCGCGCAGGAATTCGACACGGAGAGATTCGTGGTCGTTTATGGGAGCGCGCGCCACGGCCGGTATCGAACAGGACGTTGGTTCACAGGCAAGCGCCTCCTGTAGTGGGCCGCTTGCGAAGCGACGATTACTTCGTACGAATAGCGCACGCCGCAGTCGAAACAACCACGACATGCGCGTGCACAGTGCATCGAAACGGAACGCAGCCCTGTCGACGACCTGTGCCGTATTGCCGGAGCGCTCCGGTCCAGTCGCATGGTTACCATGGACCATGGGTACCGCACACGTAGTGCCGAACGATGCACCGTTGCTACCTTTGCCAGCCGCTGAATCGCGGGACGCACAGCGAGCCACTTCGATGCGGTGTTTTCCCATACACGTCTACCCTCGAACGACGGTTACGATGGCTCCACTTTTCTTGCAACCCGGTTATGATGCAAAAGCCCTGATCGTGACCTGATGGCCGGTCGGGGGCAGGGGTGGTATCTCGAAGTGCTTTCAATCCGTGATCAATCAGAAAAGAGAGTTCAGCGATGCGAATCCAGATCAGAAAACTCACGCTGGCTGCTACGGCAGCAGCTTTCCTCTTCGGCTCGGCAGCTCCGGTGTTCGCGCAGACCGACGCTAGCGCACCGGCCGCCCAGGATGCCAAGGCCGCAAAGCGTGAGGCGCGCAAGGCCGCCCGGGCACAGCGCAAAGCCGAACACAAGGCAGCGCGCGCGAAGAACACCGCCGAACTGAAGAAACTCGAAGACGCCGGTTACAAGCCGGCGGCCAACGATCCGAACTATCCGCAGAATCTGCAGAACGCTGAGAAGAAAGCTGCCGGCGCAAGCCAGTAAGCGCGACTCGCGCGCCAGGCCTCGGCTCGATCCGCGGTCTGGCGCGTGTCCCACGAAAACGCGCTGCGTTTCCGTGAAAAATCCAGACCGAACGTCCAGACCAATTGATTGGTGATCCTATGTTTCCAGCGCGCGTGCGGACGCTGCGTCTGCAGAATCTTCACCGTCTGTCGCGCCCGCCGATGTAAATCGGACGCTCTGCCAAAGCAGCATCCTCCGGATCAACGCGCAGCTCATCCGATTCAGCGGCGTACCGCCGCCGCCGCGCTGCCCGTCACCTTCAGCCAGTCCTTGAACGCGCGCACGGCTTCGTCGTCCGCACGTGCAGCTGCCACATAAGTGAAATACCGCCACGGCGGCAACGCCGGTTCGCTGAACGGTTGCACGAGCCTGCCTTCGGCAATGTCGTCGGCGACGAGCGCGATCGGCCCCATGGCGACGCCGAGCCCGTCGAGCGCGCCTTGCAACGTCAGGTAGAAGTGCTCGAGCGTCAGCGAGTGCCGCGGCACGAGGTTCGGGTAACCGGCTGCCGCGAGCCATTCAGGCCACATGCCAGGATAAGTCGCCGCATGCAGCAGCGTGAAGCCGGCGAGATCGGCCGGCGTGCGCAACGGTCGCCCGTCGAGCAGCTTCGGCGCACACACGGGCAACCGGACTTCGGACAGGAATTCGTCGGCGACGTAGCCGTCGATCGTCTGCGGACCGCCGCGGACGATCAGGTCGACCTTGTCGCGCAACTTCTCGATCGGCTCGTTCGACGTCGACAGCCGCACCTCGATCGCCGGATGGGCGACCTGGAACGACGACAGCTTCGGCACGAGCCAGCGCAGCGAAAACGTCGCGGGCGCGCTCACGCGCAGCACACGCTGCTGCGCATGGCCGAAATGCTGCGCGGTGGCGAGCGCGATCCGGTCGAACGATGCGCCGACTTCGGCGAGATACGCGCGGCCGGCATCCGTCAGCTCGACGCGCCGGTTATGCCGTTCGAAGAGGGGCCGGCCGAGCCATGTCTCGAGCTGCTGTACGTGCCGGCTGATTGCGCCGTGTGTGACGCACAACTCGTCGGCGGCATGCGTGAAGCTGCCGAGCCGGGCCGCGGCTTCGAACGCGCGCAGCGAATTCAACGGAGGGAGGCGTCGGGCCATTTCATTGTTTCGCGTGATATTTACTCACACTAATTCTCAGATTTAATCGTTTGATCATGCAGCCAAGCTCCGACAATATGGCACACAAACGGCCGAAACGGGCCTCAATACGTGTCTGGATTTCTCACATGGAGTATGGAACATGCCGAACGTGGTCGTGGTGGGCGCCCAATGGGGTGACGAAGGCAAGGGGCGCGTCGTGGACTGGCTGGCGGCGCAGGCCGACCTGGTCGCACGCTACAACGGCGGCCACAACGCGGGCCATACGCTGGTCGTCGGCGGAAAGACGTACAAGCTGGCGCTGCTGCCGAGCGGCATCGTGCGCGGCAAGCGCGGCGTGATCGGCAACGGCGTGGCGCTCGATCCCGAGGCGCTGCTCGCGGAAATCGCGCGGATGGCCGAGCTCGGGCTGTCGGTCACGCCGGACAATCTGTCGATCGCCGAAAACGCGACGCTGGTGCTGCCGATCCACCGCGCGATCGACGAGGCACAGGAGCGTCAGCGCCGCGAGCCGATCGGTACCACGCTGCGCGGGATCGGGCCGGCCTACGAGGACAAGGTCGGGCGCCGCGGGCTGCGCGTCGGCGATCTGGCGGAACCGGGCCGGCTTGCCGACAAGCTCGACGTGCTGGTCGATCATCACAACGCGTGGTTCCGCGGGCTGGGGCTCGAGCCGTATTCGCGTGACGCGCTGCTCGCGACCCTCGTCGACATCGCGCCGAAGATCCTCCCGTTCGTGCGCCCCGTGTGGGCCGACCTCAATGGTGCGACCGATCGCGGCGAGCGCATCCTGTTCGAAGGCTCGCAGGCCGTGATGCTGGACATCGACTGGGGCACGTATCCGTTCGTGACGTCGTCCGGCACCGTTGCGTCGGCAGCCGCCGCCGGCACGGGGCTCGGTGCGTCCCGGCTCGGCCACGTGCTGGGCGTGACGAAGGCATACGCGACGCGTGTCGGTGGCGGCCCGTTCCTCACCGAGCTGACCGACGCAACCGGCGAAATGCTGCGCGCGCGCGGCCAGGAATTCGGCGTCAACACCGGCCGGCCGCGCCGCTGCGGATGGCTCGATGCCGCGCAGTTGCGTCAGGCCGTCCGGATCTCGGGAATCGATTCGCTCGCGCTCACCAAGCTCGACGTGCTCGACGGCTTCGAGACGATCGAACTGTGCGTCGGCTACGAGCTCGACGGCGCACGCGTCGAGCACCTGCCGGCCAGCCTCGATGCGCAAGCGCGCGCGAAGCCGGTCTACGAACGGTTCGACGGCTGGCGCGGGACCGTGAAAGGCGTGCGCGAACGGGCGGCGTTGCCGCGTGCCGCGCAGGATTTCATCGCACGCGTCGAGGCGGTGGCGGGCGCGCCCGTATCGATGATCACGACCGGCGCCGAGCGTGACGACACGATCGTCCTGAGCAATCCTTTCGAGCTGGCGTAAGCACGATGCGGCCCGCGCAATGCGGGCGCGGCAGGTCGGCGCCCGGCGGCCTGCATCGGTCCGGCTCGGGCGCCCCTCCGGCATGCGCCGCCGCGTGAACGATCGTCCGCCGCCCCGCACACGGCAAACTGGACATGCCTGCATCGCTGCGGTACTGTTCCGCACAATTCGCGCCAGACCGGCCTGTGCCGGGGCTGGCGCTGCTGCGAAGCGATTTCAATCCCGGGGACATGTCGATGGACACGTTACAGATGATGCGCATTTTCGTCCGGGTGGCGGAGGAGGGCAGCTTCACGAGCGCGGCCCAGCGCCTGGACATCACCACGGCTTACGCATCGCGTTCGGTCGCCCAACTCGAAACTCACCTGCGCACACGCCTGCTCAACCGCAGCACGCGCCGCATCGCGTTGACCGATGCCGGACAGCGCTACCTCGACCGTTGCCAGCGCATCCTCGGCTATATCGACGAAGCGGAAGCCGAGGCGGCCGACGCGCAGGCGAAGCCGTCCGGGCGGCTCCATGTCCACGCGACGACCAGTTTCGGCCAGGCGTATCTGGTGCCCGCGGTCGTGCGATACCGGCAGCGCTATCCGTCCGTCGCGGTCGAGCTCACGCTGTCGCAGCACGTGCCCGACATCATTGACGAAGGCTACGACGTGTCGCTGCAACTGAGCTCGACGGAGTTGCCCGATTCGGGGCTGGTATCGCAGCGGCTCGGCGAGGTGCACAGCGTGCTGTGCGCGTCGCCCGCCTATCTGAAGGAGCGCGGCACGCCGCGTACCGTGCGCGATCTCGAAGCGCATGCGTGCCTGCAGATCGTCACGCCCGTGTTTCCGCGCGACCGCTGGCATCTCGACGGCCCCAATGGCCGCGAGACGTTCGAACTGCCGCCGCCGGACTTTCAGGTCAACATTGCCGATGCGCTCGGCGGTGCGTTGCGCGCCGGCCTCGGGATCGGCTCGCTGCCGATGTCGAGCGCGGTTCCGTCGCTGGCAAGTGGCGCGCTCGTTCGCGTGTTGCCCGAGTACCGGTTGCAGAAGCTGACGGTCTATACGCTGTATGCGTCGCGCCAGTATCTCGACGCGAAGATCCGCACCTTCGTCGATTTCCTGCGCGAATGCGTGCCCGAAATGCTGTCCGCCGACGAAGCCGCGTTGTGCGTGCCGAGCGAGTCCTGAGTGAAAGGTAACGACGTATGCCGTGTCCGATGACGCGGCTCGTCGCATTGACTAGCATGGGTCGATTTTCGCTCGCTCAATATGATTGGCATAACGAATTGATAAATGCGAGCGAGGCGGTGCGATCTCTCGGATCAGCCGCGTCGTGGGCCGCGCGGGGTTATGAAACCCCCTGCTTTCGATATCGGTCATCGTTGGCCAGCAGACGCCGGGTGCGCGCATCGTCGCGGACGGCTCGGGGCTCGTCGAGAATCGCAGCTACTACTTCGCGCCGCGCACTTATGCGCAGCGCAATGCCGACGTGCTCGGCGTGGTCGTGTCGGAGCTGACGGCGGTCCAGCGATGGCTCGACGCGAATCGCGCGCAGGGCGCGGCCGAGTTTTCGACGCTATGGGGCATTCCGGAGCCGGCGGTGGCGCTCGCATTCAGCCGCGCGCGGTTCGGCGTCGAACCCGTGACGCGCGACACGCTTGCATATCAGCAGCGCATCGCGGACGTGTTCTACCAGGCAGGGATCCTGCCGAAGCGTGTCGACGTGAGCCAGGCAGCGCCGCCCGCGCTCGCGTGACGAATCCTTTCCGGTAAACGACAACGCCACGGACGTCACTCCGTGGCGTTTCGCTTCATGTGTCCCGCTGCACGGAAGTCGTGTGCACCGGAGCGCGCCGCATCAGCGTGGCTGGTCCCACAGCGTGCGCCCGAAGAACGTGAGCGTGCGATCCCATGCGAACTGCGACCACACCGGATCGAACTGTGTGCCGCCGATGCGGCCCGGCCCGACGGCCGTTTCGTTCGCGAACGCGTGATGCGCGAGATAGCGGTGGAACTCGATGTCGACCTTGGCATCGGTCAGCTTTTTCTCCAGCGCATCGACCTGATCGATCGCGAAGAACGCATCCTGCGTGCCCCAGTGTCCCATCAGCGGCACCTTGATCTTCGACGGATCGAGGTAGTCGAGCGGAGGGAAGCCGTACCACGTGACGCCGGCGTCCGCATCTGCGAACTGCAGCGACAGCAGCGTGAGTGCGCCGCCCATGCAGAAACCGGTGACGGCAACGCGCGACGCGCGCGTCTTCAGGTATTGCACCGCGCCGGGGATGTCCTGCGACGCGGCGTCGCCGAAATCGAGGCCGGTCATCAGATGGTGCGCTTCTTCCTCCTCGACCGTCGACTTGCCGCGATACAGGTCGGGCACGAGCGCGAGGTAGCCGCAGCGGGCGAGCCGGTCAGCGACGCCGCGGATCTGGTCGTTCAAACCCCACCATTCCTGGATGACCACGACTGCGGGCGCGCCTTCGGTTTTTTCCGGCGTGGCGAGGTAGCCCTGCAGTTCCTGGCCGTCCGGGCGGCGGAACTTGATCATGGAACCGGATGTTTGAGACATGAAACCGCTCCTTTTCGAAAATGCGATGAGTGCGGCATCGGGTCGGCCAGCGAGTGCGGTATGCCCGGTGACTCAGGGCTTCGCTCGCATTCGCTTCGGCCGGCGCCGACCACGCGGCCATTCTATGCGCAAACGCCGGCAGTTTGCGTGAACGGTGTCGTCGAGTCGATCGCCCGTCGGGCAGCGGCGGTTTCATGCACCGAAAACGAAACACCCCGCCCCGATGAACGGGAGCGGGGTGTTTCGTCGGCAGCGGGCGTAACCGGCTATTCGTCGGGATACGCGTCGCGTGCGTGGGTCTTAATGACCGAAATAGACCGAGTCGCGAGCGTCCTGCTTGACCGCGATCACGCGGCCGGCACGCACGGTGGCCGTAGCCTGTGCGCCGTAACCCGTTGCGTCGTTGTTCGTCACGCGCGCTTGCGCGGTGTGCAGCGCGGTCGGGTAGTGGACGTCGGAAACTTCCGGCTTGTACCCCGCCTGTTCGAGCTGAACCAGTTCCGCACGAACCTGGGCGCGTGTGAGTTCGCCCGACGGATTCGATTGGGCGAATGCGCCAAACGATGCGGTAAGGGCGGTGGCAGCGGCGACTGCGTAGATGAACGACTTCATGATGACCTCCGGTTTAGTAGATTTCGCGCTTCGCTTGTTGCGTTCAGCGGTTGATTGCATCGTAGCGATCGCGTTACCGGTCGGAAATAGGCGTTCCAGCGAATGATTATTGCAACTGGGTAAAAGATTCGGCTGGAGTGCGGAATTTCATCTGATGATTGGAGGGCCGAAGAGCCATCGGGCGTGGGAGTCGCATGCCTGCATGCACGATTGATTACCGACGCGCGACGTAATTCGCTTTTCACGATCGGTGGCGAAGCATACGGATGGCGCGTTGGCGATCTGCGGTTGCGATTCGGGGCAGAGACGAATTCAGGTCACATGGCGAGTACGGTCGACGTAACGATAAATTGAATCGGATAACGAAGTATTGTGGAGGGGGCGCGGAAATGCGCCGACGCAATCGCATTGCCACAGGGCTGCCTCCACCTCCCTGCGGGATTCACACAGGAATCGCAACGTTCATACGATCTCGATGCTTCATGCCGGATCACGCCTCGACGACCGCCTGGCGTTTCCGGTATTCGGCCGGCGTGATCCCGACATGCCGGACGAACGCTCGTCGGAGCGTGTCGACATTCGCGAAGCCGCATTTCGCGGCGACTTGCTTCGGCGTGTCATGTCCGTTTTCGAGCAACTGGCGAGCGGCCGTGATGCGAGTCGTTTCGACCCAGGCCGCGGGTGTCATCCCGACTTCCGCGCGAAAGAGCCGCGCGAAGTGGCGCGGGCTCATCCCCGCATGCTTCGCGAGTTCGGCCACCGAGTGTTCCAATTCCGGATGGCCGGCGATCCAGCGCTGGACTTCCTGCAGGATCGAGCGCCCGGCCGGGCGCGCCTCGCCGCTGCGGCTGAACTGAAGCTGCCCGCCCGGGCGTTTGAAGAACATGACCAGTTGTGCGGCGACGCGCCGCGCGATTTCGCGGCCGAGGTCCTCCTCGACCAGCGCGAGCGCGAGATCGAGGCCGGCCGTGACGCCGGCGCCGGTACGCAGCTTGCCGTCCCGCACGTACAGCGCGTCTGCTTCGACAGCGAGCGACGGATAGGCTTCGGCGAGCGCGTCGGCGGCGGCCCAGTGCGTCGTCAGGCGTCGTCCCTTCAGCAGCCCGGTCGCAGCGAGGATGAATGCGCCCGTGCAGATCGACCCGTAGCGTTTGCTTCGCACGGCGGCCGATCGCAGCCATGCGAGAACATCGGTTCGCAGCGCGATGCGGGTCGCGCCGGGCGCACCGGCGACGAGCAGCGTGTCGATGCGATCGGGGATGTCCGGCGCGATCCAGTCGGCGAGCAATTGCGCGCCCGACGAACTGCAGATCGGACCGGACTCGGTCGCGATGATCCGCGTCGTGTAGAACGGCTTGCCGCATTCGGCGTTGGCCTGTGCGAATACGTCGAGTGGCGCGGAGACGTCGAGCAGTTGTACGCCCGGTACCGCGAGAATACCAACGACCTTCGGCATGATCGGTTGCGGGTTGTGTCGATGTGTCGAACGTGACGCGTAGCAGTATAGACGCGCGACGCTTCGCGACGCGCTGTCGTCCGCGCGCTTTGCGGGTGCATTTTCACGGTTTCGGCAGCCATGGCCGTCGCACGAACGAAATGGCAGGAATTGGCGTACCACGCCGATTGATGCCACATCACGGACTCCGCAGAATCGATGCTGTCTTCAATGGAGGTCGATCATGACTATGAACGTTGCCGGCATCGCCATTCCCGATAGCCGACTGGCTCGCGAGATCACCGAACTCGTCCGCGATACCGAGTCCGAATTGCTGTTTCATCACTCCAGCCGTGTCTATTACTTCGGTGCGCTGGCTGGCCAGCGCCGCGGGCTCGAGTACGATCCGGAGCTGCTCTATTGCGGCTGCATGTTTCACGACATGGGGCTCACGCATCGGCACAGCAGCGCGTGCGAGCGATTCGAAGTGGATGGCGCCAACGCCGCGCGCGAGTTCCTCGCGAGCAGGGGCATTTCACAGCAGGACATCGACGTCGTATGGACCTCGATCGCGCTGCACACCACACCGGGCATTCCGCAGCACATGCATCCGGTCGTCGCGCTCGTGACCGCCGGGGTGGAGATGGATGTGCTCGGGCTGACCTATGCGGAGTACAGCGACGTCGAGCGCGACGCCGTCGTCCGTGCGCATCCGCGGCCGCCGCGTTTCAAGGAAGACATCATCCAGGCGTTCTACGACGGCATCCGTCACAAACCCGATACGACGTTCGGCAATGTGAAGGCCGACGTGCTGGCCGACAAGGATCCGCGTTTCCACGCGGGCAACTTCTGCAGCGTGATCCGATCATCGGCCTGGGCAGGTTGACGATGGTCGGGCGGGCCAACGGAAGCGTTTACCAGTAGGAAAAGTTGTTACGTGACAACGGCGTGACGCTGGCATCGACTTTATATACTGAATTTCGGATGCCACCCTCCGAGGCGAATCTCGGATTCGCGCACACGCGGCGAAACGTTACCGGGAGCGATCTGCCAGCACCGGCAGGCAGCGGCTTGGCGATGCTACCGTTCCCCGGCCCGGACAAATCCTCGCCCCTGTGGCAAAACGCCTATAATGATTGGGCAAATTGCCGGAGAGAGTCATGAGCACCATTGCGTTCCATCCGTCGGGCGTCGCGCATCCGCGTCAGGCCGAATTCACGATACTCGAGCAGCTGCTCGCGATTCGCGTCCGCTCGGGCGCCGATCTTGCCGAGCTGGCGAGCGCACGGGTCGATGTCGCGGTGATCGACCGGCTGTCGGAGCATGGCCTGAAGTCGGACGAACTCGCGTTCATCATCCCGCGGCGCACGCTGAGTCATCGCCGTCAGGCGCACGAGCGTCTGTCGCCGGAGGAGTCCGACAAGGCGATTCGTCTTGCACGTATCGTCGCGCAGGCGACGGCCACGTTCGGCGACCAGGACAAGGCGATGGCGTGGCTGCGCAACGGGCTCCAGCGCTTCGGCGGCCGCACGTCGCTCGACATGTCGAGCACCGAGCATGGCGCGCGACTCGTCGAAGAGGTCCTCACCCAGGTCGACGAGGGGTACTTCGCTTGACGACGTTGTGGCGGATCAGCAATTACGCCGACCTGAAAGGCGTCGGCGGATTGCGTGCCGGCGGGCGCTGGCATTTCGCCGGGCAGCCCGTCGTCTATCTCGCCGAGCACCCGGCGCTCGCGCTGCTCGAGACGCTCGTGCACTTCGAAATCACCACGGTTGCGCAATTGCCGAGCGGCTACCAGTTGCTTCGCATCGAGGCGCCCGAATCGGTGGACGTCGCCGAGATCGTCGAAGGCGATGCGCCGGCCGACTGGCCAACCAACATCGACTGGACCCGCAGCGCCGGCACCGAATGGCTGCAGACGCAGCCGAGCGCACTGCTGCGCGTGCCGAGCGTCGTGGTGCCGCATGCGCACAATTTCCTGCTGAATCCGCTGCACCCGGCCGCATCCGCCGTCCGTATCGCCGAAGTCATGCAGTCGCCGTACGACGCCCGGATCCTGCGGCTCGTTCAGTCGAACACGGGCGAATAGGCGCCGCTACGCGTCGTGGTATGGGCGAGCCCGATCAGCGTTCGCGCGCGGCGCGGTCCGCGGCCGCATCGGGCGCCAGCGTCTGACGGATCCGCGTGACCGTTCGCGAGCTGGCCAGGCCGAGCATCGCGCTGACGGCGGCATGCGGATGACCATCGAGCAACTGGCGGCGCGCATACGTATTGCGCAGCACGCGCGGGCTCATGTCCGCCGCCTGGAAACCGATCGCGGTCAGCGCATCGCGCACGACGAGCAGCAGAAACATGTCGTTCATTGCGCCGCCGCCGCGCG
Source organism: Burkholderia sp. IMCC1007 (assembly GCF_027257875.1). Classification (GTDB taxonomy): domain Bacteria; phylum Pseudomonadota; class Gammaproteobacteria; order Burkholderiales; family Burkholderiaceae; genus Burkholderia. The sequence continues at coordinate 279,567 of NZ_JAPVQY010000004.1, forward strand.
GGGCCGGAAACAGTCGCGCCGATGCGGGCGCATCGGGCGACATCGATCGCCATGCGGCGAGCGGCGCCCACGCGAATGAAGCGAGGGCGATCGTTCGCGCAGGCCGCGCGCGATGGCGCGGCACCGTGACGGATGGCGGCCGCGCGTCGAGATCGAGCGCGTCGTACGTCACCGCACGAATCTCGGCCGACGTGATCCCGCTCGCGAGCAGCAGCGCGACGATCGCGCGATCCCGGCACGCGGTCGGCGAGTCCGCCGGCTGTGGCTGCACATGGCGCTGCAGCGCGGCGTCGGCAGCGGACGACAGGCAGCACGGTTCCGGTTCGCCATCCGGCCACGCAAGATCGCGCGTCGTCCGGCCGGCAGGGTGGTGCGTCCGCACGCCGGCTTCGACCAGATGCCGGCTCAACCGGTCGATCAGCTTCGCGTAGCGAACGCGTGTAGACGTGCCGGGCGCGCAGGCGCGTTCGAGTTCCGCGAGAAATGCCGCGACGTGCTCGGGGCCGAAGGTGGCCAGCGATACGCGGTGCGCGATCAGGTGACGCAGGAACCGGTCGAACATCGCCACGTGCTGCACGACCGAGCGCGGCGCGAATGGCCGGCGGCCGGCGCCGGTCGCGGCCGTTTCCTGCCACGTGCGGAATGCGCCGACGGGATCGTGAGTCCAGCGATTCGTGTCCATTCACGATTTATATCCGGAACGCGGTGGCGTCGGCAATCGCCGCGATGTTCGATGCGCCTGCCGGCGCGATGAAATCGATGGTTCAACGCGCAGTGCGGGCCGCGTCAGTCCCGTCGACCCCGTCGTTGTTCATCGTCAGATAGACGAGCACGAGCAGCAGCGTGATGAAGAAGCGAAACGCGTCCGGCACGCCGTTCCGTTGCTTCGACATCCACATGCCGAACCATTCGCCGCCGACCGACATGAATCCGACCTGCCACGTCAGGAAGGCCAGCGTCAGCCCGCCGATCGCGCATGATTTGGCGGCGCGGAATGCCGCGTCGTTCGCGCATCGCGCGCGAAGCAGCCGGATGCCGCCGACCCAGCACAGGACGGCCGTCAGCGTTTCCATAGAGATGATCGCGACATAGCCGGTGTGATGGGCCCACGGTGTGTCGGTGGCGCGGTACATGATGCGGTTGCCGGGAAAGGTCGTGTCCATCAGAAAGACGCGGTACACGAACGCGAAATGCGTCGTGTAATCGGCCACGTTGCCGAACGCGACGAGCGATGCGAAGAAAGCCATTGCTTTGGAATGCAAATCGAAATGGCCGCTTCGCGTGCTGACCGGTTCTTCGCGCCTGCGGCGCCGATGCGTGCCATCGCTCGATTCGCAATCCAGGCCGCGCGACATGATTGTCAAACAGTGTGAGCCAATCGTCAGCATTTGCAACTGAAGTAACAGTCCCCGCAATTTGGTGGTTTCGGGCGTTGGCGCCGCTACATTAGCTCCACCTGCCGCACGTCGCGGCAAGGCATGCGACAAGCCGCACGAACGCGGCCCGCAGCAACAACGTCTCTGGGGAGAATGACCATGAACAAGATTCGCACGATCCTGGTTGGTGCCGCGCTGACGGCAATCGCATCGGCTGCTTTCGCACAAACGGCGCAGACGGGCGCGGAAGGTTCCGCCGGCGTCGGCGCACAGGTGCAGACGCCGCTGCTCGGCGGCGGCGTGGGTGTGCAGGGCGGCGCAGGCGCGAATGCAGCGGGCTCGGGTTCGGGCGCGGGCAGCCTCGTCGGTGGCGCGCTGCACGGCGTCGGCCAGACGGTCGGTGGCGTCGGCTCGGCTGCCGGCAATGCCGTCGGCGATGCGACGCACGCGGTCGGCTCGGCCGCTGGCTCGGCGAAGGATGCGGCGGCGTCGGCTGCGCACGCAACGAAGTCGCACGTGAAGCACGTCGCGGCTTCGGCGAAGAGCCACGCGCAAGGCGCGATGTCGACGGCGGGCAACGTCGCCGGCGGCGCCAAGGCGAAGGCCGGTGAAGCGCTCGAGGGCGCGACGAACGCGGTGCAGGGCGGCGCATCGGTCGGCGTGAAGGGCTCGGCGTCGGCACAAGGCGGCGCGCTGTAAGCGATCCGCTCCGAGCCAAGGCCCGGCCCGCTTCGATGCGGGCCGGGCTTTTTGTTGGCGCGCCGCATGTCGTGACCGGATGCATCACCGCGATACGCATTCGAACGGAGCATCTTTCGACGCTGTCATCCCACGCATCCCTGGACAACGATCGGCAGTCGACGACAGCCTGTCCGGCCACGACGCATTCCTGCGTCGCGGCTTCGTGCGTTTCCGCGCTGTCGTGGCACGGCGAAATGCGTTATCCGAACGTGATGAACTGCGCGGAAGACCACACCTTGCTGTCGTTGCGCTGCCGCCCGAAGAAATAGACCGGACGAAACCCGAACGGCGCGTTGCCGGGTGCTACGTCGATGCTGCCTGCGAGATCGATCGGCAGCGCTCGATCCGTCATCCGCTCGATCGCGACGAACAGCTCCGTGCCGCCGAGTTCGTGCGTCGCGGTTCCGCGCGCGAGCAGTTCCGCGCCGCTGATTTCGAAGCGAAACGCGGGCGCGTGCACGAACGGATTGCGCTGCAGCGGATCGCCGACCTTCGCGAAGCTGTCGATCGTGCCTTCGACCACGATCGTCGCGGCCGCGAGATTGCCGATGTCGAGCTCGATGCTGTCGGCATCGCCGTAGGTGTCGCTGCGGAATTCGACGTCGGTCGCGCCGGTGCGCCACGCCGATTCCTCGACATGCTCGAACCCGTTCGACCCGAAACGGTGGATCGTGCTGTTGACGATCCGGATTCGGCCGCGCCACGCGGCCCACCGGTAACGGTCGCGGATGCGTGCGCCACCCCAGCGCACGCGGATCAGGCGATCCGCATAACCGAGCTCCTCATGCAGGTTGCGTTCCCATAGCAAACCGTCGTGATCGTACGCGGCCACGTATTCCCAGCCCGACTCGCCGAGCAGCCGGTAGTCGAGCCGCGCCGGCCCGTCGTGCGCAAACGCGTCGCCTTGCCAGTGATCGCCGCAGCGCACCAGCAGCGCACTGTGCTCGCCGGTGGTCGCCCACGTGCGGCGCGCGCGCAGTGCTTCGCCGACGCGCTTTCGATCGAGCGCTGGCGCGAGCACGCCCGTCAGTCCGCCATGGACGCCGAACACCTGCACACCGGGTGCGCCGCCGCCCGGCCGGCCACGATGCTCGTCACCGCTGGCCGCGACGCCGAGCTGATAGCCGCGCGCGATCACGTCCTGGTACAGCCAGCCGAAATGGCCCCACGACGACGCGATCTCGACGAGCCGTTCGAGCTCGGGATGGTGCCAGTCGGGGATGTAGCGGCGGCCGCCGACGTGCGGCATCACCAGGTGCTGCGCGGCATCGCCCACGTACGCATCCCACAGTTCCTCGACGGGCCAGCGGCCGAGTTCGACCGCATTGCCCTTCATGTCCTCGTTCCATACCAGCGTGCGGTTGTGCTCGCCGCGCGCGTTGTACGGAAAATCCGGCTGCGCGTCGCCGAGGAACACGACGTTGTGATCGCCGCCCGCGGTCGAGCTGCCGCACCATTCCTGCACCGGATAGACGACGAAGCGGCCCGGTTCGTTGAAGCGCTCGACGGCGTCGACGCCGAGCTGCCAGTTCTCGTCGGTGATCTGGAAATCGTTCGCGGTGTAGCCAAGCACGTCGATGCCGCCGATGTCGCGGGCATAGCGCGCGTTGTACTCGGGGCTGTTGGTGCCGACCGTGTCGTGCGCGTGCACATGGAGATCGGCATACAGCGCGCGCGGCGCGGGCAGCGACGGGTCGACCGTGAGCCATGCTTGCGCTGCGCGCACGTCCGGCCGCGCGGGTACGTCGGCCACGATCCGCAGCGTGCCCGGGTCGATGGGCAGGTCGTCCACCGCGCAGCTCGCAAAACCCGAATCGGGCAGCGCATGATCGCGCCGGTAGACGGCTTCGCCGCGCGCGTCGTAGGCGACGATACGTGCGTGAGCGCCGACATCGCGGCACGCGTTGCCCCAGCGGTCCTGCAGCGACAGCCGGAACGGCGCCTGCGTGCCCGGCTGCACGAAGCGCGGGCCGTTCAGCAGCACGTCGGATGGCGCGCCGGCACGGATGTCGATCGACACGTCGCCGGGCACCGCGACGAAGCGCGACGTGCCGAGCGGGTCGACATAGAGCCGGAACCGGAAGTTGTCCTCGGCGAAGGTCTGCACGCGCGTCCCCGGGCCGCGCCGGCGGTCGCCGAGGCGGATCACGATCCGGTCGCCCGCATTCACGTAGCCGTCGACGACGTCGACGATCACGGCCTTCTGGAACGGCCGCTCGTGCCCCTTCTGGTCGAAGCGCACATTCAGCGCCTGCACGGTGGCCGGGCTCTGGCCCGGCACGAGCGGCGCCGCATGGTATTCGGCGCTGATGTAGTTCGCGGCGCTCGGGTCGCTCGTCTGGAACAACGCCCAGTCGGAATAGAACTTGAAGGTGGCCTTCAGCCAGCCGCCGTCGGCGATGCCCGACGAGCCGACTTCATACTCGAGCACGATCTCGCTCCACTCGCCGGCTTCAAGACGCGTGACGTTGCATTGCACGCGCCCCGCAAATGGCAGGTGCTTGTGGCGTTCGTACAGTCCGGCAGGTGCGACGTGCGGGCCGAGGCGCTCACGCAGCGCGGCGGCACGGGCATCGAGCGGATCGACGGGGTGGTTGGCTTCGTTCATGCGGAATCCGAAAAGTGTCGATGGAAAGCGGCGCGCTTCAATGCGCGAACGGCCAGGGCGCGCTCGCGTCCCACACGGGGATGCCCATGTACGCGTACCACGGCGCGATGACGCAGAGCCCGTAGACGATCGCGATCAGCACCGACACCGCGCCGACCTTCGCGTAGTCGGTCGTCGAGAACGCACCGCTGCTGTACGCGATGACGCCGGCGGTGATCTGCGTGGGCAGCAGGTAAGCAAAGCTGTCGGTGTCGCTGACGAGCATCGTGAACGCGACCGGATGCAGCCCGAGACGCGGTGCCAGCGCGAGTGCGATGGGCGCGATCATCGTGACGGCCGCGACGTTGGACAGCATGCCGATGCGGATCACGTGCGTGCCGAGCATCACGATTGCAATCGCGAGCCACCAGCCGTGCCCGCGTGCGGCGACGTAGATGTGATCGGCGGCCCAGCTTGCGAGCCCCGATGCGCTGATCGCCGAAGACAATGACAGCGCGCCGGCCAGGAGGAACAGCGTGCCCCAGATCGTCCGCTGTTCGACCTCGGCCCAGCCGAAGCGAAGCACGCCTGGCGCGAACAGGAGCGCCAATGCGATCAGCGCGACGATTTCCGACGGCAGGTGATGCAGCGGCTCGGTAGCCCACAACACGGCGACGGCCGCAAACAGCGCAAGGACGGCCCAGTCGTTGCGCGCCGCGGGCGGCTGCGCACGGCGCATCGCCGCGATCGCGCCGAGGCCGCCGGGAATCGCGACGGCACGCGAGCGGAAATAAAACTGCACCCAGCACTGCGTGATCGCGAACATCCCGAGATACGGCCACTGCAGCTTCAGCCACGTCAGATACGAGATCCGGATACCGAGCTGTTTCTCGAGCAAGCCGGATACGACCATGTTCGGCAGATGCGCCGTGAGAATGCACATGCCGCTGATCATGGCGCCATACACGAGCGTCTGGATCACGATCGCCTTGCGCGCGGCCCGTTCGCGCGGCGATTCGCCGAACAGCCGGACGATGCCGTTCGTGACGGGCAGCAGCGTGGCGGCCCGTGCGTTCGCGGCCGGCACGACGAGCGCCATCACGCAGTTCACGGCGAACATTGCCCAGATCACGCCGTTGGCCGTGCGCACTTTCAGTCGATCGAGGAGCAGCAGCGCGATGCGGCGATCGAGTCCGCTCGCCTGCATGATCGCGGAGAACAGGAAGGCGGCGAGGCAGAGGAACACGACCGGCGCGGCGAAACCGCTGGCCGCCTTCGGAAAGGACGGACTCGCGTGCGACAGCACGAGCAGCATCGGCAGCAGGATGCCGCTGACGCCGACGGGAATCGCATCGGTGATCCATACGATTGCAACCCACGCGACGACTGCGAGCGTCGCCTTGCCTTCGGCTGACAGATGCGCGGGCGCAGGCAACCACCAGGCGATTGCGAAGAATGCCAGCCACGCGGCGACGAAGCCGGCCGCGGCACGCTGCTTCGCACCGCGCGACCGGCCTGTCGAGCGCGGATCGGCACGCAGCGGCGCTGCCGGTTCGGCCCGTGTCGGTCGGGTGGCCTGCGCGCCGTCGAGCGGCGGCGTGCCGATTGCGTTTTCAGTCACTGGTATGCTCCCCGGGCGTCAGGGCCTCGAATCGCGGCCCCGACCGTCAGTCGAGATGTGATAATACGTATTAATACAAGTTGAGCGATCCAATTGCTTTTCATATCGATATCGAAAACTGCGCATAGCGCGCGCCGAGCAGGGAAAGGGGCGACCGATGACGCTGGTGCGTGACGACACGACATCGCTTTACGAGCAGATCGCGACGACGCTGCGCGACGAGATCGAACAGGGCGTGTACGAGCCGACCGGCAAGCTGCCGTCCGAGGCACAGCTGAGCGAGCGGTTTCAGGTAAGCCGCGTGACGGTCAGGCTCGCGCTCGATCGTCTGACCGATGCGCGCATCGTCGAGCGCAAGCAGGGCAAGGGCACGTTTGCCGTGAAACAGCGGCTGCGGCATCGGCTCGACGTGCTGCGCGGGCTCCACGATTCGATCGCGGAGCAGGGTGCGCGGGCGAGGATGGAATTGCTGCGCATGGAAGCGTGCGACGTACCGCCGGGCTTGCGCCACGTATTCGTCGCCGACGTCACGCGCTGCATCTATCTGGAGCGCCTGCACTGGGTCGACGACGAACCGATCGCACTCGCGCAGACGTGCCTGCTGCCCGATGCCGGAACCGTCACTTTCGAGCAGGCCGAGCGCATGTCGACTTACGAGGTGCTGGAAGGCTTGCTCGGCTGGCGCATCGTGGACGCCGACCTGTCTGTCACGGCCGTCGGTTCGCCGGCGGACGTCGCCGAGCGCCTCCGGGTCGCGCCGTGCGTGCCGCTGCTCGTCCTGCGACGCACGTCGCGCGTCGCGGATGGCCGCACGTGCGAATCCACGGTGTTCCATATCCGCCCGGAACGGTTCGATCTCGTCGTGCGCAGCGGCGTGGAGGCGAAATTCGTCGGCTGAGAGATCGGTGCAGTCCCGCGTCCTTCGTCCGGGCACATGCATCGTGCCGGCGGCCACGGTTCACGGGGCCGGTAGTGCACGAAAAGCGTCTCGTGGAAATGCAGCGGGCGCTGCGCGCGATGGAAGCCGCCGCGAAGCCGTGCTTGCGCTCGGCGCGTGCGCCACGCTGATCGAGTCGGATCGTTTCAGGTACCATCGCGACCCGTCGATGACGGGCGGTACCATTGGCGTGTTGCCGCATCGCGACCGCGCACCCTGCAGCCGGCCGAAATGCACTCGGCGACGATGGCCGCGCTCGCCGTTCGACGGCGCACAATGCGGATCGACATCGCCCTTTCGTCATCACACAGAGGAATCTTCGTGAAGTTCATCCACGCGGCAGACATTCACCTTGACAGCCCGTTGCACGGCCTGAGTGCGTACCCAGACGCGCCGGCCGCGCAGTTGCGCAACGCGTCGCGCGAGGCGCTGCGGCAACTCGTGGATCGTGCGATCGAAGAGGAGGTTGCGTTCCTCGTGATCGCCGGCGACCTGTACGACGGCGACTGGAAGGACCACAACACCGGCATTTTCTTCGGCCAGCAGATGGGCCGCCTGCGCAAGGCCGGCATACGCGCATTCGTGCTCGGCGGCAATCACGACGCCGAAAGCGAGATGACGAAGAAGCTGACGTTGCCCGACAACGTCACCGTGTTCGGCCACCGGAAGCCGGAAACCCATCGGTTGCCGGAGTTCGACATCGCGCTGCACGGACAGAGCTTCAAGGACAAGGCCGTCGTCGACAATCTCGCGATCGCCTATCCGGATCCCGTGCCGGGCTGCTACAACATCGGCGTGCTGCACACGGCGCTCGAAGGCTATGCGGCCCACGCGAACTACGCGCCGTGCACGCTGGCGGAGCTGCACGCGAAGGGCTACGACTACTGGGCGCTTGGCCACGTGCACGAATTCCAGCAATGGTCGGGGTCGTCGACCGTCGTCTTTCCCGGCAATCTGCAGGGGCGCCATATCCGCGAGACGGGCCGCCGCGGCGCGGTGCTCGTGACGCTCGGGCAGGGCCGCACGCACGTCGAGCGCCTGTACCTCGACGTGCTCCGCTGGGAAGCCGTCGCGGTCGACGCGTCCGACTGCTTCACCGTCGCCGATCTGTCGAGAAAGATCGGCCAGTCGCTGGAGGCGCTGCTGGAGGTCGATGGCCACGTGCCGCGCGCGGTGCGCGTGACGGTCACCGGGCGCACGCCCGCACATGGCCTTTTCTTCGGTCGTGCGACGCAGTTGCGCGCGGAGGTGCTGAACCAGATCGGGATCATCGGCAACGAGCGGTTGTGGCTGGAGAAGGTCCGGCTCGCGACGTCCGCGCCCGAGCAGCCACAGGGCGAGACCGAGCAACTCGAAGCGCTGGAGGACCTGAAGCAGATCCTGGCCGACGCAGCGCACGATCCGGACTTTCTCGCGGTGCTCGAACGCGATCTGAAGCCGTTCGTCGGCAAGGTGCGCAGCGACGTGAAGGAAGAGGTGCCGCTGCTGACGATGGCGCGTGCGGGCGAACTCACGGCGCTCGTCGAGCAGGTTGGTCCCGCGTTGCTCGCGCGGCTGGCGAGGGGAGAATAAGCGATGCGCATCAGTCAGCTCGATCTGATCAAGTACGGCAAGTTCACCGACGAGACGCTGCGCTTCCCGTCGTCCGGTCAGGATTTCCACGTGATCGTGGGGCCGAACGAGGCCGGCAAGTCGACGATCCGGACGGCCGTGTCGGAACTGCTGTTCGGGATGAAGCTGCAGACGCCGCTCGACTTCCTGCACGCGACGCCCGAACTGCGGATCGGCGGCGTGCTGGAAGGTGCCGCGGGCGCGCTCGCGTTTCATCGTGCCCGCGGGCGCAGCCCGTTGCGCACGCCCGCCGACGACAAGCTGCCGGATGACTATCTCGCCGCGATCCTCGACGGTGCGACACGCGAGTTCTTCGAGCAGATGTTCGGGCTCGACCACGGGCGGCTCGTCGACGGCGGCCGGAGCATTCTCGATGCATCCGACAAGCTCGGCCAGGTGCTGTTCGAGTCGGCGGCGGGCGTCGGCACGCTCGGGCCCGTGCGCGAGGAACTCGATGCACGTGCGGGCGAGCTATGGGCGCCGCGCCGCAGCGGCAGCGCGTTCGCACAGGCCGAGACGTTGTTCAACGAAGCCGTCGCCGAGCTGAAGGCGGTCCAGGTGCGCACGCGCGACTGGGTCGACCGCAAGGAGGCGCGCGACGCGGTCGAGCACGAGATCGAGCAGGCGCGTGCGGAGCAGCGCCGCCTCGAAGCGCTACGCTCGAAGCTCGAGCGCGTACGGCGGCTGGCGCCGTATCTGAAGGAACTGACGGTCAAGGAAGCGGCATTGGCCGAGTTGGGCGCGGTCGTCGAGTTGCCGCCGACCGCGTATGCGGACCTGCTGAAAGCGCAAGGCGACCTCGCGGCCGAACAGAAGGTGCTCGAGGAACGGCGCGCCGATCTGCTCGCGAAACGGCAGGCGCGCGACGCGATCGATCCGGATGCCGATGCGCTGGCGCTCGAGGGCGACATCGAAGCGCTCGACCGTTTGCGCGGCGCGTGCATGAATCACGCACAGGATCTGCTGCTGCTCGGCGCGGACGTCGAACGGCATCTGTCCGCGGCGGGTGCTGCCGCCGCGCAGCTCGGCTGGCCGGCCGACGAGGCGTCGCTGCGCGTGGCACTGCCGAGCGCGCTGTCGCTGAAGACGGTTGCAAACCTGTTGCGCGACCACGGCGCGCTGCATCAGGCGCTGGCCGGCGCGCGCGAATCGCTCGACGAGCGCACGCAGGAACTTGCACAGGTCCAGGAGCAGTTGGCGCGCCTGTCGACCATCGAGGTACCGGAAGCGCTTCGTGCAGCGCTTGCCGAAGCGCAGGGTTTTCGCACGAGCGGCCAGCGCGAACAGGCACTCGAACGCGACATCGCCGGCGCCGAGCGTACGCTCGCCGACACCCTCGATGCGCTCGGCCAGTGGCGCCAGCCGGTCGACACGCTGCGTGTGCTCGACGTGCCGTCGGCGGCTCGGCTCGGGGCGCTGCTCAACGAAGCAAGCGAGCGCGCGAGCGCGGCGGCCGCTGCACGCGACGCACGGGACGGTGCGCATGAAGAACTCGAACGGCTCGCGCTGCAGGAGAAGCATTTCGCGGAGACCCACAAGGTCGTCACGACCGCCGAGGTGCTGGCGGCGCGTGCGCGTCGTGATGGCGCGTGGGGCGACATTCGCAGCGGCGCGGTTGACCTCGCGACGGGCGCACCGGCTGTCGACGATGCGATTCGCCTGGCCGACGAGCTCGTCGATGCGCAGCTCGGCGCCACGCAAGCGGCGGCCACGCTGCAATCGCTGCGTCAGCAGGTCGAGTCCGCACGCGCCGTATTGACGCGGCGGCAGGCCGCGGTGGACGAGCGCGAACGCGAGCTGGCCGCGCATCGCGACGCGTGGTCCGACATCGCGGCGGCGGCCGGCGTCCCGGGCATGCCGCTGGCGGCGATGGGCGATTGGCTCGCGAAGCGCGACGCGGTATTCGCCGCGCAGACGGAGCTCGACCGCCAGCGCCGCGAATTCGCGGCGATTCGCGATGCACGGAGCGATGCGGAAGCCGCGTTGCGTTCGGCGCTGCGTCTGGTGTCGCGCGGCAGTGACGCGGACGGTCTGGCGGCGCTCATCGCCATTGCCGAGACCTTCGTGCAGTCGGCCGAGAAGACGCTCGCGCAGAAGGACAGCCTCGAGGATCGCGCGCGCGAAGCCGAACGCGGATGCGCGACGGCGCGTTTGCGCGCCGGCCAGGCGCAGGCCGCGTACGATGCGTGGAGCGCGCAGTGGCGTGACGCGCTTGTCGACGCGAAACTGTCCGCGAACGCAATGACGCAGGCTGCTGCGGAAAGCGCGCTCGCGCTCGCGAACACGGTGACGGCCGAACTGGCGGACGCCGATGCGCCGCGCAACCGGATTGCCGCGATTCGTGCGGAGCTGGACGCGCTCGAGGCCGGTGCCCGGCGACTGGCCGAAGCGCTCGAACCCGAGTGGCTCACGAGCGGCGATTGGCTGGACGTTGCACGCAAGCTGACGATGCGCGTGGCGGCGGCGCGCGAAACCGCGCGCGCGATCGGTCGTGCCGACGAGGCCGTGCGCCAGGCCGACGGCAAGCTCGCCGATGCGGCCGCCGCGGTGGCGGGCGCGGACGCCCGCATCCAGCCGCTGCTGCAACTGGCCGGCGTCGCATCGATCGAGGCGGCGTTGCCGCTTGCCGAGCGATCGGATCGGCAGCGCCAGCTTCGACAAGCGGTCGATGCCGCGAAGGAGGCGCTGGTGCGCGACGGCGACGGGCTGTCCCAGCAGGCCATCGCGGTCGAGGTCGCGGAGCAGGAGATTGCCGACGTGCCCGTGCATCTCGAAGCGGCGAAGCAGGCGCTCGGCGACGTCGGCAAGCGGTTGAACGAGCTCGCGCAGCAACAGGTCGTGGTGCAACAGGCGTTCGGCGCGATCGACGGCCATGCGAGCGCGGCCGTGGCCGAGGCGAAACGGCAGGAAGCACTGGCGGCGATGGGCGACGCGGCCGAGCAGTATCTGGAGGCGGCCACCGCGAGTCGTTTGCTGAAGTGGGCGACCGATCGCTATCGCGATCAGAAGCAGGGGCCGATGCTTCGGCGCGCGAGCGAGATCTTCGCGGCGCTCACATTGGGCGAATTCGCGCGCCTGACCGTCGACACCGAGCGAACGCCACCCGCGCTGTACGCGCGGCGCACGAAGGGCGCGTCGGTCGAGGTCGCCGGCCTGAGCGAGGGCACGCGCGACCAGTTGTTTCTCGCGCTGCGGATCGCGGCGCTGGAACTGCAGCTCGCCAGCAGGACCGCGCTGCCGTTCGTCGCCGACGATCTGTTCATCAACTTCGACGATGCGCGCGCGAAGGCGGGGCTCGAGGCGCTGCGCGATCTGTCGACGCGCACCCAGGTGCTGTTCCTGACGCACCACGACCATTTGCTGCCGCTCGTGCGCGACGTGTTCGGCGCGCAGGTCAACGTGGTCGCGCTGCAACGCGAGTCGGTCGGCGCATGACGCCGGGCGGTGCGATGTCCCAAGACGTGGGAAAGGTCTTCGCGTACAGGTAGTATGTGCGGTTCCGAAACGCACGCGGCCGGTTTTGCCGGCCGCGGTCCGGCCACACGAGGGGTCAATATGAACAAGCTGGTAGCTGCCATCGCGTTCGCGGCGGACAAGCATCGCAATCAGCGGCGCAAGGACGACGAGGCATCGCCGTACATCAACCATCCGATCGCGCTGGCCGACGTGCTGGCCAACGAAGCCGGCATCGAGGACGAGCGCGTGATCGTCGCGGCTGTGTTGCACGACACGATCGAGGATACGGAGACCACCGAGCAGGAACTGCTGCGGCTGTTCGGCAAGGATGTCGCGGACATCGTGATGGAGGTCACCGACGACAAGTCGTTGCCGAAGGACGAGCGCAAGCGGCTGCAGGTCGAGCATGCGGCGACCATCAGCCGGCGCGCGAAGCTCGTGAAGCTGGCCGACAAGATCTGCAATCTGCGCGACATCGCGCGGCATCCGCCCGCGGACTGGCCGCTCGAGCGCAAGCAGGCGTACTTCGACTGGTCGAAATCCGTCGTCGACCGGATGCGCGGCGTGCATCCCGGCCTGGAGGGAATCTTCGACGTCGCGTACGACGCGCGGCCGACGCACTGAAAGCGGCGATGTCGGTGGTCCGATCCCGATCCACGGCCCGGCCGCTGCCCGCGGTGGCGGGCGTCGACGTGGGCGGCGACAAGAAGTTATGCGATCTCGTGATCCTGCGTGGTTCGACGATCGTGTGTCGACAGGCGAAGATTGCGCCCGAGGCGCTGCCTGCGCTGTGCGTCGAGCATGATGTCGTGGCCGTCGGCGTGGACGCGCCGAGCCTGTGGTGGACCGGAAGCGGACGTCGGGCGGCCGAGCAGGCGCTCGCGCGCGAACGGATCTCGTGTTTCCCGACGCCGTCGCGCGAGCAGGCGATTGCCAGCACGTCGGGCTTCTTCGACTGGATGTTCATGGGGGAGCGCGTTTACCGCGCGCTGGCGGATGCGTATCCGCTGCTGACCGACGCGCGGTATGCGGGCGGCCGCGTGAGCTTCGAGACTTATCCGTACGCGATCACCTGCGCGATGCTCGGCAAGGCGATTGCTTCCGCGAAACAGAAACGTATCCAACGCCGGCAACTGCTGGAACGACTGGGGATCGACGTCTCGACGCTGCGATCGGTCGACGCGCGCGACGCCACGCTGTGTGCGTTGACCGCGCAATACGTGGTCGACGGAAACGCGCACGCATACGGCGATGCGCAGGGCGGATATATCCGCGTGCCGGTCGTCAGCGAGGCGATCGCTCTCGACGCGCTTTGACTAGCGTGTACGGCCGGCGAATGTCCGCTACGGCAAGGTGAGCTTTTTCGGGAGATGATGCGGACTGCCGCGTTGCGCGGTGCACGCGCGACAGTTCGCCGTGCAAGCACGACGCAGACGGCGTACGCGACATGGGTAGTCGATACGCCGCGCGCCCGGGCGACGCTCAGTCTTCGAGAATGGACTTCGGCACGCTGGACAGATCGCAAGCGGCTGCATGCTCGAAATAACCTTGCGCATCGTCGATCATCACGACCGCGACGTCGATCAGTTCATCGAGCCGTTGCAGCAGTGATTCGCGCCACTCGATGTCCTCGTCGCGCTCGGGCGTCTTGTCCAGCTGCTCGATGATCGAGTCGGCGGTTTGCAGGAACGGAATCGCCTGCTGATAGTTTTCGATCGCGACCATCGCGGCATTGCGCGCGCCGACGAGCCGTTCGCGATGCTCGTCCGCGAGTTCGGATTCGCCGCTGATGCGCGGAAGGACATCCGAGATGCGTTGCAGAAGCGGCGGGACTTCTTGTTCCAGCATGACGGCGCGCTCGCGCAGCGCTGCATATTCTTCACGGAGATCAGCGTCGCCGGATTGAGTGGTGCTGTCCATCGTCGGTATGAGTGCGTTGTTCGATCGCGGCATGATACTCGACGGCGCGAAACCCTTTATGTGTTCGGCGGCCGGTGACCCGCGAGACGAGGATGCGGAATACGGTCAAGCACGCGATGCAGTGCGTCCCATTTATATAGGATGAAATGGAAGCTTCCCCTTGATTCATATAAGTAGTCCGCGTCGTGCGCGGCAGCGCACGGAGGCTTTTTCAAAATATTTTCACAAAGGGCTTGCGGAGACGGGGGCGGGTGCTTAGAATCACGCCTCTTTCGCGCTAACGGAAACGCAGCGCGGGAGACAAGAAGGGAAGCAGTGCGGTCGAGGTTGCTGTCGAGCCTTAGCGCACAAGGAGTTGAACCCCAACCGTCGCAACGAAGTAGTTCAAAAAGTTGTTGACGAGTTGAAAAAGACGGTTCATAATCTCGCTTCTCTGCTGCTGAAAACGCAGCGCTGCTGAGAAACGCGAAGTTTCTCGCAGACATGTTCTTTAAAAATTAACAGCCGATAAGTGTGGGCGCTTGATGGCAGCGAGCTGATCCTCGGATCAGATAGCGAAAGTATCAAGAGTCTCACACTAAAGTAAGTCAGGTTTATGAAGTGATTCATATTCC